>CAVZPC010000008.1:0-84077 GCA_963777005.1 uncultured Acidobacteriaceae bacterium | reverse complement strand
AGAGATGAAAGCGGAATGGTTCCATTGCGTCCTCTTCTCAAGATAGCCTTAACGCCTTCTACTTCGCCGAAGGCCTGGAGGCTAACCACTGGATTCCCCGGTCTTTCCCGCGGGGGTATTTCAGCTTTCATTGTGACCGGTCGCGGGCCAAAGCACTGTGATCTGCGTCATTGATCGATGTGGGCCGGAGTGGTCCACTGGCAACGAGTGAGGGTACAGCAAATGTCGGCTGAATTGATCGACACCAAAACTCTTCCTGAAAATGCTTATAAACCTCTGCATGACGGCGAACTGTATCTGCCCATCGTTCCGGCCTCCGGTGAATTGCCGGAACTCACCTGGCGTTCCCTCTTCTGGGGCGTCCTGTTTTGCGTGATCTTCACGGTGGCGTCGGCCTATTCGACCCTGAAGGTCGGCCAGGGGATGGAGGCGGCGATTCCCATCTCCATTCTCGCCATCGGCCTGGCGCGCGTGTACAGGCGACGCTCCTCGCTGCTGGAGAACGTGATCATCACCGGCATGGGCGGCGCCTCGGCAGCGTCGTCGCCGGCGCCGTCTTCACGCTGCCGGCGCTCTATATCCTCCACCTCGATCCGCATCCGGTGCAGACCATCTTCATCTGTCTGGCCGGCGGCTGCCTTGGCATTCTCTTCCTTATTCCCCTGCGGCGCTACTTCGTCCGCGAGATGCACGGCAAGTTCCCTTTCCCGAGGCCACGGCCATCACCGAAGTGCTGGTGACGGGAGAAAAAGGCGGTTCGCAGGCCAAGCTGCTGCTGCAGGCCACCGCCATCGCCGCGATCTACGATTTTTTTGTCACCACATTTCATGTCTGGAAAGAGTACCTGAACTTTCAGTTTGTGCCCGTAATGCGGTCGCTCGCCGATCGCGGCCGCATGGTCTTCAATTTCGATGCGGTCGGCTTCATTCTCGGCCTTGGATACGTGATGGGCTTGCGCGTTGCTCTTATCTTTTGTGCCGGCGGAGTACTGGTGAACTTCGTGCTGGTGCCGATGATCTGGTTCGTCGGCAGCCACCTGGGTGATGTCACCGTGTACCCCGCCGCTATCCCTATTTCTCACATGACGGCTGCGGACATTTATCGCTACTATGTGCGCTTCATCGGCGTGGGCGCGATCGCCAGCGCGGGATTGGTTGGAATCCTCAAGTCCCTGCGGCGTGGTTGCGGATCGTTCCGCATCGCCCTGCGCGCCTTCCGCCACGGTGAAGCGCCACAAACGGAACGTACGGATCGCGACATTCCCATCATCAGCATCCTGCTCGGAGTTGTACTGGGCGCGATCGCGGTGGCCGCCTTCTTTGGACAGCTTCATGTTTCCTGGACCGTGGTTGGATTAGGCTTGGGACTGACGCTCCTGTTCTCATTCTTCTTCACTACGGTGGCTGCGAACGCCATTGCCACAACAGCCAATAATCCAGCCAGCGGCATGACGTTGCTAACGGTGATCGTCTCGGCCGTCGTGCTATTGAGGTTCGGGCTGTCCGGAGCTACCGGCATGTTTTTCGTGATGGCCCTCGCTGGCATGGTCTGCGTTGCTCTGTGCTCCTCGGGACAGTTCATCACCGACCTGAAGGCCGGCTATTGGATCGGCTCCACGCCCGCAGCACAGGAGAAGGTGAAGTTCATCGCGATCATCGCCTCGGCGATCACTGCGGGTTTCACCATCATCCTGCTGGCCAAGGCATTTCAGTTCGGAGAAGCGATGCCCGGCGATCCGCGGCAAGTCCTGGTCGCACCGCAGGCTTCTGCGCTGAAGGCCGTGGTCGCGGGCTTTATGAGTGGCCAGCCCGCCCCCTACATCTTGTTCGGTATCGGCGCCATGGTCACCGTGGTGATGGAGATGCTTGGGCTTTCCTCCATGGTCTTCGCGCTCGGAATCTATCTACCGCTGCAACTGACTACGCCGATTTTGACGGGCGGATTCCTCTCGCACCTGGTGAACAAGCGCGCCGAAAAAACCGGCGGAGAGCGCGGTAAGACGATTCGTGAGCGAGGTATCATCATTGCCGGCGGCTTGATGGCGGGTGGAGCGCTCGGCGGCGTGATTGGGGCAGCCCTGCGCGTGCTGCCGCACTTCAAAGAAGAGTGGATCCAGACGCCGTTCTACGACAACATCCCGGTTTCACAGATGCTCTCCGCGCTCGGGTTCGTGGCGCTCTGCGTATACACCTATTGGAACTCGATGAAGAAATCGAAGTCCGAAAACGAATAGACGGATGGGAACGCGACCCACAATAAACCACGCGCCACAGCCGGCATGCTGTGATATGAACGATTTCAACGGAGGCTTCCTATGAATCAAGCCGATCTTTCCATCGCCAACGCAATTCTCGGTATCGATACTGTTTGGGGAGGCGATGTCATGTGCCCCTCAGGCACGGGCCGCTTTATCGCCGACTGCTGGTTTTCAGACGAACCGCTGCCCGCAACTTACACCCATCCCACCGCAGCACGCCTGCGAGAGGCTGGCGGCGTTACTGGCAAAGACAGCGTGGCCGTCGAGGACTACCTGCGTGAAATGAGCACCGAGATCATCCGGTCGATGGACGCCATTAACGTCGAGGCCCGTCGAGTGGGTGGCCTGCGCGGCACTTTTCTTGAAGGCCTGAACATCTGCCTGACAACCATGTGGGAGCTTGCCATGGAAACTATCGGCAAAGGCAACCGGGTGCCTTATGAGAAGAGCGTTATGGCATCCACCGGCCGCGCGCCCGAGCCGTCGCGGCCGGAAGCCAAGCGCGAACGTGTCGCCGAATTGCTCGCGCGCGGTGGGTATCATACTTCGGGTCCGGCGGGCGTTTTGAACGCTGTCGATGCGTGGCGCCGCGATCGCATCGTCCCTATGGCCTCGGTTCGCGCGATCAGTGCGGCGGTCATCGCGCAAATGAACGAGCTGTGCGAGAAGAATCTGGTACCGCATCTTCCGCATGAACTCGCGCGCGTACCCCGTGCCAACATCGATTTCCTGCCCATCAAAGAGGCCTGGTTCTCCGGTTCGATGAACTACATCGGGCGCGCGCGCAATGCAGACGGCTCTCCGAAGTACGAAGCGACTTACGAGATCAACGCTTCTCTACAAATGTCGTTTCCTGAGTTCGAACAGCTCGTCAGCCATGAAGTGGTGCCGGGACACGTGACCACATTCGCTTACCTTCAGGATCTGTACGTGCGCGGGTTAGTCGGATTCGAAGCCACCGTGCTCACCATGAATACACGTGCCGCCACGCTTTTTGAAGGCATCGCTAACAACGCAATATTGATCGCCCATGGCGTCACGGAAGTGGACCAGCTTCCAGATGAGGACCTGCAGATTGGCGTACTGCTCGCGCTTCTGCAAGATGACGCCAAGAACGAAGCTTCGTATCTCACCTGGGGCGAAAAGATGCAGAAAGAAGAAGTGGCTAGGATTCTGCGGCGGGATTATCTGGTTACCGAGGAGCGCGCCGACAAACTCTCCGGCGCTTGGGGACGCCATCCGCTCCTGGGACGCATGTATCTGCCGGCTTACCGGCGGGGCACAGAAAAAGTCGCAGAACTGCGCCGCAAATATCAGCCGAGCCAACTGCTGCCGGTACTTTATGGGGCTGCCGGACTGGTGGATTCTGAGACCGTCGAAACTGCATGCGCGCAACCCGCTTATTCCGGTCAGCCGGTCGGTTGAGGATAAACCTCCAGGACCTTGGCCGGGGCTTGTCTTTGTTCCTGCGTGCCGCATACACGGTGCCGATGCACTAGCGGTTGACCGCCGCTCCCGTTTCGTCACAAGTTCGCGGGCAGCATTTTAATCGGTGCGGGGAGTCGCGCTGCCGAGGGCGAGAATCGCTCCGGCGAAAAGCATCGTGTCCGCAAAATAGTTGATTCCCTCAACTTTGACGTCGGTGCTCGGGTCAAGCAGCGAAGCGATCAGGAACGGCCCATAGATGAACAACACCAGCAGCACAATCCAGGTACCGAGATAAGTTGCCGCCATCTGCGTTTTCCTGGCGAGCAGAATGCTCGCGCCAGCGACGAGAAGAATTGCACCCGTCAGATAGCTGATGAGCAGGTGGCCCGGAATCCACGCGGGCATCAGTTTTTCGAGCGGAACTCCGGGGACGTTGGCTGAGTGCAGAAAATGCTCGACGCCGTAAAACATAGACACGATACCGATTACTACGCGGCCCACCGTGATTAACTTTTCCCAATGCCCGTCCCGCTTGGCCATTGCGTGTCCCGCAAGAACCCAACCGCCGCCGCCGAACGACATCTCGCGCAACATAAGGATCCAGTTAAACCGGTTATGGGGCTCCGCGAGCGTTCCGGGAAGATCCATCATGGCCACGAAGAGAAACATCATGATCCCGAACAGCAGGCCGGACCAGCGCACCTGAATTCTCGTGGCAACGCTCAAGGACGCGGCGAGCAATGCAACGCCGACGAAGTACGTCCAGAACAGGGGCCAGGGCATAAACTTGGGCACCAACTGCATGATGCCTTTGGCGGCCGAGAAATGCTCCGCTCCGAAGACCGCCAGGGGAACGGCGAAACACAAATTGCTCAAGGCTACGATCTTGTCGAGCCCACGGGCCTGCGCGATTTTGGTCTTCGCGGCCCACAGCGCAATCAGAAAAATCAGGATGCCAGCGCTGCACATCGAAACCACGATGCCAGGGATCCCCAGAAATGTGACGAGAATGGTTGTGTGCATTTGGATGCCGGCGTACGCGCGAGTGTTCCATCCAGAGCGCGTTTCCCCGGGTCAATTCAGCTTCAGATTGTACGACGATGGGGAAGAACAGGTAAGGATATTCGCCGGTAGCGCGAAGCAAACGCGTCAACCGCAGCTGTGAAGCTTAGCCGATGAGCGAAGCTAACTTTAGACGCGGCTCAATCGGCCTTGCGCCAAGTTGCGTCTCGGTCGTAGCGGGTTAGAGTTTTTGCGATCTGGGCTGTCTTGGGGCCGAGATCCTTTTCATACACGATTCCGTCTTGATCCACGATGAAGGTCATCACTCCCGAGGAACGGTACTCCGCAGGGTAGGCGAGAAACGCGAAGCCGCGCGTCATTTTTCCGTCCACAATAAAGCTGCGCTCACTGCCGTGCGCCTTTGTTCCTTCGGCTTTCAGGATTCGAAAATAGTAGCCCTGGAAGGGTTGAGGCGTTTTATCTGCTTGTTGCCGGTTATCCTCAATCGCGGCCGAGGCAAGGAGAGGACCGATTGGGCTGGCGGCTTCTCCGGCAGACGTCTCCCAGTAGAGGCCGTTATGCTTGCCGGGATCACTCAAGAATTTCTGTGCATACTGAGGGTTCGAGTCGCCATCGTGCGACTGCCCGTAATATTCCTTCTCCGCGTCGACGAGTGCGCTGCAGACTTGTATGGTCGCGAGTTCGTTTTTCCCGATCCTCCGATAGAGGATTTCCTGCTTCCCAGCTGCGGTGTCGAAATACCACGAGTTGCCTTGATGCACCAGCGGGATTGGAGTGGGCCAGTTTTCCGCGCCGATGTAGAGAGTAGTGGTTCCATCGGGTTCCATCACGAGGCGATGCATCTGCTGGTACTTTTGGACGAACTGATCTCGATCACTCTTGTCCTCGGCATCGTCGCCCGAGGATATGATGCTCTTCGCATTCGATCCCAAGATCTTCAACAATGATGCCTGGTCGCCGTCCTTGAGGGCTGCAACCAATGCCTGAGTCGCTTCCGCAGCAGAAGGAAATTTCTCCTGGCCGGCTTGCGGAGGGTCGAACTTCCGCTTCATCGAGGCCGGGGCGCTGGACGAAGTTCCCTGCGCGCTGGATTGCCCTGCCGCGAAGCTTGCAGAAAATCCCAGAACTGTGAGAGTGGTAACGGCAATTACGCGACTAGCGCCAATCCAATAGCCTCTTGAACAGACTTTTTGCGATGTCATACCTTTCATATCCTTTTCCTCGTTCCTCGCGCGCTTCAAACCCAAGCGGCTTCAACTCACCCCGCCGCTAGCGCCTGCCTCCGCCGCCACCACCGTGAAATCCTCCACCGCCACCGTGAAACCCTCCGCCGCCAAAGCTGGACCGTCCCCGCGAGGAAAAGCCGCGCGCTTCCCCGCCGCGGCGAACTCCACCAAAGGCGCCCGAACGAGTGCCAGTGAAACCTCGGCCGCCGTTTCCGGCAAAACCACGAGCTGCGCGGTCGCCTCGCCCGTAAGGCGCGAAGCCCCGGTAGTTTCCGTGGAAGTAGGCGTTGCGGTCATAGAACGCGTGGCTGTGAAACGCGTAAGGACCACCTCCGAAACGGACGTATCCGTGGTGCCAATCGAGTCCCCAGCCTCCCCAGCCCCAACCGAATCCGAAGAAGGGACCGATGCCGAAACCAATTCCGAAGGAGAGATACGGCCCTCCCACACCCCACCAAGGATAGAAGCCCGGCCACAGTCCAACCGGGTAGCCATAGACCAACTCAGGATCGTACTCCGGAACGTAGACGACATCCGGATCCGCCGGCTCAATGTCAATGTCGGAGCCATGGTCCTCTACTTTCTGCTGTGGCGTGGTCTTTAAGGTGCCGGCGTCCTTGGCTTTCTTGCGCATGTACTGGATGGCCTGCATGACATCGGCTTGCTGGTTGAGATTGGCATCGCCAAGTTCGGAGGTCCAAGACAGGTTCTTGTCCAGGTTCGCCAGCACAGAGGGAAACTGGGTGAGAGCTTTCACGCTGGGATCCCAGTCCTGCTGATCGACAGCATCGCCTAATTCCTTATCCTTCAGATTCGGGTTTTCTTGAAGGAATCGTTCCGCTTCGACAATTTGTGTGGGGTAGGCGGACGCAGCAAGAATCTGCGCCACCAGAGCATCGGGATAGAGTGCGATGGGAGCCACCAAGTCTTGCAACTGTGCAGGAGACAAGGGCGCCGTCGGCGGCTGACCCGGGACGGCGGCTGGCGGAGGAGCCTGCGGCGGTTGATCTCGTGCCGGGGGTTGATCTTGCGCCCAGGCGGAAGTAGACAGAAATGCTCCCGCGAAGATCGATAACGCGAGTGCGCAGGCCATAAAAGAGCCACCAGCGGACTTAATAAGCAATTGCCGTTTCATACACGCTCCTGCTTGCTTGTCCCAAGACCCAGCATCGGTAACTCGAACACTATAAATTCAGATACATAGATACAGATGCCAAAAATTGCAGGCGCGTTACATCAATCCGACAGGGGCGGTTAGCAGAAGTCGGAGGCTTACGTTGCTCCGTGATCCGGACTACGCCACGGGCGATCCCGCATACAGCGGATTGCCCGTGGCATTGTCTCACCTCCGAACCCTAGATCATGGTTAGCGCGCCCTGACGCCTCTACTCATTCCTCTCGCCGATCACACGCAACAACATTCCACTGCCACCCCTCACATTCAGGTCACCGTGGTTTGCGGCCAGGATGATCTCGCCAGCCGGATTCGTGCGTCCGGCGTGGGTTATAACCAGATTCGCGAAACCATACGCGCCGCAGGCATCGGAGGAAAATACCCAGAGCGCTTGCATCCGATCATTGCCGCCGATATCGCCACGGCACTCGCTTCCCGGCTTGCTGGAAACCTGGACCAACACGCCATTGGGCGCCGGCCTGCCGACAAACCGCAGGCCGTTCGCGACGGGTCCGCCCCCACGGTAGACCACCTCGCCTCCGATTTGTTCGGTGGTCCACGCGTTCTCTGAAGTTCCTCGGTCGGGACCAAACGCCGGAATCTGCGCCTCCTCCACGGCCATCATGGATGCCACCGCCCTCAAATCGGTTGTCATCGGTATCTGGCGGTGGCCAGCCACTAGAGTGTCAAACCGCAGGGACAATTGCACACCGTTCGCGCGCTTTACGTCGGTCACGTGACCGATTACTTTTGCGCCAGCATGGATCTTCGACCCGGACAACAGCGGAACATCCTGCATCACGCGAGCCTTGATGACCTGCCCAGGTCTGAGCTTTCGCGAATTCAAGGAAGAATTCAATTGCACTGGAAGGATAGTTCCAGGGGGAATCGAGCTTTGCCCCAACACCTGCGTTGCAAACAGAATTAGAGTGATCCCCAGTATCGTTTTCATAGAAATTACCTCTCACACATTAAGTCATCGCTCGTCGCCTCGGAAACTGTTGTGCTCTCATCCCTCCAAATCACCGAGCTCATTTCCCGGTTGATCCTTCTTCCGCAGGTAAGCGTCAAAGAAACGCAGCATCACCGGGGTTTGGCTTCCGATTCCCTCGAACAATAGGACGGGGATATCCGGTCGCATGGCTTTCAATTGGGCGCGTAATGCGATCCCGTTCGCATCCCTCAGGTTGTATTCCAGCAGCACGCCGTCGACCGTGTGGCTGGCAAGCAGATCGATCGCCTGCCCGCCGTTGCTGGCGTGCATCACTTCGTAACCTATCCCCTCGAGCATGCAGGTCAGCGTTGCCATGTAGTCGGATTGGTCTTCGACACACAAAATCGTCATCTCGCTCATTGTTTTATTCTCCAATATTGCGCACGACCTCCGATTCGGGCCCTGCTCATTAACTTCGCGATGACCCGCCCTTACGCCTTTGCTGTCTCAAACGGGAATCGATTAGCTGATCGGAGGTGGGCGATTGAAGTGGAAACCCTTAGTTCGAAGCGTGGAAAGTAACTGTGGCGTGAGCGTCAAGTGCGGCGATTCGCCGGTGGGAGGAAACACTAAAACACTGGCGGCGGGAGCATTCCAGTCTGATGCTCCCTGGTCAAACCGGGGTCTCTGGTCGTGATGAGAATCAGTGCCGACTGTGGCGTGAACGCCGGCGTCAGAAAAGTGCGAAGGAACTTCTCGTGCGGCAAAAACGCCAAGGAACACTATGAAAGCAAGGACGGCTCTAATCCACATCGCTCCGTGACCATCACTTCGGAAATGTCGATCCAGCGACACTCGCCTTCACCTTACAACTAAGATGATCGTGATCCCTGTTTGGTTACTAGGCTCTCCGCACTTTCAGATCACTTTTTCGGCGAGGACGCCACCGAATCTAGACTTCGTTTGCCGATCGTCAACGTGGCGCGGCCGGCACGTAGACCTTCGCGGGGGAAACCAGTTCCGCGTTGGATACCTCGGTCGTGACCTTTACTCTTTGCCACCCACTTTTGTTCTGAGGCTTGGCAATAAAGGTCAGCAAGTACTGATGGGCCAAGTGACGTTCCATATCGTCCAGATAAGGATCGAAGTTTACCGGCGAGCCAGTGAAACCAATGGAATACGATTCACCACCCGTCTCGTCCGCGAGCCGCGAAAGGTAAATCTGACCCCAGTAGGTTCGCCAGTAACTATGCCCGAAGTGACCCATGCCGGGCGTGTAGATCGCGTAGACCACGATTCCGGCACGCTGTGCATCTTCAATTGCCGCACTTAGATACGGATCCTCGGGATCTTCGCTTCCGTAGTAGCGATCAATTCCATCGGTTACCATCAGCACCTCCCGGCGGGCAGAACTCTCCGGCCAGTGCTTGACCAGGTCGCTGAGAGAGAAATAAGGGCTGCCGTTGATACCGCTCTCTCCCACTGGAAGCCGCAAAGATTGCGCCGCCAGGGCGTGATCGCTGGTTAGCTTCTGCTGCACTTTCGCGGTGCCGTTCTCCATGTATCCAACCGCGACTTTCGTGGAAGCCGGCTGCGACTTGATGAATTGACGGAGGCTCTCCAGTTGTCTGCCAAGACTGATACTGGAGCCGTCGTCGAGAAGAACAAACAGCTCGAGCGCCGCGTTGTTTCCCTGTGCGGGCACCCAGTCGGTGACTTCGTCGCGATCGTGTCCCTCGTATACCATTACGTCGCGACGGCCGATGTCCGGCACATCTGTGCCATGGCGAGCTTCCACCGTGACGAGCATGTGGGCCGACGTACCCGGCGGAGGCGAATTCTGCGCCAGAAGCTTGCCAGTCACAGATGTCCATAAAGCCAGGCCGATTACGGCGGCGGCGATCCTATGGTTGGCGTTCTTCATCAAGACTTCCTCCTTCGATATGGGCGCGCACGTAGCTCCGTCTGGATTGCAAAGACCCTAATCATTAGATGCGATGGCGGCGACTCTCGCAACATCCGTTTCGTTTACACTGCAAACAGGAAACCCTAGTAGGAAACCATGACGAACTCCACGTCGAATCGTAGACACGGGGGCACAGGCGTTGCCAGCAATCAACCGCAGGCGCCCGAACCGTCGTTTTCGGAGCGGGCGCGCACGCTGGTGTATTTGGGCCGGATCGGCAGCCTCTCCACCATCTCACGCAAGCAACCCGGCTTTCCTTTCGGATCCGTGATGCCCTACGGGCTGGATGAGCGCGGACGACCGATCTTCCTGATCAGCACGATGGCGATGCATACGCAGAATCTGCAGAGTGATCCGCGCGCCAGTTTGCTGGTCACGCAGCCTGCGGGAGACGGCGATCCGCTGGGAGCGTCGCGGGTGACGTTGATTGGCAATGTTGTGCCCGTTCCCGACGCAGAGGTGGCCAATGCCCGCAAGCTCTATGTGGAGCGCTACGCCAATAGCAAGTACTGGGTAAACTTCGACGATTTTTCTTTTTATCGAATGGATGTGCTGGACGTTTACTACGTGGGCGGCTTCGGAGTCATGGGATGGGTGCAAGCGGGTGATTATAACGACGCGCATCCCGATCCTCTCGCCGATTTAGCGGCGGGAATTATTGAACACATGAACGCCGACCACAAAGATGCGCTTGTTTTGCTGGCAAAGACGTGCGCTAGGATCGAGTCGCAGGAAGCTTCTATGACTTCAGTGGACCGGCTTGGATTTCACGTACGCTTGAAAACTCGGGACGGGATGCGGGGAGCGCGCATTGGCTTTCTTCGGGAAGTGGCGAATGGGAACGAGGCCAGGAAAGTACTGGTCGACATGGTGCAAAAGGCGCGTGAGCAGCCTTGAAGTCCGCGCCGAGGAATTCTTAGGGCAAATGAAAATGCCCGTCATCCCTAGGGATTGACGGGCATTTTTGATCGCTTCGAGAGCTCAGACAGCCTGAACGTTCTCGGCTTGCCAGCCCTTGGGGCCTTTGGTCACGTCGAACTGCACGGTTTGGCCTTCTTGCAGGCTGCGGAAGCCGCCCGCCTGAATCGCTGAGAAATGCACGAAAACGTCTTCGCCATTCTGACGGCTGATAAAGCCATAGCCCTTGGCGTCGTTAAACCACTTCACTGTTCCTTGTTCTGCCATTGATAGTCCTATTCCTGTTTCTTGAAATGTGCTATGGAAGATTCGCTGCTAGTGAGGGGCGACGCTGGTTGGCGATACCGACCTTCAATTGCTTGTGAGTCAAACTTAGCTGGTTTTTATTATACACAATGTCCGAAAATTGCACACGAAAACTTTGGTTGCGCTCGGAAGCCAAGGCCTATAGTGGTCCGACTACGGCTTATCCAGCGTCAGGAGGAGCTTTCCACAGCTTTCCGGGCGTCGGAGTTCAGCTGACCTTTACTATCTCTGAGTGATAATTGACACTAGATGCTATAGCTCAGAGGTTGGATAGTTGTTATGGGAAACTACTATACGGACGTAATTTCGCGGGATGCGCGCTTTAACTCGGTCAATCGCATTGGCGACCCTTCCCTGCTGGAGTCGGCGACGCGCCAACTCGTGGAGGATATAGTTTCCGCCGCCTCCCGCAGGGGAATCGAACTGATGATCTATGAGACTTATCGCAGCCAGGAGCGCCAGCAGGAACTGTTCAACCAGGGCGCCACAAGACTTCGAACCGTGGGAGTGCACCACTATGGACTGGCCTGTGACATCTTGCGAGTTGTAAATGGGGAGCCTTCGTGGAAAGGAGATTTTTCCTTTCTGGGACAGCTCGCCCAGAGCAGCGGCCTGATCTGGGGCGGGGATTGGGGAGCGCCTCATATTAGGCACAGCTTCATCGACAGCGTCCACGTGCAACGTTGCACGGTCGCCCGGCAAGAGGATCTCTTTGCTGGCACATGGTTTCCGGACGAGGCCTACAATCCCTACGAAGACCATCGAAATCTTCTGGCCTCGGTCATCAAACCTCCAATAAAAGTTACAAAGGTTGACGAATCAGACCCAGATCCTCAGCATACTTAGGGCTATTCTGCCGGCCCCGTCGCGTTGGGATCGTCTACCGAGTTGTTGCTGAGGCCAGCAGTTTCTCGCCCTCTGCATTACTATGTTCGTTGTCGTTTGTCATTCTTCCAACCGCATCGAGGACTCTGACTTATGGGTCAAAGGAACAACGTCACGATCAGTGGCGCGAGCCGCCGCTCATTTCTGAAAACCACCGTCATCGGCGGTGCGGCTGCGACCCTGGCTCCTCTTTATCCTGCGTTAGGTGCGGCCCACGAAACCACGAGGCTCGAACCAAAGCCTGAAATCAAGTCTTTCGAGCTGGATGAGATGACCATCTCCGATCTACAGGAGGGCATGAAGTCCGGCCGGTTCACGGCCCGCTCACTGGTGGAAAAATACTCCGCCCGTATTGACGAAATCGACAAGCACGGCCCTTCTATCAACAGCGTCCTCGAGATGAATCCAGACGCTCTCTCAATCGCCGACGCGCTCGATCAGGAGCGAAAATCGAAGGGCCCGCGCGGACCGCTGCACGGCATTCCTATACTGATCAAAGACAATATTGATACCGCGGACCGGATGATGACCACGGCCGGCTCGCTTGCCCTGGTCGGCTCTAAGCCATCGAGAGATTCCTTCGTCGCGGAAAGACTACGGGCTGCGGGCGCTGTCATCCTCGGCAAGACCAATCTCAGCGAGTGGGCCAATATTCGATCCAGTCACTCGACCAGCGGATGGAGCGGTCGCGGCGGACTGACTAAGAATCCCTACGCGCTTGATCGCAATCCTTGTGGCTCGAGTTCAGGTTCTGGCGCGGGAGTATCGGCCAATCTGTGCGCCGCTGCCATCGGTACGGAGACGGACGGGTCCATCGTTTGTCCTTCCTCGTCAAATGGCATTGCTGGCATCAAGCCCACAGTCGGCCTGGTAAGCCGCGGGGGCATCATTCCAATTTCTCACAGCCAGGATGGCGCCGGCCCTATGTGCCGGACGGTGCGCGACGCCGCGATTCTGTTGGGCGCGCTTACGGGAATCGATCCCCGAGACCCCGCTACTAATGCAAGCCAAGGCAAGTCGTTCACAGATTATGCTCAGTTCTGCAATCCCAGTGGACTGAAGGGCGCGCGAATCGGCGTGGCGAGAAAATACTTCGGCTTCAACGATGCGGTCGATGTGCTCATGGAGCAATCGCTCGATGTCATGAAGAAGCAGGGAGCCACGCTGATCGATCCGGCGGACGTGGAGACTCTGGGTAAGTTCGATGAGAGCGAGTTGCTGGTTTTTATGTACGAACTGAAGGCCGATCTGAACACTTACCTCGCGGGCTTGGGACCGAACTCTCCGGTGAAGACGTTGAAAGAGATCATCGATTTCAACGATCGCAATCGAGAAAAGGAAATGCCATATTTCGGGCAGGATCTATTTCTGAAGGCCGAAGCCAAGGGGCCGCTCACGGAAAAGGCGTATCTCGATGCGCTGGAGAAGAATCATCAACTTGCCCGCATCGAGGGCATCGACGCCACCATGGATAAGTATCATCTCGACGCCATGGTCGCTCCTACGGGCGGTCCCGCGTGGATCACGGACCTGGTGAACGGCGATCACGTCTCCGGTGGGAGTTCGAATGCCGCGGCGGTCGCGGGTTATCCGAATATTAACGTCACGGCAGGTTTCATCTCCGGACTTCCAGTCGGAATCTCTTTCTTCGGTCGGGCGTGGAGCGAACCCACTCTAATCCGCCTGGCCTTCGCTTTTGAGCAAGCTACCAAAGCCCGCCAGTCCCCGCGATTCTTATCTACCGTGGGAACCGGATAGCCGGAATCCGCAATTAGGCATAAGCCTCCCGATCGGGAAAGCGGGCCAAAATTATTTCGACCAAAAGTCGGGTTTAATGACTTACTCTGCTGTGCAGCCGTGTTAGCCTAACTGACACAGGGGGTACTAATGATGATCAACAAAGTAGTTGCTTCCCTGCAGAAAGAATACTCTCGTCTCGAAAAAGAGATGGGACAGGTAGGGAAAGCGCTCGATGCGCTCGGTCACGCCGGCGGGAGAAAGCTCAAGAAGACGGGCCGTACCTTGAGCAAGGATGCCCGCAGGAGAATTGCCGAAGCGCAAAGACTACGCTGGGCGAAAGTCCGAAAGGCTGCCGCCAAGCTAGCGAAGTCGTAGGTTGCCGGAGTGCTTTCGCAAGCACCGCAGCCGGCCTCGTTCGTAACTTCTTCTAAGGCTTGCGGACGAGGCCCAAGCTTCGGAACTCCATCCTTGATTAAGGATCTTACGAGCTCTCCAGCTCCAGAACTAAGTCCAGCGGAACCACCTCAGAGCCAGAACGAAAGAAACTCCACCCCAAAGAAACATGACTAATAGTCGCGGCCACTGATGGATTAATGGTGTGCCTTCCAGAATGCTGGCGCGTAAGGCATCGTTTAGCGCGGTAAGTGGAAGCGCCTTAATCAAGGGTTGAATGACCGCGGGGAAGCGCTCGTAGGAGAAAAACACTCCCGAAAAAATCCACATGGGCATCATGACCAGATTCATGAGCCCACTGACGCTTTCAATTTTTTGTGCCCGGCTCGCGGTCAGCAATCCAACTCCGCCAAAGCACATGGCCCCGACGCCGCCGAGAAAGACGATCGCCAATACCGATCCCAACACCTTCATGTGAAACACAATCACACCGAGCGTCAGGAGCAATCCGATTTCAATAATCATCAACACCAGACGGCTCGACATGAGCGCGAGCAAGAAATCTCCGCGGCGCATGGGCGTGCCGACGAAGCGCTTTAGGAGCTTGCGTTGCCGCATATCGACCAGCGCGAATCCGATGCCCCACATGCCGGAGTTCATCAGATTCATCCCTAGTAATCCGGGAATCAGAAAGTCGATGTAACGCGAACCTGGCTCGGAAGAGCTCACAACGGTGGTTATGACTACATCCTTGCGGCCGGCTGCTGTTTGCAGAGCATTGTCCGCCTCAGTTTTTGCGAGGACGCTCTCAGGACGCGCCGGATCGTAGCGATACTGAAGTCCGCCCGTTCCGTCGGGTTCGATCACCAGATCATATTTTCCCAACCGAAATCCCTTCCGGGCAGTCGCCTCGTCTTGCACGTCAACTTTGAACGACGCATGTTGCGGGGAGCGTTGCAACAAGGCTTCCGCCTCCTGTGCTCCCGTTCCCGCAACAATTGCGACGGAAGACGCGTCTGCCGGCTTGTTGCGGAACGCGATTCCCAGCCCCAGCGCCAGCAGCAGCGGAAACACGAATACCCAAAAGACGACTTCCGGCTCGCGCTTCAACTCGAGCATGCGCGCCATCAAAAGATGGAGGTAACCGGACCAATGCCCATTCCGCTTCGGCGGACGATTGCGCGAGGCCGGCGCTTTTGTCTCTGGAGTTTGCTGTGCAATCGCCATAGCTTATTTCTGCAACTTACTCTTCGCGCAAATGCCGTCCCGTAAGCCGTACGAATACATCTTCCAGACTGGCCTGACGCGTGGTCAGGTGCAGCAACTGACTTCCCTGCTTCCCGACCGCTTCCAATAATGCCGGAATCGCCAAATGCGGCTCTTTCACATTTAGTGACAGCATGCCATCATCCTCGCGCACCGACTCGACACTGGGCAGCGCACGCCAAATGTCGAGAGCTGCACCGTCCGAATTTCCGCTGACGGCAAACTCCACAACGTGATGGCCGCCCAGCCGCTCGATCAAATTTGCGGGCGAACCTTCGGCGATGATCTGACCGTGATCAACGATGGCCAGCCGGTCGCACAGGCGCTCGGCCTCATCCATGTAATGCGTGGTAAGAAGGACAGTGCCGCCTTGGCGTTGAAACTCGCGAATAATATCCCATAGTTGCCTCCGGCTCTGCGGATCCAGGCCCGTGGTCGGCTCGTCCAGAAAAAGAATCTTCGGATTGCACACTAGCGCCGTCGCCACCGCCAGCCGCTGCCTCTGCCCGCCAGAAAGCTTTCCTACCCAGGCGTCGGCTTTTTCCGTGAGCTGCAGCTCCTCAAGTACTTCGTCAGACGAACGGGGCTCGCGATAGAAGCTGGCAAACAATTCTATGGTTTCACGCACGGAGAGCTTCTCGGAAAGCCGCGTCTCCTGCAAGGAAATGCCAAGCCACTCCCGCATTTCCCGCGCATTCTCGCGCCAGGAGTGGCCGAAGATGGATACCTCGCCGGAAGTCGGATCGAGCAGCCCTTCGAGAATTTCGATCGTCGTCGTCTTCCCTGCTCCGTTCGGCCCGAGGAGGCCGAAACATTCTCCGATCTGAATCTCGAGGTTCAAGCCGCGCACCGCCTCGACCTTACCGTCGTAGGTCTTCCGCAGATCGCGACATTGGATGGCTACAGCCACGCAGGCATTCTAAAGGATTGATCCCTGTGCCTGCGGCTTAGCGCGTCGCCATAATTTCGTTCGGCCCGCTGGGCGGTTCGGGTAAGTCTGGCGGCGGCATCATCGGTGGGGGCGCGGCTCCGTTTGCCGGCTTGGGCACGTCCTGTTGATCCTCGCCCGGACGCCTGAGGCTTGGAGCATTCGCCGGACGTTGTTCAGGTTCTTTCTCTTTCTTCGCTTCTTTATCCTTGTCCGGCTGCAAAACAACTTCTCTGTCGGTGCGTACGATCTTTTCGCCGTCCACTTTCATGGTCTCGACGCGGACTACCTCATCACCCACGAAGCGAACAAAATCCACATCGGCTGGAGCTTCGCCGTAAATCCATTCTTCGTAGTCCGTTTCGCCGGCACGCTCCCGCACTTTTTTCGGGGGCTTGCCTTTGGCATGGAGCACCATCTCCTGATTC
Source organism: uncultured Acidobacteriaceae bacterium (assembly GCA_963777005.1). Lineage (GTDB taxonomy): Bacteria > Acidobacteriota > Terriglobia > Terriglobales > Acidobacteriaceae > Sulfotelmatobacter. The sequence continues at coordinate 67,205 of CAVZPC010000008.1, read as the reverse complement.
ATGCCCACCAGCACGTGATGCGCCTGGATCGCCTCCTTCACCTTTGGCGGAACGGTATCGAGATATGCTTGTTCTTTGTTGCGTGCGTTGAAGTCGAGCGCTGGATACAGCAGACCGCGCAACTGCGCCGCTGTCATCTCGGGAACGTATTTATCGAAATAAACGTCCAGATAGGAGCCATGAGGATTCGATTGTGGTTCGTTCGGTCCCGTGGTGAGTGGTCCATTTGCACCGGAAATCTCCACTCTTTGGTACCACTTCTGTCTGCGAATCGGGCCGCCGTTAAGCTCGAAATGAATGTGATCGTTCTTGATCTGAACAAAAGAGATACGCGCGGGATCTCCCGGCTTCACCGCTGGCCCCCAAAGATTGAGCGCCTGCTGCAATTCTTCGCCGTTCGGGGTGACGACGCCCTGCTTCAGTTGCAGGCCTTTCGTGCCCATGGGGAAAGAGGTTCGCGCATACACCAGCTGGGTTTCAAAATCGCGGATGATTTCATAACGCGTCTGCTTCGATATACGCGGCGCGTCAGGCGGGATCGGAGACGAAACCGGTTTGGATGATGGCGCAGACGAAGAACTCTGGGTTTGCGCGGAATCGGCCGCCTGACCGTAGAACGGGACGGAGGCAAAGACAATCAAGAAGGGGAGAAGGGTCGTACTCCGGGACCATCGCATGAAGCACCCCTGGGCCGCTGATTGGGCCCATTATACGATATGCGATGGGTTAGGCAACGGGGAGGGTTGCCGTCAATTGTGGAGTAAGGGGCAGACCCCTCAGGCGCTCTCCGGACCGCGCTTTTTGTGTTGCTGGCATTTCTTCATGATGGCCGAGCGGAGCCGGCTGCGAAGGTCTTCGGGCAACTCGTAAAGCTGGGAATCGCGATAGATTTCGATGGTCTTCTTGGTAGTGTCACAGACTACATAGCAGTTGTGGCACCAAGAAAGGTGGTTTTCCAACTCGACTTTTGTAGGTTCGTCGAGGACGCCGTCCAAGTAATTGGTCAGCTCGTGCAAAAATTCAGAGCATTTCACTGTTTGCCATCTCCACTCTCGCGTTTCTGGAAGTACCGTCCTAACCGCTCCCGAAGCTGCAGTCGCGCACGCAGCAGCCGCGACTTGACCGCGGGGACGCTCAATTCCAGCGCCGCTGCGGTCTCCTCGGTGGACAATCCTTCCACGTCCCTCAGTACGAACACGGTCCGAAAGCCCGGGGGAAGGCCCTGGATCGTCTTACTCAAAATCTCCTGCAACTCGCCCTGCGTATACTGCTGCTCCGGATTTGGGCTCCAGTCCGCAATCTCGCGCGGAAGCGAGTCGTCTTCCGTTTTGATGTCCTCATCCAGCGATACGGTGCGCTCGGGCTTCTTCCGGCGCAACTTCATCAAGGCTTCGTTGACGGCGATGCGCACCAGCCAGGTATAAAACTTCGACTGCTCCTGGAATTTCGCCAGGTTGCTGTACGCCTTCAGAAACGCTTCCTGCACCACATCTTCCGCATCTTCGCGGTTTTGCGTGATGTGTTGTGCGATCCGAAAAACGTTGCGATCGTACCTGCGCACCAACTCTTCAAATGCTGAGTCGTCGCCTTGCTTGGCGGCCCGCACCAGTGTCAACTCATCACTGACAGGCCCCTCTAGTTTGTTTTGGATGGCTCCCATTCTCTCGACGATGCAGTATTTTGATTGCGACTCACAAAATTGCGGCACACCAAGGTAATGATCATTCTACTTGGGAAGGTGTGGATTTGCCCAATCGCCCGTTCAGGCTGACCCAGGGTTACTTGCTCGCTTCGATTGCGGCGTGACCGGGAACCGTACGCCCGCCGCACTCGTTCCGTTTGGAACAGCCAACATCCCACGCATCGTACCGGTGTCAAGATGCTAATCCTGCAACCGTGATCGGGCTTTTACCGCCGAGAGATTTGCGTTAGAGTCGAAGTTCGCGGTCGCGCGGTCGAACAGGTACCGAAGTACTCTGGGCTCGTCCCACAAGTGCCGTATAATCAGCATTTAGGGCCGTCCTACGGCTGCGGGTAACAGACAGGCGCAATTTTTAAGGGAAAAACGGTCTTCAGCATGGCGGAACGGAACCAGAATCAGGGACAAGAGATCGAACAGATTGTGGCGCGTGCCGTGTCTCAAACCCTTCAGGATCAGATTCCAAAATTGCAGGAACAGATTGCGCAGCGGGTGCTGGAGGCCTTGCCCGCTTCCGAAGGCGAAGCTCCCGGCGCTCCGCGAGAAAGCTCTGGCACGCTGGTTCATGCAGTCGCAAGTATTCATGCAGGGTCCACGCAAAAAGAAATTCTGCGAGCTTTGTTGGATGCGGGCAGTGAGCACTGTTCACGCATCGCACTATTCGTGGTGAAAGCGGGAGCGGCTTCCGGCTGGCAGTCTCGCGGCTTTGGCGATGAGGAGGCGGTGAAAGATTTTCCGCTCGACTTGAATGCCGGGCCGGTGGCTCATACTTATCAGAATCGCGTGGCGACGCCGGGCAACATCGCGGAGATGGGCCGACAATTCGTAGGGCAATTTGGCGCTCCAGCGAATGAGCAGGTACTGGTATTGCCGCTTGCGCTCAAGGATAAGGTGGCTGCCCTGGTTTACGCCGACGGCGGCGACACCGGCAAACTGAGTTCTGATTCCCTGGAATTGCTGGTACTCGCGACCAGCGCCTGGCTGGAAGTAATTTCACTGCGGAAACAAGTCGCGGCCAGAGAAGATGGCGATGCGGGAGTCGCGGTCGAAAGATCTGCTCCGCCGGTGCAAACCGTTTCTTCTTTTTCCGATCCTTTCGCCGCGCACGCTCCCAAGCATGTTCCCGCTCACCGTGTGCCGGAGCCCGAACCCGCAGCCGAAGTTGTTGAAGTGGCTTCGGCGCATGGGGCGAGCGCCGCTGCACCGGCTGCCGCTACTGATCCGTTGGCTGGACTCTCGCCCGCAGATGCCGACATTCATCGTAAAGCGCAACGCTTCGCACGCCTGCTGGTGGACGAAATCAAGCTTTACAACCAGGCAAAAGTTGCAGAGGGCCGGCGTAATAAGGATTTATACGACCGCTTGAAGGAAGATATCGATAAGAGCCGCGGCACGTTCCACAAGCGTTATGGCAGCACGGTGGCGGCCAGTGGCGACTATTTTCAGAACGAGCTGGTGCGCAGTCTAGCGGAAGACGACGTCTCCATCATGGGTCCGAATTTCCGCCGTTAATTTTTGAGTTTCTCTGGCAGTCTCGTCTACGCGAAAAGTTAAAAGTGGTTCGATCAGGTTCCAAGGTTGGGTGGGTAATCGTAGCTGCAGTTCTCTGTAGCTTATATGGCGCTCTGCCGGCTTCGGCAGAAGTGCCTTCATCTTTTTTGTCCGCTTCACTTCAGGAACAAGCGGTCCCTTCTGCGGAAAAGCCGGCTCAAGCTGCGCCGGCCGCAGCAACCGATAGCACTCCGAAAAAGAATCCTCCAAAGAAAGCATCTTCCCGCAAGAAAAACTCCGCCAGAAGCACCAAACATCATTATGTCAATGCCCGGAAGCCGCGCACGGTTTCTCCGCGCGTCCGGCGCATGCGGCAGGCCTTCGTGGAATCGACCAGTTTACGGCCCATGGCGGAACAGCTCTTGCAGGATCGTTCGAAACCCGCCTATGCCGGAGTGCAGGCGTACGCCCTTACCCATGCCAAGGAAGACGCGGGAGCGTTGGCCTGGCTCGTGCTCGGCTATGCGCATGTGTTGGATAAAGACTATGGCAAAGCGATCGACCCTCTGAACCGCGCCAAGCTCCACGCGGGAGATCTGGGCGATTACGTCGCTTACTATCTCGGAACTTCCTACCTGGAAACCGGACACACGGCGGAAGCCTTGGCGAATTTGGCGGACTTCGCCAAAGCGCATCCTGATTCTCTACTGGTACGTGATGCCGAGGTGAGCTATGCCGATGCGGTGCTGCTTGAAGGGCAGGCAGCAGAGGCAACCTCTTTGCTGGAACGGATTCGTCTGCCGATCCGTTCGGATGTGGAGTTTGCTCTAGGGCGTGCTTACGCCGCGTCCGGGCAAACTGCGAAAGCCGCCGAGACGCTGGGAAATATTTACTACACCATGCCCGCCGCTACCGAGGCCGACGCGGCGTACGCCGAGTTGAGAAAGCTGCCGTCGGCTCCGCCGCCAACTGTTGCCCAACTTAAAACTCGAGCCGAAGCGCTGATCAGCAGGCACCGCTATACCGATGCGGCGGACGAATATCGAAACCTGGTGAATGCCACCAGCCCGGACGAGCGGCCTAAAATGCAACTAGCGTTGGCCGACGCTTTACACCGCGCTGGCCGGAATCGTGATGCCAAGCAGGTGCTCGATTCGCTCGGTTCTCTGAGCGGTGAACTGGACGCACAGCGGTTGTATCTTCTGGGCCAAGTCGCCTTCGCCGCGAATGATAACGACACCTTCTACCGGACGGTCAACGAGTTGCGCCAGGCAGATCCGACGAGCCTGTGGCTGGAGCAGGCACTGCTCTCAGCGGCCAACTTGCATCTGGTCCATCACGAGTATGACCAGGCCCTGGACGCATTTCGTGAGGCGCAGCAGCGTTTTCCCGATGGTCCCCGGGCTTCCTACGTGCATTGGAAGGCGGCCTGGCTCACCTTGCGGCAAGGCCGCAATGAGGATGCCAAGAAAGCCTTCGAAGAACAAATCGCGCTCTATCCATCTGGCGGGGAAACTCCGGCGGCGCTCTATTGGCGCGCCCGTCTGGCTGAAGAAGACAATCAGTTCGCGATGGCACGCGCGTTCTATCAAAAGCTTTCGGACCGTTATCGCAACTTCTATTATGCCGAACTGGCCAGGCAGAGATTGAAGAGTCTCCCTGCTGTCGGGGATGCAACCACGCAATATGCCCTGCTCGATCACATCCCTCCGCTCGACAGCAGTGGCAAAGTCACGGATTCGGAACCGCCCTCGGACGACCTGCACGTGCAGAAAGCAGAGCTGCTGGCGAATGGCGGGCTGGTTGATTTTGCGGTGCGTGAATTGCAAGCCGCAGCTTCCACCGACGGTGGAAGCTGGGCGCCCGCAGAGACCGCTCAGCTCTACTTGGAGACTGGGCACTACGACCGCGCCATCGAGTACATGAAGCACTCCGCACCCAACTACTTTGCCCTCGATATCCCGGATTTGCCGCGAAAATATTGGGAGGCGCTCTTTCCGAAACCCTATTGGGCCGATCTGAAACGATATTCGGCGGCCAATGGGCTGGATCCGTATCTTGTCGCATCCCTGATCCGGCAAGAGTCTGAGTTCAATCCCGTCGCAGTTTCGCGAGCCAATGCGGTTGGATTGATGCAGTTGCTGCCTAAGACCGGCAAACTTGTGGCGAAGGAATCGAAGCTGAAGCGCTATAACGCCAGCCAGTTGTACACGCCGGCGGTGAATATGCAATTGGGTACGCGCTATTTCCGAGGGATGGTCGATAAATTTGGTGGATCGTTCGAGTACGCGCTCGCCGCCTACAACGCGGGATCGGACCGAGTGAACGAGTGGCTCGCCCAAGGGAAATACCGCGATCCACAGGAGTTCGTCGAATCGATTCCCTTCACCGAGACACGGGAATATGTGCAGGCCATTCTTAGGAATGCCAGCGTGTATAAGCAGCTGTATGGGACGCCATAGCTCTCCGGCTTGAGGAGAGACCAGCCTGCCACGTTTAAGACAACAATGATGAAAAGCAATACCATCTAGAAGGGGAGCTTCTTCACCGGATGGCGCTGCGCGGATTCGACGAGGTCGAGGCTCGTCGGAGCCGGTGACCTTCGTTACGTGACAGCAGGTTATGTCTGCCTGCACTCTGTAATTGGCTGCGAGACTTGAGCGAGCAGTTCGTCACCAAGATCACTAACCCGGATGGATTTGAGTTCCCCGACACTAATGAGTAACCTGTGAGCACTGAAACGATGCCAACACCAGTGGAAGCTCTTCCCCCTGAAGCTGGGGCGAAACAACGGGAAGAAATCGCCCTTACCACGAGCAGCCGGATGACGAAGGGCTGGACCTGGTATTTTGCATTCTTCTTCATCTCCGGATTCTGCAGCATTCTCTACGAACTGATTTGGCTTCGCCTGGCCATGGCGCAATTTGGTGTTACCACGGCCATGGTGTCGATTGTGCTCTCCAGTTTCATGGCGGGACTAGGCATCGGCTCATGGGCCGCGGGGCATCTGGTGCGCAAGTACGCGCGACGTCTCACCTCTCCTCCGTTGCATCTTTACGCCATGGCCGAGTTGTTCATTGGTTGTTCCGCCGTAGTCGTGCCATTGGAACTGCTGCTCGGCCGCTGGGTGTTGGAGCATTTGGGGAACAGCCTCTCGCTATCGTCATCGGGTTATTACGTTGCTGCGGGTTTCTGGGTGGCGTGCAGTCTGGTTCCGTGGTGTGCGTGCATGGGCGCAACCATTCCCCTGGGCATGTTTGCCATCCGTAGTGACAAAAGCCTTGAATCGCGACGCTCCTTCAGCTTTCTTTATCTCGCGAATGTCCTTGGCGCCGTAGTGGGAGCATCGATTCCGTTGCTGTTGATCGAACTCTTCGGCTTTACCACCTCTCTGCGGTTAGGGATGGTGCTCAATCTCCTGGTTTGCGGCGTTGCTCTTAAGATCGCGAAGAAGCGGACTCCGCAAGCGAGCAACCATGACGAAATCGAACCGGATGCCCTTGGCCAAGCCTTTCCCGCTTTGCGCCAGATGTTCGGGAACAGCACGCTTTGGCTACTATTCGCCACCGGACTCACCAGCATGGGCATGGAGATGGTCTGGACCCGGGAATACACAATTTATGTCGGCAACCTCGTCTATTCGTTCGCATCCATCCTGGGCGTTTATCTGGCCGCGACGTTTATCGGATCCAAGGTGTACCGCGACTGGAGCCGTCGCCACAGTGGCGAGGGAAGTCTCGTCTGGTTATTCGTTTGGCTGGCGGCCTTGCTCCCTCTACTTACGGCTGACCCGCGCCTGACGATTCTTTCGTCCTGGCTGCGTGTGCCCATCGGTATCGCGGCGTTCAGCGGTCTTCTGGGATTCCTGACTCCGATGCTGGTCGACCGTTTCTCGGAGGGAGACCCGGACCGAGCCGGAATCGGCTACGCGGTAAACGTTGCCGGCTGCATCCTGGGTCCATTGGTCGCGGGTTTTATTTTGTTGCCTTATCTCGACGAGCGCTACGCTTTAGTGACGCTTGCTCTTCCCTGGTTGCTGGTCGCCCTGTTGCTCGCATTATCATCCCGACAGCCTGGCTCGGCAAAACGCTTCACCGCTCGGCGGGTGAGAATCTTCATCGTGATTTTGTTTGCTTCCTTCATCTTGATCTTCAAGACGCAGGGATATGTGGAACAGTTTCCGGGGGCGCAGGTACGCCGTGACAGCACGGCCACTGTCATGGCGGCCGGCCAGGGAACGGATAAGCGGCTTTACGTTAACGGTGTGAGCATGACCTACCTGACGCCCATCACCAAAGTGATGGCCAGCATGTCCTTGGCCCTCCTCGACCGTCCTCCGCAGAACGCCTTGGTCATTTGCTTCGGCATGGGCACGACGCACCGCACGGCATTGTCCTGGGGAATCGATTCCACGGTCGTGGATCTGGTCCCGAGCGTGCCGGCTCTTTTCGGGTACTACCATGCGGACGCCGCGCAATTGCTGAAGTCACCACGCTCACACGTTGTGGTGGATGACGGCCGGCGTTTTCTGGAGCGAACCACGGGACAGTACGATGTGATCTTAATCGATCCGCCCCCGCCAATCGCTGCGGCAGGCTCGAGCCTGCTTTACTCTCGCGAGTTCTACTCCGCTGCCAAGAAGCGATTGCGGCCGGATGGCATCCTGCAGCAATGGTACCCCGGCGGAGATTTAGTCACCACCGCCGCCGTGGCTCGCGCCTTGACGGAATCGTTCCCCTACGTCCGCGCGTTTATTTCGATCGAGGGTGTGGGCATCCACTACTTTGCCAGCCGCCAGCCGATACCTTCTCGGTCCGCGTCTGAACTGGCGAAACGCATGCCGCCGAGTGCAGCTGCGGACTTGGTAGAATGGGGGCCTGTACCAACCGCTGAAAAGATGTTCGCGGCCATGTTGAAGCGGGAAGTTCCCGTCTCGAGAGTGGTCGCCCTATATAGCGCTGCCCCCGCTGTGCAAGACGACCGTCCTATCAACGAATACGACTTGCTGCGTACTGAGGGTGCCCGTTTGCAGTGGAATTGGCTTGAAACTTTGCCAGAAACTGTGTCTGTCCAGTTTTCCGAACCTTTCGGAGGATCGAAACATCCCTGAAGAGCTTCAGGATGGCTGTGCATTCTCGCGGGCGCTCGATTTCGCGAAAAGGATTTCGATAATCAATAATCCCGCGCCAATCACAATCGCGCTATCTGCCAGGTTGAAAACCGGCCACTGATAATGCTTGACGTAGACCAGCAGAAAATCCACGACGCGGCCGCGGGCCAGCCGATCCCACAGATTCCCCAGCGCTCCTCCCATAATTAGCGACAAGCCCACGCCGGTGGCAACATGAGCCTGGTGATTTTTCCAGAGCAGGGTTGAAACCACAATTAGCGCAATCACCGAAAATGCGATCAGCAATCCTGTTTTCCACGGCGCGGTCGAGTCGGCAAAAAGGCTGAAAGCGGCGCCAGTGTTCTCCGTGTGGGTCAGGCGAAAAAAACCCGGGATCACCTGAATGTGCGAGTAAAGACGAATACGCTGCGCCACGAGATGCTTGCTCCAACGATCCAGCAAGACGACGATCACAATGATGAGCAGGTAGACGGCGCGCGCGGAGTTTTTGGTCATACCCATAGTGCCTGCAAATATCTTACCCTGCTCCGGCCGAGCACGGCTCGATTCCGCACGGGCGACTTCAGTTCTTTTTCTATTTCTCCTCCATTTTCATCTATCCCCGGCACAGGCTGTCCATGTATTCTGATGCCGCCTTAAGCTGGAGTGCACCGCGAAACGCGGGTCGCCGCCCCGCTACGGGTTGCTCTAATTTTTATGTGTGTGAAATGTCCTCATGCGTCTCTTGAAACGTTGGAAGGGTCGAACTCTGCTGTTCCTGGCGGTAGTAGGGCCGGGCATCATCACCGCAAACGTCGACAACGACGCGGGCGGCATCCTGACCTATTCGCAGGCCGGGGCTCAATACGGATTCCTTCTGTTGTGGACCATGATTCCCATTACTCTGGCGCTAATTGTGGTGCAGGAGATGAGCGCTCGCATGGGAGCGGTTACTGGCAAAGGCCTGAGCGATCTGATCCGGGAGGAGTTTGGCCTGCGCATCACGTTCCTGATGATGCTTGGGATTTTGATCATCAACTTCGGCAACGTAGTCACGGAGTTTATTGGCATCGCCACCAGCCTGGAGTTGTTTGGCCTTTCACGATACGTGACGGTGCCTGTGTGCGGCGTGATCGTCTGGCTGATCGTAGTGAAAGGCCAGTATAAGAGCGTAGAAAAAGTCTTTCTGGCCGCTTCGTTCTTCTACATCACCTATATTTTTGCCGGGGCGCTGGCACATCCGCTGTGGAAGGATGCGACCATCGCGACCGTCAAATTGCCCGCCCTCAAGGCATTCCGTGACCAGGCATATTTATTCATGGTAATCGGCGTGGTGGGCACGACCATCGCTCCGTGGATGCAGTTCTACCTCCAGTCTTCCGTCGTGGAAAAGGGAGTGACTCGAAGGGGACTACAAGCCTCGCGCTGGGATGTCATCACCGGCTGCATTTTTACTGATGTGGTGGCCTGGTTCATCATCGTGGCTTGCGCCGCAACCTTGTTCGTGCACGGATTTCGCGACATTAAATACGCCGCGGACGCAGCCCAGGCTCTCAAGCCACTGGCCGGGCAGTACGCCTACATTCTGTTTGCAGTGGGATTGTTCAACGCTTCTCTGTTCGCGGCATCGATCCTGCCGCTTTCCACCGCCTACACGGTGTGTGAAGGATTGGGTTTTGAGTCTGGCATCGATATGAAGTTCAGCGATGCTCCATTTTTTTACTGGCTTTACACGCTGCTGATCGTGGCCGGCGGGATTCTCGTGCTTCTGATCCCGGGGCCGCAGCTGGTAAGAATCGTCCTCTGGTCGCAGGTGCTGAACGGTGTGGTACTGCCGTTTGTATTGATCTTCATGCTGCTGCTGATCAACAAGAAAGAATTGATGGGCGAGTATGTGAACTCGCATTTGTTTAATGCAGTGGCCTGGGCCACAACCATCATCGTGGCCGGGTTGTCATTCGCGCTAGCATTCGCTTATGTCGGTGGAAAAGCCGGGGGCTAGGTTAGCAGGGCGCCTCGATTTAGATCAGTCTTCCTGCCGCCAGATCTTTCACAAGGGACGCATCGGCTTCGAGAAAATCGAAACAGGGCAGAGTGTTGGGGGCGGCCCATTGCAGATCTCGGAAAATTCGATTTTCCAGTTCGCCGTCGTATTCCCGCACGATAAAAAAACGCAGTTCGACTGCAGCTCCATTTGGATACGTATGCTGGATGCGCGCGATCTCATCCCCGACTTTGGCGTGAATGCCTAATTCTTCTTCCAATTCCCGGCGCAGAGCATCGCGAGGTTGCTCGCCTTCTTCAATCTTTCCCCCGGGAAACTCCCACTTCAGCGGCATCGTCTGATGCCGGGTGCGCTGGCAAACCAGCAGCTTGCCGTTCTTCTCGATCACCGCCGCTACAACCCGTTTCATAAATCTGGACTGCTGGTGGCGTGCAAGGCACTGGCCACCGGATCCACGCAACCGATAAAGGAGAACGCGAACACCGCCAGGACGCGCCCGCGCAGTTGGCCAAAACACACTGGAGAACAATTCAGCCAGACCCGTCCGATTGCAGGCACAGGGGCTTTGCCCTTTTTAACCCTCACGGCCTCTCCAGCTTTTTTCCTACGAGTTCCGCACAGTATTGTACGAGCCGTTGATCTTCGGCGCCGAATGCTGCCGGGAAATGACTGTCGATATCGAGTTCGCCGGCGACTTCTCCGTTTACAAAAACGGGCACAACAATTTCCGACTTCGTCTCCAGGGAACAGGCAAGGTAGCGGGAATCCTTGCTGACGTCATCGACCACCACTGTTTTGCCGCTGGAGGCCGCGGCTCCACAGATTCCCTGATTGAGCGGGATCCGCGTGTGCGGAGTCATCGCGCCCACGAACGTTTCCAGCACCAGCACCGGCGGTTGGGTGCCAGGCTCCAGCATGTAAAAACCCACCCAGTTGTACTTCAGCATGCGCTCGTGCAAAAGTTTGCAGATTGCCTGCATGAAGACGTTGGCTGCGGTTACGGCACTTGCGAGCGCTCCAACTTCGTGGCGGACTTCTTCGACTCTGGTGGTGGTATGCATGAGCAGATATTAACTCACTGAGCCAGATTCGCAGCTGTGGAAGACGGAACGCCGGTAATCTGGCGGATTCCTTCCGTACTCTTAAAGAGCTCGGGATGGATTGCAGACGCCAATGCATCCAACCCCCGGAGGAGCGTAGGCGCCGGGGTGTTGAGATATTCGTCGCGAATGCAGTAGATGCGGCCAGCCTGAGCCGCGCGAGTTCCTTGCCAGTTGCGGTCCGCCATAATTTTTTCCAGCGGGACGCGGTCGCCCGCTCCGCACCAGGCCGCAATCCATACGTCTGGATCGATACGGGCAACTTCTTCGGCGGATATCTGCCGCCCGGGTACGCCAAGAAACTCACCTCCAGAAGCTTCTACCAATTCCTCAACCCAGGGCTGCGACGCAATCAGCGGCTTGCCCCATTCTTCACAAAATATTTTCGGTCGGGGCAGCCCAGACGCGCGATCACGGACCGCTTCAATACGCCCTTTCATTTGGCTGATCACAGCTTCACCTCGATCGCAGGCTCCCACTGTACCTGCGATGATTGCAATGTCAGCGTAAATATCAGCCAGCGTCTTAGGCGCAAAGCCCAAAAAACGCACTCCAGCCTTGAGTATCTCGACGACTGCCTTTTCTTGATAAGGAACGGAGGCAATTACGAGGTCGGGACGAGCCGCGATAATCTGCTCAGCGTTCGCACTCCACGAGTCGGCAAGGATGATGCGGGCCTGGGATCTAATTTCCGGAACCACTTCCGCGCAATATTTCGTGCATGCAACCACACGATCCAGTTCGCCAATTGCGGCGAGAATCACGGTGGCACTGGGTTGCAGGCTGGCGATGCGGAGTGGCGTTTGGTCTGGCATCAAAATCTATTGTCGGATGCGGCTCAGTGCGAGCGATAGAGCCTCTACGGCCAACTGAGCAGCGTGGGTTGAGGCTTGAGGCAGGCCTCCAAGGGCGGCATTCACATCCTCGCGCCGCAACTTCATAGCTTCCTCAAGCGTCTTCCCTACTACTAATTCTGTCAAAGCCGAACCGCAGGCGATCGCCGCCACGCATCCTTTCGCCTTGAATTGCATCTGGGCAATTCGCCCCGCTCTTTGTTTCAAGGTCAAGCGGAGCACGTCTCCACAAGCGGGATTTTCAATTTCTGCCATGGCGTCGGCGTCAGCAATCTCGCCGGCATTGCGCGGATTCCGAAAATGATCGAGTAACTGCGCGGAATACATGGGCAAGACAATTGTAACTGGCAAACCTGCGCCGCAACTTCTAACTCCGTGAAGGAGTTCCCTCGGGAAAATAAATTCGCCAGTCGCGTTCGCGGGCCATCGTCTCAAGATCTGGATTTGGATTCACCGCGATGGCACTCTTCGCCATGGCCAGCATTTCGGTATCCCAGCGCGAGTTGCCAAAAGCTGCATCGATTTCTTTGCCGACGTTTTCGCGGAGGGCCTCCGGCTTCCCCGCGCCAGAAGGTACGCGGATCAACCGGTCGGTGGCGACGCCACGATCCAGTTCCACCTTGGCGGCAAGAATCCGGTTCTCGGGTATGCCGAAATGTTTCATCCCGGCGCGGATCACCCACTCATTGGAAGAAGAGACTGTCCAGATCTCGCAGCAGTTTTCCTGGAGACGCCGCACGAGTTCGCGCATCTCGGGAAAAATCTGGACGACGAAGAACTGATCGAAGAAACGGACAGCGGCATCCATCAACTTACGCTCCGGGACGCCCCGGTGCATCGTCACCATCTCACCACACATAGTGGTTTCCTCAACCTCGCCGCGCTTATAGGCCGCATAACGTTCTCGCAGCGGACCATCGAGCGCTGCATCCACGAGGTCGCCCTGCTTCAGTTCCCAATCAAAGAATCGCTCGCCAGCGTCGCCGGACCATAGCGTGCCATCGCAGTCGAACGCCGCGACGCGCGGCTGAAGACGAAGAATGGAGTCGAGGAATTCGTTGGTGGCCGGAAGAAATGCTTCCGCTTCTGCAGTGCTCATCTAACGACGATAACGTGCTTCGGGGAAAACGCGCAACGTCGCGGGGATCCATCAGGATGAGCGCGCCAAGAGTCCCGCATAGTCCTCAGGAGTGTTGATATTCGACGCCACCAGAGGATCGTCGACCTTCACGTACTGAATGTGATCCTGATGCGCGTGTTCAACGTCTCGCGCCGTGGATGTGGCCGGGACGCGGAGGAATTCCTCGATCATTTCCCGGCCGACCAGGTATGGGTGACCGTGCTTGCCAGAGAATTCAGGGATGACCGCCCATACATTCTGATCGGAGATCCCGAAAGCGTCCCGCAAGGTCTGAATCGTCGCAGCGCCGATGGGAGGCCTGTCAACCAGCGTAACCATCGCCGCATCGCGGCCGTGGTCGAGCACTTCGTGCAGACCCACTTGCAATGAACTGAACTGGCCGCGATCCGGATCGGGGTTCACGACCAGTGACGCACCCTGGGCATAAATAATCGGCGCCAGCGCCTCTTCATTCTTTCCGACCACGACCACCACGAACTCCGTAGCTAACGAAAGCGAGTGAATGGCAGCTGAGAGAAATGTCTCACTCGAAGGCGCTTGCCCCGGGACTGCTGGAGGCCACGGCAGTAGCGCTTTATCCCGGCCCATGCGCGAAGATTCTCCCGCCGCGAGAATCACGCCAGCGAAACTGGGCGCTCGGATCATGCTGCGAAGATAGCAGGAACCGGGGTAAAGTGTTTATTTTTTATGATTGAGGAACGATCGAAAGGAAAGCAATCGCAGCCTATTCGTGCTCGTCGAGCGCCTTGTCTGGCTCGTGGTTTGCATCGGGCTGAGAATCTTGAGGATGGAACCAACTCATGTGAGGCAGGCTCGAGTTGGCGTGCCGGCGAATCGCGATCAACTCGGCTGTAATTGCCACCGCAATCTCCTCGGGCGTAATAGCGCCGATGTCGAGGCCGATCGGCGCGTGAACGCGCTCGAACAAATGCGCGGGCACGCCTTCCTTCTGCAGCGTCTTCGAAATTTCAATCACTTTGCGTTTGGAGCCGATCATGCCGACGTAGCGGGCGCGAGTCTGCACGGCCCAGCGCAGAATGCGCATGTCGTCGCGATGCCCTCGCGTTACGATCACGATATAGGAAGTCTCGTTGGGGTCGAGCTTCTGCATCGCCTCGTCGAACTCGAGCGCATGCACTTCGCGAGCTGCGGGAAAGCGTTCTTTGGTGGCGTAGGAAGTCCGGTCATCGGTAACGATGAGTTCAAAGCCTGCATTCGCTGCTACCCGACAAAGGTTTGCGGCTACATGACCTGCTCCGAACACATAAAGTAGTGCTGGAGGTAATACAGGTTCAATGAATACCTCGAGCGTGCCCCCGCAAACCAGTCCAGTATCGTACTTCGGATCCTGGTTCAAATCGAAGCTCAACGTGCGCGGCTTTTCGGATTCCATCACCTCACGGGCCGCCTGCCAAACGTCGGCTTCAACGCAGCCGCCGCCGATCGTGCCAACGATCGAGCCATCGTCGCGAACCAGCATCTTCGCCGTACGAAACGAAGGAATCGAACCGCGCACGTTCACGATCGTGGCCACGGCGCCACGACGCCCTTCGCGGCGGAGTTGCACGATCTGTTCGTAAATATCCATTCGGCCAGAACCCTGCAGCATTGATTATCAGTCGGTTAACAACGGCGAGTCAAACAACTAGGGTTTTGTGTTAGTTTCACCCTTTGCAGGAGGAGTTATGAAAGCGGCGCGCATTCATCAATTCGGTAGTCCGGAAGTTTTGACCTATGAGGATATTCCTGAAGCGCAACTGCGCAAGGATCAAGTGATGGTTCGTGTCCGTGCCTGCTCGCTGAATCATCTGGACGTTTGGGTGCGCAAAGGCCTGCCGGGCGTGAAGCTGCCCCACATTCTCGGTAGCGATATTGCCGGCGAAGTGGTTGAAGTCGGCGAGTACGTGACCGGGGTCAAAGTCGGCCAGCGGGTTCTGGTGGCTCCCATGCATTTCTGCGGGCATTGCGAGAAGTGTCTCGAGGGTCTGCAGAATCAGTGCCGGATCTTCACTGTGCTCGGCAATGCTGTGGACGGCGGAAATTGCGAATTCTTCGCGGCACCAGCCGCCAATGTGATCCCGATTCCCGACTCGCTTGATTTCATTCAGGCGGCGAGCGTTCCTTTGGTATTTGTCACCGCCTGGCACATGCTCGTGGGACGAGCCAGCATGCGCCCGGGTCAGACTGTGCTGGTGCTGGGTGCGAGTTCCGGTGTGGGCATTGCTGCGATCCAGATCGCCAAGCTCTTCCACTGCCGCGTGATTACGACCGCGGGCGACGAAGCCAAGCTGGCCAAAGGCCGCGAACTCGGCGCCGATTACGGCATCGATCACTACAAACAAAAAATCTCCGAAGAAGTGCGAAAGATAACGAATAAAGAAGGCGTCGATATTGTGATTGAGCACGTGGGTGCGGCGACCTGGGACGAGAGTGTGAAGTCACTCAAAAGCGGCGGCACGCTGGTAACCTGCGGAGCCACCACGGGGCCGAACGTCGCAATCGATCTGCGGCATTTGTTTGCGCGGCAATTGTCGCTGCTGGGCTCCTACATGGGCACCATGGGCGAACTGCATGCCGTGCTGCGGCATGTTTTTGCGGGACGGCTCAAACCTGTGGTGGATCGTGTTTTTCCTCTTAGTGACATTCGCGCGGCGCACGAGTACCTGGAAAAGAGTCTGATGTTCGGCAAGGTAGTGCTGAGCATCTAAAGATACCTTACGGCGCTCATCTCTTTTTTCCGCGCTTCGGTGGCTTCTGCGCTGGCTCACTCTTGGTGGACCGACTCTCAGCGCCGGAAACTGTAGTCGTCACGGTGTGCTTCGTGAGGTCCACTACAAAGCTGTCGACGACCTTGGCGGCGGGCGTACTGCCGGTAACGTAAGGCGCCGACAGATATGTTCCCGCGATCTGTGTCTTGCTGACTTCCAGGCGGAGAAAACCAAAGTTCTTCTGGTCGTACTGTTCAAAGGTGAGGCCGCTTCCTAGAGCCAGCGGTACCGTTGGATCTGCGCCATTGATCTGGTGAAGCGTTCCGAGCTTGGTATAACCTCCGGCGCCAGCCACGATGTAGGGAATCTGAAGCTTGCCCTTCGGACCCTGAACCACATTCGTGAAGCGCTGGTAGTTGTGCACGTGACCGGACAAAATCAGATCGGGATATCGCTTCACCGCCTGGAAGCAGCTGGAGAGCACCTGATCGACGGCACTGCTGCCCGAGTGCTCCACATCGCCGGAAAATGGCGGATGATGCACTGTCACAATCAGGGCGAGGGTGGGATCTGCTGCCGTCAGTTCTCCCTTGAACCAGCTAATTTGATCCGGGTGAATCTCGCCTTCGGTCTCGCCGACATTGGAGAACAGTCCGATGATCGTTGCCAACGGAGTCGTGAAGGTCCAATACACATACGGCAGATCCATCTGGGTTCGATTCGAACCAGTCTTGAGTGAGCCGAGCTGGGCTGGATTGGTCGACATGAAATTTTGCACCCAGCCATCCAGCGGAACTTTGTTGGGATCGACCGGACCATCCTGCGGATCGTCGGGCTGGCAATCATGATTCCCGGGGATGGAAACGATGAAGCACGGATAATCTTTGTAGGTTTCGTAGAAGTTCGCACCGTACTTATCGATGTCGCCGGCGAAATAGACCACGTCGCCGAGATGGTAGTAAAAAGCCGGCTGTTTGCCGTCCGGCGAATTTTGCGCATCTTGCGTCATGATTTGCGCCACCAGATCCTGCGGTCCCGAATCGCGGTAATCTCCGGTATCTCCAACCGTGTGAAACACCATCACACCGTCGTTTTTGATCTTTGTGACGTCAGCCGCCGGAAGTAACTTCGATAAATCAAAGCGATAAGGCAAGGGACGTGGCGGAGGAAGCGGTTGAAAGGGGTAATGCGGAAGTGGCGCGCTGGTTGCTTGCACGGGAAACTTACCACCTGCAACCGGCGGCGTATGGCTGCGACGCTGGCCAGCACCCTTACCGGTGCTCAGGGAATGCAGAGAACTCATATACATCTCCTACTCGTTAGATGGGGGCCGGATACGCAGGGACGGGGAAGATGCAGAAGAGCTTACAACAAAAACTCGCATTGTCAATCCGGTTTCAACGCAAATCGAACGCTATCCTACGCTGCCGGGTGAACATTTGGACTCTGCACCCAACAACATTTAGAATAAACCTACGATGCCCCGCGAATTGAACTTCGGCCCTTACGTCGATCTCGAAAACGGAAAGAAAGTAGTCAAGGATCTTACTTTCGGCAATCCCACGCCGGAAGGAGTGGTTCTCACCACGCTTGATTCCGCTGTGAACTGGATGCGCAAAGGCTCCATCTGGCCCATGACCTTTGGCTTGGCTTGCTGCGCGATCGAGATGATGTCGATGGGAGCTTCGCGCTTTGATATTGCACGCTTCGGCGCAGAAGTATTTCGTCCGTCCCCACGGCAAAGCGACCTGATGATTATCGCCGGGCGAGTCTCGAACAAGATGGCGCCGGTGATCCGGCAGTTATGGGAGCAAATGCCCGAGCCGAAGTGGGTGATTTCCATGGGTGCGTGTGCTACTTCCGGCGGCGTCTTCAATAATTATGCGCTGGTGCAGAGTGTGAATCAGGTAATTCCCGTCGATATCTACGTTCCCGGCTGCCCTCCGCGCCCCGAGCAACTCATCTACAGCATTACCCTCCTCCAGGAAAAAATTCAGAAGGAACGTGGAACCATCAAGAAAGCCTTCAACTTGGCGTGAGGATTCGATTCTTCCACCTTCGAACCTTTCGCAATACGCTATTTCCTGATCCGGCGGTTCAGCACCAATCCGGTTAATACTTTTGGCGTTGGCGTAAGCTATTGCGAAGCAATCACTTGGCGCGCGCTAGTTCCAAAACAGGAATACGCCGGGAAGAATGCGAAACCATTCCCCCCATTATTGAATCTAAGGTATTGAGTGTAGGTACAGTATTAAACACGCAAGGACCGCCGTTCAAAAGAGTCCAAGCGAATTGAGCCTGTGGAAGGTGCTTCATGCTGACAAAATTGATTGATGCGATTTTTGGTTGCAGGCACTCCCGCTACAGTTTCCCGGTGACGCTTCGTGGAAAAGCACGCCGGCCGCAAGCCGGTGCATTAACCGGAACTTATGTCGCATGTCTGGATTGCGGCAAAGAATTTCCCTACGATTGGCAGGAGATGAAGGTCATCACTTCTCGAGCAGAAAGCCGACAGTATGTCGCTTCGCTGGCCACCAAGCAGGCTGCCTGATCGACGCCGGCCTAGGCGAATCAGCCCGCGCTGACTGCCAAAGAACTAAGGAGCACCAAGCCGCGGCCTCGGGTCGCGGCTTTTGTTGTTCAGAACCAATCTCTTTGACAGATCCCGCTGCCGCAAGAATCTCAGCTTTTTAAACTAGTCGCCGCCACGGCCGCCGATGTCCGTTTTTCCATCGCTACAAATTCCCGCGCTTCATGCCCGGTGTAAATCTGCCGGGGGCGGGCGATCTTCTGCTCCGGGTCCGTGATCAATTCCTGCCACTGCGCCAGCCAGCCCGCCGTACGCGGAATGGCAAACAGCACCGTGAACATTTCGGGCCGGAAGCCCATCGCCTGGTACATGATGCCGGAATAGAAATCGACATTGGGATAGAGTTTGCGCTTCACAAAATAATCATCTTCCAGCGCGATTCGCTCCAACTCAAGAGCGATCTCCAATTTCGGGTTGCGCCCGGTAACCTCGAAGACCTGCTCTGCACACCAACGAATGATCTTCGCCCGCGGATCGTAATTTTTGTAAATGCGATGTCCGAATCCCATCAGCTTGATATGACCTTCCTTCACCTTCTGGATGTAGGCCGGAACCTTATCCTTCGAACCAATTTCATCCAGCATCTTCAGAACCTCTTCATTGGCACCACCGTGCAATGGCCCCGCCAGGGCTGACGCCGCCGACGCCATGGAGAGGTAAGGATCAGTTTGCGCGCTGCTTACCGATCGCATCGCGTTGGTGCCGCAGTTTTGCTCGTGGTCGGCATGCAAGATGAAAAGAATATCGAGCGCACGGGCAATCGCTGGATTGGCCACATATTTCGGCTCGACCATCTTCCACAACATATTCATGAAATTCTCGGCATAGCTCAGATCATTATCCGGATACACATAGGGAAATCCCACATTGTGCCGGTAGGACATGGCCGCGATCGACGGCACTTTACCGATCAATCGCTTGATCTGGAGCAGCCGGTTCTTGCCATCGTGCACGTGCTTGGCATCGGGGTATACGGTGGAGAGCGCGGCCACCGTGCTGACAAACATTCCCATGGGATGACCGTCGTAGCGAAAGCCCTCCATGAACTTCTTTGTGCTCTCGTGAAGCATGGTGTGATGCGTGATGTCGTACACCCATTTTTTGAGCTCAACCTCGGTCGGCAGTTCTCCAAAGAGCAGCAGGTAGGCGACCTCCAGGAAAGTACAGCGCTCGGCCAACACCTCGATGGGATATCCGCGATAGCGCAGAATCCCCTTGTCGCCATCAATGTAGGTAATGCTGCTGCGGCACGATGCCGTATTCATGAAGGCCGGATCGTAGGTCATCAGCCCAAAATCGTCCGGACCAGTCTTGATCTGCCGCAGGTTCATCGCCCGGATCGTGCCATCCTCGATGGGGACGGTATAGGTCTGGCCAGTGCGATTGTCGGTGATGGTGAGTGTGTCTTGTGGCATGGAAGTCCCCGCTCCTCGGTAGCGCTATAACGCTAGCGTAGCTTACCTTTACTAGCTTCGACAACCACCTTGCTGTGACTGAGGTCACGTCTAACCGTGACGCAGCTTACGCTCCGGACGGCCCTATCCCTGCTTATCGGTCTCGCTCAAAACACAAAACCGGCGGCCAAGGCCGCCGGTTGTTAAAATGCACAGGCTTAGTTCGAGGACGAATCATCGCGCCGTTTCAAGGTTGGACGATCATCGTCGTTCGTGCTATCGCCCGTCTTGTCGCTGCCGCTGGTGGACGTTCGCCGCAAGCTAGGCTTGTTCTCGTCTCTCTGATCCAGAACCTTGTGGCGATTCTCGATCGAAGCCAACCTAGCTTTTACATCGTCGAATTCCGACGTAGTAACAACGTACTGCGCCTTGGCCGGCAGAATCTTACGGATTTCCTCCTGCGACTTCTCGATGCGATCCTGCGTGGGTGGGTGCGTTTCAAACGCCTTCGCGATCGTCCCCGGCTTCTTCTTCTCCATCGCCTCAATCTTCTCGAAGAAGGAAACAAAAGCCGACGGGTCGTAGCCGGCACGGTACATGGTTTGGACGCCGAGATAGTCGGCTTCGGCTTCGAAGCCGCGCGAGAACTTCAAAATACCCAACATCGCTGCCGGCCCGGCGAGTTCATAGGCCCCATAGCCAATTCCGCCACCAACGAAGATCAGAGGAATTGTTGCCATTTGCATCAGCGTGTAGCGCGTCTGCTCACGGGCCACGTGACAAGCCGCCACATGGGATATTTCGTGTGCCATAACGCCCGCCAACTCGGCTTCCTCGTCGGCTGCGAGGATCAGCCCGGAGTTCACATAGAAGAATCCTCCCGGCAACGCCATCGCGTTCACCACATCGGAGTCGATCACTTTAATCGTGAACGGCACCTGGGCGTCGGAGTTCCGCACCAGATTCTGTCCGACCCGGTTTACGTATTCCGTTACCACCGGATCATTGACCAGTTTGATCTGCGACTCGATCTGCTGCGCGTAGGAGCGGCCCATGGCCACTTGCTTCTCGATGCTGTACCAGTTGCCCACCCCGCGGCCACAACCCACATTGCGGTTCCCGACCGCATCCACGTCGGTCTTGCCGCCATCGTGCTTGATCTGGCTATCATCCTGCGTCGGCAGAGTTGCCGGAGGCTGCGCGGGGGCGTTTTGCACGTCTCCTGCTTTTGGTTGGCCTTTGTCTTGATCTGGAACCGGAGATGGAGTTTGCGTCTGAGTCTGAGTTTGAGTTTGACCCGGATTCTGTGTCTGACCGGGGTTCTGAGCAGGCTGCTGTGTTTGCGCTATCGTCCAGGGTACCGCGCTGAACGCCGCCAATCCCGCTGCGATTGCCAACCCGCGCAACTTCATAGGAACTCCTTTACGACCAACTCTAACCCGGATTATACGCCCGGCGCGCACACGCCAAGCCAGAACTTCCCCGTTTTGTTAGAAGCCCCATTTTCTCCCTGGGTTATCCAAAGTTTCGCAGAAAGGAAGGATGCCGCCCGAATCAGTCGTAATACTCGAGCCCCAAATGTGTAATCAGTTCTTCGCCCTTCAAATGCCGTAGAGTGTTCTTCAGCTTCATCAACTGAATGAAGAGATCGTGCTCCGGATAGAGCCCCGGCACCGTCATCGGAGACTTAAAGTAAAAGCTTAACCACTCCTGAATTCCCAGCCCACGCAGCTCCGAACACCGTTTCGCCAGATCGGTCAGCAGCACCAGATCAAGCACGATCGGCGCTGCCAGAATCGAGTCGCGACATAGAAAATCAACCTTGATCTGCATCGGATAACCCAGCCATCCGAAGATATCAATATTGTCCCAACCTTCTTTGTTATCACCACGTGGCGGGTAGTAGTTAATACGAACCTTGTGGCACATATTGCCGTAGAGCTCGGGATAAAGCTCGGGTTGCAGAATGTGCTCCAGCACCGAAAGCTTCGACTCTTCCTTGGTCTTGAACGATCCCGGATCGTCCAGCACCTCGCCATCGCGGTTGCCCAGAATGTTGGTGGAGAACCATCCGTTCAACCCGAGCATGCGCGCCTTAAACCCGGGTGCAAGAATAGTCTTCATCAGCGTCTGGCCAGTTTTAAAATCTTTTCCGCAGATAGGCGCTTCGTTTTGCCGAGACAGTTCGAGCATCACCGGCAAATCCACGGTCAAGTTCGGTGCTCCATTGGCGAACGGCACACCTTCCATTAGCGACGCGTACGCATACACCATCGAGGGCGCGATCATCTCGTCATTTTCGCGCAGCGCTTTTTCAAACGACTTCACCGACTGATGCGCCTCGGTCGCTTCGATGAAGGATTCGGTCGACCCGCACCACATCGTGACCAGGCGGCTCGCGCCGCTGGTTTTCTTGAATTGCCGGATATCGTCGCGCAACTGCTCGGCAAGATCCATCTTCGTCTTGCCCTTTTTCACGTTGGGCCCGTCAATCTTCTTCACGTAGTTGTGATCGAATACCGCCGCGCGGGGCGTCACCGACGAAAGAAAAGGCTTCAACTGGTCGAGCAGCCTCTGATCGAGCACCCCCGCGTTCGAGGCCGCTTCGTACATGTTGTCTTCGAAAATGTCCCAGCCGGTAAAGACCAGATCGTCGAGTCCGGCCAGCGGCACAAATTCCTTGATCTTCGGCGAGCGGCCGTCCGTACGCTTGCCCAGCCGCACCGTGCCCATTTGCGTCAGTGATCCGATCGGCTTCGCCAGCCCCTTGCGGATCGCCTCCACGCCGGCAACAAACGTCGTCGCCACTGCGCCCATGCCCGGGATCATGACCCCCAGCTTCCCTTTCGCGGGATCGATCGTGCCGTTATTCTTGGATCGACTCTGGGCCTTCCCTTGGGACTTCACTTCAACCCTTGCCGCTTTCGCGGATTTATTCCGTGTCGCCATATTTTTGGCCGCTTCCTCAGTGAGAATCTGTGTGGATGTGCAAACCTTGTATGTTCTCGTATCAGGCAGGACTTTGCAAATCAGAGAGGCCAAACGTGCAGAAAATCATTTTAACGGGGCAAGGCGGGCATCGATTGGAAGACGCTCAAGGCCAGAAGAAAGAAAGCCCCGTCCCCCACACGCGTCTATTTAGGTTGTAAAGTCTGTGCGATCATGACCTGGCGCTTGAAGTTCTCCATCATGTTGGGATCGAGACGGACTTCCGTGGGCTTCTTAGCCAGTGTCATGGTATCGATCTTGTCCTGCAGCTTGAGCAGAGCGTAGAAGAGATTCTCAGGCCGTGGCGGGCAACCGGTGACATACACATCAGTGGGCACGATTTTATCGACGCCCTGCAGCACCGCATAAGTATTGAATGGCCCGCCCACCGAGGAGCACGCGCCCATCGAGATCACCCACTTCGGATCGGGCATCTGGTCATAGATGCGCTTCAGCACCGGCGCCATTTTCAGGGTCACTGTGCCGGCCACAATCATCAGGTCGCTCTGCCGCGGGCTGGGGCGAAACACCTCCGACCCGAAGCGCGCGATATCGAAACGCGAGGTCGACGAAGCAATCATCTCGATGGCGCAGCAGGCCAGGCCAAATGTCATCGGCCACACGGCGGATTTCCGCGCCCAGTTGAAGACGTAGTCCACCGTGCTGATCATAAAATTTTTTTCGAATTTATTTTGCAGCCAGCCCATCCGGGCACCTCGGTTCGTACCAGGTATCGAAACGATTATACGTTCAACCACGCGGCAAATGGCACGAAGCACTTCAGTCTAGGTTTGGGACGCAGGAGTGTCAATTACTTAAAGCGGAGCGGTCGGGTTGCCGCCGTATCGCGACTCAGCTACAAATAGAAACATCCAACATGGATTCAACGCTCGGCGTGGCCGCCCACCGCAGGACCATCGTAGCTCAGCTTCTCGCTACATGGGCCCGAATTCGCACCTCGCAATTCTGGATGGTCGCGATCGCCCTATTCCTGCGCGTGGGCTGGATCATCGTCGGCCACACCTACAAGTTCAAGCCCGCGGAAGATAATTTCGGCTTCGGTTGGGAGATGGGACGCATCGGCGCCGCCATCGCATCCGGGCGAGGATTCAGCGATGCTTTCGGCTCACCCACTGGGCCCACCGCATGGGAACCGCCGCTCTATCCCTATCTAACTGCGGGCGTGTTTCACTTCTTCGGAATCTATTCCAGAGCATCGGCATTCATTCTGCTCACCATCAACAGCATTTTTTCCGCCCTGACCTGCATCCCAATTTTCCTCATCGCGCGAAGGATCTTCTCTGAGAAAGTGGCCATCGGCTCAGCCTGGACCTGGGCTCTTCTACCCTACGTGATGTTCTGGTGCACGCGCTGGGTGTGGGAGACGAGTTTTTCGGCCCTGTTGTTAGCCGTGATTTTCTGGCTGGCGTTGACGATGGAAGATCGCGAAGGAATTCAACCCTGGATCGAATTCGGCCTGCTCTGGGGAATCGCAGCTCTGAACAGCACGGTGCTGATCGCCTTCCTGCCGGTCTCGGGATTGTGGGCGTGGTATCACCGCGCCAAACGCGGAAAGCCTTCGCTGGCCGGTGTCGTGCTGGCTTCTTTGGTTTTCATCGCTTGCGTCACTCCGTGGACGGTGCGCAACTATCAAACCTTCGGCAAGTTCATCTTCATCCGCGACAACCTGGGCGCGGAACTGCGCCTCGGCAACGGACCCGGCGCCGACGGCACGTGGATGCAGTACCTGCATCCCACGCAGGATAGCTTCGCCATGCGCCAGTACACTTCCATGGGCGAATTGGCCTATATCGAGAGGCGCAAACAGCAGGCGGTCGACTACATCAAGGCCGATTACCCACGCTTCGCTGTCCTTTGCCTCAAACGCTCCATCTACTTCTGGGCGGGCCCACCACGACTCTCCCAGATCTGGTGGCTTGCCGAGTTAAAGAATTCGCTCTTTCTGGCATCGTCCGTGTTGATGTTCTGGGGACTGGGACGCGCTCTACGTCAGCACAAACCAGGCGCATGGCTGCTGTTCTGGCTGATTTTGCTATATCCCGCGATCTATTACGTGGTCTACCCCGGCCAGCGCTATCGCCATCCCATTGAGCCCGAGATGACGATTCTTGGAGTCTATCTTCTTACCGAAGCAGGTCAGAAGGACCCCGTTTCCGCCCCAAAATGATGCGGAACATAGCCCAGAGGTATTTCGTATAACCCTGTACGCAGAGAACCGTCCACTTTTGGCTCTCACGAATTTGCGACCGCCGCGTCTAACTTCTTGAAACGGAGGAATGCAATGAACCGCCTACGCCAATTCCCCGCCCCGACCGGAATCTTTCTGAGCACCTGCGCTCTGTTCCTTCTCGCTCTCGCCGCGCACGCCTCTGATCACCACGGCGCCTTCAGCGAAGAATTCCATCAGACCTACGCCTTCACTCCCGACGGACGCGTGGAACTCGATAACATCAACGGCGCGGTTCACATCTCCACCTGGGACCAGAACGAAGTTAAGGTCGATGCGGTGAAGTATGCCGACTCGAAGGAGCGCCTCGATCAGGCGCACATCGATATCGACTCCGACAAAGATCATCTATCGATTCGCACCAAATATCCCGACCACGATCTGACCTTCAACTGGGGTTCGCACAACAATCCCGCCACCGTCGAATACACGCTGAGGGTGCCGCGGGGCGCGCGCCTCGACGAGATCAAGCTGATCAATGGTTCGCTCGATGTCGCGGGCGTGAGTGGCGAAGTGCATGCCTCCTGCATTAACGGCAGGCTGGAAGCGCACAATCTCGCGGGGCGCGCCGAACTCTCCACCATCAACGGCCATCTGGACGCCAAGTTCGACCAGCTTCCCGGCTCCTCGCTCGAACTGAAGTCAGTGAATGGTTCGGTCGAGCTCACGATTCCATCCGACTCCAAAGCGGAAATCGAGGCCAGCACCGTCTCGGGCGGGATCGAGAATGACTTTGGGCTGCATGTAAATCGACGCAGCTTTGTGGGGCATGACCTGCGGGGCGAACTCGGCAACGGCGGCACGCACATCAGATTGGAGAATGTGAATGGCCGGATCGAAGTCCATCACGCTTCCGACGGGCGTACTCTCAGCCCCGCCAAGGACTTGGGGCAGCGCGACAGCGATGACGATGACGACAGCACGATCTGAACAAGCTAATAAATCGTATAGCCCGGCGCGGGAGTCCGGAAATCAGGCTTGGTTGCCATCAGAAGCAAAGCGCCCTCTCGCTTGAATGCCCGCAGGTCGTCGAGGCTATGAAACGACTGCGTCTGATAGTCATCGGGCGTGGGAGTGTCGTCGGGAATCCGGCAAGCTTCCACATTTTCGAACGCATGTTTCTTCAGCAGCTCGACGTACTCCGCTGCCGAACGCACGTGCACCGGAACTTTCAGCTTGTCCACCCACTGCAGCGAATACGGATTATCCTTGTATAGATTGATTAGGATGAATAACCTTCCCCGCGGCGCCATCACGCGAAACAATTCCATCAGCGCGCGATCCTGATCGGCGTAGTAGTAAAACGACTCGACCGACAATACTTTGTCGAAGAAATTTTCTTCCCACGGAATCTGCTGCGCCGATCCCCAGACGTAAAGCACGTTGTCGAAATCCTTCGAAGCCGCGCGCGCCTCGCGAATCATTTCGTCCGCGACATCGAGACCAACCACCTGGCCAAACCCATCCGGCCCTTCGCCCACCAGCCGCGCCAGCAGTCGCGTCGCCCACCCCGAGCCGCAGCCCAGGTCCAGCACGCGCTCACCCGGACGCAGGGTCATGCGGCGAATCGTCTTCGCCGTGATATCGAAGTGATGGCTCTCCATCTTCGCGCCTTCGCCAGCCACGGCCCAGCGGTTGAATTCCTGCTGCAGCTTTTCGTCAGGAGTTAGGGATTTTTCGGGCATGAGAGGATTTTAACGTGTCGCCGAGTGCTATGGCCTGTTCTCGACTGTTATGCGTCCATGCGCATTCCGGGCCGTCGCCGCGGGCATGGCTCTTAGCCATTGCCGCTCTGATTGTTCGTCTTAGGATGGTAGAGCCAAAGAACCAGGGCCGAGGGAATTAACACTCCAATGACCAGACTGTTACCCAAGCAGAGAAAAAGAGTCGACGATGCAAGATGGCGGACGATCACGAACATATTGAATGCCACGAATAATATGCCCGATGCTGTGAGCAAGACCTTCGCAGCTCTTGGAAATCCGAGATACAAGAACAGGCCCAGCGCTATCCCACCGAAGAGGTGCCAGGCGAAGTAATAGCCAACGGCGACCGCACGGGATTGGAGAAAGCGTACATGGAAGTACCAAAACAAGGCCAGTCCTGCGTATAACAGGCCTGATAGTCCGGTTAGGGACATTAATCGCTGGTCACGACTTCTAACACCCTCTTTCGCCGTTAGACCGCCGATCAAAAAAACCAAGCTTCCGAGACATATGAGTGACAGCGTGATCGTGTGAAAGGTCGCTAGGCGCGCCGGCGTGTAGAATATTGACGCCGGTCGCCAGAGACTTGGGAGCCAGCAAAGCAAGTTATTCATCGCACCAAGATTATGCTCGAAAATCGAGCGGATTGTTGCAAAATCGCCATGTTACTCACAATGCCTGAATAGTTCGCCACAGGGCAGTTGGTCGGCAATCAGAATCTGAGCTACCGCCTTGTCTAGCTTCTACCCCTGCCCCCACGCCTGTGGTACAGTTTTCCTCCTCATGGCGACACGTCCTCAAGACCCTCCACCCAAGCCTGACCCGGGATCACTTTACTGCCCGAATTGCGCGCAAGAAGTCAACGATCCTCTCACCTGCGGCGACTGTTCTGCCGTCATCTGTCGCCGCTGTGGGACGCCGCTGGAATCTCCTGACGAACTGGGAATTGGATAATGGAAACGCCCACCGCAGCGCCCGCTATCGAAAATCCCGCAAAGATCTCGCAGCCCACTCTGGTTCGCGGGCTCAGCCTGCTCGATTCCGTGTTGCTGCTGGTCAGCGGCATCATCGGCTCCTCAATTTTTCTCACCGCGAAAGACATCGCCGGGCCGCTGCCTCAGCCCATGCTGTTCTTGCTGGTCTGGGTGATCGGCGGCGTGATTTCACTCTTCGGGTGCGTCGCCTTCGCTGAGCTCGGATCGATGTTCCCCGAATCCGGCGGCCAGTACGTGTATCTACGCGAAGCCTACGGCGACCTGGTCGCATTCCTCTATGGATGGATGCTGTTTGCGGTCGCCAATGGCGGCACGATTGCCGCGCTCTCCGTGGCTTCCGCGGCTTATACCGGACAAGTCTTCCCCATCCTCTCGCAAGAGCACGTCGTCGTTTCTATCCTTGGAATCGCCATCACCCGCGCGCACCTGTTCGGCCTGCTGCTCATCGCCATCCTGACATATGTGAACGTGGTCGGCCTGCGCTGGGGCACGCTGCTGCAGAATCTTTCCACCTGGACGAAGTTCGCAGCCATGGCCGCCTTCGTATTTCTCGGATTCGCTATCGGCAAAGGCGACTGGTCGCACTTCCGCTCCCACGGCGTCAGCCTCACCATGGGACTTCACCCCACACAATTAATCTCCGCCATGGGCATCGCGCTGATTGCAGTTTTCTGGGCCTATGACGGATGGGTGTACATCACGTGGGTCGCGGGCGAGGTGAAAGAACCGCGCCGCAATGTTCCATTGGCCATGGTACTGGGCGTGGTTGTCGTGGGCGCGATCTACATGGCGATGAACGTGACCTATCTCTACGCTCTGCCGCTTGGCGAGATCGCGCGGCACGAAACCATCGCGCACGCCGCCGCAGCTGCGTTGTTTTCTCCGCACGCCGCCGTGTGGTTGTCGTTGATGATTGCGATTTCCTGTTTCAGCGCTGCGGCTACCTGCACCCTCTCCGGTGCCCGCGTTTATCTTGCCATGGCGCAGGATGGCGTCTTCTTCAAGCGCATGGCGGTGATCCATCCCAAATGGCGCACGCCCGCCTTCAGCCTGGTTGGACAAGGTATCTGGGCCGCATTGCTCACCATCAGCGGCCGCTACGATCAGCTCTACACCTATGTCATCTACGGCATGGTGCTCTCCTACACGCTGACCGTGATCGGAATGTTTCTCCTGCGCTGGAAGCGTCCCGACATTCCGCGTCCCTACCGCTGCACGGGATATCCGTGGCTCCCAGCGATCTACGTGCTCGTCGGCGCCGCCTGGACGTTGAACACAATCATCACCCGTCCCACCGAGGCCTTCTGGGGCACTGCCATCGTGCTGGTGGGCGTTCCGGGATACTTGTATTGGAAGCGCAACGCTCGGAAGGTTACAGCCGTGGAGTAGAACATGTTCGAGCGATACACCGAGAAAGCGCGGCGAGTAATCTTCTTCGCGCGCTACGAAGCTTGCCAGTATGGCTTGCAGGAAATCGACACCGAGCATCTGCTCCTCGGACTTTTGCGCGAGAATAAGGCCTTGCACCGTTGGCTACTGCAGGCAACTCCTGAAACCATCCGCCGGCGAATCGATGACCTTTCAAGATCGCGCCCCACGCTCCCAACCAATGTCGATTTGCCGCTGAGCAGCGCCGCTAAGCGAGTCCTGAAACACGCAGCCGACGAAGCCGAGCGGCTGGCTCACAGGCACATCGGAACCGAGCACCTGTTTCTTGGCTTGCTCGACGAAGAGGACTGCTTTGCCGCCTCGCTCTTGCGCGAAGGCGGAGCCGACGCTGCGAGCATTCGGCTACAACTCGCAACTGAGGCCGAGAAGCACTCGATGCCAGGAATTTATGAAGCCATTCGCACCCGCAGCTCCGGTTCCCTCGCCGGAGGTGCGATTCTCATTCATGGCATCGCCCGCAGCGCCGACCGGATTCACGAATCGGTCCAGCGCTGCCGCATTCGCAACTGGCACTGGGCCAGGCGCGCCTGGACCAATGCCGACGTTGTGATAGAAAAAAAGACCGGCAAAATTTCTTTTGATCTGCGCCTCGCCGAGGATGCCGAACATTTCGAACTCGTCAAAGGCGGGTGGAAGAAAGATCACTGCTTCATCTGTCGCTGGGAGTTATATGAATCGCCGGATGATGCCGACCATGGCACGGGCTACACCAACGGTCATCACTGGGTATGCACTGAATGCTACGCAAAATTCTGGCAGCGGACGGATTTCTTCTCATCTCCGCATTATTCCGACATCACCTAGCGTTCCATCTCGGCACAGTTTAACGACAGATATCTCTGGTCTTAACTTAGGACTTGCTGTTCGTTTTTCGTAACAAGCACGAGAAACCACTTGCGTCGTCGCCGGTCTACTGCTACTTTCCAACCAACTAACGGGCCAGCACTGATCTCGGGGATGGCAGAGGGCTAGGCTCCTTTTCCTGGGTGGTTTGCGAAAATACTCCTGTGGTAATGCTTCTCTGCTTCGGTTCGACTCCAGGCTCGGCCCAATCGAAAGGAGATCTATGTCTACTCCGAAGAATCGTCTTCCACTTGCCGGTAGTGAGCGAGCGCCGTTAGAAGGAGCGCGCGAAGTCGGCCCAGCGAATCCCAATGAGACAGTTGACGTGACCATCCGTTTGCGATCGCGTGCCGGGAAAAAACCGCCCGTCAGTCCGAAGGAATTTACCAAGCCCATTGAGAAGCGCGCCATTTTTACGCGCGGAGAGTTCGAAAAACACCACGGCGCTGATCCGGAGGGCATTGCCCGCGTGGAGGCGTTTGCCCGCGAACACAAACTCAAAGTGAAGGAAAAGAGCGTGGCACGACGGACGGTCATCCTGTCCGGGACCGTCACAGCCATGAACCAGGCATTTGGCGTCGAACTAAAAGAATATGATCATCCGTCCGGAAGGTATCGGGGTCGTACTGGACCAATCCATATTCCCGCGGATTTGCAGGATGTGATCGAAGGTGTCTTTGGCCTGGATAACCGTCCCCAAGCCAAACCGCATTTTCGTAGACGGCACGGACGAACCGGCGCTCGTGCCGCGGTCGTAAACCTCTCCTACACGCCGATCCAAGTCGCCACTCTCTACGACTATCCCACCGGCGTGGATGGATCCGGAGAATGCATCGCCCTGATCGAACTTGGAGGTGGGTTCAATCCAACGGATCTAAGCAGCTACTGGAGTCAACTCCAGCTGGCGAAAACTCCTAGCGTTTCTGCAGTCTCGGTAGGAAACGGCAGCAACAATCCTACGGGAGACCCGAACGGGCCCGATGGCGAAGTGATGTTAGATATCGAGGTATCCGGGGCGATTGCGCCGGGGGCAAAGATTATCGCTTATTTTGCCGAGAACACGGACGCTGGCTTCCTGAATGCGATCACCACTGCGGTGCACGACAGCACGAACAACCCTTCCATCGTGTCGATCAGTTGGGGTGGTCCCGAATCTTCCTGGACCCAGCAGGCCATGACGTCGATGGACGAGGCCTTCCAATCTGCAGCTGCAATGGGCGTGACGGTTTGCGTGGCGGCGGGAGATGACGGTTCGACTGATGGTGTAACCGATGGGCTAAACCACGTGGATTTCCCAGCATCCAGTCCCAATGTACTGGCCTGTGGAGGCACACAGCTGGTGGCGTCGGGCAATAACATCACGAACGAAACGGTGTGGAACGAACTCGCCAACAATGAAGGTGCAACCGGAGGCGGCATCAGTGACGTGTTTCCGCTTCCGAGTTACCAGAGTGCGGCGGGAGTTCCACCTTCGGCGAATCCCGGTGGACATGTTGGACGCGGGGTTCCGGACGTTGCGGGAGACGCCGATCCGACCACTGGATACGTTACCCTCGTTGACGGCAAGGCTGACGTGATCGGAGGAACGAGCGCTGTAGCACCGCTCTGGGCGGGATTGATCGCGCTGATCAACGAGAGCCTCGGAAAATCGGCGGGATTTATCAACCCATTGCTTTATCAGAACACGGGGACCGCCGCCGATTTCAGTGACATCATCTCCGGCAACAATGGGGCCTATTCCGCCGGCCCGGGCTGGGATGCATGCTCCGGACTGGGGTCGCCGATCGGGAGCCAGGTTGCCGTAGCATTAGGGGTGCCGGCTCAGCCGCCAGCCCGGAAGACAGGCACTTAGGCACCGCAACTCGAAGTGCGCAATCGAGGAGGTTCCTCGATTGCGCAGTTCTCACCCATTGATTTCAAACCACTTGCGCCCTTCAGCAACCCTCTAAATGGGCCAGCCAACACCTTAGTTGTCACATTCAATTCACACTGGAGCGCAATCATTCACGTACAATGAATGTCCGCTAGGCATGATGTAGGGTTTGTTGCGGTCGCTCGTTGTAGCATTCCTTGAGTTTGCAATCGTATGCGTGTTCGCGTCTTTCGTGGAGAAGAAATGAGCTGCTTTGTGGTCGCCCGTCTGTTGGTTGTCGGGCTTGTCATCACCGTTCTGTTTACTGGATGTTCGCGCGATCCCAATATCCGCAAGCAGAAATATCTGGAGAGTGGCGACCGTTATTTTGATAAAGGCAAGTACAACGAAGCCAAAATCCAGTACCTCAACGCACTGAAATTGGACCCCCGGTTCGCCCAGGCACGTTTCAAACTGGGAGAAACTTATCTCAAACTCGGCAATGGCTTCCAGGCCTTCCAGGAACTCTCGCAAGTGGTAGACGTCACTCCTGACAACTATCAGGCCCACATCGATCTCGCCAATCTTTTGGTTGGGAATTCGAGGAACCCTGACGGATCGATCAACAATGACCGATTGAAACAGGCACGCACACACCTCGATCTCCTGCGCGAGAAACAAACCCAGAACCCCAAAGTTTTCCAGGCGTGGGCTGACTATTATGCAGCTGAGAGCAATGTCGGAGCGGCGCTGCAGGAGTTGCAGAAAGCCATCGCGGCCGATCCTAACCGCTCGGAGTCTTATCTAGACCTGGCGCTTCTCCAGTTGCGCTCGAATCTGCTCGATCAAGCCGAAGCTAATTTCAAGAAAGCCGCCCAACTCGATCCCAAAGCCACGAACGCTCAACTGGCTCTGGGAGGCTTCTACCAGGAGCGCAATCGCTTGCCCGAGGCCGAACAACAATTCAAGCATGCGATTGAACTTGCTCCCAAGGATCCCGCACCTCGCGAGGCGCTGGTGCGGCTTTACATGTCCGAAGGCAAGAAAGCTGAGGCTGAGGCCTTACTGAAGCAGGCCAAGAGCGATCTTTCCGATAATTCCGAAGCTTACCGCATGCTGGGAGACTTTTATTACGCCACCGGCGACCTGGACAAAGCTACGGCTGAATACTCGTCGCTGTATAACGACCATCCCAAGGACATGCAGGTGAAGAAGAACTATATACAGCTTCTGATCCTGAAAAACCGTCTGGAGGAAGCCACCAAGCTGAACGACGAAGTTCTGAAAGCAAACCCGCATGATGTGGAGGTGCTGGTCTACCGTGGGCAGATACAGCTTCGCCGCAACGATGCGGGCGGGGCAGTGGACTCACTGCAGCAGGCGATCAATAACGAACCAGATAACGCCGTGGCTCACTATCAACTGGGTCTCGCTTTTGACATGCAGCACAACGATGCGCGTGCCGAGTCGGAATTGCGCGAGGCCGCGCGGCTCCGGCCCGACCTCATGGAGGCGCAACGCGCGCTGGCCGAACTGGAAAGGAGCCGCGGCGATCTGGATGCCCTTATGCAAACCGCGCAACAGATCATTACGGTTGCGCCTTACGCGCCCGACGGCTACCTGATGCGCGCTCTGGTCGAGATGAATCGCCAGAAATATTCCGATGCCCAGCAAGACCTCACCAAAACCATGGGGATGGCCCCCGGAAGTCCGGCTCCTTACATATACATGGGGGATCTTTATCAGGCGCAGAAACAGTACCCGGAGGCAATTAAGTTTTTCTACCAGGCGCTCGATAAGGATGCGACGTCCACCGACGCCCTGCAGGGAATCATGAACGTCTATCTGACTCAAAAGCAGCCTGATCAAGCCGTCGCCGCAGCCCGGGCGCAGATCGCCAAATCGCCCGGCAGCAGCGGTTTCTACGATCTCTTAGGGTCGGCGCTGTCTCAGAAAAAAGACCTGAGCGGCGCGGAGGCTGCGCTGCGCAAGGCAATCGAACTGGATAAAAATAATTCCGATGCGCTTTTGAAGTTAGGGCAGGTGCAGGCCGCAGAGGGCTCTGTCAGCCAGGCGCTAGCCACGTATCAACAATCGATCAAGGATCATCCCCGGGACATCGGATTCTACATTCTTGCGGGAGAGATGTACGAATCGCAACAGGATTGGACTAACGCGAAAGCGATGTACCAGAAGGCGCTGGAAATTCAGCCTGACAATCCCCTGGCCTCCAACAATCTGGCCTACTTGATCCTCCAGCAGATAAGCCGCAACGGCGACGGCAATGTTGATGTCGCGCTGGCGATGGCCCAGACGGCGCGGCGTGGGATGCCAAACTCCTCGAATGTCGCAGACACCTTAGGTTTGGCTTATTACCAGAAGGGTGTGTACAAATCTGCGATTGATCTGTTCCAGGAGTCGCTGCGGCTCAACGAGAAGCGTGGCGAGTTTGACGATCCGACCGTTCACCTTCATCTCGGGCTCGCCTATCAGAAAGTGAACCAGCCAGCGCAAGCGCGACAGCAACTGGAGCGCGCCTTGAGGATCAATCCGAATAACAGCGAAGCGCGCAAGGCGCTATCCGAGCTACGCGGCTAGTCCTCACATCACCTACCCGCTTTAACTTTGCGTTCGGGAGCGCTGCAGGGTCTCGGACGGTTTCTCCCCGAAACGCGCCTGGTACTCCGCGGCGAAGCGGCCGAAGTGCAGGAAGCCCCAACGCGAGGCGGCTTTGGTCACGGTCGTGACCTGATTCGTTTGGGCAAGATCGTCACGCACGCGCTCCATGCGCAGTCGGCGCAGAAACTGCATGGGAGTGTATCCGCGTTTTCGCTGGAAGCTGTGTTGCAGGGTTCTCGAACTCACCCCTGCGGCCATGCAGATATCGCCCAGAGACAGCGCCAGATGTGCGTTGGCGCTCATGTACTCTTCGGCGGCACGCACCTGCCAGGGACCTGCATAGCGAGAGCGAACCAGCAAGCGTGTATAGTTATGGCGCTGCGCCTCTAGCAGGAGCGCCACCAGATCATTCTCCAGTGCGCGCGCAGCCAGCTCGTATTGCTTCTCTTGTTCACTGTCTGACTCGCCCTCTGGATCGCTGCCGGCGGCACGCATCCGTTCGAGGTGACTGCACAGACTCAACACCAGGCGGCGAAAGCGCTGTCCTGCCTCGGTCCTCAGATTGAAACCGGGAGAAAAGACCAAGGGAGAGTTAATCCGCCGCAGAAGCATCTTCTCCAATTCCTGAACCAAATTCTCGCGGCTGAGTCTTAGAAAAAGCAATTCGAAGCGCTCGGGAGTCCGGGCTTCGACCACCTGCAATGGCGATTGCACTAATCCCCACCCCGAACGCACCGGGACGATCTCGTCGGCCACGCGATGCTCCACATCCCCGGACACGGAGAGAACAACGGCGTAGGAATCGTCGGGCAACTGGGCTTGGACCTTCATGGCCCCAGTAGTTTTAACCGTCGACAAATGCATTCGCGGACTTTGAGCCCCAAAAATCTGGGTGGAAAACGCCGGCCTGGCACCGATCAATTCTGAGCGATAGGGGACGGCGGACTCGGCCAGCACGGACGCCGCCTCTTCCACATCCGTGGTTTCGAGAACCAAGGGATATGTAAGCAGATTTTGATTAGACTGGTGAATGCCTTCTGAGAACATCGCCCCTCGTCGTACGGTTCCATGTACCTTATCTTCCGGGATGGCGGAGTTCAAGAGCAATTTTGTTAGTGAAACGATTCACTATGATTTATCCATCCGACTGTGTACCTTGGAGACCAATAACACGCGGAGCCAATTGCGTAAACCGGATTGCTGATTTCTCCCGCTTGTTGAGAATAACTACATCGCGTACACGTTCTTTGCGAAGTACAGGTGATGGGACCGATGGAGACAACACGGCCGCAGCAGCGGCGCTGGGACCGCTACCAGGTTAAGATTCGTGTCAAGATTACTCTGAATACGAACGGTGAAACGCTCTGCTTCCACGGAGAAGCCAGCGATGTAAGCCAAGGCGGCCTGCGACTGTTCATGCCGCGCGATCTTGAGCCGGGCATCATCGTTCTGATGGAGTTTTCCCTGCCTTACAACTCACGAGTGATGGCGATTCGCGGATTGGTTAGAAACCGCAGCGGTTTCAGTTATGGAGTGGAATTTATGAATCCGACCGCTTACCAGCGAGACACGATCACTCAGTTATGCAAGACGCTGCAACTCCTGCAGTGAACGCCACCCCGCCTTCCTTGCGAAACGCGATGAGGTTGCGATATGGAACGCTCTTTGATCTGGATCGAGGGTGATGCGGCCGGCTGGTCGTGTTCAAACTGTGGATGGCGATTCGCGGTACCGACGCTGTTAAGTGGAGAGGAAGAAGCTATGGCAGCATATGACCGCCTCGCCGCAGCGAAATTTCGCGAGCATCAGTGCGCAGCTGAAGTGAGCGTTCCTGCGGCGAACAAGAAACCGGATACCGGGAGCGCTTTCGCAAACCGCGCGCGAATTTTGATTATGCGGGGTTTCAAGCCGAAGGATGCGGTGGAACTTGTGCTGCACGAAGTCGCTACGGAATCGGGTGGCAATGCAAAGCTCATTGAGAAGGCGCGCGCCGATGCCGATGAATTTCTTTCGAAAATCCGCCAAGGCCTAATCTAGAACCCGAGGACTTAATCCAGAACGACGACGTCCTGCTCATCCGGGTCTTCCTTAGGACGGCGAGCGGTACGGTTCGAAGGCAGACCGGCGTCGCGGATTTTATATAGCAGCGCTCGATAGCTGATGTTGAGCGCTCGAGCCGCCTGTTTCCGATTCCAATGATGATGCTGTAGCACCCTCAGGATAATCTTGCGTTCTAATTCATGCACAGCCTGGCGAGTAATCTTCTTCAGCGAGATCGGCCCATCGACGGCGATATCTGC
Source organism: uncultured Acidobacteriaceae bacterium (assembly GCA_963777005.1). Lineage (GTDB taxonomy): Bacteria > Acidobacteriota > Terriglobia > Terriglobales > Acidobacteriaceae > Sulfotelmatobacter. Next base: position 30,113 of record CAVZPC010000008.1, on the reverse strand, counting down.
ACTGAAGAAATCCGGCTGGTGCGGCCGCAAGTCGCCGGAGATCGCCTCCTCGGTGCCCAGGATCACGTAGCGCTTGATCAGGTTCTCCAACTCGCGAACGTTCCCTGGCCAATGATACTTCTTGAGTGAGTTCATCAACTCGGTAGAGAGCGGTTTAGCACGCGAGTTGAATTTCCGGTTATAGCGATCGAGAAAATAAGCAATGAGATCCGGCAGATCGGAAGCCCGCTCGCGCAACGGCGGCATGTGAAGATTTACGACGTTGATGCGATAGAAGAGATCCGCGCGAAACGTGCCGTTGGCGATTTCCTCTTCCAGCTTTCGATTGGTGGCGCACACCACGCGGACTTCAACTTTCTTGTCTTCCTGCGCGCCGATGCGGCAGAACTGTCCGTCCTGCAGCAACTGCAGCAGTTTCGACTGCAGACTCATGTCGAGTTCGGAGATTTCATCCAGGAACAAAGTGCCACGGTGAGCCATCTCCACGCGGCCAGGCTTTGTGCCGAAGGCACCAGTGAAAGCCCCTTTTTCGTAGCCAAAGAGCTCGCTCTCGAGCAGCGTTCCAGGTATCGCCGGGCAATTCACCTTCACCCACGGGCCAGTCTTCCACGGGGAAGCAGCGTGGATCATGCGTGCGATGATGTCCTTGCCAGTGCCACTCTCTCCCTCGATCAGCACTGGAACATTTGCGCTGGCCAATTTGTCAAGCCGTTCACGCAAAGCCCGCATGGCCTCGGTGTTCCCAAAAACAATCGACTCGGGAGGCATTTCTCCCAGAGGCTGCACCAGGGAACTGACTAGATGTGAAGTGCTCATAAGGCTTTATCGGCTCTCCGGCACAGGCTACGGAGCGCGTGCATCCGGAGAACCAAACACGAAGGAGCGGGCTGCTTCAGTGTAAACGCTAGCCTATGTAATTGATGAAAAGCAACTTACTAAAGATTATTCGGAGGAGATGTCTAATAACCGGTGGGGGAGTTATGTACAGGTTAGCGGAATGGGCAATAAAAGAAAAGCCTCTCCATACCAAAACCTTATACCATGGAAGCCTGTTTCCTTCGGAGTACTTTGATCGGGACGCGGTCGCTCACCAGTGGCCGGAAGAACTTCACGCCAACCAGGTTGTAGGCTTCGGCATGCTCGGTTCGCAATACCTTGGCACGCAAGGTGCGCGAGGCCGTCGGCAGAGCGGATTGAGCAGCTAAAGGTGCGCTGGGAATTTCGAGGGAAACTTCCGCCGTCGCGGGGAGGGAACGTCGCACCGCCACCAACATGCCGCCCGCAGATACATTCAGGGCAGTGGCGAACTCCAAATACTCCTTATCTTCCTCCAGCTGGATCCTGACAAAGACGGGTATGGCCAGAGGCAAGCGCGGCCACCGCCGGCGCTCTGCCATGGGAGTCTTTGCGATCACTCACGCCCCTTCTTTATCCGATTTACGCCAGAATAGGGAGCAGCTTTGGGGCCAAATTAGGGGTTAACCGGATCATTGAGGAAGCGAGTCCTATGAAACCCGATGAAACCACCCTTATCCCCGCCCCGGACCGCGACAACCAAGCAAAGTACTGTGTTTCCATCAGCTTCGAGCCTTGCGCCCCTTCACTTCCTCGGATGGCAAGCGTCTCCGCACCACCCTTGTATAGTGCAAGGTTTTGCTACTCTTGGGTAATCAGGTTGCATTTTTCGTTGACAATGAAAAGTAACCTAGCTTACGATTTTCTTAATAGATTCAGATCATTCGCTCCGTTATCCTCCCTCTGTGCTAGACCGCCGTGCCCCTTATGGTCACCGTGCAAAAGAATGTGTGCGCTCCCGAGGCTGGCAAAGGAAGAGTGAACGAGTCGACTCGTTCGGCTTCCGGGTCGGGAATGCCTAGCTCGGCGGATCTCCCACAGGCCTATTCCGAACTGCAACAGCGATTTCAACGCACCACGAACGCCCTTGGATCGGCCGCTCACGATCTCAAAACACCTCTCGCGATTCTGAATGGATACGTCGAATTGCTGCAGAGCGAAAAACTGGGACCGATCAGCGAGCGGCAGCGAGAAGTGCTCCACGACATGGAGGCGAGCGGTAAACGGCTGCAGCAGTTCATTCAGGATTTCCTCACTTACAGCGCCTTGGAGACGGGCGGACTGAAGATGCAGTTTGCCGTCGGCAACATCAACGAGTGCCTCTCCGAGGTCTGCCGTCTGTGGTCGACGCGATTTCAAGGAAAAGGATTAGCGCTTTATTTTCTGGCCAATGACAAACTGCCGGAATTCGAGTTTGATCTTCCGAAGCTGGAGCGCGTCATTTCGAATTTGTTGGAGAATTCCTTCAAGTTCGTTCCTCAAGGCGGCACGGTTTGGTTGCACGCCGAGCCCTATATGTGGGAGCGCCGCGCTGCTGCTCAGCCAGCCTCCACCGGCGAACGGCGCCGGCAGATGAATTCTCAACCCAATTCCGTGAAAGTCAGCGTATCCGACACCGGTCCCGGAATTCCGGCGGAGTTTCATCAGGAAGTCTTCGATGATTTCTTCCGCCTGCCAAACAATGACAATCAGGAAGGCATGGGCCTGGGTCTCGCGATCGTCCGCCGCCTGGTCCAGGGCATGGGTGGAAAAGTCTGGCTGGAAAGCGATCCCGGCGCTGGCTGCAAGTTCTCATTTCTCATTCCCTTCAAACCATCCTCCACACCCGCCGTTAAAGGAAAGGGTCGATGAGCGATACTGCTAAGATTCTTCTGGTCGATGATGAGCCCGCCATGCTCCGCTATATCCGGACGCTGCTCGAAGTCGACGACTACAAAGTAGAAACGGCTTCGACGGGTGAAGAGGCATTGCAGCGTGTGGAAAAAGGCATGGAGCCGGATCTGGTTCTGCTCGACGTGCTCATGCCCGGTATCGACGGCTTGGAGACTCTGGAACAGCTTCGCCAGAAGCGTCCCGGCGCCAAGGTGGTGATGCTTTCCTGCGTCAGCGACACGCGCAAGGTCGTGCAAGCCATGAAACTGGGCGCACACGACTACCTGACCAAACCCTTTCAGAAGTCAGAACTCGATGCGGTGATTCATCAGTGCCTTGGTCACGGAAAAGGTCCGGTGGGTGGCGAAGTCGAGGAAGTTGCCGACGATGTATTTTTCGTCGCCGCTAGTCCTGCCATGCGAAAAATACGCTCGCAAGCGGCGCTGGTCGCCCATGTCGATATTCCGGTATTGCTGCTGGGCGAGAGTGGCACCGGCAAGGAAGTGCTCGCCCGCCTGATTCACAAGCTCTCACCGCGGGCGCATCGAACTTTCTTGAAGGTCAACTGCGCTGCCGTTCCCGCGGACCTGCTGGAGAGCGAATTGTTCGGCTACGAGCCCGGCGCCTTCACCGGTGCGACGCACGCCAAGCCCGGCAAGTTTGAGCTCTGCAACAAGGGCACGATTCTGCTGGATGAAATTGGCGAGATGCCGCCAGCCCTGCAAGCCAAATTGTTGCACGTATTGCAGGACCAGCAATTCTCTCGGTTGGGAAGCCGTTCTGTGATCAAAGTCGACGTGCGCATTCTGGCGGCCACCAACATCGACATTCCTCAGGCACTCGCCACTAAGCGGCTGCGAGAAGATCTTTACTACCGGCTGAACGCGTTCACCTTGCAATTGCCCCCGCTACGGGATCGCAAGGAAGAAATTCCGATCCTCTTAAAGCATTTCATGACGCATATGGCAGAACAGTATGCCCGGCCTCAGCTTCCACTCTCGCCGCCTTTGCTGGAGGCGTGCCAGAGATATTCCTGGCCCGGCAACTTGCGGGAGTTGAACAATTTTCTGAAGCGATACTTGATCCTGGGGGACGAGAATTTAGCCGCCACGGAATTGCAGCCGCGCCATGACGGCAATGGAGGCGCTGGAGGCTCAGATCCAGCCGTAAAAGAAGCAGGTGGCGGATTAAAGTCGCTGGCCCGCACCGCCAAGGACGAAGCCGAGGGCGAAGCCATCCGGCAGGCTCTCGAGCAAACCAACTGGAATCGTAAACAGGCCGCCGGGCTTCTTCAGATCAGCTACAAGGCTTTGCTTTATAAGATTCGGCAATACGGAATTGCCGAAGCCAAGAGCCACCACAAACTCTCAGCTGGCGCCTGATCTTCGCCAACACTCTCACCCAAAGAAAGGTCTGGCAGAACACTGCCCCGTCCGAAAAACTCTTTTCTGCTCTACTGCACCGTCAAACTGAACCCGACGGTCTGCGTGTAGGAGCCCGAAGTCGCCGTCACCGTGAGCGAATATGTGCCCGCAGGAGTTCCGGTCACGACTGGCTGTTGCTTCGCCTTGCTGCAAGCCGGCAACGGGACGATGAATGAGAATAGTGCCAGAATCACAAGCAGGCCGAGAAGGCGATTCCGTCGGCGTTTCTTGCCTCCCAATCCGACCACGGCCATCCCCGGAACCATGAGCCAGAGAGCGTAAAATCGCCCTCCCCACTGAAGAGAACTGATCACGGAGGGAGGTCGGGCCGTTGTCGTCAGGTTGAGCGTGCTCGATTGGGCACCCGGGCCATTGAACATAAGAGTAGCGGGAGTGAATCCGCAACTTGCACCTACCGGGGTAGAACCGCAAGTCAGCGACACGTTGTTTCCAAACGTGATGGCCGGATTGACCTGCAGGAAGTAGGTTGCGGTGTTGCCCGCAACCACGGTCTGGCTGGAAGGATTGATCGCGATGGAAAAATTGGTAGCTGTGAACGAGGCCGTTGTGGTGACGATCGGATTCGTGTTGTTCGCGTTCGTGGCCGTCACCGTAATCGAACCAGTCCCAGCCGTAGTCGGGGTTACAGAAAATGCCACGGTCGCGATCGAACCCGACTGCAGAACGGGAATCAGGCAAGCCGCTGTCGTACCGGTGGGAAGGCTGCAAATACTACCCGCCCCGCCAGAAGCGCTGGTAAAAGTAGCCGATATGCCGGTGGAAAGCTGTGCGCCCACGGTAATGTTCGTGGCCAGGTCCGGCCCTTCGTTCGTGACAGTAAAAGTGATTGAAATCGGATTGCCCGCGCCCACCACTTGCGAGCCCGGAGAGTACACGGGCGCCACGCAGGTAATACACAAACTGTTCACGGGGCGCAGCATCACCGCGAACGCGTCCATGGTGGTCCCCTGGAAGGTCGGTTGAAACGCTCCTTGCACCTGCAAATTCGTAGAAGTCGTATCACCGGCAAAATAAGTATTGAGGGCCTGATCCACCGTGATGCTGGTGCCGCGATCCACCCCGCTTCCGCCGAAATAAGTGGCGTACGAGCCAACCGTGTTCGTACCCGACAAAGTGGTCGTATCAATGTGCGCAAAGAAAGCGTTCTGCGTGCCTTTGAGTGTAGTCTGGATTGCTCCCGTCGAGGCCGGGAAATCTGTTGAATTAGTCTCGCCGGTCACCAGCGCTCCCGCCCCGGTATCGACCGCAACCGCCAAACCGCTATCGTTTCCGGATCCCCCAAGGTAAGAAAAATAGCTGAGACCCACTGCATTGGTGGTGGTTGATCCGGAGGTCTCGGTGGGATTCGTGAACTTGGCCACATAAGCATCGGTAAACGTGGTGTTGGGAGCCGTACATGCCGCCAACGTTACCCCGGGAGCATTCAGGCAGGGCTGAAACTCTCCGGCTCCGGTGGGAATGTTGAAGCCCGTCGAGCTGGTCGATCCGGTGTTGGTTGCGCCGGTTATGTAGATGGCCGACGCAGTGGTATCAATCGTAAGGCCGGTGGAGGAATCGTTGTTGGCACCACCGAAGTAGGTGGAAAAAAGCAGTTGCGTGGCGCCGGTCTGGGCATTGTTCGGATTCAGCTTTGCCACAAAAGCATCAGTCGCTGCGGTAGTTGTTCCGCAACTGACAGGATAGCTGATCGTGACTGGAGGAGGTGTGTTGAGGCAAGGCTGGTAGGCGTTCGTGATGGGAAAATCTCCCGTCGTCAGCCCACCTTGGCCATTGGTGCCTTCGCCGCTGTTGAAGAAATTCGTGGTGCCGCTGAAGTAGACGTTTCCTGTAGTGTCGACCGCGATGCCCCCGCCAACCACTACAGCGCCCGTGCTGGGATTTCCACCGCCGAAATATGTCGAGTAAGCCAGGCTTCCCGTCCCGATGGTTTTGGTATTGATTTCGGTTACAAAGAACTGCTGGCTCGCCAAGGACGATTTCTGATACGCCGGAGGCAGCAAGGTGGCGGGAAAGCCGGTAGCCACATCGGTGGAACTCGTGGTGCCCAGCACAAAAGCGTCCCCATTGTTGTCAATGGCCAAAGCACTCGCCGCATCCGTGCCATTACCCGAAAGATAAGTCGAATAAATGAGTCCCGAAAGGGTGGGATTCAACAGACTGACGAATACGTGGGAAGTTCCCGTGCTACCGGCTTCAGGCCCGCTCTGGTATCCGTTGATCGTGGGAAAGTTCGTCGAAGTGGTTGTGCCGCCGACGTAGGCATTTCCCACATTATCCACTGCCAGCCCTGCAGAGTCACCAACTCCGGGGTTGCCGGCGATGGTGTCGGTTCCGTTCCCGCCGAGGTAAGTCATAGCGACCAACCCACCAACGCCCAGTGTCGGGCTAAGCTCCGCGATGAAAACGTTCTGTGCTCCGTTCAGAGTGGCTTGGTAGGGCGTCACGCTGGTTGGGAGCGGAAGATCGTTGGAAGTGGTAGATCCTGCGATGTAGATCACGTTACCGTTCACCGCGATCGACGGAGAGGTTTCAGCGCCGTTCGCGCCGCCAAAGTAAGTGGAGTAGCTGATGGTTGGATCGATCACCAGTTCGCGTGTGCGATCATACGCGCCAATCTCAAAGCCGATTCGATTGCCCGCCCGGAGAACGAAGTGCCCTTCAACTGGCTGCTGCCGGCCAGCAACACTTTGGTACACCCGCGGAGCCTGCAAGCGCACATCGGCGCCCGCGCCCTTGAGAATCAAATCTCCGCCGGTCAATTGCAGTTCACTTACGCCGTCAAACTGCAACTCGGTTTGCGACGCGTCCGCACCGGGTGCCACTTTGAAGTCGTATTCCAGGTGGCCCTGGCTGCCATAGAAGACCAGATCGATTCCCGGATAAACGTTCTGATAGTGAACCCCGGCAAACTGCGGAATGCCGGTATGCCACTTCTTCGGATCATTGCCGATGAAGTAATTGCTTTTGCCGGGGAGCGGTACGCTTCCTGCAACCGTCGTCGCCGGACCAGCACCGACCAGCTTCATGCGCACCGACTGCACTCTCCGACGGAGGCCACTGTGACCGTGCAGCGCAGGCATCGCCGTTTGCATGGCCAACACCGCTCCAGTCGGGTCCAGGTAGAGACTGTATCCCGACCCTCGCGAAACGAATTTCACACCAGAAGGGGCCTGGCCCTGGTTGGGTTCGAAGATCATCGGGAGCTGGTTGAGGAGGGCGCGAGCATCCGGCTTCGCGTTCGCATGAGCCTTGCCGAGAGCAGCTGAAATCGGAGAGACCGGAACATTTGCCGACGTTTTCTGAGAGCTGTGGCGGAAGCCCGAGCCCAGTATCCCGCAGGCTGCCAAAAGCAAAACCACAACCGCTCCCGCGATCCGGACCCGCTGCTGACTGCTTCCCGAAGTCTTCCCCATCAACCCCTCACGGCCATTTCCCATTACGCTTTTCCTCCGACGCACACTAATCATTCTGGAGAGAGTAGAGCCGAAGCGCGAGTTTTTACCCCGGCGCCGGCGATACCGCCCGCTGCTGACATGTCACTTTGGAACTGGCGGAAAATAAACAACTACTTAAACATCTGACGGATAGCCAAGTCAAGCGAGGCTGCCGCTGCCGAGCGTGCTCCAACCCCTCAGATGCGCCCGTGACCAAGGAAAGATGCCGCAACCTGGCACGAAAGTGGAATGAAGAGATCTGCAGGTGAAGCGAACTAGGACGATTTCTGCAAAGCGTTGCAGGCAGGTGTTCCCACACGACGGTGGGTCTGATAAAAGCTCTGATTCTTCTCAACAATCAACCAGCATGTCGCACGACAGATGGCATCGGGATTGCTCCGTTATCTCCGGAATCAAAGCGGCCACCGGCTCCTCCAAATATCCTCCAGGGCCGCTTGGGCGTTTACCGACTCAGTTCCATGAGTCTTTTTGCTCTTGCAAACCACGGGCGTTTCTATAAAGTGAAGTTATCAAGCCCGCCCCGAGAACCTGGGCAGGACTTGTGTCTTCCAGCCTTGGCTGTCGATTCCGTTCTGCATCAGATGTGGTTTTCTTGGGGAATAAATGCTTTCGGAAAATACGCCACCGATGCAAAACAGCTCTCAGGAACGGCGGACGATGCGGCGCTTTGATATGCGCCTTCCGGCGGTAGTCCGTCTCACGGGAGAAAGCGAATTTCAAACCGAAACTCAGAATGTGAGCGCGCGTGGGGTTTTTTTTTATCTGGACCGGCCTCTCCCCGAGGGCACCGCTTGTGAAGTCACGCTCACCTTCCCGCCCCACATTACGCTGACCGATGCGGTTCGCGTCCGCTTCACTGCCCGGGTCGTCCGTTCGGAATCACCGCTGCCGTCCTTGCGTGTGGGCACCGCCGCCATGATTGAGGACTACGAATTCCTGCGTTCCAGCGGAAGCACCGATTTTCTCAGCGCGTTGCAGAAAGAATGGAAAGCGGCAAACTGAGCGGCGAGGATTTTACTTCTCTCTTTTCCCCAAGTCCTTCATGCGCTGCCGCAAACGTCCGTACCGGCGCGCGATGCTACCCAGATAGATCCCATGAATCAGCCAGGTAGCGATGTAGGCAGCCCATAGATATTTGACGGCGTTCATTGCGGCACTCCCATCAGCGACTCCAGACTTTCCGCCTCGTCCACCGCCCGCTGCAACATTTCCAGGCGATAACGCCACCAGCAGACCACGACGGCAAAGCAGGAGAATGCCAGCCAGTTGATCAAAAGCACATGCAGCATTCGCGGATCAATCGAACCGCCGCCACCAATCACCGGCTGGGGATGCTGCGTGCGGAAAAACCATATCGAGAAATACACGAGCGGCACATCAAGCGCTCCGAAGATTGCCAGTACTGCTGCCAGCTTCGGAGTCTGCGAACTGTCAGAAAACCGCCGCAGAACCAGATAACTCACGTAAATCAGCCACAAGACCAGGGTCAGGGTAAGGCGCAGGTCCCAAGTCCACCAGATGCCCCACACTGGCCGCGCCCAGATCGGGCCGGTCACCAGCACAATCGTGCAGAACACAACGCCAACTTCCGCCGAAACCAGGGCGACAGCATCCGCTTTCGGGCTTCGCTCTATCAGATAGACCACCGAAGCCACCAGATTTACGGTGAATAGCAGGAACGCCGTCCACGCCGAGGGCACATGGTAGTAGAAGATGCGCTGCACATCGCCCATCGTCCGCTCCATCGGCGCCACCCAGATCGCTTCGTAGAAAGCGTAAGCCAGCAACAGCGCCGTAAAAACCGCGAGGATGGGAAAGGCCCGTTTCATTCCGCCTGCAGTATGGTCTCGAACAAAGCCAGACAAGCTGTAGTAAACACCACATCGTAGGTGAGAAGCAATACGATCCAGAAACGCGCCGAGCCGTCACCGGCGAGAATAATGCGCGTTGCCTCCACCATCGATTGCACGGCTGGAATCGAGATAGGAAACAGCAATAGGGGCAGCATGATTTCGCGGCTGCGGGTGCGCAGCGACATGGCTGCGAAAAACGTTCCATTCACCACCAGCGCCCACGTCCCAAGAATTGCCACGGGAATCAACTGCCACGCCGGACCAAGGGCGCGCAGGTTGTAAAAGATCATGAAAAGCGGTGCCATCACCGCCTCCAGCACGCTGACCAGAATGAAGTTGCCCAGCGCCTTGGCCAGGAACAACGCATTCGCCGGAGCCGGAGAAACGCGATAAGCATCAAGCACCTGGTTGCGCAGCTCGCGCGCCCAGGTCTGATTCAAGGCAACCACGGCGGCGAACAAGAAGGCAACCCAGATCAGTCCTCCCGCAATTTCCCGCGACTCCTCGGCATTCGGATCGAACGAGAAGCTGAAGATCACCACTACCAGCAGCGAGAAAAACAACATGGAGTTGATCGCATCCCGCGAGCGCCACTCCAGCCGAATATCTTTCGTCAACGTCGCCAACGTGATGGAGCGGAGCGAACTCATTGCAGCCCCACTCGCGCGGGATTCAGACTGGCCGTGCGTTCCACGATCTGTCCGTATTGCATCCACACAAATTCGTCAGCCACACCCTCCAGCAGTGATGCCTGATGTGTCACCAGAAAAATAGTCTTCCCGGCATCCCTCATCTCTTTCAGCAATCCCACAATCTCTCGAGCCGAATGCACGTCCACGTTCGAAAACGGTTCATCCAGCAAAAGAATTTTAGGATTGTGCAGAATCGCCCTCGCCAGCGACATGCGCTGCCGCATGCCTTGCGAGTACTGGCCGACTGGACGCGCCAGCTCCGGATCCAGCCGCACCGAGCGAATCACCTGCTGACAGCGCTTGTCTCCATCAATCCCGTACAGTCGCGCGAAGTAGCGCAGATTTTCCATCCCGCTCATCTCGTCATAGAGCAAGGAGGGGTGCGCCATGTAACCAACCTCGCGGCAAGCCTCGTTTGGACTCTTGCCCAGAATCGAAATGCTGCCTCGTGTGGGATGCGCGAGCCCGGCTAAGGCCCGCAGCAGAGTCGTCTTCCCTGCCCCGTTGTCGCCAAGAATCACATAAAACCTGCCGGCAGCAAACTCCGCGCTCACTCCGCGCAAGGCGGCGAAGCGGCCGAACTGCTTGATCAGGTTGCTGACGGTGACGATTCCAGCGGCGTCCGGAATTTCAGAGGCGCTCACGATAATTGGATTAAGGTGAAAAGTAGAAGATAGCGGAAGGTCGCGGCGAAGTCGAGGACGCCAGGAAACGGCGCAAGCGCTGCATGCCATGGCAGAGCGTCACCCGAGCGAAACGAGCGGTCGTGTTGCCCCATCATGATCAGCAGGCCTCCGACGATGAAAATCCAACACAGCACGCGGGATCAGTTTCTTCTAACATGCTTCTGCTGAATCTCATCCTGGCTAGTCGATGTGACTTTTTCAACATCCACACCTGCTAACAGAAGTTACCGCATCAACCTTCCGCGTGGTGCAAAAGAAAAACCGCCCGAAAGATCGGGCGGCATGCACTTATTTTTGGATTCTCCAGCCCGTCCGTCAATTCCAAACTATTTGCCCGTTTGAATCGAAGGAAAACTTCAGAAGTTTCCATTGGATGGTTGCAGTGTTGTCATAGTTGTAGCCCTCGAGGATCACGTTACCTAGAAACAAGTCAAGTGGATCGGAGAGTGGGCTATTTATGCTCACAGGGTTTCCCCCGTTGGTATCAGAGACAGTGTACGTGAAGTACCCGTTGGATTGGGCCGGGGTTGGGTTGTTCAGGGTGATGGTTAGTTTGTAATAGGCGTTGTATCTGAAGCCCGCGGGGAGGCCGATGTAATCCCATGAGCCAGCGCCCGTATTGTTCCAGCCATAGAATCCAGCAACACCGCCATTGGTGTAGCAGCCGGGGCCTGGGATGCAGCTGGTGATGGGCCCCTGGAACTCGATGATTGGGAAGTCACCGTCACCGTTGTTGACGTAGGTCGTATCGATTGCGGTGGCCCAAAATCCTGCCAAGCGCTCGTTCGACGTTTCCCAAGCTGTGGGAACGCGGACCTGGATCGATACCGAGGTGGTGCCAGCTAACAAGTCGAACTTGTTACCTTGCGTGTTGTAGAAGCTCTCAGTAGGATTAAAACCTGCCGGGGTGACAGTCTCCGTCAGAACACCGCTGGCAGCGGTAAAACCGGCCGGGGCATAACGGTCCGTGTACCATTGGAGGGGCACTTCTGTCTGACTGTTACTGACCTGGGGGGGCACGGAAAAATCAAGTCCGAGGGTTTGAGCGGTTGCAGCCGCTGGTGCCACAGCCAGTAAAACCCCTACAGCTAGAACCCAAATCGTTAAACGCATGGTTAATCCGCTTAGACGTAGACCTTGTCTACGCACATTGAAATTCATAGAGATTCTCCTGAAGATCGAAATAGAAGTTGGTGATGCAGGGCCCGCGTGCGGAAGAACTTCGCGGAGAACTTACATCCGGACACTGACAAAGTCAACGGATTACCGGGCTGTGGAAAACTATTAACACAGGGACATCCTTGCGGAGGAGCCCGGCCAAGAACCAAAGACAAAGAATCAGTTTGACGTCAAGGAAGGTTTCTGCACCTGCGTGACGCTCTTGCTCGGCTCTGCTTGCATCTGATTGCCGGGCTGCTGCGGGGCATATTTCGAGGCGCATTTGGCCTGCAACGCCTTGGCGTGGAAGACGCCGTCCCGTCCAAAGCTGCCGTCGGCCAGCGCCTGCGAATCGTCCTTGAAGGTATCGGGAGGCGCTTCCGTTCCGGTGTAGTCGACCGAGAGCAACTGGTCCTGCTCCATCAACACAAACTGCACATGAGTGCCCGTGCGCTTAATCGACCCCGGTTGCACATTTCCCGCCACGCGCAGGCGCTTGGTGTAAGCGCCGTTCCCCATCTTGTGCAGTTCACTGATGGTGACGTAATAGCTCTTGCTGTCCTGCACTCCCGTATAGGCGAGATAGCCCAGCAGAAGCAGGATCAACACGGTAGCCCCGCCGAACTTCAGATAGGTCTTGCTTTGACTGGACATGGAAACCACCCCACAGGAACTAGGTTTCTATGACTCTAATCTTCCCCAAGCTCAGAATCAAGGCACGAGACCTCGGGGGTAGAGTGTGATGAATTGGCCTGCCCCCCGACTACAACGTAGCCTCCATCTGCAAGCCTTCGATCATTTCATTGAGCGTCTTCTGCGCGGCGTCGCGCTTCAGTTGCAGATCGGCCACTTCGTGGTGCAGCGCCTGCACCCGGTCCTCCTGCTCATTCAGCTCGCGGACGTAGCGAGCAATCAGCACCTTTTCTTCCGCGCTGCCTTTCAGCGCTTTCATATTCTCGCGGACTCGCTGCTGGTCTTCCGAGATCCCCGAAATCTTCGACTTGCGTGACGCCACTTCACCGTCGATCACAGCTACGCTGGCCTTCTGCGCCATCACTTTCCGCAACGCTTGTTCAATTTCGGGACTGATCATTTTCTGGCTGAGAAAGAACTTGATTTGGTCGTCAGTTACGTTCGACAACTGGTAACTGTTCGTAATCGGCCGGTACTCCTTGACCAGCAGTGTCTCCGTCTTCTTCGGCTCCACGGTAAGGCGGAAACGGTGGAACGACGTGGAACTCTCCACCGGCTTCTCGTCGTCGTTGAGTTTCCATCCAGGCCGCTCCGGATGCTCGATCACGATGGTGCGCGTCGAAGTGTCGCGGTTGCGGATGGTGTAAGTATTTTCCTGGCGCTCCTGCGTAGACTGCATCATTACCCCATGGGCGATGATCACTTTGGTGACGCGTTGGTTCTCGGCTTTCTGCTTGCCATCGATCAGAACGCCGAGATCGGCCGCGTAGGAGAGCAACCGCTTCTCGCCCGGCTTGATTGCATCCATCAAGCCTTCGCCGGCAAAGGCATCGCCTTCCAGCACGTTGAAGCTGCCGCCATCCAGCGTAAGATCGCTGGTATTGTCGACCCAAAGCGCGCGCAGCACGGCGCTTTGCGAAGGATTCCAGACGGACACTTTCTCGGCATCGATGCGCGACTGCAGAATCGGCACCAGCGCCGACTGGTTCTTGCGGATGGTGACGCGGTCGCGCAGCTTGTATTCAAACAGGTCGCCGAGGTCGCGAGTCTGAGCAGTGATGGTCCCTGCCTCGAGCGACTCGGCCACTTCCCCGGCATTGGGCCGACCGGCCCAATTTTTGTACGCACTACCTCCAACGCCAAAGCCACCACCGCTCCCTGAGCCGATGCCCATCTGCGGCCTCGGAGCACTCATACTTTCTGCGATCACCCCTCCGGCGACTCCGCCCGGAACGCCCCCGACCACGCCACCGGAAGGATTTCCGTTTGTGACCTCCGTCCGAGACTCCATCGTCGCCTCAAAGGTCTGCGGCGTGATCATGGCATTCTGCGGCAGCGCCACCACCGGGCGCCGCGTGTAATACGGCTGTGAAAGTTCCTGCACAAACGACTGTGGCGCTCCCGCCACCAGCGACAGTTCCACGTTCTTCCAGTCTTCGCCAACGGTGTTATCTACGATTGCCCAGCCCTGCAAAAGCGGCTTGCCTTCGTTCGGAATTACGATTCGGTATGTGCTCTTCCACACCGGCACTTCGCTGATGTAGCTGACCCGTAGATTCCGCTCGCCCTCGCCCGCCGTAGAAATCGTCATGCGCCGCAGGTCCTGATCGCGCGTAGAGGCGACAAGGCCGAGATATTTTCCAACTTCCTCATTCACCTCTTTTTCCGCCACGCGAACACTGGTGGAAGGAGTCAGATCGAAGACGCGAACTTCTCCGCTATCGCTGACGATGGAAATCTGATCGACGGTAACTTTCTGATCCCCTTTGATGGGAATCTCCCGCTCATCAATGCTGAGCAGGCGTCCAGAGGCGCTCTCCGATCCGCTGTGCACCTCCAGTCGCGCCCCGCGCAACGCGTCGAGAAACTGTGCCGTGGTCGGATTTTCGCCCACAGGCAGATGCAAAGAGCCGAGACGCCGCTCGAGAGGAGCGTTGGAGTTGTAGCTGACGCCGGTGATGCGTCCCTTGCCGAGATCGAGCACAGTCAGGGACTTCAGAACATCGTTCAGTTGCGCCGTGGTGAAATCCACGTTGACGTCCTGGCTGTCACGCACGCGCCCTGCGTGCTCGAAGTAACCAACACCATTCTTGTAGAGAACTACCCGGGTCACCGGGAGACGCGCTGCGGAATCGTCCTCTGCTGAAGAATTTGGAGATTGGGATGACGACTGACCGAACGCAGACTGGCCCGCCGAAAACGAGGCGAGTAAAACGCACAAGACAAAAAGTCTCAAAGGACGCATGGCTCCTCCGTCGAGCTGGGGGCCGCTCATCCCAGATAGAACGCCGCTGGGACCCGTTCTTGCGCGACAATGCGGCCCTGCAGGGGTTAGACACCGCAACGAAGATGTCTGGAGCCATGGATGCCAGCCAGCGTTTTTGAGATGGCCAGCGTACTCAAACCAGAAGAATCGTCCGTTAGAATGGTAGTGGTTAGAAGAATCCTATGATTCATCCCTGGCACGACGTAACTCCCGGCGACAAACTTCCGCAGGAATTCGACTGCGTGATCGAAATCCCTTTCGGATCGAGCGTCAAGTACGAACTCGATAAAGCAAGCGGCCTGATCAAGCTCGATCGCATTCTCTATTCCGCCGTTTACTATCCTGCCAACTACGGCTTCATTCCGCAGACTCTGGCGGAAGACGAGGATCCGCTCGATGTTCTTGTGCTTTGCCAGGAACCCGTAGTGCCGCTCACCATCATCCACGCCCGCACCATCGGCCTGATGACCATGATCGACGGTGGCAAGCCTGACCACAAGATTATCGCTATCGCCACTGAGGATCCCGAGTTCAACTCCTACCGCGAGGCCGCGGAGATGCCGCCGCACCGCATGCTGATGCTCAGGCGTTTCTTTCAGGATTACAAACAACTCGAAGGCAAGGCTGTTGAAGTGGATGAGATACGCCCCGCGGGAGAGGCGTATCCCATCATCCTTGACGCCCTGCACCGCTACAGCGAACAACGCCGCAAGGGTTTCAAGATTACTGAGAAGCATTGAAGCGAATTACATTCCTTTGAAAACGAAACTGATCTCCTTGGTTTCGTTTGCCCCAATCGTAATCGTCTGCGTGGACGTCCCAAGTTTTTCGTGCCACGCTTTGATCGTGTAGGTGCCCGGCGGCAAACTGCTCAGGTCGAACGTTCCGTCCTTGCCGGTCACCGCAAAGTATGGATGTTTGAACACCGCGATGTAACCGTGCATCCACGGGTGCAAATTGCACTTCACTGGAATCGCGATTTCTTCCCGCGCGAACGACTCGTCCATGCTCGACCCCGGCGGTTCCGCCTTGTTCCATTCGCGATTATTCGCTGGCGTGGGATGAATGTTGTGCGACGTGGGGTCGTCATTCACCACATGCAACGGCTGGTTTGCCCGCACCGCCAGAACATGCGGCATATACATGCAGCCTTTCTGTTCGACAACTGCGGGCTGAGTGGGTGGATCAAACGCGCGGTCTCCCAACCCGTCCGCAACGAACACGATTACGTTCTGCAGATCGCCCTTCGAATCCGTCAGCACGTCCTGAGCAAAGACAGGTGAGGAATGCTGTTTGGCGCAGCTCGGGTCTGCAGTCATGCTGATCACCTTGGGCTTGGGCACAACACCTTCAAATCGGACGGTGCCCTTCAGGTTCGCCGCGCTCGTTGCCGCCGCGTTGGGAGGAGCGCCGCTGGCCTTCGCCAAGCGAGTAGCGACGACGCACATTCCCAACGAGAGGCAGACAGAGAGACTCAATGCGAATAGGGAAAGCAACTTTCTTTCATGCATACAACTTCACCTCAAATTCAGAATTCGCATTTCGCGAAATTTGTGTTTATGGCTCCATGCGACCGAGCGATTCGTTGTATCCGCGGCGATACCCCGCCGTGAACGTGGCGCGGTCCTGATCGCTGGACCAGCGGGCAATGGCGGGATGCTGCGGCTGGCCGCTTTGGGCAGCTAGCTTTCCGAGGTACAGCCCGTCGCGGAAAGCTCCATCCCCTTGCAGTCGCGCTTCGGCGCTTGCGTTTGTTCTATGGGAGAGTTGGCTGTTATCGAGCATCGCCGTCGTTCCCAGAGAGACGGCAATCGCCAGCATGTATGCAGAAAGTTTGCTCATTTTTTCTCCTCTACGTTTCGCTGACGCGACTCCGCTGGCTGAACGAGGAACTCCCTCGGCCTGTCACCACTGGTCAGCGGTTGATGTACTTATTCAGTTCGCAGGGGTTTTATTCCAGACAAGTCGAGCATAGGCGACGCAGAAAAAGAGATTGTCACCGCATCGTCAAACGTGAGTCATTTTGTCGTCGGAGATTTGTCATCAGGTTTCCGTTGCGGTGCGCGGCGCGGCCTGGCTGCAAGAATAAAGGCCCGGCAAGATGCCGGGCCTTTCATTCTGAAATTGTCATAGCGTGTGGATCACCAGACGTGGCAAGCGTTCTCAGCCACCATCGGCTGTCCCGCTTTGCATCCCCATGCCTTCTGAAACTCCGGCATGTTCTGCACCACGCCATCTACACGATATTTGCCGGGTGAGTGCGGATCGGTGAGCACCCGGGTGCGCGCGATCTCCGGACGCCGCTTCTCGCACCACACCCGCCCGAATCCCAAGAAGAAACGCTGTTCAGGGGTATAGCCATCGATCTTCTGGCCTTCTTTCCCCGTCTTGTCGTCGGCGATCATATGCTCAAGCGCCGCCAAAGCGATGCGCGCTCCTCCGTTGTCGGCGGTATTCTCTCCCAGCGTGAGGCGGCCATTCAGCTTGAGGTCGTCAACCGCCACAAAGTTTGAGTATTCATCGGCGACGCAGCTCACTCGCTTCTCAAACTCCTTGCCGTCCTGCGCTGTCCACCAATCATGCAGATTGCCCCGTGGATCGAACTTTCGCCCCTGGTCGTCGAAACCATGCGTGAGTTCATGACCAATCACCAGACCGATGCCACCAAAGTTCACCGCATCATCCATGGTCTTGTCGAAGAACGGCGGCTGCAAAATTCCCGCCGGAAAGACGATTTCGTTGAATGAACCGCTGTAATATGCGTTCACCGTCGGCGGAGTCATGCCCCACTCCTTGCGGTCAAGCGGCTTGTCGATCTTGGCAATGTCGCGCTTCGATTCAAATTCATCGGCGCGAGCTATGTTGCCCAGCAGATCGTTCGGCTTGATCACCACCGAACTGTAGTCGCGGTACACATCAGGATAGCCAATCTTGTTTCGAATGGCATCCAGCTTCACTTTGGCCTGCTTTTTCGTTTCGTCGCTCATCCATGACAGACCCTGAATATCATCTGCGAGCGATTTCTCCAGTGCATCCACCATCTTGAGCATCCGCTGCTTGCCATCCGGGCCGAACGTCGCGTCCACATATCTTTGCCCTAAAGCTTCGCCAAGCTCCTGGTCGGTAAGAGTGACGCAGCGCTTCCAGCGCGCCTGAATCTCTTTCTGACCAGTCAGATTCTGTTGGAATTTGAAGTTCACCTCGACGAAAGGTTCCGAAAGCCACGGCTCCGCCGCATTCAGCACATGCCAACTCACGTAAGTCTTCAACGAATCCAGAGATTCGGATTCCAGAACTCCATTCACTTGTTTGAAGAAATCAGGATTAGTAACGTTGAGCTGGGTGAAGTTGGGCGCACCGACTGCCGCAAAATAGCGATTTAGATAAAAATCCGGCCCGAGGGCGACGGCTTCCTCGCGGCTCATCTTATGATCGCGGTTCTTCGGATCGCGCCGTGCAGTGCGGTCCATCGAGGCCTTGGCTAGAGCAGTTTCGATGCGCAGCACAGTCTGCGCGGAATCGGCTGCCTGTTGCGGAGTCTGGCCCACGAGCGTGAACGACTGCGTCACATACTCCATCAGATGCTGCCGCATCTCCTTCATCTTCGGATTGTCTTCCTTGATGTAGTAGTCACGATCCGGCAACGTGAGCCCGCCCTGATCAATGTAAGCAATCACCTGATCGGCATTGTGCAGATCGGGAGAAGAGTAAAAGCTGAACAGTGACGTGCCTCCGACCAGATACAGATGAGCGAGTTCATCGATCAGCGCAGCCTTGTCCTGAACGGCAGCCACACGGTCGAGCTCCGGCTTGAGCGGCGCGAGGCCTTTGGCATTCACCGCCTTCTCGTCCATGCAGGAGCCGTAAAGATCGCCAATTCGTTGGTCGACCGCGTCGCGGCTCGCCCCGCCCGCAGCGGCCTTTTCCAAAATGCCGTGCTCAATGTCGAGGTTGCGCTCGCGAAGTTCCACGAAGCTGACCCACTGCGATTGGTCAGGAGGGATCTCCGAATTCTTAATCCAGTTGCCGCAGGCATACTGGTAAAAGTCCACGCAAGGATCAACGCTCTTGTCGATATTGTCCAGGCTGAAGCCGGGAGCCGGCTTCACGGAAGAAGATGTTTGAGCGAAGCCGCTGGCGGTTATGACAAGCAACAAAGCCGGCATGAATCGGAGCACACGCATGGGTGAATCTCTCCTTATAGGAACGGATGAGATTCTAAGCCCCGCTTGTTCTCGGGAGCAAGGATGTCAGCCTACGAAGCCGGAATCCAATGAGTGCGTTCAAGGAACGTAGGAGGCTCGTAGGTCTGTCCCGCCGCCAGCCGGCGCGTCTCTCGCCGTGTAGACCACAACAACACGGGACCAAGCGACGCGGCCGTCAGCCGGGCAATCACCGGAAACTCCTTTTCAACTTCGCGGCGCAGCTTATGAATCTTCTCACTCACGCTGCGATTCACTTTCTTGAAATCCCGCTCCATCGCCCACAGGGCAGCGTTGTAGGCCCCAATCATCTTCTTCACTTGCCTCGTAAATCGCTCTCGCACGCGCGGGTCCGGATAATCTTTGTAACGCTGCCAGCCTTGCAGCATGGTCTGGCACAGACGGTAAAGACTCGGACCATTTCGTTCAAAGTCTCGCCAGAATGCCCAATCCAAGAATCGCTTCGAATCCTCTCGGGAAATTGCAGCATGCTTGAAGTTGAATTTGTATTGGCCATGAATGTCCGCATAGTCAATGTTCGATAGCAAGCGGCCCTGCTTCGCCATCTCTTGATAGAGCGGCGTGCCCGGAACCGGCGTGTAGAGCATGAACTGATGGAAATCGGTCTCGTAATCAACCGCCGATTCAATTTCCTGGACGATATTGTCCGGCGTGTGGTGTTCGAGTCCGATGATCGTCGAACCTTGCACCCGTATGCCGTGTTCGCGAAGCTCGCGCGTGAGATGCGTCAGATCGTGCCCCTGCAACTTGCCATAGCTCGATCTGGGAGATTCCAGTCCCATCCAGATCCACGACACGCCGAGTTCCACGAGCTCCACCATCGAGTATTTTCGAATCGCGTTGGCGGAAGCGAAGACCGAAAGTTCCCAGCTCTTGCCGGCTTCTTTCATGCGCTCCAGCAGGCGCATGGCGCGCTCGCGGTGTAGCAGGAAGTTCTCGTCCATCACAAAGAACGACTTCACGGCAAGCTCCGCTTCGATCTTGCACATCACGTCGAATAATTGATCTCCGGTCTCGTAGAAGTTGATGAACTTTCCTTTGCCACCGAAAAAAGCGGACGTCGTGCAAAAGTTGCACCCCATCGGGCAACCCACCGATGGAATGATAGTCGCCGCCGTCCCGCCCTTCCGCTGCGGCAGACGCACTCCCATAATGCGAGTCTGCAGGCCTGAAACAATCGCCGGATGGCGAATGGGCGCATTCTCGTCTTCGCCCAGGTATCGGCGCATCCACGAAATGCCTTCCCCGCGTACGATGTGGTCAGCATCGATCATCGCGTCCAGCCCGGGAATCGCAGCCACGTGTCCGCCCACCACGATCACGGAATCCGGCGACAGCTCTCGCACCATGCGGCACATCTCCCGAACCTTCAAGACATTCACAATGATCGATGAAATTCCAACGATGTCATAGTGGTTGGTGGTCAATTCGCGGGCAAAAGCCTCGCGCGTGGGGAAATCCAGCACGCTGCACGGCGCCGAAATATTTTCCTGGATCATCATGATGCCCCAGGAACGATGGAACATCCGCAACGAGAAGCTGCCCTGGGCCCGCGTTACCTGGTTGTGATAAAGCTCCATGGGATTGATCGCGCGACTGCCAAATTCATCGTCCTGCGCATAAGGTCCAAACACTGAACTCAGAAGGATGCGAGCATGACTGCCTTTGGGATGAGTTTTCATTTTGGTTGTGCTTCTAACCTAACGTCTCAACTCAGCCGGCGCCGTGACCACTGACACATTACGAAACTATTACACTCGGCCAAACCCCTCCGGACAGGCTGTTCCGCGCATCTTGTTACGAAGGTATAATTCAAACTTCAGAGTATCGCCGCAGATTTCTGCAAGGATGGCCCGTCATGACCTCTCCCAATGCTTCCAACGGTAACGGTAGTAATGGTTACAACGTTCCTCAGCCCCGCGCCGAGTGGCTCGCGCGGCGTAAGCAAGAGAACACCACCGGCAACTATTCCCAGATGCACTACGCTCGCCAGGGCATCATCACGGAAGAGATGGCTTACGTTGCTCACCGGGAAAAATTAACCTCCGAACTGGTTCGTGAGGAAGTGGCCCGCGGCCGCATGATCATTCCCGCCAACATCAACCATCCAGAACTCGAACCGATGGCGATCGGTGTGGCATCGCTGTGCAAGATCAACGCCAACATCGGCAATTCGGCGGTCACGTCCGAAGTCAAAGAAGAATTGAAGAAGCTGCACACCGCCGTGCACTACGGCGCCGACACCGTGATGGATCTCTCCACCGGCGGCGACATTCACAACATTCGCGAAGCCATCCTCCGCCACTCGCCGGTTCCCATCGGCACCGTGCCAATCTATGAAGCCATCTCTCGCGTGAAGCGTGTCGAAGATTTGAATGCTGAAGTCATGCTGGAGGTGATCGAAGAGCAAGCCGCGCAGGGCGTCGATTACATGACGATTCACGCCGGCGTGCTGGTCCAGTATTTGCCGCTGATCTCGAAGCGCATCACCGGCATTGTGAGCCGCGGCGGCGCGATTCTCGCCCAATGGATGGCCTACAACCACAAACAGAATTTCCTCTACGAACGCTTCGACGACATCTGCAAGATTTTCAAGAAGTATGATGTCAGCTTTTCGCTGGGAGACGGCCTGCGTCCCGGCTGCGTCGCCGATGCCAGCGACGAAGCTCAGTTTGCCGAACTGAAAACTCTCGGCGAGCTGACGAAAATCGCCTGGCAGCACGACGTGCAGGTCATGATCGAAGGCCCCGGCCACGTTTCCATGGACAAGATCAAGGAGCAGGTCGAGAAGGAAGTCGAGCTCTGCTACGAAGCTCCCTTCTACACGCTCGGCCCCCTGGTCACCGACATCGCTCCCGGCTACGACCACATCACCTCCGCCATCGGCGCGGCCATGATCGGATGGTACGGCGCCGCCATGCTCTGCTACGTCACGCCAAAGGAGCATTTGGGTTTACCCAACGAAAAAGACGTGAAAGACGGCATCATCGCCTACAAGATTTCCGCCCACGCCGCCGACATTGCCCGCGGACGCCCCGGCGCCCGCGACCGCGACGACGCCCTCAGCTACGCCCGCTACAAATTCGACTGGGAAAAGCAGTTCGAGCTCTCCCTCGACCCCGAAACCGCCCGCTCCATGCACGACGAAACCCTCCCCGACGATCACTACAAGGAGGCGGCTTTCTGCTCCATGTGCGGCCCAAAATTCTGCTCGATGAATTATTCCTCGAAGGTGGATGCCTACAACAAGGAAGTCCACGGCATCGAAAAGAAGGATTATTCGGAGCTGGTGGAGAAGCTGGTGACGCTTAAGTAGCGAATGCGTGCCGGGAGAC
Source organism: uncultured Acidobacteriaceae bacterium (assembly GCA_963777005.1). Lineage (GTDB taxonomy): Bacteria > Acidobacteriota > Terriglobia > Terriglobales > Acidobacteriaceae > Sulfotelmatobacter. The sequence continues at coordinate 7,580 of CAVZPC010000008.1, read as the reverse complement.
ACCATGATCCCGAATTCCTGGCGGAACAGAGCATACCGATCGAGGTTCTCCACCTTCGCCACGGCGCACGAAAAGCGCCGAAATCAGAACTCCGTGGCTACGTAAGCCGCGAACACAAGTTTTCACCCCAGATTCGGCGTCCCCCGAACAAAGGTGTACACTTGCTGCCGCTTGGGACAGCAAGATCGAAGTCCCTTGTTGAATCACTGAGGATAAAACATGAACAGAAAACTATGGAGTGTTCTTGCCCTGGGATGCACGCTCGCCGTGTCAGCCGTCTGCGCTCCGGCGCAAACGACTGAGATAAAAGAAAAACCCCGCATGTACACCTACGTAGCCTTCTGGACGCTTCCCCGTACACAATGGGCCGACGAAGCCAAAGAGATCGCAGCGGAGCAGAAGATGATGGACAAGGGCGTCTCCGATGGACAGATCATCGCCTACGGCTACGACACGAATTTAATTCACCAGGACGGTGGTCCCACTCACGATGACTGGTTCTCCGCCACGTCAATGGCCGGACTGCTGAACCTTCTCGATGTAATTTACAAGTCGGGCTCGCCGACTTCGCCGGTGGACGAGAGCGCCACAAAACACTCCGACGCCATGCTCGTCAGCCGCTACTACAATTGGCATTCCGGATCATGGAAAGGCGTCTACTCCGAGGCGTCGATGTATAAACTGAAAGCCGATGCCCCCGACAACGCAGTGGATATGATTGCCAAGCATCTAGTCGGCCCGCTCATGGAAAAAATGCTGGCCGACGGCGTCATCCACGAGTATGAAATCGATACCGAAGCCATCCACACCGATGCTCCGGGAACATTCTGGATTGATTACATCGCGGCCAATGCGGAAGGACTCGACAAGGTCAACGCGGCCGTCCGCGATGCTGTCAAGGCAAATCCCATGGGCGGCACCGCTTTCGCCTCCATGGTGGACTTCAGTCAGCACCGCGACTATCTGGCGCGAACCGATGCAACCTACAAATAACTCTCAAACTAGCTGGCAGCCTATCCTTTCGGTTTCTTCGCGAGAGGATAGGCTCCTGGCAAACTTTAGCTCTTGAAGTCGGCCACCCCGTCCCACACTAACTGGACGGCAATCGCCAGAATCAGAAAGCCAAAAATCTTGTTGATGGCTCCTACCGCGCTCGGCCCCAACCGTCGCACCAGCGGGCCTCCCAGCCAGAAAAACAACAACACCGAGAGTGCGATCCCGGCAATTCCAATCACCATCCCCAGGTATGAAGCGGCGAAATCGGGATGCCGCCGAACGGATCGACAATGGGAAACAGCGCAAGAAACGTTGCCGCAGCGGAGTGCGGCAGCGTGCGCAGAAATTGCCCAAGAGCCTGCGTAGTGTTCATGCCGTTACCGGGATCCCTCCAAAACCTTCGCAGCGCGTTCAAGCGCTGCCGCCAGAACCGCTAACTGCTGCCTCGCCTGTCCCGCGTCCCCTTTGTCGAGAGCTTCGTTCACTCCCGGAATCACCACCGCTGCATAGCCGGTATATTCACCGGGAGCATAAATCGCATGGCGAAACCACGGACGATGCGGCAGCCCTTCCGGCACCAGCAGCGCCCGCTCCACCCCGAGCAACGCTCGATTCAGCCGCGCTGTATCACGCGGCGGATTTTTCTGCTTCGATAGAATCTTCGCTCCCGCATCTTGAAAGTGCTTGGCCGCCGCGGTTACCGCGCCCAGATCGAGTGCGTGGTCGCCAAATTTGTTCTCTGCCCGTTTTCCCGCCGCGTCCAGGTATGCTGAAACTTCTTCGCCGTATTCCTGGTAATCGTAGGGCAGTACGTCGGCGTCGGCCATGCGCAGCGCCTCCAGTCCGAAGATTCTGGCCATTTGCTGCTCATACACGAAATCCGGATCTCCAAATTTCTTGAACCACGCGAAATTATCGAACACCGAGTGATAGACGCCGTATGGCCCGGTAGAACTGATGTCGCTGGAAGGCACGCCCAGATGCTGCTGAAAAGCGCTGTAATCAGAACCGCTACCCAAATCGCCCGACCGGAACCTCGCCCTTGACTGGCGCTGCCGGTGCGCGGCGGCCGTCTCCAATCGCTTCCGCACGCGATTGCGTCGACGGAACCCCCGGCTGATCTGTCTTTTGCCACGCTTCGTAAACCGTTCCACCCTTCGGGCTGGGCACGGCCTTGGTCACATCGCGCAAAAATCGTTTCAGGCTCGGCACCGCCGAGGCTCCGAACTTCGATCCTGAAACAGCCACGTCCATATTGAAATAGGCTGGAGCATTGGCCAGTTCGGATTCATGTTGCTCGGCCCATTCGGTCGAACCCATCAGCCCTTCTTCTTCGCCGTCCCAGCTCGCAAATATCATCGTGCGCTTCGGCTTCCAACCTGACTTCAACAACTCGCCTACGCCATGAACCGCCTCGAGCATCGCCGCCGTGCCGCTGTTCGGATCGACTGCCCCATATACCCACGCATCGCGATGATTCCCTGCAACCACCCACTCATCCGGTGCGTCGCTGCCACGCACTCGGCCGATCACATCCCACAAAGTGCGGAACTGGTAGTCCTGCTTGAGGTGCATCTTTACCCGCACCGGCCCCGGTCCCACGTGATAAGTGAAAGGCAGGGCCCCCTGCCACTCTCGCGGCGAATCCGGCTCCGCCCAGATGTTGAAGAATCGGCCAGGCATCGTGGTAGGAAAGTGGGGTGACGGGAATTTTCGGCATCTGCGCCGACTGCTCTGGGGAGATCCGCTTGCTTTCCGGCAACGATGGCACGGACGCGAATCCCGGGCGTGGTGGGATCGCCGGGAAATTCGAACATGTATCCCACTGATCCGCGCTGCACGCCGGTATCCGGCCGCCAAGGCCCATCCGGATATTTATCTCCCCGCCGCCATCCATCATCGAACGGATCCGAGTAGATGATCACTCCCGCCGCTCCGTGTTCCTGCGCAATGAATTCCTTCACTCCGCGGAAATTCTGCCCATACCGTACGATCACAATCTTGCCGCGCACATCGACCTTCAACTTTTCCAGCTTCTCGAAATCCTCAGGCGTTCCGTAGTTGGCGTACACCACGTCCGCCTCGGCATCTCCGGAGGGCGACATGCCGTTGAACGGCATCACCACGCGCGGATCGTCCTGATAGGGATCTCCATCCACATGCTCGCGCGTGGGCCCGTGCATTTCGACTCCGGCCGGAGCGGTAACATCGACGCTGATTTCCTGCGGATAGTTCATCCACACTTTGTATTCGACGATCTCGGTATCGAGCCCAGCCGCGCGAAACTTCTGCGCCACGTAGTCCGCCGTCGCCTTGTCCTCAGGCGTGCCGGCCATGTGCGGAGCTTGCGTCAGCGTGCGCAGGTGCTCCTCGGCCAGTTTAGGATCAGGCACCGCGAGGAAGCGGGCTTCGGTAGCGCTTTCCGCAGCCGCGTCGCGAAAACCAAAGATGGTTTGAGCCGCAGCAGAGGCCTCTGGCGCATGGCCGCTGACGCTGGCGAATACAAAGCAGAGGAAGACGACTGAGCAAAAAATGCGCCGAATAAACGAATCGCATGATGCTCCCGTTGGGAAAGTAAGTAAGGTAGCACAGCGGGCTGTGGAAGATGCACGAAGAGCACGCGCGAATCAAGTTAGCGCCGCAGGAGTTTATCGCACCTGCCCCGTGCCGATAATTTCGTACTTGGAAGACGTCAGCTCCGCCAGCGCGAAAGGCCCGCGGCAGTGCAGTTTCTGCGTGCTGATGCCCATCTCGGCGCCAAAGCCGAACTCCGCGCCATCGGTAAAGCGGGTTGAGGCATTCCAGTACACCGCGGCCGAATCCACGCCGCGCAGAAACTTGCGGGCATTCGCCTCATTGCGCGTCACGATGGAATCCGAGTGTTTCGTCGAATAACGATTGATGTGGGCGATCGCCTCATCCACATTCGCGACCACGCAAACTGCCATGCACAGCCGCAGATATTCTTCGTACCAGTCTTGCTCCGTGGCCGGCGCAATATTCATCCCAGGCGCCAGGCTGCGCGACTTCGCGTCCCCGCGAACTTCGACTCCTGCATCGATCAGCTTCTTCACGATTCGCGGAACATATCTGCCGCGATCTGTTCATGCACCAGCAGCTTCTCCGCCGCGTTGCACACCGACGGACGCTGCGTCTTGGCATTGATCACGATCTCATCCGCCATGTCGAAATCGGCGGATTCGTCCACGAAGATGTGGCAATTCCCTGCTCCGGTTTCAATCACCGGGACGGACGAATTTTCAGTGACGAATGTGATCAGTCCAGCGCCGCCGCGCGGAATGATCACATCGACCAGCCCACGCGCCTTGATCAGTTCCTCCACCGACTCCCGCGTGCTCGAATCCAGGAGTTCGATCGCTCCCTCTGGCACTCCGGGCACGGCCGCAAGAATCTCCACCAGTCGCTGATTGCTGCGCGCGGCTTCCTTGCCGCCTCGCAACACAATGGCATTGCCAGTTTTCAGCGCGAGCACCGCCGTATCGACGGTCACGTTCGGCCGCGATTCGTAGATGATTCCCACCACGCCCAGCGGCACGCGCACTTTGCGGATGCGCAGGCCATTCGGGCGCGTCCACTCCGCCATTGTCTCGCCAATCGGATCGCCCAGCGCCGCCACGTCGCGGACACCCTGCGCCATCTCCTTGATTCGTTCAGTCGTCAGCAGCAAACGGTCGCGCATCGCGCCGTCGAGGCCGGAGCTTTCCACGTCCTCGCGGTTCGCGGCGAGAATCATCTGGATATCGGCTTCAATCGCATCCGCCATCGCCAGCAACAACGCATTCTTCTCGCCAGTGGAGAGCAAAGCCAGCTTCGCGGCAGCTCCACGCGCACGCAGCAGCTTCTCCTTCGTGGACATCGATTGAGTAACCGTGACCGCCATTTAGCTTCGCCCTTTTGACGGAGGAAAATAGGTTCCGATCTTGCGTTCCACGGCCATCGCGATCCCCTGCGGATGGCGTCCATTTACAATCGCCACGTGGACGCCTGCCTCACTAGCCAGCTTCGCCGCCCGTAATTTGGAAATCATACCTCCGCGTCCCAGAGTGCTCTTGCCATTGCATTGCGCTTCCAGCGCGGGGGTCAGCTTGCGTACCACCCGCACCAGGCGCGGCTTCTTGCCTGACCTTTTCCCTTGATCGGGCATATAAAAGCCGTCCACGTCAGTGAGCAGCAGAAGCCAGTCCGCTTTCACCGCCGTGGCCAGCAACGAACTCAGTTCGTCGTTGTCGCCAAAAGCGCCCACCAATTCGCGCACACTGACGCTGTCATTCTCATTCACGATGGGTACCACGCCCAGCGAAAGCAACTCGGCCAGCGCGTTCTGCAAGTTGCGATAGCGCACGGGCGACGTGAAGTCATCACTCGAAAGCAAGAGTTGCGCGACCACCTTCTTGCCGAAAAACAGCCGCTCATACGTATGCATCAGCTTGCTTTGCCCGACCGCTGCGCACGCCTGCATTCCCGGAACATCGTTCGGCCGCTTGCCCAATCCCAGTCCCGACATGCCCGCGGCGATCGCGCCGGAGGTGACGATCAGATACTCATTCTTGCGAAGGTCGAACTGGTCGACCATGGAGCGCAGGATATTCGCGTCGATCTGACCGCCGGGAGCGATCAGGCTGGTGCCGACTTTGATCACGACTCTCATTCTTCCATCACGCTCTCATGGCTCATTTGGAATGGTATCGCACTTAGCGCCAGACGAAATTTCCCTTATTTCTTCTCAGATTCTCTACTGAAATCGCCGGGCTTGAGGTACAGGGAACCCGGCGGGGAAGGACAATATCCCTATCGTGCAATTAAAATGGTGCTATGGCAAGATGAAAAAACTTGCTGCTTTCGAATCTTATGCCAGCCTCCAATGCCACCAGCCGATTCTCCGATCGCGTCGAAAACTATGTCCTCTACCGCCCCGGATATCCCCCGGAAGCGCTGCAGGCGCTGCAGACCGAATGCGGTCTCAAGCCAGTTGATGTAGTGGCTGATGTTGCCTCAGGAACTGGTATCTGGTCGCGGATGATGCTGGAGAATGGAAATTCTGTCTTTGCCGTGGAGCCCAATGCCGAGATGCGCGAAGCCGGCGAACGGCTCTTGTCAGGATTTCCGAAGTTTACCAGCGTCTCGGGAACTGCCGAAGCTACTACTCTGCCGTCTCAGGCCGTGGATTTCGTCACCGCCGCGCAAGCCGCACACTGGTTCAACCGCGAGCGCGCAAGACGCGAATTTGTTCGCATTCTCAACCCCGGCGGTTGGCTGGTGCTTCTGTGGAACGAGCGCCTCACGGATTCGACGGCGTTCCTGCGCGACTATGAGCAACTGTTGCTGACCTACGGCACTGACTATCAGGACATCCGCCACGAGAAGACAACCTCAGAGGTGAATCAGTTCTTCGATCCCGCCCCCTATCAGGAACGAGAGTTTGAGATGCGCCAGGAATTCGACTACACCGGGATTGAGGGCCGCCTGCTGTCGTCGTCTTATGCGCCGGGACCAAATCATCCTCAATACGCGCCCATGCTTCGCGAGTTGCGACGCATCTTCGATGCACACGCAGTGTCCGGACGAGCGACCTTCGAATACAAGACTCGATTGTATTTCGGACGATTGAGTTGAGAGAACACTGATCTGCTCTGATACGATCTGCTCTGGTTTCATCCTCTGAGGTGAGACACCGTGTCCGAAGAAAAATCTTTTCATATGACGCCCGACGAATTCCGCCGCTACGGCCACGCCGTCGTCGACTGGATCGCCGACTATCACTCCCGCATTGAATCGCTCCCCGTGCTCTCGCAGGCGAAGCCAGGGCAAATTCGCGCCTCGCTTCCAGTAAATCCTCCCGTACATGGCGAGCCGTTCGAAGCCTTACTCAAAGATGTCGAGCATCTGATCCTGCCCGGAGTCACGCACTGGCAGTCGCCAAACTTTTTCGCATACTTTCCCTGCAACGCCTCTGGCCCTGGAATTCTTGGCGATCTTCTTTCTTCCGGACTCGGTGTACAGGGAATGCTGTGGTCTACCAGCCCCGCGTGTACGGAACTGGAAACGCACGTGCTCGACTGGCTCGTATCCATGCTCGGCTTGCCGGAGAAATTTCTGTCGTCCAAAACCGGCGGAGGCGTGATTCAGGATACCGCCTCAAGTGCCGCGCTATGCGCGCTATTGGCCGCCCGCGAACGCGCTACCAATTACAGCAGCAATAAAAAAGGATGCGACGGCCGCATCGTTGCTTATGCATCCACGCAGACGCACTCCTCGCTAGAGAAGGCAGCCATGATCGCAGGACTTGGCGTTGACAATCTGCGCTTAATTGAAGTCGATGAAAAGTTCGCTATGCGCCCCGATGCTCTCGCGCGCCAGATTGACGCTGACAAGCGCGCCGGACTGATTCCCTGCTTTGTTTGCGCCACCGTCGGAACGACGTCGTCGAATGCAATGGACCCGATCGTCGAAATCGTACGCGTCGCGCATCAACATAATTTGTGGTTGCACGTAGACGCGGCCATGTCCGGCACGGCCGCGCTCTGTCCGGAGTTTCGCCACCTGCAAAACGGAGTCGAACTCGC
>CAVZPC010000007.1:0-137529 GCA_963777005.1 uncultured Acidobacteriaceae bacterium | reverse complement strand
AATGACCACGGTCTGGCCAATATCATGCTGCGCCATGTGCCGTGCCACGGTGCGACCATAGTCGATGTTCTTTCGTTCCTGCTCGCTGGGAGCGCGGCTCGTGGCCACGCCGGACTTCGCCAGTAGCGGCTCCAGAAGGCAGGTTGAATTCTCCAAAGTGATGCCTTCCTCCGCCAGGACCTTGGCCACGGCTCCGAGCAGACTATCGGTGTTGCGCGTGGTCAGCGAGAGTAAAACCTTCGCCAGCCGCCAATCAGGCCGAATGGCAGAAAAAATCTGTTTATGCTTCACCTGCCCGGCCATCACCGCGCGGTTCACCCCTTCGCGCTGAAATGTTTCGATCAGCTTGGAAAGCTCTCCCAGCGAGAGCCAGTGCACGGAAGCCGCGCCGCGCGACTCGATCTCCGGAAAAGCTTCTTCCTGGATGGCGATGACGACCACTTCGTATCCCGAGGCACGCGCGGCGTCGAGCACAAGAAAAGGAAACTTGCCGTTACCGGCGATGAGACCGATACGCTGCATATCAATGGTCAGTGTCCAGTGGCGAGTGGTCAGCGGTTTGACTGCCCACTGATCACTGACCACTCACTTAATCACTCCCCGCTCCGACGTTTCGATGAAGCGAATCAGCATGTCCACATCTTCGCCGCGATCCGCCTCGGCTTTCAGCTTCTCCAGCGCCTGCGACGTATTCCTCTTCGACGCCAGCAAAGTTTTATAGGCGTGGTGAATTTTTCGAATGCGCTCCGGCGAAAATCCGCGGCGCTCAAGTCCAACCTTATTCATTCCATAGGCGTGCGTGTCGCGTGCTGCTGAGGTCATGGAAAACGGCAAAACATCCTGCGTGATGGTGGTACCACCTCCGACATAGGAATGCGCCCCAATGCGTACAAACTGATGTACCGGGCAAAGCGCGCCGACCACCGCCCATTCTTCCACCGTGACATGCCCGCCCAGTGTCGCGCCGTTCACCAGCATGCAGTGGTCGCCAATCACGCTATCGTGTCCGATGTGGGCGTAGGCCATGATCAAAATATGACTCCCGACGCGAGTGAGTCCGCCACCCTTCACGGTACCGCGGCTGATGGTCACGCACTCGCGAATCTCATTGTGATCGCCAATCTCCAGCCTCGTAGGCTCGCCCCGGTAGGAAACATCCTGCGGCGCCATGCCTATGGCGGAGAAGGGAAAGAATGCGTTGTCAGCCCCGATTTTCGTTGGTCCGTCGATTGTGACGTGCGATATCAGACGGCAGCCCTCGCCCAGTTCGACGTCAGCTCCGATAACGCAATATGGACCGACCTGGCAAGATGATGGGACTTTTGCTTTCGGATCAATGATGGCTGTGGGATGGATCGCGGTGGAATGAACGTTCATGTTTGATTCAGTGAATCATCGGGAGCTTCCGTTACAACGGGCAACAGCCGCTCGATTCATTCCGCAATCGCGCCGTCAGATCCGTCGCCTCGTCCCCGCGAACTATCGATGAGCTGACAGGACACCGTCGCTTCCGCCACGCGTTTGCCTGCAACGAACGCAACTCCATGCATTTTAGCTGCAGTCATGCGCGGGATGACGCGCCAACCCATCACTTCCACCTCGATCCGCAATTGATCGCCCGGGCTTACCGGACGGCGAAACTTGGCGCGCTCGATGCCGGTGAAGACCATCACTTTATTGTTACGGTCATCCACTTCCGTAAGCAGCAGCGCTCCGCCTGCCTGCGCAATCGCTTCCACAATCAGCACACCCGGCATAATCGGCAATCCCGGAAAATGGCCGTTGAAAAACGGTTCGTTGATGGTGACGTTCTTGATGGCCACGATTCTCTCTTTGCGCTTCAGCTCCAGCACACGATCGATCAGCAGCAAGGGATAGCGGTGGGGCAGAATCTTAAGGATGTCGTGAATATCGAGCGCAACCTTGTCTACAGCCGCCGGAGCGCCGTTCACGGGTGGAGTGGTCTCAATCATGGATTCTCTCAAACAGCCTGAAGATTATACTGTACCGCGTTGTGTTCCCGGCAGCGCAGGAGACTTGAGTCAGCAAAGGGGAATCGTGGCGAGTAAGAAAACTGCAAGACCGACAGTTGTCCCATCCAGCGTAGGGCCGGACCGCCTGCGCTACTTCGAGGAGCGTCAGAACCGGATTGTCGAGACCATCCGGCAGCTGGTCGAAATCGAATCGCCCAGCGACGACAAGCCAGCACTCGACAGAACTGCCGCCATTCTGGCGCAGAAGTTCGAGGCGCTCGGAGGACGCGCTCGCTTCCATCGCAGTCACGACTTCGGCGACAGTTTGCAGATCGATTTCGACGGCGCCGGCGCCCTCGCACTCGCAAAGCGCAAACCAGTCCTGCTCCTGGGGCATTACGACACGGTTTATCCACTTGGTACTTTGGCGAACATGCCGTGCAAGATCGAGAGTGGGCGTTTGCTCGGACCCGGGGTTCTCGATATGAAATCGGGCATCGCACTTATGCTCCATGCTATCGAAGCGCTGCAGGCCTGGCACGCCGCAGTTCCACGGCCGGTCACGGTTTTTCTGGTTTCCGATGAAGAAATCGGCAGCCACTCTTCCCGCGCGATCACCGAGGCGCTGGCCAGAAAGTCCGCCGGAGTGCTGGTGCTGGAGCCCGCCGCCGGACTTCGCGGTGCCGTCAAGACTGCGCGCAAAGGCGTCGGCGAGTACACATTGCGTGTCAAAGGCGTCGCCGCGCATGCCGGCCTCGATCCTGGCAAAGGACACAGCGCGATTCTCGAACTGGCGCGGCAGATTGCAGTCGTCTCCAAACTGAATGATCTGCCAGCAGGCCTGTCGGTAAACGCAGGCGTGATCGAGGGCGGAACGCGCACCAATGTGATTGCCGCCGAGGCCTCTGCCGGCATTGATGTGCGCATTAAGCGCGCAAAGCAAGCCTCCGGACTCGATCGCAAATTTCATTCTCTCAAGCCCTTTGACAAACGTTGCAAGCTCGAGATTTCAGGAGGCATTAACCGCCTTCCCATGGAACGAACCCCCGGAGTTGCCGCGCTGTATAAGAGAGCTCAGCAGGTTGCCAACCAAGTGGGATGGAAGCTGGAAGAAGCGGCAGTCGGCGGCGGCTCTGACGGCAACTTCACCGCCGGCATAGGGATTCCCACTCTCGATGGCCTGGGCGGTGTGGGCGAGGGAGCGCACGCCCTGCACGAGTTCATCGTCATTTCCGAGCTGCCTCGACGCGCGCTGCTCCTCGCGGGCATGATCGAGAGTGTTTAGCGCTTCTTTGACTCCGCCGGTAGCGTAGCCTAGAATTTTATTAGCAACTTCGCTTGACTTATGTGCAAGTTATGTCCCGGAGTGAGATGGAGGAGTTATGGGTGAATTTTCGCCGTTTCATTGGCTCTTAGTGATCGCGATCGCCCTCCTGCTCTTCGGGACGAGCAAGTTTGCCGCCGTCGGCAAAGGGATCGGTGAAGGCATCCGCAATTTCAAGGCTGCAATGAAAGAAGGAGAAAAAGAAGGCGACGCCGACAAGACAGCCAAGAAAGAAGAAGAGAAAAAAACCTAATCGCCCGTTGCTCTGCTTTTATTGACCTGCATCACTGACCTGCAAAGAAGTATTTCAGACCGCTCCTCGCTCGCGCAGCATGGCATACACCCGTGCCACCGGAAGCCCCACCACGTTGCTATAGTCGCCTTCGATGCGCGGAATCCAGCGCGAAGCGATCCCTTGGATCCCGTAAGCCCCGGCCTTATCCATCGGTTCGCCGGTGGCCACGTAGTCGCGAATCTCACTCTCAGAAATTTCGCAGAATGTCACCAGCGTTGTCTCGGAGGCAGTTTCTGTTCTACTGGCAACTAGCAACTGGCAACTGACAACTGAACCGACGGCATCCGGCCCCACCACGCATACTCCGGTGATCACTGCATGCGTCCTCCCCGACAGCAGCCGCAACATCTGGGCTGCATCGTTAGCATCACGCGGCTTTCCGAGGATCGTGTCATCGACCACCACGATGGTATCCGCGCCGAGAACATAACTCTGCGGATGGGCCTGAAAAACCGCCAGCGCTTTTTCCCGCGCCAGCCGCTCGGCACATTCCTGGGCGCCCTCGCCCACGCGTGGGCTCTCATCGATATCGGCGGGCTGCACCCTAAACGGAATGCCCGCGTTGCGCAGCAACTCCTGACGGCGCGGTGAGGCGGAGGCGAGAATCAGCATGTGATCTGAATTCTAACCAAGAATACCGGGTCCCGAGTTGCGAGTACCGAGCAAAATCCAACGCCTGCCAGCAACGCAAACTCTCGATACTCGGTACCAGGTACTCGGCACTATCTGCTTCCCACCATGCCGCGCGCCGATTCGATCAGTTTGGCGGAATCATAGCCGACTCCGTCTTTGAAAACCGTCTCCACGTTCTCAATGTCCGCGATCTGTTTCGATGGATCGCCCTTGATCACGACAAGGTCCGCTTGCTTGCCCGCCGCGATTGTGCCAATGCGATCTAGTTCGCCGAGATATTCCGCGCCATTTGCGGTCGCGATATGAATCGCCTCCAGCGGCGTGAACCCCGCTTCCACCAGCAATTCCACTTCGCGCTGATCTCCAAAACCCGCCACAATTCCGCCCATCCCCGTGGGATCGAGCCCGCCCATCAGCAGACCTCCTGCCTTCACGAAGGCGCGCTCGAATTCCATTTCTTTCTTGAATGCCCCTCCCATCGGCGAACCATCCGCTCCGTAGCGCTTGCGGATCGTCGCTTCGTCGCCGGCCAGAAGCTTGTTGGTGAGCACAGCGCTCCGCGCGTCCGGAGTTAGAGTATCGAGCACTCGCGCCTGGAGCGTCGGCCGCCCGGGCACGAACAATTCGAATACCGGCAACGTAGAAGTAACCGCCACGTGGTGCTGAACCAGATCTAGGATCATGTCGTGCACCGCTGCGGATTCCAAATCCAGCTTGGCGTAGCGCGCGAATTCGTCCGTAATGTGCGGGCACTCGTCGGGCTTTTTCTCCGGAAAGAATTCTGTATCCACCAGGAGACCATGTTCTAGGTCATCAATGCCCAGCGCCGCAGCTTCGCGAAACCCGATTGAGCATAGATGGCCGGTGACCTTTGCGCCGCGGCTGTGCGCCGCCTTTATGGCAGCGTCCAGTTCGGCACGAGTAAGAAAATTGTAGGCTTTGAAATTGTCCACGCCTTCATCCAGCCAGTAGTTGACCGTCTTCGTGGCGTCTTCCGGCCCGTTGAGCTGGTGCATCTGCAACGCCCAGCTGCCCGCGCCTTCAAGATACGGTCCGGTCACATGAATCTTCGGCCCGGGCGTTTGGCCTCTATCAATCTGCTTCTTCAACTCGACATCGGTGTAGGGCTCGAGTGCCCCCGTGGTACGGATCGTCGTGACTCCACCAGCCAGGTACAAGCGGGGAAAGCTGTACGCCATCTCGCCATAGATTCCGTTGCCCATGGGATAGAACATATGATCGTGCATGCCCACCAGGCCGGGAATCACCGTGTACCCGTGCAGCTCGAGCACCTGCGCATCCTTGGGAACATTCGCCGACGCCCCGTCGGACACCGATTCGATCTTCCCTTGTGCGATCACGACCGTCTGATCTTCGCGCGCGGCTGCGCCCGTCCCGTCAATCACGCGTACATGCGTGAGTGCGACCACCGGCGCGTCCACCTTCACAAAGGCACGTACCTGCGGCGAAAGAGTTTGAGCGGAGGCGATGCAAACCGTGATCACAAGGCAGACGACTGTAAGAAAAACCTTCCGCATACACACCACCTCCCGGAAGAAATCTGGTCGCAGGATTGTAACGGATCAGGAGATTCTCAGCGACCCCCGAACGTGAACCCTAGCCACCGATCAACTCGAGTCGATTCCCGAACGGATCGTGAACATGACAACGCTTTACATCCGGGATATCGTCAGGTTCGCTCACCTCGACTCCCGCGTCTCGGAGTCGCTTCACGAGCTCCTCATAGTCAGCGCAGCGAAGCGCTGGGTGCGCCTTCCTGGCGGGACGGAAGTCGTGCTCCACTCCGAGATGGAGTTGCACGCTGCCGCTTGCAAACCAGCATCCGCCGCGCTTGGCCAGCTCCGAAGGCTTCGGCACCTCCATCATTCCCAGCATTCCTGCATAGAAGGCGCGCGCCTTGCCTTCTTCGCCGGGAGGCATCGCAAGTTGAACGTGATCGATCGCAGTGAACGCAGCTTCGTTCATACTCGCATGCTAACTGAGCGGCCCGGCAGAGAGAACCGCCTCCCGCCTGCTAAAATCAAAGGTTAGCCCACATCCTATGGACGCCGCTTTCCTCCGCAACTTTGCCATCATCGCGCATATCGACCACGGTAAATCCACGCTGGCCGATCGGCTGCTCGAGCTGACCGGCTCGCTCACCGCGCGCGAGATGCAAGCGCAGGTGCTCGACTCCATGGATTTGGAGCGTGAACGCGGCATCACCATCAAGGCCCACGCCGTCCGCATGATGTACACGGCGCACGACGGCCAGACGTATCAGCTCAACCTGATCGACACGCCCGGCCACGTGGATTTTTCTTATGAAGTATCGCGCTCGCTCGCCTCGTGCGAAGGCGCGTTGCTGGTGGTCGACGCATCACAAGGTGTCGAAGCGCAGACGCTCGCCAACTCCTACCTTGCGATTAATCATGGTCTCGAAATTATTCCCGTCATCAATAAGATCGATCTGCAAAGCGCCGACATCCCACGCACGAAAGAGATGATCGAAAGCGCCGTCGGGCTGGACGCTTCCGATGCCGTGCTGATCAGCGCTAAGACCGGCCAGGGCGTGCCCGACGTGCTCGAAGCCATTGTGAAGCGCGTCCCTCCGCCGAAGGGAAATCCTGATAACCGCCTCCAGGCGCTCATCTTCGACTCTTGGTTCGATGCTTACCGCGGCGTGATTATTCTGACCCGCGTCTTTCAGGGAACACTGCGCAAGGGCCAGAGGATTCGGCTGTGGTCGAACGGAACGACGTTCGATGCAGAAACACTGGGCGTACTCACGCCCAAGCCGGTGGAGATCGACGAGTTGAAAGCCGGCGAAGTCGGATTTGTCATCGCGAATATCAAGAACGTCGCCGACACGAAAATTGGCGACACCATCACCGACGACGCTAACCCCGCCTTCGACGCCCTTCCCGGCTTCGAAGAGATCAAGCCGATGGTGTTCGCCGGTCTCTACACCGTGGACGCGCACGAGCACACTCGCCTGCGCGAAGCTCTCGAAAAACTGCGCCTGAATGATTCATCATTTTTCTTCGAACCGGAAAGTTCCGTGGCCCTGGGCTTCGGCTTCCGTTGCGGCTTCCTCGGCCTGCTGCACATGGAGATTATTCAGGAGCGCCTGGAGCGCGAATTCGCCCTCGAGCTCATCACCACCGCGCCGGGCGTGCGTTACAAGATCACCAAGACCGACGGCGAATTGATCGAAGTCGATAATCCTTCACGCTGGCCCGATCCCAGCGAGATTGCCAAGATCCAGGAGCCGGTGATTCTCGCCACAATCCTCACCAACGAAGAATACGTCGGTGGAATTCTGAAGCTCGTGGAAGACAAGCGCGGCAAGCAGAAGACCTTCGAATATGTCAGTTCGTCTCGCGTGATGTTGCACTATGAGCTACCGCTGAACGAAATCGTTCTCGATTTTTACGATCGCCTGAAGTCGGTCTCTCGCGGCTATGCTTCGCTCGACTATCACCTTGCCGACTACTGGGAGTCGCCCATGGTCAAGCTCGACATCCTGGTGGCAGGCGAACCCGTCGACGCTCTTTCCATCATCGTGCATCGCGATTTCGCGTACGAACGCGGCAAAGCGTTAGTCACAAAAATGCGGCAACTCATTCCTCGCCAAATGTTCGAAGTTCCCATTCAGGCGTCCATCGGCGCGAAAATCATCGCCCGCGAAACCGTTTCCGCCATGCGCAAAAACGTCTTGGCCAAATGCTACGGAGGCGACATCTCGCGAAAACGGAAGCTGCTCGAAAAGCAGAAGGAAGGCAAGAAACGAATGAAGCGCATCGGCCGCGTCGATATACCCCAAGAGGCTTTTCTGGCCGTGCTGAAGGTGGGAGAAGACAGTGATTGACAGCGTCGGGGCTGAAAATCGGAAGGTCAGGAACGGCTAAATGTGCAAAACGCCAAAATAGGAATGACCTGTGGTCTTCCGGGTCCAGCTCATGTTAACAGCGAGTGAATTGTCTAACTGGTTATCATTCATGACCTTAGGGGTTCCAAACCCGAATGTGGTGATTTACCTCACCCGCCTTTGCCTCCAGGCATTTTTCGCACAGTCTGCAATTCCACAAGCTTTTCCACAGCGGCTGATGCCGAACGCAAGTTAATGCTCGTAAGGTACTTACCCCGGAAAACTACAGGCATTCCTGTACCTCGTAAGTTACTCCTCGGGCGGCAGACCGCCTTCCACCATTGTCTCGAATCTGGTGCAACTTTTCAGGAACGCCAAGGTCACTCTGCCGATCGGACCGTTGCGCTGTTTGGAAATAATGATCTCTGCTTTTCCTTGCAGATCGGGATCGTCCTGCTTGTAAACCTCTTCGCGGAAGATGAACATCACCAGGTCCGCATCCTGCTCAATCGATCCCGACTCGCGCAGATCGGCGAGTTGCGGACGATGATCTCCGCCACGGCTCTCCGGCGCGCGGCTCAACTGCGAGAGCGCAATCACCGGGACGCTGAGTTCCTTCGCCAGCGCCTTCAGTCCGCGCGAAATTGCCGACACTTCCTGCGTGCGGTTTTCATAGCGCTTGCTCCCGCCCGACATGAGCTGGAGATAATCCACGATGAGAAGATCCAGTTTGCCCTGTGATTGCTTCAACCGCCGTGCCTTCGCCCGCATCTCACTCAGCGAAATCCCAGGAGTGTCATCGATGAAAATCGGCGCGTGCGCCAACTGTTCCATGGCGCGTACCACCTTGCGCGTGTCATCCTGCCACAGCGAACCGGTACGCATCTTGTGCGCATCCACTTTCGCCTGCGAACACAGCAAGCGCATCAGCAGCGCCTCGCGCGACATTTCCAGCGAAAACACTCCCACCACCTGCTGATCTTCCACCGCGGCATTTTCCGCAATATTCATGGCGAATGCGGTCTTGCCCATCGAGGGCCGCGCCGCAATGATCACCAGATCGGACCTCTGCAGTCCGCTGGTCATCTCATCCAAGTCGGTATAGTGGGTGGCCAAGCCGGTAATCCGCTGGCCGCGCTGCAGCAGCGCATCGACCGACCCAAACGACTCCCGCACAATCTCTTGCACGCCCATGAAGCCGCGCCCAATGCGCTTTTCCGAAAGCTGAAAGATCGCCGCCTCGGCGTCGCTCAGCACTTCCTCCGCCGCGTCGGATTGATCCGCCGCCCGCGCAATCGCGGTATTCGCCGCATGAATCAGCCCGCGCAGCAGCGCCTTGTCGCGGACGATCTTGACGTAATGCTCAATGCTCGGCCGGTCCGGCACGCCATCCAGCAGGCTCGACACGTAGCCCACATCCCCGATCGCCTGCAGATCCTTGTGCCGATCCAGCTCATCAATCAGCGTGATCATGTCGATGGGACGCGACGATTCCGCCAGATCGACCATGCGCCCGTAAATCCGCCGGTGCGAATCGAGCGAAAAATCCTCGATCCGCAAATGCTCCGCCGCCTGGTTGTAAGCAAAGTTGTCGAGCAGGATCGCGCCCAGAATCGAGCGCTCGGCCTCTACGTTCGCCGGTAGCGTGCTGATGTTGTAGTCCGTGGTCGCCATGTTTTCCGTACAGAACTTTGCCGGACTTCTCCGCCTAGCATAAGCGAATATAAAGCGAAGCGCAAAATGAATTGTGCAGAAGCTGTGAACCGCCTCGATATCCTGTGGAAGCCCCGAGAAAACCAGTCCTTAACAGGACTTCTTGCGCCGCCGTAAGAGACTTGCGTGTTGAAGGAGTAAATGATCCGCGTTGATCCGTAAAAATCCGTAGCAAACGCAGAGGCAAAACGCTGTCAAAACAAATGCGGCCCGAGGGCCAGCCACCCTCGAGCCGCATCGTTCGTGGACCTTCGAAGCTTACCTTCCCGCCGCTTTCGGCTGCGGGACGACAGCACCGATCCGACAGCACTCACCGAGTGAGCGCCACATTTACCAGTGCGGTTGCCGAGCCGCGATTCCAGGAATCACTACCCGGCAACTTCTGCGGTTAGCCAGCAGCCCAACCCAGCTCACAGAGCGGGAAGTGGAGGAGGCCGCAATGCCCGGGCAACCGGCGTGCGCTCACGCGCTTCCGATTTTCCCCCGGCAATTCACCCTCGAGAATCGCCGGTCTGCCGCCAGCCTGGCCACAATCATCGTGGCAAGCCCCAGAAGGTCCTACGTTTTCGGTGAACCCACTGTGCGGCAGATTGTTGCGCGCCGCAACCGAAAAACATTTCGTCCTTGTGCAGAAACTGTGGACGATAGGACTTCCTTGTGGAAGTCTGAGGAAAACTCAGAAGGAACTTTTCTTGACCTGGCAGCCCTTCAATCGATTCAATGACTTACGATTTCATGGACCTTCATTCAATGACTTATACGGTGTTAAACAAATTCCGCGGAATCGCGCGGCGCGCCCCAAAACGAAAACCCAGGGCTTGCGCCCTGGGCTGCATTATCCCGCCGCTTCGCGGCTAAGACGAGTCGCTTAGTCTCTAACTCCATCCATAAACGCTCTTAACTTCCGCGAGCGCGAGGGATGCCGCAGTTTGCGCAACGCCTTGGCTTCGATCTGGCGGATGCGTTCGCGGGTTACCGCGAACGATTGCCCGACCTCTTCCAACGTGTGCTCGCTGCCGTCTTCGAGACCGAAGCGCATCTTGATGACTTTTTCTTCGCGCGGGGTCAACGTGCGCAGGACCTGTCCTGTCTGATCCTTGAGGTTCACGTTGATCACCGCTTCGGCTGGCGAGACGACGGCGCGGTCTTCGATGAAGTCGCCAAGATGGGAATCTTCCTCTTCGCCAATCGGCGTTTCGAGGGAGATCGGCTCCTGCGCGATCTTCAGCACCTTGCGCACCTTCGCCACCGGAATGTCCATGCGCTTGGCGATCTCTTCGCTGGTAGGTTCGCGTCCCAGCTCCTGCACCAGCTGCCGCGACGTGCGGATCAGCTTGTTGATCGTCTCGATCATGTGCACCGGGATGCGGATCGTACGAGCCTGATCGGCGATGGCACGGGTAATCGCCTGCCGAATCCACCACGTGGCATAGGTAGAAAATTTATAGCCACGGCGGTATTCGAATTTGTCGACGGCCTTCATCAGGCCGATGTTGCCTTCCTGAATCAGGTCGAGGAACTGCAGGCCGCGGTTGGTGTATTTTTTCGCGATCGAAACCACGAGACGGAGGTTGGCCTCGATCAGCTCGCGCTTGGCCTGCTCCGCGTCCATGTCGCCCTGGATGATCTCGCGCTGCGTGCGCTTGATCTCCTGGAACAACAGGCCGGCTTCGACTTCGAGTTTTTCAATCTCGGTTCGCACCGCGCGTGCCTGGCGGCGATATTCTTTTTTTTGATCTTCGCTGCGCGTGGCGTCGGCTTTCCGCTCCAGGTTCTGAGCCTGCCGATCGAGCGACCGCATGCTGTCGACGGTTTTGTTGACCCGGTCGATCAGCCGCTTGCGTTCGGCATTGGTGAAGCCGAGTTTGCGCACCGCGATGGAAACCCGGACGATGGCGCGGGCAAAGTTGCGGCGAGCGCGGCGATGGTCCTTGGGACGCTTCTTCAACGACACGGCCGCGTATTTTTCCTGCACCACGGCGACTTTTTTGTACAGCTTCGCCATGGCGTCGATCTTGCCGGTAAATTCGTTCAACCGGTTCTGCAGGATTTCGTCGGTGATCTCCTCCTCATCGAAGGTCACGACTTCCTTGATGGAGCGCACACCTTTCTTGAGGTCTTCACCCATCGCCAGCAATTCGTGAATCACGATGGGAGATCGCGAGAGCGCCTTGAGCACACGGATCTGGCCGCGCTCGATGCGCTTGGCGATTTCCACTTCGCCTTCGCGCGTGAGCAAGGGAACGGTTCCCATCTCGCGCAAATACATGCGGACGGGATCGTTAGTTTTTTCCAGAGCGCCGGGCGTGAGGTCGAGTTCAACATCCTCGCCCTCTTCGCCTTCATCGAATTTCTTATCGAGCGCGGCGGAGGGCAGTTTCGGGCCCTCCAGCACGTCGATGCCTTGCGTGCCAATCGTAGTCAGCAGGTCGTCCAGGTCTTCGGGACTGTGCACATCGTGCGGGATCAGGTCATTGACCTGGTCGTAAGTGAGATATCCCTTCTCTTTCCCGGCATCGACCAGCTTTTTTATGTCGTCGTACTTGTCTTCAAGAGCCAAGAGGTGTTCCTCAAATTCTTCAATTCGCTCGCGAGGGAGCGTATCGTAGCGTTCTCACAGGTGGGAATCTGGGGTAGCGCGGAGTTGTGCACCTAGCACAAACTTACAGAGTTTAGCACATAAGTGCTGCCCGGTCTATCACTTGCCCGCCGAAATCTCTCTCGCCCGCCGCTATCTCTAACTCCGCTAAATACTTAGATGGTTTTAACAGCGTTTTTGTTTCATGATTTACGTGCGTTCTGCCATTCAGGCGGCATCGTCGCCCTCTGCTGGCAAGCTCGGATCCATCAAGGCTCGCTTGATCCGCTCCAGTTCGCGAAGCAGCTGATTTCTCTGCACGGAGTCCTGACCTTTTTCCGACTGCAACTCTCGTAGAACTCGCGCCATATCG
Source organism: uncultured Acidobacteriaceae bacterium (assembly GCA_963777005.1). Taxonomy (GTDB): domain Bacteria; phylum Acidobacteriota; class Terriglobia; order Terriglobales; family Acidobacteriaceae; genus Sulfotelmatobacter. The sequence goes on along the minus strand of CAVZPC010000007.1, from coordinate 124,769 downwards.
CGTTTGAAATGAATTTTCCGCAGCGCCCGGACGGCGCGTTCCAGAAGTTCGGGCGTGAGTTCCTCGTCTTCCTTCAACAGAATCGAAGCGAGTAAGCGGCGATCCGATTCAACCTGGGGCACATCCATTACATCGGCAGTCGCGGCGCCGGCATTGAGCAGTGCCTGAACCAGCGACTCAGTCGCCATCCCACGATGCAGGGCTTCACTCTGGAAAGCGTATTGCGCCTGGCGCGCGGGATCGAACTCCTCGTCCGCGCCATCGCGTGCAGAAAAATGCTCGGACCCTGATTGCATCTGCCGCGCCGAGGCCAGCGCTCGTATGAGAATGCGCTCGGCGTCAGTGGCTTGCGCATCTGCTGGTGCCTTCACCGCAGCGGCGGAACGATCAGCAGCGACATGGCGCAACTCCTGGCGCAGGACTGACGAATCGATTCCCAGCTTCTGGGCAATTTCCTGGCCTAACTCATCGCGCACAATCCGGCTGGGCACGCGCTGGATGTGGGGCAAAAGATAGTTCACCGCCTTCACTTTGCCTTCTGCGCTGCGCACGGGAAAATGAGTTCGCGCGCGTTCGATCAAGTAGTCGAAATATTTTTGCGAGCTGCGCAGCGCCGCGCCGTAGGCGTCCTTGCCCTTGCGCCGGATGTAGAGATCGGGATCAAACCCTTGCTCCAGCGTCAGGACCTTGATCTGAAAATCTTCTTCCACCAGCAATCCAAGTGTGCGTTCGGTCGCCTTGGCTCCGGCGGTATCGGGATCGAAGTTGACCACAACGTTCTTGCTGAAACGGCCCAGTAGCTTCGCCTGGATCTCGGTGAACGCCGTGCCGGAGCTGGCGATCACATTGTGAAAGCCGGCGGCATAAACGGAAATGCAATCCATCTGGCCCTCGACGAGGATGGCGTATTCTTTGCGGATCCATTCTTTTGCCTTGTCAAGATTGAAGAGCACGCGGCCTTTCGAATAAATCGCAGTCTCCGGCGAATTCAAATACTTTGGGCCAGCTTTCTCGTCGGTCGCGAGCGTGCGTCCGGTGAAGGCGATGATTTTCCCAGCTTCGTTGCTAATGGGAAACATGACGCGGTTGCGGAACTTGGAGTACATCGCGGCTTCCAGTTTCCGGTTCCCAGTTTCTGGTTTCCGGCCCTTGGCTTCCACGGTCGTTGTCGAATCAGAACCCCCGCCCTGTCCGTCCAAAGAGCGGACGGACAAGGACGGGGCACCCTCGGTTTGTTTCCATGAGAACAATCCGCTCTCGCGCAACACCTCTTCGCCGAACTCGTTTGCCAGGCGATCGCGCAGCAGGAAGCCGGAGTCTGGGGCATACCCGACGCGAAAGCTCCTGATTGTGTCTTCATCGAGCCCGCGGCCCTGTAAATACTCGCGCGCCCGCGCGCCTTCTGGACGCTTCAAACATTCCTGGAAAAATGCGGCCGCTCGCTCTTGAACATCAAGCAGCTGAGCCCGGAGCTTCGCTTCTTTCGCCTCTGCCGGACTCGAATACGTGGCCTTGGGCAGGGGAATGCCCAGCTTTTGCGCCACCAGACGCACGGCTTCGGGGAAGGTGATGTTCTCGATTTTCTGCACGAAGCTGAAGACGTCCCCGGAGACGCCGCAGCCGAAGCAGTGGTAGAACTGCCGCGTGGCGTGCACTGAAAACGACGGCGTCTTCTCGCCGTGAAAGGGACAAAGCCCCGAAAAGTTCTGCGCTCCAGCTTTTTTCAGCTTGATGTAGTCGCCGATAATGCGGACGATGTCCGCCTGCTGCTTCACCGTCTCTTTGAAATCTTCAGTGCTGGGCATGGATGGAAGACACAACTATCCCTTGGAATTGTGAGCTACAAAGCCGGTATTTGGAATATAGCTGTTGAGTTCGGTTGCGGAAAAACTGTGGAAGAAACCACTATTCCGTTGACGATAGAGGAAAAGCGGTCGCGGATCCCTGTTCACACTCTTAACTCCACCACCGTAGCCCCGCCGCCGCCCTCATTCTGCGGAGGTTCGGCAACGGACTCCACGTGCGGATGCTGCTGCAAGGCTTGCCGAAGGGCTTTGCGGAGAATACCCATGCCGCTGCCGTGGACCACGCGTACCCGCGGCAGGCCGGCTAAAAATGCGCGGTCCACGAACTTCTGCACTTCGCGCGTGGCGTCGTCGACGTTATAGCCGATGACGTTGATCTCCGAGGGCGCGTTTTGGCCTTCGTCTTCGAGCGACACGGAAATTCCACGCGCCCGCGCCGCTTTCACCGGAGACTCTGCCGCTCGAGCCGCGGTGATCACCGCGGCGATGTCGTCGCGTGCGATCTTCATCTTCATCGCGCCGATCGCCACTTCAAAGTGGGAGTCATCCAACTTGCGCAAGACGGTTGCGGCGCGGCCCGTGGACTTCAGCTTGACGGTGTCGCCTTGTGAAACGTATTTCACCACTTGCGGCTCGGCATGCGGATCGCCTTGATCAGCGCCGCTGGCGTGGGCGACTACCGTGGAATCGAACTGCTCGCGGAATTCCCGACGTAATTTGGCGACTCGCCGCTCGGCATCTTTCGCGACCTTCTGTGCCGCGGCTTTGTCCTGGATGGCATTTACCGCCTCGCGGGCGTGGTACTCGAAGTCGCGCAGCACGCTCTCCAGCTTCTTCTCCATTTCGCGGAGCTTGGCCTGCTGTTCTTTCCTGCCTTCGGCCGCAAGAAATGTTTTCTCTCGTTCTAATTCCTGCTCGCGCGTCTTTAGCCGCAGGCGCTCGCCTTCGGCGTCGCGCAACGCGGCGTGAAGCCGGTCCAGAAATTCGCCTACATCGCGGGCTTGCGTTCCCAGCTTCGCTCGCGCCGAATGGATAATTTCTGGATTCAGTCCCAGGCGCTGGGCGATGTTGATTCCGGCTGACGCTCCGGGCACTCCGATTTTCAATTCGTAGGTCGGCTGCAGCGTCCGTTCATCGAATCCTACCGAAGCGTTGATCACGCCGGCGGTATTGGCGCCATAAACTTTCAGAGATGTGTGATGCGTCGAGATCACGGTCATGCAGCCGATGCGACCAAAGTGTGCGGCAATTGCTACCGCCAGAGCCGCACCTTCTTCAGGATCGGTAGCGGATCCGAGTTCATCCAGAAGGACGAGCGATTCCGGAGAGGCTGTTCGCGAAATGAAATCGATGTTGGTCACGTGCGCGGAAAACGTCGAGAGGTTCTGCTCGATCGATTGATAGTCGCCGATATCAGCGAGGACCGCATCGAACACGGGCATTTCCGCGCGATCGGCGGGCACTGGAATTCCCGACTGTGCCATCAAGGCCAGCAAGCCAATCGTCTTGAGAGTAACGGTCTTTCCGCCCGTGTTGGGGCCGGTGATTACCAGCTGACGACGTTCGCCTTCGAGCTCCACAGTGACGGGAACTACGGCTGCGCCTTTGAGCTTTAGATTGCGCTCCAGCAGCGGGTGCCTTGCATTGTGCAGAATCATCCGCCCGGGTGTTTCCCTGCTTAGCTGCACGGCCACGCAGTTGTAGTCTTCGGCGAAGCGAGCTTTGGCAAACTGTAGTTCCAATTCCGCGAGAACATCGACCGACGCCAGAATGACATCCGCGTTCTTGCCGATGCGGCGCGTCATCTCGAGCAGGATGCGATGAATCTCCGCCAGTTCTTCATCGAGCAAGCGCACCAGGTCGTTGTTCTGCTCAATGGTTTCCAGCGGTTCGACAAAGACGGTTTGACCGCTGGAACTGGCCCCATGCACAACGCCTTGTACACGCCGCCTCTGCTCGACCTTTACCGGGATGACAAAGCGCTCGCCGCGGATCGTCACCAGTTCTTCCTGCACCGTGCCGCCTTCGGACAGCTTGCGCAAATATCCGCGCAGCGATTCCTGAATCACACGCCGCTGGCGTTCTATCTCGCGGCGAATTCGGGCCAGTTCCGGAGAAGCGCGGTCTTCCAGCGTTCCATCGGGCTGAATCTTGTTGCGGAAAAGCTTCAGGAATTCTGCGAAGTCGAGGACGCTTTCGGAAAGCAGTCGCGTTCGCTGCCAATCCGTCCGCATATTTGCTGGAGGATGCAAAGCGATCTCGCGCCACTCCGCGGCGCGGTCGACGACTAACACAACATCCCGAATCTCAGTGGTTTCCAGGACGGCGCCCGCGATGCGGGATTTCTTCACCAATTGGGAGATATCCAGCAAGCCGGAAAACTCGAATCGTCCACCTACGCGGCGGAACTCGCGCACTTCCTCGCTCAGCTCCTGTTGCTCTGCAATCCACTGGGAATCAATGGAAGGAGCGAGCGCGGCAATTCTCGCCTGCCCCAGGGGCGAAGAGGCGTAGCCGCGGAGCAGTTCGCGAAGAGCGTCGAACTCCAACACTCGCGCCGAGTTGTGGATGAGCGGGGAAGACATCGCAGATTATGTTACAGGAATAGCGGGGTGGTTCTACGAGTGCGCTGCAAGAGCGTTGGGGCTGCTCTGGCTCGCGACGGGAAGGCGGAGCATGAACGTGGCGCCGCCTTCGGGATTATTCTGGCAGGTAATTTGTCCTCGATGATCCTGCACCACGCCATAGGCTGCGCTCAGTCCCAAGCCTGTGCCTTTGCCGATCGGCTTGGTGGTGTAGAAAGGGTCGAAGACGAGATGCGGCTCTTTGATGCCTGGGCCGCTATCGGAGAAATGAACCACCACTTCGTCCCCTTGCACATGGGCGGTGACCCGAAGCAATCCCCCGCCAGCTTCCTCCAGCGCGTCCAACGCGTTCTCGACGATCTGAACGAACACCTGGAACAATTGGTGGCCATCCCCCCAAACCCTTGGCAGGTTCTGCTCAAACGAAGTTTCGATACGGATTTTCTGATCGTGCCGCTGCAGTTCCTGCATATGCACGCTCCGCTGCAGCAGAGCCGACACATCCACCATCATCTTTTCGCCGGAGCTTTGCTGTGCGAAGCTGAGGAGATTCGAGATCAGATCGCGAGTCCGTTGGGAATGATGGACGATCTTGCGGACCAAGGTATCCTGCTCACCGGTCAACCGCTGATTGGACCATAGTTTCTCCGAGTATCCCATGATTGCATTCAGGGGGTGATCGATCTCATGCGCAGCACCGGCGACCAACTGACCGAGAGAGGCTAATTTTTCTCGCTGTACCAAATGGCTCTGCAGTCGCTGTTCGTTCTCAAAACTACGGCGCGAATCTTCCAGCAGATGGATGAGAGCCTGATCCTGAAGATACTGGCGTATGAAAACGAAAACACCTAGAACCAGCATTGCGGTCAGGACCGTGAACATGCGAAACATACGAGTCGTTGGCGGGGAGTTGTCCCAGAGGAATGCCCACAGGCCCAAGACGGGCAGCGAAAGAATTGCCAACATCGCCAGGCGAAGCGACATCGTGCTCCACGTGTCTTCTCCCTTAGGCTGCGCCACCTCCAACCGCCATTCGCGCGCGCTCAGGATGGTTGCCGCCATCCAACTCACGGCTCCTACGAGCGGAACGTCGTAGAGACTGCCGGAATAGTAGTGTCCACTGGTGACCGCCACGTTGACTGCTTGCGAAGCAATGGCATAGAAAGCGCTTGCCGCCATCAGGTTCAGGTATATCTCTTTCCATCCGCGGGGAGCTCCGCGGGCAACGGCGCCCAGCACCAATACCAGCACGCCGCTTTCCACCAAATAGAGGGCGCCGAAATTCCTGTCATATTCCGGCACGTTCACCGAAACATATTGCGAAGGAAAGACGACAAAGGCGTAGAGGAAAACCCACCAAACCATCAGCAGGAGGAAATCCAGGGTACCTACGCGGAATTTCAGTTCGCTTTCTGAGCGATGCGGGCGTAACCCAACCGCCGCGATCATCGGAACCAGATGCAGAAACAGAAATATATCCATCGACCAGGGATCGGGAACGGTCTTGCGCCAAAGCACTTCGTAGTACGCCCATCCTCCCTGATTGAAAGTCCACAGCAGGTATCCGAACCCCATCAGGGCCCAGAAGCGACGGGCTGCACCCTGAGCCGACCACGCATTCAACAGCATGGTCACCGCGATCGTCAAAGCGATCAGAAGATAACCAAAATCGATGATTGCAGTCAGCGCTGGGCCCCGCGGCATCGCGAGCGACACCACGGTGAAGGCGAGCGTGACAACGCCAGCCAGCACAAACCAGCGATTCCGTCTAAACAGACTCATCCGCCTCCATTCTATGGAGGAAAATGACGATCCAGATTGCTTTCGAAGGCCGCAGCGTTACTTTCGTCATACTCCTTCAGTGCCAAGACCTGCTAGTTTCTCCGGGCGAAACGGCCAATGTTCGGTTCGACCTCCGGGCTGATCTCTCCTGCTAGAATTGGTTTGAGAGTGGAGTGGCGTTCCCGGCTCGGCGGGATCTCGGCCACTGGTCCATCGCCATTTTAGGATCGGCTTCCACGCTCAGAAATCCCTGGTGCCTTATGGCCTTCCCTGTGACGCGTCTTCGTCGTCTCCGCCGCACGGACCAGATTCGCAACCTGGTGCGTGAAACCCGTCTTACTCCCGACGCCTTCGTCTACCCTATGTTTGTTTGCCCGGGCGAGGGAGTGCGCAAGGAAGTCCGCTCCATGCCCGGGGTGTTTAACCTGTCGGTGGATGAGGCGGTAAAAGAGGCTCGCGAAGTTCAATCGCTGGGCGTGCCTTCGGTCATTCTCTTTGGCCTTCCTGACGAAAAGGACGAAGTAGCCACAGGAGCCTGGGCGGACGACGGCATTGTGCAGCAAGCCGCGCGTGCGCTGAAGCGCGAAGTTCCTGACCTGATCCTGATGGGCGACGTTTGTCTTTGCGAATACATGTCTCACGGGCACTGCGGGGTGGTAAAGGATGGATCCACTCCGCAATGCCTCGGGGCGGCCGCGAGAGACGCTTTGAGCGCGCGGCAGGGAACGGCCGTGAGGGTAGTGAAGGGCGGCGAGAAAAAAGAAAAAGTGATCGAAGAACTGGCTGCAATCGTGGCCAGCGTGGTTGATACCAAATTTGAAATTGACAATGACTCGAGCCTCGAACTGCTGGCGCGTACGGCGGTCTCGCTCACCCGGGCCGGCATCGACATTATTGCTCCCTCGGACATGATGGATGGCCGCGTCGCTGCGATCCGCCGCGCGCTCGATGAAGCCGACTTCACCAACATCCCGATCCTTTCGTATGCGGCGAAGTTTGCTTCCGGCTTCTACGGCCCGTTTCGCGAAGCCGCTGACTCGGCGCCGCAATTTGGCGACCGCCGTTCCTATCAGATGGATGGAGCCAATCTGCGGGAGGCCATGCGCGAAATCGAACTTGATGTCGAAGAGGGCGCGGACATGATCATGGTCAAGCCTGCCATGCCTTATCTCGACATCATCGCCGCCGCCCGCGACCGCTTCGATTTGCCTCTCGCCGCTTATCAGGTTTCCGGCGAGTACGCCATGATCGAAGCAGCGGCCCGCAACGGATGGATCGAGCGCGACCGCGTCATGATGGAGTCTCTGCTAAGCATCCGGCGCGCCGGGGCGAGCATCCTCCTTACCTATTACGCCAAAGAGGCCGCCAGATTGCTGGGGTAGCACCTAAGTCTCCGCGCGAAAATTCTTAACCAGGTTGCTTCCTTACCTCGGGCTACAGTAGTTACCTGAGATCTTTCCGCTCCACCCTGTATTCGAGCACTCCTGCCCGCACGAAGTCTCGCCGGCCGATCGATCTCTAGGTCGGCAACTGTAGCTGCTCGAATGCCATCTATAGCTTGATTTTATTGGCGAGACCCTATGAAGGCCATGACGTCTGAGAGAATTCCCGCTTGTTTTTTGAGTTTGGCGATTGCTTTCACGCTAGCTGGTTGTCAGGGAGTGAACAATGCTAGCCCTTCACCCTCATCCGCAGTGAGCGTGTCGCTGAATCAAACTTCCGTGAGCATCGCCGTCAGCACGACAACACAATTTACGGCTACCGTGCAGAACACTACGAACACCGCAGTGACGTGGTCCGTCGACGGAGTTGCTGGCGGAAATACCTCGGTGGGCACCATTAGTGCCACCGGCCTGTATACAGCGCCCGCCCAAGCGGGAACCCACACGGTGACCGCAACCAGCGTTGCGGACACCACAAAGAGCGCGAAGGCTTCGGTTGCAGTGGGAGCGATTTCTCTCACGCCGGCATCAGCAACCGTTGCTCCCGGGGGAACGCAACAATTCACTGCTACGATTCAAGGATTTTCGAATGCGGCGATCAACTGGTCGGTGAACAAGGTCAGCGGCGGGAATTCCACGGTCGGGACAATCAGCTCAAGCGGCTTGTACAACGCTCCTGCTCAGACGGGAACTTATACGATCGGCGCCACCAGCGCTGCCGATTCCTCGGTCACTGCCAGCGCCACCGTCACGGTTTCCGCGATCTCGCTCTTGCCAGCCACTGCGACGGTTATCGCCGGAGCCACGCAGCAGTTCACCGCGACCATGCCCGGAGTTTCCAATTCGGCAATTACCTGGTCGGCCTCGGGCGGCACCATCTCGGCGAACGGTCTTTATACGGCTCCCTCTCAGGCAGGGAGTTATACCGTCACTGCCACGAGCGCTGCGGACCCGTCCATAACCGCGAACGCGACGGTCACCGTGTTTGTCTTTACCATTTCGCCGACGTCTGCGATTGTTGCCCCATCGGCCAGTCAACAATTCACAGCCACCATTCAAGGTTTGACAAATACTGGCGTTGCCTGGTCGGTGGATGGGGTTGCAGGCGGTAATGCCACTACGGGCACCATCAGCGCAACTGGCTTGTACACGGCCCCGGCGGCCCTCGGGTCGCACACCGTTGCGGCGACAAGTTCGGCGGATAGTACATTGAGTGTGTCGGCTGCAATCACCGTGGCCAATCTCGCGCAGACAGCTGTCCTTACCTATCACAATGACGATGCCCGCGATGGTGCGTACGTGGAGGAAGTTAGGCTCACTCCTTCGAATGTGAATTCGACGAAGTTCGGCAAGCTGTTCTCTTATTCCGTGGATGCCCAGATCTACGCTCAGCCGTTGTATCTGCCGCAGATCAGCATTGCCGGCGGCACACACGATGTCGTCTATGTAGAGACGCAGAACAATAGCGTCTACGCCTTCGACGCAACTGGCACGCAAACCACGCCTTTCTGGCACGTGAACTTTGGCCCACCCGTCACCAAGGACAATGAGTATGGGGTCTTCGTCGTGGGCATTCTGTCGACGCCGGTGATCGATGCAACCACCAACACGATTTACATGGTGGCCGAGGAGTTCGGCTATTCCAATCCATTTTTCTTGCACGCGCTGGACGCAACCACAGGTGCCGAAAAGTTCGGCGGGCCGATAAACATAACAGGATCGGTTTCCGGCACCGAAGGCGGTTCGTCGAGCCACACTATCACGCTCGAAACATCGTGCATCCAGCGCACGGGGCTTGCATTAGATCCGGTCACAAATGCGATCTACATTGGCTTCGGAAGTTGCACGCATGGTTGGTTGCTGGCCTACGATAAGACCAACCTTTCGCCCTCAGCGCAGGCCACGGCGGTCTTCAATGCCACGCCGAACGATAATGGCGGCGGGGGTTTGTGGTCCAGCGGAGGCGCTCCGGCTATCGACGACACCACCGGCCACGTTTATTTAATGACTGGAGTCGACTTCGGCGATGACATATCGACTGTCAACAACTCTATAACCGACGGATATAACGATGCCTTCCTGGAGTTGGATCCCACCAATTTGTCGGTATTGAGTTTCTTTATGCCAGATGACAATCCCACTCTTGCCGACAACGACGCAGATCTGGGCAGCGGGGGAAATATTCTGATGCCCGTCTCTTCCTCCTATCCTAGTGAGACCATCGGAGGAGGAAAGGACGGCAATATCTTCGTCGTCGATCGCGACAACATGGGCGGATACAGCTACAGCCCCCAGGTCAACAATGTCATCCAGACGCTGCAGACCGGCAGCGGTTCGAATCCAGACGATAACATTTTTTCAACCCCGGTTTATTGGAATGGTTTTCTCTACTACCACTGCAACAATGATGTCCTGCGTGCCTTCAACTGGAACCCTAGCAATGCAGCCCCGCTTTCGCCGGCCTCGGTGGGTACCGTGGTTTATCCGACGACGCACGGGGCGACTGCTTCTCTCTCTGCCAATGGAACGACGAACGGCATCATTTGGGACATCGATAACTCGACCTATGATGGGTCCAATCCCTCGCAAAGTGGACCCTCGGTGCTGCACGCCTACGACGCCACCAACGTTGCCACGGAACTCTACAACAGTTCACAGGTGGGATCTCGGGACACGGCCGGGGCTGCATCGAAGTTCACCGTGCCGACCATCGCGGGGGGAAGAGTTTTTGTTCCTACCTCTACTGAGCTGGACGTTTACGGTCTGCTGCCGTAGTCGCGACGGTGGAGACGCTGGCCTGTATACCGCTGGACCGGAGTGTTCTGTGGAACACTCCGGTCGCGTGCTGGAAATCGACTGGCTTGGACACAGCTCTACCCCTGTAGCGCTAAAAGCAGGTGAAGGCGGGATAGCGCTTCAGGAATTCTCTTGACTACCGGAGAGCCTAGTGACCTTCCGTACCGGTTGAGGTTCGCGAAGAGAAACGCTGACGTACCCGGTCACCAATATCCTGGACCTTATCTCCGATTTGACCCCTGATTTCCTCACCGCTGGCCGGAGCAAACAACAGTGCGGCGCCAAGGCCAACTCCCACTCCAGCCGCAAAGGTGAGCACATTACGAACCGTGTGATCTTCACCTGAGTAGAGATCCTCAGCTCGCTCGCGCAGGTCCGAAACCCGGTCGGAGGCACGGTCGACACCCTCAGCGACCCGGTCGCGCACGTCGCTGGTAAAGCGGTCAGTTTGGTCCAGAAAGTACACCGCAGTCTTCAAAATCGATCGAATCAAATTGTTCATCAGAATCCACCTTTCGTCGTGATCGCAACTTCGCTATGTAAGTTAGTTGCTGAAAACGATGCAAATGGCTTGCGCTCATATTAATTAAATGGGCACAAATCGAAATGCCTGGCATGGGACGGCAAGAAATTCCTGCAGCTGGAGGAAACTTCTGTCCACCGTCCCCGATTCAACCCCACCCTACGCCAGAAAGGCCGAGGCTGCAACAAGCCGTGGCCACTCGCTGAAGGCATTCACGACAAGAGGTCCGCAAATTCCAGAGTGGAGTGATTCTATGTGCCGCTGGTCGTAGTCAGCGCGAGAATCGTGGAATTCTTTCTTGGAAATCACAAAGTTTTACAAAACTTCTGCGCATCAGTTCCATCTTCGATCCTTCTTACAAAGTACGTTCAATACCAATCACAAAAACTAAATGGAGGAAACTTATGCCGATGCAGCCCCAAGAGCAATCAACCCTCAATGTGAAACTGGTCCACTTCACTAAACAAAACTCACCGGATGAGCCAGTGCAGGTTGCCTTTGCCGTGACCGATGATCAAGGAAAGGAAGAGATCATCACCGGTGAGGTGCCCTACAGTTACGACCTCTTCCATCTCTTTCAAGAAGCTGGATGGCTGAACATCCGACGTGGTGTCGCGTCGATTCGCGAGAATCGCACGCAGCGACGTGCGATGTCAGCATAGTCAATCCACCAGATCGTTTCGAGCGCACTGGAATCCCATCATTCCTGGGGTTCCAGTTCTCTTATGCTTCAAACTATCCGGCAACTATGGTTCGGTTCCGGCTCCCAGGATTTCTTTTCCCTCGTTGTGTGCGACGGCGGGATAGGCAATCTGCTTGCGGCGGCGGAGATCGTTGGGCAACTGGGATTTCAGCAGCCACAGACCCAGCAAAGTTGCGGCTGCCCAGGTCACGGTGATCAGAGCGAGTTGCAGCAGGTCGGCGACGCGGTTGCCGTGTCCATGGCTCGACGTGGGCACGATCCTCGCGACTTCCAGGCTGATCCCGCCGGCGACGATCGCGGTCAACGCGGACTTTCCTAACTCATCCCAGCGGAGCGTTCTCAAGGACACCATCTTGCGGTAATGCAGCAGGCAGGCCAGCGCCAGCAGGTTCGCTCCAATGCCAGTATCGGAGGCGAAGGCCAGGCCAACCACGCCATAATGGTGGAAGAGGAGCGAATAAATCGGCAAGGATGCGCTGGTGATCACTGTAACCGCAACCATCGGCGTCAGCGTGTCGCCCGCGGCATAGAAGGCGCGGGCATAGAGTCCCTGGGCAGACCAGAGAGCGAGCGAAAGGGAGAACCAGAAAAAATAAATGGCCGTGGTTTGGGTGTCGGAAACCAGGAAGCGTCCGCGGCGATAGACCAGATCGATCAGGGGAAAGGCGGCGGCCATCATCCATCCCGTGGCAAGAAACGATGCGGCGGCAACGCGGTAGACGGAATCATTGACGGTGGTGGCGAATTCTTTGAAACGCTTCTCGTTGAAGAGGCGCGCGAAAAATGGCAGAGAGGCTTGTCCCGTTGCTTGTCCGAGAACTGCTATGGGCACGGCGAACAGGCGCTTGGCATAGTTGAGGCGGGCAATGTCGCCAATGCCGCTGGCGGCGTAGTGGCGCAGGATCCAGTCGTCGGCCGTAACCAACGAGACGCCGAGCATCAATGGCACCGATAGCCGCACCCACTCAAGGAAGGCGGGATTCCTGATGTCGAACGAAAGCTGGTATCCCGTACCGATGCGCACGGCCCCGATCACGCTCGCCAGAAATGGCCCCACGATACTTCCTACCAGAGCGCCATAAGCGAGTGCGGCGATCCCAAAGTGACGGCCACCAATGACGCCGCCAAGAATAATAAATATGTTGTAGAGCAGCGGACCCAGCGCGGGAAAAAGAAACAGCCGGTGCGACAGCAGGACGGCTGAAACTACTCCGCCGACATAGAAGAAGATCTGCGCGGGCAGGAGAATGCGGGTGAGATGCACCGTCAGGTCCACCTGCGCCGGGGAAAAGCCGCGAAACATCCAGCGCACGAATTGTGGGGTGAAGATTTCCGTGAGGATGGTTCCCACAATCATCACCGTCGTCATTACGGTAATGACGACGGAGAAAGTTTTCTTTGCGTCGGCATCGCGTTTCTCGGCGAGAAAGCGGGTGTAAATCGAGATGAATGTTATCGAGGCCGCGCCCCCGGCCACGATGTAGTTCAGCCAGTCCGGTAGCGTGAAGGCGGCAACGTACGCGTCGGTCTGCGCCCCGGCGCCGAAGGCATAGGCGATATAGGCCTCGCGGACGTAGCCGATGATCCGCGACAGCATTACCGTCCCCATCAGCAGCAGCGTGGCGGAGAAAGCCGTGTGCTGGTGGGAGGGAAGGAAGAACCGCAAAAGTCTGGTCATGGGCGCGGATTGACGCGAGCAAATTTCTTTCAAAGCCTACCAGAGGCGCGCACGCACCGAAGCGTTTATCGCGAAGCTGCTCGAGAGCAGTTCCTTTATTGATACTCCAGCGTCCCTGGATGAAGCCTCCCGACGGATGACTTGTGATCGTAACTATCAGCTTCGGCAATCACTTGCGCGCTGATCCGCAATTGAGAAGGGTTTGAGGTGCAGAGCATTGAAGCCCCCGCCTGGTTGTTTCAAAGTGCTGTCAACAGAGCCGCAGAAAAACGGCACGCACAATCGCGGAGGGGATATGGCAAGCAGGATGACGGAACTGGGCGAGGTGGTGGATGTGAAAGCTGGTTTCGAGAGGAGGCGCGCTAGACCAGCGCGCGAGATAAGGAGGGTGCAGGAGAGCTGGCTCGCGGCTGCGGAGAAGAAGGTATTGCTATGGTTGGCTGCGCGCACGCCGCCGTGGCTCGGACCAGATCATTTGACGACGATTGGGTTCGCGGCACAGGTTGGCGCAGGCGCCTGCTATGCGCTGGCACGATGGAACAGGTACGTACTGCTGGGCGCGATCCTCTTTCTGGCGCTCAACTGGCTGGGCGACTCTTTGGATGGCACGTTGGCTCGGGTGCGGCAGCGGCAGCGTCCACGCTATGGCTTTTATGTTGACCACATGGTCGATAGCTTCGGAGCGCTCGCGCTTATGGGAGGGCTGGCGTTGTCTGGCTACATGCATCCCTGGATCGCCGTCGGCTTGCTGGTCGGTTTCCTCATGCTTTCGATTCAGTCTTATCTTGCGACCCACACTCTGGGTGAATTTCGCCTTTCATTCTGGCGCTTTGGTCCGACGGAATTGCGCCTGCTATTGGCGGTTGGCAATCTGGCGCTGCTATGGAAGCCGCGAGTGCGTTTGCTCGGTGGGCAGTATCGGCCATTTAACGTTGGAGGTGCGATTGGTCTGGCTGGGATGGCGCTGATGTTGGTTTGCTTCACGCTGCAAAATACCGGGCGACTCTATCGAGAAGAGAGAGTGTCCGAGTGAGCGATGAAAGGCTCGCAGTCGGCGGTCTAGGGAGAGTGCGCTCTTCCCGCTTAGGCAATTTCGCACGATGGTTGCGCTTCAATCTTGTCGGCGGAATTGGCGTTGCGCTGCAACTTGCGGTGTTGTTGCTGCTGAAGAGCGTGCTTGGTCTCAACTATCTTATCGCTACGGCACTGGCGGTGGAGGCGACGGTGGCCCACAACTTTCTATGGCACGAACGCTACACCTGGGCAGATCGAGTACAGCCGTCGTGGCGTAAGTCGTTGGGGCGCTTGCTGCGATTCAATCTCACCAATGGAGCTGTTTCCCTTGGGGGCAATCTGGTTTTGATGAAAGTCATGGTTTCGTTCTGGCATGTGAGCTACCTGGTCGCAAACGGTGTTGCGATTGTGCTGTGCTCGCTGGTGAATTTCGTGGTGAGCAACGAGTATGTGTTTAACGGATGAGGGCGATTCGGCGCGTTGCCGCAGAGATCGAAGTCAACGTCAAAGGCAGCGGCGGGAGTACCTGCTCCACACAGGCACTCCGCAAAACGGCTTTATTTGTCATTCTCAACATCATAGCCGCTGGAAAGCATGATATCGGCGTGCAGAGGAACGTCTTCGGAGGAGCGGCCTGCCTCCACGGTGTACTTGCCCGCGTCCGCATGCCAGTGTTTCGCGTTGACGTCATAGAAGGTAAAAGCGCGCGGATTGAGCGGGATCGATAGGTGTTTGGTCTCGCCGGGAGCGAGGTTCACTCGGGAAAAGCCCTTCAACTCTTTGGGTGGGCGCGGAACTTTCGGCTCGGCTTCAGAGACGTAGACTTGCGCCACATCGGCGCCCGCCATGTGTCCCGTGTTGGTCACATCAAAGGTTACGTTGTAGCGCGCGCCACCGGATGATTCACCTTCGGGCTTCACTTCGATATGGCTGTACTGGAAGGTGGTGTAGGACAAACCATAGCCGAAGGGAAAAAGCGGCTTGACGTGATTGTGCTCGTAGCCACGATAGCCGACGAACACACCTTCTTTGTAGACCACGCGGTTCGTGCCTGATTCAGGGTAATAAGTGTCGTGAACCGGATTGTCAGCCCAGCGCCGCTCGAAGGTGACCGGGAGGTGGCCGGAGGGATTGACCGCGCCGAATAGGATTTCAGCGAGCGCCGTACCGCCGCGCTCTCCCGGATACCAGAGCTCGAGATAGGCGGGAACGCGTTCGAGCCAGTCGCCGGGATCGACGTTGCCTCCGGAGGTAACGGCGACGATGGTGTTCTTGTTGACTGCGGAGAGTTCGCGAATCAATTCTTCCTGGCCAAACGGCAGGCTGAATGTGCGATCTGCGCCCTCTGATTCGCTGCTTGAATCAAAGCCGGCGGCAATGATCACAGCATCGGCCCTTGCGGCAAGGGTTTTTGCAGCGGCAGAGACGATTTTGCGTTGGTCGGCGATCCCCACAAACATGCGCCCGCCGATCGAAGAATTCTGAAAGGCCTCGGCGACAATTTTGTGCAGCCCTGCGGAGAGGGTTAGGGTCGCGTGGTTCTGCAGAGCAGTGGCGTATTTCCATTCATCGAAAACCGGTTTGCCATCCACCATAAGGCGATAGCCGTTGCCCTCTCCGGAATATTCAGCCGCGATCTCGTAGGAAGAAGTTTCAGGCGCCATGTAGAAACCGGTCCAGCGTCGGGACGATGGCTTGTCGGAAGTGAACGACTCGATCACTTCATCGAAGTCAGGGAGTTCGTCCCATGCCAATCCCGCAAAATCGAGGTGGCGAACAATCTCGGTGGAGGATGGGGCGCCGGACAGATCTGCATTCGAAAAAGTTTCCAGAGTAAGGCCGCGCTTGCCGTCATGAGGGGCGGTGGAGAATTCGGTAGAGATGGCAAAGTCGATCATCCTGGGAAGGCCGCGCTCGTAGTAGACCCCAGTGCCCTGGCCAACATAAGCAGCGATACCTTCCAGAATGCTGACCGCCGAGAACGGAATTGCTTTCCCGCTGCCGCCAGCGACCGGCTGCGCTGGCCAGGCGTCTGGACCGACGACGAGAATGGTCTTAATCTTCTGCTTGTCGAGAGGCAGAAGCGAACCTTCGTTCTTGAGCAGAACGATGGCTTCCCGCGCAGCATCGAGAGTGGCGAGGTGATTCTGTTCGTTGTACTTGGAAAGCGAAAGGTCGGTCTGTTCGCGGTCGAGCCAGCCGAAGCAGGCGGCAGTGGTGAGGATATGGCGCACTTTTTCGTCGATCGTCGCTTCTTTGACGCGTCCCTCGCGAATGGCCGGCAGGAGTTTCTCGTTGTTCATATGGTCGCCCTTGGGCATTTCGAGATCGAGGCCGCCATTGGCCGCGCCTACCGCGTCATAGGTCGCAACCCAATCCGACATCATGACGCCCGGAAATCCCCACTGCTTTCGGGCAACGTCGGTATTGAAATATCCGTTTTGCGTAGAGTGCTGGCCGTTGACAAAGTTGTAGGAGTCCATGATCGCGCCTACGTGCGCGTTCTTCACAGCGGATTCGAAGGCAGGAAGATAAATCTCTCGCGCGGTGCGTTCGTCGATGATGGAATCGCTATCGTGCCGGAGGAACTCGGAGTTGTTGCCGAGGAAATGCTTGACGGTAGAGCTGACGCCCTGCTTCTGCATGCCGGTGATGTACCCGGCGGCGATGGCGCCTGCGAGGAAGGGATCTTCGCCGAAGTATTCAAAGTTGCGGCCGTTCATGGGAGCGCGATAGATGTTGACGCCCGGTCCGAGCATGAAGTGAATACCGCGGGCGCGGGCGTCTGTGCCGATACCTGCGCCGACGCGCTCTGCCAGTTGCGGATCCCAGGAGGCGGCAAGGCCGATGCCGGCCGCGTAAGTGGTCGAGGGGAATTTATGGTTGCTGCGCACGCCGAGCGGACCGTCGGACATCTCAAGCGCCGGGATGCCGAGAGCGGGCATGGCGCGCACGGCGAAGCCAGTGCCTCCGATGTAATCGATCTTCTGCTCGAGCGTCATCTTATTGAGGACCGCATCGACGCGGCGCTCGATTTCAGGACTGGCAGGCACCGGAGCCTGCGCGAATGCGACATGGGAAGAAAGAAATGCGAGAGTGAGGAAAAATGCGGACAGCAGGAATCGAGAAAGCTTCGACATGGAAGACCTCGGATCAGTGCGAAAATGCATCCTCGAATGAGGACGTTAGCGCATAAAGACGTTATGGCTCGGCCGCGCCGCGGCACAAGTGTACACCTCATCCAGCACAACCCCTCAGGCTAGGAGATCTTCAGTACGACCTTGCCGTAGTTTTTCCCCTCTTGCAGAAGCTTGTAGCCTTCCTTGGCGCGATCGAGTGGGAATACCTGGCCGATCACAGGAGTCAACTTGCCTCGCGCGATCCATTCGAAGAGCTGTCGCCATGCCGGCTGCATGATCTCGGACTTTTGCGACAGGTAGGAGAGCCACAAGCCCTGAAGGCTCGCAGATTTCGCATATAGAGCGCGCACGTCGAGCTGGGGCTGCTTACCGGTGGCAGTGCCGTATTGAATGACGCGGCCGAAGTCGCGCAAACAGCGCAGGCTTTTCGCGGTATGCTCTCCACCCAGCATTTCGAAGACGGCATCGACGCCCTCGCCGTGAGTGAGACTCTTCACGACTTCCTCGTAGTCGTGCTGCTTGTAGTTGATGCCGTGCTGCAGGCCAAGTTCCTTGACTCGCGCAAGTTTCTCCTCGGAGGAAGACGTGCCATACATTTCGATGCCGAGAAGGACCCCGATTTGCACCGCGGCGGTGCCCACGCCTCCGGCAACGGCGTGGATGAGGACGCGACGATTCTTCCCGGCCGCTGGCGGCTCGGTCATTCCGGCCTGCCAATAAGCCAGATAGGCGGTGAAATAGTTGACAGGGAAGGCGGCAGCTTGTTCGTTGGTCCAAAGTTCGGGCGTCGGCCAGAGCATGTGGGGATGCGCTGCAACTCTCTCGGCAAAGGCTCCCCACTGGATATAACCCATGACACGGCGGCCTGAATTTTCCTCCACGCCGGCGAATTCACGCCCGGCAACCAATGGAGGCGGCGGAGTTCCAGGGTAGCCGCCCTTGGTGGTCATGAAGTCGGCAAAGTTCAGACCACCAGCAGCGACGCGTACTAAGGTTTGCGGAGGTTTCGGAATGGGTGCGGGAGCATCCTGAACGGCGAGCGAGTCGGGGCCGGAGAGGCTGGTGATCATTAAAGCTTTCATGGAGGGAAGTTTAGCAGTGAAGCGACCGCTCCATGATGATTATCGTCTGCCAGCGAGCCGTCAAGAGTCCTGGAACGACTCGACACACAGAATCAGGGTCCGCCATGTTTCTTCGCCCGGTCTTTGCCGTCAGGTATATACTTCAGGCGTGGTTTACTGAAGGTCCTTCCGGCCACGCCTCCAACCGGCCGGAACGGGGCGTACATTCATCCCCTATTCATGCGCGCCCCGCATAGTCGAAAGGCCGATTCCGTCCGGGGGGCGGAGGGGAAGAGGCACGGATGCATTGCACCAGACGCGTAGCGGAGCTGCATCCGGGGAGGTCATACTGTGGATCTAGTTCTGGTACGTCTTCTTTTTGTCATCGTAGTTTCGGTTGCTTCTTATTTCATTGAGCCTTTCCGATTGTCCCGGCCTCAGGATGCGGGAATCGGCGCGCTGGTCGGGGCAGGGATCGTCCTGTTCGAGTGGAAGCTTCGGACCGTGAGCCTGAAGCGGCTGATCGGTGCGGCCATCGGAAGCCTCTTGGGCATCTGCGGCGCCTACCTGTTTGCGCTGGTCATTCGCAGTAGTGTGCCTGCCGGTAACACGCAAAGTTTCCTGCAAATCCTGGTTATGTTGCTGATGGCGTACGTGGGCCTGATCGTGGGCGCGAGCAAGGGCGACTTGCTCAACCTGGCTGCGTTGGGCGGAATTTTTGGCGGCGAAAAGCAGGGGAAGAAAAGCTATAAGATCCTCGACACCAGCGTGATCATTGACGGCCGCATTGCCGATATTGCCGAAACTGGATTCCTGGACGGTATCATCGTCACGCCACAGTTTGTGTTGCGTGAGCTGCAACTGGTGGCCGATTCGGCGGACTCGCTGAAGCGAAACCGTGGGCGGCGTGGGCTTGACGTTTTGCAGCGCCTGCAAAAAATGGCGACTCTTCAGATTCAGATTGTGGAAGATGATTTCCCGGCCGTTCGCGAAGTGGACCTGAAGCTGATCGAACTAGCCAAGGTTTATGAGGGGAAGATCATCACCAATGACTTCAACCTGAACAAGGTGGCGCAGTTGCAGGGAGTCGAGGTCCTGAATATCAACGAACTGGCGAACTCCCTCAAACCGATTGTGCTGCCGGGCGAGATCATGAAGGTGTTCATCCTGAAAGAAGGCAAAGAGTACAACCAGGGCGTCGCATATTTGGACGACGGAACCATGGTGGTGGTGGACAACGCTCGAAAGATGATCGGCAAGACGATTGATGTGTCGGTGACTTCGGTGTTGCAGACGACCGCTGGAAAGATGATCTTCGGGAAGTGGGATGAACGTGCGTTTACCCGAACCGGCGCACCGGCGCAGCCCGCAGTGCCGGTGATCCCCGGAGCGCCGGGGCCTGCAACCGCAGTTCCAAGTACGCTGGTGGAAAGTAAGCCGACCCAGCCTTAGGATGCGGCAACCGCGGCCACCGAAATGGTTTTGCCGTTGAGGGTTCCGACGATCTTGACCCGCTGCCCGGCTACCCGCTTCAGCGCCGCCGCTTCGCCTTCGAGATTGTAAGTTTTGTCTCCATCCACCAGAGCGAAGCTCTCTCCACTGTGGACGCATGCCCGAGTGCAATCGGCGGCGCCCATGCCCACGGCGGCAGAATGTTTCGCACCGCAGTGACTGTCTGTAATGATGCCCTCATAAGACTGTGGTGCGGATGGGTGTGGCGGCGGCTCGGAAGCAGGCTTCACGCCGGCTGCGCCTGCGGCCGCTCCAAGGGTTGCAAGGAAGAGCGCAACGGCACATGCGATGACGCTTATCAGCGCGAGCATCTCGATCCAGAAACGGACTTTAATCATTCTCATGGCTAGGCTCACTCCCGCTACCTTGGTGCACTTTCAGTCGACAGGTTAGCTCGTTCAAAGATGCCAGATCGCCCGACTCCGAGCATCCTCATCAGGAGCACGTTGGCTGCCAGCCTGAGCTGGCCTCAATGAAATTCGTTAACTCCGTAACCGAGTGAGAGATGCCGAGCGGCGGCGGGGCACCGCATGCGTCGTGGAGCCTCTACGTTGCCATGCAAAAAATGCGTGAGGGTTCTTCCTCGCTCAGGGTCTACAGTGTTTCCTGTAGACGAGTCGCGCTCATGATTCGCAGGCCTTGTTCGAATTTCGATCTGACGAAGTCGTCGCGTGTCGGTTGCATTTGAACTCCTACCTCCGCGCTCGTATACTTACAGCCCGCGATGAAGGTGATTGTAATAATTCCAGCGGCGGGCTTGGGAACCCGCATGGCGCCGATGCCCGTCGGCGCCAAGGACAAACAAAAGAAGGCGCCGCCCTCCAAGCAATTTACCGAACTCGGCGGTACGCCAATTCTCATCCACACGCTGCGTAAGTTCGCTGCGGTCGATGCGGTGAGCCAGATCTGGATTGCGCTGCGAGAAAACGAGATTGCAGGGTTCCGAGCACGTCTCGAAGCCGATGCGCCGGACGTCCTGAAAAAGAAGGTCGAATTCGTGGTCGGCGGCGAGCACCGTCAGCAGTCGGTGGAGAGCGCGTTGAATGCGGTTGAGGCCGCGGCCGACGATGTCGTTCTGGTGCACGATGCGGTGCGCCCGTTTGTGACCCGGGAAATTATTCAGGAAGTGATTGAGGCGGCGCAGAAATACGGTGCGGCGATCGCAGGTCTTCCGGCGGTCGATACGGTGAAGCAGGTTGAGAGGACCGCGGAAGGTGCGCTGATTAAGGCGACGCTTCCGCGCGCCGGAATCGTCCTGGCGCAAACGCCGCAGGGCTTTCGCTACAGCGTGATCAAGAAAGCATTCGACGAAGCGGCGGCGGACGGATTTATGGGGACTGACGAAAGTGCATTGGTGGAACGATCGGGGCACGATGTGGCTGTCGTGATGGGTTCGCCGCGGAATATCAAGATCACGGCTCCGGCGGATATGGAGTTGGCAGAGTTCTACTTAGGGAAATAGGGGCTGCTTTGAGAATCGGCTATGGCTTTGACTCGCATGAATTCCGTCCCGGGATTCCGCTGAAGATTGGCGGCGTCCCGCTCGTGCATGACAAAGGACTGGGTGGGCATTCCGATGGCGACGTGTTACTGCACGCCATCACCGACGCGTTGCTCGGGGCAATCGCTGCTCCAGACATTGGGGCGCTATTTCCGCCGTCCGACGCGAAGTGGAAGGGTGCGGACTCGGCTGTCTTCCTGCGCGAGGCTTTGAAACGCGTACACAACGCCGGATATGGCGTGGCTAATGTCGATACTAGCCTCATTCTCGCTGCTCCGAAAATTGGACCGCATGCCGCGGCGATTCGAGCGCACGTAGCACAGTTGTTGGGAGTCGACTCGGATTGCGTCGGGCTAAAGGCGAAGACTCCGGAAGGGCTCAACCTGGAGAACACTGCGGTTGCACACGTGGTGGTGTTGCTGGAGGCGCGAGGAAAATCCAGGAAACCGCGCAAGAAGACGAAATAGATTCACTTCACGTTTTCGATCTCTTTCAGTTCCTTACGCCGGGTGTCCGCTGTCTTCACGAGCTCATGAAAAATGGCGCGAGAGTGTTCGTCATCGTTCACGGAACGCTCCGGATGCCATTGCACCGCCAACACGAAGTGATTGGAATCTGTGCCTTCCAACGCTTCGACGATGCCATCCTCTGCGCAACGGGCCACGATGCGCAAGCCTTCGCCGATCGTATCCGCCGATTGGTGATGCGATGAGTTTACCGGGATTACGCGTTCGCTTCTTCTCCCTATGATTTGAGCCAGCCTGGATTCGTTCTCGATCTCGACGGAGTGCGCAACCGCGACCGCCCTTCCCGCTTCATGATTGACGCGCGTGCGCAAATCCTCAGGCAGGAAATCCGGGATGTGTTGGATGAGCGATCCACGACGGTAAACGTTCAGACTCTGCAAGCCATAGCAGATGCCAAGCACAGGTTTACGCAGGCTGTAAGCGTCCCGCAGCAGAAGTTCGTCGACGGCGTCGCGGAGAACATCGGCAGCCGCGGTGTGCGAGGAGCGGGTGGCTCCGAACCTGGCAGGATCGACATCAGCCTTGCTGCCGGGCAAAAGTACCGCGTCGCAACCCTCAATCATTTCCATTACTTCGGTCGGCGCCCGATCGAGCGCAATGCGCACCGGTTCGCCGCCGACAAGTTTCACAGCGCTTTCGTATTGCGGGATGGCACGCTCCGCATACTCGCGATCACCGGAATGCGGCATCGGAATGGCAATGCGAGGTGGCGAGCTGCTGGGCATATCTAGCTGACTCTTTCGATCGCCGCGAGTGTCTTCATTTGGCGGTAGTGGCGGATTTCCATGGTGAGCGCGAGAACAAAGATAATGCTTCCGGCGACCACCGCAAATGGCAGAGCGATATGGCGGTAGGCGAGCGTCATGTCGGGATGGGCGTTGCCCCGCATCGCTGACACGAGCACAGTCCCAACGATTCCCACAAACAAGCTGACGGCAAAGGAGAGCAGAGTGCCGATGAACGTCACGAGTAGAACGCGCGCCGGAATCGCGTACCAGCGGGGCGGGCGCGCGTGCGGCTTGGGCGGCATGAGTCTAACCTACACCATTCATGGCGATCGCATCGAGTGCGGCTTTCGCATTTGTGAAAACCTGATATTGTAAAGCCGCTTGCTGGTAAGGAAAAAATTCTGGAGAGTAAGATGCGAGGATTTCACGTAACTTCGGTGATGCTTCAACTGGCTTGCTTCATCTTCTTATTTTTCTGCACAGGAAATGCGCAGACGGGCAATACTCTGACCAATGACCAGCCCGATCTGACCAAACAACCTACGCTTTATGTGGTTGGCTATGCGCACCTGGATACGGAATGGCGATGGGAGTATCCGCAGGTCATCGATGAATATATTCGCAAGACAATGGAAGAGAATTTCAAACTCTTCGATAAATATCCGCACTACATTTTTAATTTCAGTGGGGCCAATCGTTACCGCTTGATGAAGGAATATTTTCCCGCCGATTTTGCCCGGCTGAAGAAGTATGTCGACGAAGGCAGATGGTTTCCGGCGGGGTCGTCCATGGAGGAGGGCGATGTGAACACACCCAGCGCCGAGACCATCATCCGGCAAGTGCTGTACGGCAATAATTGGTTTCGCAAAGAACTTGGGCGAGCCAGTGCGGAATATATGTTGCCCGATTGCTTCGGATTCCCGGCGTCGCTGCCAACGATTCTGTCGCACGCGGGCGTGAAGGGATTCTCGACGCAGAAACTGGTGTGGGGATCGTCTGCTCCGGGAGGAGGATGGGAATCTCTGGAAAGAACGCCGGAAGGCACGCCGTTTAACGTGGGCGTGTGGGTGGGACCAGATGGCGAGAGCGTACTCGCAGGGCTGAATCCCGGCGATTACAGCGGAGGAATTTATACAGACCTCAGTGCTCCGTTGTCCGCGTTGCAACCAAATGCCGAGCTCGAAGACCTTAATAAAAGGTTGCAGCCACTCAGTCAAAAGGTAGACGAGGCCCAAAATAGCGGACAAACATTGGAGCCGGGACAGATCGAGGAATATCTTGACCTGCAAAATCGGCAGAAAGCGTTCGCGAAAATCGAGCGGGATCGAGAACTCAACCGGCATCAGGGAGATTGGGCGGCGCGCGTGGAATTGAACGGCAAAGTGAGCGGCGCGTTCACCGACTATCACTATTACGGCACCGGCGACATAGGCGGAACTCCGGATGAGGAATCGGTGAGGCGGCTCGAGGCCATCCTGACGAAAGGCACAGCAAGTTTTCCGCTCATCGAAGGCCGCGTGTTCTCTGAGCTCTCGCATGCTCAGGGACCTGCAATTAAGGTTGGAGACGGCCCGGTGCATGTGATTTCAGCGAACGCCGAGCAAATGTTTCTCGATATCACGCCGGCCGAAGCCGCCGGACTTCCGCGTTACACGGGCGAAATGGAGTTGACCAACCATTCTGCCGGATCACTGACGTCGCAGGCTTATCAAAAGCGCTGGCTGCGAAAAGAGGAATTACTGGCCGATGCAGCGGAGAAAGCCTCGGTCGCCGCGGATTGGCTGGGTGCCCGGCCGTATCCGATGAAGCGCTTGAATGATGCGTGGACGCTGGTGATGGGCGGCCAGTTCCACGACATCGCCGCGGGGACGGCCACTCCCAAGGCGTACGAGTTCGCCTGGAACGACGACGTGATCGCGATGAATCAATTCGCGGGCGTTCTCACCAACGCGACCGAGGGCGTAGCTGCAGCGCTGGATACCGAAACGAAAGGCGTTCCGATTGTTGTCTTCAATCCGTTGAATATTGAGCGGGAAGATTTGGTGGAAGCGAGCCTAGATTTTCCCGAGGACACGCCGCAGTCAGTACGTGTGACTGGGTCAGATGGGAGAGAAGTTCCTGCGCAGATTTCCAGTGGGAAAGTGATCTTCTTAGCCAAGGCGCCATCTGTTGGCTATGCCGTTTACGATGTGCAACCTGTCGCCGGGTCAGCTGCCTCTGCGACGCTGCAAGTCTCGGAGAACTCGCTCCAGAACCAGTACTATCGCGTGAAGTTGAATGCCGATGGAGATGTGGCCAGTATTTTCGATAAATCAAATGGCAGAGAATTGCTCGCCGCACCGGCACGTCTGGCGATTTCCTACGATAATCCCGAGCACTGGCCTGCCTGGAATATGGACTGGGATCAGGAACAGGCCGCACCACGTGAGTACGTGAGTGGTCCTGCGAAGATTCGCATAGTCGAAGACGGCCCAGCGCGCGTGGCCGTGGAAGTTTCGCGCGAGGCTGCGGGATCGAAGTTCGTGCAGACCATCCGGCTATCACTGGGCGATGCGGGAAAGCGTGTAGAGTTCGCCAACGTGATCGATTGGAACACGAAGGAGTCAAATCTAAAGGCGACTTTTCCTCTGACGGCGTCCAACGAGATGGCCACGTACAACTGGGACATCGGGACAATTGAAAGGCCGACAGCACAGCCGAAGAAATTCGAAGTACCTTCGCATCAGTGGATTGATTTGACCGACGCGAGCGGCGAGTTCGGTGCGACCATCCTGACCGATTGCAAGAACGGATCGGATAAGCCGAACGATCACACGATTCGATTGACGCTGATCCGCACACCCGGGACTCGCGGGGGATATGCAGACCAGGGAACGCAGGATATTGGGCATCATGAGTTTGTCTACGGAATCGCCGGACACACGGCCGGCTGGCGCGAAGCGCAAACCGACTGGCAAGCTCAGCGGCTGAATGATCCGCTGATCGCATTCCAGAGTTCGAAGCATGCGGGGACATTGGGCCGTGAATTTTCTTTGCTAAAGGTAAGCAGCCCACGGATACGAGTGTTGGCGCTGAAAAAAGCGGAATTGAGCGACGAGACGGTCGTGCGTCTGGTTGAACTTGATGGCAAGCCTCAGTCGGACGTGCGTGTGACATTCAATGCGCCGATCACCGCGGTGCGGGAAGTGAATGGCCAAGAGCAGCCAGTGGGAGCGGCAACGGTGAGCGAAGGAGCTTTGGTCACGTCTTTCTCCGCTTACCAGCCGCGCACGTTCGCCGTTAAATTAGCTGCCCCGCGCACTAAGCTCGATGCCGTCCGGTCGGTTCCGGTGCCGCTGAAATACGATCTGTCAACCGCCAGCAATGACGGCACCAAGACCGTGAGCGGATTCGATGGTAAGGGCGACGCGTTACCCGCGGAAATGCTGCCGACTCAGATTCAATTCAACGACGTGGAATTCCAGCTTGCTCCGGCGAAAACAGGTGCGCGAAATGCAGTGGTCGCGAAGGGGCAGGCGGTTGGTCTGCCAGCGGGCCACTATAACCGGTTGTATGTGCTGGCCGCCTCGGCGGATGGCGATCAGAAGGCGACGTTCAAAGTCGGCAATGCCGAAGCCCAGTTGATGGTTGAGGACTGGGGCGGATTTATTGGCCAATGGGACGACCGGCAGTGGACGTCCAAAGATACTTCGCATGACGATTACGGCGAGATGATTGGCATCAAGCCCGGCTTCATCAAGCGTGCCGACCTGGCGTGGTACTGCTCTCATCATCACAATGCGGCGGGCGAGAATGTGCCTTACCGTTACTCCTACTTGTTTGCATATCCGATCGACCTGCCCGCCGGCACGAAGAGTGTGAAGCTTCCCAATAACGATAAGATTCGCATCCTGGCGCTGTCGGTCGCAGACGAGAATGCGGAGGCGAAACCGGCGCAGCCTCTATACGATGTTCTGCCTCCGATAGCCGGCAAGCAGTGACGAAGGCAAGGAAAGCTGATTCAAAATCATGGTTCTGGAATCGGCTCGATGCGTCCCAGCAAAAAGATGTAGCCGACAATTCCGAGCAGCAGGATCACGGTTGCAGTTACGAACGCAGCGGCGAAAGAATTTGATGCGGAGACGATATAGCCGGTAACGATCGGTGCAGAAATCGCAGCGATCTGGCCGCATAGATTCACGGCGCCAGCGAGCGTGCCGACGCTTTCCCGCGGAGAGATCAGAGATGGAACCGTCCATGCCACGGGCGCGGCGGCGGCGAGTCCGCCCAGGGCAAGACTGATCCAGATCAGCGCAGCCGCAGCAGTGTGAGCTTTTGCCGCACCGAAGATCGCAAGACCGAAAGCCATTCCCACGACTAAAACTGTTTGACGGACGTAGTTGGCATCGTAGCCGTGTTGAATCAGACCGTCGACCAGCCATCCCCCGACCAGAATATCTGTGGCCGTTGCGAACAGCCAGGGCACGCTCGTGTAGAAAACGGAGTGGAACAAATCCACGTGAAGCGAGACGGAAAGATAGCTGGGCAGCCACGCCAGCAAGAGAAAGAAAGTGTAGTTATAGGCGCCCCATCCCAATGCCAGGCCGTAAACCTTTCGCTGTTTCAGAAGATAACCCAGTGAGCTGCCGCTTCGTACTCTCGCCGCGTCTTCGAGTTGCGCTCCGCCTTGCAGAATGAAATCGTGTTCTCGCGGTGAGAGTTTCGAGTCTTCGCTGGGATTGCGATAGACGAAATAAAACAGTACGAAATAAAGAAAGCTGACGAACCCAGTGGCGGCGAAGCTCCAGCGCCAGCCAAAATAGATGAGGAGGAGGCCGATCAGCGGAACCCCAATCGCGGTAGAGAATTTTGCCGCGGCATCGGTGAACGCGGTCGCCAGACCTCTTTCCTGCCGCGTGAACCAGTAGCCCAAGGCTTTGGCATTCGCGGGAAATGTGGGCGATTCGCTGACGCCCAAGAGGAAGCGCGCTCCGAAGAACCATCCGAGGCCAGGAGCTATGGCGGCGGCGAACGACGATAGACTCCACAGCAGCGCGCTGATTCGTCCCACACGGCGTACGCCCCAGCGGTCCAGCAATACGCCGCAAGGCATCTGCATGAGGGCGTAAGTCCAACTGAAGGCGCTGGAGAGATATCCGAAAGCAACCAACGACAATCCGAACGAATCGTGAAGAGCGTCGCGTGAGACGGACAAATTGATCCGGTCGAAGAAGTTGACCAGGACTCCAAACGCAAGCAGAAACGCGATTCGCCATCGCCTGCGCGGAGTTGTGGAAGGACTCGAGATCACTGGACACCGATGCCGGCGAGTAGTCCGCCATCGACGAGGTAATCGCCGCCAGTGCAAAACCCGGCTTTGTCGGATGCCAGAAATGCTGCGAGTTCCGCAACTTCTTCGGGTGTGCCGATACGACCGAGCGGATGCGCGGCACCAAAGCGCGCGAACGCCTCTTCGGTTGGGACATCTGGCGAGAAGTTTTTCGCCGAACGCGCCAGCATCGGCGTGCGGATCGAGCCCGGGCTGATGGAGTTGACCCTGATGTTATCGGCGGCATGGTCGAGGGCAAGGGCGCGCGTCAAGCTGTGAATCGCGCCTTTGGACGCGGCATACGCGGCAACGCCACGCTGGCAGGCGTGACCTTGCACAGACGCCAGATTAATAATGGAGCCGCCTCCGC
Organism: uncultured Acidobacteriaceae bacterium; assembly: GCA_963777005.1. GTDB lineage: Bacteria > Acidobacteriota > Terriglobia > Terriglobales > Acidobacteriaceae > Sulfotelmatobacter. The sequence continues at coordinate 96,294 of CAVZPC010000007.1, read as the reverse complement.
GCTTCTTCATCTCCGGGACGCCGAAATGCGCCGTGAGATAAATGCTGCCAACGTTGACCATCATGCAGCGATTCCAGGTCGCGAGGTCCGTTTGCAAAACGGTGCCGAAAGGATGAATGGCGGCGGCGTTGACGATGACGTCGAGACCGCCAAACTGGCTGACGGTCTTCGCGATGACCGACCGAACCTGGTCGAGATCGGTGACGTCGCATTTCTCGACGCGCAAGGTTAAACCAAGTTTTGCGCTGTCGCGAGCCAAGTCCTCATTGCCGGCCGGTTCAATTCCGCAGGCAACAACTTGTGCGCCGCTGGCGGCAAAGCGCATCGCAATCGCCCGTCCGATTCCCGTCGTACCGGTGATCAAAGCCACTCGTCCGGCAAAGTCATTCATAGAAGTTGAATCCTCACTTCGCATACTGCGAGACTTGTTGATCAACAACCATCGGCGCAACCGAAACTTTAAGCAGACAATTCTGGGATCGCATACTTCAAACCACGCATTACGCCACGCAGCTCGGCGAGACCTTTCAATCGTCCCACCAGCGAGTAGCCGGGATTCACTGTCTTGCCGATGTCGTTGGCAAGCAGATGCCCATGGTCGGGACGCATGGGAATTTCATAGTCCGGCCTAGCGCCATGCCGCCGGTGCGCTTCTTCTTCCAGCACGACTCGGATCACGCCGACCATATCGGAACTACCTGCAAGGTGCTCGGCTTCGTGAAAAGATCCATCCGACTCTCTCGTTACCTGGCGAAGATGTACAAAATGAATGCGCGCACCGAATTCGCGCGCCATGGCCAGCAGATCGTTATCAGCCCGCGCTCCGAACGAACCGACACAAAACGTTAGCCCATTCGCCAGCGTCTCGCAGGCAGTGAAGATCGCGCGGATGTCCTCGGCAGTTGAGACCACGCGCGGCAGGCCGAACAGCGACCACGGCGGATCATCGGGATGGATGGCGAGCCGAACGCGAGCCTCCTGCGCGACCGGGACAACTTCACGCAAGAACGCGGCAAGATTATTTCGCAGATCATCGGCGGTCACGCCTTCGTAGTCAGCGATCAGAGTGCGAATTGTCTCACGATTGTAGGAGGCTTCGGCGCCGGGCAGGCCGGCAATGATCGTCTGTTCAAGATTTGTTCTGCGCTCCTCTGACATCGAATCGAAGCGCGCGCGCGCAGCTCTCGTGCGGTCTTCGGAATAGTCAGCTTCTGCGCCTTTGCGCTGGAGAATGAACAAATCGTACGCGGCGAAATCGACTGCATCAAAACGCAGGGCGTAGCCAGTACTTGGCAAGCGCCATCGCAAGTCTGTCCGTGTCCAATCGACGACCGGCATGAAGTTATAGCAGATAACGGGCACGCCAGCCTTCGCGACCGCGGCCAAAGTGTCCTTCCACGCACCAAGGAAATGCGCGTAAGGGCCGGATCGGAGCTTGATCGAATTGTGGATCGGAATACTTTCCACCACCGACCAAACCAAGCCGGCAGCGAGAATCTCGTCGCGACGCTTTAATACTTCGTCCAACGGCCACGCTTCGCCGCGATACAAATGATGCAAGGCGGAGACAATTCCAGTGGCTCCCGCTTGCTTGATGTGATCAAGAGGTATCGGATCATCCGGTCCAAACCATCGCCAGGTCTCTTTCATGGCTTGATCGTATCCTTAGCGTCCACTCAGCGGGCGATGCGTGCCGAGCCGCCGCGCATCACGGACTGGACTTCTGAAAGCGTCGCCATGCTTGTGTCTCCCGGAGTGGTCATGGCCAGCGCCCCGTGCGCGACTCCGCACCGAACCGCCCACTCGGCGCCCTTATCCGCGAGGAAGCCGTAGATCAAGCCTGAGGCGAAGGAATCTCCGCCGCCGACCCGATCCATGATTTCCAGCGGCCGCTGCGGGACATGAATTATTTTCCCTTCGTACAGTGCGATCGCGCCCCAGTCATTCTGGGTTGCAGTACGTGCAGTGCGCAGGGTGGAGGCGATCAGCTTCAGGTTCGGATAAAGCTCGGCAACGCGGTGCAATAGCGACTCGTAGCTTGCAACGTCCAAGTGGCTGAAGTCGTCGCTCACACCTTCGATCGCAACGCCGAGAGCGGCAGAGAAATCCTCCTCGTTGCCGAAGAGAACGTCCACGGTTGATACCAATTTACGATTCACGTCCTGCGCTTTACTCTTGCCGCCAATTCCTTTCCACAAAGATTCCCGATAATTTAGGTCGTAGGAAACCACAGTGTCCGAAGATTTTGCCGCTTGAATGGCGGACACTGCGACCGGCGCCGACGAGCCTGACAGCGCAGCGAAGATGCCGCCGGTATGCAGCCAGCGAGATCCGTTTGTAGCGAAAATTTGCTGCCAATCGAAATCGCCGGGCTGGCTGTTGGCGATCGCCGTATTGCCACGGTCCGAGCAGCCGACAGCGGCGCGCACGCCGAATCCTCGCTCGGTGAAGTTCAACCCATTGCGCACCGTCCTGCCAATCCCGTCGTAAGGTACCCAACGGATGAGCGAAGTATCGACTCCTCCCTGAAGAATCAGATCTTCGAGCAGTTGTCCGATGGGATTTTTTGCAAAAGCTGTAATGACGGCGGTGCGCATGCCGAAGCATCGTCTCAGTCCGCGGGCAACGTTGTACTCTCCGCCGCCTTCCCAGGCGCGAAAAGTTCGCGCTGTATGGATTCGCTCCTCGCCCGGATCGAGCCGGAGCATTACCTCGCCGAGACTGACGCAGTCCCACTTGCAGATCTCCGATTTTTTCAAGACGATCTGGTTCATGCCCAGCATTCTAGCTGTTTCGAATGCGAGCTGGTCAATCGCTGAAATTCTTATTTTCATTTTCAAGGCTGGGCCCAGAAAATGAAAACTTGTGCAGCGTATAATCGCCGGTCGAAAGAGATCGAGAGTGAAGATCCTAAGGCTAAAGACTGCGGTAGTTGAGGGAAACTTCGATTGGACTTTCGTTCGCATTGAAACGGACGAAGGGATTCGAGGCCTCGGGGAATGTTTTTTCGCTCCCGGGCTGACATCGATTCTGCGTTCGCTCGAACCGTTGCTGACTGGCGAAGACCCGCGTGACATTCGTCGTCTGTTTCGTAAATTGCAGATGGCAACTTCGGGAGCGGGTTCGGTAGCCGGAATTATTTATAACGCGATCAGCGGCGTTGAAGCTGCTCTTTGGGATGTACTAAGCCAATGGCTCGGCGTGCCCATCTATCGCTTGCTGGGCGGCAAGTTTCGCGATCGAGTGCGTGTGTATGCCGATTGCCATGGAGGGGAAGCGCTGGAGAGCCTGGACGAGGTGTTGCGTTCGCGTCCAGCTTCGTGGGAGCCAAAAGGCTCATCCCACACTGCGCGAGATTACTTTGGTGAGGCTGGCGAAGAGGCTCCTTCCTCGCCGGACGACTATCGCCGCCAGGCTCTCAAGAAAAGAGCCGAAGGATTTACCGCTCTGAAGTTCGATCTGGATGTGCCCGGCACCGAAGGCTTGGATCCTCATAATCGAGCGCTGAGCAATCGCGCCATCGATCATATGGTGAGCTTGATCGGCGCGGTTTACGATGCAGTGGGGAAGGACACCGACATCGCTGTCGATTGCCATTGGCGTTACAACGCCAGCGATGTGGTGAAAGTGGCGCGCGAACTCGAACCATTCCGGTTGCTGTGGCTGGAGGATCCAGTTCCGCCCAGCAACACGGCCGCGCTGAAAGAAGTGAGTACCAAAGTGCGAGTGCCAATCGCAACCGGTGAGAATCTTTTTCTCTTTGAAGGTTTTCAGGAGATCATCGCGCAACACGCGTTAAGCATTGTGACGCCCGACCTGCAGAAAGTTGGAGGCTTGGCCGTCGGGCAGAGCATTGCGCAGTTTGCCGACGTTCACACCATGCCGATCGCGCCGCACAATATCAGCAGCCCGGTGGGCACACTGGCTTCGGCCCATTTCTGTGCGGCGATCCCAAATTTTCTTGCGCTCGAGTTTCATGCTTCCGACGTGCCCTTCTGGAATGATCTGATTGAAGGATTGCCGAAGCCGATCATTCAGAATGGCTTCATTTCTATGCCGGAGAAACCTGGACTCGGAGTTACGTTGAATGAAGATGTTGCCCGGAAGTATGCCCGCAAGGGCGAACCGTTTTTTGAGTAGTCGATTGCACTTGCACCGCAGAACTTTGCGTCTATGTCAATGTCCAAGATAGAAGTCCTACATAAAATTGCGACCTCTGGCCTGGTCGCTGTCATCCGTGCGGAGAATCCTGAGCAAGCCGCTCACATCGCCGACGCCTGCGCTTTGGGAGGCATTACTGCGCTGGAAATCACTTTCACTGTTCCGGGAGCAGAGGGAGTCATCGAACACTTGGCCAAGAAATGCTCCAAGGAAATCTTGCTGGGGGCCGGAACGGTGCTCGATCCGGAAACCGCGCGCATTGCGATTCTCGCGGGAGCACAATTTGTGGTTAGCCCTGCGCTCAATGCTGAGACCGCGCGACTCTGCAATCGCTATCAGGTGCCCTACATGCCGGGTGCTGCAACGATCGGCGAAGTGATCGCAGCCATGGAGTGCGGCGCCGATATCGTGAAAGTATTTCCCGGCGAAATCCTCGGGCCCGCTTTCGTTAAGGCGGTGAAAGGACCGCTGCCGCAGGCGCAGCTCATGCCCACTGGCGGCGTCAATCTGGAGAATGTTGCCCAGTGGATTAATGCCGGGGCGGTTGCCATCGGAGTCGGAGGGAATCTGACCGCCGGGGCGAAAAGCGGCGATTTCTCTTCCATTACCCAAATTGCCAGGCAGTTCGTGGAGAAAATCAAAGAGGCACGCGCCCGATGACCTCTGCATTGTGGAAGTCCGACGACGAACTTTTTGCTCTCGTGCAGCGTGAACTTTTCACGTGCGTCGTCGGCGATGTGATGGACAAGCTGGATCTGCAGCATCAGTTCCTCCCACCACAGATTCAGCCTCTTCGTCAGGATATGGTGGTCATTGGACGCGCCATGCCCGTACTCGCCGTCGATGTGTTCGTCGAAAAAATCCCCGGTACCGCGAACAAGCTTATGGACAAGCCGTTTGGCCTGATGCTAGAGGCGCTCGACGATCTCCACGCTGGCGAGATCTATGTAAACACCGGGTCTTCCCCTCGAAACGCGCTATGGGGAGAGCTGATGAGCACGCGTGCCCGCAAACTTGGCAGCCCGGGAGCAGTATTGAATGGCTACGTAAGAGATACGAAAGCTATTCTGAACATGGGTTTCCCGACGTTTGGTTTCGGTTCGTACGGACAAGACTCCGCTCCGCGTTACAAAGTGGTCGACTTTCGCATTCCGGTTGAGATCGGCGCGGTGCGCGTTCGTCCCGGCGACATTTTGTTTGGCGATATCGATGGAGTCCTCTTAGTTCCCGCTGAAGCGGAAACTGAAGTGTTCACGCGGGCGCTCGAAAAAGCTCGCGGCGAAAAGCTGGTTCGGAAGGCGATCGAAGAGGGAAGCAGCGCAGTGGAAGCGTTTGAGAAGTACGGAATCATGTGAAGTGAATATGGATGCACCGACTCTGGCCGGAAGCCGTTCGCCTCGCGCGCAACAAGTGCGCAGCTTTCTCCAACAAAATAATTTGCAGGCCTGGATCGCGTGGCGACCAGATGAACTGCTCATGCTCTCCGGATATTTTCCTTTCTGGGGAGCGTCGTTCCTGATCTGTTTCGTCGAAGCAGACCCTCTGCTCTTCGTGCCGCAGATTGAGCCGCGAGACCACATTCCCGCTGGGCTGCGAGTTCAGGATTATCCCTGGGGCGATCTCAAATGCTCCGATCCATATGCGGTGCTGGTGTCGATGATGGGATCTGTGTTGGACAAGACCGGAGCCAAGCCCGAAGACGTTGGAATGAATCCCAGTGCATCCAGAACTTCGTTACCGATTCAAGCTGCCGAGCAAATTCCCATTCCTGAGGATTTTGCGAAGCAACTGTCGGCGCTCACCGCCAAGTCGGACGGACGACACCAGGCCGCTTTTGCAGATCTTTATCTAAGAAAGACTGCGGAAGAAGTCGAAGCCATCCGATTGGCAAACCGGGTCGCGAACGTCGGGCTGGATGCGTTCTTCGCGAATCTGCAACCGGGAGTTCCGGAGGCCGATGTTGCGGCGGCGGTGGAATCGGCAATTTACCGGCGGATTGAGAGGGATGGAATATTTCATTCGCGCGGATGGGCCATGGTGCAATCCGGTCCCAATAGCGCTCTCGCAGGACGCTTCAATCGTTCGACTGGACGGCGCCTGGAGAATGGTGACTTGGTTTTGATCGAATTGGCGACTTGCGTCAATGGTTATTGGAGTGACCTCACACGCACGGCTGCGGTAGGGTCGGCGAAGCCTGAAGTCGCGGAGATGCTTTCCCTGGTCTCAGATGCGCAACAAGCCGCGATCGATGGCGTGCGCGGCGGTGTGTCCGCTGCATTCATCGATGCATTGGCTAGAGACAAAATTGGAGCGCAAGGACTCTCGTCGTTCTTCACTCACCACACCGGTCATCATGTTGGCTTTCGCTACCATGACCCCGGATTCTTGATCGCTCCAGGAGTGAGCGCGAAACTCGAATCAGGAATGGTGATTACGCTCGAGCCAGGTGCATATGTTCCAGAACGCGGCGGGGGCGCGCGGATCGAAGATAACGTGCTGGTCACGGAATCGGGTCACGAGGTGCTTTCCAGACCGGAAACGGCCAAGCAACAGCGGATAGGAAGATCATGATCAGCATCGATCTCTCGGGCAAAACGATTCTGATTACCGGGGCTCTAGGCGCGATAGCGGAACACATGGTGCGAAGGCTGGCGGAGAGCGGTGCGCAGCTTGTGCTCACGGATATCAAAACGGAGAAGCAAGCCAAAGAGAAGCTCAACGAATGGCAGATTCCGCCTTCTTCCTATTTTTATTTTCCGGCTGACATTACCGACTCAAGCCAGGTGGACCGAGTAGTGAGTTCGGCTTTCGAAAAGTTTCCGGGAATGGATACGGTCATCGGCCATGCCGGCGGCTGCGGGCTGCATCCGTTCGCTACTACGTCAGAAGCTCACTATGAACGCATCTTCCGCTTCAATTATTTTGCGCAGACTTATCTGGCGCGAGCCGTGCTCGCGTACTGGATGCAGCAGAAGATTGCCGGTCACCTGATATTTACATCTTCTTATGTGGCGCGCATGCCGCATACGCTAATCCCTGCTTACTCCTCGGCCAAAGCGGCACTCGAAAACTTTGCCCGCAGCTTGGCTCTCGAATACGCATTGACCGGGATTCGCGTGAATGTAGTCTCTCCGGGGAACGTTGCAGCGGGCAGTTCGTTGAAAGTCTTCGACGAGGATCCTGCGTACAGGGAATTTGTCCTGCGCGTCTCGCTGGGCAGAAGAAACAGTCCGCAGTCGATTGCGGATGCTTTTGTTTTTCTGTGCTCGCCGCTGGCTGCGGAAATCAACGGACAGGTCCTCAGCCCTGATTACGGCGCGGGCATCGGGAATCGCTTATGAAGATTGGTCTCGGCCTCTATCGTCACATGCTGACGCGCGACTATTACGACTTCGCTCGGCAGGCCGGCTGTTCGCACGTAGTTGTTCATCTGGTCGATTACTTCAATCAGGGCCCATCCAATCCGCGCAACAATCAACCCACCGGCTCGAAGTACGAAGCTTGGGGCGTTGCGGGTGATCCGAATCAGCTGTGGACGGTGAAGGAACTGAAGACCCTCCGCGGGGAGATCGAAGATGCGGGCCTGGTAATAGCCGCGATCGAGAATCTCGATCCCGCGCACTGGTACGACATTTTGCTCGAGGGTCCGCAGCGGCCGCAACAGATCGAGAAAGTGAAGACCATCATTCGCCGCATGGGCGAAGCCGGCATTCCCGTGCTCGGGTACAACTTTAGTTTGGCCGGCGTGTGTGGACGTGTGACCGCTCCTCTCGGTCGCGGGCACGCCATCACGCTGGGAATGGATGGTCCTGCCGAAGATGTGCCGATTCCGAATGGCATGATCTGGAACATGATCTATGACCGCAACGCGCCGGCTGGCACTCTACCGTCGATCTCACATGAAGAACTTTGGCGCCGCCTGCAGAGGTTTCTGGGGGAAGTGATTCCAGTGGCCGAGGAGGCAGGAGTCAGGCTCGCAGCCCATCCTGACGATCCCCCGATGCCAACCATGCGGCAGCAGCCGCGCTTGGTTTACCAGCCTCATATGTATCAGAGGTTGATTGACCTTGCTCCCAGCCGCAGCAATGCTCTCGAACTGTGCGTGGGCACTCTTGCCGAAATGACGGAAGGTAATATCTACGACGTTGTTGACCAATACAGCAAACAAGGCAAGATAGCCTACATTCATCTTCGCAATGTCGTGGGTAAGGTGCCACACTATCGCGAAACGTTTATCGATGAAGGCGAGGTCGACATGATCCGTATTCTCGCGATTCTTCACCGCAACGGATTCGATGGTGTGATCATTCCCGACCATACGCCGCAGATGACGTGTTCTGCGCCCTGGCATGCGGGCATGGCGCACACTCTCGGATTTATGCTCGCGGCCAAGGCGATGATCGAATCTTCCCAGCAATGCGGGTCGGATCTGGCGACAACGCATGGAGGCAACTAGCCTGAAAACTTCCGCCGGTTCGGAGTATTCGCGCGGTCCACTCGTCATCGCAGCCACGGTTTCCACGCTGGGCGGTCTCCTCTTTGGTTACGACAACATTGTGATCAGCGGTGCGATCGGATATTTGAGCCGGTTGTTTCATCTGGACGCCGCCGGAATCGGTTGGGCCGCAGGATGCGCCCTGGTGGGATGCATTGCCGGATGCGCAGCGGCTGGGACCGTCGCCGACTATCTGGGCAAGAAAAAAGGTCTTGCGCTCTGCGCTTTGTGTTTCGCGCTCTCTTCGGTTGGAATGATTTTTGCTTCAAACCTCCATCAGTTTGTTTTCTGGCGGCTGATCGGCGGAGTGGGCATCGGGGCGGCGTCGGTGATTTCCCCGAATTATATTGCGGAGATTGCTCCTACCCGAGTGCGCGGTCGTTGTGTGACTCTTTATCAACTCGGAATCGTAGTTGGAATTCTTGCCGCCGTCTTCGTCAACATGCTCATCCAGCGCATGGGCGACGAAGCGTGGAATGTATCCACGGGATGGCGCTGGATGTTTCTTGCGGGAGTCGTGCCGGCGGTTCTTTTTGGGTTGATGATTCTCCCCGCGGTCGAAAGTCCGCGGTGGCTGATGAAAATGGGCCGACGCGATCAGGCGATCACGGTGCTCGCGAAGATCAACGGGCCCGAGGCTGCGAAGAGCGAAGCTGTCGCAATCGAGAACTCCTTGGCAATTGAAGAAGGCCATATCTCGGAACTCTTCACCACCTTCCGGCGCCCGCTGTTGCTCGGCATCATGTTGGCAGGGCTGCAACAGATCAGCGGCATCACACCGTTGTTTTCTTTCTTGCCGGAGATTTTTCGCTCCGCGGGCACCGCGACCAGTGATGCATTTTTCCAGTCAGTGCTGGTCAGCCTCATCAATCTTTTATTCACGCTGTTCGCCCTCTGGCTGGTGGATCGCGCGGGACGCAAGACTCTGATTCTTGCTGGTACTGCGGTGCAGTTCGTCTCCTTCGCAATGGTCGGCTGGTTCTATCACGTCCACGGCAGCGGACTGGCCGTGTTGATTTTTGTGATGAGTTTCGTCGCCGGGCATGCCTTTGGCAACGGAGTGGCCTGCTGGGTCATCATCTCAGAAATTTATCCGACCAAAGTTCGCGGCCGCGGTATGTCGATCGCCACCACTGCGCTCTGGCTGGTGGGCTATTTGGGTAACCAGTTATTTCCGATCATGCAAAAGCATCTCGGATCAGATGGAACTTTCTGGTGCTTTAGCGCGGGAGCGTTGCTAACGATCATTCTGGTTGGCTGGTTGATTCCGGAAACCAAAGGCCGTTCGCTGGAAGAGATCACAAGGTTCTGGACTGACGAAAAGGTCATGGTGGCGAGATAGTTCGCCGCAGAGTATTGGAGCGTTGCCGATGAAGAATATTGTGCGTTATTCATTCTGCTTCTTGATCCTTGTTGTCGCCTTATTTGCCCAAGACACAACCCATACGGGATTTCGATCATTAAATGTCGACGCCGGCAAAGTGATCGGGGAGATTCACTCGTTCCAGGGGCTGAACGGCCTGCCAAGCCCCGTGATGGCGGGACTGCCGAACCTCATTCAACAATATAAAGATCTCCGTGTGAATCAGGTTCGAACCCACGACGCGATGGGTCCGACAGAAATCGACTCTAAGTTCGTTCTCGGTAATGGAGAACTCGCTTGGCTCATTCCCGACGAAGCGCAGCGCGCCGGGGTGGTGAAGGCGGGGAATGCCAGCATCATTTTTCCGAATGAGAGTGCAGATCCGGAAAAACCGGAGAGCTACAATTTTGCTCCCAGCGACAAGGTGATCGCGGCCATTCGCGCCAGCGAAGCCGAGGTTTATTACCGCATCGGACGCAGTTGGGGCGCGAACGTCAACCCGCCGAATGATTTCGACAAATTCGCCAGCATCGTGAAACACATTGCCATGCATTACAACCAGGGCTGGGCCAACGGCTTCCACGACGGCATCCGCTACTGGGAATTCTGGAACGAGCCGGACGGATTATTCTGGCTCGGCACTCCAGAACAGTTCTACTCGCTGTATGAAAAAACTGCTCGTGCCTTGAAGTCTGTCGATCCCGCCCTCAAAGTTGGCGGCGATGGCAAAGCCTTTCCCTCGGATGATGGAGGCTACCGCGAAGGATTCATCGATTACTGCGCCGCGCATCATGTGCCGCTGGATTTTTATTCCTGGCACACCTATGCCAATGGCTCCGCCGATCCGTATGATGCGGTTCGCCTCGCCAAGGAAATCCGCAGCATCCTGGACACGCATGGATTTCCTCACGCAGAAAGCATTCTCTCCGAATGGAATCTCAGCGCCGATTTTACCGAGCCTGAGAAGGCCGAGCTCCAAGGCGCGCACAACGCTGCCTACATTGGCGCGGTGCTCAGCTATTTTCAGGACACCTCGATTGATCACGCCCACTTCTATCGCGGAGACGCAGCCTGGATGGGTCTCTTCGACCTTGACGGTAAGTATTTCAAGACCGCCTATACCTTCAAGGCGATGGGCAAAATGCTCGACACGCCCCAACGGCTGGCGGTTGAGGGGACAGATACTTTTGGCTTCTCTGCGCTCGCTGGCCGATCTGCAGATGGTAAGACGGTTCAGATTCTGCTCAGTAACTACGCGATTCCCGCGAATTACAAGCCAGACCTGATGCCGATGCCGCCGGAATTGCAGAAAGCGTCTCCGCCCATGCCGGATATGTCGAAGGTCAAATTCCTGCCGCTGCGCGCCGACATTGTTTATCGCGACAACGCCGGCTACAACCTCGCGATTAAGAATTTACCGTGGGGCGCGGCGCCATTCAGCATCAAGCGTTACCGCATCAGCCAGACGCAGAATCTCGACCTGGTGGAAGAAGGATCCGGGAAGGATAGCGCTTTGCATTTGTCCAATTCTCTCGCGCCCGACACCGTGGAACTGATCGTTCTAACACGACGCTGACTGAACGTTCGAAATACGGAGGAGCAATGCACGAGATAGGAACGTCGATGTTGCAATTTCCACAGTTCACGCGGCGCAGTCTGCTGAGGGCCGGAGTTACCGCGGCTGCCGCTGCACTCGTTCCATCCGGACTGGCCGCCGCAGCCTTCGTGGATCGGAGCGTTTCCGGAATAAAGTCTGATTCCTCGCAATCAAAATCCCCTGCCAGGAACCCGCGCTGGTACGGCTTTAATCTGCTCGAGTATTTCTCCACCGATCCGGACTGGATGAAATATTTTCCCTACAAGAACGATGGGATGTTTATAGAGGATGATTTCCGCTGGATTCGCGATTGGGGCTTCAATTGGGTGCGCTTGCCCATGGACTATCGTTTCTGGACTGCGCCCGATCTATTCACCATCGATCAAAAGCGCATCGAGCCTATCGACCGGGCTATCCGGCTGGGTGAGAAATACGGAATCCACGTGAATGTTTGTCTTCACCGCGCACCCGGGCTGTGCATTCTTGACACCATGGATGAAAAGCTCACCGGCATCGCGGTCACGAAAGAGAAGACCAACGTATTCAGCGATGCGCATACGTTCGATGCTTTCGTCCACCAGTGGACCTTCTTCGCCGATCGCTACAAAGGCATCTCGAGCCAGAAGCTCAGCTTCAACCTGGTGAACGAGCCGATCGCACTGCCCACTGAGGCCGAACTCGCCGAGATCACAAAGCACGGTCCAGTGAAAACCACCGATCTCTTCAATTCCGCGTTCTTACAGCGTCACGCCAAGGACTACACACGGTTGGCTAAGGCTTCCGCGGATGCGATTCGCGCGCGCGACCCTGAGCGCCTGGTGGTGACTGATGGCTATCCGGGAGCAGGTCTGCCGATTCCGGATCTCTTTGGTACCACCATGATGCAGAGTTGTCATACCTACAATCCCATTCAACTCACCCACCACAATTGCGAGTGGGTCCGCGGCATCCTCACCGGATCAGAACCGATGCCTACCTGGCCGCTGAAGGACGATCAAGGGAAAGTCCTCTGCGACCGTTCAACTCTGGAAACGAATTTCAATCCTTGGGGAAAGCTTTCGGCGGCGGGAGTGCCAATCCACTTCGGCGAGATGGGCTGTTACAAGCACACTCCGCCCGAGGTTGTGCTGGCGTGGTTCAACGACACGCTCGATGTGCTGGGGGATTTGAACTCCGGCTGGGCGCTGTGGAATTTCCGCGGACCGTTTGGCGTGCTCGACACCGAACGTGCCGGAACAAAATTTGAGGACTGGCAAGGACACAAGCTGGATCGCCAGCTGCTCACACTTCTGCAGAAGAAGATAAAAGCTTAACAGTCACAACTTCGGGCTGTTTCGGTGGACTCCAAACCCTGAAGACCCCATACTCAAACCATGCACGGGCGGAGAGGATCCGTGAGATTGGTATTTCTGTTGGCGCTGGCGATTTGCAGCGTGATGTTGACTCGGGCGCAGACGTCTTCTTCTTCATCTTTACCGGCGGCTTCTCCACAGCATTCCGCTTCTGGCCAGTCTTCGGAACACGCTGAGTTAGCGCAAAGACTACTGGTCACTGTCACCGATGAAAACGGAGTGGCCGTTGGAATGGCGCGCGTCGAGTTGCAGCCACCGCCGCCTGCTCTTCCGTTGCGCTGCGAAACCGATTTCGCGGGTCGCTGCGAATTCACCAACCTCTCCACCGCGGCATATGAACTCCGCGTGGAGAAGATAGGCTTCTATGCGATCTCACAAAGCGATGTGCAGGCCGGCGGCGTTGCCAATGTCGATGTAACACTCTCGCATCAGCAAGAGGCGCGCGAAGTGGTGAATGTGGCGGAATCCGCACCGGCCATCGACCCCGCGCAAGTTTCCGCGAAAGAGGAGCTCACCGGCGCTCAGATCGTCGACATTCCTTACCCGGGTTCGCACGACTACCGCAATGCGCTGACCTTCATTCCAGGAGTCACGCCCGACGCCTTTGGCCAGGCGCACGTGGCTGGCGCCGAGACTTACCAGACGCTGCTTCTGCTCGATGGCTTCAATGTCACCCAGCCCACGAACGGACAGCTGGTCGTGCGGACGAGCGTAGAGTCATTTCGCTCGATCGAGGTGACGCCGAGCCGTGAGCCGGCGGAATTTGGCAAGGGGTCCGGCGGCGTGCTCGCTTTGAACACTCGTATGGGCGACGATCACTTTCACTTCACTTCCACCGACTTCACTCCCGCGATTCAAACCATCAAAGGAATTTCGATCAGCCAGTGGACGCCCATTTACACCATGTCCGGCCCGATTCACAAGGGGAAGGTGTGGTTCATCGACGCGCTGAACGGAGAGTATGACAATAATATTGTTAAGCAATTGCCTTCCGGTTCCGATCGCGATCACGTCTGGCAGGTGGACAATCTGGCAAAGCTGCAATCGAACCTCACCACGCGCCACATTGTGACCCTCAGCTTCTTATCGAACTACTATCACGACCAATACGCCGGACTGTCCGTGCTCCAGCCGCAGCCGACCACTCCAACCGACGCGGAGACTGCTTTTGTCGGTTCGCTCAAGGACCAATATTATTTCCGCGGCGGCGCGCTCCTCGAAACCGGCTTCGGAGTGGACCAGTACAACGTAGCGCTCACGCCGCAAGGGAACGGTCCGTACATCCTGACAACCGGGTTGGCCGCGGGCAATTATTTCGAACGCCAGGACACTTCGGCCCGCAGAGTGCAGGGACTGGCGAACCTCTACATCCCGCCACAACAGTGGCATGGACGACACGACGTTAAACTCGGTACTGACTTGGACCGTTTGAACTATGAGGCGCAATTCCTGCGGCAGCCGATTTCGTTCTTGCAACCGAACCAGCCGCCGCCCAACCAACTTCCCGCGCCCTGTGGAACCGGTGCAAATGGCGTTCCTGTGCCGCCTTACACGTGTGCGCGCTATTCGATCTTCTCCGGTGGCAACTACTCGACAATTTCTAACTTTGAAGCCAGCGCCTACGCCGAGGACCGCTGGCTGATTACGAATCGTTTGCTCGTTGAGCCCGGCCTGCGTCTGGACTGGGATCAGATCATTCGCACTCCGCTGCTCTCGCCGCGTCTGGCCGGAACTTACATACTCGACGACGAGGGCAATACCAAGCTGTCTGCAGGAATTGGAATCGTCTACGACACTACGAATTTAGGATTGCTTCACCAGCCGTTCGAGGGGCAGAGAGTCGATTATTTTTTCAATGCGAACGACCAGCCGACGGATGCCAACGGAAATCCTACTAGTCAGCCGCTGCCCGTACCGACCACGTTCACCGTGAACCGGAATACGCTCAATGCGCCACGGTACTTGAACTGGAGCCTCGGACTTGAGAAAAAACTTCCGGCCGCGGTCTTCTTAAAACTCGAGTTCCTCGAAAAGCGCGGCGTGCATGGCTTCGCTTACAACACTCTCAATGGTAAGGTGAACGGTAACTTCTTGCTCGAGAATGGCCGCGACGACCGCTACGACGCCTTTCAGATCAGTCTGCGCCACCGCTTTCACCAGCACTACGAAATCTTCGGCGCTTACACGCGCTCGCGATCGCATACGAACCAGGTGTTCGATTTCAGTTTGGATATCCCGCTGTTGAGCCAGCAGTTACCAGGCCCTTATCCGTGGGACACTCCCAATCGCTTCGTCGGATGGGGCGTTCTGCCGTTTTTCAAACTTCCGATTCTACACAAGGTCGATATGGTTTATTCCGCGGAAGCCCGCACTGGCTTGCCTTTCCTAGCGACCACCGACCAGGGTGAAATCGCTCCCGGCGATCCTCCAGGAAAGTTCCGTCTTCCCACCTACTACACGGTGAATCTGCAATTCGAAAAACGTTTTCATCTGTTCGGACGTTATTGGGCTCTGCGCGGCGGCTTCGACAACATCACCAACCATGCCAACGACATACTGTCAAACGGCGTCCTCGATTCAGCGCACCCGTCCCCGACTTACATCGATGGCAACGGGCGCGCGTTCACTGGCCGCATCCGTTATTTGGGAAAGCAGAAATGACGAAAGAGAGTTGCTAGGCTGCGGCCAGATAAACGTAGCGCAGGATGAAAAGAATGGTGAGGATCCAAACCAGCGCGTTGATTTCGCGGAGTTTCCCCGCCGCAATTTTAACGACCGTGTAGGAAATCAAGCCGAGGCTGAGGCCAGTAGCGATGCTGAAGGTGAGCGGTGTAGCCAGCATAGTGATGAATGCCGGAACGGCTTCGCTGAAGTCCTGCCAGGCGATCTGCGCGATCGATTGAGTCATCAGAACGCCGACTAAAATCAGAGCGGGAGCCGTGGCGTAAGCCGGAATCGCCGTGGCTAGCGGTGAGCAAAAGGTAGCCAGCAGGAAAAGACCGGCGACGGCGACGTTGCTGAGCCCAGTGCGCGCCCCGGCGGCAACACCCGCGGCGCTTTCGATGTAGCTGGTCACAGTGGAAGTCCCCGTCAAGGAACCGAAGATCGTTCCCACCGCGTCCGCCACCAGGACGCGTCCCACGCGCGGAATCTTGCCGTCCTTGACGAAGCCACCTTGTTCACACACTCCCACCAGGGTGCCGACGTTATCGAAAAGATCCACAAACAAGAATGCGAACAGGATTTCGAGTAATCCAAGATGACTGGCACCGCGAAAATCAAGCTGCAAAAAAGTGGAAGAAGGGTGGGGCATGGAAAAGATTGCCGCGGGCCATTGAGCAATCCCACGGAGAACCCCAAGAACTGCGGTTCCGAAAATACCAATCAAGATAGCGCCGTGGAGTTTTCGCGACATCAGGATCAGCGTCAAGACGAGTCCGAAACATGCGGTCTGCACCTCTTTATCGGCGAAGCTGCCGAGGCCCACATATGTAGCCACGTTCGCCACTACCAACTTGGCGTTCCGTAATCCAACAAAAGCGATGAACATTCCAATCCCCGCGGCAGTCGAGTGCTTCAGGCAATCGGGCATGCCGTTGACGATCTGCTCGCGAACACGCGTGACGGTGAGCAGCAGGAAGAGGATGCCGGAACAAAAGACCACGGCCAGCGCCGTCCGCCAGGGAACATGCATGCTGATGCAAACCGAGTACGTAAAGTAGGCGTTCAACGACATCCCCGGCGCCAGCGCTATGGGATAGTTGGCGTAGAGCCCCATGACCAGCGTGGCCATTGCGGCCGAGGCGCAGGTCGCGAAGACCACGCCATCGGGCGGCATTCCGGCTTGCGCGAGAATCTGGGGATTCACCACGATGATGTAAGCCATCGTGACAAAAGTGGTGAGGCCGCCCAGCATCTCTTGTTTCACTGACGTCTGGTTCTCGGTGAGCTTGAAGAAGCGGTCGATCAATCATTCCTCCGGGTTGAGATTGGCGGGTGGTCGAGCAGAATTAGTACTCGATCTTGTTAGGCTTGTGCTCCCAGGCACGAAATGCCGCCAGCGCCTCTTCGCGCATCATCTGAATCATCGGTATTTTGCGCTGCGAATGAGGCTGCGCGATTTCGCGGTAGATCAGTGAGTCGTCAAAGCCGATCTTCGAGGCGTCGGCATCCGCGTTGGCGAAATAAACGCGGGAGAGCCGAGCCCAGTAGATGGCTCCCAGGCACATGGGACAAGGCTCGCAGGAAGTGTAGATCTCGCAGCCTTCAAGATCGAAGACGCCAAGTTTTTGGCAGGCGTTGCGAATGGCGCAGACTTCGGCATGCGCAGTGGGATCGTTGGTGGAAGTGACTTGATTCGCGCCTTCGGCGATGATTGCGCCGTCTTTCACGACGACCGCGCCGAAAGGCCCACCGCGTCCCGAGTGGACGTTATCGATCGAGAGCTGAATGGCGCGGGCCATGAAAGGATTGTCCATGTATTCGCTCGTCGTTTGTAATCGTTAACGGACTGCCGGCGTCAGCAACCCGCGAACGCAACCCAGTCGACATGGACTCTTCGCAGCCGCTTCGCTGAGAAGTGAGTATATGCTGGGATTGAGATTTTCGTAAAATGCTGCGAGTTCGGGTCGCGGTTGCACTTAAGATCCAGCTCACCCGCCCATTAGGAGTGGACGTTTTGAATCTACAAGCTTTCGCTTCTACCCGAGTGGTCACTCCCGAAGGAATCCGGCCAGCGGCCATACTGGTACAAGGCGAGCGCGTCCAAGCTGTTGTTCCCCGCGAGCAGATCCCTGCGGACGGCTATAAAGTCCATGATTTCGGCGACGCCGCCATTCTTCCGGGGCTCGTCGATTCCCACGTGCATATCAACGATCCGGGCCGTGCGGATTGGGAAGGATTCGAAACCGCGACACGCGCCGCGGCGGCCGGAGGCTACACGCTGTTGGTCGACATGCCCCTGAACTGCCTTCCTGCGACCACGACGGTCGCTGCGCTCGAGACCAAGCGTTCAGCGGCGAAGGGCGATGCCGCGTCGATTGGAGGCCCTGGGGCGGCGCAGTTCACGATAATCAAAACGACATCGAAGTTCTCGCGGCTGCCGGAGTGCCGGGCTTCAAGTGCTTTCTGATCCATCCCGGAATCGGTGGTTTCACCATGGTGACGGAGCAGCAACTTCGAGCGGCGTTGCCACACGTCGCCCGGACCGGCCTGCCGCTGCTGGTGCACGCCGAACTTCCTGGACCGATTCATCAAGCGACGGAAGCTCTGGCTGACGCCGATTGGAGTCGCTATTCAACGTATCTTCGCTCGCGGCCAGACGAAGCGGAACTGGCTGCGATCAAGATGCTGCTCTCGTTGTGCCGTGAATATGGTTTTCGTTTGCACATTGTGCATCTCTCGGCCGGCCTTGCTCTTCAGGAACTGCGCGCAGCTCGCTCCGGAGGGCTCGCGGTGAGCGTGGAAACCTGTCCGCACTATTTGCATCTCTCTGCGGAAACAATTGCGAATGGAGCGACGTTGGCGAAGTGTGCGCCGCCGATTCGCACCCGCGAAAATCGCGAAAAATTGTGGCAAGGCCTGAAAGACAGGACGATCGACATGGTGGTCACCGATCACTCGCCGTGTCCGCCTGCGATGAAGCGGCTCGACGAAGGCAACTTCAAATCTGCATGGGGCGGCATCGCAAGTCTTTCGCTGGCGCTGCCCTTGATGTGGACAGAGGCCAGCAGGCGCGGCTTCACGTTGATCGATCTCGCACGCTGGATGGCAGAAGCACCGGCCCGGCTGGCCGGCTGCGAAGCGCGCAAAGGCCGAATTGCCGAAGGGTACGATGCCGACTTCGTCATCTTCGATCCGGAACGCGAATTTATTGTGACGGAAGATCGACTGCATTATCGGCATCTGGTTTCTCCGTACCTGGGGGAAACTCTGCGCGGCGTGGTGAAGGCAACGTATCTGCGAGGGAATCCCGTTTTTAGCGGATGGTGAGTTTCCCGGCAAACCTTGCGGGCGGGAATATACCCGAATATAGAGTTTTGATCCTGGCCAGCGACACTTCTACTCCCTATCAGACGCCGTCTGGCTTACACTATCCCATCCGCAGGCCCAGGTGTCCGCAGGTTGGGGATATGAACAACGATCGCATCATCGGCAAGTCGGTCCCGCGCAAAGAAGGCCGCGACAAAGTCACCGGCCGGCCCGCTACGTCGACGACATGACCCTGCCCGACATGCTCTACGGCGCTACGGTTCGCAGCCAGATTCCACGGGGCCGGATCAAGAAAATCTCGTTCGGCCCGCAATTCGATTGGAACGAATTTGTGATCGTCACCGCAAAAGATATTCCCGGCAAAAATTGCATTGCTCTGATCGGCGACGATCAGCCTTGCCTGGTGGATCAGTTCGTAAATCATCCCGAGGAACCGATCCTGCTGTTGGCCCATCCAGACCCCCATGTTCTTCCGGAAGGCGTGGACGCGATATCGATCGAATACGATCCGCTGCCAGCGATCTTCACTATCGAAGAAAGTGAACGCCGAGTTCAAATCGTCTGGGGCGACGACAATATTTTCAAAACCTTCTTGATCGCAAAGGGCGATGTCGATGGCGTTTGGGCGAAAGCCGATTACATCGTCGAAGGCGAGTACACGACCGGCGCGCAGGAGCAACTTTACATCGAAAATAACGGGATGATCGCGGCTTTCGATCGCGGCGCAGGGAATCACGGTGTGGGGTTCGCTGCAATGTCCCTACTACGTTCACAAGGCGCTGATGGCGTTGTGCAATTTGCCGGCGGAGAAAGTTCGCGTGGTGCAGGCTGAGACCGGAGGCGCTTTCGGCGGCAAGGAAGATTATCCCTCGATGATCGCGGGCCACGCCGCGCTGCTGGCCATGAAGTCTGGACGGCCCGTGAAAATCATCTATGACCGCATGGAAGACATGACGGCGACCACGAAGCGTCATCCTTCGCGCACGCGTCATCGCACAGCGGTCAGCAAAGACGGCAAAATTCTGGGCGGAGAAATCGACTTCACGATTGATGGCGGTGCATACGCGACGCTGTCGTCCGTAGTTCTTTCCGCGGGGCACCATTCACGCCGGCGGTCCTTACTACTGGCCGAATGTCCGCATTCGCGGGAAGGCCGTGGCGACAAATGCTCCGCCGCACGGGGCTTTTCGAGGATTTGGCGCGCCGCAGAGTCTGTTTGCGATGGAGCGGCACATGGACCGCATCGCGCAAGCCGTGGGACTTTCTCCGGTCGAGATCCGCCGCCGCAATTTCCTCAAGCCCGGGCAAACCACGACCACAGAACAAACCATCCGCGAAGAAATTGATCTGGGAAAACTTCTTGATCGCGCCCTCGAACTTTCGGACTACACCGCAAAGAAAACACGCTTCGCGCAAGAGAACGAAAATCAAGAGAACTGGAAAAGGGTCGGAGTCAAGAAAGGAATGGGGATCGCCGCATTTCTGCATGGCGCGGGCTTTACCGGTTCGGGCGAGCGCTATCTCGCTTCCGTGGTTGCGGTGGAAGGCTGCGCCGACGGCACGGTGCGCGTGCTGGTCTCGAGCACCGAATTCGGACAAGGGACCAACACCGTGCTCTGCCAAATCGCGGCCGAAGCTCTGGGTTTGCCCTACGAAGATGTTCGAATCGCGCAGCCGGATACGAATCAAGTGCCGAACAGCGGTCCGACGGTTGCGTCGCGCACGGCCATGGTCGTCGGAAGTCTGGTGCGGTCGGCCGCTCTGGGAATCAAGCAAACGTTGATTGCAAGCGGCCTGATTGGCGATTCGTACTCGCCGGGAGAATTTCGCACAGCCTGCCGCGAGTACATTGCTGCAGCACGGCGAGCTGCGCTCCTCCGCGCGCTACGAAGCTCCCGACGGAGTTTTCTGGGACGATCAGAAATATCGCGGCGAAGCCTATGCTTCATTTGCCTGGGCGGTTTATGTTGCGGAAGTCGCCGTGGATCTTTCGACCTACAGTGCAACGGTCGAAGATTTCGTGGCCTTGCAGGAAGTCGGCAGAGTTCTTCACCCCGTTCTGGCGCAAGGGCCAAATCGCCGGTGGCGTCGCGCAGGGAATCGGATTTGCGCTCTATGAAAAAGTCGTCTGGCAAAATGGACGCATGCAGAATGGCCAGATGACGAACTACATCATGCCGACTTCCGCCGACCTGCCGCCGATTCGTGTGTTCTTCGAAGAATTGGGCAATGTTCACGGAGCATACGGCGCCAAGGGCATCGGCGAACTTCCGATGGATGGCCCGGCCCCGGCGATCGTCAATGCTCGATGCGATGGACGCGCTCGGAATTCCTTTCGATTCCGTTCCACTCCTTCCGGAAGATATCTTTGATCGGCTCAGCTTCTTCGGCGAGCCAGACTACAGCGGCGGGAGCGCCGGAAGGCGGCAGATCGATGAGTGATTCCGCGCCGAGATCCACTCGAGAGCTGAGATTTCTTTCGTGGTCAACGGCAAGCCCGAAGACCGTTCGGGTCTTTCCCATGGAGACGCTGCTGGATGTCTTGCGGCATCAGCTTCATTTGACCGGCGCGAAGGAAGGTTGCGGCGAAGGCGAGTGTGGTTCGTGCTCCGTGTTGATGGATGGCAAGTTGGTGAATAGCTGCCTCGTTCCGGCGCTGCAGGCGGCGGGCGCGAAAATTATCACGATCGAAGGACTCGGCCGGAGGACCGCAGTTGAACGCATCTGCAGGCAGTTTTTTTGGAATGCGGCGGAGCGCAATGCGGCATCTGCACGCCCGGAATGATTCTGAGCGCCAGTCCATCTGCTAAACAGAAAGCCCGAGCCGACTCTGGACGACATCCGCGAAGCCTCTGGCCGGCAATCTCTGCCGTTGCACGGGCTACATCCAGATTTTTGAGGCCGTGGCGGAGGCGGCGCGCCGCAGGACGATCGCGCATGAGATCCGATCCCGCCGATTACGAATTGGTTGCGCCGAGCACACTGCAGGCGGTCGTTTCGCTTCTGGCGCGATGAGCCGGGCAACGTGGCTTCCCGATCGCTGGCGGCACCGATTTGATGGTGCAGTATGCGGCGGGCAAACTTGCCGCGCGGAAGCTGGTAAGCATCTGGAATCTTGCCGAGCTGCGTCGCATTGAGGTTGCGGCCGACGAAATTCACGATCGGCGCGGGATGCACTTACACCGAACTGCGCGAGCACGAGGTGATCGCGCGGGAATTTCCTCTCTTGGCGAGCGCCGCACGCTGGACCGGCGGAATCGCCAACCAGAATCGGGGAACGCTTGGAGGAAATATCGTGAATGCCTCGCCCGCTGCGGATTCCCTGCCGGCGCTGCTGGTCTACGAAGCGGAATTGATTCTGGTGTCGGTGCGGGGCGAGCGCCGCGTGCCTTATGTCGGCTTCCACACCGGCTACAAGAAAATGAAGCTGGCGCCCGACGAACTGATTCGCGCCATCTGTCTTCCGCGACGATTTTCCGGATATCTTCATTACTCCCGCAAAGTTGGAGCCCGCAATGCTCAGGCGATTTCGAAAGTGTGCATAGCCGCGTTGGGACGCTTCGCGGCGGTTAGAGATGGTGTGGTCGAAGATGTTCGCATTGCGCTCGGCAGCGTGGCGCCCGTTCCTCTTCGTTTGACGGAAGTGAGCACAGCGTGCAGGGAAAGTCAGTCGATTCGGATCTGCTGTTCATTGGCAAGAAAGGCGTCGCAGTGGCCGATTCAGGCCGATTGATGACATTCGATCCACCGCGAGATATCGCGCAGCCGTCGCGGGCAATCTGGTGGCTGAGTTTCTTGAGTCATCTACGTTCCACATCCGCGAAGGCAACGGGCGAAAGATGTGCTGGCACGCTGGAATTTTCTTCCCGCTGAGGCAGCCGTGAATAATATACTGCCTTGCTGTGGATCGAAGGCATGGGCTGAAGGAATGGTGGCGCGAAGACCTTTCCCTGACGAAGCAGCGCTGCTTGCTGCTGCGAACGAAATCTGGCGCGGTCTATTGCGATCAGACTGGCTGGAGGCATTTCACAGTCATCCGCGAATCGGGGAATCGCGACCAGCGAGTCCTCCCTCGAACCCCGTCCGCACCCGCCCAGTCTGCCGCATGGTCAGAGCAGGAGCAACGGAGCGTGACGACGCCGGCGATGACGTGAAGATTGCGCTCGCGGAGGGTAATCGGGAATACGAGCGGCGTTTCGATCGTATCTTTATTGTGTGTGCGACGGGTAAATCCCCGGGGGAGATTCTGGAGATTTTGCAGCGACGGTTGAACAATGATGAGCAAACTGAACTTCACGAAGCGGCGGAGCAGCAGAGGCAGATCACGCAGATTCGGCTGAGGAAGTGGCTTCAAGAATAATAATAATGAAACGCATTTCGACCCACATTCTGGACATTGCTCGCGGAAAGCCCGCCACGGACGTGCCGGTGCGGCTGGAGAAGAAGGACGTCCCTGCAAATTGGCGCCTGCTGAACTCGGCGCGCACCGATCAGGACGGTAGATGTGTTCAGCTGCTGCCGGAAGGCGAAGATCCCGGCGCCGGAATCTACCGTTTGATTTTTGATGTCGCGACTTATTACTCCGCACAGAGTATCGACACGTTGTATCCAGTGGTGGAAGTTACATTTCAGGCTCGAGCCGGCGAATCGACTTTTCACGTTCCTCTGCTCCTGAGTCCGAATGGATATACCACGTACCGGGGAACCTGAGCTCGAGAGCACGCGATGGAGTTCACAAAGTGACTTCGTCAATCCGCGAATGGCTGAACCTGCTGGTGCGCTGGTTTCATGTTTTTGCAGCCGTCATGTGGGTCGGCCAAACTTACTATTTCACCTGGCTGGACGGCCAATTTACCAGGCTCGCGAAGAATGCGGCTGCCGAAAACACACCCCCGTCGATATGGATGGTCCACAGCGGGGGCTTTTATACTGTCAACAAACAGCAGTCCTTAAGAGTGGCTCCGGATCAAGTTCGATGGTTTCGCTGGGAAGCGTTAATGACCTGGCTGAGCGGAATGGTGCTGCTTGTTCTCGTCTACTACTCCAGCAGTGGGCTCATTGATCCCGATATTGCAGAGATTTCGCAAGCGCGTGGAATAGCGATTGGGTTGGCTGTATTGGTTGCTGGTTGGCTCGTATACGACTTGGCGGTGCGATCATCCCTGGGCAAGTCGGCAACTATGTTTGCTGCATTCTCGTTGCTGATGATCGCGCTGCTCGCGTATGGATTGTCGCAGGTTTTCAGCGCGCGCGCAGCCTACATCCACGTCGGGGCAGTCCTCGGAACCATTATGACCGCCAACGTTTGGTTTAGAATTCTGCCGTCGCAGCGCAAAATGGTTGCGGCCGCGGCCGCCGGAGAACCCTTCGATGCTTCACTCGGCGCTCAAGCCAAGCTGCGCTCCAAGCACAATACCTTCATGGCTGTGCCCGTGGTGTTTATCATGATCAGCAATCATTTTCCTGTTGCAACTTACGGGAATAGCTATGGCTGGGAGATCCTCGTTGTCCTCGTTCTTCTCGGCTGGGCGGCAGCGAAAATGATTCGCGAAGCCTAGGCATTCAGGAAGTTTGTTTGTCGAGCAACGGAATCCCGTGCCAACGCCTGTGAATTTAAATCGCGCGCAAGTGGTCATCGATCGATGCCTGAGGCTGGCATCTTTTAGCGAAGACCTGGGCAGCACCCGCCGCACTTTCTTGTCGCCGCCAATGCGCGCTTGCCACCAGGAAATTACTCGCTGGATGGAGCCCCTTGGGACCAGCACGAGAATCGACGCGGCCGCAAACTTCCGCGCGGTCTATCCGGCCACCAAACCAGATGCTCCAAGCTTGCTGATCGGATCACATCTCGACACTGTTCCCAACGCCGGTGCTTATGATGGTGTCCTCGGCGTGGTGCTTGCGATTGCCCTGCTGGAGGAGTTGCGCGGACGAAGGCTTCCGTTCAGCATCGAGGTGGTTGGATTTTCCGAGGAGGAAGGAGTACGCTTCGGCACTCCGTTTATCGGCAGCCGAGCGCTGGTGGGCACCCTCGATGAGAAGCTTCTGAGCGTTCGTGACACGGAAGGGATATCTGTACGAGAAGCGATCGAGAATTTTGGATTGAATCCCGAAGAAATTGCTCAAGCCGAATTGGGGAGAAATATTCTGGGCTACCTCGAGTTTCACATCGAACAGGGTCCTGTGCTGGAGAGCCTGAATCAGCCACTCGCCGCAGTGGAGGCGATTGCCGGCCAAAGCCGGCTTCAGTTCGCATTTCTCGGTCGTGCGAATCACGCTGGCACAACGCCCATGCCGCTTCGCTATGATGCCATTGCAGGCGCGGCGGAGTGGATCAGTGCTGTGGAACGAATCGCGCAAGCCGCTCCTGGCTTAGTTGCGACTGTTGGCAAGGTCGAAGCAAGACCGGGAGCGGCGAACGTAATCGCAGGCGAGGCGCGGCTCACGCTGGACGTTCGTCACGGCTCCGACGACGCTCGACTTCGCGCCGTCGAGGATCTTATTCGCCAAGCATACGAAATCTCCGCACGCCGCGGACTATCCGTACGGGAGAATACGTTGTTGAATCAGCCCGCAGTCGCGTTGGATCCGTTCCTTACCGGCGAAATAGAAAAGGCAATCCTAAAGACTGGGTGCAAGCCGCATCGAATGGTGAGCGGTGCGGGGCACGATGCCATGATTCTTGGAAAAACAATTCCCGCTGCGATGATTTTCTTGCGTACGCCCGACGGCATTAGCCATGACCCGGCGGAATCAGTTGCCGTTGAAGACGTCGAAAGGGCCATCCAGTGCGGATTGCATCTTCTCGATCACCTCGCTACTTCACCGGAATTTACAAAAGGATAAATCGTGCATAATCTCGGTCGCACACGAAGTTCCCAACAACCGAATCATCTGTTGCTGACGGCAGACACTTTTGTGCGCACCACTCTGCCGGGCATGAAGGCATGCTCCGCAATCGTGCATGTCGGGCCCGCTTTGGGTGCCGAGTTCACGCAATACACCACGGAGTTTGAAGCTGGCGGAGAACTGGGCGGGACATCCGCGCAACGTTTCATTTTCGTCATTGCAGGCGGCCTGAAGTTGGAAGTCAAAGGTAAAGCGAAACAACTGGAACCGCGGGGGTATGCCTATCTCCCGGCAGGAGTGCAGCATCGACTAGTGGCTCAAAAAGCCAGCCGCGTGGCCGTCATCGAGAAGGATTATCAAGCTCTCGATGCGGTGAAAGCTCCAAGTTTGATTGTTTCGAACGAAGACGCCGTCTCATCTCATCCTCTCAATGATGATCCCAGCTTGCAGGTCAAATGCTTGCTTCCCGATGAAATGAGTTTCGATTTCGCGGTGAATACGATGGTCTACCAGCCGGGAGCCGCTCTCAGCACGGTCGAAATGCACGTGATGGAACATGGGCTCATCATGCTTGAAGGCGGCGGAATTTACCGGCTCGGCGATTCGTGGTATCCGGTGACCGCCGGAGATTTCATCTGGATGGGACCATGGTGTCCGCAGTGGTTCGGAGCGATCGGCAAAGTACCGGCAAAATATCTTATCTATAAGAACTGGAACCGGCATCCGCTGGCAAGCACAACGCGATGACGCTTACCATCGACCGAGATCGGCTGCTTTCCGAGATCGAAGCTCTGGGCTCCATTTCCGAGGCCGAGCCTCCGGTCGTAACTCGAATTGTTTTCAGTCCCTCCGATCTCAGGGCTCGTGCGCGGATGAAAGCGTGCTGCGAAGAGGCGGGACTTTCGGTCCGCGAGGATGCCGTGGGAAATACGTTCGCCCGCTGGCCTGGTTCAGAGCCGAGTGCGCCCGCCGTCGGCACCGGCTCGCACATCGACGCCATTCCGAACGCTGGAAAATACGATGGCATTGTCGGAGTCCTTGGAGGCTTGGAAGCGATTCGAGCGTTGCAGAAAAGCGGCTTTCGCCCCCGGCACTCGATTGAGCTGCTCATTTTTACTTCTGAAGAACCAACGCGTTTTGGAATCGGGTGTCTCGGAAGCAGGCTGCTCTCCGGCACTCTTCCCGTCGATGCGGCAGGCAAGCTCAAGGACAACGGTGGGGCAACACTCGAAGAGGTTCGCAAAGGAGCGGGTTTCAATGGCGAACTCGAACAAGTGAAGTTGCCGAGTGGTTATTACAAAGCATTCATCGAACTGCATATCGAACAAGGACCACTGCTCGAGCGTAAGCAAATTCCCCTGGGCATCGTTACAAAAATCGCGGCGCCGGCAAGTCTTCGAGTTCTGATCGAGGGCTCGGGTGGACACGCCGGTGGGGTTTTGATGCCCGATCGCCGCGACGCTCTTTGCGCCGCAGCCGAACTAATTCTGGCAATCGAGAACGCGGCACGGACTACCGGAGCCATCGATACGGTCGCAACTGTCGGCATCTGCGAAGTATTTCCCGGCGCGGTCAATAGTATTCCCAGCAAGGTTAACCTGAGCGTGGACATTCGCGACACAGATCTTCAGCGTCGTGACCAAGTAATACAGACGATGGAATCCGCCTGCCGGTCGATCTCAGACAAGAGGCAAGTATCGATTCACACTGAGTTTCTGAACGCCGACGCACCTGCGGACTGTGCCCCTGCAATCATCGAAGCTCTTTCTCAATCGTGCCGAAAGCACGGACTGAAATCTATTCCGATGGTCAGCCGCGCCTATCACGACTCGCTTTTCATGGCGCGCATTGCTCCGGTTGCGATGTTGTTCATCCCTTGCCGCAATGGATATAGCCACCGGCCAGACGAGTACGCATCTCCAGAAGATATTGCTCGCGGAACCCTTGTGCTCGCGGAGACCCTTGCAACCTTGTCAGAGTGACTCTGCCATAACATTGATTCACGCTGCCGAGTGTCTGCTCACTTTGCTTTAACCGATTCGCGGACCCGCGCGTAGCCAGGCTTTATCGCGGAATAGATGAAATCGATACGCTCCTTATAGGGCAAGAAGGCGCTCTTCATAGCGTTAATCGTGAGCCTCTCGAAGTCGTCCAGCGTCAGCCCAAATGTCGCCGCGGCCGCTTCGAATTCCTTGGTCATGGTGGTATTGCTCATTAACCGATTGTCCGTGTTCAGCGTGACCCGGAATTTTTCCTGATAGAGAATCTTGAAGGGATGCTCCGCAAGACTCGGCGTGGCACCGGTGTGAACATTGCTCAGTAGGCAGATTTCCAGCGGGATGCGCTTGTCGAGAACGTATTGCGCCAGATCGCCTAACTTCACCGCCTTGCCGTCGACAACGGCAATATCGTCGATGAGCCGCGTTCCGTGCCCGATGCGATGTGCCCCGCAATATTGAATCGCCTGCCAGATCGATTCCTTTCCATAACCTTCACCGGCGTGAATCGTGATGTTGAAATTCTCGCGCTGGATGTAATGGAAAGCATCCACGTGCTTCTTCGGAGGATAGCCACCCTCTTCGCCTGCCAGATCGAAACCGACCACGCCGCGCGCCCGAAAATCGACCGCGAGTTCCGCCATTTCGAGAGAGGTGTTCATGTTGCGCATCGCGCAAATGATCAAACCGGAAGAAATCCCGAAGTCTTTTTTCCCTCGTTCCAATCCTTTGAGGACAGCTGAAACGATCTGCTGGTGAGTCAGTCCTTTTTGCGTGTGAAAGACCGGCGCAAAACGCGTCTCGAAATACACAATCCCATCCCGGCTCAGATCCTCGGCTTGCTCATATGCGACCCGCTGCAGAGCTTCTTCGGTCTGCATGACGGCGATCGTGTGCGCAAAACCTTCCAGGTATTTGCCGAGACTTCCCTGATTTGCTCCACGAAAAAACCACTGGGCAAGCGCCTGAGGATCCTCGGTCGGAAGATCTTTGTAACCCGCATCCCGTGCTAACTCAATAACGGTCTGCGGCCGCAGCACGCCATCCAGGTGCTCGTGCAAAAGGACTTTGGGAAGGCTCTGCAATACTTGTCGATCAAGTTTCATGAGATGCGGTCCCTCCCGCCACGAAGCGTCCATCAAGGCAGCAGGAACTTTGCAAGATGATACACCACCGTTTGGACGCGGTTCTCTCTGCGTCGTTCGCCAGGGCGTGTTGTACAATCCGACGCCAGTCGGATTCGCGGAAGAATTGGCCAAACAAATATCAGCCAGCATGGAGCTTACAAGTGAGCGAGCTTTCTGAGAACACGGACTACGGGTTGCGCCGCGAGATCCTTTCTCCGATGGAAACCTTGGCGCAGTCTGTCTCCACCATGGCTCCCACAACTACGCCCGCTGCGACCATCCCGCTGGTTTGCGCCCTGGCCGGGAACGGCACTTGGCTCGCGTACGTTCTGGCAACCGTGGCCGTCCTGCTCGTCGCCTTATGCATCAGCCGCTACGCTCGCCATTCTTCATCGCCCGGATCGCTCTATGCGTACGCGTCGATGACACTCCCTCCCTGGCTGAGTGCGACCGTCGCGTGGAGTCTGTTGCTCGCTTATGTGGCTACGGGCTCCAGCGTCATTGGCGGCTTCTATCACTACGCGAACCTGTTGCTGCGCGATGCCACCGGTCATGTGTACTCTGCGGTATTGCTCGCTGTCCTATGCACGGGAGTTTCGATATTCATTGCCTATCGTGACGTGAAGATTTCCGCGCGCCTCATGTTGTGGATCGAAGCTGCGTCCGTGACGGTCATCGTAATTGTAGTAACGCTTCTGTTGGTGCGTCATGGCTGGCACCTGGATGCAGAACAACTTCATCTCCGTGGCATGAGTGGCAGCGGACTCCGGCTGGGACTGGTGCTGGCCCTCTTCAGTTTTGTCGGCTTCGAGAGCGCGACCACGCTCGGCTCCGAAGCGCGCAATCCGTTGAAAACGATTCCGCGCGCGGTTATCCAAAGCGCCATTCTTGCCGGAGCTTTTTTCACGATCTGTGCTTATGCCGAAGTGCTGGGGTTCCACACGGTGGGCCAGAATTTGGGGACGAGCCAAGCCCCCATGTATTTGCTGGCTCGAGTTGGTGGCGTCCCAGTGTTGGGACTCCTGATCGACATCGGCGCTCTCATAAGCCTGTTTGCGGGAACTCTGGCATGCATCACGGCAGCGGCACGTGTGCTGATGCTGATGGCACATAACGGGCTTGCTCACGGCTCGTTGGGAAACGCGCATGTGCGGAATCGAACGCCAAGCAGGGCGGTAATAATCACTGGCATCGCCGCGCTGCTTCCTGTGGCAGTACTGGCCGCCCGCGGCGCGAGCGGCTTGGATGTCTATGGCTGGCTGGGCTCGCTCGCGACCTATGGCTTCATCGTGGCCTACGCGTTGGTTTGCGTCGCCCTGCCGCGTTATTTGCGAGAGCACGGTGCCTTTCGTCCCGGAATTCAACTTGTTCCCTGGCTCGCAGGCATCGCCATGCTGCTAGCGCTGGTGGGGAATTTCTATCCTGTGCCTGAAGGTCCGTATGGAAAACTCCCTTACGTCTACCTCGCGTATTTGACTGCCGGCCTGCTTTGGTTTGCGGTTCGTGGACGAAGTAAAGATGAAGCTTTGGCCGAGGGCTAGAGCATAGAAATATCGAATCTGCGGCAAATGAATTTTCACTGACAGGAACGCTTTCGTTACGCCGGACACTCGTGTAAAGTCATTCCTTATTTTTGTGGGCGTGCGGTAATAGACCGTCTCAGCTGCGAACTTTTGACCAATACATTTTAGGAGGTTCGGCGGCGCGCAGGCGGTCCGGCACGAGTGTACTTGCCTTGCGCGAGGTTATTGCATGCTATCGATACTTAAAAGAACTGGGCTCATGAGAACTGGACTGGTTGCGTTGATGGCTGTTTTAGCCCTGTTTGCGCCTTCTGCCTTCGCTCCACAGGCTGAGGCTCAGCAAACACTTGGCGGTATCACGGGCACAGTCACTGACAAAACTGGCGGCGTTCTGCCGGAAACCGTGGTCACAATCGTGGCGGATCAGACAAAACTCACGCGCACCCAGAAGACCAACGCGAACGGCACCTACGATTTTGTAAACCTGCCCATCGGAACCTACACTCTGACGTTCACGCACCCGGGCTTCGAGAGCCAGAAGGTACCTTCTATTACGGTCCAAGCGGATCGCACGGTGACCATCAATGCGGTCCTGCCAGTCGGCCAGGTTGGAACTGTGGTTGAGGTGATGGCTGATCCGTTGATGAACGCGGTCGATACCACCAACGGCTACATTCTGGAGAAAAACCAGATCGATTCCGTCCCGCTGCCGACGGGCAGTTTCACGGGACTGGCAATTCTCTCGCCCGGTGTAAATGCAGAGTTGCCAAATGGCACTGGCGCAAACGCCGGCCTGGGGAATCAGCCGATCTGGGCCAATGGCCAACGCGACACCAGCAACACGTTTCTTCTGAACGGCGTCGATGCCAGCAATCTGTTCAATGGCAAAAGCACCAGCCAAGTGGCTTCGGCGCGCATCGTCAACAATACTGGTGTTGCCGGCGCCTCCAGCACTACCGCAGAAATCATTCAGAGCACAGCGTCGCCATACCTCGCAATTGGCCAAGCTTTGCCGACTCCCGCGCCCGAGACAGTCCAGGAGTTTCGTGTAAACACTTCCATGTACGACGCGCAGCAGGGGTCTACGAGCGGCGCCCACATTGACATGAGCACCGCGTCTGGCACAAATGCGATTCATGGGAGCCTCTACGTTCACCGCGGAACCGATTGGCTGAATGCCGCCCCGTATTTCTACAATCAGGACCCTAACATTCCCGCTAGCGAAAAAGTTCCGCAGCTGCACCGCTACACGGCTGGAGGAACAATTGGTGGTCCCCTCATCAAAGACAGGCTTTTCGGCTTCGTCAGCTATCAGCACATTCACGCTTCTGACTTGGAGATTGGGACTTCACGCACGGCGGTACCGTTTGGGCTCACGGACGACCGCAGTCCAGCAGCATTGGCCAGTGTCGCGAACAATGATGGATGGGGAGTTACGGTAAATCCGGCGGTCGGAATGAATAAGGTGGGCGAAACTGGGCCACTCACCATCGATCCCGTAGCCTATGCCTTGTTGACCGCAAAGTTGCCGAACGGCCAGTATCTGATTCCATCGGCGAATCCTAACTCCATTCCAACGGTGAACTTCCCCGAAAACGTTTTCATCACGCAGCCTGCTTACTTTATTTCCGATCAGGCTGTATCCGATCTCGATTACTTGCCCAGCCCGAAAGATACTCTGTCCCTGAAGTACTACTATCAGCACGATCCAACCACCGCGCCGTTCGGGTTCTCCTCGGTTGAAGGCTTTCCCCAACACCTGGATGCGGGAAGCCAGGTTGCTTCGGTCACAAACACGCAGTCGATCAAACCGAACTTAAGTGTGACCGAGGTATTCGGCTTCATCCGCGAAAAAGTCTACAGCACGATTGCCCAGCCCTTCTCGCCTGGATCGATTGGCATCGACACTTTTGGATCTAACGTTTTTCCGGGCATCACGATCGTCGACGATCTGGGAAACAACGCTTCAGCGAATACCGGGAATTGCAACGCAAATCAAGACCCAGCGGCCTGCGGTCCGCCTTTCAACGCCGGACTGAACATTGGCTCAACCGCGGCTTCACAGGGCGCCTTCACCGGCATCTTTCAGAACCGCTGGATGCCTTCCGCGAACGCCATCTGGAACCTGGGCAAACACACCTTCACCTTCGGCGGCAGCTTTTCCTACACGCAACTCAACGCGCGCGATGAAAGAACGAATACTGGCATGATCGGCTTCTCCAACTTCGCCGACTTCCTCACCGGCTCACCGATTACGTATCAGGCCAACGGATTTATCACCACAACTTTCTTGCAAGGCGACGCCAACCGCTACTACCGCTCGAAGGAAAACGGCTGGTATCTTCAGGACAAGTTTCAACTCCGTCCCAATCTCAGCATAAGTGCAGGTCTCCGCTTCGACTATCACGGAGGTCTCACCGAAAAGAACGGACGTCTTTTCAATTTCGATCCGTCAGGCTACAGCTACGACGCGGCGAGCGATACGATCACTTCGAACGGCTTCATCGTCGCCGGGAATAATCCACTCTTTCCAACCAAGGGCGTCAGCAACTCGACTCTAACGGGACGCGAGTGGGGCCTCGCGCCTCGCATTGGCGTGGCTTGGAGCCCGAAGATGTTCAACGACAAGGTTGTGGTTCGCTCGGGCTGGGGCATGTACTACGACCGAGGAGAACTCTTCACCTATCTTTCACCGGGTTTTGCCTCTGGCGTGATCGCGGGCGGTCCGTTCGGAGTAAATCAGACTCCGCCGTGGGTGAATCAGCAGTCTTGCAGCCTTTATGCGTACACCTTCTGCAGCACTCTTGAAGCTCCCTGGGGCACAACGTTGGGATCGGGCCCATCGGGCAATCCCGCAGAGTTGGTCCTACCCAACGCGGGAGCAATCGAGAACGGCCAGCCGCTATTCTCCTTCGCCGATTACAACCGTTCCAACAAACTTCCTTACACAGTCAACCAGACACTCGACATTCAGTGGCAACCCCGTAACGACCTCGCGATCGACATCGGATATGTCGGCAATCTCGGTCGCCATGAAATCGTTCCCCTGCCTTTCAACCAGGCCCTGATCGCCTCGCCCAGCCATCCCATTCGGCCGGGCACACCGATCGAGCAGGATTACACCTATGGCTATACAGTGACGGGTCCCGCGACCTGTAATCCGAGTGTCTTTGGAAGTTGCTCGCCGATCGATTTGCCAAGTGCCAACGGGAAGCCACCGCAGCTCTACCAGGAAACGTTTGAAGGTGGCAACGTCGATCTGCGCGTTCCCTACATCGGCTATTCCGCCGAGTCGGAGTCCTACACGGCAGCCGGCATCTCGGCTTACAACGCGCTCCAGGCCCACATTGAAAAGCGCATGAGTCATGGCTTGCAGGTCGGCGCCTCGTACACGTTCTCGCATGCGACAGACGAGCAGAGCGCGATGGGTCTTTTTTACAACGGCAATAATCCACTGGATTTGCGCTCTGGCTATGGCTTGTCTGACTTCGATCGCAAACACGTGCTGAATTTCACCTACACGTACCAACTGCCCACGTTTTTTTCGGCAACCTCATTAAAGGGAAGGATTGCCGATGGCTGGGCCCTCTCCGGTTTGACCGTCATTCAGAGTGGTCAGCCGTACAGCGTTGTCGATTACTCGGGCGCGGTTGGCAGCATTTTCTATGGCACAAACGACGGCATCACGAATCCCATCGTTCCGCTCGATGGTTGTTCGCCTTCGCAGGCGCTGACCGGGGCTTCGGGTGCCGGCGCCATTCCCGCGCTCAAAGCCAGCTGTTTTGGAATTCCATTACTAAGTCCAGGAGCCTTGAACGGCGCGATTCCTTCCAACGATCCTTACGAAACAAATTTCATCGACCACGGCCAGCGCAATATTTTCCGTCAGTCGTGGCAGAGGCGCGCGGACATTTCGCTTGTGAAGATGACCCAGATCACCGAACGTGCTTCCCTAAAGTACACCTTCGACGTCTTCAACCTGACGAATACTGCGAGTTTCGATATCCCGATTGACGACGTGAGCCAGAATATTAATTTCAATGGCTTTCCTGTCGTCGGTACGCCATCGACGTTGACGCCCTGCAACCAGAACTTCACCGGATCCTTATATGTCTGCCCGACGACGGGCAGCGGTTTGGGCGTCACGAATAAGACCATCGGAAGCCCGCGGCAGATCCAGATGTCGTTGAGTCTCAGCTTCTAAAGTCGATTGGCTCGTGCGCCATATACCGCGATGCGCCGCAAGAGTGCGTGATTACTCCTGCCCGATATCTTCGTTCCATACGGCAGGATTCGCGCGAATGTATTCGGCGAGCAGATCGACGCACTCTTGTGAATCGAGGTCGATCACCTGTACGCCCAGCGTTCTCAACCAATCTACCCCGCCCTGGAAATTCCGGCTCTCGCCGACGATCACTTTGCCGAAGCCAAACTGCCGCACCAGGCCACTGCAATACCAGCAAGGAGCAAGAGTGGTGACCATGATGAGCCTGCGATAGCTGCGCTGGCGTCCTGCATTGCGGAAGGCATCGGTTTCGCCGTGCAGGGAAGGATCACTGTTTTGTACGCGGCGGTTGTGGCCGACGCCGATGAGTTTGCCATTCTCATCGAAAATTGCGGCCCCGATGGGAATACCGCTCTCGGCCAGCCCTTTGCGGGCTTCCGCGATCGCTACTTCGAGCATGGCGGAGTAATCAGTATCCACGGCCCTCGATTATAAGTGGCGAGTCGAGGTCTCGCACTCTGGTTCGGGCCGTGTTGAAATTCATATACACCGCATCGAAATTCTGAGTTTTACTTGCCGGCGGCCAGGGTTTATCACAGAATCGACGGAATAGGCTTGGAGTGGAGTGTGGGCTGCGCCAGCAGCCGCGGGCTCGAATCCAGGAACAACCGATTTTTGGCAGTAATTTCGCCCAGGGAGACGCCGCGATGTCCCGCGAAGGCCATAGAAATGGCATCCCGCCGGCGCAAGGTCTGTACGACCCCGCGCAGGAGCATGATGCCTGCGGGATCGGATTTGTAGCCAGCATCCGCGGCGAAAAAAGCCACGAAATCATTCGCAACGGCATCCAGGTGCTGCTGAATCTTGCTCACCGCGGCGCTTGCGGTTGCGACTCCGAAACCGGCGACGGCGCCGGCATTCTGATTCAGATTCCGCACAAATTCTACGCGCGAGAATGCGCTAAATTAGGCTTCCAGCTGCCTCTGCCCGGCTCCTACGGCGTCGGGATGACTTTCCTGCCGGTGGAAAAGCACGCACGCCTGCAGTGCGAAGGCGTTCTTGAGCGCATCATTCGCGAGGAAGGGTTGTCCGTCCTGGGCTGGCGGGATATGCCAGTCTACGCTTCGGCAACAGGCCGTGTGGCGCGCGCTTCGCAACCGTATATGCAACAGATTTTCATCGGATGCGGGCCGGGTCTTGATGAAGACGCGTTTGAGCGCAAGCTCTACGTCGTCCGCAAGCGTGCGGAAGATGAAATGCGGAAGTCGGAGATTGAGGACGCCGGGATGTTTTACATTCCTTCGCTCTCCTGCCGGACCGTTGTATACAAAGGCCTGTTGCTGGCTTCGCAGCTCACCAACTTCTACCGCGAGCTTTCCGATCCGGATGTGGTTAGCGCTCTCTGCCTGGTCCATCAACGGTTTTCAACCAATACTTTTCCCAGTTGGCAGCGCGCCCATCCTTATCGCTATGTAGCGCATAACGGCGAAATCAATACGCTGCGCGGCAACGTGAACTGGATGCACGCCCGCCAGTCACTTCTGGCCTCGCCGCTATTCGGCGACGATCTAAAGAAACTTTTTCCCATCATCGAGCCGGAGGGCAGCGACTCCGCTAACTTTGACAATGCGCTGGAGCTTCTGCTCCAGGCCGGGCGCAGCCTGCCCCATGCTATCGCCATGCTGATTCCGGAAGCGTGGGCGGGAAATCCGCACATGAAGCCTGACAAGCGCGCCTTCTATGAATATCACGCGTGCCTTATGGAGCCGTGGGATGGTCCGGCGGCGGTTGCGTTTACTGACGGCCGCGTGATCGGAGCCACGCTTGATCGCAACGGTCTGCGCCCCGGAAGGTACGTAGTCACTCACGATGATGTTGTGATCATGGCCTCGGAAGCCGGGGTGCTCGACGTGGCTTCGGAGCAAGTGAAGAGGAAAGGCCGCTTACAGCCCGGGAAGATGTTCCTGGTGGATACGGTCGCAGGCCGCATCGTTTCCGATAAGGAGATCAAGCACGATCTGGCCTCGCGACAACCGTACGCGCAGTGGCTCACGGCGAATCAGATTACGATGAGCCAACTGCCCGAGCCTTCGCGCACCCACCCTCCTGACCCCGAAACGCTGCTTCGTCGCCAGCGCGCCTTCGGATATACCGACGAAGATTTGAAGATGATCCTCGCGCCCATGGCCTCCGTGGGCGAGGAGCCGGTTGGATCGATGGGAACGGACACGCCACTGGCATGTCTTTCAGATCGCTCGCAGCCGCTGTTCAACTATTTCAAACAACTGTTTGCGCAGGTGACCAATCCTCCGATCGATCCCATCCGCGAAGAAATGGTGATGTCGCTGATCAGCTATATCGGCAGCGAGCGCAACATTCTCGAGGAAGCACCAGAAAACTGCCACATGTTGAAGCTGGAGCATCCGCTGCTGAGCAATCGCGAACTGGAGAAGCTGCGGCGCGTGTCGACCCGCGATCTGCTTGCCACTACGCTGCCGGCGCTGTTTCTGGCAAGTGAAGGCGAAGCTGGGCTGAAGCGCGCTCTCGACGAGTTGTGCCGAAGAGCGTCCTTGTCCGTGAGAGCGGGATATAGTTTGCTGATTCTTTCTGATCGCGGTGTCGATAAAGACTACGCCCCGATCCCGAGCTTGCTGGCGCTGGCTGCCGTGCACAACCTTCTGGTCAGAGAAGAGACTCGAACCCAGGTAGCACTGATCACGGAATCCGGCGAGCCGCGCGAGGTGATGCACTTCGCTTTGCTCAGCGGATACGGAGCGAGCGCCATCAATCCGTATCTGGCGCTGGAGACGGTGGAGAATCTTGCCTGGCGCGGCGAACTGGCGGATGGCATTACGCCGGAGCTCGCTGTCAAGAATTTCATGAAGTCAGTGAAGAAGGGGCTGCTGAAGACCTTCGCGAAGATGGGCATTTCCACTTTACAGAGCTATCAAGGAGCGCAGGTCTTCGAGGCTATCGGGCTGAATAAAGAATTGGTGGAGACCTATTTCGCCGGTACAACTTCGCGCCTGGAAGGTTCAGGACTCGACGTTCTCGCCCGCGAATCGCAGCTCAATCACCAGCACTCGCTGCGGCCGGTCACGGAGTTTGAGACCGAGCTTGCTGTAGGAGGCAATTATCATCAGCGGACGAACGGGGAGTATCACCTGCTGAATCCGCAGACGATTAGCAAGCTGCAGCAGGCTGTGCGGGAGGAGAGTTCTCAAACATTTCAGGAATACACCGACCTCATCGACAAGCGGAGCGTCACTTTGTGTACACTTCGTGGTTTGATGAAGTTGAAGAAGAGCGAGAAGCCCGTTCCCATTGAAGAAGTCGAGCCCGCCAAGGAAATTGTGAAGCGTTTTACCACCGGCGCGATGTCGTTCGGTTCGATCAGCAAAGAAGCGCACGAGACCCTTGCGATTGCCATGAACCGCATTGGAGGCAAGTCGAACACCGGTGAGGGTGGCGAAGATGAGGAGCGCTTCAAGCCGGATGCGAACGGAGACCTGCGGCGCAGCGCCGTAAAACAAGTTGCTTCGGCGCGTTTTGGCGTGACGGCAAATTATCTGGTGAACGCCGACGAATTGCAGATCAAGATGGCGCAAGGTGCGAAACCCGGCGAGGGCGGCCAGCTTCCGGGACATAAAGTCGACGAAGTGATTGCTCGCATACGCCATTCGATCCCGGGAGTGGGGTTGATTTCGCCGCCTCCGCATCATGACATTTACTCCATCGAAGATCTCGCGCAGCTGATCTACGACCTGAAGAACGTCAATCCGCAGGCGCGGATCGCGGTGAAACTGGTGGCGGAGTCAGGTGTGGGCACGGTGGCTGCCGGTGTAGCGAAGGCCCACGCCGACGTGGTTCTGATCAGCGGAGACAGTGGTGGAACTGGTGCTTCGCCGCTGAGTTCCATCAAGCACGCCGGCATTCCATGGGAGTTGGGTTTGGCTGAGACGCAGCAAGTGCTCCTGTTGAACGATCTGCGCAGCCGCATCCGCGTGCAGACTGACGGCAAATTGCAGACCGGCCGGGATGTCACGATCGCCGCATTGCTCGGCGCCGAAGAATTCGGTTTCGCCACCACTCCACTGATCGCGATGGGCTGCGTCATGATGCGCAAGTGCCATCTCAATACCTGCTCGGTGGGTATTGCTACACAAGATCCCGTGCTGCGCAAGCAGTTCCGGGGACAGCCTGAGCACGTCATCAATTTCTTTTTCTTTCTTGCCGAACAAGTTCGCCAGTACATGGCGGAGCTGGGCTTCCGCACTTTTGATGAAATGGTTGGGCGGGTCGACATGCTCGACGTTGAACCTGCGGTCGATCACTGGAAGGCGCGGGGTCTCGATCTCTCGACGATTCTCTACAGCCCGCCGCTGCCGTCGCGCGTGGCGCGACGCTGCGTGCAGGCACAGGATCACGGTCTGCAAGAGGCGCTCGATCATAAGATCCTGGCCGCCTCACGCGCCGCCATCGATACGCTTGTTCCCGTGGAGATCGATTTGCCGCTGCGCAACGTCCATCGCACGGTAGGCACAATGCTGAGCGGCGAGATTGCGCGCAAATATGGTTCTGCGGGATTACCCGACGACACGATTCGGGTTCGCTTGACGGGATCTGCGGGGCAAAGCCTAGGTGCATTCTTAGCAAACGGAGTCACGCTCACGCTCGAAGGCGAGGCCAATGACTATGTCGGCAAGGGTTTGTCGGGTGGACGCCTCGTGGTGTACCCGCCGCGCGCTTCTGGTTTTGCTGCCGAGGAAAATATCCTGATTGGAAACGTTGCGCTCTATGGCGCAACTAGCGGAGAAGCCTTTTTCAATGGAGTGGCCGGAGAGCGATTTGCGGTTCGCAACTCCGGAGCGACCGCCGTCGTAGAAGGCGTTGGCGACCACGGCTGCGAGTACATGACCAAAGGAATGGTGCTCGTGCTGGGATTGTGCGGACGGAATTTCGCCGCCGGCATGAGTGGCGGCGTCGCATATGTCTTCGATGAGCACCGCAACTTTACCGAAGAACGGTGCAATCTCGGCTCGGTCGATCTTGAGCCCATCACCGAAACGCTGGATGCGCAGATCGTACAAGATCTCGTCACCCGCCATATGGAATTGACGGGGAGCCGCCGCGCGAAATGGATTCTCGAAAACTGGGCTGAGGTGCTGCCCCGCTTCATCAAAGTCTTCCCACACGAATTTAAACGAGTGCTCGGAATGAGCCGGAGACGGCAGCCTTACGGCTCGAACCAGCCGTTGGCGGTCCTCACCCACGCGGAGCCGATGACCCATGCGAGGGTGCAAAATGGGTAAGACAACTGGCTTTCTGGAATACTCTCGCGAACTCGCTCCGCGCCGTCCCGTCACTCAGCGTGTGAACGACTGGTTCGAAATCTATCTCGATCTCCCCGAGGAGACGCTCAAGAAGCAAGGCGCGCGCTGCATGGATTGCGGTGTGCCGTTCTGCCAGACGGGCTGCCCGGTCAACAATCTGATTCCCGACTGGAACGATCTGGTGTATCGCGGGCGCTGGAAGGAAGCGGTGCGACAGTTGCACGCCACCAATAACTTTCCTGAGTTCACGGGTCGTATTTGCCCTGCGCCGTGTGAAGCCTCTTGCGTGCTGGGCATCAATCAGCCTGCAGTGACGATCAAGCAGACCGAAAAGAACATCGTTGAGCGAGGATTCGAAGAAGGGTGGATCCGGCCGGAACCGCCAAAGGTTCGCACCGGAAGAAAAGTGGCGATCGTGGGTTCCGGACCGGCTGGACTGGCAGCGGCGCAACAGTTATGCCGGGCCGGTCATACGGTTGTGGTTTACGAAAAAGCGGATCGCATCGGCGGATTGCTGCGCTACGGCATTCCGCAGTTCAAGCTCGAGAAAAATATTATTGATCGCCGCCTGGACCAGATGTCTTCCGAAGGCGTGAAGTTCGTCACCGGGGCGGAAGTTGGAAAGAATGTTTCCGTGGAGGATCTGCGCATCGAGTTCGACGCCATCGTACTTGCAGGGGGGGCCGAGCAGCCGCGCGATCTCAAGGTTCCCGGCCGTGAATTGAAGGGAATCCATTACGCAATGGAATACCTTCCGCAACAGAACCGGCGGTGTCTCGGCGATGCGGTCGATTCCGCGGTCGAAATTCTGGCAACGGGTAAGCGCGTCGTGATCATCGGAGGCGGCGACACTGGTGCCGACTGCCTCGGCACCTGTCATCGGCAAAAGCCGCTTTCCGTGCATCAGTTCGAGATCATGCCTAAGCCGCCCGAGGAGCGCTCGCCGCAGACTCCCTGGCCTCTGTGGCCGATGCAACTGCGTACCGAAGCGGCGCACGAAGAAGGCGGCATTCGTGACTGGAGCATCGCCACCACGAGATTCAGCGGCGACGCGGATAACGTCAAGCAGCTGCACGCCGTGCGCGTCGGCCCTCCACCGAAGTTTGAGCCGATTCCTGGCAGCGACTTCACCATCGACGCAGACCTGGTGCTGATCGCCATGGGATTCCTGGGTCCGGTACGAAATGGGATGATCGAACAACTGGGCGTCGTGCTCGATCCGCGCGGCAATGTGGCCACGGATCACAATTACATGTCGTCTGTGCCAGGAGTTTTTGCCGCCGGTGATATGCGGCGAGGCCAGTCGTTGGTCGTGTGGGCCATCTCCGAGGGCCGCAAGGCAGCCGCGGCCGTCGATGCCTATCTCAGAGCCATGGCAGTGCGTTCTGTTCCCTTGGCTACCACCGCGCAGCAAATCGCCTAATGATTCAGCCGTCGGCAGCCGTTCCAGGGATTAAGATGGCTGCTCGAACGCTATGATCGGAATCCAGGACATTCAAACCGCGATGGGCCGGATACGCGAAGCCATCCGCATTTCCCCCTGCACTCACTCGGAAACTTTTTCCGGGCTTACCAGGAACGAGATTTTTCTCAAGCTCGATAATCAGCAGCGAACCGGAGCTTTCAAAGAGCGCGGCGCGCTGAACAAGTTGCTTACCTTGACTACCGAAGAACGTGCACAAGGAGTGATCGCCGCATCTGCCGGAAATCATGCGCAAGGCGTCGCCTATCACGCAGGCCGCCATGGCATTCGCGCTGTCATCTACATGCCGCTGCCCACGCCGCTCACGAAAGTTTCCGCCACGCGCGCCTACGGAGCTGAGGTGGTTCTGCACGGCACGAATTACGACGAAGCGTACGAGAAGGCGGTCGAGCAAAGTCAGCAACACCATCTCACCTTGATCCACGCCTTTGATGATGACGCGGTGATTGCCGGCCAAGGAACCTTAGGCTTGGAAATCCTGAAACAGCAACCTGACATCGAGGCCGTCGTCGCGCCCATCGGTGGAGGTGGGCTCATCGGGGGCATCGCCTGTGCAGTGAAGGAAATGAATCCGGCGATCCGGGTCTTCGGAGTGCAGCCAGCCAAGCTGCCTTCCATGAAAGCCGCTGTCGCGCAAGGCAGTCCTGTGACTCTTAAGCCTGCGGCCACGATTGCGGACGGAATCGCGGTTCGACGAGCCGGTGTACGAACGTTCCCTTTGGTTCAGAAATATGTGGACGATATTGTTACGGTCGAAGAGGAAGAGATCGCCAACGCCATCCTGCTACTGTTGGAGCGGGAGAAGACTCTGGCCGAAGGTGCCGGCGCAGCATCGATTGCCGCCGTACTGAATCACAAGCTCCCACTGGAAGGCAAAAAGGTCGCGGTGCTGGTCTGCGGCGGCAATATCGACGTCACCCTACTCGCGCGAATCATCGAGCGCGGCTTAGTGAAAGATGGCCGCCTGGTGCGCCTGCGGATTCACCTGACGGATTATCCCGGCGCGCTGCACCGCCTCACCGGGATTCTGGCGGAACATCGCACCAACATCGTAGAGACCGCCTACGACCGCGCCTACCACGGCGTCAACCTGGGCGACACCGCCATTGACATCACCATGGAGACTCGAGGACCCGCTCATATCGCCGAGTTGTTAACGGCTTTACTTGCCGCGGGCTACGCCCACGAGAGGATTCTGTAGACTCTTCGTAAACAGCGGTCAAACCCTGGCGGGATATCATTTGACACTCTGATTCGGGTGATAAGAAATTTGAATTGGACTCAGCTGATCCATCCCTATTATCGTCTGCGGATTAGGGAGAGGACTGCGATTGAACGCAAACTGCGCTCGTCGGGGTCGGCTCTTTCCTGGGTCAGCCCTTCCCTCCAGGATTCAGAAGTGCCGTCGCACGGCTGCCTGCTGGACTTTACCAGCAGGCGCGCGACTACCAAAGCATTACTCACGCCTTCGAAACAGGAGCAAGCAAACATGACCAAGCGAGCCGACGGGCACTCTCTGCGCCTGTCGTTCCTATCGGCCGGTGTCGCTATCGTTCTAGCCGCCGGATTGTTGGCCGGCCTATCAGCGCCTTGTTTTGCCGACGACGGACCTAAGCCCGATCCATCCGGCATCGCCACTGGGGATAAAACTACCGCCGTGGACGCCGCGGGCAATCCCTTTGTCGTCGCCGAGCCAACGGACAAGAGCGCTCCGGACTACGCCGCCAACAAGAAGGCGTTCGACGATTATCAGGCTCAGGTGGCCAAAGAACCCCTCGCAGTAAAGCTGGCCGATAGCGTAGGCCACGTTCGCGTCGCCACGAATTTCGCCTGGACGTTGAACACCGGCTACCTGGTCTTGTTCATGCAGGCGGGTTTTGCCTTGCTGACCTGCGGACTGGTTCGCAAGAAGAATGCCGCTCATTTAATGATGTTGAATTTCGCGGCCTACGTCTTCGCCTTTCTGGCGTACTACGCCGTGGGATATGCATTTCAGTTTGGAGCCGTCGCCATCAATGCCGCGCCTACCAATCTTGGAGGTGTCCCTACTCTCAATCATTTTCTTATCGGCAGCGGCCAGTGGGGCTTTGTGGGCGGGAAAGGATTTTTTCTCGTCGGCCCCGCCTATGACAGCGCCAGCAACTGTTTAACTCTTTTCGAAGTCGTCTTCATGGAAACCGCCGGCTACATTATCGTCGGCGCGGTGTGCGAGCGGATCACCTTCTGGGCCTTCTTAGTTTGTGAACTCTTCATCGGGGCGATTCTGTACCCGATCTCCGGCTGCTGGACGTGGGGGGGCGGCTGGCTATCGCAAGTCGGTTCCACACTGAATCTGGGCCATGGCTACGTGGACTTTGCAGGATCGACTGTCGTCCATGCCGTTGGCGGATTCTGCGCTATGGCTCTCGCAATTATTCTGGGACCCCGCCTGGGTAAGTATGGTCCAGGAGGAAAAATCCGCGTCTTTCCCGCCCACAATATCGTGTACGTGGTGACTGGCACATTCATCCTGCTTTTCGGATGGATGGGATTCAATCCCGGTTCCACGCTCGGAGCTACGGATCTCCGCATCTCCGTCGTCGCGGTGAACACCAACCTGGCTGCCGTCGCCGGCTCCGCCGCAGCCATGCTTTTGTGGTATTTCCTCTTCGGCAAGCCCGATGTCACCATGGCTTGCAACGGTATGCTGGCAGGATTAGTCGCCATCACTGCTCCCTGCGCGTTTGTCTCTCCGACGTCGTCGGTAGTAATCGGCGTGCTGGCGGGTTGCCTGGTTTGCGTTGGAGTTCTTTTCAACGACCGTGTGCTGAAGATCGACGATCCCTGCGGCGCGATTTCCGTGCACGGCTATTGTGGATGGCTCGGCGCGGTCAGCGTGGGCATCTTTGCCGACGGCGCCTATGGCGCGGGATGGAACGGTGTGGGCGCAACTTCCTACTTGGGGCACGCCGGTCAAGGCGTAACCGGCTTGATCCATGGCGATACGCGTCAGTTTTTGTGTCAGCTGATGGGAGCAACCCTGTATGCAGTGTGGGCGTTCGGCGCAACCTATGTCGTCTTCTGGTGCGTCAACAAAGTCAAGAGCATGCGCGTGCCGCCGGAAGTGGAAGAGGAAGGTCTCGACGTCCCGGAGTTCGGAATGGAAGGATATCCGGAGGACGCGGTGGTGACGGCGTCGTACTGAAGAG
This sequence comes from uncultured Acidobacteriaceae bacterium, assembly GCA_963777005.1. Taxonomy (GTDB): domain Bacteria; phylum Acidobacteriota; class Terriglobia; order Terriglobales; family Acidobacteriaceae; genus Sulfotelmatobacter. Next base: position 51,610 of record CAVZPC010000007.1, on the reverse strand, counting down.
CGCTGCACCGGCGACGAGCCTGCACCGAGAGACGCTTAGGATTTGAGTTTGGAACAAAAACGTACTGCCGAATTGACCGCACCAGCGCGCCCGCGCTGGCAATTGAGTGTGATTGAAATCACAAAAAAGTTAGTTGTTTCCTAGTAGTGATTGGCCGCTCGTGACTACGTAGAATTGCGGGTCGCCAATCATGAATCCCAAATGGAACGGGCAGTTCTCGTGCTTTGATCTCGTGGCCCGAACCGACGCGTGCGCCAGCAGCGTGGTTCGGGTGGGCAGTTTAGAGATCGGTGGCGGCGATTTCATCGTAATGGCAGGGCCGTGCGCCGTCGAATCCGAACAGCAATTGTTGCGAACCGCGGAAGCTGTGGCTGCCGCGGGCGCCCGCATGCTGCGCGGAGGTGCTTATAAACCGCGCTCCTCCCCCTATGCGTTCCAGGGCCTGGGAGTCGAAGGCCTGAAAATTCTCCGCAAGGCGCGAGAAGAAACCGGCCTCGCAATCGTCACCGAGGTGATGAGCGAGGAAGACGTTGACCTGATCGCCGAGTATGCGGATCTGATGCAGGTGGGCACCCGCAGCATGGAGAACTATGCGCTGCTCGAAAGGCTGGGCGGATGTGGCCGGCCAGTGCTGTTGAAGCGCGGGATGACCGCAACGTTGGAAGAGTTGTTGCGTTCCGCGCAGGTGATCGCAATGGCCACGCCAGGCAAGCCGCAGATCGTTCTCTGCGAGCGCGGCATTCGAACCTTTGAGACTGCAACCCGTAATACGCTGGACATCGCTGCGGTGCCGGTACTCAAGGCAGTTTCGCATCTCCCCGTGATTGTCGATCCGAGTCACGCCGCCGGGGTGCGCAGTCTCGTCCCTGTGCTGTCGCGGGCGGCCGTCGTAGTCGGCGCCGACGGATTATTGGTCGAGGTGCATCCATCGCCGGATGAAGCGATGAGCGATGGACCGCAATCGCTTACCTTCCGCGATTTCCGCGACATGATGGATGATCTGCAACCTTACCTGGCGATCCTGGATGCCGCACATCGCGTTGGCCCACGGCTGGTAGCAGTTGGGGGAGCGGACTGATGCGGGCGCGGCCCATTATGATCGGGCTGCTCTCTCTTTTTATCATCATTGCTGTCGGATTCGCGCCCACACGCTCGGTTTTCTCTTCGAGCCAGTACTCTCCCGAGTTCCTTTTCACAGTTGCCAAACAGTATGAGCCGCTGGCCTGGATTCGTGGCGCTGACCGATTCAGTTCCGATGCCGCCATCTTTCTTCAAGATGCAAACGGAAAGCATCCACTGATTCCGGGCTTTGCGGCCTCCGCTGATCCCGCAGTTTCGTTTGATGGAAAGAACGTGTTATTTGCCGGCAAGCAGAGGGCACAAGATTTCTGGCAGATCTGGGAAATGGCCGTGGCAAGCGGCGAGCCGCGGCGCATCACATCCTGCGCTGAGGATTGCATTCGTCCTTTCTACCTGCCCGAAGACCGCGTGGCCTATGCAAAGAAGACCGGCGGCCGCTTTGTGATTGAAGCCATCGATGCGGGGAATGGCAAAACAGTCCAGCTCACTTATGCCTCTGGCAATTCTTTACCGACCGATGTTCTCCGCGACGGCCGCATTCTGTTTGAGTCGACCTACCCTCTGGGAACTAGCGGAGCGCCTGAACTCTACACGGTTTATTCCGATGGCAGCGGAGTAGAATCCTACCGCTGCGATCACGGCAAGGCTCGTTACTCGGGCAGACAGGTTGCATCGAACGACATCGTATTCGCTTCTGGCTCTGGGCTCGGTCGCTTCACTTCAGCGCTGGCGCAAGAGGTCCCCATCCCAGCGCCGGCTGGAGATTATGCTGGAGACATCTCGGAAACTTTGTCAGGCGATTGGCTGGTGACGTACAGGCAGGAAAAAGCTCCCTTTCAATTGATGTGGTGGAAGCCGGGTGCGGACGCTCTACGGCCGGCGGTTGTGGAATCAAATGCGAATGTGGTCCAGCCGGCGCTTGTTGTGGAACGTGCCGTACCGAACCGTCATCCCTCCGGCCTGCATAACTGGCCCAATGCCAATCTCCTTTGCCTGAATGCCTACACCTCGAAATACAAGTTTGCGGCGGAAACGATCCGGTCCGTCCGGTTATACGCGCGTGATGACGCAGGCGCGATCAAGCTGCTGGGAACGGCGCCGGTGGAGCGCGATGGCTCCTTTTTCGTCCAGGTACCGACCGAGCAGCCACTGCAAGTCGAACTGCTCGATAGCTCGGGCAAGACCCTGAAGCGGCAGGCGGGATGGTTCTGGATGCGCCATGGCGAACAGCGTGCATGTGTCGGCTGCCACGCAGGGCCGGAAACGGCGCCCGAGAATGCTGTCCCTATGACCCTGCTGAAGTCTACAACTCCCGCCGATATGACGGGCGCCGTCCGTAACTCTGCAGGAGGGAAATAAATTGAAAACGAGAGTCTCGACCGGATTAAGTCTTCTCATCCTGCTGATGTGTTGGCCTCTGCGGGCGCAGTCGCCAACTCCGAGCACAGTCGCTCCAATCCGCTTCGAAGACGCGACCGCAAAGTCCGGCATTCAATTTACCCACAGCTTCGGAGCACAAGAACTAGGCTCTCTGCTGGAAGGTACCGGCTCAGGCTGCGTCTGGTTTGATTACAACAACGACGGTCTGCCGGATCTGTACGTGATCAGCGGCAAGCCGCTTGAAGCGGGCATCCATCCTTATCCGTTGAAGCAGCCGCCGGCCGTGGCTCCGCACAATCATCTCTACCGCAATGACGGCAACGGTAAATTCACCGACGTTACCGAACAAGCCGGAGTCGCTGCCAACATTTACGGTATGGCTGCGATTGCTGCCGACTTCGACAACGACGGTTTTGTCGATCTCTTCGTCACCGGCTACGGACGAGCGATTCTTTATCGTAACCGCGGCGACGGAACGTTTGAGGACGTCACCGAAAAAGCTGGAATCAAAGTCGACGGCTGGTCGATCAGTTCCGCGTGGCTTGACTACGATCGCGATGGCTGTGTCGATCTGTTTGTCGGCCGTTATGTGAAGTTCGATCCCAAATATCGCACCTACTACGCCGCCGACAATTATCCCGGTCCGCTCGACTACGCCGCCGAGACGAACCGTCTTTACCACAATAACTGCAACGGCACGTTCACCGACGTGACTGATAAGTCTGGCATCGGCGCCTACAAAGGCCGCACCATGGGCGTCACCGCGGCGGATTTCGATGGCGACGGTTATCCCGACATCTACGTAGCCAACGACAAGACCGAAAATTTTCTGTTCCACAACAAACACGACGGCACGTTCGAAGAAGTGGCTGCCGAACTCGGCGTGGCGTATGGACAGAACGGCGAAAATACTTCCGCCATGGGCCCGGTATTTGCCGATATCGAAGGCGACGGCCTTATGGATCTGTGGGTGACCGACTCGAAATACAACCGTCTGATGCGCAACACTGGGAAGCATGGATTTGAGGATATCGGGCCCAGTTCCGGAATCTCCCAAGCCACCGCGCAATACGCGAGTTGGGGCACGGGCGTCTACGACTTCGATAATGACGGCTGGCTGGACATCCTGATTTTTCATGGCGGCCTGATCCACATGATTCCGCAGGAGCACTCGCTGTTTCGCGGCCTGGGCAATGGAAATTCGCGGACGTGTCGCGACAGGCCGGCCGGTGTTCGACGTGAAGACGGTCGCGCGCGGCGCCTGCTTCGCCGATTACGACAACGACGGCAAAATCGACGCGTTCATGGTGAACCTCGGCGGCCCGGCTTTGCTGCACAACGTCTCGCAGACGGCATCACTGGATCACGATCAAACTCGTAGGAAAGAAGAGTAATCGCGACGGCATCGGCGCGCAGCTGGAATTGCTTGCCGGCGGCAGGAGGCAGATTGCCGAGCGCGTCGCGGGATCGGGATATCTTTCGCAGGACGACGGCCGGGTCACTTTGGGCTGGGCAGGGCGACGAAGGTGGATAAGCTCACTATCAATTGGCCTAGCGGCGAATAGCAGGTGCTGGAAAACCTGACCTCGATCGCATCCTCATTGTGGAGGAGCCGTAGATGCGGCCGAGGAGAACATGGCGCGATGGACGACGTGCGAACGGTGTACTCCCGCGGTCGCCTTGCTGGTTCTCTGCTGCTTGGGGCGCGGCCAAGCCGCCGCCAGTCCGACGGCAGTCCTCAGCGCTATCTATCGCCCAGAGAGATGGCGGTTTCTCCCGACGGCGCTCGCTTTTTGTCGTGTGCGAGGGAAGCGACGAAGTACGGGTCGTCGATACCCGCGTCGCACGGTATCAATACGGTTGCTGTCGGCCATGTGCCACGAGGATCGCGCTTTCACCCGACGGGAGGCAGATCTATGTGGCGAATTCATGGACCGACACAGTTTCCGTGATCGACGCGAACCTTGAAGTTATTCGGACGCTGCCCACGGGATTCGAACCCATCGCATCGTCTGCGATCGGGAAGGCAGACTCTCTACGTCGCCAACCGCCTCAGCAATGATGTTTCCGTGATCGATCTGCACAGCGGCCAGGAGACCAAGCGGCTGGTGGCCGGCCGCGGAGCCAGCTACCTGGCGCTCTCGCCCGATGGAAGCGGGTGTATGGCACGCACATTTATCCGCTGCCGGAAATTGGCGCACGCCCCCGCAATCGGAAATCACCGTGATCGATACTGCCCGGCAGGTCGTGATCGACCGCAACCGGCTCCATAATGCCGCTGGCGTCTTTCACGTGGCGCTTTCCACCGACGGGAAGCTGGGAGTGGCCGCGCAGCTTCGCCCGAAGAACCTGGTCCCCCTGGCGCATGTGGAGCACGGCTGGGTCTTCGGGAATTCGCTGTCGTTTTCGGCGACGATGTCGGCGGGTCGGTGCAGATTCCCATCGATGAGCTGGACCGCTATTTCACGCTGCCTTTCGGCGTGGTGATCGCGCCCGATAAATCCAATTGTACGTAACGACTGCCGGCTCCGACGAGCGTCACGGTCATCGATATCCGCGCTGCTGACGTTTTCCTGAGCCCGGCGCCGCCGCCACATGGCCCGCGAACGATCTTTCCGCGTCCGCGCATTACGTAACCGCGAGATTCCAGTGGGCCGCAATCCACGCGGCATCGTGCTCTCGCCTGACGGCAAACGGCTCTACGTCGCCAATCGGCTGGACGACAATATTTCCGTGATCGACACGGCGGCCGACGGTGATCGACGACCATCGAGCTCGGAGGCCCGAGCCGATCAACGCCCTTCGCCGCGGCGAGCAGCTCTTCTTCACCGCCGATTTCGCCTTCCAGGGTCACTTTGGCTGCGCCAATTGCCATCTCGATGCGACCTTCGACGGTTTGCAATGGGATCTCGAACCGGATGGTTTCGGCATGGATATCGTGGACAACCGCTGCTCGAGGACATCTGACGGCACCGAGCCGTTCAAGTGGAACGGCGGCAATCCGAACCTCGAGACCGAGTGCGGCCCGCGCACCGAGAAATTTTTCTACCGCTCGCAGAGTTACAACGCCGCAGGAACTGGCCGACCTGGTGACCTATATTAATTCCATTCCGGTGCGGCCCAACCGCTACCGCCTGCCGGACGGCGAGCTGACGCCGGCACAGGAACGCGGCAAAGCCATCTTCGAGCGCACCAAAACAAGGACGGCACGCCGATCCCGGAAGAACCAGTGCGCGTGCTGCCACTGCGGCCCGAAGTACACGAACCAGCAACTGGCCGACGTGGGCACCGGCAAACCCACCGACGTTCCCGGTCTCTTCGATATGCCGCAATTGACCAATATCGCCTATTCCGCGCCGTATCTGCACGATGGCTCGGCGCGAACACTCGAAGAAATCTGGACCGTGTTCAATCCGAAGGATACGCACGGGGTGACCAACGATCTCACGAAAGACGAACTGAACGATCTGATCGAGTACCTGAAGACCTTATGAAGAGACGCCTGTCGTTGCTGCGATCTCGCTGCTGCGCTTGCGTTGCGGCCCGCTCTTGGCTGCGACGCCGCCTGACATGCCGCGCTTTCGCTGGGAAAACTTCACCACCGCCAACGGCCTGCCGGACAACCATGTCTTCAACGTTCTGCGTGGATGGCAGACCGCATCTGGGCGGGCACCGAAAACGGGCTTGGCGCTTTACGAAAACGGCAAATGGCAAGTATTTCGGCCCGCCGATGGCCTGGCGCACCGCGCCGTGCTCTCGCTCGCTCTGGACAAGCGCACCGGCGATGTGTGGGTGGGCACCATGGGCGGGCTGAGCCGCATCTCGGCCGGCCGCATTCGACACCTTCACGCAGCTCAATTCCGGCTTGAGCAACGACGTCGTTTACGGCGTCGGCGTGCAGGGCGAATTATTTGGACAGCGACCGCGGCGGGCGCCAGCCGCCTGAACACGCGCACCGGCCAATGGGCGCTGTTCAACGAACGCAACACTCCGATGTACGAGATCTGGACCTACGGCGTCAGCCCCGGCCAGGACAAAGTCTACTACGCCGTGTGGGGCGGCGGCGTGCTGGAGTACGACGTCAAGACCGAACGCTGGAAAGATTACAACGATCCCGACGGCGAAAACGAAATGGTGCTTTATCAAGGATCAGGGGCTGATCCACGAAATCACGACTTCGGTCAGTTACGTCGACAAGATACTCTGGGTCGCCACTTATTTCGGCGCCAGCCGGTACGACGGCCGCAACTGGCACAACTTCCTGCACAAAGATAGCGGCCTGCCCAGCAATTTTCTGAACCAGGTGAAAGGCGTGGATGGCAATCGCGCGTGGTTCTCCACCGACAAAGGCCTGGCGTATTACGATGGCACGAACTGGGCCGTCTACCGGCCGGCGCTCGACACGCACAAGCCGGAAATGCTGGTGCGCGATGCGGCCGGCACAGTCAAGCAAGATCGAGGTGGAATAGCGCGCCGGCGCACAACTACATCCTCGGGGTCGATTTTCAGGGAGACGACCTCTGGGTGGCCACGCCAAGGGCCTGAGCCACGGGATTCGGCATCGTTCATCAAATTGCAGACAACACGGCGATAGTCGCGCAGATGAAGTAGGCAATGCGAGAGAACGTAAATTCTTGAGGAGTCGTACCATGAAGGTTCACGGAACTGCTCGCAGAAGTTGCCACGGCGCCAGTGGCAAACGGGCCATCACCAACCACGCGGTGCTGAATGAAGCCTACGACTACGGCAGCGCCTTCTCGCGCGGCATGCGGATCGACTTGGAGGCTTGACCATTCTGCTGATCTCAGGCACGGCCAGCATCGACGACGAGGGAGAACGGTGCACGTGGGCGACTTTCGCGCGCAGACGCGGCGCACGTTCGACAACATTACCGGCCTGCTGGCCGCCGAAGGCGCGACCTGGCATGACATCGTGCGCACGACTTGCTATCTGCGCGACATCGAGCGCGATTACGCAGGCTTCAACGAAGAGCGGACGGCGTTCTACCAGAGCAGGGACTCGATCCGCTGCCGGCTTCCACCGGCATCCAGGCGATTCTCTGCCGCCCCGAACTGCTGGTGGAAATCGAAGCCATCGCCATGTTCCGCGCGAATCGCACGGAGGAGTAAGACGTCATGCGTCGCGCGCTGGTGCTGCGTTGTCGTCGCGGCCGCTGCTGTGTGTGCAGCAGCGCCGGCGCAGGACTCTCGCCTGTTCCTGCGGCAGCAATCCGCCGGGCCGCCTGCGCCGCGCTCGCTGAAGCCCTACACCGGCGCGCCCGAGGACTTGCGGCCCTTTTCCAAGTTCACCACTCCCTACTACGAGTACTATCAGCGACTTGATCGAATACAACGGCGCCGCTCGCGATATCCCCGATCCCGACCTCAAAGACCTGGACGAGATTCGCATTGGCTTTCTGGCGCCGCTCTACGACCATCCCGACCAAGTGTCTCGGCAATCGCATGCTGAATGGCGCCAGCTGGCCATTGACGAAGCCAATGCTGCCGGCGGTTACTGCGGCAAACCTTTCGCCTGTCTCCAAGACTATGACAATTGGCAGCACAACGCCGCCGGCGTAAGATTCCGCCATCGGGGCGCCGCCGCAACGAGATCGTCAAGATGATCTATGACGACAAGGTCTGGGCCATGTTCGGCTCCATCAGCTGCGGATATCCACGCACATCGCTCTGCGCGCTGACGCTCAAAGCCGAAACGCCCATCGTCAACAGCGCCTCCACCGATCCGACGATTCCGGAAACCATTATTCCCTGGTACTTCACCGATATTCAGGACGACCGCGTGCAGGGCTACACGCTGGCGCGGCACATCTACACCGAACTGGGCCTGAAGCGGATCGCGATCCTGCGCGTGAACGATCGCTACGGCCGCTTCGGAGTGCTCAAATTCCGCGATGCTTCGCGGCGGCTGGGCCATCCCGTGGTGATCGAGCAGAAGTTCATGCCCGGCGATACGGACTTCCGCCGGCAACTTCAAGTCATCGAAGATTCGCGCGTGGATGGCATCGTGCTCTGGACCGACGTTGGCCCCGCCGCCATGATCCTGCAGCAGATGCAGGAACTGGGAATGAAGCAGCGCGTGTTCGGCAGTCATCCGCGATCCGGAACTGCGGCGACGAACTGCTGAAGCTGGCCGGACCGGCCGCGGAAGGCTTCGAGGCGGTTTTTCCCTACGATCCCACGCGCGCCGACCCGCGCTGGCTCGACTTCAATGCGCGCTTCGAGGCGCGCTTCCACGAGAAGCCGGATCACTTCGCCGCTCTGGCCTACGATGCGATGCAGATTCTGCTGGACGCGATCTGCCGCGCCGGATTGAACAAGGGCAGGATTCGCGACGCACTGACCGGCATCGAGAACTATAAGGGTGTGACCGGCGACATGGTCTTCGATCCCAACTGCAAGAACATCGCTCCGCTGTTTCTTGCCCACGTGCACAACGGAAGCATCGAGTACCGCCGCATCACGATGGAGAAGCCGTATGCTCGCGTGGGCGAGAACGGAGTTCAGTACGCAGGACCGGCGCTGGCCGACGAAAAAACTGGCAACCTGCAAATCGGCGTCTTCGGGCCGCGAGCCGATGAAATCGTCCACTCCGCCGAGGTAATCGGTTTACTACGTGCGATCAACGGCAAAGGCCAACCCATTTCTCTGATTGCGATTCCCTCCCAGCTTTCCTGGGGAAAGGCTTCCGACGAACTGGTCAAGGCGGTCTATCAAGATCATGTTCTGGCCTTGATCGCACTCGACCGCCCTTCCAGCCACCTGGCGGAACAAATCGCGGTGAAGTCGTTTCATTCCCGTGGTCGCCATCTCTTCCGACCGCGCGCTGACCACGACCAACATTCCCTGGATCTTCCGCCTGCCGGAAGGCACGCCGATCGAGCAAGCGCTGCGCAGCCTCGGAAGCCATCCACCGTGCCGGGCCGAACCGCGAAAAGATTCGCAACCTGCTGGCGTCGGGTAAGCCTGTGGGCGGAGCGGCTTTGAATCCACCGGTGAGTTGCAACAAGTCGTGACGACAGCTACAAAGTAGCAGGAAGCCTGTCCACAATGAGCGGTTCTGCACCAAAGAATTCCCTGAGGCATCAATTACTTCGCGGTTGCGATCGTTTTTGGCGCACATCCTCCGATGCGGGTCGTCCATCCGCGTGAACCTGCGTAATTTCCACGCCCGCCTTGCGCAATTGATCGATGTCATTCTTGGGAGCAGCACGGTCGGTGATAATCTGCTGGATGGCCGAGGGAGGTGCGATTAGAGAAAGACTCCGGCGTCCAAATTTGCTCGAATCGCAAACTGCGACTACGACCCGAGAGACCTCCATCATGGCGCGATTCACCTTTGCTTCCAGAAGATTCGGCGTACTCAGTCCGTAGTGGACGTCGAAGCCATCCACTCCCAAAAAAAGAACATCCGCGTTCAAGCGGCGCAAAGTTTCTTCCGCGATCGGTCCAACCAGCGAAAAAGAATTCTTCCGCAGAGTCCCCCCGGTAAGAATCACTTCCAGCGACGACCCCGCCAGTTCAGCCGCAATATTAACCGCATTGGTGATAATCGTAAGATTCTGATGATGGCGGAGCGCTCTGGCGATTGCGGTCGTAGTCGTCCCGGAGTCGAGAATCACCACTTGGCCTTCCTTCACCATCTGCGCTGCCACAGCCGCAATCTGGAGCTTCTCCTTGCGATGCAGCTTCTCTTTTTCCCGCAGGGTAGGGTCTTCGAGTGCTCCATCCCGCGAGGGCAACGCACCTCCATGCGTCCGGTGAATCTTTCCACTGGAGTGCAAAATCTCCAGATCCTTGCGAATTGTCACCTGCGATGTACGGAAGTGTCGCGCAAGGTCCGCCACCAAAACACGGCCGTCCCGGCGCAATGCTTCCAGAATCGCTCTTCTACGTTCTTCAATCAGCACGCGACCCATCCTGGCAGTCCACAGCGTACAAGTTCTTCTATCGTTTGCAAGTTTCGTTTGTCCATGAAAAAAGCCGGGGACTTGGGACTGAACGAATCCCGGAAAGGCATTCCCGGCTCCACGACAAAAACCAGCCCAGCCTCGAACCTGATATTTTACGCTTGACTTTCCATACGAATCGCAAGTAAATGTCTATGTTCGAAAGAACTCGAAAGTATCCGAAATATATCGTGACCCCTCCTCTAAAGTCCATCGCCCCAATGTATCGCGGATTCATCCAATCCGGGGGTGTATGTTTCGGATAGTCGTAAATGTCATAAACCGTAATTCTACAGTTTCACAAAGGAGCGTCCGGTGGTGAGTGCTCTTGACGAACTTCTCGATCTTTCGGGAGAAGAGAAGCTTAAACGCGGCCTGGTCTACACTCCCGCAGAAATTGCCCAGCAGCCCGCTACCTGGGAATCGACATACTCTATTTTTCAAAAACGGCGAAGCGGAGCTGGAGGAATTTCTCGCCGTCGCTGGTTTCGCTGACAACACTCAGCCAAAACCTGCCGTTTTTCTGATTGGCGCTGGTACCTCCGACTATGTTGGCAGAAGTCTCGTTCTCCTCCTGCGCCGAAAATGGAAGTGTGAAGTAAGTGCCGTTCCCAGCACCAGTCTTCTAACCCACATGGACGAGTGGCTCATCCCCGGCCAGCGTTACCTTTGGATTTCGTTCTCGCGCTCGGGTGATAGCCCGGAAGGTGTGGCCGTCCTGGAGCAAGCTCTCCTCAGACATCCGGAGATCCATCACATCGTGGTTTCCTGCAACGCCAGCGGGACGCATGCCTCAATGCGCCGCAGGCAAGAAGCAAGCGTTTACCGATTGTCCTAGACGATGCGGTAAATGACCGAGGCTTGGCCATGACCAGTTCGTTCTCGAACATGGTTGTATCCGGCCAATGCATGGCTTGGGTGCATGATCCGACGGAATATGAAGGCATACTCAGCTGCCTCGTAGAAGCAGGTAGGACCTTCCTGCCGCGTGCTGCCGACGCCGCCGCCGCACTTGCCTCAAGACCTTATTCCAAAGTTTGTTTCATCGGGTCAGGAGCACTGCAAGGCGTAGCTGTTGAGTCTGCATTGAAAGTCCTGGAATTGACCGCCGGAAAAATTCTCACCATGTCAGAGTCGGTCATGGGCTTGCGCCACGGCCCCATGGCCGCTCTTGATGAGACCACGCTACTGGTTGCTTTTCTTTCGAGCCAAGAAAAAGTCTTCCGTTACGAAAAAGATCTGCTGCAGGAACTCACGAGAAAGCAACTCGCGAAAACTCGGATCGCAGTGGGCGGTCATTCAGAACTTTCTCTGGACGGCCTTGCCGAACGCTATCTCTCACCAGCAATTCGCACACCAGTGCCGGACGACTGTCGCCCTCCGGTAGACATCTTGTTCGGTCAGTTGCTCGGACTCTTCTTCTCCCTGCGATGGAACTTGACGCCGGATCGGCCAAGTCCCAATGGCGCGATTAACCGTGTCGTACAAGACGTGATGATCTACAGCTAAGGTGGGATCTGCGGTGAATTTCGCTTTCAGGAGAAGAACTTTAGAGCCAAGGGAATTCGATCGGAAGTTGTCGACTCTTCGCCGACCACACGCCAAACAAGCCCTCGGGCATTGACAGTGAAGGCACTTTTGGTATATTACGAATGCTTGCTTTTGCTTTCGTTCTGCGGCTTTGGATTGGCAAAAAATTACTGATCCTTCGCGCCATCGAACGCGGCGACACGCAGTTCCACCCTGACCGCAACCGCCGATTGAATCCGGTCAAATAGTCAGGAAGAAATCCACGCAGGAGCCTGTTCATGAACACGAGATTCGCGGCCGCGTTCATAGCGTCGACGGCACTTTCAGTCTGTGCTTCGGGCAAAATTTGCAACCTCAATCACCATCTGAGCAATCTCCGCCAATTGGGTATCAGCAGTGCCGGATGCCGAGCAGAGAAAAGCTACTGCTCAAGGATTTTCATCCGCAGTCTATGCTGCACGTGCCAGTGCATGAAGTGAACCGGCCCAAGTTTTATGTGATCGACGTGCATAATCACACCAATGACGCTGCGGGAATCGACGAACATACGCCGCCCGAGCGCGTGATTGAGGCGATGAACAATACCAACGTGAAAACCGTTGTCATTCTGACCGGCATGTGGGGAGAGAAACTGCAGCATGTCATCGACGAGATGGTGAAACCCTACCCTGGGCGGTTCATGGTCTTCGAGCAACTCGACTGGAGCAAGATCGACGATCCGGATTTTGGCAAGGAGATGGTCGCACAACTCGATGATTCGGTTTCGCGTGGAGCCCGCGGCCTCAAATTCCTGAAGGATTTTGGATTGGGAGTACGCGATAAAAGTGGAAAGCTTATTGCGATCGATGACAGTCGCCTTGATCCCATTGGCGAGTGTGCGCAAGCTGGAATTCCAGTTTTTATTCACACCGGGGACCCGGAAGCTTTTTTCCATCCCATCGATGGGAGCAATGAACGTTACGACGAACTCATTGAACACCCGGACTGGAGTTTCTACGGGCGAGGATTTCCAAGCTTTCAGCAACTGCTCGAGGCCCGGAATCGCGTGTTCGCAAAATTCCCAAAAACAAAGTTCGTATCACTGCACATGGGATGGCCGGAAAATCTCGATTGGGTCGCGCAGATGCTCGATCAGTATCCGAACGTGATGGTGGAATTCGGCGCTCGCGAAGCCGAACTCGGACGGCAGCCCGGTCGGACCCGCGAACTATTCCTGAAATATCAAGATCGAATCATGTTCGGAACCGACGGTGGAATGGAAGAAGCCATGTATCGCAACTATTTCCGCTGGCTCGAAACCAGCGATGATTCCTTTGATTATTGGGGCTACCCTGGCCAGGGACGATGGGAGATTTATGGAATTGGACTTCCCGATCCAGTGCTGGAAAAGGTATATCACCTCAACGCCGAAAGACTCTTCAAGGAATTCAGAGGGACGAAGGAAGGGCATCCACACTAATTTTTCATGGTCATCTACAAGTCTTAACCTCTCAAAGATATAAGACTGGCGGAGAGGGAGGGATTCGAACCCCCGATACCCTTTCGGGTATGCCGGTTTTCAAGACCGGAGCCATCAACCACTCGGCCACCTCTCCGAGGTTCATAATCAATACGATACCTGAATCATGCTTGGATGCCACCGCGTCGTCAACGTATCGTTCACCAGGCAGCCCGTCACGAGATTGTAGGCGGAGCGCTAGCCTGGAGGCAATCATGGCTTCCAGCAAAACTTCGCCCGAGTCCGCTCGCTGTGAGTTTGTGGAATCGATGGGCCCAAATCCTGAAATTGGTCGCTCGCTTTAGCCGATGAATATAAGCGTTAAGGCCCTAGGATCGCTGCAAGGATACGAATGCGAACATCGCGAACCGTGGCATCTGGGACTCCAACATTCGTTCGAGGCCTGCCCATGCGGCGTGAGTGAAACCCGGCATCAGGTTTCGCATCGCCACACCGCCAGATACCAGGTAACGAAATGGCATGAAGGGCCGAATCCGCTCGATCGCCAATTCCGGAAAAAGCGATTCAAATTTACGCCGATCTCTTACGAACACAATCCAGGGAATTGCCGAGTTGCTTCCGGAAAGCGGACCGGTCGAGGAAAAGGACCAATCCTCTGCCTCCGGCCGAAATGGTTCGTGATGCAAGCGCGTGTAGACCCACTGCGACCATGGCGTAACCCACGGTTCAATCATCAGGATCTTCCCGCCCCTGCAGAGGCATCGCGATGCCTCCGCGAAAAACCGCTCTGGGTGCGGCATGTGATGTAAAACGTCGGTCATCACAATCGCGCGCAACGACCCGTCGGCGAATGGTATTTGTTGCGCGTCGGCCACAACTTTCGCTCTGGAACAATGAAAGATCTCCGAAGTGATCAAGCTCGGAATGAATTGCTCCAAGTACCCCGCGCCCGAACCCAACTCCAATACTTGCTCCGTTCCCGCCGGAAGTTCTTTGGCGAGAGTGCCGTACCATTCGTCGTAAATGCATTTCAAGAACGGCTTGGACGCGATGATTTGATTTCGCAGCTCGGTCGTGGCCGGATTGTCCAGGGAGAGCGAAGCCGTCAGTGGATGCGCAAGCAAACGTCGGAAGATTTCTGCAGGCAAGAGGAACTAACCTCCCAGCCGCAACCAGGCGTACCAGCAGATGCGTAACATCCGCAGTCCGTTGGAGAATACCTTGGTCATCTTGGTAACGCCATGAACTCGTTCCTGATAATGTACCGGAACTTCGACAATCTCCAGGTGGAGTTTGCTCGCGCCAAATAACAGCTCGTAGTCACCCCATAAATCCTTGATTCCCCACATGCCTAGATTCATTTCCATGCATTCCCAGTCCTTGCGCCAAAGGACCTTGGTGCCGCAAAGCGTGTCCTTGATCCGCTGATCCAGCAGGAATGAAAACACTCGCCCGAAAAGTTTGTTGCCGATGGTGTTTGCGAATTTCATCGCTAGCTGCGGCAGAGGATAGACCAGGCGGCTCCCGTTGACAAATTCACCTTGTGAATTCACCAGCGCATTCACGAACATCGGCAATTCTTCCGGCATGACGGTTAAGTCGGCATCGAGTATCGCCAGGATGTCGCCTGTCGCGGCGCGAAACCCCGCCCAGACATTTTCGGCTTTGCATATTCCCGGCCCTTGCACCAGCCGTATGTCCTTCTCTGGATAAAGCGCCATCATGCGCCGAACTTCGTCGGCAGTGCCATCCGTCGATTTGTCGTCGCAAAACAGAATCTCCGTATGTTTCCCCATCGTCGGGATGCGTTCCACGGCCTGCTGCACGTTGCCCACCTCATTGCGGCAAGGCACAACTACAGATACGGTGACTTCTTTTTCGCGCCTGGGCTCGGTGACCAGCCGGGCCACCATGATCTGCATCATGCAAAGCCTTCGCAAACCCGGCAGCCGCGCTAGCAACCCGTTCAACAATTGCGACAGCCCCGGAATCCACTTCGGAAACATCATCAGTCGATGGAGCCGAACCGGCCGGAATCCGGCCAGCTTCAGGAACCCGCGGATATCGTTTTCGCTGATCCAGTTGGGCTCGACAAATTGCGAGCGCAGGCCGATCTTGCTCGCAACTTCGAGGATGGGTGTCCAGCCATGGTTATAGTTGATCACCACAACCCGCGTTTCAGACGTGCAATGCTGCTTGATGCGTTCCAGCGCGCGAAGAATATCGACAGTATCAAAAATGTGGTTGAAGAGGATGTAATCGAAAGTTTGGTTCAGATCGAGGTCTTCCGGATCGCTCTGCACAAAATGCAGCTCTCGATGCTGACGACTCGCGCGCTCCACCATGGCCGCGCTGATTTCAACGCCCACCCCAAACGCTGGCCGGACGGAAGAAAGCAGATGGCCGGTTTCACAACGGACGTCGAGAACATGTTTCCCCGGCTCGACAATGAATTGCAGCAGCCGCTTGAGATGGTCGTAGAAATAGCGATTGGATTGAATGTATTCGTCGCGGTGATCAGTGACCGTCTCTTGATGTCTGCGTCGCGCCTCGCGGACTTCGGCAAGCGCATCCGGCCCCCAGGCCTTCCGGCTAACGACCTCCGTTTGTAGCGTACTCATAGCGGGTCATCTTCGCGCGTGCAGTCTCGCGGAAAATCATCAAAGTCAAAAACGTGCTACGGCCAACATCCAAAGGCGCAGTCCCACGGAGCTTCTAAATGTGCCATCTGTGGATAACATCGCAGGAAGTAAGTTCCAGCAGCGAGCAGCAGAAGAAGGCTGATGCTTATGCCAAAGACGCGATTCGGCAGGCTGCGTACGGCCACGGCGATCGTCACGCCCAGGATGATCACCGAAGGATAGTAGTAGTAATAAAAGATCCCTTTTTCAGGAGTCACGGCCCATTGCAGATAGTTCGCGGCGAAGAGCAGGAAGACCAATCCTTCCTGGAAACTTGCGGCCTTCCAAAAACGCAGCAGACAGACCGCCATCGCCGCCAAGCCGCCCCATGCGACCACAGGATTGCCCACCAGATACGAGAGCGCCCGCTGCGGACCCAAATTAAACGCCCAGGAATACCAAGGGGAAGTAATGGTCGGATTCGAGATCGTTGTACTGTTGAAATGCCAGATCGACTTATGTATCGTCACTAACTCACCAATATCGAATGGTCGATGAATCGCTTGGCAAAGAGGCCAGTAAGCCAGGCTATAGGCCGCGATAGGAGCGACGATCAATCCCAGCAGAAGAACGGGAACTCCAATCTGCCTGATCTTGTCCGCGCAGCCTGAAAGGGAAGAGTTTGCATTCGCAATCGGGTGGCGTGCAGTCCACCACAGCGCGAATGTGACGAGAAAAAAGACGGCCAGTGTATCGATCGCATTCCATTTGCACGCCCCCGCCAACCCTATCAAAACGCCGGATAGGCAGAAAAGAAAACGGCGCTGGCGAACACTCACATCCAGAACGAGAGATGCCGTGAAAGCCACCAGACTCCACGTCAGGAAGACCATCAGGAATGCATCCATCATCCCGATGCGTGACATCACGAACCAAAAATTATCGAAAACAGTCAGCCCCGCCGCCAGGCAAGCAAGGCGTGTATCTTGCAGCAGCAGATAGGTCCAAAGGAAGATCGCGACCAGTGCCAGGGCGCCGCACACAGCGGCTGCGACACGCCACCCTAATGCGTTATCTCCGGCGGCTCTGACTCCAATCGACAGAAGTAGTTTCCCGAGAGGAGGTTTCTCCTGATTAGCGTGAGAATTCGGATTCGGGCCCAGAATGAAGACTTTCGCTTCCGGAACGAAGTAGCCTTCGTCATAAAACATCGTTGCGGGTGTCTTGATGCCGAATAACAAAAGCGCCAGGGCCGCTAAACCAAAACTGATCGCAATCGCAACCGGATGGCGATAGATGCGGGCGGGAGCCGACGCATTCTCGGGTGAAACGCTTGCGGCAGCCAGGCCTGCGGGCAGTGGTTGAACACCATTTGTTGGGGAGAGCGTCGCGTCGGGTGCGAGCACTGCGGTTCCGCTCTCCGCTGGGCCATTCTGCATGTAAAAACTATACCGAACGGCTTTGAGGACGATCCCTTACGAAGGTAATGCGCCTTTTAGCGGCTCGCGGCAGCCTGGCGGGACGTCTCGGACCTTACCATTTCCTCGAGAATTGAATCCAGTCCGCGGGTGATCTTCCAATTGGGATAGTGGCTCTTGAATTTGTGCAAATCAGAAATGTAGCAAATGTGGTCGCCCTTCCGTGCTTGCTCAACATATCGCCAATGGAGTTTGCGCCCGGTCATTTCTCCGATCCGCGCGATGGCCTCCAGCATCGACACGCTGTTATCCCGCCCGCCTCCCATGTTGTAAACTTCCCCGGGCCTCGGGTTGGCTGCGAATTCCTCCATTGCACTCACCACGTCGCTGCTGTGTATATTGTCTCGAACTTGCTTGCCCTTGTAGCCAAACACCGAGTAATTCCCCTCCTTCAGCGTCGCCTTAACCAGGTAGGAAAGAAAACCGTGTAGCTCGACGCCAGAATGCGATGGCCCGGTCAGGCATCCGCCGCGAAAGACACCCACATTAATCCCGAAATAACGGCCGTATTCCTGCGCCACCAGATCCGCCGCAGCCTTGGATGCGCCGAACAACGAATGCATGGTGCGGTCAATACGGCAAGTCTCATTGACGCCGGCGAAATCTTCCGGCCGCGCGTAGTCGTAGCGGGTCTCTTGCTCCACCAGCGGAATCTCATTGGGCGCTTCGCCATAGACCTTGTTCGTGCTCATGAACAGGAAAACGGCCTCAGGGCAGTGCTGCCGCGTCGCCTCCAGCAGGTTCACCGTTCCCAGCGCGTTCACTTCAAAATCTGTCAGCGCGATGTCGGACGCTTTGTCATGAGAGGGTTGTGCGGCAGCACTGCCCTGAGGCCGTTTTCCTGTTCATGAGCACGAACAAGGTCTATGGCGAAGCGCCCAATGAGATTCCGCTGGTGGAGCAAGAGACCCGCTACGACTACGCGCGGCCGGAAGATTTCGCCGGCGTCAATGAGACTTGCCGTATTGACCGCACCATGCATTCGTTGTTCGGCGCATCCAAGGCTGCGGCGGATCTGGTGGCGCAGGAATACGGCCGTTATTTCGGGATTAATGTGGGTGTCTTTCGCGGCGGATGCCTGACCGGGCCATCGCATTCTGGCGTCGAGCTACACGGTTTTCTTTCCTACCTGGTTAAGGCGACGCTGAAGGAGGGGAATTACTCGGTGTTTGGCTACAAGGGCAAGCAAGTTCGAGACAATATACACAGCAGCGACGTGGTGAGTGCAATGGAGGAATTCGCAGCCAACCCGAGGCCCGGGGAAGTTTACAACATGGGAGGCGGGCGGGATAACAGCGTGTCGATGCTGGAGGCCATCGCGCGGATCGGAGAAATGACCGGGCGCAAACTCCATTGGCGATATGTTGAGCAAGCACGGAAGGGCGACCACATTTGCTACATTTCTGATTTGCACAAATTCAAGAGCCACTATCCCAATTGGAAGATCACCCGCGGACTGGATTCAATTCTCGAGGAAATGGTAAGGTCCGAGACGTCCCGCCAGGCTGCCGCGAGCCGCTAAAAGGCGCATTACCTTCGTAAGGGATCGTCCTCAAAGCCGTTCGGTATAGTTTTTACATGCAGAATGGCCCAGCGGAGAGCGGAACCGCAGTGCTCGCACCCGACGCGACGCTCTCCCCAACAAATGGTGTTCAACCACTGCCCGCAGGCCTGGCTGCCGCAGCGTTTCACCCGAGAATGCGTCGGCTCCCGCCCGCATCTATCGCCATCCGGTTGCGATTGCGATCAGTTTTGGTTTAGCGGCCCTGGCGCTTTTGTTATTCGGCATCAAGACACCCGCAACGATGTTTTATGACGAAGGCTACTTCGTTCCGGAAGCGAAAGTCTTCGATTCTGGGCCCGAATCCGAATTCTCACGCTAATCAGGAGAAACCTCCTCTCGGGAAACTACTTCTGTCGATTGGAGTCAGAGCCGCCGGAGATAACGCATTAGGGTGGCGTGTCGCAGCCGCTGTGTGCGGCGCCCTGGCACTGGTCGCGATCTTCCTTTGGACCTATCTGCTGCTGCAAGATACACGCCTTGCTTGCCTGGCGGCGGGGCTGACTGTTTTCGATAATTTTTGGTTCGTGATGTCACGCATCGGGATGATGGATGCATTCCTGATGGTCTTCCTGACGTGGAGTCTGGTGGCTTTCACGGCATCTCTCGTTCTGGATGTGAGTGTTCGCCAGCGCCGTTTTCTTTTCTGCCTATCCGGCGTTTTGATAGGGTTGGCGGGGGCGTGCAAATGGAATGCGATCGATACACTGGCCGTCTTTTTTCTCGTCACATTCGCGCTGTGGTGGACTGCACGCCACCCGATTGCGAATGCAAACTCTTCCCTTTCAGGCTGCGCGACAAGATCAGGCAGATTGGAGTTCCCGTTCTTCTGCTGGGATTGATCGTCGCTCCTATCGCGGCCTATAGCCTGGCTTACTGGCCTCTTTGCCAAGCGATTCATCGACCATTCGATATTGGTGAGTTAGTGACGATACATAAGTCGATCTGGCATTTCAACAGTACAACGATCTCGAATCCGACCATTACTTCCCCTTGGTATTCCTGGGCGTTTAATTTGGGTCCGCAGCGGGCGCTCTCGTATCTGGTGGGCAATCCTGTGGTCGCATGGGGCGGCTTGGCGGCGATGGCGGTCTGTCTGCTGCGTTTTTGGAAGGCCGCAAGTTTCCAGGAAGGATTGGTCTTCCTGCTCTTCGCCGCGAACTATCTGCAATGGGCCGTGACTCCTGAAAAAGGGATCTTTTATTACTACTACTATCCTTCGGTGATCATCCTGGGCGTGACGATCGCCGTGGCCGTACGCAGCCTGCCGAATCGCGTCTTTGGCATAAGCATCAGCCTTCTTCTGCTGCTCGCTGCTGGAACTTACTTCCTGCGATGTTATCCACAGATGGCACATTTAGAAGCTCCGTGGGACTGCGCCTTTGGATGTTGGCCGTAGCACGTTTTTGACTTTGATGATTTTCCGCGAGACTGCACGCGCGAAGATGACCCGCTATGAGTACGCTACAAACGGAGGTCGTTAGCCGGAAGGCCTGGGGCCGGATGCGCTTGCCGAAGTCCGCGAGGCGCGACGCAGACATCAAGAGACGGTCACTGATCACCGCGACGAATACATTCAATCCAATCGCTATTTCTACGACCATCTCAAGCGGCTGCTGCAATTCATTGTCGAGCCGGGGAAACATGTTCTCGACGTCCGTTGTGAAACCGGCCATCTGCTTTCTTCCGTCCGGCCAGCGTTTGGGGTGGGCGTTGAAATCAGCGCGGCCATGGTGGAGCGCGCGAGTCGTCAGCATCGAGAGCTGCATTTTGTGCAGAGCGATCCGGAAGACCTCGATCTGAACCAAACTTTCGATTACATCCTCTTCAACCACATTTTTGATACTGTCGATATTCTTCGCGCGCTGGAACGCATCAAGCAGCATTGCACGTCTGAAACGCGGGTTGTGGTGATCAACTATAACCATGGCTGGACACCCATCCTCGAAGTTGCGAGCAAGATCGGCCTGCGCTCGCAATTTGTCGAGCCCAACTGGATCAGCGAAAACGATATCCGCGGGTTCCTGAAGCTGGCCGGATTCCGGCCGGTTCGGCTCCATCGACTGATGATGTTTCCGAAGTGGATTCCGGGGCTGTCGCAATTGTTGAACGGGTTGCTAGCGCGGCTGCCGGGTTTGCGAAGGCTTTGCATGATGCAGATCATGGTGGCCCGGCTGGTCACCGAGCCCAGGCGCGAAAAAGAAGTCACCGTATCTGTAGTTGTGCCTTGCCGCAATGAGGTGGGCAACGTGCAGCAGGCCGTGGAACGCATCCCGACGATGGGGAAACATACGGAGATTCTGTTTTGCGACGACAAATCGACGGATGGCACTGCCGACGAAGTTCGGCGCATGATGGCGCTTTATCCAGAGAAGGACATACGGCTGGTGCAAGGGCCGGGAATATGCAAAGCCGAAAATGTCTGGGCGGGGTTTCGCGCCGCGACAGGCGACATCCTGGCGATACTCGATGCCGACTTAACCGTCATGCCGGAAGAATTGCCGATGTTCGTGAATGCGCTGGTGAATTCACAAGGTGAATTTGTCAACGGGAGCCGCCTGGTCTATCCTCTGCCGCAGCTAGCGATGAAATTCGCAAACACCATCGGCAACAAACTTTTCGGGCGAGTGTTTTCATTCCTGCTGGATCAGCGGATCAAGGACACGCTTTGCGGCACCAAGGTCCTTTGGCGCAAGGACTGGGAATGCATGGAAATGAATCTAGGCATGTGGGGAATCAAGGATTTATGGGGTGACTACGAGCTGTTATTTGGCGCGAGCAAACTCCACCTGGAGATTGTCGAAGTTCCGGTACATTATCAGGAACGAGTTCATGGCGTTACCAAGATGACCAAGGTATTCTCCAACGGACTGCGGATGTTACGCATCTGCTGGTACGCCTGGTTGCGGCTGGGAGGTTAGTTCCTCTTGCCTGCAGAAATCTTCCGACGTTTGCTTGCGCATCCACTGACGGCTTCGCTCTCCCTGGACAATCCGGCCACGACCGAGCTGCGAAATCAAATCATCGCGTCCAAGCCGTTCTTGAAATGCATTTACGACGAATGGTACGGCACTCTCGCCAAAAAACTCCCGGCGGGAACGGAGCAAGTATTGGAGTTGGGTTCGGGCGCGGGGTACTTGGAGCAATTCATTCCGAGCTTGATCACTTCGGAGATCTTTCATTGTTCCAGAGCGAAAGTTGTGGCCGACGCGCAACAAATACCATTCGCCGACGGGTCGTTGCGCGCGATTGTGATGACCGACGTTTTACATCACATGCCGCACCCAGAGCGGTTTTTCGCGGAGGCATCGCGATGCCTCTGCAGGGGCGGGAAGATCCTGATGATTGAACCGTGGGTTACGCCATGGTCGCAGTGGGTCTACACGCGCTTGCATCACGAACCATTTCGGCCGGAGGCAGAGGATTGGTCCTTTTCCTCGACCGGTCCGCTTTCCGGAAGCAACTCGGCAATTCCCTGATTGTGTTCGTAAGAGATCGGCGTAAATTTGAATCGCTTTTTCCGGAATTGGCGATCGAGCGGATTCGGCCCTTCATGCCATTTCGTTACCTGGTATCTGGCGGTGTGGCGATGCGAAACCTGATGCCGGGTTTCACTCACGCCGCATGGGCAGGCCTCGAACGAATGTTGGAGTCCCAGATGCCACGGTTCGCGATGTTCGCATTCGTATCCTTGCAGCGATCCTAGGGCCTTAACGCTTATATTCATCGGCTAAAGCGAGCGACCAATTTCAGGATTTGGGCCCATCGATTCCACAAACTCACAGCGAGCGGACTCGGGCGAAGTTTTGCTGGAAGCCATGATTGCCTCCAGGCTAGCGCTCCGCCTACAATCTCGTGACGGGCTGCCTGGTGAACGATACGTTGACGACGCGGTGGCATCCAAGCATGATTCAGGTATCGTATTGATTATGAACCTCGGAGAGGTGGCCGAGTGGTTGATGGCTCCGGTCTTGAAAACCGGCATACCCGAAAGGGTATCGGGGGTTCGAATCCCTCCCTCTCCGCCAGTCTTATATCTTTGAGAGGTTAAGACTTGTAGATGACCATGAAAAATTAGTGTGGATGCCCTTCCTTCGTCCCTCTGAATTCCTTGAAGAGTCTTTCGGCGTTGAGGTGATATACCTTTTCCAGCACTGGATCGGGAAGTCCAATTCCATAAATCTCCCATCGTCCCTGGCCAGGGTAGCCCCAATAATCAAAGGAATCATCGCTGGTTTCGAGCCAGCGGAAATAGTTGCGATACATGGCTTCTTCCATTCCACCGTCGGTTCCGAACATGATTCGATCTTGATATTTCAGGAATAGTTCGCGGGTCCGACCGGGCTGCCGTCCGAGTTCGGCTTCGCGAGCGCCGAATTCCACCATCACGTTCGGATACTGATCGAGCATCTGCGCGACCCAATCGAGATTTTCCGGCCATCCCATGTGCAGTGATACGAACTTTGTTTTTGGGAATTTTGCGAACACGCGATTCCGGGCCTCGAGCAGTTGCTGAAAGCTTGGAAATCCTCGCCCGTAGAAACTCCAGTCCGGGTGTTCAATGAGTTCGTCGTAACGTTCATTGCTCCCATCGATGGGATGGAAAAAAGCTTCCGGGTCCCCGGTGTGAATAAAAACTGGAATTCCCAGCTTGCCGCACTCTCGCCAAATGGGATCAAGGCGACTGTCATCGATCGCAATAAGCTTTCCACTTTTATCGCGTACTCCCAATCCAAAATCCTTCAGGAATTTGAGGCCGCGGGCTCCACGCGAAACCGAATCATCGAGTTGTGCGACCATCTCCTTGCCAAAATCCGGATCGTCGATCTTGCTCCAGTCGAGTTGCTCGAAGACCATGAACCGCCCAGGGTAGGGTTTCACCATCTCGTCGATGACATGCTGCAGTTTCTCTCCCCACATGCCGGTCAGAATGACAACGGTTTTCACGTTGGTATTGTTCATCACCTCAATCACGCGCTCGGGCGGCATATGTTCGTCGATTCCCGCAGCGTCATTGGTGTGATTATGCACGTCGATCACATAAAACTTGGGCCGGTTCACTTCATGCACTGGCACGTGCAGCATAGACTGCGGATGAAAATCCTTGAGCAGTAGCGTTTTCTTCTGCTCGGCATCCGGGGCAGCCTGATACCCAATTGGCGGAGATTGCTGAGATGGTGATTGAGGTTGCAAATTTTGCCCGAAGCACAAGACTGAAAGTGCCGTCGACGCTATGAACGCGGCCGCGAATCTCGTGTTCATGAACAGGCTCCTGCGTGGATTTCTTCCTGACTATTTGACCGGATTCAATCGGCGGTTGCGGTCAGGGTGGAACTGCGTGTCGCCGCGTTCGATGGCGCGAAGGATCAGTAATTTTTTGCCAATCCAAAGCCGCAGAACGAAAGCAAAAGCAAGCATTCGTAATATACCAAAAGTGCCTTCACTGTCAATGCCCGAGGGCTTGTTTGGCGTGTGGTCGGCGAAGAGTCGACAACTTCCGATCGAATTCCCTTGGCTCTAAAGTTCTTCTCCTGAAAGCGAAATTCACCGCAGATCCCACCTTAGCTGTAGATCATCACGTCTTGTACGACACGGTTAATCGCGCCATTGGGACTTGGCCGATCCGGCGTCAAGTTCCATCGCAGGGAGAAGAAGAGTCCGAGCAACTGACCGAACAAGATGTCTACCGGAGGGCGACAGTCGTCCGGCACTGGTGTGCGAATTGCTGGTGAGAGATAGCGTTCGGCAAGGCCGTCCAGAGAAAGTTCTGAATGACCGCCCACTGCGATCCGAGTTTTCGCGAGTTGCTTTCTCGTGAGTTCCTGCAGCAGATCTTTTTCGTAACGGAAGACTTTTTCTTGGCTCGAAAGAAAAGCAACCAGTAGCGTGGTCTCATCAAGAGCGGCCATGGGGCCGTGGCGCAAGCCCATGACCGACTCTGACATGGTGAGAATTTTTCCGGCGGTCAATTCCAGGACTTTCAATGCAGACTCAACAGCTACGCCTTGCAGTGCTCCTGACCCG
Source organism: uncultured Acidobacteriaceae bacterium (assembly GCA_963777005.1). Classification (GTDB taxonomy): domain Bacteria; phylum Acidobacteriota; class Terriglobia; order Terriglobales; family Acidobacteriaceae; genus Sulfotelmatobacter. The sequence continues at coordinate 26,511 of CAVZPC010000007.1, read as the reverse complement.
ATGAAACAAACTTTGGAATAAGGTCTTGAGGCAAGTGCGGCGGCGGCGTCGGCAGCACGCGGCAGGAAGGTCCTACCTGCTTCTACGAGGCAGCTGAGTATGCCTTCATATTCCGTCGGATCATGCACCCAAGCCATGCATTGGCCGGATACAACCATGTTCGAGAACGAACTGGTCATGGCCAAGCCTCGGTCATTTACCGCATCGTCTAGGACAATCGTAAACGCTTGCTTCTTGCCTGCGGCGCATTGAGGCATGCGTCCCCTGGCGTTGCAGGAAACCACGATGTGATGGATCTCCGGATGTCTGAGGAGAGCTTGCTCCAGGACGGCCACACCTTCCGGGCTATCACCCGAGCGCGAGAACGAAATCCAAAGGTAACGCTGGCCGGGGATGAGCCACTCGTCCATGTGGGTTAGAAGACTGGTGCTGGGAACGGCACTTACTTCACACTTCCATTTTCGGCGCAGGAGGAGAACGAGACTTCTGCCAACATAGTCGGAGGTACCAGCGCCAATCAGAAAAACGGCAGGTTTTGGCTGAGTGTTGTCAGCGAAACCAGCGACGGCGAGAAATTCCTCCAGCTCCGTTCGCCGTTTTTGAAAAATAGAGTATGTCGATTCCCAGGTAGCGGGCTGCTGGGCAATTTCTGCGGGAGTGTAGACCAGGCCGCGTTTAAGCTTCTCTTCTCCCGAAAGATCGAGAAGTTCGTCAAGAGCACTCACCACCGGACGCTCCTTTGTGAAACTGTAGAATTACGGTTTATGACATTTACGACTATCCGAAACATACACCCCCGGATTGGATGAATCCGCGATACATTGGGGCGATGGACTTTAGAGGAGGGGTCACGATATATTTCGGATACTTTCGAGTTCTTTCGAACATAGACATTTACTTGCGATTCGTATGGAAAGTCAAGCGTAAAATATCAGGTTCGAGGCTGGGCTGGTTTTTGTCGTGGAGCCGGGAATGCCTTTCCGGGATTCGTTCAGTCCCAAGTCCCCGGCTTTTTTCATGGACAAACGAAACTTGCAAACGATAGAAGAACTTGTACGCTGTGGACTGCCAGGATGGGTCGCGTGCTGATTGAAGAACGTAGAAGAGCGATTCTGGAAGCATTGCGCCGGGACGGCCGTGTTTTGGTGGCGGACCTTGCGCGACACTTCCGTACATCGCAGGTGACAATTCGCAAGGATCTGGAGATTTTGCACTCCAGTGGAAAGATTCACCGGACGCATGGAGGTGCGTTGCCCTCGCGGGATGGAGCACTCGAAGACCCTACCCTGCGGGAAAAAGAGAAGCTGCATCGCAAGGAGAAGCTCCAGATTGCGGCTGTGGCAGCGCAGATGGTGAAGGAAGGCCAAGTGGTGATTCTCGACTCCGGGACGACTACGACCGCAATCGCCAGAGCGCTCCGCCATCATCAGAATCTTACGATTATCACCAATGCGGTTAATATTGCGGCTGAACTGGCGGGGTCGTCGCTGGAAGTGATTCTTACCGGGGGGACTCTGCGGAAGAATTCTTTTTCGCTGGTTGGACCGATCGCGGAAGAAACTTTGCGCCGCTTGAACGCGGATGTTCTTTTTTTGGGAGTGGATGGCTTCGACGTCCACTACGGACTGAGTACGCCGAATCTTCTGGAAGCAAAGGTGAATCGCGCCATGATGGAGGTCTCTCGGGTCGTAGTCGCAGTTTGCGATTCGAGCAAATTTGGACGCCGGAGTCTTTCTCTAATCGCACCTCCCTCGGCCATCCAGCAGATTATCACCGACCGTGCTGCTCCCAAGAATGACATCGATCAATTGCGCAAGGCGGGCGTGGAAATTACGCAGGTTCACGCGGATGGACGACCCGCATCGGAGGATGTGCGCCAAAAACGATCGCAACCGCGAAGTAATTGATGCCTCAGGGAATTCTTTGGTGCAGAACCGCTCATTGTGGACAGGCTTCCTGCTACTTTGTAGCTGTCGTCACGACTTGTTGCAATTCGCCGGTCGAAGTAAAGCTCACTCCCCCCAAGAAATTGCCCGAGGCCATCTGATTGCGGATTTTTTCGCGGTTAGGGCCGGCGCGGTCGATGGCTTCACTGAGGCTGCGCAGAGCTAGCTCGATTGGTGTACCTTCCGGCAGGCGGAATATCCAGGGAATGTTGGTGGTAGTCAGAGTGCGGTCAGAAGAAATAGCGACCACGGGAAGAAACGCCTTCACAGCGATTTGTTCGGCCAAGTGGCTGGATGGGCGGTCGAGTGCGATCAAAGCCAGAACGCGATCTTGATAGACTGCTTTTACGAGCTCGTCAGATGCCTTTCCCCAGGAAAGCTGGGAAGGAATCGCAACCAGAGATATGGCTTGGCCTTTGCTGTTTATGGTAGTGAGTAGACGGACTACGTCATCGGAGCGAACGATTTCATCGGCTCGCGGCCCGAAAACGCCGATGGCCAGACTGTTGGATTTTTCGTCGGCGAGAGTCGGCCCCGCGTACTGCACACCGTTCTCCCCCACACGAGCATAAGGCTTGTCCATCGTGATGCGGCGGTACTCGATGCTTCCATTGTGGACATGAGCGAGAAAGAGCGGAGCGATATTCTTGCAGTTCGGATCGAAGACCATGTCGCCGGTGACACCTTTATAGTTCTCAGTCGCAGTGAGCGCGTCGCGAATCCTTCCCTTGTTCAATCCGGCGCGGCAGATGGCGTTTAACAAAATCTGCATCGCATCGTAGGCCAGCGAGGCGAAATGATCCGGCTTCTCGTGGAAGCGTGCCTCGTAGCGGGCCTTGAAGTCGAGCCAGCGCGGATCAGTGCGAGTGGGATCGTAGGGAAAAACTGCCTCGAAGTTTTCTGCGGCGGCCCCGGCCAGCTTCACCAGTTGTCGCCGCTGGTGCCGAGATCGTGCGATGACTGCCGAAGACACGTTGCTTCATACCCAATTCCTGCATCTGTTGCAGGATCATCGCAGCGGGGCCAATGTCGGTCCAGAGCACGATAGCGTCGACTCGCGAATCTTCGATCATCTGAAGTTGGTGGCGGAAATCGGTATCTCCCGGCATGAACTTCTGCTCGATCACAACGGGATGACCCAGCCGCCGCGAAGCATCACGGAATTTGAGAACTCCGAAGCGGCCGTAGCGATCGTTCACGCGCAGGATCGCAATCCGCTTCAGGCCGAGTTCGGTGTAGATGTGGCGCGCCAGCGTGTAGCCCTGCAGCGCGGTCATCCTGAATATCGGTGAAGTACCACGGAATGATCGTTTCGGGAATAGTGGGGTCGGTGGAGGCGCTGTTGACCAGCGGAGTTTCGGCTTTCAGCGTCAGCCGCAGCGCGATGTGGGTGGTGTCGGAGCTGATGGATCCGAACATGGCCCACACTTTTTCGTCGTAGACCATCTTGACGATTTCGTTGCTGGCCGCGCCCCAGATACGCGCCGAGTCGTTGTGCACCATCAGCTTGAAGGTTTGCCACCGTAACCGCCGTTCAGTGTTCGCCTCTTCGATGGCCAAGGTTGCGCCATTCAGCATGCGATTGCCCGAACCTGGTCGGGATGGTCATAGAGTGGCGCCGACGAAGCCAATGCGAATCTCAGACAGATCCTTCAGCCCGGCATCCGGCACATCGCGAGCCGCGCCGTTGTATTCGACGAGGTCCTGATAGAACTCATAATAGGGCGTGGTGTACTTTGAAAACGGCCGCAAGTCCTCGGGCGCGCCGGTGTAGGGCTTCAGCGAACGGGACGCAGGCCGACCTGGCAGGATTGCTGCCGCAGGAGCACGGCGAGAGTCTGCGCCCACGCGCTGGACACAAGCACTGCTGCGACAACAATGACATACCAGCGCGCGACGCATAGCTCGCCTTACTCTCTCGTCGGCGATTCGCGGCGGAACATGGCGATCGCTTCGATCTCAACCAGCAAGTCCGGACGGCAGAGAATCGCCTGGATGCCCGTGGAAGCCGGCAGCGGATCGAGCCCCTGCTCTTTGTAGAATGCCGTCCGCTCTTCGTTGAAGGCTGCGTAGTCGCGCTCGATGTCGCGGAGATAGCACGTGGTGCGCACGATGTCATGCCAGGTTGCGCCTTCGGAAGCGAGCAGCGCGGTGATGTTATCGAACGTGCGGCGCATCTGCGCGCGCAGGTCGCCCACGTGGACCGTCCTGCCCTCGTCATCGATGCTGGCGGTGCCCGAGATCAGCAGAATCGTCAGCCCGTTCAAGTCGATCCGCATGCCGCGGGAAAACGCGCTGCCGTAAGCGTAGGCTTCGTTCAGCGCTGAGTGGTTAGTGATGGCGCGCTTGACCACTGGCGCCGCGGTTACTTCTGCGAGTAGTTCCTGAACGTTCATAGGATGACTCCTCAAGAATTCATTTCTTGCTTGTTTCGACTGCGCGCTTCCCGAATCTGTCTGGCAGCTTTCGACGAACCGGTTGCCGAATGCCGTGGCTCAAGCCCTTGGCGGTCGCCACCCAGAGGTCGTCTCCCTGAAAATCGACGCCAAGAATGTAGTTGTGAGCGGGCGCGCTTTGCACCGCTATCTTCTTGACGGTGCCGGCCGCATCGCGCACCAGCATCTCCGGCTTGTGCGTATCGAGCGCGGGCCGATAGACCGCCCAATTCGTGCCATCGTAATAAGCCAGTCCCTTATCGGTGGAGAACCATGCGCGATTGCGCGTCTACGGCTTTGATCTGGTTGAGAAAGTTGCTGGGCAGGCCGCTGTCTTTCTGCAGGAAGTTATGCCAGTAGCGGCCATCGTAACGGCTGGCGCCGAAATAAGTCGCGACCCAGAGAATCTTGTCGACATAGCTGACCGAGGTCGTGATTTCGTGGATCAGTCCCTGGTCCTTCATCAACACAATCTCGTTTTCGCCGTCGGGATCGTTGTAGTCTTTCCAGCGCTCGGTCTTGACGTCGTATTCGAGCACGCCGCCGCCCCATACCGCGTAGTAGACCTTGTCTTCGGCGCCGGACTAACGGCATAAGTCCAGATCTCGTACATCGGAGTGTTGCGCTCGTTAAACAGCGCCCATTGGCCGGTACGGGTATTGAGGCGGCTCGCTCCGGCGGCGGTTGCGGTCCAGACGAAATCTCCCTGCACGCCGACTCCGTAGACGATGTCGTTGCTCAGGCCGGAATTCAGCTGAGTGAAGTTGTCGAATGCGGCCGGCCGAGATGCGGCTCAGCCCGCCCATGGTGCCCACCCACATGTCGCCGGTCCGTTTGTCGAGCGCGAGCGAAAGCACGGCCTGGTGCGCCAGGCCATCGGCGGGACGAAATACTTTCCACGTGCCGTTCTTCGTAGAGGCCAAGGCCGTTCTCCGTGCCCGCCCAGATGCGGTCTCCGTCCACGAGAACGCAGAAGACGTGGTTATCGGGCAGGCCGTTGGCGGTGGTGAAGTTCTCCCAGCGGAAGCGAGGCATGTCCTGCGCCGTCGCAAGCAAAGCGAAGAAAGAAAATGCAAGTGCTGCAGCCAGACTCGTAACCAGATTTTCGGCGTCATCTTCATAGCGTTTTCAAATACTCGATCAGATCGTTCAATTCGTCTTTCGTGAGATCGTTGCTCACGCCGTGCGTGTCCTTCGGGTTGAACACAGTCCATATTTCTTCCAGAGATCGCGCCGAACCATCGTGCAGATACGGCGCGGAGTAAGCGACATTAGGAAGTTGTGGCACATCGATCACCGGCGAGCGGTCAGTCAACTTGCCTGTGCCGACATCGACCTGTTGCTGGTTCGTGTACTTGGGGCCGCTGTGGCAGTACGGCACACTGGTTCTTCTCAGGAATCGGCTTACCGTTCTTGTATCTGGTCCTCTCAAAAATCGCCTTGCCGCGTTCCTGCGCCGGAGTCAGCTCTCCATTGGGCAGACGGTAACGATTCGGACGGTAGGGAAGCGAGTAAACAAAAGTCACCAGATCGGTGAGTTGTTGCGGCGTATAACTTTGGGACCGATAGAAAAATTTCTCTGTGCGCGGTCCGCACTCGGTCGGCATGTCAGGATTGCCGCCATTCCATTTGAACGGCTCGGTCCCCGCCAAATCTCTCCAGCGATCGATTGTCGACGATATCTTTGCCGAAGCCGTCGGGCTCAAGGTCCCACTGCAAGCCGTCGATGGTGGCGTCGAGATGGCAGTTGGCACAGCCGAACTGGCCTTGAAAAGCGTAATCGGCGGTGAAGAAAAGTTGTTCACCGCGGCGAAGTGCGTTGATCATTCTTCGGCCCGCCGAGGTCGATGGTTGACGTTACCTTCTCGGTTGATGTGTCGATGACCGAGATATTGTCATCGAGCCGATTCGCCACATACAAGCGCTTACCGTCTTGCGATAACAAGACCCCGCGTGGATTGCGGCCGACCGGAATTCTTGCGGTTACGTAATTTGCCGATGCGGAAAGATCATTCGCGGGACTATTTGACGACCGTCGCCGGGCTCTGGCAAACGTCAGCATTTTCTGCACGTCGATGACGGTCAGGCTTTCTGACCCAGCCGCGGTCACGAACAATTTTGATTTGTCCGGAGCGATCGCCACGCCCCAAGGCAGAGCGTAATAACGATCGAGTTCATCAATCGAGACCTGAAGCGTTCCGCCAACATCGTCACCGAACAGAGTCAGCGAATCGCCGAATGCCCAGCCATGCTCCACGTGCGCCAGAGGAATTAAATTCTTGGGGCGGAGTTGCGCCGCCACGCCCAGCTTGCCATCGGATGAAAGCGCCACGTGGAAGACTCCAGCGGCGTTGTGCAGTCGCTTGCGCTCGGCTACGACCTGACGAACAGCATCGATAACGGTGATTTCCGAATTCGGCTGCGTTCGGAAAGCTCCGGCATTCGGATAAATGTGCGTGGCATATACCCATTTGCCATCCGCGGACAGAGCAAGGTAGCTCGCGCCGCGGCCGGCGAGCAGCCGTTTGGTTTCCTGGCCGGTGTTTACATCGACCACGGAAATGTCGCTGCTGAGGCGATTCGCAACGTAGAGAGTCTTGCCACTCCTGTCGCAGATGATGCCGGTGGGTTCAAAGCCAGTGGGAACCGTCCGCACAACTTTCAGAGTCGTCGCATCGATTACCGAGACTGTGTCGGACCATGCGTTCGTCACGTAGATCCGGCGGCCATCAGGGGACAACACGATTCCGCGTGGCACGTGGCCGACAGGAACCGTACTCATCACCGTGCCGGACGCGAGATCGACGATACGCACTTCGTCGCTGGCCTGGCAGACGACGTAGAGCAAGCGTCCATCTGGCGAGAGCGCCATTTCGATCGGCGAGAGGTAGTGCTGATTGACTGCCGCTTCGGACTGTGGCGATGCAGGCTGGGCTGCAGGCACAAGCAGCATGAGAACAAAGATCAAAGCCACCGCAGGGAGGATACCCACGATCCACTTCGCCCGGCCGCGCAATATTCTCCCCGGCCGCATCTACGGCTCCTCCACGGTAAGCACACGGTCGACGGCGACATTCTCCAGAACCTGTGATTCTCCGCTGGGCCAGCGGATAGTCAGCTTGTCGGCCTTCGTCGCGCTGCCCAGGCCGAAATGAACACGGCCGTCGTCTTGCGAAAGGTAGCCTGATCCCGCGATGCGCTCGGCGATCCGCTTCCTGCCGCCAGCAAGCAACTCCAGGTGAGCACCGATGCCGTCGCGATTGCTCTTCTTTCCTTTGAGTTTCACGGTCAGCCAGTGATTGCTGTTCTGCGTGACGTTGTGCAGCAAGGTCCCCGGCGCACCGAGGTTCACCACGAACGCATCGATTTTTCCGTCATTGTCGTAATCGGCAAAACAGGCGCCGCGCGAAACCGTTTTTGCGTCCAGCGCCGGACCAGCTTGTCGCGACACGTCGGCAAACTTTCCATTGCCCAGGCCGCGGAACAGCGACTGCTCCTGCGGAACCAGATGGATCAGGCCACCATGAAAAATCATGATGTCGAGCCAGCCGTCATTGTCAAAGTCGTAAACGCCCGTGCCCCAACTGGTGTACTGCGCGGTGGCTTGGGAGATTCCGGAACTGGGCCCGATATCTTCAAATCCATTCTTCCCAGTGTTGCGCATCAAACGGTTGTATTTCGAGTCGGTCACCCAGAGATCCATAAGGCCGTCGCCTTCGATGTCGGCAAATACCGGGCCCATCGCGGAAGTATTTTCCCCGTTCTGTCCATACGCGACGCCGAGTTCGGCAGCCACTTCTTCAAACGTGCCGTCGTGTTTGTTGTGGAAGAGAAAATTTTCGGTCTTGTCGTTGGCTACGTAGATGTCGGGATAACCGTCGCCATCGTAATCCGCCGCGGTGACGCCCATGGTGCGGCCTTTGTAGGCGCCGATGCCAGACTTATCAGTCACGTCGGTGAACGTGCCGTTGCAGTTATTGTGGTAAAGACGGTTCGTCTCGGCGGCGTAGTCGAGTGGACCGGGATAATTGTCGGCGGCGTAGTAGTTGCGATATTTGGGATCGAACTTCACATAACGGCCGACAAACAGATCGACGCAGCCGTCGCGATCGTAGTCAAGCCACGCGGAACTGATCGACCAGCCGTCGACTTTGATTCCAGCTTTTTCGGTGACGTCCTCAAAGGTTCCGTCGCCGCGGTTACGATAAAGAATCGCTCGTCCGTAGCCGGTGACGAAGAGATCGACAAAACCGTCGTTGTCGAAGTCGGCAGCAATCGCAGCCGTACCGTAAATGTTGGCAGCGACTCCGGCTTGTTCGGTAACGTCGGTGAATGTACCGTCGCCGTTATTTCGGTAGAGATGATTGTGCGGAGCCACGGCCGGCGGCTGCTTCAATGGATAAGGATGGATGCCCGCTTCAAGCGGCTTGCCGCTGATCACGTACAGATCCGGCAGACCGTCGTTGTTGTAATCAAACCAGACGCAGCCTGAGCCGGTACCTTCCAGCAGAGAGCCTAGTTCTTGTGCTCCGAAGCTGTGGGTAAATTGAATGCCGGACTTTGCGGTCGCGTCTTCGAAGCGGATTGGAGCGACTGTGCTCGGAGTTGGCGACTGCGCCCGCAGAGGCCAACACATCAGCAGGATGAGAAGACTTAATCCGGTCGAGACTCTCGTTTTCAATTTATTTCCCTCCTGCAGAGTTACGGACGGCGCCCGTCATATCGGCGGGAGTTGTAGACTTCAGCAGGGTCATAGGGACAGCATTCTCGGGCGCTGTTTCCGGCCCTGCGTGGCAGCCGACACATGCACGCTGTTCGCCATGGCGCATCCAGAACCATCCCGCCTGCCGCTTCAGGGTCTTGCCCGAGCTATCGAGCAGTTCGACTTGCAGTGGCTGCTCGGTCGGTACCTGGACGAAAAAGGAGCCATCGCGCTCCACCGGCGCCGTTCCCAGCAGCTTGATCGCGCCTGCGTCATCACGCGCGTATAACCGGACGGACCGGATCGTTTCCGCCGCAAACTTGTATTTCGAGGTGTAGGCATTCAGGCAAAGGAGATTGGCATTGGGCCAGTTATGCAGGCCGGAGGGATGACGGTTCGGTACGGCACGTTCCACAACAAGCGCCGGCTGGACCACATTCGCATTTGATTCCACAACCGCCGGCCGTAGAGCGTCCGCACCCGGCTTCCACCACATCAATTGAAAGGGAGCTTTTTCCTGCCTGTACGTCACCAGCCAATCGCCTGACAAAGTTTCCGAGATGTCTCCAGCATAATCTCCAGCCGGCGCTGGGATGGGGACCTCTTGCGCCAGCGCTGAAGTGAAGCGACCGAGCCCAGAGCCAGAAGCGAATACGATGTCGTTCGATGCAACCTGTCTGCCCGAGTAACGAGCCTTGCCGTGATCGCAGCGGTAGGATTCTACTCCGCTGCCATCGGAATAAACCGTGTAGAGTTCAGGCGCTCCGCTAGTTCCCAGAGGGTAGGTCGACTCAAACAGAATGCGGCCGTCGCGGAGAACATCGGTCGGTAAAGAATTGCCAGAGGCATAAGTGAGCTGGACTGTTTTGCCATTCCCCGCATCGATGGCTTCAATCACAAAGCGGCCGCCGGTCTTCTTTGCATAGGCCACGCGGTCTTCGGGCAGGTAGAAAGGACGAATGCAATCCTCAGCGCAGGATGTGATGCGCCGCGGCTCGCCGCTTGCCACGGCCATTTCCCAGATCTGCCAGAAATCTTGTGCCCTCTGCTTGCCGGCAAATAACACGTTCTTTCCATCAAACGAAACTGCGGGATCAGCGGAGGCCGCAAAGCCCGGAATCAGTGGATGCTTTCCGTTTGCATCTTGAAGAAAGATGGCGGCATCGGAACTGAATCGGTCAGCGCCACGAATCCAGGCCAGCGGCTCATACTGTTTGGCAACTGTGAAAAGGAACTCGGGAGAGTACTGGCTCGAAGAGAAAACCGAGCGTGTGGGCGCGAATCCGACAGCAATGATGATAAAAAGAGAGAGCAGCCCGATCATAATGGGCCGCGCCCGCATCAGTCCGCTCCCCCAACTGCTACCAGCCGTGGGCCAACGCGATGTGCGGCATCCAGGATCGCCAGGTAAGGTTGCAGATCATCCATCATGTCGCGGAAATCGCGGAAGGTAAGCGATTGCGGTCCATCGCTCATCGCTTCATCCGGCGATGGATGCACCTCGACCAATAATCCGTCGGCGCCGACTACGACGGCCGCCCGCGACAGCACAGGGACGAGACTGCGCACCCCGGCGGCGTGACTCGGATCGACAATCACGGGGAGATGCGAAACTGCCTTGAGTACCGGCACCGCAGCGATGTCCAGCGTATTACGGGTTGCAGTCTCAAAGGTTCGAATGCCGCGCTCGCAGAGAACGATCTGCGGCTTGCCTGGCGTGGCCATTGCGATCACCTGCGCGGAACGCAACAACTCTTCCAACGTTGCGGTCATCCCGCGCTTCAACAGCACTGGCCGGCCACATCCGCCCAGCCTTTCGAGCAGCGCATAGTTCTCCATGCTGCGGGTGCCCACCTGCATCAGATCCGCATACTCGGCGATCAGGTCAACGTCTTCCTCGCTCATCACCTCGGTGACGATTGCGAGGCCGGTTTCTTCTCGCGCCTTGCGGAGAATTTTCAGGCCTTCGACTCCCAGGCCCTGGAACGCATAGGGGGAGGAGCGCGGTTTATAAGCACCTCCGCGCAGCATGCGGGCGCCCGCGGCAGCCACAGCTTCCGCGGTTCGCAACAATTGCTGTTCGGATTCGACGGCGCACGGCCCTGCCATTACGATGAAATCGCCGCCACCGATCTCTAAACTGCCCACCCGAACCACGCTGCTGGCGCACGCGTCGGTTCGGGCCACGAGATCAAAGCACGAGAACTGCCCGTTCCATTTAGGATTCATGATTGGCGACCCGCAATTCTACGTAGTCACGAGCGGCCAATCACTACTAGGAAACAACTAACTTTTTTGTGATTTCAATCACACTCAATTGCCAGCGCGGGCGCGCTGGTGCGGTCAATTCGGCAGTACGTTTTTGTTCCAAACTCAAATCCTAAGCGTCTCTCGGTACAGGCTCGTCGCCGGTGCAGCGCTCTTCAGTACGACGCCGTCACCACCGCGTCCTCCGGATATCCTTCCATTCCGAACTCCGGGACGTCGAGACCTTCCTCTTCCACTTCCGGCGGCACGCGCATGCTCTTGACTTTGTTGACGCACCAGAAGACGACATAGGTTGCGCCGAACGCCCACACTGCATACAGGGTTGCTCCCATCAGCTGACACAAAAACTGACGCGTATCGCCATGGATCAAGCCGGTTACGCCTTGACCGGCGTGCCCCAAGTAGGAAGTTGCGCCCACACCGTTCCATCCCGCGCCATAGGCGCCGTCGGCAAAGATGCCCACGCTGACCGCGCCGAGCCATCCACAATAGCCGTGCACGGAAATCGCGCCGCAGGGATCGTCGATCTTCAGCACACGGTCGTTGAAAAGAACTCCAACGCAAACCAGGCAACCTGCCAGCACGCCGATTACTACCGACGACGTCGGAGAGACAAACGCGCAGGGAGCAGTGATGGCGACTAATCCTGCCAGCATTCCGTTGCAAGCCATGGTGACATCGGGCTTGCCGAAGAGGAAATACCACAAAAGCATGGCTGCGGCGGAGCCGGCGACGGCAGCCAGGTTGGTGTTCACCGCGACGACGGAGATGCGGAGATCCGTAGCTCCGAGCGTGGAACCGGGATTGAATCCCATCCATCCGAAAAGCAGGATGAATGTGCCAGTCACCACGTACACGATATTGTGAGCGGGAAAGACGCGGATTTTTCCTCCTGGACCATACTTACCCAGGCGGGGTCCCAGAATAATTGCGAGAGCCATAGCGCAGAATCCGCCAACGGCATGGACGACAGTCGATCCTGCAAAGTCCACGTAGCCATGGCCCAGATTCAGTGTGGAACCGACTTGCGATAGCCAGCCGCCCCCCCACGTCCAGCAGCCGGAGATCGGGTACAGAATCGCCCCGATGAAGAGTTCACAAACTAAGAAGGCCCAGAAGGTGATCCGCTCGCACACCGCGCCGACGATAATGTAGCCGGCGGTTTCCATGAAGACGACTTCGAAAAGAGTTAAACAGTTGCTGGCGCTGTCATAGGCGGGGCCGACGAGAAAAAATCCTTTCCCGCCCACAAAGCCCCACTGGCCGCTGCCGATAAGAAAATGATTGAGAGTAGGGACGCCTCCAAGATTGGTAGGCGCGGCATTGATGGCGACGGCTCCAAACTGAAATGCGTATCCCACGGCGTAGTACGCCAGAAAGGCGAAGACGTAGGCCGCGAAATTCAACATCATTAAATGAGCGGCATTCTTCTTGCGAACCAGTCCGCAGGTCAGCAAGGCAAAACCCGCCTGCATGAACAAGACCAGGTAGCCGGTGTTCAACGTCCAGGCGAAATTTGTGGCGACGCGAACGTGGCCTACGCTATCGGCCAGCTTTACTGCGAGGGGTTCTTTGGCCACCTGAGCCTGATAATCGTCGAACGCCTTCTTGTTGGCGGCGTAGTCCGGAGCGGTCTTGTCCGTGGGCTCGGCGACGACAAAGGGATTGCCCGCGGCGTCCACGGCGGTAGTTTTATCCCCAGTGGCGATGCCGGATGGATCTGGCTTAGGCCCGTCGTCGGCAAAACAAGGCGCTGATAGGCCGGCCAACAATCCGGCGGCTAGAACGATGGCAACACCGGCCGATAGGAACGACAGGCGCAGAGAGTGCCCGTCGGCTCGCTTGGTCATGTTTGCTTGCTCCTGTTTCGAAGGCGTGAGTAATGCTTTGGTAGTCGCGCGCCTGCTGGTAAAGTCCAGCAGGCAGCCGTGCGACGGCACTTCTGAATCCTGGAGGGAAGGGCTGACCCAGGAAAGAGCCGACCCCGACGAGCGCAGTTTGCGTTCAATCGCAGTCCTCTCCCTAATCCGCAGACGATAATAGGGATCGATCAGCTGAGTCCAATTCAAATTTCTTATCACCCGAATCAGAGTGTCAAATGATATCCCGCCAGGGTTTGAGCGCTGTCTGCGAAGGGTCTACAGAATTCTTTCGTGGGCGTAGCCGGCGGCAAGCAAAGCCGTGAGCAACTCGGCGATTGAGCGGGCCCTCGAGTCTCCATGGTGATGTCAATGGCAGTGTCGCCCAGGTTGACCCCGTGGTAGGCGCGGTCGTAGGCGGTCTCCACGATGTTGGTGCGATGTTCCGCCAGAATCCCGGTAAGGCGGTGCAGCGCGCCGGGATAGTCCGTCAGGTGAATCCGCAGCGCACCAGGCGGCCATCTTTTACCAAGCCGCGCTCGATGATCCGCGCGAGCAGCGTGACGTCGATATTGCCGCCGCAGACCAGCACTGCGACTTTTTGCCTTCCAGCGGGAGCTTGTGATTCAGGACGGCGGCGATCGATGCTGCTCCGGCGCCTTCGGCCAGCGTCTTCTCGCGCTCCAACAGCAGCAGGATGGCGTTAGCGATCTCTTCCTCTTCGACCGTAACAATGTCATCCACATATTTCTGAACCAAAGGAAAGGTTTGTCCGCCGGCGCGCCGCACTGCGATTCCGTCAGCAATGGTGGCGGCCGGCGTAAGAGTTACAGGACTACCCTGTGCGATGGCGGCTTTCATGGAAGGCAACTTGGCCGGCTGAACTCCAAAGACCCGGATCGCCGGATTCATTTCCTTCACCGCACACGCGATGCCGCCGATGAGGCCACCGCCCCCGATGGGCGACGATGGCCTCAATGTCAGGCTGCTGTTTCAAGATTTCCAGCCTAACGTCCCTTGGCCCGCAATCACAGCGTCATCGTCGAAGGCATGGATCAGCGTGAGATGGTGTCGCTGGCTCTGCTCGACCGCCTTTTCGTACGCTTCGTCGTAATTCGTGCCGTGCAGAACGACCTCGGCACCGTAGGCGCGCGTGGCGGAAACTTTTGTGAGCGGCGTGGGCAGCGGCATGCAGATGACGCCCGAATTCCGTGACGGCCTGCGTGATAGGCGACCCCTTGCGCATGATTTCCTGCCGACGCAGCAATCACGCCCTGGCCGCGTTCTTCGGCGGTCAACGTGAGCAATTTATTGAGCGCGCCGCGCTCTTTGAAAGCTCCGGTTCGCTGCTGGTTATCGAGTTTGAGAAAGATCTCGTTCTTGGTAAGGCCGGAAAAAGTTTCCGAGTGGGTGCAGGGGGAAATGCGGATGGCCTCGCGTATCCGGCCCATCGCAGTTTGAATGTCCTGGATTCCGATCATAGCGCTGGAGCAGCCATCTTAATCCCTGGAACAGCTGCCGACGGCTGAATCATTAGGCGATTTGCTGAGCGCTGGTGCCAGGAACGGAACGCACTGCCATGGCTCTGAGAATATTTATCGACGGCCGCGGCTGCCTTGCGGCCTTCGGCGATGGCCCAGACCACCAGCGATTGGCCGCGCCGCATGTCGCCCGCAGCGAAAACTCCCGGCACGGACGACATGTAGTTCTCTTCGGTCGCGACGTTGCCGCGCGCGTCGAGCGCCACACCCAGTTGTTCGATCATCCCGTTTCGCACCGGACCCAGGAATCCCATGGCGAGCAGCACCAGATCCGCATCCATGGTGAATTCGCTGCCAGGCATCGGCTCGAACTTCGGCGGCGGGCCGACGCGCACGGCATGCAGCTGCTTGACGTTGCCGTGTCGTCGCCGCTGAATCTCATGGTGGCGATGCTCCAATCGCGCATGCCGCCTTCTTCGTGCGCGCTTTCGATGCGCAGTTGCATCGGCCACAGCGGCCACGGCGTTTGCGGCGAGCGCTCGTCGGGCGGCTTGGGCATGATTTCAAACTGATGCACGGATAGCGGCTTTCTGGCGATGACAGGTGCCCAGGCAATCCGCGCCCGTGTCGCCGCCGCCGATGATCACCACGCGCTTGCCGGTGGCCAGAATCTCGACCGGGATGACCGTTCGCCGTGGCAGCGCCGGTTCTGCTGCGGCAGAAATTCCATCGCGAAGTGAATGCCCTTCAACTCGCGGCCCGGAACCTTGCAGATCGCGCGGCTGCTCGGCGCCGCCGCCAGCAGGATGGCGTCGAACTCGCGCGCGCAGTTCTTCGACGGAAACGTTCTTGCCGACATGCGCATTCGGTGACGAACTCCACGCCTTCGGCAGGCATCTGCTCCAGGCGCCGATCGATCATATGCTTCTCCATCTTGAAATTCGGAATGCCGTAGCGCAGCAAGCCGCCGATGCGGTCGGCCTTTTCGTATACGGTGACCGCGTGTCCGGCGCGGCGCAGCTGTTGCGCGGCGGCCAGACCCGCCGGTCCGGAACCGACGATCGCCACTCGTTTTCCGGTGCGAAACGCGGCGGCTCCGGATGGATCCAGCCCTCCTCGAAGGCGCGGTCGACGATGTTCTTTTCGATCTGCTTGATGGTCACCGGCGGCTCGTTGATCCCCAGCACGCAAGCGGCTTCGCACGGCGCGGGGCAGATGCGGCCGGTGAATTCGGGAAAATTATTGGTGGCGTGCAGCAGCCGGATGGCTTCGCTCCAGCGGCCGCGATAGACCAGATCGTTCCAGTCGGGAATGATGTTGTTGACCGGGCAGCCCGTGTGGCAGAACGGCACGCCGCAATCCATGCAGCGCGCGCCTTGCGTGCGGATCTTCTCCTCGGGAAAATCGAGGTAGATCTCAAACCAGTCGTTGACGCGCTCGGTGACCGGACGGCGCGGGGCATTCCCGCGGATATTCCAGAAATCCGGTCGTCTTACCCATGTTGCACCTCGCTGGCCATCGGCTCCGCGTGCGTGAGGACCGCCAGCGGCTGGTTCGAGCCGTAAGGCTGCCGTCTGCGGCTCACTCCTAGCACGCGCTTGTATTCGTGGGGGAAGACTTTCACGAACTTCGGCAGCATCTCAGCCCAGTTTTCGAGGATCCATTTCGCGCGCGGGCTCCCGGTCAGTTCGCACATGGCGCGCGACGAGATCTCGCAGCGATCTGCGCGTCACGTCTCGGTCACCGGCTCCAGATCGACGGAGCCGGGTTGCAGCGTTCTTCCGGAAGTCGCCGGTCTCGTCGAGCACGTAGGCGATGCCGCCGGTCATGCCGGCGGCGAAATTGCGCCCGCACTGCCCAGCACCACCACCAGGCCGTTGGTCATGTATTCGCAACCATGATCGCCCACGCCTTCCACCACCGCCGTCGCGCCGGAGTTGCGCACGGCAAAACGCTCGCCGGCCATGCCGTTGAAGAAGGCCTCGCCGCTGGTTGCGCCGTACAGCACGACATTGCCGATCAGAATGTTCTCCTCGGGCAGAAAGTGGAGTCGCGCGGCGGATACACGATCAGGCGTCCGCCGGAGAGTCCTTTGCCGACGTAATCGTTGGCATCGCCTTCCAGCGTCAGCGTCACGCCTTTGGCCAGAAACGCGCCGAAGCTTTGCCCGGCCGAACCCGTGAATTCGAAGCGGATGGTTTCGTCGGGCAATCCCGCCGAACCGTACCGGCGCGCAATCTCGCCGCAGAGCATCGCGCCCACCGTGCGATGCACATTGCGGATCGGCAGCTTGATCTCGACGGGGCTGAGGTGTCGATGCAGCACTGCGCGCGGCCAGCGATCTTGTGATCGAGCGCCTGCTCGCAGTCCGTGATCCTGCGCCTGCACGCAGCGCCGCGCCACGCGCGCCGGAACCGGCGGACTGTAGAGAATCGCCGAAAAATCGATGCCGCGCGCCTTCCAGTGATCGACGGCGGGCTGCGACTCCAGCATATCGACGCGGCCCACCATCTCGTCGATGGTGCGGAAGCCCAGCTCCGCCATGTACTGGCGCACCTGCTCGGCGATAAAGAAAAAGAAATTGATGACATGCTCGGGCTGGCCCTGGAACTTGCTTGCGCAGCACCGGATCCTGCGTGGCGATGCCCACCGGGCAGGTATTCAGATGGCATTTGCGCATCATGATGCAGCCCATGGCGACCAGCGGCGTGGTGGCGAAACCGAATTCTTCCGCGCCCAGCAGCGCCGCGATCACTACATCGCGGCCGGTTTGCAGTTTGCCGTCGGTCTGCACGCGGATGCGGCCGCGCAGATCGTTCATCAGCAGCACCTGCTGCGTCTCGGCGAGGCCCAGTTCCCACGGAATGCCCGCGTGCTTGATGGAACTGAGCGGCGAAGCGCCCGTGCCGCCACTGTCGCCGCTGATCAGCACCACGTCGGCATGCGCTTTGGAAACGCCGGCGGCAACTGTGCCCACGCCGACCTCGGCCACCAGCTTCACGGAGATGCGCGCCTGCGGATTCACGTTCTTCAGGTCGTAGATCAGCTGCGCCAGATCTTCGATGGAATAAATATCGTGATGCGGCGGCGGCGAAATCAGGCCCACGCCGGGAATCGAATGGCGCAGGCGCGCGATCACCTCGTCCACTTTGTGGCCGGGAAGCTGGCCGCCTTCGCCGGGCTTCGCGCCCTGCGCCATCTTGATCTGCAGCTCGTCCGCATTGACCAGATAATTCGCGGTCACGCCGAAACGCGCCGAAGCGACCTGCTTCACGGCGCTGCGCCGCAGATCTCCGTTGGCGTCGCGCTTGAAGCGCTCTTCGTCTTCACCGCCTTCGCCGGTGTTGGACTTTCCGCCGATGCGGTTCATGGCGATGGCGAGCGTTTCGTGCGCTTCCTTGCTGATCGAGCCGAACGACATCGCGCCGGTGGTGAATCGCTTCACGATTTCCTTGGCAGGCTCGACTTCTTCGAGGGGCACGGGCTTCTCGCTCTTCTTGATCTTCATCAAGCCGCGCAGCGTGCACAGGTTGCGCTCTGCTTGTCGATCAGGTCGGTGTATTCCTGGAAGGTCTGGAATTCTCCTGCCGCACCGCGTGCTGCAGTTTGCTGATCGTCTGCGGATTCAGCAGGTGATATTCGCCGTCGACGCGCTGAGTGATAGTTGCCGCCGACCGCAAGTTCAGTTTCGGATTCCGTGAGCGGCGCGAATCGCGTGCTCGTGCTTCATCTGCGCTTCGCGCGCCAGCACGTCCAGTCCAACGCCTTCGATCCGCGAAGCCGTGCCGGCGAAATATGTCTCCACCAGTTCCCTGTTCAGTCCGATGGCCTCGAAGACCTGCGCTCCGCGATAGCTCTGCAGCGTCGAGATGCCCATCTTCGAGAAGGTCTTCAGCAGTCCCTTGTTGATCGCCTTGATGAAATTCTTGACCGCCTTCTCCGGCGTGATGCCATCCGGCAGATAGCCGCGCCAGGCAAGATCCTCCATGGTCTCGATCGCCAGATACGGATTGATCGCGCTCGCGCCATAGCCGATCAGCAGCGCAAAGTGCATCACCTCGCGCGGCTCGCCGGATTCGATGATCAGCGCCACCTGGGTGCGCGTCCCTTCGCGGACCAGCTGGTTGTGCACCGCCGCCAGCGCCAGCAGGCAGGGAATCGGGCGCGTAATCCTTATCCACGCCGCGGTCGGAGAGAATCAGCAGCGTGTATCCCGATCGCACCGCCAGCGAAGCGCGCCGGCACAGCTCGTCCAGGGCCCGCTTCAGTCCGCTTCGCCTTCTTCGCGCGGAAACAGCGCGGGCAGCGTGGTCGCCAGCAAATCGCCGGTCGAAACGCGCCGCAACTTTTCCAGATCGCGATTGGTCAGCACCGGATGCGGCAGCTTCAGCGTGTGGCAGTTCTGCGGCGTCTCCGCGAGAATGTTCCGCTCGCTGCCGATGTAGCTGGTCAGCGACATCACCATCTCTTCGCGGATCGGATCGATCGGCGGATTGGTGACCTGCGCGAACAGCTGCTTGAAATAATTGAATAGCGGCTGCGGCCGATCCGAGAGGCAAGCCAGCGGCGTATCCGTGCCCATCGAGCCAACCGGCTCCTCGCCTTGCCGGCCATCGGCGCCAGAATCATCTTCATGTCTTCTTCGGTGTAGCCGAAGGCGCGCTGGCGGCGAAGCAGCGTCTCGTGGTCGGGAGCCATGCATGCGCGCGGCTCGGGCAGTTGCTCGAGCGTGATCTGGTTCTCCTGAGCCATTCGCGCGTAGGGCTGGCGCGAGGCCAGCTCGTGCTTGATCTCTTTGTCGGAGACGATGCGGCCTGCCACCGTATCCACCAGGAACATCTTGCCCGGCTGCAGCCGGCCCTTGTTCTTCACTTGTCCGGGTCACTCCAGCACGCCGGCTTCCGACGCCATCACCACCAGATCGTCGTGGGTGACCACGTATCGCCCGGGACGCAGACCGTTGCGATCGAGCGTCGCGCCGATCACGCGGCCATCGGTGAATGCCATCGCCGCAGGACCATCCCACGGCTCCATCAGCGAGCGTGATATTCGTAGAATGCCCGCTTCTCCGGGTCCATGTGCGGATTGCCGGCCCACGCTTCCGGAATCAGCATGGCCATCACGTGCGGCAGCTGCGCCCCGCCTGGAGCAGCAGTTCCACCGCGTTGTCGAAGCTGGCGGAATCGCTGCCCCCCGGCGCGATGATGGGAAACAGCTTCTTCAAATCGTCGCCGAATAGCGGCGACGCCAGCATCGACTGGCGCGCGTGCATCCAGTTCACGTTGCCGCGCACGGTATTGATTTCGCCGTTGTGCGCGATGTAGCGATACGGATGCGCGCAGCTGCCAGCTGGGAAAGGTGTTGGTGGAAAAACGCTGGTGCACCAGGCACAGCGCGCTGTTCACGTCGGGATCGGACAGCTCGCCATAGAAATTGGCGATCTGCGGAGCCAGCAGCAGGCCTTTATAAACGATGGTGCGGCAGGAGAGCGAAGGAATATAAAAGATCGCCGCGTCCTCCATATCGGCTGCCGCGATTTCGATCTTCGGCGCGCTTGCGGACCACGTAGAGCTTGCGCTCGAACTCGTCTTCGTCAAGACCCGGCCGCGCAGCCGATGAAAATCTGCTCGATATAAGGCTGCGATGCGCGCGCCACGCGGCCGATGGCGGATGCCGTCGACCGGCGTGTCGCGCCAGCCCAGCACGCGTAAGCCCTTCTTCGCGGATGATACGTTCCACCATGCCTTCGCATTGCAGCCGCTGCTGCTTTTCCACCGGCAGGAACATCATGCCCACGCCGTACGCGCCGGGCGGCGGCAGCTGTGAAGCCCAGCTTCGCGCACTCGCGCGCGAAAAACTTGTGCGGAATCTGAATCAGGATGCCCGCGCCGTCGCCCGTCTCGGATCGCAGCCGCAGGCGCCGCGATGCGTCAGTTCATGAGCACCTCGATGCCCTTGCGAATGATGTCGTGGCTTTTTTCGCCGCGGATGCTGGCGACGAAACCGATTCCGCAGGCGTCATGTTCATGCGCCGGGTCGTACAGACCCTGCGCCGAGCGGGACGCCATTTCTATGGCCTTCGCGGGGCATCGCGGCGTCTCCCAGGGGAAATTATTGCCAAAAATCGGCTGATCCTGGATTCAGCCCGCGGCTGCGGGCGCAGCCCTCACGCCTCGCCGAGCCTAATCCGTGGATTATTTGATAAGCCTTTGCGGGAGGCAAGTAAAACGCACAATTTCGATGAGGTGTATGTGAATTTCAACACGGCCCGAACTGAGGGTGCCGAGACCTCGACTCGCCACTTATAATCGAGGGCAGTGGAAGCAGTTACTTGGCGATGCTGGCAGTTGCTATTGCGGAAGCTCGCAAGGGGCTAGCCGAAGGCGGCATCCCCATCGGCGCTGCGATCTTTGATGGACGGGAAACTCTCGGCGCTGGCCATAACCGCCGCGTGCAGAATGGGGACCCTTCCATGCATGCGGAGACCGATGCCTTCCGCAATGCGGGACGCCAGCGCAGTTATCGCAAGCTCATCATGGTCACGACGCTGGCTCCCTGCTGGTATTGCAGTGGACTGGTCCGGCAATTTGGCTTCGGCGTGATTGTCGGCGAGAGCCGCAATTTTCAGGGTGGCTTGGAGTGGCTGCGCTCGCTGGGAGTACAGTTATCGATCTCGATCACCGGAGTGCGCGTCTGCTTGCCGACTACATCGCGCTCCTGCCGTCTGGAACGAAGATATCGGGCACGAATAGACACGGGCTCTTCTCCGTCCCCACGCCTTCAGCCGCGCGACAGACCGATCTAGAAGGTGAGGCTCAATGACATCTGAATCTGCCGCGGGCTGCCGATGGTCTTGTTTGTGATGCCCAGGCCACTCAGTCGGGCAGAAGTACAGGGCCGTGTAGCTGGTGTCGCAAGGATTCGTGTCGCCGGCTGGCCGACATAGGAAAGCCGTTGAAGTTGATGTTCTGGGTGACGTTGTCGATGGGGATTCGAAGCTCGCCGTGTTGGTCAGGTTGAAGACTCGAACGTATACTTGAGAGAGTACCGCTCGGTGAGCTGCGTGGTTTTCACGAGCGAGATATCCGCGCGCCTCTGCCACGGTTGCCGGAAGATTTCGCTGGCCGTGGTCGATGAAGTTGGTTTCGTAAGGGTCATTCGACGGAATCGCGCCATCCAAGGCGCCCGGACCCAGCAAAGGAACGCCAAACAATTCGGCTTGAGCGCGGGAAAGGCCCGGGTAGCGCCCGTATCCCCGGTGAGTGCCTGCTTGGGGTGCAACCGGACGAGAGGCACGATCGGGTTGGTGATGCCGTCGTTGACGCCGTAGAAGATGCTGCCGACCGCGCCGGAGTAATCGATCACGCTGTAGGGCTGACCGCTTTGGAGGATGGTCAAACCTAGATGGCCCATCCATCGGCGACCTTGCCCTTCAATGAATTTTCCGAGAAGAAATTGTGCAGCTGTAGAGGTAGTTGAAATTGATTACGTGCGTGCGGTCGAAGTCCGAGTTGCCATAGCCGGAGCGAAGATTGAGTGGATTGTTGCCGTTGTAAAAGAGGCCCATCGCGCTTTGCTCGTCGGTCGCGTGAGAGTAGGTATAGGAGAAGCCGACCTGGAAGCCGTGACTCAGGCGCTTTTCGACGTGGGTCTGCAGGGCGTTGTAAGCAGAGATGCCGGCCGCAGTATAGGATTCGGATTCGGAGGAATAGCCGATGTAGGGAACGCGGAGGTCGACATTGCCGCCTTCAAATGTTTGCTGATACGGCTGGCCGCTGTCGGGTAGATTGCTGGTCGGAAGGTCGCGGGATGAAGCCGCGGGCTCGTGACGATCGAATAGCCATACGTGTAATCTTGCTCGAACGGAGTGCCCGGTCGGATGGGGTTAGTCGGCGAGGCGATCCGCGCCTGGTTGAAAGGCAGGGGAACGATTTCGTGACGGCCGAGATTGCCGACGTAACCGATCTCGATGGCGAGATCGTTGCGCGGCTGCCATTGGATGTCGAGCGTTTGGTTGAGAGTGTAGGGAAGTTTGTTGGCGCGGTTGTAAACGGCGAACGAAAAGAGCGGCAGCCCGGTTCGATGTCGCTGCAGCGTTGGGCAAGAATCAGATCTGCCGGATTGCCGGTGGGAGGCGGACCGAGCGCCGGCCCCCACGGGGCTCTCGAAGCGTGCTGCAATGTCGTAATAGCGCGATACGGACTGCAAGACGTGCTGCATTCACCCACGGTGGAGACTGATTCACGCCGAACGGACCGCCGGCGATCACGCCCGCGGCGAAACCCGGCGAGAAGTAGGTGAAAAGTTCGCCGCGATCGTAGTACATGCCCCAGCCGCGCGCACGACAACCTTGTCGTTGAATTTCTTTGGGACTCCACGCGACTCCGATGCGCGGCGCGAAACCCCATTGACGGCCGGTCAGAGTGGAATCGCTGACCCCTTTGGTCGGGAAATGAGGATTGTTGCCGGCGATGATGAAGCCGTTCGAAATGATGGTGTCGGTGGCCGCATTGTAGTTGTAGAGCTGACGGATCGAAATTGTAGAGCTTGCCGTTCTTTTCGTCAGGCCGCCGTGATAATCGAAGCGCAAGCCGGCGCTGACGCTGAGATTGGAGCGGAGCTGAAACTTGTCCTGGATGTATTGCGCCATCTTCGTTGGAGCGGTAGTAGCGGTTGGCGTTGCCCTGCAGGAAAGTGGTGGTGATGAATCCGTCGGCGGTATAGGTGATGGGCATGCCCTGAGGAAATTGGCGAAATCGGTGAAGCCGATCATGCCCTTGTTGGTTCGTTCATCGCGCGCATTGAGCTGGGTGTAGGAGAAGCTTCCGCCAAAAGTGATCGTGTGCTTGCCGTGGGTCCAAATGGCATTGGCGGAAGGCATCCAGCGGTTTTGAAAGATTCCGGTAAATGCGCCTTGCGAAGCTGCCCGTCGATCCGATGTCGTGCCAGCGTTGTAAACGACTGATGTTGTACATTAGCTGTCGGTGAGCGAGTTTCCCGAAATCGTCCACGATGGTGATGCCCGGGAAAACGTGAGAGCCAAAAGTGTTGATGCCCGAGTCGCATCTGTTGAGGGCGTGAAGGGCTGGGCCGATCGGTGCTGTAGACTTTCTCGCGAATGAACCCAAAAACCTCCGTGACGCTGAAGTTCGGCGTAAGGGATCTGGGTGTTGGTGATGGTGGCCACCTGGCTGCCAGCATCCAGATGCTGCGTAAAGCCCTGGAACGCGGAATACGCAAATGGAGCCATGGTCGGATCGTGCTGGTAATAATACTTCAACGCCAGCGTGTCTTTGGAGTCACGATGTAATCCAGATCGGCGACGGCCTGATCGGCGAGGAAATACGCCGTGCTGCGTGACGAAAGCATTTTCCGGGAAGTTAACGGTCGGGGTGAAATCCGGATTCGCCGACGGGAATCAGGTACTGGCCGTTCGGCAACTTGTAGTTCAGCATGGCGTAGGCAACCGGATTGATGTCGCCTGGCCCGTGTGAGCCCGGCGCGAAGTCGCGTCGCATGTCAGCATGGCGCGAACCGTCGGCCAGTTGGTGTTGGCGACGGCGGCCAACGCCGTGCGGGCTGCGATCGTCGGTCAGGCCGAAGGGCACGGCAGTGCGCGAAGTTCCAATCTCCTGGTCGGAATCGTGGATGTGCTGGTAGCTGACAAAGCCGAAGAGCTTGTCCTTGATGAGCGGGCCACCGAGTGTTCCGCCCGCGATGTAGCGGTGCAATTCGGGAACCTTTTCGTTGCGGGGATGTTGGGTCCGCTTGTAGAAGAAAGGCGCGGCGTTGAGCCAGTCGGTTCCGCGGTGCACGTAAGCGCTCGCCGTGAATAGCGTTGGTGCCGGAAGCGGTGCTCATGTCGATGTGCGCGCCGCTGGTGGAGCCCTGCTGCGCGTCGTACATCGAAGTGTTCACGCGAAATTCCTGAATGGTCTCCGGAGCGGGAGTGGGCAGCGCCTGGCCGATGGCCAGATAAGGCGATGCGGTGCTCTGAACGACTGCCGCGGTGGTGCTGGCGGCGCCGCCGACGCCGGTATTGTTCACGATGCGGGCGGAAGCCACCGGCTGGTGCTCTTGCCGTTGAAAAGGTTGCTGGCGTCGACGCCATTGAGAAGGAAGGTGTTGCTGGTATCGCGCTGGCCGTTGGCCCAGATGGGCTGGTTGCCCAAGCCGTCGTTGGCGCCGGTGCCGCTGGGCAGTTCGGCGTTCACGCCGGGAGAAAGAATGGCGAGGCCGGTGAAGCTGCCGGTGGGCAGCGGAACGGACTCGATCTGGTCCTTTTCGAGGATGTAACCGTTCGTGGTATCGACCGCGTTCATGCAGCGGTCGGCCTGAACCTCGACGACGGTTCCGACCTGGCCGACTTGCAGGGCCGCGTTTACGGTCGCGGTGCGGTCGGCCTGAACCGTAATCGACGGAATCTTCTGCGTCTCGAAACCGTCATGGGTGAACGTGAGCGTGTAGGTGCCGATGGGCAGGTTGACGAAATCGTAGGTGCCGTTCGCGTTGGTCTTCTGGGTGCGGGTGAGTTTTGTCTGGTCGCCCACGATCGTCACGGTCAGTATCCGGCAGAACGCCGCCCGTCTTGTCCGTGACCGTGCCGGTGATGCCGCCGAGGGTCTGCTGCGCCTGAGCCGGGGGTGAAAGGCAAACGGATTCCCAGGAAAAGCCCGGCGAGGAGAACAGTTCGTCTTGAATCGATCCTCATCATTCGATATCATCAATAACCTCAGAAGTCTTGAAATGCACTGTGCACTACCGCTTGCGACGCAGTCGATTCACTCGCTGTGTCGTGGAAACGATGTTCGCGGCAAGGCTGGTTGCGCGCGTCTGCACGTAAAAATGATCGACCGAATTTACGCGAGTTGGGTGCGGAAGGAAAGCGTTTCTGTTCAGTGAAAATTTCTTTGCCGTAGATTCAGATATTTTTATGGGCGAGCGGCTGGAAGAACGCGGGTCAGTCTTGGCGAGCCCGTTTTTGCGCCGCCGAATCACGAACCACAGCAGTCCCGCCGTTAAATAGGCAAGATAGACGTAGGGCAGTTTGCCGTACGGACCCTCGGGCACAGGGTATAGATTCCCAACCAGCGCGAGCAGCATGGCGGCGCCGGCCAGCCAGGGGACGATCTGAGCTCCGGGACGGAAAACACCGTGGTCGCGCAAGTAGCGCGGCAGGGCGATGCAAACCAATGCATAGGCGACGATAAAACCGTAGGTCGCCAGGGAGCCCAGCCAGCCGTAGACATCCAGACCGCTGGCGCCGCGGGCCGCCAGCACCGCTACCGGCAGGAGCGCGGCGATCCGGTGATGACGACGGCACGGCTTGGCGTTTGATTCCGTGCGTGCGGGTGCGCAGAGAGTCGTGGGCGAGCCCGTTGTGCGCCATCAGCAGCAACACGCGTGCCGCCGCCGTAATGCATCCCAGAGTGCAGGCAAACAAGCTCACGAGCGCGCCGATATCGATCAGCACTCCCAGCACCGGGACGCCGCCGACTCGGGCCACCACATGCATTGGATCCTGGCTTGCGCCCAGGTCCTGGCCCGCGCGTGGAAACCCAACACTTCCGCATAGGCGCAGACGATGAAGAAAGCTCCGGCGAGAATGGCGCTTTGGATGACCGCGCGCGGAATCGTCTTCAGCGGGTTGCGCGCCTCGGATCCCAACGTGGTCGCGCTCTCGAAGCCAACGAAACTGAATAGCGCGAGCACCAGTCCCAGCCGCAAGCCGCTGCCGGTCATGCCGTGGAGATGGAGTTGCTCCCGCTCCCAGTGCCAGCCATGGCGCACCACAGAAGCGTTATCAGAGCAAATGTCAGC
>CAVZPC010000006.1:0-87916 GCA_963777005.1 uncultured Acidobacteriaceae bacterium | reverse complement strand
GTTTATGTCGCTGGCTGACCCGTTTCGTATTGCTGGCACGGTCATCACTCTGGGCGACGGCATCGCCCGCGTGTATGGACTCGACAAAGTCATGGCCGGCGAACTTCTTTCCTTCCCCCACGGCGTGGCCGGCATTGCCATGAACCTGGAAGAAGACCAGGTCGGCGTGGTGCTGCTCGGGGAATATACCGAGATCAAAGAAGGCGACGAAGTGAAGCGCACCGGTCGCATCATGAGCGTGCCCGTTGGCGAGGCCATGGTCGGCCGGGTCGTCGACTCTCTCGGCCGTCCCATCGATGACAAAGGCCCCATCACCACCGACAAATATATCGCTCTCGAGCGTCTCGCCCCCGGTGTCATTGACCGCCAACCGGTGCGCGAGCCCATGGCCACTGGCCTCAAGGCCATCGACAGCATGATTCCCATCGGCCGCGGTCAGCGCGAACTGATCATCGGCGACCGCCAGACCGGCAAGACCGCCGTCGCTCTTGACACCATTATCAACAGCAAGGGCAACGACCTCATCTGCATCTACAACGCGATCGGCCAGAAGCGCTCCTCGATTGCGCAGGTAGTAAAAATTCTCGAAGACGCCGGAGCGATGGAATACACCATCGTCGTCGCCGCGTCGGCCTCCGAGCCTGCGCCCATGCAGTACATTTCGCCGTACGCCGCCTGCGCTATCGGAGAATATTTCCGCGACACCAAGCGGCACGCGCTGGTCATCTACGACGATCTTTCGAAGCACGCTGCTTCCTATCGTGAAATCTCGCTGCTCCTCCGCCGTCCGCCCGGCCGCGAGGCCTATCCCGGGGACGTCTTCTATCTCCACTCGCGCTTACTGGAGCGTTCGGCCAAGCTCAGCGACAAAAATGGCGGCGGATCGCTCACCGCGCTTCCCGTCATTGAGACCCAGGCCGGCGACGTTTCCGCCTACATTCCGACCAACGTCATTTCCATTACCGACGGCCAGATTTATCTGGAAACGGACTTGTTCAATCAGGGAGTTCGTCCCGCCGTCAACGTCGGTTTGTCCGTCAGCCGCGTCGGTGGCAGCGCGCAGATCAAGGCTATGCGGCAAGTCGCCGGAACACTCAAGCTGGAACTGGCGCAATACCGCGAACTGGCGGCCTTCGCGTCCTTTGGCAGCGATCTCGATAAAGCCACGCAAGCTCAACTGAATCGCGGCCAGCGTCTGGTCGAACTGCTGAAGCAAAATCAGTTTTCACCGTTGCCCTTCTCGAAACAGATTTTGATCATTTTCGCAGGTACCGGAGGATTTCTTGACGATCTCCCGGTGAATCAAGTCCGCGACTTCGAGAAAGAACTTTACAAGTACGTGGACGCAACCAACTCCGGCCTGCTGCGCACGATCATGGAGAAGAAAATCCTCGATGACGCCCTGAAGGCGCAGCTGACCGATGTGATCAAGCAAGCGAAGCAGCAGTTCGTAGCGGAGCGTGAAGCTGTAGCGAAATAATAGTTCTCAGTTCCGAGTTCAGTTCTTAGCAAGAACGTAGAGCCGGCTGGTTTTAACTGAGAACTGGCAACTGAGAACTGGAAACTGGTTTTTCAATGGCAAACATTCTCGACATTCGACGCCGTATCCGCAGCGTCGTAAACACGCGGCAGATCACCAAGGCCATGAAAGTGGTCTCGGCGGCCAAGCTGCGCCGCGCGCAGGATCGCACCATGGCAGCGCGTCCCTACGCCCGCATGCTGACGAATGTGCTGAAGTCGCTCGTATCGCGCGCGGAGATCTACGATCCGGAGACGGGCGACCCAAAGCATCCCCTGCTGGCGCAGCGAGAAGAGAAAAACATTCTGCTGATCGTAGTTACTGGCGACAAGGGTCTGGCGGGCGCCTTCAGCGCCAACGTCACCAAAGCGGCCACGCGGTTTCTCGAGTCGAAGGCTGGCAAGAACATCGATATTGAAGCGATCGGCCGCAAGGGGCGCGACTTCCTCCGCAGGCGTTATCCGGCTGCTCCGGTCCAGACTCGCAGTCTGGCCGAGCCTGAAGAGTCGCTGGAAACTCCGCCGGAGACCGCCGAGCGTGCTGGCCCGATACAAATCACCGGAGAGCATGTTGGTGTTCTGGGCAAGCTGGAATTTTCCAAGGCGCGCTCTTTAGCGGACAGCGTGATCGGCCGTTATCAGCGCGAAGAAATCGATGCGGTCTACGTTGTATTCAACGAATTCAAATCGGTGATTGCGCAGCGCCTGATCGTGGAGCAGATTCTTCCCGTCGAGCAGATCGGCGAACAGACCGTCCGCCTCGCCGAGGAGATGACGGAAGAAGAAAAGAAGAGAGCTAAGGAAGCAGCAATCAGCGCGGGGGTGGGCCTGCGCAGCTCCCAGTCAGCGGGCGAAGCGGCAGCGTCGCAATTCGGAACTGCCCAGGTTGATTACATCTATGAGCAGTCCCCCGAGGAATTATTCCGGGCGTTGTTGCCGAAGTATGTCGCGATCCAGATTTTCCGCGCCCTGCTCGAGTCGGTGGCAGCCGAGCACGCCGCGCGTATGACCGCCATGGATTCTGCGACCAGCAACGCCACGGACATGATCGACTCGCTCACGCTCGCCATGAACCGCGCGCGCCAGGCGAAGATCACGAAAGAGATTATCGAGATCGTGAGCGGCGCTGCCGCGATGTAAGAAGAAGCTATTAGCTTCTCGCTACTAGCTTCTAGCAAAATGAAATTTGTCATTTAGAAATTCGCGGGTTACTCCGCATGCGTGCAGACAGACTAGAACGATTAGCTAAGAGCCAGGAGCTAGCAGCTAGAAGCTGAATTTATGCCACAAAATATCGGACATGTCATCCAAATCGCGGGGCCGGCCGTCGACGTGCAATTTCACGAAGGCCATCTTCCCCCTATTTATCAAGCCGTGAAAGTTGTCAGTGACGGCTTTACCGTGCCCACTCCCGTCAACGTGATTCTCGAGGTGCAGCAGCATCTCGGTGAAGGCCGCGTGCGTTGCATCGCGATGGAAGCCACCGAGGGTATGGTGCGCGGCATGAACGCCATCGATCAAGGCGGCCCGATTTCCGTGCCCGTAGGCCGCGGTACGCTGGGTCGCGTGATGAACGTGATCGGCGAGCCCGTCGATCAACTCGGCCCCATCGAGTACAAAGAACGCATGCCGATTCATCGCCTGGCTCCGGCCTTCGACGAGCAGGCCACCACGGCGGAAATGTTCGAGACCGGCGTGAAGGTGATCGATCTGATCCAGCCGTTCTTGAAAGGCGGCAAGATCGGCTTGTTTGGCGGAGCGGGTGTGGGCAAGACCGTCGTCATCATGGAGCTGATCAATAATGTCGCCAAGCAGCACGGCGGCTACTCCGTGTTCGCCGGCGTCGGCGAGCGCACGCGCGAAGGCAACGACCTCTGGCTGGAAATGACGGAGTCCGGCGTGATCAAGCCCGGCAAGCCGGCGGAATCAAAAGCCGCGCTCATCTACGGCCAGATGACGGAGCCTCCTGGTGCGCGTCTGCGCGTGGCGCTGACCGGTCTGACCGTCGCGGAATATTTCCGTGACGCCGAAGGCGCGGACACGCTGCTCTTCATCGACAACATTTTCCGTTTCACCCAAGCCGGTTCGGAAGTGTCGGCACTACTTGGCCGCATGCCCAGTGCCGTTGGTTACCAGCCGAACCTGGCAACGGAAATGGGCGAACTGCAGGAGCGCATTACATCCACCAAGAAGGGCTCCGTCACTTCCGTACAAGCGATTTACGTTCCTGCCGACGATTTGACCGATCCCGCTCCGGCCACAACCTTCGCTCACCTCGATGCAACCACCGTGCTCTCCCGCGCATTGACTGAGATCGGAATCTATCCCGCCGTCGATCCGCTGGCTTCGACCTCGCGCATTCTCGATCCGCGCATCGTCGGCCCGGAACATTACGACGTAGCACAGTCGGTAAAGAAAACGCTGCAGACCTATAAAGACCTGCAGGACATCATCGCGATTCTCGGTATCGACGAACTCAGCGAAGATCAGAAACTCACCGTGGCTCGCGCGCGAAAAATTCAACGTTTCTTGTCGCAGCCGTTCCACGTAGCCGAGCAGTTCACCGGAGCGGCAGGACGCTACGTCAAGATTGCCGACACCGTGAAAGGCTTCAAGGCCATTGTCGAAGGCAAATACGACGATATCCCCGAGCAAGCCTTTTACATGAAGGGCCCAATCGAAGAAGTGCTGGAAGCGGCAGAGAAGATGAAGGCGGCAGCGTAAAAGTGAGTGGCCCAGTAATCAGCTTCCAGTCAACGGGTTGGCTGAGAACTGAGAACTGAGAACTGATGGCAGATACTTTCCAACTCGAAATCGTCACGCCGGAAAAGAAAGTAGTCGAGACGGTGGCGGCGGAAGTTCAGATCCCCGGCAAGAACGGATATCTGGGCGTCCTGCCCGGACACGCTCCGCTCATCACCGAACTGGCAGTGGGCGAAATCACTTTCCGCGACGGGGGACAGGACCAGCATCTCGCCGTCGCCTGGGGTTTTGCGGAAGTACTGCCGGATAAAGTGACGATCCTCGCAGAAACTGCCGAGCGGCCATCCGAGATCGACGTGGAGCGTGCCCGCAAAGCCAAAGCCCGCGCCGAGCAGCGCCTCACCAGCGGCGACACGAATGTGGATGTTGAGCGCGCTCTCAACGCCATGCACAAGGCCGAGACTCGCTTGGAAGTAGCGACGCAGAAACAATAACCATTATCGTTCCCTCCGTTACGGAGCACGCAATGCAGCCTCACCCCATTTTCCGGTACCTGTCTTTGCTTCTGTTTTGTCTCTCCGGGTTCGTAGCAGCTCAACAGACTAAGCCAGCGCCGCCTCCAGCCCGCATCCTACCCGTGGTTTCTCCCGAGGTGCACTCTGACGGCAGTGTGACGTTCCGCTTTCGAGCACCCAACGCGCAGGAGGTAAAGCTCGACCGTGAGGGCGCCGAGCCGCAAGCGATGCAGAAGGATGATCAAGGCGTCTGGAGCGTGACCACAAGCTCTCTTGCTCCCGATTATTACGGTTATTCCTTCGTCGCCGACGGCGTGCGCCTGATCGACCCTTCAAACCCGGTGCTGGTGCCGAACCTCCTCGACACTTCGAGTGCTGCACACGTGCCCGGGCCACCGTCCCTGCCCTGGGAGTTGAACGACGTTCCGCATGGCGAAGTTCATCACCACTTTTACAAGTCGGCGGTCGCAACCGATGAGCGCGACTACTTCGTCTACACTCCGCCGGATTACGAAAGCTCGTACAAGAAGAAGTATCCGGTTCTCTACCTGCTGCACGGCTTCAGCGACGATGCGAGTGGATGGACCGCCGTCGGCCGCGCCAATGTGATTCTCGACAACCTGATCGCCCAGGGCAAGGCCAAGCCAATGATCATCGTGATGCCTTTAGGCTACGGCACCATGGATTTTGTGCGGTTGGGTTGGGACGCATGGAGCCATACCGAACTGCGTGATGCCAACTTCAGGAAGTTCACCGAAGCTCTCCTCACTGAGGTCATGCCGCAAGTCGAGAACGAATATCGGATTACCCAGAATCGCAATGCCCGCGCCATTGCCGGACTCTCGATGGGTGGCTCGGAATCTCTACTTACTGGCCTGAACCATCTCGATAAGTTTTCCTGGATTGGTGCCTTCAGTTCCGGCGGGATCCCCGAAGTCTTCGCGAAAGATTTTCCATCGCTTGATGCGAAAGCCAACCAGCAACTTCACCTGCTATGGATCGCCTGCGGCACCGAGGATCATTTGATCACGATCAATCGCAACCTGCGGGGATGGCTCAAGACCAAAGAGGTGAAGGCCACAGATATCGAAACGCCGGGGGAGCACACCTGGATGGTCTGGCGGCGGAATCTGGCGGAATTCACGGCATTGCTATTTCGGTAAGGCCAGGTCTATGCGCTTCTTTTACGTATTTTTCACGCTTGTTGTGCTGGCCCCGATGGCCTTGAAAGCTGGCGCGCAGACATCGTGCACGAAGGAGCAGTACGAGCAAGCTTCTGACAAAGTCGATCAGCTCAGCAGCTGGGACTTGGTGCAAAGTTTCTACAGACAGTATCGGCAGTGCGACGATGGTGGAATTGGTGGAGGACTGAGTGATGCCGTAACAACGCTATTGGCTGATCATTGGGATGATTTTCCAAAATTGGTGGTAATTTGTACGGCGAATCCTGGGTTTGAGAAGTTCGTGCTACGCCACATCGATGCGACAGTTCCTATCGAGACTCTGCGGAGCATAAGCAAAAACGCGCGAGGAAGATGCCCACAAAAGGCTGCAGGATTGTGCAAGATGATCGCTGCCGCCGCTTCATCAGCTATCAAAGAGAGCGAAAAGTAACTAAGCATCCAAAGCCGCTATGGCACGTTCACCGACTCCCGATCCTCCGACGCGACCCGCTTCACTGCCGCCGTCCGCTCTAACTTGTCCCAGGCAAATTTCCTGCCTTCCAGCGCGCGCTTCAAAGTCTTGAACAGCACTACCGAGAACACCTGCCGGTAAGCGAAGCGCTGCAGCCACACCTGGCTTAATAGCCAAGGATCTTCCTTGTCATCAGGCCGGCGTCGTTCGAGTGCGAACGCCAGGGCTGATGCCAGAAAATCGATCACGAGGAAGGCGAAGAAGAACGCAACCAGTTTGTGAAAACTCGAGGGATCGGTGGAGTCCGGATGGAAATGTTTCTGAATAAAATACCAGAGGGCGCCGAAAGCGAACATGATGTCGATCAGCGGCGATACCAGTGGCAGCAGAATCTGGAAGATCACAATGTTCGGCAGCGCGACAAACCCCAGCGCCCCTTTTCGCGCGAACACGCCACTATGTTTGTAGACCGCCTGCAAAATTCCAAACGACCAACGGAAACGCTGCCGCATCAGGCCATTCGCATTGGTGGGCGCCTCAGTATATGCCAACGCCAGATCCTCATATTCCACACGGTAGCCGCGGCGCAACAAAGCCATGGTCAGATCGGCGTCCTCGGCGACGGTGTCGATCTGGTAGCCGCCTGCCTCGCGTACCGCCGAAACGCGCCACGCTCCAATCGCTCCCGGCACCACGCTGACCGCACCCAGCACATCCAACGCACGGCGCTCAAAGTTCTGGCTGGTGATGTATTCCAGCGCTTGCCAGCGCGTCCACAAATTCACCCGGTTTCCCACCTTGGCGTTGCCCGCAATCGCCCCAACCTTGGGATTGATGAAATGCGGCACCAGGCGCGAGATGGCGTCACCCGCGATGATCGTATCGGCGTCGATGCCCACGAAAAGCTCCGCATCCTGAATATGCTCGATGCCATAATTGAGCGCTTCCGCCTTACCGGAATTCTCCTTGGTAAGGATGAGAACCTTTCCAGCTCTTTCCTCAGGAACGAATGCAGCACGCGCCACTGCCAGCGTGCGATCTTTGGAGCCGTCGTCTATTACGATCACGCGCAGGTTTGGGTAATCGGAATTGAGCGCGGCCCGAACCGTGCGCACAATCACTTTCTCTTCGTTATAGGCGGGAATCAGCACTGCAACCTTCGGCTTGTACGAGGCCACTTCCGCCGGCTTGCCAAATATTTTTTCCTGCAGCCGATCGTAGATGGCGAACGTTCCAATAAACAGCAAACGTCCCGTCATAAGCAGATCGCCGAGGAAGAAGATCCA
Source organism: uncultured Acidobacteriaceae bacterium (assembly GCA_963777005.1). Classification (GTDB taxonomy): domain Bacteria; phylum Acidobacteriota; class Terriglobia; order Terriglobales; family Acidobacteriaceae; genus Sulfotelmatobacter. The sequence goes on along the minus strand of CAVZPC010000006.1, from coordinate 80,259 downwards.
TGTAATCGAGACGATTCCCGCCTCGAAGAGCCAGAAACCCAGCCCATCCAGGCGCGCCGCCCATCGTTCTCCCGTGCTCAACGGGGCCATTACGTCCGCCCGAGTCTTACCGAACAATTGAAAGACCGGCACAATCGAATAGCCCCGCGCCCGAATGCCGTCAATGATGATGGGCAGGGCGCGAACCGTCTCGGCACGATTGCCGCCGCCGTCATGCAGTAACACGATGTTGCCGCATCGCAAATCGTTCGGACCGCAAGGCGGCAGGTGTGCCAGCACGTACGACGAAATCTCTTCCGCTGTGTGCCGCCGCGGCTTGTCACTCCAATCATTGGGATCAATCCGGTTCCCAACCGTGATGTAGCCCATGTCTTGCGCGAATTCGAGCGGCTTCACCTGGTCGGCCGTATCAGGCTCTTCGTCAATCGCATAGGGCGGCCGCAACAACTTGGCCCGAACGCCCATCAGACTGGCGAATAGCCGTTCCGTAAGATTCAGCTCCACCTTCATGTAGGTCGAAGAAATATTGCTGACATCGGGGTGCGTGAAGGTGTGATTGCCGATGGTATGGCCTTCGTTGTAAATCCGTTTGGCGATTCCCGGAAATTTATCCGTCTGGATGCCGATCAGAAAAAATGTGGCTGTCGCGTTTTCACGCTTAAGTACGTCAAGAATTTTGGGCGTCCATTCCGGGTCGGGGCCGTCATCGAACGTGAGCACAACGTGATTCGGACTGTAGCCGTAACGTCCAACGCGAAAAGGTTCCGGCAGGTTCTGGAAATTTTCGTCGGTGATCAGCTTTGTGTTTCCGTCGATGGTAAGGTCGCGAGTGCCGTGGGTTGGCCGGTCTTCGATGCGAAGGATTTCGCCCTGGCCCTCCATATCAACATCCTGGCCCGGTGGCACGTCTTTCAGTTTATCTGCGGCGCCGGGGTCGCCGGGAACGTCCCACACCCGCCATAACGATCGGTCCTCGCCGCCCAGCCGCCACAAGGCAAAAGTCTGGATACCCAAAGTCTGCGCGGCTCGCATGTGGTTCAGCGCCGTCACCGCATCCAGGAACCAGACGTCGTGGCGCAGGCTGCGCTCGTCCAAGTAACTGAAATGCGGATTGAGCGCATCGTCATCGAAGGTCACATCTTCATCGGAATCACGTGCCGCTAGCCAGGCTTCCTGGACGCTGACGGAACTATCATGAGCATCGGGCGGCAGCTTTCCCTTCTTCGGCTTGAGCACCCAGTCATACCCGTAGTTGGCAATGGCGCAGATCAGCTTCTCCTTGGGAATCGCGCTTACCGCGAATTTCAGGTTCTCGACGAACCAGTCCTGCGAAGCGACCGGCCCCGATCCGGCTCCAGGATAGTGTTCGTCATAATTCATGACGACTACTCCATCCGCGGGCGCGGAAATTGCGGCGTAGTTGAATCCCTTGTTGTGCGGCGGCACGCTCACATACAGCTTCAAGCCCCGCGCATGCAGGTCCGACGAAAGCTCGTTCAGCAGGGCCACATACCCCGGCTGTCCAGAATCGGGGAAGGCTTCGAAGTCCACCATCACGCCGCCAAAGCGGTCGGAGGAAAGAAACATTCCTACCTGTTTGCGAAATAGCGCACGCGCGTCAGGATCATTCAGAAATCCCGTGATGTCTCCCACCCAGTTCGCACCGTCGAAGTTATTAATCATGGGGAAGACTTCCATGTTGGAGGCTTCCGCTTTAACGAACGGCATTACGCGGTCGTCAACCGGGCGCACGGAGTTGTTCTGCACCACATCGAAAAATTTGTTCGTCTGGTCATCCACGCCCTGCAGATGTCCGTCAGGAGTGAGCACGTGCAGCCAGTCGGGATAAAGCAGGTCAATCTGACGCGCGAAGTCGCGCAAAGAAGAAAAGCTGGCCGCATCCCAGGGAACATAGAACGCCGCACGAATGCCTTCTTCTTGATTTAGCTTCACTTCGGACGCCGGCAACTTTGACTTCCGGTGGGAGCGGCTGGCGAGCTTTTTCTGACGCTCGCGGCTCTTGTCCTTTTCATTTTCTTTCAGCGCCTTGAAGGCCCGCTTTTGTGGAGCAAACAGCAAGTCCGGCAAGCGTTCGTCCCGCAGCGTCGTGTAGACGAAAAAGATAATGAGCGCGGAGAGCGCCGCGACCAGTACGTCCACCAGTCGTCTCAGACGCTTCCAGCGTGCGCGTTGCGGGTCGTAAAAGACAGGTTCAGCCATGGGTAGCTAAGCGATCATCGTATGCTGCAGGCGGCAGGCGGTCAATTCTTAGGAGAAGTCACAGGGGCAACCCGATAAGCACGAATTAACCAGTAAGATGCGCTTTCTCGCCGCGAAGTTGACTCCGACGCGCTATATTCTCATCGTGCTGCAACTGCTGCGTGAAGAATGGCCGATTCTTTCTGGCAGGAACTTTGGTGGCAGTCGCGCTGCGCCTCGTCTTTGTCCTTCATTTTCCCGGCATCGTCGATGATTCGCGCCTCTACGCCGATATCGCCATGAACTGGCTGCAGTATGGCGTTTACGGCATCACCAATTCCGGCCATGTCATCCCCACGCTCTCCCGGCTGCCCGGCTATCCGGCATTTCTGGCAGCAGTTTTCGCCATCTTCGGATGGAGCAACTTTCGCGCCGTCCTGCTCATCCAGGTTCTACTAGACCTCGGCTCCTGTTTTCTGGTAGCGGATCTGGCGCGGCGGCTATTCAACGATCGCGCGGCGAAAGCCGCGTTCATGCTCTCTGCAGCCTGTCCGTTCCTCGCCAACTATTCTGCCGCAGCTCTCACCGAAACGCTGGAGATCTTCTTCACCGTGCTGGCGCTCGATTTCGCCCTTTGCGGACTCACGTCCTTTTCGCAGCCTACCAACTCAAAGTCAATCTCTGTGTGGATCGGCTCCGGCCTCTCCATCGCAGCCTGTATATTGTTGCGGCCCGACGGTGGAATTCTGCTGGCTGCAATCGCAGGATTTTTAGTCCTACTTTTTCTGAAGGCAATCATCGGACAAAAATCGGGAAAGCTTCGCCCGCTTCCCATCCTGCGCGCTGGAATTATCTTGGTCGTCAGCGCTCTCGTGCCGCTGGTCCCTTGGACACTGCGCAACATCCATACATTGCACCGCTTCCAACCGCTCGCGCCTCGCTACGCCAACGACTCCGATGAACCGGTCATGATGGGCTTCAATCGCTGGACCAAGACCTGGATCGCCGACTACGTCTCCGTGGAGGAAATCTACTGGAACGTTCCCGGCTCAGAAATAAACGTGAAGCAACTCCCGCGCCGCGCCTTCGATTCGGAGCAGCAGCGCCAGGAAACCGAGAGCCTCTTCGCCGATTACAACCGCGAACATGATGTATCCCCGGAACTCGATGCGCGCTTTGCTGCGCTCGCCTCAGAAAGGATTCACTCCGCGCCATTCCGTTATTACTTGTGGCTTCCCACTCTGCGCATTGCCGATATGTGGTTGCGCCCTCGCACCGAATTGCTGCCTTCCGACCCGCGTTGGTGGGAATTCAACGACGCACGGGGATGGCTCGCGGTGAGCATTCTCTTCGGCCTGGTGAATTTGGCCTACGTCGTTGCCGCGCTCGCGGGGCCCCTACGCTGGCGCGAAGGTCATGGCATCGGCCTTCTGGTTTTGTTCCTCATGATGCGCTCCTTGTTCCTTGGCACTCTGGAGAATCCCGAGCCCCGCTACACGCTGGAATGCTATCCCGTGGTCATAGTCGCAGCCGCCGCGCTCTTCATCGGTAAATCGCATCGCATGCATCGAAACCCCGCATAAACAGGCTTCTAAATCTGGAACCCGGTATGTGAAAAGCCGTATTCAAACGTTTCACACCGCCATAACCATTGAAGATTCAGCTTGCACTTTGTGGCCCCGGAGTTGCACAATAGCGCCCCATCAGTCCCCCAGGGCCTCTCGCAAGTCCCTAACTTCCTGGGCAACACAATCGAAGTGCAACGCCCCGTGGGTGGAGGAGTTCACCATGCGTTTCGGCTCACGTGTACTTATGCTGTCGGTCGGGTTCTTCCTCGCAATCAGCACTCTGGTCTGGGCCCAGACTGCCACCACATCGCTGCGCGGTACCGTCTACGATGCCAAAGGCGCGGTCGTTTCCGCCGCGACCGTGACCCTCAGCAACCCAGCAACGGGATTCACCCGTACGACCAAAAGCGATGGCCAGGGTAGTTATCAATTTCTCGAATTGCCTCCCGCGAAGTACGACCTGACTGTCAACGCCGCTGGCTTCGCCGCCGTTAAGCAGAGCGGCCTGGAACTTCAAGTGGCTACTCCCGCCACGTTGAACGTGAACATGCAGGTCGCCGGCGGAACCGTAACCGTCGAAGTGAGCAGCACCGCCCCTCTCGTCAATACGCAGGATGCGACCATGGGTCATGCTTTCGGAGCCGATCAAATTGCCGACCTTCCCTTCGAGGGCCGCGATCCCGCTGGCATTCTCAGCCTGCAGACCGGAGTCGTCTTCACCGGCAACAGCACTCATATCTCCAGCGCGTCGGATAGCCGTGCCGGCGCTGTGAATGGAGCCCGCAGCGATCAGAGCAACATCACCCTCGATGGCGTCGATAACAATGACGAACTTCTGGGCACGGCTTTCACGGGAGCTATCCGCGAACCCCTCGACGCCGTGGCAGAACTCAAAGTAACCACCAGCAATTCTGACGCGGACACTGGCCGGTCGTCTGGAGGTCAGGTTTCTGAAGTGACCAAGAGCGGCACTAACCACTTTCATGGCTCGCTCTATGCGTACAATCGCCCCACGTTTACCACGGCGAATGACTGGTTCAACAAGGCTGCACAGATTGGAGCGAATGAGCCCAATACCGCCCCTTTCTTACTGCGGAATACTTTTGGAGCGAATGTTGGCGGGCCCATCATGAAGGATCGCTTATTCTTCTTTGCCGCTTATGAAGGGCAGCGAAAGCGGGAAGATGCACAGGTTACACGCGTCGTTCCCAGCGCATTGTTTCGCACCGGGTCGATAAGCTACCTTTCGAGCGGCGCTGTGACGACCTTGACTCCACAACAGATTCAGGGGATGGATCCTGTCTGCTCCACTAGTTCTCCACCGACTTGTCCCCTTGGTCCGGGTCCAAACCCGCTACTAGCCAACATCAACGGCGCTAACCCGAGCGCTCTTTTTACGCAGTATCCAATGCCGAACACCGTCACCGTAGGCGATGGCCTCGACTTCCAGGGCTATACCTTTCCATCTCCGCTGCCCTCCAGCCTGGACGACTACGTCGTGAGATTGGATTACAACCTCACAAGGAATGGGAACCACCGCCTGTTTCTGAAAGGCATTATGGATAACGAACGGGAAGCCGAGCGCAATTTTGTCGACTCCCCAAACACCGTCACCGGGGACGGCGGCGAAGAATTTCCCGGACAGCCTGCCGGCCAGACGGAGCACGACAACAACAAGGGCATCACGGTGGGCTATACCGCTACTCTCAGTAGCACGGTGATCAATAATTTCCATTTCGGTTATATCAGCCAGCTGATCAACATCCAGGGTCTGGAAACTCAACCCTACATTGATTTCCGCGGCATGGACAATATCAATGCTTTCACGCCCACCATCAACACGCACGTGCCGGTGAAAAACATCGTTGACGACTTCACGAAAGTGAGAGGCAGCCACACCCTTCAGTTTGGCGGAAACTACCGGCAAATCGACAACCTCCGCGAATCGAATGCCCAGAACTTTTTTCAGGGCCAGACTAACGTGTATTGGCTGAATGTTTCCGCGATCGCGAATACAGGCAGCAGCTTGGACCCGGGGGCATTCGGATACGCCCCCGTCGACACAAACTTCGGAGCCAACTATGACTTTGCTATGGCGGCTTTGGCGGGGCTCGTTACCCAAGTCAACGCCAACTACGAATTAAACAAGAACCTGAACGTGATTCCCCAGGGAGAATCCGTTCCGCGCCATTTCCGAAATCACGAATACGAGTTCTATGGCCAGGACCAATACAGAGTGAAACCCAATTTCACGGTCACCTATGGCCTGCGCTATACGATCTTGCAGCCGCCTTATGAAACCACCGGAACCCAGGTTTCGCCTACCATCAGCCTGCATGACTGGTTCAATGAGCGTGGACTGACTGCATCACAGGGGCAGGTCTACAACCCGCTGATCGGCTTTCAGCTATCCGGTCAGGCGAACGGAAAAGCCCCTTACTGGAGCTACGATTATAAAGATGTTGCCCCACGCCTCGCCTTTGCCTTTTCGCCAAACGCAGATGACGGTTTTGCGAAGCGTCTGTGGGGCGGCCCGGGCAAGACCTCCATTCGCGCAGGCTACGGTATCTATTTCGATCACTTCGGGGAAGGCATCACCAATACCTTTGATCGCCAGGGCTCGTTTGGTTTGACCACAGCCGAAATAAATCCCGCTGGAATTCAGACCGTGGATGGCTCCGCGCGCTACTCGGGGCTTTTCAATATTCCTACCAGCAGCGCGTTAGGTCCGCTTATCGGGGCGCCGCCTACCGGTCCGTTTCCAGTCTATTCGCCTTCGGGTGCTGCCACACCGGGAGGCTTCGCCATTACCTGGGGATTGGATGACAAGCTGAAAACTCCTTATTCGCACGTCGTCGATTTTTCAATTACCCGCGAATTACCCTCAAATTTTGTCTTCGAAGCCTCTTATATTCTCCGCATGGCGCATCGTCTTATGCAGGAAGAGGATTTGGCGGAGCCAACCAATCTGAGAGATACGATCGGCGGCCAGACCTATTTTCAAGCCGCCCAAGCTCTAGCCAGGCAATACAAGAATGGGGGTCCCACGGCCACCGATATTTCGCAGATCACCCCCGCGCTAGTCGGCCCTTATTGGCAGCATCTTTTTCCGACAGCGGCGGGAGCGGCTTCTACACAGATTTTCGGCTGTGCCCCCAACGCCACCGGCCTCACAACCGTTACCGCCACTCAGGCCATGTATGACCTGTATGATTGCTATGCGGGCAATGAAACTACCGCTCTTGAACTCGCCGACGCCCCTGGCCTCATCAACGTGGGCACCAATCTTTGCTTCCCGGCCTGTGCTAGCCTCAACGGAAAATTGACCCAGGGCTACGATTACTACTCGCCGCAGTTCTCTTCTATGGACGCGTGGAGGAGCATCGGTAGCAGCAACTACAATGCTGGCCAGTTCAGTCTGCGTCATAAATCAGGGGGGCTGGAATTTGATTTGAATTACACCTATTCCAAATCGATCGATGACGGCTCCAACGCCGAACGTGTCAGTACCTTTGAGGGCGGCGGCTTCGCCAGCCAGATTATCAACTCTTGGCTCCCCCAGCAGAATCGCGCCGTATCGGACTTCGACACCACTCACATCATCAACGCGAACTGGGTTTATCAATTGCCGATTGGCCGCGGCAAGCATTTCGGCAGTGGCATGAATGCGATCGCCAACTCAGTTTTGGGTGGCTGGACCTTTTCCGGCCTGTATCGCTGGTCCACCGGTTACCCATTCACTCTAATCAGTCCTGAGTGGGCTACGAACTATGATCTTGAGACACCGGCCGTGCCTGTTAGCAACGTACGTCCCAAGACCGGGCAGTTCATCGTAGCCCAGGCGGGCGGTGGCACCGGGCCGAATGTATTCCAAAATCCAGGAATCACCGCGGCCTCCAGCAGCGATCCGGGCGCAGCCATCAATCTGTTCAGGGCGGCCTACCCCGGAGAGGGCGGAATGCGAAACGGCCTCCGCGGTCCCGGCACTTTTGATATTGATACAACGGTGGCAAAAAGCTGGACTGTCCGAGAGGGCCAGCTGGTGAAATTCAGTTGGTCGATGTTCAACGTTACCAACTCCGCGCGTTTCGATGTCGGGACCATGCAGTTGAACGGAAACGATCAACTTTCTGCCAGCAGCAGCTTTGGAAACTTCAGCTCCACTCTTTCCAATCCGCGCGTGATGGAGTTCATGCTGCGGTTCGTTTTCTGAAGTTGTAGAAGTGAGTCGGAGATTAAGCAGCTCTACGACAGCGGCGAATCGCTCATGCGGAAGCGCGTGCGCACGTGCTCGGAGATCAGCTCGATCGCCGAGCGATTGCTCACCGGGTCGCTTTGAGCCAGGTACCGCATGGCCTCGACCAGCAACCGCTGCCCGTCCACATAGCGAGGATCCGACGTACGTTCTCTTTTTGTAGAACGACCTAGCTTCGGTGGAACCGGAATCGTGAACACTTTGGCCATGCGTGGACTCAACCCACTATTCTCAAGGCAGTATAGCGCCCGAGTGCATTTTCCCGAAACAACATTCTTGCGCTTCAAATTCAACCACTTAGCCACGAGGTGACATAAATTTTGTCTTGCTCGTGGTTTTTAGCCGAAACACGTCGTTGCCAATCTTGGCATGCAGATTCACCGCCGAGTACTTTGCCGTGCGGGAATCGCCCTGGCCCTGAATAAACTTCTGTTGAATCGAAATTCCGCGGTTGACGTCGATCCAAAGAAACGCTTCGCTGAAATAATTCCGGACTTTTTCGCTCTTCGGAATCAGTTGCAGTTTTGCTGTCGTAATGCTGTCAATGGTTTCTTCGCCCTGAAAAGTTACATCGAATGACTTCTTCAAATCCTGCCCGCTCCCGCCAAAGCCCAGCACCAGCCAGCTTTCCAGGTCACTATGGTTCGCTCCCGCGGAATACTCGATCACCTGCTCAATCCTCGGCTGGTAAACCTGAAGCTTGCCGTCTTTGTAGAGCACGTATTTTCGGTCGGGTTCCTTGATGTCGGCCATCATCTCGATTTGCTGGCCCGACCGGCGGTAGTAAACCGTGCCTTTCTGCAGATCGTGTTCATCCACCACCTTCTGATACTGATCCCAAACGAAATCGGCTTGTGCGGTTTGGAAATGGGCCGCGGTCGCGTCCATGGTTTCGAGGACGCTCTCCAGAGTCACCGGTGCCTTATCCTGAGCGGCCGAGGACAAGCTCAACACCGCCAGCCAGAGGAAGCCGACGAAAATCATTCCGGTCGCCCTCACTATTGTCGTTTTACCCAGACCCGGTAGCCCTGTACCTTCCCCTTTGGATTCGAAACCGCTTCGTATTTCACGATCGTCACTGCGCCGGAAATCGGCTCGATGATCTGCAACAGCTGGTCGCGGATAGCAGCGTCGTCGCCAGCCGCAACTGCGGCCGCCGAAATCTCATAGAGCAGCCCACCTTGCGCGTCGGGCGTCACAACTACATCCGTGAGATGCGGATCGTGAGTGACAGGTTTATCGTTGAAGTTAATCCAGTAGGGCGAGGAGAAGATGAAAAGAAGAATCAGCGTGACCATGATGTCGTAGTGCAGTGTGCCACGCTCATGCTGCCAGAAAATATAGCTTCGGATTGTAGGCCAGACGCCGCTCATCGGTAGAGCCGGCGCCCCTGCCGCGGTCGTGCTGATTTCCACACGTTGCAAGTCTATTGACCGTGCCCTTTCTTGGCAATGCTACAGCTTCCAGCCACCCAAATCTCTTTATATAAATCGTTTGGAAAGGGCACGGCTTCAGCCGTGCCACTGAAAGCCAAACAAAACTCACGGGCTTCAGCCCCTGAGGAGCTCCTCGCTCTATCGGTTCATTATGAACCGCTAGTGCTCGGGTCCCTCAAAAACCTTCGGTTCAAGCTAGCAGCTAGCAGCCAGAAGCTAGAAGCTTCGTGCCGTGATCCGCTCCGCCCCAATATAGGGTCGCAACACTTCCGGAATGATCACGCTCCCGTCTGCTTGCTGGTAATTCTCTACAATCGCCACCCAGGTTCGGCCGACAGCCAGCCCGCTTCCATTCAGCGTATGCACGAACTCCGTCTTGTTTTTCCCTTCCGGGCGATAGCGGATATTCGCCCGCCGCGCCTGGTAGGACTCAAAATTCGAGCACGAAGAAATCTCGCGAAACAACTGCTGTCCCGGCAGCCACACTTCAATGTCATACGTCTTCGCCGAGGATGCACTCATGTCCCCCGTGCACAACGCCATTGTGCGATAGTGCAATCCCAGCTTTTGCAGAACTGTTTCCGCATTCCGCGTCAGCTTCTCGTGCTCCTCATAAGAGTTCTCCGGCCGGGAAAACTTTACCAGTTCCACCTTCTGAAATTGGTGTTGCCGGATGATGCCCCGTACGTCTTTCCCGTACGATCCCGCCTCGCTGCGGAAGCATGGCGTATATGCCGTAAGCGAGATGGGCAACCGCGCCGCATCCAGAATTTCGTCACGGTAAAGATTCGTGACCGGAACCTCAGCCGTGGAAATCAGCCACAGGTCCTTCTCTCCGTGCGGAACTCGAAACAAGTCGGCGGCAAACTTGGGCAGTTGCCCCGTGCCATACATGGATTCGGAATTCACCAGATAAGGCGGCAAGACTTCCGTGTACCCGTGCTCGCGCGTATGCAGATCGAGCATGAAGTTTGCCAGCGCCCGTTCCAGCTTCGCTCCCAGATCCCAGTACACGGCAAACCGCGCCCCCGTGAGCTTGACGGCGCGTTCCAGGTCGAGCACTCCGAGTTCCGCTCCCAAATCCCAGTGCGGCTTGGGCGTGAAGTCAAACTTCGGAGGCGTTCCCCAGCGCCGGATTTCCACATTCTCTTCCGCGCTATGCCCCACTGGCACGCTTTCATGCGGCAGATTCGGAATTCCGGAAAGTATGTCCTGCAGGCGCGCGTCGAGATCGGCAGCGATTTTCTCTCGCGCCTGGATCTGCTCCCGCAGATCCTTCGTCTCCGCGATCGCCGCCGCAGCGTCCTGCCCAGCTTTTTTCAGCTTCGCGATATCCTCGGAAGCCTTGTTGCGCTGGGCTTTCAGGGTTTCCGCCTCAGTGATGGCCTGTCGGCGCTGCCTGTCGACGTCTCGGAAATCCTTCAACACTGCAGCCGGGTCGGCGCCGCGTTGCCGCAGCATTTCTTCTACTCGAGGCAGATTGTCGCGCACGAAATTCAGATCAAGCATGGGAATCCATTACTTTATCGGAAACACGATAGAAAATGCACCTGCCTGAGCCCTCGGGCTACCCTTGGGCCGTTTCTGGGACGCCGGTCCGCCCATAAACACTCATCTCACGCAGCAACAGAATTCCGAGGAACAAGAGCGTCCAAACCTGATGTGCCATCACAAAGCCATCCCACCACCAATGTCCGCGCAGCCCCGTCGGGATGCGCCCGCCAATCTCCACGGTCTCCAGCAGTGTCCCTCCCGGAATCAGGAACGGAAGCATTAATAACAATGAAACCACGGCAACCTTGCGCGCTCTTCGAAAAGAAATCAACGCCCAGCACAGCGGCAGCACCAGCAAGGTAGCATCGTAGAACCGGTGATAAACCGGCAGCAGACTGATGACGGCTATTGCACTCAAGTCCAGCAATTCTACATCGTCGCGAGATTCTCTCCGGACTACGCTGACAATCCAAACCGCAAGCAAGAAGGCTCCCACCGCCATGGCCACAGCATTCGTTACCCGAACACTGCCAACAATTGGATACAAAGCTACTTGCAAATTAATCAGGCCAAACCGCGTAGGATTGATCGGGGTGAAGTTCCCCAGCACACCAGTTTCCAGCAGAATGTGATTGTCGCTCAGATAGTTCGAGAGCCATGGAGTGTGCCCAAGCTCCAATCGCAGTAAGCCAAACGCAGCGCCGCACGCCAGCAGTGCCGCCGCAATCCCGCAGATTCGCCACCGCCGCCGCAAGAGATAATAAAAAAGAAAGCAGAGTCCAATCTGCGGTTTCAAGCCAGCTGACACCGCGAGCAAGAGTCCGGCCGCAATCTCATAACGCCGCCGTGCCGCCCAAATTGCGATAACACTCAATTCCACCGCAACCAGCGTGACGTTCGCGGTCACAATCCCCGTATGAAACGGCGCGAGCGCCAAAGTGCCTGCAACCAGCAAAATCGTACCCGCCCAATAAAGGTCACCGGAGAATCCCGCCAGCTCCACCAGCACCCAAAGCATGATTGCGAAGAGGATCAGGTTTATCGCGAACCAAAGCGCATACGCCAGACTCCAAGGCAGCAAACTGAAGGGTGAGATGAGCACCAGCGCGGTGATCGGATATGCCGTCGGTATCCCCCGATTCGCGACCAGCGAACCGTTCGCCACTTCCCTCGGCAGAAAAAGGAAGTGCGAAGCCTCTGCCGGCCATCGCTGCAGCAGAATCTGCGGGCTGTACGGGTCAAGACCATGTACGAATGCGTCCGCCTGCACGTATGGCGAGAGAAAGTCGTTAAACCCGGTTGCTGTCTGAAGCGCTCGGACGGGGCCGCGTATCACGAACTCGGTGCCTGCCAGGAGAAGTAAAGCCAGGCACACCACCGTCCACTTGTCGCCCAATTGTTGAACGTGCGCACGGTTGGCGACGCGAAGAGATTGCATGTCTCGATTCAGGCCGACGTGGTGGATCTCCCAAGCAGCACTCCGGAGGCAAACGGAGCAGAAGCCGCGGCCGCCGTTGGCGCGTCGGTTCTTTCCCGGGAAGCCAGGTCTACCAGCAAAAAGGCCGACACCCAGAAGAACACGCAAACGTACGATCCCGCCGCGAACAGCCAGTCTTCAAATCCCGCATGGATCAGACCCGCCGCCGTGATCAGCGCAAACGGAACCGCATAATGCGATGGGCTTCCTGTTCTTCGAATCCAGGCAAACACTCGCATGGTGGATCGGACCACAAGAATCAACAGCACAATAAACGGCAAAATACCTAACATCCCCATGTATTCGGCCATCGCCAGATAACTGCTGCCGTGTTCCCGATTCGACCCCTCAACCGTGTAGATCGCCGACCTTCGAATGTCTCCCCCGTAGTTCCCCACGTCACTGGTACCGAATCCCGTGCCAAACCATGGATGCTGCTTGACCGCGGAAATAGTGTCGTCCCACGGCCCCCGGCGTGATCCCAGGACCCCCGAGTGCGTTTGCCCTTCTTTATAAAGGAATCTTCCGGTCAAAGAGTCCCCTAACTCGCCCATGTGAGCAGGATTGGCGACGGCCATGAGTTCAAGCAACAACGCCCCGGCAAAGGCTGCCTTTACGAGCAAGCCCGGGCGGCGTAGGGCAAGCGTGAGTCCGATGGTAATTGCGGCATCCGCAACAATGGCCGCCCGGCATACCGTAACGTAGAGCAGGACCGCACACAGCGCCAAGGCTGTGTACCGGCGTTGCACTTCCGATCGCTCCCGAGCGACTAACGCCGCCCAAAGCAGAACCGGTGTGGCGATTACGCCGACGAACGCCCCCAAGTTGTTTGGGTTTCCGAAGATGTCATAGCCCACAAAATAGGCCGCAGCCGTCGCAAAAACCAGAATCTCGCACGCTCGCACCAGTCCGCGAACGAAGGCCTGCTCACGTCCTTCCATGGCCACCCGTCCACCGGTTGCAGCATACAAGAAAAGCAAAAACAGGCTTACAACTTTGAGCAAGCCCGTCGTGGCCGCCACCGAGGCGCTCGCCGATGCAAGTGCGGAAAACACGCAGAACAACGCGACCAGGTGGAAGGATCCAAAGTGCCGCGCCCGGTTGGTTCTTAACCATAGGTTGAAGCCAACCAAGGCGCCCACGGCCAGAAAAAGCCAGCGAACTGTAAAACTTTCTCCTGAACCCGGCAGTCCCGTCGCTGCCAGCAGAAAGCACCCCATCGTCACGGGGAAGAAAACCTTTTCATATCGCCACAAGCAGGCCAAGACAATTTCGAGCATCACGAGCCCGCCGAGGTAAGTCGCGTTGGCAAACATACCCGGTCGCCGCTCTAATTCCATAAAGAGAGCGCACACGCCGATGATTCCCGCCGCGAAAATTACAAGTCGAGATTGAGCTCTCATCTCACCCTATGCTCGCGATGCGATTACTCCGGCCTGTGCCGAATCTTGGGAAGCCGGATCTTCGCCGTCAGTCTACGCCACCTACGATTGGGAACACGTCGAATAGAAGGAAAGCTATTGTACCGCGGGCGCCGCTACAAAGTCGTTCTCGTTCACATCGTGGAATATTACTCGGTAAGCACCGACTCGAAATACGATTCTGACTTATACTGGCTGCCTCGCCCGGAACCCAAGTCTTTCTTTCTTGGTTACCAGCGGCTCGATTTCGAAGGATAAGCATTAAAAGATAAAGGCGGACACAGCCAAGAAGATGCCACATCCCCTGACCGAAGCACGAGCTTCAACAAAGCAACAAAACGATACCGATGAACACTTCAAGAGCTACTCGGCACGCCGGGCGGTGGCTTATTTCTCCGCGATTGTCCTGATCCTTCTCATTTATTCCTACCCTTCGCTGAAGGCTGAAGCCGATTTAGGATCGGCCGGCTTGCCTCCCATCTTTGCCCCTGACCTCACCTTGTATTTGAATCTAAGCAACGTGAAGTCGGTCAGCCCCGGACAAGTCCTGAATCCTTATTACCTCATCGCGGTGCCCTCCAGTGGAGCCGCCTACCTGAAGTTCCGCCTCGGAGCCGCGGTGTTCAGCGCCTGGAACAAGCTCCTTGCTGGTCGGATATGGCTCGCTATGTTCACGTGGAATCTCTTCTGGTGGGTATTGCTCTGCGCTGTGGCGCTCTGGCTGTTCGAGCGTTTCTTGCCAATGGTTTCATGGAAGATCGGAATTGCCGGCCTGGGCCTGCTGATGCTCGTGAATACCGGCATGGCCAAGCCTTTACTCGCAGCATGGGTTCATTTGCCTTCTCTTTCCGGATTCCAGAGTGTGGCTCTTCCGTTCATGCGCCCCTTCTCGCCCCAGATCCCGATACCTCTTCTCCTGGGCTATCTCGGATTGCAGATGGCTGCGTTGAAGACAAAAAACCCGTTCTGTTGGGTCGGCATGGCGGTGCTGCAATTGCTGGCTCTCGCAGCTTTTCCCTATGCGACATTAGTGATGGCCGGACTCACGCTCGTCAGTATTTTATGGCAACTGTTTTCACGGGGACCAGGGGGCGCTTGGCACACTCCCTTGGTTTACGGTGCGGCTTGCGCAGTGGCAGACGTCACATTTCTGATGCGTGGCTCCATGGCCATGTACGCCAGCCACTCATCCTCCATCCACTTCCAACCCCAATTGCTGCCTCATCTGGCCGGCGGAGTTTGGCTGCTATTGTGCCTCCTCACTGCCGCTACAGTCTTCACTAGGTCTCTGCCAGCGGAAGTGAAGTGGCCGTTGGTCGGCCTCGGCGTTACCAATATGCTGCTTATGCTCGGGGATGCTGCGGTGCCCTCAACTGTCCTGTTGCTGTCAGTTCATGCAGCTTACTTCGCACACACCTCAGTCGCGCTCCTCGGTACTTTCCTGGTGTCCGCGGCGCTGGTTGGCAGGCATGACGAGTCCATCAGAACACGCATTGTTTTCGGAGTCGCCCTGCTTGTTCTGGCCATGAATGGAATTCTGCTGTCGCTCGGCACATACCGCGCATTCCTCTCAGCCAACCGTGAACAGGTTCAAATGATCCGGCTGCTCGGTTTGCTGCAGCCTTCCCCTAGGGACCTTCTTATTGCGCGTTCCCAGGTTGTGGATGATGCTTGCGGTTGGGCAGCCCTGCTCTCCAGGGGACCGGTACTTTTTTGTACCGACGCTGAAACCATGCTAACGCCCCAGCAGAACCACAACATAAACCGTTTCCGCCAAGCCTTATACCTCTATATGAGCGGGAAGGATAGCGACTATCTGCAATGGGTCGTCCAAAGCCCTAATCCGGCGGGCCCAATGTACCAGTTGGGTTTCTGGTCCGAAGGCACGTCTTTGTCACGCGAAGAACGAGAGGAGGGACTTCGAGGTATTCGGGAGGATTTGATGCCCCTCTTACAACGAATCGAGAGGCACGATCCCGCCGCGAGTCAGTTTTTTCACCAATTCAGCAGAATTATTGTGTTGGATGACTTGCCTAATCCCACCTTTATACCAGCGCGACTTTCTTCATTCCTTAAGCTGCAAGGGGAACAACATCTCGACAACTGGGTGTTACTCTCATACCTCCCAGAGTAAGCCGTCGCAATGCACCTCAATGGCTAGCTAACCCCGCTCAGCAATCGCAAGAAACGATCCGCCACTCCGAGAATTTAGTGATTGGTGCCGGGAGGGGGAGTCGAACCCCCAAGGTACTAAGTACCGGCGGATTTTGAGTCCGCTGCGTCTGCCAGTTCCGCCATCCCGGCTCAGGATATCCAGTTGAAGAGAACCCTAGCTTAATCGACGGTTTGAGGCTTTGCAACTGCGGCGGCGGAGCCTCACTTCTTCGCAGCCTTGCCATGCTGGAAGCACCCGACGACATGATCATCCACCATTCCTGTTGCCTGCATGAACGCGTAGCAAATGGTCGAGCCGACAAAATTGAAGCCGCGCTTCTTCAGATCCTTGCTCATTGCATCCGACTCTGGCGTGCGCGGCGGAACTGGATTTGTTGCATTTCGCAGATTCACCTTCGGACGCTCATCCACGAATTGCCATACATAGCGGTCGAAGCTCCCGAACTCCTCCTGCACCCGTAGCAACGCGCGGGCATTCTGCACGGCGGAGGCGATCTTCAACCGGTTGCGCACTATGCCCGGATTCCCCAGCAATTGAGCCACCTTCCGCCGATCGTAGCCCGCCACGCGCTGCGCATCGAAACCGTCAAAGGCCGCGCGATAATTCTCGCGCTTTTTGAGAATCGTCTCCCAGCTCAGCCCGGCCTGCGCGCCCTCGAGAATAAGAAATTCAAAAAGCTTGTTGTCGTCATGCACCGGAACGCCCCACTCCTCATCGTGGTAGCGAATCATTAATTCGCTCTGCGCCCAGGCGCAACGCACCAGTGATTGGCTGGCCTTCGGCTTTCTCGTCATATAGCTTGGATGAACCTACGGCTGGGAATGCCGCAGCGCACGACGCTGTCGCTTTGCGCCCCGAACCGCTAAGACTTTGCCGCCGACTTACTCCAGCGACTTCGGGTCCGATTTGTCCTTCGGCGACTTTTGGTTCAGCAGCGATACCAGTTCCCGCGCGCAAGCCGGAACCGCTACCTTATGCTCGACGATGATTTCTTTCGCGCTCAATCTTCTCCCGTACAATTTTTCGTTGGCGCTGCCATCCGAGCGTAGGGTAGAACCTTCCAGCGATATTCCCGCGAACAATCCCTTGTTTCGCGAGTAGGAAAGGATCTCCGCATTCATCACGATATCGGTCGCACCCTCCGCCGTGCGCCCTTTCGGACCCGCAGCCGCCGAGGCATCCGCGCCCAGCTTCACTTTGCTCGATAGCAGTGAGCGCGCTCCCTTGGGATTCATCACCAGCAAAACAAAGTCCGTCGCCTGCCCGCCCAGCTGGAATCCGATGCTTACCCCCTCCAGCGCATACAGGGCAGGAGGTCCCCAGGGCCCGCCATAGTGCGGGCCGCTGCGGCATACCATCACCCCGCGGCCGTAGCTGCCTCCCACCCCGAACGCGCCCTTCTTCACCGAGGGCAGAATCACCACGCATTCTGCCTTATCCAGCAAGTCTTGCGGAATGTTGTCCGGGATGTTCAGAATTTCCTTCAGCACCTGCCCGGCATCCTCCACTCGCTCTTCTTCCCTCACGTCCGACCCGAATCCAAGAGTTACCAACGTGCAGAGAGTAACGAGTAGTACCCCCGTCTTGCGTATGTTCTTTTGTATCAGCTTCATCGCCACCGGCTCCCCCTCGGAATTCTCTTCGTTCCATTGCCCTGGATACGACCAACCATCTTAACTCGTTGACCGTGAGAAACGCGCTTCTTGCAGGCCTCACCCCTATGACCAAATGGGTGCTCCTTTTGTAACTTGGCACTTGCTTGCGCCCCCTTCTACAGTCGATGGATACCCTGGGACGACAACCTGGGACGCTTGCCCGTCCTTCGGCATTTAGCGTGCATCTAATGAGTGAGAAGTACATTTTGGCCGTGGGTGGAGTGAAAATTTTGGACTTTCTGGGCATGAAGTACACGCCTTCCGCCGGCCGGATTCTGGTGCTGCTGGCTGCATTGGCGCTCGTTCGCCCGGTTTTCGCTCAGTCCGATCCCTACGCCGCTTCTTCGTATGCCAGCGGCGCGGCCGCTTCGGCCGCCTATGGCAGCCCCTCCACTTCCGATTCCGACGACCCGCAGGCCGGCGCGATGCTCACCATTCGCACCCGCGTCGATGAAGTGAACGTGTTGTTCATCGCCACCGATAAGCACGGCAAATTCGTCCGCGATCTGAGCCAGAAAGATTTTTCCATTCTCGACGATCACAAGCCGCCGCAATCCATTCTGAATTTTCGCCGCGAAACCGATCTGCCGCTTCACCTCGGCTTGCTCGTCGATGTCAGCGGCTCGGTTCACAGCCGTTTTGAATTCGAACAGAATGCGGCCATCAGCTTTCTGCAGCACTCGATTCGCGCTGGCTTCGACAAAGCCTTTGTCGTCGGCTTCAACAAGCAAAGTGATATGACGCAGGACTTCACCGACAACGTGCAACTGCTTTCCGATGGCGTCCACCGCTTGCAGGATGGCGGAGGCACGGCGATTTACGATGCCATCTATCGCGCCTGCAAAGAGAAATTCCTGAAGGACCGTCCCGATCACCCCACGCGCAAGGCCATCGTCATCGTCAGCGACGGCGAGGATAATCAGAGCGAATACTCACGGGCGCAAGCCATCGAAATGGCGCAGCGTGCCGAAGTCATCATCTACGCGATTTCCACCGACGACAGCGGCCTCGTGCTTCGCGGTGACAAGGTTCTCGAGCAGCTCTCCGAAGCCACCGGCGGCCGCGCCTTCTTCCCCTTCAAGATGAAGGACATCACGCACTCCTTCGCCGCCATCGAAGACGAGCTCCGCAGCCAATACGTCGTCTCCTACAAGCCCGCTGACTTCGATGCCGACGGCCGCTACCGCTCCATCGAAATCTCTGCCCTCAAGAAAGACCTGCAAGTCCGCGCCCGCAAAGGTTACTTCGCTCCTCAGCAGTAACTGCCCGAAGAAGAAGAATCCTCACCACAGAGACACAGAGAGAATCCCCATCGCTTCCGTTTCCCTTTTGCTTTTCTCCGCGTCTCTGTGCCTCCGTGGTGAACAGTTTCCTCGGCTGCGTCGTCGCAGCAAGCGTGAATGTCAATCGGCCCACCGGCTGCGCCCTTACACGCTTCCAGCAGCAAATGCCAGGCTTCCCGATACTTCTCATATTTCTGCCTCTTGCAGCCCGGCCTGAAAAACACATTCGCATCCCGATCTCCGATGACTTCATAAGGAAGGATGTACCAGTCGTCCGTCGGAATGATGTACACCGCGAAGAAGTCCACCGTTCCTCGCGCGTACCCGCGCCGCCGCCCCGTCGACCCATCTTTCACATTGATGCTCATGCTGTAGCTGCCTTCCTGGTACTCATACATCGTGCACTTCACCTGCACCCGCAGAATCGCTCCCGTGCTCTCCACGCCCACGTCGTACGGCGCGAACCCTCCATACGGATTCGATACCCTCAGCCCCCGGCTCATCGCCAGTACCATGAAGTAGAGTTCCGCCCACGCTCCGCGTTCCTTGGTTCCCTTGATCATGCATCCCAGATTCTTTCGTTTCTTCACGCTCAGCACCTCTTTGCCCCAAATAAAAAAGCGGCCCAAGGCCGCCACCGCCGCACCCCATCCATTTGTCATCCTGAGCGAAGTATGAGCTTCGCGAATGCGAAGCACTTACGCAGTCGAAGGATCTCTACCGTTACGGCTGTCGTCCATGCTCAAAAATGTCCTCGCGACTCAGGGTTTGTCATTCCGACCGAAAGGAGGAACCTGCTGTCCCGCTCCACTTCCCAAGAATTTGACTCTATACTTCTAGTATAACCAGCAGCACATGTCTGTTGGGACATGTTAGCCGAGTTTATATTCCCTTTCCCCTCAACAACCTAAGTCAAATCCCCGGCCTTTTTGCCTCTTGACAACAATTCCTCGCCACTTTGTATGACTGAAAGCTAATTTCGGGATCATCATCCTCGGACGGGCGGCATAACCATCGCGATTCCACTATTGAGGAGTTTTAAGTGTAATCGGCTGGTTGTGTAAACGACCCCCTTGACACTCTGCAAACATGATCCTTAAGCTTCCCCTTGTGAACCACGAATCCGGCCTCTCAGCGAACCATAAAGCAATCTTGCTCATGATCATTGGCGTATGCGTCTTGGGCTCCGGCTGCCGGGATGATGCACACCCGACGATTTGGACAGCAGAGGTCCGATCTCCGGACGGATCATTTCTTGCGATTGCTCGCACCGATCAGAACGGTGGGTTTGGGTCGGCCAGTATTGACACCATGGTGTTCCTGAAGCAGGCTTCACAGCCTCCGGTAATGGTCTTAGCGTTCGATTGTGAAGGCCCAGCTCCCCGAGCTTATGTTTTGGATAACAAGGCCAACGCCGGGGGAACGATAAATTTGATTATGAAATGGGTAAGTCCATCACACCTAGAAGTGACGTATAGCGGGCACGCAACTCTTAGCTTCCAAGCCGTCAAGTACGCTGGCATCGATATCTCGGTGCTAGATCTTTCAACGGAGACTACCAGCACTCCGCAATTGGCCTCTCATCGACCTGAGTCACTCTAAGCAGCAAATGTTCGACCAAGGATTTGCGGAATGCGGGGGCTGTCAACCGTCGCAATGTCCCTATTCCTCACAATGCCTTCGCGACGCAGGGAAACGGAATATCCCGCCAAACTCCGTTTACACCCGCGCCCTCCCTGTGCTACCGTCCCATTGATTTCCGGAGTAAGATTTCCGGAATAAGATTTCGAGATTAAGCTTCGATATTCCCCTAGGAGCTGCCTATGGTCGGCATCATCTTTCTCGTAATCCTCGTCGTCATCGCCGTCGTTCTCATCGGGATGTACAACAGCCTCGTGCAACTTCGTGTGAGGTGCGACTCCGCCTGGTCTGACATCGACGTGCAACTCAAGCGCCGTCACGATCTCATCCCCAACCTGGTCGAAACTGTGAAAGGCTACGCGGCGCACGAAAAAGGCACCTTCGAAAACATCGCCAAGTTTCGCTCGCAAGCGATGCAGGCGACTACGCCCGAAGGCAAGGCCGCCGCGGAGAATCAATTGACCGGCGCGCTGAAGAGCCTGTTCGCCGTGGCCGAGAATTATCCCGAGCTGAAGGCTTCGGAAGAATTCACTCAACTGCAGGGATCGCTAAGCCAGACCGAAGATTCGATCCAGAACTCGCGCCGCTATTACAACGCGGTAGTGCGCGACCTGAACACGAAGATTCAGGTTTTTCCAACCAACATTCTTGCCGGCATGTTCGGCTTCCAGGCGCGCCAGTTCTTCGAGACCACCGAAGCCGACCGCGAGCCGGTTGCCGTAAAGTTCTGATCCCATGATCAGAACGATGAACAGAGTGCCGAAAGGAACATGGGCGCCGACTAGAGCACGAACGTCAGCTAACCAAAAACCTTGTGATTCCGATAGGAGCGGAGCGAAGTGGAGGAACTTGCTTTTCCTCGCCGCCATCCTCGCTCTCGCCTCGCCGCTGTTCGCAAAATCCTGGCGCATTTCGAACTTCGATGACACCATCACCGTAAACCAGGACGGCAGCGCCCTGGTCAACGAAACCATTACTCTGACATTCGTCGGCGAGTGGCACGGAATTCACCGCACCATCCCTATAGAATATCCCGGACCGGACGGCACGAACTACCAACTCTTTGTGAACGTCATCAACGTCACCGACGAAAGCGGCGCGAAGCTTAAATACGATTCCTCCACCTCGGGCGCGTATCGCGATCTGAAAATTTACATTCCCGATGCGGTCAACGCCACGCGCACCGTGGAGATTGCCTACCGCGTGCGCAACGGCACGCGCTTCTTTGACCAGAACGACGAGTTCTATTGGAATGTCACCGGCAACGACTGGCCCGTGCCCATCGACCACGCCACCGCCAGCGTGCATTTCCCCGATGCCGCGAATGGATCTCTGCGGGCGCAGGCCTTCACCGGCGTCTACGGCTCGACCGAGCGCGACGCGACTGCCAAAGTGGAAGGCTCGACCGCGGAGTTTGAAACCAACAATCCTCTGCCCATGCGCGGCGGCATGACTATTGATGTCTATATTCCGAAGGGCATCCTGAATCCGCCGAGTAGTTTCACGAAATTGTTCTGGTTCATCGGCAGTAATCCCGTGGTGTTCTTGCCGCTGGTCACGCTGGCCGTCATGTTTACTCTGTGGTGGTACGCGGGCCGCGATCCCGACCCCGGCATGTCGGTCGCGCCCATGTATGAGCCGCCACCCGGTGTTACTCCCGCAGAGGCCGGCACTCTGCTCGACGACCACATTCATCCTCGCGACATCACATCGACCATCGTCGATCTTGCGGTGCGCGGCTTCCTCAAAATTGAAGAGACAGACGAGAAAGGCCTTCTGTTTCACAACAAAGATTACATCTTCCATCTGCAGCAGAAACGCCAGGACTGGAGCGGCCTCGCTCCGCACGAGCGGGTCATGATGGAGAATATTTTCGTCGGTGACGCGCCCGACATTCGCCTGTCGAGCCTGAAGAACCGCTTCTACACCGCGGTTCCCGCGATCCGCACCGACATCATGTCCGCGCTGAAACAGAAAGGTATCTATACGCTCGATCCGGAATCGGCCAACGCCTACAGCATCGGCGCGGCATTCTGCATTCTGATTCCGTTCGCGATTTTCCAATACCTGGGATGGGCGGATTTTCTGAGCTCGATTCCGATGGTGGTGGGATGTGTGCTGATCAGCGCCGTGATCTGGTGGATCTTCGCGCGTGTCATGACTGCAAAGACTCTCAAGGGCGCGCGCACTCACATCGCAGTGCTGGGATTCCAGGAATTCATGAATCGCGTGGATGCGGATCGCCTGAAGACGATGCCGCCAAATACCTTCGAAAAATTTCTGCCCTATGCGATGGCGCTGGGCGTGGAACATCACTGGGCGCAGGCTTTTGCCGGCATCATAAAAGATCCGCCAACCTGGTACGCCGCCCCCGCCGGATACGGCTACGGCATGGCCTTCAATCCAATCTTGTTTTCCTCTTCGATGCATGGCATGGCGACGGACATGCATCAAGTCTTCGTCTCCGCTCCCCGCGCCAGTTCCGGCGGCTCAGGTTTCGGCGGCGGTGGATTCGGCGGAGGCGGAGGATTCTCTGGCGGCGGCTTCGGCGGTGGTGGTGGTAGCGCGTTCTAGAAACTGGTGCGCCCGGAGAGACTCGAACTCCCAACCCTCTGCTCCGAAGGCAGATGCTCTATCCAGTTGAGCTACGGGCGCGCGGTACGGGTCGTATTTTACTCCATCTCGAAACCCAGGTACGACAGGCCATCGCTGCGTTCGACTTGCAGGACAACGGGATCGCCGGTCTTCAGGCTCTGAATTGCGGCGCGCAGATTGTCCATCGAAGTGATGGGAGTTGTGTTGAGGGAGTGAATGACGTCGCCGGTCTGCAGGCCAGTGTCGGGTGTGATGAGATCGGCGGCACGACCGAGGACGACCACGCCGCCGGGAATGCGCAGGGTTCCGATCTGATTGCGCAGGTCGGCGGTGATATCGACGGCGAGAATGCCGAGGCGCGGGACAAGACTCTTTTCCGGATCGGCGGCATCGAAGAGTTGATCCATGGGGTCGCGGGCTTCGATGGCGGGGACGTAAAGAGTTTTCCGTTCATCACCCCGCAGGATTTCCAGTTTTAACACCTTATCAAGGCGGTGCAGATACAGCGAGGAAGAAAGCGCGGGAAGAGTTTCAATGCGGCGATCGTCGGCGGTGAGAACAATATCCTGAACCTGCAGGCCGGCGGCAGCGGCGGGACCGTCGGGTTTTACATCGGCGATGATGACGCCCCAGCGTTGCGAAAGATGGAGACCGTCAGCGATCGTGGGCGTGATTTCCTGGGCGACGGCGCCGATCTCCACGCGATGTACATGACCATATTTGCGGAGGCTGTGGTAGACGAAGTCGACGATGCGCGCGGGAATAGCAAATCCGAGGCCCTCGCTGCCGCCGCCGCTCGAGAGGATGAAAGTGTTGATGCCCACAACCGATCCATTCATATCGACGAGCGGGCCGCCGCTGTTGCCGGGATTGATGGGCGCATCGGTTTGAATGTAAGTCATCGCTTTCGCAGGATCGGGCTGGCGAGCGACGGCGCTGACCACACCCATGGTCACAGAATTCTGCAGGCCTTCCGGGCTGCCGATGGCGAAGACGAGCTGGCCGACGCGAGGACGAGGCTGCACCAGCAGAGGCAGGGTAGGAAGGTCTTTCTCGTCGATCTTGAGCAGGGCGAGATCGGTTTCCTTATGGACTCCAATCAAGCGCGCTTCAAGAATGTGGCGCTTGCCCACGGGTATAGCACGGCCGGAGTCCCCGGGCAGAGGCAGGGCCACGCGAATGCGTTGCCCGCCTTCGACGACGTGAGCGTTAGTCATGATGTAGCCCGTGGAGTCTACGATGACCCCGGAGCCAACTGCATTTTGGCGAACGATGAGAGCGGTCTCAGAGCGGTTTTCCTCGTGTAATGGACCGTAGCCGGTAACGAGGATCTGAACCACGGCTGGCGAAACTTTTTCGGCGAGACCTTCCAGAGCGTTGTTGAGCTGCATCAGAGCTGCCGCGGCGGGGGCGGATTCGTCCGGCTTGGGCTGGGTTTTTGCTTCGGCGCCGCTGGTGGCTGGGGTTGGATTGGACGGCTTCTGAGCCGACGGCTGCTGCGCGACCAGGCTGGTAATCAACAGCAAAAAAATGCAGGCAACCTGGCCGAGAAAAATGTGCGCCGAACGAGTGGCGCGCAGGCGAGAGAAAGATGGATCGAGCATGAAATGGCTCCCTGAAAAAAGAAAGAATACTTATCTGACGGTACCACGGGTAGTTGGGTTGCAGAGATTAGAGGGCATCGAGACGGTGCAGAAGAGATCAAAACCCCCGCCCTGTCTCTCCAAAATACGGAGAGACAAGGGACGGGGCACCCTGTTGATATGGCGCCTGTGTAGAGCATGAAGATGGAGCTGACGTTCGACTAAATGCAGCCACGTGACTTACTCTCCAAACCAGTCGGGGAAAACCAGTTCTATCAGGCCGGGGACCCAGTAGGAATAGAACTTGTCGTCGCAGATTTTGTATTTGCCGTATTTCTTCATGGCGTAATCACCCCAGTGGGGCTGGGTGCCGTCGAGGTCGGTGAATCCATATTCGCGGGCGAGAGCCCAGGAGCTGAAGACGCGCCCGGTCTTCTTCATTACGTGGGGATCTGTGGCGAGGGCTACCACGGCGCGGCCGATGTAGCGCGGCGATTCGGAGATCATGAAATCGCTGGGAGCGTCGTTCTGCTCGTAACTATTCTTATCTTTGTTCTTACTCTTCTTTCCGACGTCCTTCCAGTTGGCTTCGGTGACTTTGTAGTACTCGAGGACCCTCTCCGAGCGTAAGAATCCGGGAGTGAGGGCGACGGAGGCGATGTTTCGCTTGCGGAGTTCGCGGGACATGGCGAAGGCCAGGCGGATGACCGAAATCTTGACGAGATCATAGAAGAGGTTGCCGCGGTAGTAGAAGGCATCGCCGTCGGTGATTTCGAAAATGATTGCGCCCTTGCGATCGAGCATCAACGGGGCTGCGTAGTGCGCCGTGATGATGTGGGAATGGATGGCCTGCTTGAGCATACCGAGACCGTTCTCAAGATTGACGGCCCAGAAGGGCTTGCTCCATTCGGTGAGTGCGTCGCCGCCCCAGACATCGTTGACGAGGATGTCGAGACCTTTGTGGCGGCGTTTGATGAGCGCGGCGAGCCTCTTAACCTCGGCGGGAACTTCGTGATCCACCTTAACGGCGATACCGTGGCCGCCGGCGGCGGTGACCAGGTCGGCGGTTTCTTCGATGGTTTCGCGCTGGCCGGGTTTGAGGAGGCGTTTTTTCTGATCTTTTCGCGAGCTGCGGCCGGTGCAGTAGACGGTAGCTCCGGCTTCGCCCAGGGCAATGGCGATGCCGCGCCCAGCGCCTCGCGTAGCTCCGGCGACGAGGGCGACTTTGCCGCGCAGTGATTTGCTGGGGGATTTGGGGGATTTCTTTGATGGGGAAGGCATTGGTATACCTGGAGGCACATGATAGCAAATGGGCTGAGGTTCACCAGCTTCGAAGGTCAAAGGCAGCGGACAGGAGTGTCCGCTCCACACGTGCAGGGGGAATCTAGGTTCTACCCTTAACTAACTCGTAATCAGGCTTTTATCGGGTGAGCATCCGTGATATAACCGCCCCTGAGCAGTAAAGTGGTCGATCCGCCTGCCAGGAGCGTATTTTGATGGTATTGGCCTCGTTCGCACAGAGAGAAGGATCAAGCCACGAAAGAGGAGGGACTGTGTCCGAAGAAGCACGGACCGGGAAAAGGTTTCCGCTGCATTTGCCGATCAAACTGCACAGCGATGAGACCAGCGGCGACGCCAAAGGAACGACGGGAAATTTGAGCGCGGCGGGAGTTTATATTCGCGCCGACGCATCGCTGGAGATTGGTTCGCCGGTGGAGTTCGAGATCACGCTGCCGCCGGACGTAACCGGCGGGCAGGAAAATGTGGTGATTCAGTGCAAGGGCCGCGTGGTGCGCACCGATCCCACGGGAGCCAGCGACGAGGGCAAGGGTGTTGCCTGCGTGATCGACTCCTACGAGTTCGTGAGGAACTCGTAATTTTTTGAACCGGAATTCTTGGAGTGAATTTTTGGAGCGCCAAATAACATGCTCAAACTGATTCTGGCCGATAACCAGGCAATTTTCCGCGCCGGCATTGCCAAAGTGCTGGCGGTGGAAGACGAGATGCGCATTGTGGCGCAGGCTCAAACGCCGGAGCAGATGTTCATGGCTCTGGATAAATTCCGCGCCGCGGTGCTGGTAGTGGCGGCGGGCTTTCATAACGATTTTGCCGCCATCATGCAGGGAGCGAACCGCGCCAAAACGCGCGTGGTGGTGCTGGCCGATACGGGCGAAAGCGCGCAGCGGCATATGGCGAACGGGGCGCATGGCGTGGTCTACCGCAACGTGACCAGTGCGGCCCTGGTGGACTGCGTCCGCAAGGTGGCGCGCGGCGAAACCTGGGTGCAGGATGTCGCGGTGCCGAGCGAACTGACCGAAAACGATATGGTCGGATTGCGGGTGCGCGATCGCCTGACGGCGAAAGAGCTGCGCATTGTGGCGTTGATCGTGCAGGGCTACAAGAATAAAGAGATTGCCACGCAGCTGGGAACGACGGAGCAAGTGATCAAGAATTATTTGCGCAACGTGTATGACAAGATCGGAGTGTCGGATCGGCTGGAGTTGGCGCTGTTCACGATCCACCACAGGATTTTGAATGAAGCAGCAGCCGCAACCACCACGGGTCCGGCGCCACAAACCCCGGCGGGAGTGATGCCGTAACAAGCTTTTGCGTGAAATGAGGCCGCCCTGCGGGGCGGCCTTTTTGTTTTGTGGCAATTTCTTTTTCGAAAGCACGTTTGTAGACGCGGCCGCTGAGGCGGCGGACTTGGTCAGGCCGGCGCTATTGGCAGGTACTTCAATAGGTCAAGAAAAGGCGGTTCGATGCCTTGCGTGCGCAGGAGAACACTGATTTGTGCGACGTGTCGCGCCTCGTGAATCACGACGTTCCACAACAGGCCATCCACCGTGAACCTCTTCCCTGGCCGGTCGTGCACAGTCACGATCCGCTTCAATTCGGCGTCTGTCAGAGTGGCGAGGTACGTGAGGGTGATCCGCTCTACAACCCGCCAATATTCCAGCAGCGTTTCGAGCGACAAACCGGAAAAAACGGGGCCGCCCTGGGTATCCTTCAGGGCGGGAATGACGTGGCGCACCGGCGGTTCGCGTCGGATCTCCTCGCAAATCCAGAAGTCCTCAACGCAGGGAATGTGAAACAGAAGGTCCTTGATGCAGTGAAACTTCGCGCCATCCAGCAACGGGCGGGATAAGACCTCGTCGGGGACGGCCTCCAGCGCGGCCCAGAAATCCCGACGGGCGCGCACAAGGTAATCATAAGTTTCAGAAATGTTCATTCGCCCCTCCCCTCAAGGGCCATACAAATAGATTTTAAGCTGTGAAATGTTACCGCCAAGTTAATCCGGGTTTCGACCGCTTGCAATCCAGCAAGGCCCTTGTTTTGACGCAGCGTTCTCTTTATGCGTAGCATCTATTGGCCATGGAATTTCGAACGTTGGGACGCTCTGGGTTAAAGGTACCGGTGCTGAGTTTTGGCACGGGAACGTTTGGTGGATCGAACGAATTTTTCCGCGCGTGGGGTGCGACGAGTGACGTCGCCGAGGCCACGCGCATTGTAGATATCTGCCTGGATGCGGGAGTGAATCTTTTTGATACCGCCGATGTTTATTCAGACGGGCTTTCCGAAACAATTCTGGGCAAGGCGATCGCGGGACGTCGCGATGACGTTCTCGTCTCAACCAAGGCGACGTTTCGTATGGGCGGCCACAACGGAGCGAACGACCTTGGGTCGTCTCGCTATCATCTGATCAGCGCTTGCGAAGCCAGCCTGAAGCGGCTCGGCACGGATTACATCGACATCTATCATCTGCATGGATTTGACGCGCTCACCCCGGTCGATGAAGTTTTGAGCACGCTGAATCAGTTGGTGGTGAGCGGGAAGGTCCGATACATTGCCTGCTCGAATTTTTCCGGGTGGCACTTGATGAAGTCCTTGAGCGTCGCGGAAAGATACGGCTGGGCTCGCTACGCAGGACATCAGGTGTATTACTCGCTGATTGGCAGAGAGTACGAGTGGGAGCTGATGCCGCTGGCATTGGATCAGGGCGTGGGGGCGCTGGTGTGGAGTCCGTTGGGATGGGGAAGGTTGACGGGGAAAATCCGCCGCGGGAAGCCGTTGCCTCCGGAGAGCCGTTTGCACAAGACCGCGGCACAGGGGCCGCAGGTAGCGGATGAATACCTGTACAAGGTGGTCGATGCTTTGGACGGGGTTGCCAAAGAGACGGGAAAGACGGTGCCGCAAGTGGCGCTGAAGTGGCTGTTGCAGCGGCCGTCGGTCTCAACCGTGATCATCGGCGCGAGGAACGAGGAGCAGTTAAAACAGAACCTGGGTGCCGTCGGGTGGAATCTTTCGGGCGAGCAAGTCGCGAAGTTGGATGCTGCCAGCGATGTGACGGCGGTTTATCCCTACTGGCATCAGTGGCAGTTTGCGGAGCGGAATCCGCGACCGGTTCCTGGGCCGGAGAAAGCTGCCATCTGAATGATTTTCTCTATGGAGCTGATTTCGCGTGGGCGCTCTGTCCGGCAGCTCCGTCGCTGTCTGCCTTCGAACGAACTTGTTGCTGATTGAACCTTTCGAGCTCGAGCCGAAGGCCGTCGCGAATGAGTTCTGTGTTCCGCTCGTACTCGGACTTCAAATGGGAGAGGATTGGTTCCTCGGAATCAGACGGTTTTAGAAAGGGCTCGGCATTGGCGCGGCAGTAGGCTTCGTTCAGGCAGGGATATTCGTTGGCGAGAATGTTGTCCAACGTTGCGTCGTCCCAGTGCACGACTTCCAGGCTTCCATCTTCTGTGGGAGAGAACTGAACTGCGAAACCATCAAGAGGCCGCACAGCTACGACTTCGGCCGCCGCGTCCTCATTAAGTCTCCTGGCGGTTTCGAGAGCGCTGCGCTCGTCAGCGGCCATGGCAATGACGCAATCCCCATTGGCGAGGCGCAAGATATACAGCATGGGACCTCCGTTGCTTATGCAGTCGGACGTCGAACGGAACGCTTCCCAATGACTCGGCCCAGTACATGTTGCCATGAATAGTCCGGCCGGGGGATAAGTAACAAGATTCCCTAAGGACATTAGTTGCCGATAGAGAACAAAAGGATTACCCGACTTTCTCGGCCACCGACTTCGCCTGGGTGAACAGGTACAAATAGTCCGGGCCACCGGACTTGGAATCCGTGCCCGACATATTGAATCCTCCGAAGGGATGAGCACCCACCATGGCACCCGTACATTTGCGGTTGATGTAGAGATTGCCCACGTGGAAGTCGCGAGTGGCGCGATCGATCTTGTCTCTGGATTTTGTGTAGATGGCGCCGGTGAGGCCGAACTCAGTGTCATTGGCGATTTCGAGAGCGTGATCGAAGCCGCGCGCCTTGATCACGGCGAGAACCGGGCCAAAGATTTCTTCCTGTTCGAGTTTTGATTTGGCGGGAATGTCAGCGATCACGGTGGGGCGGATGAAATAGCCTTCTCCCGCTTCGGTGGCGCGGGTGCCTCCGGTGAGGAGGCGTCCATCCTTCTTGCCTTGCTCGATGTATTCGAGAATCGTCTTCATCGAACCTTCATTGATGACAGCGCCCATGTTGGCATTTTCCGCGGGATCGCCGACGGTGATTTTTTCGACGCGAGCTTTGAGTTGTTCGAGAAACTTGTCGTAGATGCGCTCGTCGATGATGGCGCGCGAACAGGCGGAGCACTTCTGTCCCTGGAAACCGAATGCCGCCTGGGCAACACCTTCGACGGCGGAATCGATATCGGCATCGGCGTCGACGATGATGGCGTCCTTGCCGCCCATTTCGAGGACAGTGCGCTTGATCCAAATCTGGCCGGGAGCTTGCGTGGCGGCAGCCTTGTTAATGTGCAGGCCAACCTCGCGCGATCCGGTGAAAGCGATATAGCGAGTTTTCGGATGCGCGACGACGGCATCGCCAAAGCTGGCGCCGGCGCCGGGGCAGAAGTTCACCACTCCTTCGGGCATGCCAACTTCTTCCAGTAGTTCGATGAATTTAGCGGCGATGGTGGGAGAATCGCTGGAGGGCTTCAGGATTACGGTGTTGCCGCTGACGATGGAGGCGAGAGTCATGCCAGCCATGATGGCGCAAGGGAAATTCCATGGGGGAATCACCGCGCCCACGCCTAGGGGAATGTAGGTGAGCGTGTCGTGCTCGCCCGGCATCTGCACGGGCGGCGCTGTTTTCGCAAAGCGCAGAGCTTCGCGGGCATAGAATTCGCAGAAATCGATGGCTTCGGAGATGTCAGCATCGGCCTCGGCCCAATTCTTGCTGACTTCGAAAACCAGCCAGGCCATGTAATCCATTTTGCGTTCGCGCATGCGGTCGGCAGCGCGGAAGAGTAGGCTGGCGCGCTCCTCCACCGTTGTGCGGCTCCACGTGGTGAAGGCCTTCAAGGCGGCTTGCATCGCGGGCTCAACGTGCTCTTTGCCGGCCTTCTGGTGGATGCCGACGATTTCGGACGGCTTCGAAGGATTCAACGATTTGATCTTGTCGGTGGTCTTGATGCGCCGGCCGCCGATGACGAGATCATACTCGCGGCCAAGCTGGCCGCGGACGCGTTCGATGGCAGCGCGCATCTTGCGGGCGTTGTCTTCGTGGCGGAAATCGTAGAAGGGCTCGTTGATGAAAGGGCCTTGATGAGAAGATTGCGTGCGCGGCCGAACGGGGGCTTCCAGGGTTGCCATGGGGAATCCTTTCGAACTTTGAAGCTAGGTAGCAGGGTGTATTCACCATTTTACACCTAGGGCAGAGGGGTGATGGGTAGAATGGGGCGAGTCTACACGTCATGGACAAGCGCCTAGTTTTGGCGGTTACAAAGCTCGTCTGTGGGTTGGCAGGGGTGGTTTTTTTGTTTTGTCCACTCAGGACAGGCACCCAAATTCTAATAAATGTCAGTGCGCTAATCATCGCCCTGATTTGCGGCGTCATAATTTGCAACCTGGGTGACAGCAATGCCAGTCGCATTTCGGGTTATTGGCCCCAAGGCCCAAGGAAGTCGGCACTCTATCGCGATCCACACTCCGAGGGGAGCGACCGAACGGAGTCCTCAGGATCGACAGAATAAAGTCAAAACCCCCCACCCTAAGGTCGTAGAAGGCGCGACGTTAAGGATGGGGCACCCGCTCGGGTGATAGACTCGAACGTTTTCATCGAGGTAATGCCTATGCAGATTCAAAAAGTGGGAGTGATCGGTGCGGGGACGATGGGGAACGGGATTGCGCATGTGTTTGCGCGCAGCGGTTTCAACGTGATTTTGTGCGATGTGGAACAGCGTTTCCTGGAGCGCGGGATTGCGACGATTACCAAGAATCTTGATCGCGAGGTCGCGAAGAATAAGATCACGGCGGAGGATAAGGCCGCAGCTCTTGGACGTATCGCGCCGGTGACCGAGCGCGCCAAGCTGGCGGATTGCGACTTCATCGTGGAAGCCGCGACCGAGAAGTTCGAAATCAAGACAGAGATTTTTCGCGATCTCGATCGACTTGCCCGTCCGGAAGTGATTCTGGCCTCGAATACGTCGTCGATCTCGATCACCAAACTTGCCGCGCTGACCAAGCGTCCCGAGAAAGTGATCGGGATGCACTTCTTTAATCCTGTGCCGGTGATGAAGTTGGTGGAGGTGATTCGCGGGCTGGCCACATCGCAGGAAACATTTTCTGAAACTCGGAACCTGTCGCTAAAGCTGGAGAAGACGCCGGTCGAGGTGAACGATGCGCCGGGATTTGTCTCCAACCGCGTGCTGATGCCGCTGTTGAATGAGGCTATGTACGCGGTGATGGAGGGCGTGGCTACGCCGGAGGCGGTTGATGAAGTGTTCAAGCTGGGGATGGCGCATCCGATGGGGCCGCTGACGCTGGCCGATTTTATCGGGCTCGATGTCTGCCTCGACATTATGCGGGTGATGCTGGATGGGCTGGGCGATCCCAAGTACCGGCCGTGTCCGCTGCTGATCAAGATGGTGGATGCGGGTTGGTTGGGGAGGAAAAGCGGGAGAGGATTTTACAAGTATTAGGAATTGCTGGTAGCGAGTGCCAAGTACCGAGTACCTAGTACCGAGAGAAACCGGCGGCAAGTATGACGAGCGAGACAGTTTCGCCTGAAACTCAAACTCAAACAAAGAGCGATGTGGCTTGCTACGTCCTTGCCCCTATCGCGGGGATGGGAACGGGGTGGGTAGACGTTGTCGTCAATGACTTACTATTCACGGCTTTGCTGGTGCTGGCTGCCTGCATGTTGCTGGGACTACTGCGGCCGCGCTGGCCCTGGCGGTGGGTGGTGGCTGTGGTGGTGTTTATCCCGCTGGCAGAACTTGGGGCATACACCATCTTGGCCTTGAAGCCGACGCGGGGACAGGTATATGGGTCGTTTCTCACCGCGCTGCCGGGAATGGCTGGCGCGTACGGCGGCGCCGTCATGCGCCGGGTGATTGATAATCTGCGGCAGGGGAAATGAAAGCAGTGGTCAGTGCTCAGTGGCCAGTTTTCGCTTCCGGTTTTTTCTCGCTGGCCACTGACCACCGATCACTGCTCCAAGGTATCGGATAACCAAGAAAGTACTCCCAGTTCCACAGCAGGGTCGAGTATGCTGCGAGAATGGGTGTGACTGTCTCGATGCTGGCCAGCGGGAGCCGGGGAAATTGTGCGTTTGTGGCCAGCGCCCGAACCAAGATTCTGGTCGATGCCGGGATTTCCTGCCGCGAGACTTTCAAGCGCATGAAATCGCTGGGTGAAGATCCGCAGTCGCTCTCCGCCATCCTGATTACTCACGAACATTCCGATCATGTATACGGACTAGCGACGCTGGCCAGGAAGTTGCGCATTCCGGTCTTTATGACCGAGAAGACGCACCGGGCGTGGGCCCGAGCGCTGCGCAATGAGAACGGCGAACGGCCCAAGCTGGAAAAACTGGAGGAGTTCCGGTCGGGATATTCGTTTCAGGTGGGCGACATCGCGGTAACCCCGTTCACGATTCCGCATGATGCGGAGGATCCGGTTGGGTTTACTTTTCGCACCGAAGGCATCAAGGTGGGATTTGCCACTGATCTCGGGCGCTTGCTGCCGAATGCGCGCGACCAGTTACGCGGTTCGGACATTCTGGTCATGGAATCGAATCATGGAGTTGAGATGTTGCGCTCGGGGCCCTATCCGTGGTCGGTAAAGCAGCGGGTGGGAAGTCCGACGGGGCACCTCTCGAACGAGAAACTCGCGGATTTCTTTGCGGGAGACTATGATAATAAAGCAGCTTTTGTCGTGCTGGCGCATCTCTCTGAGGAGAACAATCATCCGGAAATAGCGCGGAGAGAGGCAGAAAAAGCGTTGGCGCTGCGTGGTGGGCTGTTTCACAACCGCGTGCTGGTGGCGATGCAATCCGAGGTTCTGGCGCCAATTCAGCTGTAGGTCGCTCCAACTGCAGTCACTTATGAGTCAGCAGTGCACTGATCCAATCGTGGGTAAGATACTGGCGGGCTGGCGGTACGACATTTCCGGCTTGGCGCTGGAGATGCGTGGCGACTACGAAAGCCACTTCGCGGGATGCGAGCGGTGCCGCAGCCGGCAACGTTTGAACCGCATCATTGATGTCGGCCTGATCGCACTGGCTTCGATTTCGGGCGGCGTGTTTTTGCTGGCTTTTGGAGTGATTCGCCATTTTGGACCGCGGCACGCATTCTGGCTCGAGATCGCGGCGCTGGCGGGGTTTGCCCTATCCGCGCTGATCTGGCTGGTGGTAGCGGTGGCCACCCCCGCGCCGGTTACGGTGCTGGATGCGGCGAAGCAAGGTGCTCGGCGGGTGCATGACCGCCTGCCTCCCGAGATTCGGGAACGGCTGCCGGAAGAACTTCGGGTGAAGATTACCGGAACGTAAAGGTCTGCTGATCGTGTCCAGGTTTTTCTCCCAACTCGTCGCCATAATGGTGTTGGGATCAGTTGTTGCCGCAGGCGCGGGAGCGATTTGTGTTCTGTCGGCGTCAGCGCATTCTTCTTCCTCCATGGCTGGCTGTCATCTGAGCCCAATGCCATCCCATCCGTACCAGGCGGATTACCGTTGCTGCCTGAGCCGCCATGCCGTGCCGCTGGTGACGAGCGTCGTCAGGCCGCGTCCGGCGCTGCATGCGTTGCGGGCTGAGGTGACTCCCGTTCTCGCGGCCACGAGCGGAGGCTCTGTGTTTCTTCCGGCAATTACGCCTTCTGGCGGCCCGCCCGGCGTTGCGGTTCTTCGAATCTAACCAAATCTCCCTCTCATTTTTTCTTGGGTGATGCGCTTATCGGGCGCATTGCGCGATGCAGTTTTTTCTTCGCGATGGGGGATTGTTGTGAGCAATATTTTCTTACGTCCAACTGTTGTGGCTTCGGTCGTTCTTTGTGCGTTGTCGATCCCAGGGTCCGCGCAGGATTCTTCGATGAGCGGAATGCAGATGCCGATCGAGTCGCAAAAATCCATGCAGATGCCTTCGCCGCACGATGGATCAGGAACAGCGTGGGAGCCGGCGTCAGTGCCGGAGCATGCGTGGATGGTGATGCATGGCGGCTGGGAGTTGATGGCGCACGGCGTGATCTTTATTGGCTACAACCAGCAAGGTGGGCCGCGGGGCGAGGGTAAAGCCGAGTCCGTGAATTGGGAGATGCTGATGGAGCAGCACAAACTCTGGGGTGGAACCATTCTGTTGCGGCAGATGTTCTCTGCGGAGTCGCTGACCTCGCCGCATCCCGGCTTCCCGGAATTATTTCAGACAGGCGAGACCTATCACGGCGAGCCACTGATCGATCACCAGCATCCGCACAATGTTTTTGCCGAGTTGGCAGCGCTGTACACGCTGCCGCTTTCAACAAAAATCTCGTGGGAGTTATATGGGGGACCGTCCGCGGAGCCGGCGCTGGGGCCGGTGACCTACATTCACCGGACGTCTGCTGCGGAGTTGCCGCTGGCGCCGCTCAGCCATCATTTGCAGGATTCCACGCATACCAGTTTCGGCGTGGTCACGACGGGATTTGTGATCGACCGGTTCAAGCTGGAAGGCTCGACGTTCAACGGCCACGAACCGAATGAAGAACGCTGGAGTATCCAGCCAGCTGCGCTGGATTCCTGGTCGGTGCGCGGCAGTGTTGCTCCCGACCGAAACTGGACCGCGCAATACAGTATTGGGCATCTCGACCACCCCGAGGCGCTGGAACCCTCGAACCAATGGCGGGAGACGGCGTCTGTGGAGTACAACCGGCCGATGGCGGCGGGGAATTGGACGACGACGGCGGTGTGGGGACGCGTGCACAAGATCGGTAGCGATAGGCTGAATAGCTACCTGTTGGAATCCACGCTGAACTTCTTGCGGCGCGATTATGCGTTTACGCGGATGGAACTGGTCGATAAGGACGAACTATTTCCCCAGGCTACAGTGCATCCGGTCTACCGCATCGGTGCGTACACGTTCGGAGGAGTGCGCGATCTGGTACAGAATCATGCTTGGCAACTGGGGCTGGGCGCAGATGTAACGGTTTACTCGAAGCCAGCCGTGCTGGATGCGGCTTACGGGAACTATCCCGTGTCATTTCAGATTTTTCTGCGAATGCGGCCGGGAGTGCACGAGCATGGACAGCATCACTAGTCTGCGTCGTAGGCTGAGTCGTAAGCGCCCGCGCAAGAGAGCGCTTAGGTGACGGCATACCTGCCAATCACCAAGAGACGGAATACCTGTCAATCACCCATAGCCACGTTCCATCCTTCTGGCGCCGCGCAACTTCCGAGGTCACCGTACCATTACGGCTGCGCGTCGAGGTGAGGGCCAGATCACCGCAAATGAGCGCTGGTCGCTGTTCTCCGAACTCGAACTTTCGTTTTTCCGGTCCAAACCCCGTAACCTGTAGTTTAGTAAAAAACTCGTGAATGGCCTCTTTGCCACGCAGGAACGTTCCACCGCCAATGTCGATTACCGCGTCTGGCTCGAACAACGCCGTCATGCCAGTAACATCTCCCGCGTTCTCTCTCGCTACCAACAATCGCTCCAAATCCTGGGGATCGTTGGCCGGCTCTCTTGTCTTTAAATCATTCATAGTGACACTCCAACTGTTGTGGGTTGCTCGACCTTCGCTGAAGCCTATCGTCGTCACGCGCCGGGCGTCAAACAGCAACTCTTGGCCTGATACCCTCACAAACCGTGGCCGGGAGACTAGGATCGCGGCCAGATTTTGACAGCCACATTCAAGAAGTTTTTGGACCGTTCCTCGATCAAGTCTTCGCCCCCCAAAGAATGGTCTTTGAATGCCCGGTTGAGGTTCGAAGCACTGTGTTCGAGAATCTTGTCCCGCTTTTTCGACCAAGGTCCGTTCGATACAGACGGATTGAGTTCCTTAGTTCGAGATGCCAATATTGCCAACGGGGATTCTGGACGAAAGATTTTTCGCTTGCTCGCGGAGAACTGCGCGAGAATACATGTAATGAGGGGGACAATCAGAACACTGCGTGTGGTGCAGTGGACCATGCTGGGCAGCATTCTTCTATATGCTGCGGCGGGTGAAGTTCTGGGAGCGCGGGCTCGAGGCGTGGATCCTTCGCTGAGCTATGTTTTCACCACTGCGGGCGTGGCCATTGTTGGAGTGATCTTTGTAGTAAGGCGCACGCTGGTGTTGCGCTCCGCGCAAAGCCTGGCTTCCCACCCTGACGATTCGCTTACACTGAACCATTGGCGGAGCGGCTATATTGCGACCTACGCATTGTGTGAGGCGCTGGGATTGTTCGGCTTGATTCTGCGTTTCCTGGGCTGCAGTTTTCAGCAGAGCCTGCCGTTCTACATTGGGGGCTTCGTCCTGCTTTTTTTCTTCGGACCCCGGGAACCCCTGGCAGTTTGATTTACCAGCGGTCAGTAAGCCATCCTACGCAGCCTTTACTGGCCACTGATCACTGCCCACTTTCGGTATCATGTCCGTGAGGTATCCATGTCCATCAATGGGCCGGAAGAGTTGGCGGGGATGCGCGCCGCTGGCGCAATCGTGTGTCTGATGCTGAGCGCCATGAAGAGCGCGGTGCGCGTGGGAATCACTACGGGCGAACTCGACGAAGTAGGCGGTGACGTGATGATGCAGCACGGAGCACGATCCGCTCCGGCGCTGGTTTACAAATTTCCCGGCGTGAACTGCATCAGTGTCAACGAGGAAGCGGTGCATGGCATTCCTGGCAAGCGCGTATTGCGGAGCGGCGATTTGGTCAAGCTGGATGTGACGATCGAGAAAGATGGATTCATGGCGGACGCCGCTGTAACGGTTCCTGTGGGCGAGGTGACGGAAGAGCGGCGACGCCTGATGGAGTGCGCGGAGCGAGCGTTTGGAAAGGCCATGCTGGTGGCGCGAGCCGGTTTTCGGGTTTCCGACATTGGACGGGCCGTGGAGCGAGAAGTGAGGCGCAGCGGATTTTCCGTGATTCGCGATCTGGGCGGGCACGGCATTGGACGCACGATTCATGAAGCGCCACGAGTGCCAAACTTCGCCGATCCGGAGGCGAGTCAAGTCTTGACTGAGGGTCTGGTGATTACCGTCGAGCCAATTATTGCGGCGGGATCGGGACGGGCATTTGTCGCGCCGGATCAATGGACTATGATCACGGCGGATCACAGGCCGTCGGCGCACTACGAGCACACACTAGTGATTACGAAGGGCGCGCCGATGTTGTTGACGGCAGCGTAGGCAGCTCACAAGCGATATTCTTTCGCGTTTGCTGCCGATGTTTCGCCAACTTATTTACGTCTTGATGTGGCAACTGGCCATGCCGCGCTTTTCCAGATACTGCTGGTGATAGTCCTCGGCAGGGAAGAAAGTTACCGCCGGAACGATCTGGGTGACGATTGGCTTGGAATAACGGTGGGCCTTCTCAAGCGATTCTTTCGAGGCTTGCGCGGCGGCCTGCTGCTCGGGCGAATGGAAGAAAATGGCGGAGCGGTATTGCGTGCCCCAGTCGGGTCCCTGGCGGTTGAGCTGGGTGGGGTCGTGGTTCTCCCAGAAGACTTTCAGCAGATCCTCGTAGCGAATCTTGGCCGGATCGAACTCGACCTCTACGGCCTCGGCGTGGCCGGTGCGGTCGGTGCAAACTTCCTTATAGGTGGGACTGTCGGTGTTCCCGCCGGTATAGCCGACCCGGGTAGCGACCACGCCGGGCAATTGCCGGAAGGTGGCTTCGACTCCCCAGAAACATCCCGCTGCGAATGTAGCTTTCTGCATCTTAGGATCGCTCCTGCGCTGGGAATTAATTTCCCGAATTTTTACACGATGGTAACAAGCTAATTGTTAGATAGATATTAGATGATGGGTGGCAGGAAAAGTAACGCGGCGGGAAGGCTCTTCTGGCCTTTTTGGGTAATTGACGCTATGGGAAAGTTCGGGATAGAGTTCGGCAAGGTTGTCGCAGTAGCTTTCCAGGAGAAGTGTGTGGTTTTAAGGTCCAGCCGAGCCAAGAGTGTGC
Organism: uncultured Acidobacteriaceae bacterium; assembly: GCA_963777005.1. Classification (GTDB taxonomy): domain Bacteria; phylum Acidobacteriota; class Terriglobia; order Terriglobales; family Acidobacteriaceae; genus Sulfotelmatobacter. The sequence goes on along the minus strand of CAVZPC010000006.1, from coordinate 41,070 downwards.
AACAGTTTGTCATCTGGCTACTTTTGGCAATGGCAACTGCGCAAGCCGCCCTGGCCGCTCCGAATTTCACTCCGCAGCGCCGCGTCGGCTATACCACTGGCGATCAGTGGGAACCCGCTCTGGCCGCCGATGGTCACGGACATATCTACATTCTGTTTCCCCAATATGGTGCGGTAAGGGACTGCCGGGTCTGCAGCATACCGACGATGGCTCTGCTGGTCAGCAATGACAACGGCGTGTCGTGGGAAGCACCGCATCCGATCGTGCCTTCGTCGAGCGGTCAATTTGATCCGCAAATTGTGGTCGATCCGGTGGACCGGCAGACGGTGTATGCCTCCTGGCTGCAAAACAATAAACGCGATGTGATGGTGGCAAGGTCGCAGGACTTCGGGCGCTCGTGGTACTTGACCAGGGCGGAGCATTCGCCCGAGGACGCCGACAAGCCGGTGCTGGCGGTGCACGGCGCCGATGTGTATGTGGGATTTAATCACGAAGAAAATTTTCAGGTAGCGGCGTCGCATGACTACGCCCAGACGTTCGCCTCGACCCTGGTAAATCCTGATGCTGGAGCGGGCTCGTCGCTGGCGGGCGGCGCGACCATCGATCCGACTGGGGCCGTGTATTTTTCGTGGACATCGTACGGTAGAGAATCCAGCAACCGCCCGGTCAGCCTATACGTGAGCCAATCGACAGATGGAGGACGCAACTGGAACACAGTGCTGCTGGACGCTTCCGGCGCACCACCGGATTGCTCGGCTGCCAGTTGCGAGACTGGCTACCTGGGAGCACAGGTTGCGCTGGCGTCCGATGCGGCGGGAACTCTGTACGCGCTGTGGAATGCAGGCACATCGAACGGTGGCCCTGAACGGATGTATTTTTCGTCTTCCACCAGCGGCGGGGCAAGCTGGTCCGGCAAAGTGGACGTTTCCTCGGCGGGCGCTCTGGCGGAGCATTGTTTTCCTGCGATTACCGCGGGCGTTGGCGGGGACGTGCGCATCGCGTGGATGGATACCCGGAACCATGCGTTGCCCAACCAGCCTATGTGGAATGTGTTTCAGCGCAGTTCGAGTAACGGTGGGGCGACATGGTCGGCGGAGGTGCAACTTTCTGGCCCGGCGCGCGGCTACGATTACATTCTGCCCGAGGGCTTCCGCTTTCCATTTGGCGATTACTTCTCGATTGCCATCGACAACCTGGGCACCACGCACGTGGTGTGGGGTGAAGGGCGGAATTACAAATCTCCCGGATCGATCTGGTATACGCGCGGTCGGTAACTTCTTACCGCCGAGATCGCGGAGCACGCCGAGACGAGCATAGCCAATCTGTTTTCTAGCCGTTTTATCTTCCACCCGTTTTGTCGGTGCGCTCTCGGCGTTCTTGGCGGTAACGCGATATCAGAGATTCGGTGGCCACTATTCGACAATCAGGCCCCCGATGAGATCGGCGATGCGCTTGACTTCGTGGTCGGTGCACCAGCGCTGCAGGTCGTCCACGATCTTCTCGGTAGCGCAGGGATCCCAATAGCTGGCGGTGCCAATCTGCACGGCGGTCGCGCCGGCGAGCATGAATTCGACAACATCGGGCGCGGTTGAAATGCCACCCATCCCGATCACAGGAATATTTACCGCGTGGGCCGCGTCGTAGACCATGCGCAAGGCAATCGGTTTGATGGCGGGACCGGAGAGTCCAGCGGTGACGTTGGCGATGCGGGGCTTGCGAGTCTCGGGGTCGATGGCCATGGCCACGAAAGTATTGACCAGCGAAATGGCGTCGGCGCCGGCTTCCTGGGCGATGTGCGCCATCTGCGCGATGCTAGTAACGTTGGGAGAAAGCTTGACGATGAGAGGGCGTTGGGCGACGCGCTTCGCCGTAGTTACCACTTCGTCGAGGGAGCGTGGATCGCTGCCGAACTGCAGACCGCCGTAGGCGGTGTTGGGGCAGGAGACGTTCAGTTCGTAGGCGGCGATGCCTTCACCGTCGTTGAGAATTTCGATAGTTCTTTCGTAATCCTCGCGGGTGTAGCCAAAGACGTTGGCAAGAACCACGATGTTCTTGATCTGGCGGAGCCGGGGCATCTTTTCTTCGAGAAAAGCCGGGGCGCCGATATTCTGCAGGCCGATGGCATTGAGCATGCCGGCTGCGGTTTCCCACAGTCGAGGCGGCGGGTTGCCGATCATCGGCTCGCGCGAAAGACCTTTGACGACGAAGCCTCCCAGTTTGTCGAGGTGAACAACGTCTTCAAACTCGACGCCGTATCCAAAAGTTCCGCTGGCCGCGATGATGGGATTCTTGAGCTCGATGCCAGCGAAGCTCACGCTGAGATCAAGAGCGGACTTGGCGTCGTTTTCGGGGGAAGAGGAGGTCACTGGGGCGGCCTTTCCGCCATCCCGCCGGCCTCTTCCGCGTGATGCTGAGGAGTCAGCGCCTCGGTCAACACGCGTCCCACAGAATGCGTGGGAGCGTTGATGCCAAGCAGCGATGCCAACGTGGCCGCCAGGTCAATTGGTTCGGCGTGCGTGCGATAAGTTCCCGTGCGAAATGGCAATCCATAAAAAGCCAACGGCACATGCGTGTCGTAAGTGTAAGGGGATGCGTGATCTGTGCCTTTTGCCGGGCCAACGGCGTAGGGCTCCGGAACACCCATCACGTACCAACTGCCTTCGGGAGAATAGCTGTGCATGAATTTCCTGCCGAGCGCGGTAGCGGGAACTTCACCTGCCGCGAGCTGTGACTTGGTAAAGTAGCCGCGTAATCCAGCCTGTTCCAAGGCTTCTCCGACGGCAGTTTCCGCGTCACGCTCTTTTATGTGAGCAGCCGCAAAGGCGTTCTGATCGAGCCAGGCCACGGGGTAGTCGAGCCTGATGTAGGAAGCCGCATGTCGTGGAGAAAACTTCGCGGTCAGCGCCTCGTTGATTTGCGTTTCGAGTTTGCGCGCGTCCAAATTTGCAGCAGGAATGCGCAACTTCTTGGCTGCATCCGGCAGAGTGGAAACTCCATGGTCGGCTGAGAGCGCAATCCAGATGTTGGCCAGGCCGACCTGGTGACCAAGAAAATTGAAGAAGTCGGCGAGTTCGCGGTCGAGCGCTATTGCCATAGCGGCCATCCCGGGTGAATCTGGTCCGACCTGATGGCCGAGGATGTCGTTCGCAGAGAGGCTGATGGCGAGCAGATCTGTAGCCTGGCCGTCGGTGAGATTTTCGTAGATGACTAACTCCTTGGCGAATTCCAATTCGTACTCGTTGGCGAAGGGAGTGGAACCGATCACTTCGTAGAAACCGGCATCGGAGCCGTCTTTCCCCTTGCGGTGCGGGGTCGAGCGCAAGACCTCACCATTCGCATTTTTCCAATCGCGGTCCCAATATTTTGCTGCCCGGTCGCTGGAATTGAAATCCTGCGCCCACTTTGGCAGGTCGGGACGATAGTAGGTGGAAGTAATCCACTTCCCGCTCTTCGGATCAATCCAATAAGCGGCGTCGGCCGCGAAACCGCCGGGCAGAACGGCGGCGCGATCTTTCAGAGAAATGGAAAATACTCGTGCCTTGCCTTGGGTCGAGAGTTTGAGTTCATCTCCCAGCGTATCGGCGAGCAGATTATGTGGGGACGCGCCTGCCTTGTTTACTCCGTCGTCGTTAACGCCGACGAGCTTGGTATCGTCATCCTCCACCGAAGTTACGATGCGCTTCTTCTTGGGATCCCACCACTCGTTCGCAGCGATACCGTGGCCGTTGGTGTAGGCACCGGTAAATAGCGTGGCATGGCCGGGAGCGGTGCGGGTATTGGCATAATCGTAGTTACAGTCGGTGAAATTGGCGCCGTGGTCGATGAGCAGGCGGAATCCGCCCTCGCCGAATTTATCGTGATAGCGCTCCAGGTAGTCGCCGCGAAATTGATCGATGACGATTACGACGACCAGCTTGGGATGGGCGTTGTAGGCCGAGGCAGAACTTACTGGAGCGCATGCGCAAAAGAGTACGGAGACCAGCGTCGCTAGCGCCGCGGGAAGAAACGGACAGCGCGCAGGCGTCGCTCGGGGGAGGGTTCTCATCGCGAGGTTAGTTTACACAGTCGAAGGTTCTACGCCAAAGACATCAAGGGATTGGAGGAAGTCCGATTTTGGCAACGAGATCGCGGAACTCCTGGTTTTGGTGCAGCGGTTGAAACGCTTTTTTGACCGGTAGGGTGACCAGCGAGAGATCGTGCCGTTGGTAAGCGATTTCGAGATATTTCATGGCCTCATCCATCTGGCCTAAAGCTGCGTGCCCCTCGGCTACATCGAAGGCGGAGCCGAGACCACGATCGAAAGATTCCTGAGCCATTCGGAGCCGCGCTTCAAGGAGTGCTGTCAGACCACCGCCGTTGTACGCTTTCTCCTCGGCGTCAACGATCCTCTCCGCGTTCGCGTCATTCCGCAGATGCGCGAGCTTCCGCGTCTCCTGGAAGTAGCCGGAGTAATTTCCTTCCTGAAAATAGATCTCAGCCAGATATTGGTGAGGATGGATGAAGTCGGGCTGCGAAGCCGCGAGTTGCATGAGCAGGGTTCTGGCCTCTTCTTTCTTCCCGGCCACCGCAAGAATGATCCCCTTGTCGGCGAGGATGGGAGTGGAAGAGGGATTGAGCTGGCGGGCGCGTTCGATCTCAGCCAGTGCGTCCGAATTGCGCCCAATCTCCATGAGGAAAGTGGCGTACCAATGATGAGCGCGGGATAAAGTTGGGTCCAGTTCGATGGCGCGCTTGAACTCGCGCTCGGCGGTGGCCGCGTCAAAGAATCCCCAAAAAGTGGCGAATGCCAGAGAGTTGTGGGCCTCGGCGGAATTGGGATCGAGCTCGACCGCTTTGCTGGCGGCAGCACGAGCGCGGGGATATGCTTCCTCTGGCCGCATCGCACTGTACTCGCGCAGCAAGTTGTAGGTGTCGGCGAGTCCCACATACGGCGCCGGATAGGCTGGATCGTGGACGATTGCCTGCGTAAAGAGATCGACTGCCTTATTCAGGTCGTCGGGCGTGCGCTTTTCAAAATAATAGCGTCCCTTTAGATATAGATCTTGGGATTCAGCGTCGGCCACGTGCGGTGCGGCGAGGGCGTTCCTGAACCGGGGCTCGCGATGACCGAAGGAGAAGACGAGAAAAGTGGCGGCGAGCAGTGCGAAAGGCAAAAGCCAGAGAAGAGACTTGGCCGCAGCAAGCTTTGAAACGCCAGGTGAGCGGAGATCAAAAGCAGGATCAGACGAGTGAACCGCGCCGCTGGGAGCAAGCGTGGTGGTCGGCAATTCGGGGGTGGGCGGGCGCCTTCGACCTTCCAGCGCGGCAGCATTCTCCATGGCAATTTGATCGACTTCTGGAGGGTGATTCGGGGCCTTGAGCCACTCCACCAATTCGTCGGAGTAGGCGAAGACACCGCCGCGAGCGCTTCCCGGTACGCGGTACACGGGCAATCCGCGCTCTTTTTCCCAACGCTTGACGGTGCGCTCGTCGCGAGCGAAGAAGGCGGCAATTTCCTTCCATGAGTCCAGACGTTTCTTCGGCGCGATCGGCTCGCTATGAGCGGCCATAAGTATGAAATACCTAAAATAGTGCTGAATTGTTCCTGCCCGGGGGGAAGCGAGGCCCCAGTAGTATAGCGTGATTTCAGGGCCCGACGAACTGGCACCGATGGGCACTTTAACCTCCCGATCGTGCCAGCGAAAGCCGGGAGAAAATATGCCTCAGGGCAATCCTACGGAGTGGAGACTTTTGTCTTTAGTTGACACCTTCCCGCTCCACGCGCAATACTTGCGCGCTAGAGCTGCCCCGTCTGCCAGTCTCCCGCTCTAGCTCCAGGAAGGGCGATGGGCGCGGCTTTTGCCACATGTACCAGGAGGATTTCGCATGCCCCCCACGGCTCGCTTGGCCCGAATTATTCTTCCGCTGTTGCTTGCCCTAATTCTCGTTCCCTGCGTATTCGCTTCTGGTCCCTATGTAATCGGTTCGGCAAACACGGTGACCGCCGATCCGCTGGTGACCCGGCCTTCGACGACGCCTTGTGTAGTACAGCTTTTTAGCGATGCGAGCTTCTACGATTTCAACGTAGAAAATTTCAGTTATGCTCCGCCACCGGATTGTCCCGGTCCATGGGCAAAGGTTGTGCTGGAAGCGGACATCAATGTGAGCGCCGGCATTCAATACGACCGCACGGCTAATTTCTGGCTGGGCCCGGTGAACATTTATTTTGGAACGACCTCCGAGCCATCACCGAGTGAAGGTCCCTCGTGGCACATTGAAAACGACCTTACCGATTACAGCTCGATCTTTTACGTTCCGCGGACAGGACAGGCCGACATCGGAAATACTTTGTGCTGCGGACTGACTTCGACGATTTATGCATCGGCTTCGCTGGAGTTCTATCCGCTGGGGGAAGGACAAACCGCGCCGGTGGCCGCGGACCAGGTGCTGGCACTTTCGGCTGGTCCCTCGGGCGGAACCGTTGCGCTGAACACGGGTTCGAGTACGCTCTCCGGCACATTCACTTTTCCGTTGAATGTGCAGAGCGCCTATCTGGATGTTTACGCGCAAGGCCAGTCGACCGATGAGTTCTGGTACACCTGCTCGCCCAATGATGTGGAGACGGAGTTGGAAACCGGTTGCGGCAACACCGGATTCCGCGAGACGGAGATTACCATTGACGGACAGCCGGCCGGCGTGGCACCGGTATTTCCCTGGATTTTTACTGGCGGCATCGATCCTTTCTTGTGGTTCCCGATTCCCGGCGTGCAGACGCTTAATTTCACACCTTATCGCGTGAACCTCACACCCTTCGCCGGATTGTTAAGCAACGGCCTGCCACACACAGTTTCGCTCAGTGTTTACAACGCCGACAGTTATTTCTCGGCGACTGGATCGGTGCTGGTCTATCGTGATCCAACTACGCCGATTATTACGGGAGCGGTGACGGAAAACACTCTGACTGGGCCCTCTCCGGTGGTCACCGAGAATCTCAACGTGCAGCCAACGTACCTTCGAGGATCGGTGAGCGTGACTTCGAACCGGAGCTTCGTGATTTCTGGTTACGTGAACACTTCCAAGGGGAAGGTGACGACGAACGTGGCGCAGAGTGCCAACTTCACCAACCATCAGTATTTCAACATCACGGCAACAAAATATGTAGAGAACGTCTCGCAGAATACGATACTGAACTCCAATACGACGGTGACTCGGAAAGGGGCGCCGCCGGTCATCACCTCTCAGGATTTCACTTTTCCGCTGACGGTTGACATCTCGGAGGTCGTACTCTCCAATGGAAACATCAACCTAACCACAAACGCGAGTCAAACCTACCAGGACACCACAAGCACCGTACAATCTGGCGCTGTGACTTACTCGAGTTTTCTCAAGAATGCCGGACAGTATGTAGATACGCTGGAGTTCGATTCGTCATTCAATCTTCTGGGGAATACGGGACAATTGGCTGCGCAACAGTACAACTACTTTGACTCCACGGGCGCCGTCTACAACTGCGCCATCGCCGCGGCGGCCAACGCGCTTACGGCGTTTGACCCGGGCTGCACACAGTAGCCTTGATCCGATCACAGAAATGAAGGAGCGGCTAGGCCGCTCCTTTCTATTTTGGCGGGCGGGTGATTGCGCCTTGCGAGGCGGAGGAGACCAGCGCGGCATACTTGGCGAAGACGCCGGTGGAATAGCGGGGCTGAGGCGGCTTCCATTCCTGCATTCGTTGGCGAAGAACCTCGGCGCTGATTTCAACTTCCAGGGTGCGGGTTTTCACGTCGAAGCGGATCATGTCCCCATCACGCACCGCGCCGATCGGGCCGCCTAGCGCGGCTTCCGGCGAGACGTGGCCGGCCATGAGTCCGTGGGTTGCGCCACTGAAGCGGCCATCGGTCAACAGTGCGACGGAGGATCCTAATCCCTCGCCCACGAGAGCGCCCGTGACGCTCAGCATTTCGCGCATGCCCGGACCGCCCTTGGGACCTTCGTTGCGAATGACGACGACATCGCCGGAGTGAATGTTCTTGCTGGTCACCGCGGTCATGGCATCTTCTTCAGACTCGAAGACGCGTGCCGGTCCGCGATGCTCGAGCCGTTCGTGGCCGCTGATCTTGGCCACGCAGCCTTCGGGCGCGAGATTTCCTTTAAGGATGACCAGGCCGCCGGTCTTTTTCAGCGGCTTATCGAGCGGAGCGATCACTTCCTGATCGGGAGTCTCGACGGCGCTTTCGCTCTCGGCTCCGAGCGAAAGTCCGGTCACCGTTTTTGCGGTTGGGTGGAGAAAGTTTCCGCGTAGCAGGCGGTGCGCCAGCAAACGGATGCCGCCCGCGCGGTGCATGTCAGCGGCAACAAAACGGCCGGAGGGCTTAAGATCCGCAAGCAAAGGCGTGCGCTCACTGACCGTCTGGAAATCGTCAATCTGCAAATCGACGCCGGCTTCGCGCGCGATCGCCAGCAGGTGCAGCACGGCATTGGTCGATCCCCCGCTTGCGGCAACGGAAGCAATTGCATTTTCAAAAGCATCGTGAGTGAGAATATCGCGCGGGCGAATTCCTTTTTGCAGCAGATTGAGCACCACCTTGCCGCAATCGAAAGCCACCTGATCTTTCTTCGCATCCATCGCGGGCACGCTGTTGAAGCCCATGGGAGAAAGACCGATCATCTCCATTACGGTGGACATGGTGTTCGCGGTGTACTGGCCGCCGCAAGCGCCAGCTCCGGGACAGGCAACATCTTCGAGATCGTGCAACTCCTTGTCAGTGATTTTTCCGGCAGCATTCGCACCCACGGCTTCGAACACATCCTGAATGGTGACGTCTTTCCCGCGATAACTTCCGGCCGCGATGGTGCCGCCGTAGAGAACGAGTCCAGGAAGATCCATGCGAGCCAGAGCCATGGCGGCGGCGGGAATCGTTTTATCGCAACCCACCACGCACACGACTGCGTCGAACAGTTGCCCGCGGCAGACGAGTTCAATGGAATCGGCGATGAGTTCGCGACTCACAAGCGATGCGCGCATACCTTCCGTACCCATGGTCTCGCCGTCAGAAATGGCGATGGTGTTGAACTCCATGGGCGTGCCGCCGGCAGCGCGAATACCTTCCTTCACCTTGGCGGAGAGCCGCCGCAGATGAAAGTTGCAAGGCATGGTTTCGATCCACGTATTGGCCACACCAATGAGCGGCTTGTGCAGGTCGGCGTCGGTAAATCCGATGGCTTTGAACATGGCGCGCGCCGGAGCACGGTCGCGCCCGTCGGTGATTCCGTGGCTGCGATGCTTAAGGTCCATGGCGAAAGATTACAACACAGAGAAAGATTCGTGGAAGATTCGGGCGGCCCGTTTTTGGAAAGACCGGTAAAAACGGGGAACCCGCAGTCAGTGACGCAAAAAGTCGCACCGCAGTGCAGGTTCCCCAATTCGCATGATGCTTACCCAGGAGGCATCACGCTTCTGACACGACCAATCTCAAACTCTAAGCCAAGGCCGCGCGCGCCGACTGCTCGGAAATGCTGGCGGAGCTTGGCGGAAGCGGCGTCCATGCCGCATGTCCGTGCTCGACCGAAGCCAGGCTGGAATGTACGTCGACCACGTCGACGATGCTGTACCATTCCCGGCGAAGCTGCCCAATCTGCTTATGCGTCACATCGAGCAGGACGGTCACTGCGTGATCTTGCCCGGCCGCCTCAGCGTGCACCGATGTAAGATCGAGCCCGCGGCGGGAAATTGCATTTAAAATTCGCATCAATGCGCCTTGAGCGTTGCGATAGCGGATGTGAAAAATCTGCATGACTGGTTTTTCCTCGAATAAAAATTGTTTTCAAATTACAAATCAGCCGATTACTCGATTCCTATTCGTCTTCGAACACCATCTCCGAAAGCGCCGCGCCCGCTGGAACCATGGGGTAGACATTGGCCTCGGGATGGCAATCAAATACGAGAAGCTCCGGATCCCGCGAGCGCAGGAAGTTTTCGATGAGATCTCCCGTCTCCGCCGATACTGGATACGCCGCCATGGCGGCCTCGTTCAGCCGCCAAGCATGAACTCTGTAGGCTCTGGCAATCTCGACGAAATCCGGGTTGTCGCTCAGATCGGTCTCAGCATAGTTGCGTTCATAGAAGAGCTGCTGCCACTGGCGCACCATGCCCAGATACTTGTTATCGACGATCACCATTTTTATGGGCAGACCGAGGCGGCGTACGGTGGCGAGTTCCTGAATGTTCATCTGGAAGCCACCGTCACCTGAAACGCAGAGTACGCAGGTCTGCGGCTTTGCCAGTTGCACACCAACAGCGGCAGGCAGAGCGAAGCCCATCGCTCCTAGCCCGCCGGACGTAATAAATCCGCGCGGTGAGGAAGAACGGTAACGCTGTGCCGCCCACATCTGGTGCTGGCCGACGTCGGCGATCACGACGTTGTCTTCTGGCAGCCGGCTGAACAGTTCATCGAGAAAACGCATCGTGGGCTGGGCTAGCCCTCGCGGATCAAGCTCGGCGCGTTCGTCTCCGCAAGCTACCGCGCGCCAGTCGCTCCAATCGGGCAGGGATGCGTGGCGCAGCTCTGCGTGGAATGCCGGAATTGTATCCGCAAGATTTCCGATCACCGGCAACTCACAGGCCCGCACGCGATCCAGTTGTGCCGGATCAATTTCAAAGTGAATGATTCGGGCATGCGGCGCGAAGCGTGTGGGATCGCCCGTCACGCGATCGTCCAGGCGCGCACCGAAAACCAGCAGCAGATCGGTTTCATGCAACGCCATATTCGCCGCGCGAGTTCCGTGCATGCCCACCATGCCGAGGTAATACGGCGATTGTGGCGGAACGGCTCCCAAACCGTGCACGGTAGCGAAGGTGGGAATATTCAAATCATCGAGCAGACGGCGCAGTTCCGGGATCGCGCCGGAGAGCTTTGTTCCCGCGCCGACGAGCGCCACGGGTCTTGTGGCTCGTTGCAGCAGCGCAACAATCGTGTCGCTGAAAGCGCCTTCCGCATTCGCGTCGGCCGACCGCGCGTGCGGAGCGAACTTTACCGGAGCCGAGAATTCTTTCTGGGCCTTGAGAAGATCGGTAGGAATGTCGATGACCACCGGCCCCGGCCGTCCGCTGCGCGCCCAGTGGAATCCTTCTGCGATCACTTCCGGGATCTCGTCGATGGTGCGCACCAGACGGCTCCATTTCGTGAGCGACAGCGTCACGCCGAACACGTCGGTTTCTTGAAATGCATCGCTGCCGATCATGGCGCTGCGCACCTGGCCGGTGATGCAGACCAGCGGAACCGAATCCATCTTGGCGTCGGCGATGCCGGTGACCAGGTTGGTCGCTCCAGGACCACTAGTGGCAATGGCTACGCCAACTTTTCCGGTTACGCGGGCGTAGCCTTCCGCAGCAAACACTGCGCCCTGCTCATGCCGCGTGAGAACATGGCGGATGCCGCTTCCCTCCAGCGCGTCATACAGCGGCATGATGGCGCCGCCGGGGTAGCCAAACGCGAGGTCGACCCCTTCGGCGCGCAAGCACCGCAAAACGATTTCTGCTCCCTTAAGCATTCACTACCTGTTGTGGTTCAGGCTTTGGCATCTCCACCGGCTTTTTCGCTTGCCTGCCGGGCAGCCAACTCATCATGCCGCGCAACTGCGTTCCGACAATCTCGATCGGATGCTGCTGCTCCTGCTGGCGCAACTCGGTGAAGTTGTAGCCACCATCTTTGTTTTCCTTAATCCACTCGCGAGCGAAAGTCCCGTCCTGAATGTCCGAAAGAGTTTTTTTCATCGCGGCGCGGGTCGCATCGCCCACCACTCGTTCGCCACGAGTCAAGTCGCCATACTCGGCGGTATTTGAAATCGAGTGCCGCATGCGGCTCAGGCCGCCTTCGTAGATGAGGTCGACGATCAACTTCATCTCGTGGAGGCATTCGAAATAAGCGATTTCCGGCGCGTAACCGGCCTCGACCAGGGTTTCGAATCCTTTCTTGATGAGAGAAGTCAGACCACCGCACAGCACGGCCTGTTCGCCAAAGAGATCACTCTCGGTTTCCTCCTTGAATGTGGTCTGGAGCACGCCGGCGCGAGTGGAGCCGATGCCATGCGCATAGGCCAGCGCATATTCGTGAGCGTGTTGGCTCGCATCCTGCTGGATCGCGATCAGCGACGGAACGCCGCGCCCCTCCGCGTATACGCGGCGCAACAGGTGGCCGGGGCTCTTCGGCGCGATCATCACCACATCTACATCGCTCGGCGGGACGATCGTCTGGAAATGAATGCTGAAGCCGTGCGAGAAGCCGAGAATTTTCCCGGGATGGAGATACGGCTTGACGTATTGCTCATACACTGCAGCCTGGGTTTCGTCCGGGGTGAGCACATGAATCCAGTCGGCGCGCTTGGCGGCCTCATCCGGCGCTACCACAACCATGCCATCGGCGCGAGCCTGCTGGGCGCTGGGACGATTCGGTTCCAGCCCAACGATTACCTTGCAGCCGCTGTCGCGCAGGTTCTGGGCCTGCGCGTGTCCCTGGCTGCCATAGCCCAGGATGGCGATGGTCTTGCCTTTCAGGGCATTGGGATTGGCGTCGTGTTCATAGAAAATAGTAGCCACCAGTGTGCTCCTCTCACCGCACTTATCTCGTTCGAACCAAGGAAGGAAAGCTGGTCTTGCCTGGCCGGATGAACCGCGTGCAAACCGACCGGTCGGTCGGTATCTGAAGATGCTACCTTTCACCGAAATCGCTGTCAAGCGGGAAGTTGGATTCCCGGCACTTCCCTTGTGGAGTGAAAATCCCCGCCCCTTCGGCTGCGCTCAGGGCAAGCTCTGTCTCTGCAAAAAAAGCAGAGACAAGGACAGGGCACCCGCCGGAGAAATCCGGAACGCGTTGGCATTCCCTTCGGGAACTGTTTACCATGTCACCCGATGGCCCGCGAGACCGTGGTCGACTCCCGGCAGGAAATCCTGCGCACCGCCGCACGGCTGTTCCAGCAGCGGGGATACGACGCTACGTCCATGAATGACGTGGCGGCTGCACTGAAGTTGAGCAAGGGCGGGCTCTACCATCACTTCCAGAGTAAAGACGAAATCCTTTTCGAGATCATGGACCACGCCATGCAGATCACGGAGGAACGGGTGCTCAATCCGGTGCGCGGCGTGGCCGATCCGGAAGAGCGGCTGCGAGCTCTCATCCGGTTGCATATCGAAGTCGTGCTCAGCCCGCGCGACCGCGAGATCACGGTGATGCTGCATGAAAATCATCCTTTACCGCCGTCGTTGCGCAAACGCATCAACGCCCGCAAGAAGGATTACGTCCACTTTCTCGAAAACCTGATGGCGGAGGTGCAGCATAAATCGCGGCACTCGCATCACGCGAAAGCAAAAGTCAGCCCGCGCGCCGCGGCCTTTGCCCTGCTCGGCATGATCAACTGGATTTATCAGTGGTACAAACCGGAAGGGGATCTGCAGGCGCAGAATCTGATCCCACAGTTCACCGACCTGATTTTTGGAGGCATCTTCGCGTGAAAACGGTATTTGCCAGCCTAGCGGAAGTAGCCGAACAGCGCCTGGAGAGCGGAAAGCTGTATCGCGAATTTCTGCGGGTGCCGGCGATGAGCGCGGGACTCTACGTCTTACCCGCGGGAGGAACGGACCGGCAGAAGCCGCATCGCGAAGATGAGATTTACTACGTAATCCGCGGACGCGCCCGCTTCAAAGCCGGCCCGGAAGACCGCGAAGTTTCCGCAGGCAGCGTGATCTTCGTCGCGGCGGAAGTCGGGCATCGCTTTTACGATATCGCGGAAGAGCTCGTAGTGTTGGTGGTCTTCGCGCCTGCCGAAACGTAAGACGGTACTACTTCGACGGAATCCAATAAATCTCTTCCTTGATTGCGGTTCGGTCGACGAAGCCGCGCCGCTTCAAGATTGCCTTGCTGTTCGCGATCATGTCGGGATGACCGCACAAATATGCGGTGGTATTGGTGGCGTCAAGTTCCCAATGATCGGCGTACTTGCGCAACACGTCGTCGGCGCGTCCGATCTCGCCTGGCCAATCGGTGTGGTCCCACGGCCGGCTCACGGTGGGGACATATTTGAACCAGGGCAGTTCCGCATCGAAACGATTTAGTTCTTCTTTGTAGCCGAACTCCCAGGGACGGCTGGCGCCATTGAGCAGGTAGAGCTGGTGGCTGCCATCAAAGCGGCCTTCTTTCCAGTCCTTCGAAAGGGTGCGAACGAAACTCACGAAGGGAGCAACTCCGGTCACAGTGGAAACCAGCAGATGATGCTTGCGGCCGCTTTCGGTATCCAGCGTGAACTTTCCCTTGGGTATTTTCCGCATCAGCAATTCATCGCCCGGCTGCAGTTTGTAGAGGCGCGGGGTAAGCGCTCCTTCGGGCACCAGCTCAAAGAAAAACTCAATTTCATTTTCGAACGGCGCCGAGACGATCGAATACGGACGCTCCGTCCGCTTGCCGTCGTGTTCAACCCCGAGCGTGGCATATTGTCCCGGAGCGAACTTGAATTCTCCGCCGGGCTGGATGCGAATCATCCACAGGTCCGGTGCGAATTCCTCGCGCTTGGTGACCCGGGCTCGGTAAAATTTCTCATCCCCAACCGTCATCTGCAAATCCTCGGAGACTCGGGCGCGGCCGACATGGCGATTTTGAGCCAGCTTCGCGCATCGTTAAAGTTTTGAGATGATACATGGAGGATTCGAGTTTGACAACCGAACGGTCGTTCTGACCATCGACTGCAAGCAGAGGCAACGAAATGCCGAGCGCGACACCGAAAGCGTATGTATTTGTGTTTGATGGACTGGCGGATTGGGAACCGGCGTTGGCTTTGTGTGAAATCCGGAAATCCGGCAAGTATGAGGTGCGTGCTGCGGGACAATCGCGCGAAGCTGTGGTGACGATGGCGGGACTGAAGGTGCTGCCTGACATTGCGATCGATGAGATCGAGCCGCATGAAACTGCGATTTTCGTCTTGCCCGGTGGAGACCGCTGGGAAAATGGTCCGGACCAGAAGGTGGATGAAGTTCTTCAGCAGCTCCATGCGCAAAAGATCTTGATCGGCGCGCTGTGTGCAGCGACGCTGGAAATCGCCCGCGCCGGACTGACTGCCGGAGTGCGCCATACCAGCAACTCGAAAAACTATTTGACGAAGATGGTTCCGGCGTACCAGGACGAGGATCACTACGTGGATGAACTAGCGGTGACCGACGACAAGATCATCACGGCCAGTGGACTGGGGAGCGTGGAGTTCGCGCGCGAGGTGATTCGCGAGTTAGGGATTTACAACGAAGCCGACACGCGAATGTGGTTCGATATGTTCAAAAAAGGCTTGATCCCGGCGCGCATGCGGTAGGGCAAGCTTGCAGGTTGTCGGCGCCAGTCGCAGGTTGCTGAGGATTCGGCAGCGTACGAAGTCTCTCCAACTCGTCCTGCGTTTTCTGCCAGGCTGCTGGTTTTTTCTTGGTCGCAATGGGCGCGTTGGGATCGCTGTAAAAAGCCAGGATGTTCGCCCGCAGCCCCGGACTGACCTGGTCAAAGTTGTGCCCAGCTAATTGATCCAGCAGACGGGCGTAGGCATCGTCCGTGAGCTTATATTCTCCCGCTCGCGTATCGTGCCCCGTATCGAAATCAGTGTTCGGAAGCTGCAAATCCCCGGCCGAACTTTCGTGGAGAAGCTGGGTGTAGTTCTCGATCGTTTTGTCCACGCTGGCAATATAGAGATCTTCGGTTTTCTGGGTTGGGACCTTGATGTCGAGTGCTTTGAATGGCCCGATCTTGGGTACGAATCGAAAGAGGAAGGCCAGCAAGCGCGTTCCGAAGCCTGGACGCTTGTAGGTGCGTCCCCATTCCTTCTGATAACTCGCACGCGATAAGTAGTAGCGGAATTGGCGTGCTCGGAAGTTGGGTGTTTCAGAGACAATCTCCTTGCGGCGGGTAACCAGGGCCACGCGCGTCATCTCCGGAATCACGGTGCCGATGGCTCGCCGGAAGGTTCCGATCGCCAGGTCTTCATCGGAAATTACGTCGCTGAGCGGAATGCCGTACGTTTCCTGGAAGGCGCGCTCCAGCACGGGCTTCGAAATCTCAAAGCCGATGAAGTCGTGGTAACTATCGGAGGTGTAGCGATTCTTCGCGACCTGCGTCACATCGAAGCCAAATTCGGTGCGGATGTGGGCTTTGGGATTGTCCTCATAGGTCACCACTTTTCCATACTTCTTTTCGAGCTTGGGAAATTCGATGCCGACCGCTTCATTCACCGTGGGATGTCCGCAGTTGTCCGCGGAATAGTGTGCCAGAGCGCCCAGAGCGAAGGCGTATTCATCCAGGTCGGAGGATTCCTTGAGAAGGTTGCCAACAAAATCGCCGCTCCGAACGTAGTGGGTAAGGTCGCTGAAATATTTGTTGCCGAACGGGTAGTAGCCCATGTCCTGCATGACGGACCCACCGTAGGCAAAGGCATGGGCTTTTTTCAAATCATCATCCGCGGCAGCGGGAAAGCGTTTCTTCAGCATGGGGAGGATCGTGTCTTTCCAAGCCAGATCCACAATCTCTTCGTGAGTCAGCACGGAATAAGCGGCGCAAGTCTGCACTGCACAGAGCTGCGCCAAGACAATGGTCAGCCCAAACCAAAGAGCAGCACGCGAGGAACTAAAGCTTTTCGTCATTTGGCCACGACAAGAACTACAAAGGTGTCCGGCAAAATGTTGTGGGCATGTGGATTCTCGGGCGTCGCCGGCGGAGGCGGACCGAATTTCGCCGTAACCACATAAACGTTGTGCGTCTTGGAATCGAGCGCCATTGTGCGCGCGCCCTGCTGGGTCGGAACATTTTCCGCCACGGTGAATTTCTCTGGTGACTCTTCCCGCACCACCGTCAATGCACCTTCTCCACACGAAGCGAACGCTAACCCAGTCTCGTCATCGAATGCGGTTGCATCCACTCCATCGCCGATTGCAGGCGTGGCCAGAACCTTGCCCGTATCCGCGTCCACGACGGCCATCATCTTGTTATCGCAGCCGACAAAAAGGCGGCGATGCTTACGGTCCATCGACAAACCTGACGGCGATTCGCAAGGTGCGAGCGGCCACTTCGACTTGACCTCAAGTTTGCCGGGATCGATTGCGACCAATTCACTCTTATCTTCAATGTTGACGAAGACTTCTCCCTTGCCGTCACTGACCGAGAATTCTGGCTTACCGTCAAGTTTGATGGTGCCCAACACTGTACCCTTCTCGGCATCTACAGCGGTTGCGTCCTGACTGCGGCCGTTGAAAGTAAAAACCCGCTTGGTCACCGGATCGTAAAGGATGGCGTCCGGATTATCCCCCACCTTCACTTTGCTGCTGGTGGCCAGGGTCTTCAAATCAAAAATACTGACAGTGCCTTCGCGCCCATTGCTGGTAAATCCGCGTCCCAGCTCCGGAGCGAGAGCGATGCCGTGCACTCCGGGAGTGTCTGCGATTTCGCCGATACTTTTTCCCGAATCCAAATCCAGCACGATGACATGAGTGGCTCGCGAGATATAAAGACGCCGCGTCGAGGAGTCAGCGATCAGATAATCCCAGCCGCCTGGGCCGCCTATTTTGTACGTCTTCACCACTTTGTATCCCGGGACAGCAGCGGCGACAGCCGCACAGGCGACCATCAGAAGCAGCGAGGCTGACATCCAACTGCGCGAACAATTTTCTTTAGCAGGCATTCTTCCTCCGTAACTCTTGAGGCGCGGCATTCCTTGGATGCGGACTTCCGCAGGCAAGTGGCCGCGCTCTTTGATCGAACTGGTGGCCGGGACCCCGAAGTAACTTTACCGTATTCCGGCCCCCTGCCTAAACTCAGGCTATGGATGTCTTTCCAGGAAATCTGGGGCAAGACCGGGATGGAGTACCACTCGCCTCAGACCCACGCTTGCAGCCGACGCCGGATTACGGCACGCTCGGTCCGGGCTCGGACATTCGTTACGCGTCGGCTTCCGGACGTGACGATACCTTCCGGAGGCCGGCCTCCAGCCTGCGAGGGCTGCATATGGTTGCGATGATGGCGGGTATCGGGCTTGCGCTCGCCGTGTCTTCCGCTGGAGGAACCGGAGCGGTGTGGGGAAGATTATTCAACTCATTCTCGCCGCGGAAAAATCTCAGCGTCTCCTCGGCACGGCCATCCGACTATCGCGATCTGGATCGTCAGAAGCCGCAACAGCAAGCCGAAATCCTGCTGGAGCGTGCTATGGCTCGCTCCGACGGAGCCACCGGCCAGATTGAGTCACGCGTCGAAGGTTGGCGCGGGAAGCTCGTGTGGAATGAGCGCCTCGGAGAGCTAACTACCGTCGCCCTCAATTCCAGTGATAGGGACGTGCGGGATTCCGCTATCGACGTTCAATTGGCGGCTTACGGGCTGCCCAAGAACGAGTCGACCGTCGATGCACTGGTAATTCAAGCCAACTCTACGGATCATGCGAAAAAGATTTGGGCCTTCTGGGGACTCGGCCTACTGGCAAATCGCGGCATCGAGACAGATCGGGTCATTCAGGTATTGAGCGCTTATCTCAAGAATGCTGGCTACAAATCGGCTAAGTCTTCCGCGGCCAAAGCTTCTTCAGACGCCTCATCCGAGGATGCGCGACGTTGGGCAGTCGAGGCTCTAGCTGTTGTGGGAACCACTCCCACGATCGCCCCGCTCCTGGAAGCAATGCACGATGATCCGTCTCCGCGGGTGCGCGAGCGGGCGGCATGCAGTCTGGCGGAATCCGGCATGCTCAGTCACGAGCAGCGGCTCACCGCTGTTCCGCAATTGATTCAATATGCGGACGATCCTGCGCTGGACGCGCAGACCCATAGCTGGGCCTTCCAGGCGCTAGGCGACATTACACAGCAACGCTTGCCCAATGATGCGGCTGCTTGGCGAAATTGGTATCAGAACAACAACGCAAACAACTGACTTCCACCGCCCCGCCCGGTGACACAAATCCAGCAACAAGAACGAAAAAGTAGCTCGTCCTTGCAGCGAAAATTATGCTCGTAAGCGTCTAAGGAACTAGTAGCATCAATTAGGGTTTTCTCGTAGTCTCTCCTTCTGCATGCGCGCCGGCAAACCGATCTCCGCTCTCGTGCAATCCGCAGTCTCCGAGTTGTTGGCGGATCTGCACGCCAAGAGCGGTTGCGAAAAAATCGGGCTCACGCGGGAATCCTTGGGGGAGATTCTCGCCGAAGTCGCCACGAAGTATTTGCCTGCGGAGGCCAGTCCAGCCGAGGCGCGTACCCTTCTGCTAAGCCTGCGAGTTGACGAACTCGCGCTTGCCCGGGCCTGCGCAGCTGGCCACAATTCCGCCTGGGAACTTTTCCTGATTCGTTACCGGGAGAAACTCTATCAATCGGCCCTGCGCATAGCCCGCGAGGACTCAGCCGCCCGTGATCTCGCCGACACGCTCTATGCCGAACTCTACGGCACCGTTACGCGAGACGGTGAGCGCGTCTCGAAGCTGGCATCGTTTACGGGCCGCGGATCGCTGGAAGGCTGGCTGCGCACCGTGCTGGCGCAAGAGTTCGTGAATCGCTACCGCCGCACCCGGCGCCTGGTCAGCCTGGACGAAGAAGGGGAAGAAGGGTCCCAGTTTGCGGCTCCCGAGCCGGAGCCGGTTCACTCGCCAGACTCGCGGCTGGAATTGGCTACCGATGCGGCCCTGGCGTCGCTTTCCAGCGAGGAACGCATGGTGCTGGCAGCGTATTTTCTGGATGGCAGTACCTTGGCCGAAATCGCCCGCCTGCTGGGGGTGCACGAATCCACCATCAGCCGCAAAGTGGACAAGCTGGCTAAGGCTTTGCGCAAGAAGATCCTGGCTCATATGATCCAGCAGGGCATGGCTCGCCGCCAGGCGGAAGAAGCCCTGGAAGTGGATGTGCGCGACCTTCGGCTGGATATTCGCCGTAGTTTGACGCAAGATTCGTCTCCGCCAGCGTTCTCTGAAAAGAGAGAAGCGAGAGTCGAGGCGCGGACCCCGGGTGGTCCGCGGGAGATTGGAAACTAAAGGCCGATAGAAGAGGCAATGCAGAACGTACCCAAATCCGTCCTGAAACGGCTGCAGGAAACTCGGCCAGGCGCCGGGCCGCATCCCGATGCCGATCTTCTGACCGCGTTCGCGGAGCAATCTCTCGAGGAACGAGAACGCGCCCTTGTGATAGATCACCTTGCGACTTGTAGCGATTGCCGGGAGGTAATTGTGCTGGCGTTGCCGGAGACGGCAACCGAGAACGTTGCCTCGCCTGCCTTCGTGGGAGCCGCTCGCGGCGGCTGGCTAGCTTGGCCTACGCTTCGTTGGGCGGCTCTGGCTGCGGGAATCCTTGTTATTGCCTCGGTCGGAATTTTGCAGTATTCGCATCGCAATCAGGAGAAGACGATTGCCTCGAGCTTCATGGTGAAGGACGCCGTGCCGACCACCTCGAATCAACCTCCGTCTAGCCAGGTAGCAACTCCAGAGGAGAAATTGTCGGCTCCGCGCTCTGAGATGTTGACGGCGCTCGAGCATGCTCCCAAAGCCAACGGGGGAACGCAACCGCGTGGGCGTGCAGTCTTCTCTGGCGGGAGCAGCGGTGGGATGGCGCGGCGTGCAGTTCCGAATCCGGGCGAAACCGAGCCGGCGATGATCAGCGAGAACCAGCTCGCGCAGAATCGGCTTGATCTTCCGATGCAAGACCGCAACGTTAGCAATGCAGATGTGGTCAAAGCCAAGGATCCCCTCCCCGCCCAAGCTGTGGCCGGTTCCTCGGGGGCATCGGCCCCTCCCGGGTTACCTCTGCAAACTTCTCCGGCTCTTCTGCTGCGCGTGTCGCCACGCTGGACTATCAGTCCGGCAGGCGCCTTGCAGCGCTCGTTCGACGGAGGAAATAGCTGGGAGACTGTGAATCCGAATATGAGTATCGTCTCGTCCACCGATCAGAATTCGGATGCAACCGGAGCCGGAACTGAGAAGAAAAAAGAGGCTGCGCCCAATTTCAATCCTGTATTCCGTGTTGTGGCAGCGAGTGGGCTCGAAGTTTGGGCCGGAGCTCTCGCCGGAGTCCTCTACCACAGCTCGGACGGCGGCAATCACTGGGCTCGCACAGCCCCCTCGGAAACTGGCACCACGATAACTGGCGACATTACCAGCATCCAGTTTTCTGACCCGCAGCAAGGAAAAGTTTCAACCTCGAGCGGCGAGCTCTGGACCACTTTCGACGGCGGCCAAACCTGGCACAAGCAGCCATAACTCCCTACTGCCAAGGTCTTTGTTCTCGTCCTTGCCTAACCGGGTGGCTAAAAGTTCACCTTCCTGAATTTACTCCCTGCATAATCCGCAAGAATTCCATTACCAAAGTGACGTTTACTTTAAAAAGGGAGAAACCTAGTATCGAGTAGTGGTTTGGCAGTTCTGGGGGAGGGCTGCCGAGGCGTCTTGGGCTGAAAAGTCCGAGGCGCTTTTTTGTTTGCACCAGAGAACCTGAAAGTTGTTTATTTAGAACACGCGGCGCAATATCCCCCGATTTCTAATCGCGATACTACGATCCTGAACCGGCAGTCCTTCTCCACTTGCCCCTTGAGGGTCTCAAAAATATCGCTCACGAATTCCATGATCTTGCCACAGCGCAAACAAGCCATGTGGATGTGGTCCCGGTTGAGCTTGCGCTCGTAGTAGTGACCCTCGCCGTGGATGTGCATAAGGTCCAGTTCGTCGATCAGCCCGTGCCGCTTGAGCAGTTGCAGGGTGCGGTACACGGTGCTACGATCCACGCTCGCATCCAACTTCTGAGCCTTGCGTAAAAGCTGGGAGGCATCCAGGTGTTTGGTCGCGGTTTCCATCACGCGCAGGATCGCGCGCCGCTGCTGCGTCATCCGAATTCCGCGCTCCGCGAAGTGGGCCTGCAAGCGGCCCGGCATTTCGGTTTGAGGTAATGGCATAAAGGCTTCTCCCGACCGTCGCAACTGGTCGCAACCACGCTGCGACGGAATCTGCTGCTCACCCTTGACGGGTTCTGAGAACATCCGTCAAGCTTATCTAGTTGCGACCAGTTTGCAACTGGTGACAACCAGCAATCGCTAAACAGCGCAATCATAAGTCTAGTTGCGACTGGATTGCAACTAAAACGGAGCCTCATTCCCGAACCGTGCGAAGCTTTCTCCAATCATTTCTATTTTGGATATGCCTGCCCTCGTGTTTGCTGGGGACAGCTTGGGCCGGGGTGGGGGGCAGCATCTCGGGCACGGTCAAGGACCCATCGGGTGCAGCCGTAGCACAGGCAACCATCAGTTTGGTCAATAAGAGTACCGGCGTCAAGCAATCTGCCAGCAGCGATGGCCGAGGTACATACACGTTCCCTGTGCTGCCTGTGGGCGAGTACTTACTTGAGGTGAACCACGCGGGCTTCAAACCATACCGACGCACCGGAATCGCACTGGATGCCAACAGCGCGCTTCTCGTGGATGTGGTGTTGCAAGTCGGCCAAAGAAACGACGCCATTACGGTCAGCGATAATGCGGTCCACGTGGAAACTTCCAGTTCTCAGATGGGTGAGGTGATTGCCGGCTCGACCATGACCGGCGTTCCTCTGAATGGCCGAAGCTATACCGATCTGCTCGCGCTTCAATCCGGAGTAGCCCCCGCCACGTCGATCACCTCGAGCACGGTTCAGGATGTGGGTGCCAGCGCCTTTTCGCCCTCGGGTGACTTGAATTCCGGCAACATTTCCATCAACGGCCAGCGCGAGTTCGCCAACAGCTTCATGGTGAATGGCAGCGATGTGGAAGAAGATGTGAATATGGGCACCGCCATTATCCCCAACCTGGACTCGATCTCAGAGTTCAGGATTCTCACCAACAATTTCGATGCCGAATATGGCGAGTACAGCGGCGGCCAGATCAACGTCATCACCAAGTCCGGCAGCAACTCGTTTCACGGCGATATTTTTGAATTTCTGCGCAATACCGACCTCGACGCCCGCAATTACTTTTCTCCTACCCGCGGATCTTTTGACCAGAATCAGTTCGGTGGAACCCTCGGTGGGCCAGTGCAGCGAAATAAAATCTTCTTCTACTCCGATTATCAAGGCACGCGGCAGACGCAAGGGGTCGATACCGGACTGATTCCCGTGCCGTCAATACAAGACCGGTCTGGCAATCTGTCGGATCTGTCACGTTCCCTGGATACGACCGTGAGCGGTCCCGCGTGGGCGAGCGTACTCTCGAGCAACCTCGGTTATCCGGTCTACGTGGGTGAGCCGTACTATTTCTCCGGCTGCACGAATACGAACTATTCCGCCACCAGCACCACAGCATGTGTTCTTCCCACGCTGCAAATCCCCACCCGCAAGTGGTCGGCTCCGGCGCAGCATTTGTTGCAGTACATTCCCGCACCGAACCAGCCCGGGAATGTTTTTTCCACCTCCGCGTATAACGAGACCCTCCATGACAACAAGGGCGCTGCCCGCCTCGATGCCAACACGCGATGGGGTCTCATTTCGACGTATTATTTTCTCGACAACTTCACGCAGAACAATCCTTACCCCACGGCGCAGGGCGGAGCTAATGTCCCGGGCTTCAACGCGCTGAATCTGGGCCGCGCTCAGTTGTTCAACCTGGGCAGCACCAAGACTCTGAGCGCAACGGCGGTCAACGAATTCCGCTTCAGCTATCTGCGCGATTCCAACGACCTCGGGCGTCCCCAGGGTGGACTGGGCGTCAACCTAGCATCTCAGGGTTTCCAGGTCGGAGCGAACACTCTAGGCATTGTTCCTCTCTCGCCACAAACCGAGGGAGTGGAGAACGTAGCCTTCAACAACTACTCGATCGGAACCAACACGAATCAACTGCGGCAGAGCAACAACACATTCCAATGGCTCGACAACTTTTCCAAAGTCGTGCGTACGCACACCATCAAGACCGGTGTCGAATTTCATTTCGACCAGGTCAACACTCACGCCATTGCTCAATTCAACGGCAACTTCCTGTTTTATGGCAGCCAGACTGGATCTGATTTCGTTGATTTCCTGCTCGGGGCTCCCACGCAGTACAACCAGAGTCAGCTCCAGCCCTTTTATGGACGCAACAAATATCTCGGCCTTTACGCGCAGGATAGTTGGCGGCTGCGTCCCAACTTCACGCTCAATTACGGCTTGCGCTGGGACCGGATCGAACCCTGGTACGAGAAATACAATCAGGTTGCGACGCTTGAGCCGGGAAAACAATCTGTGGTCTTTCCCGGCGCTCCGGCAGGAATTCTTTTTCCAACCGATCCCGGCGTTCCGCGGACACTCGCTCCGCCGGGCAACAAAGATTTCGCGCCCCGCGTTGGCCTGGTCTACTCGCCCAGTACCAGTTCGGATTCTCTTTTCGGCAAGATCCTTGGAGGGCCCGGCCAAACCAGCCTGCGTGCCGGCTTCGGCATGTTTTACACCGCGATCGAAGCCCTCACGGTTGGAGTTCTCAGCGCAAACGCGCCTTACGGCACAACCTATACGAGTCCCACGCCGCCATTGTTTGCCACGCCATTCGTCTCCGCGTCCACTGGACAGGGCAGCCAGTATTTCCCGGTACAACTCGCGCCGCTCGACTCCTCGGCGAGTCATCCTGACCCCAACGTTGATTGGTCACAATACGAGCCGATCAGCGGACTCCCGGCATATCCCACCACCAACCGGATTCCGTACACCGAGGAATATATGTTTTCCGTGCAACGCCAACTCACCTCCAATACCGTGTTCAGCACGAGTTACGTTGGCACCCAGGGACATCGGCTGCTCGCGCTGGTGGAAGCGAATCCCGGCAATCCCGCGCTCTGCTTGCAACTTATGAATCCGGCGAATCTGGCGCCTGGCCAGACTCCTTGCGGGCCTTTCCTCGAAGGCAACACCTACATCACGGCGTCGGGGCAGACGATCCATGGGACCCGCGGGCCGCTGGGCGCGAATTTTGGCAGCGACAGCAACCAGGCGACAGTCGGAAATTCCAATTACAACGCGCTCGAAGTTACCCTGCGCCACAGCAGCGGTCATCTGGAGATTCTTGGCGGTTACACCTACGGAAAATCGCTCGATCAGGCTTCCAACCTTGGCGAAGAAATCAATCCCATCGATCCGGCGCTCAGCAAGGCGTTATCTGCCTTTGATGTGAAGCAGAATTTTGTGGTGAGTTATAACTATCAACTGCCTCTCGATCACTTAGTAGGTGCCTCCAATCGCTGGACACAAGGCTGGGCGATTTCCGGAATCACCCGCTTCAGCACCGGCTTTCCGGTCACGCTTTACAACTACGGTGACAATTCCTTGCTGGGAACGGAACCGAATGGCGTGAACAACTACGGCGTCGATGAGCCGCAGTACGCTTCGGGCGCGCTCGAACTGAACCACAATCCTCGCAACGGCCGGCCTTTCTTCAATAGCAGCCTTTTCAGTCTTCAGCCTCTCGGGCAGCCCGGCAACGCCAAGCGCCGTTTCTTCTACGGACCGGGCATCGATAACTTCGACATGGCGCTGATCAAGAGTCTGCCGCTTACCGAATCCAAGTCTCTTCAGTTCCGCTTCGAGGGATTCAACGCCTTCAACCACGCGCAGTTCTACGGCCCGGCATCTGTGAACGGCAATATCAATAGCTCCACTTTCGGGCAGGTGGTCAGCGCGGCAGCGCCTCGTCTGGTGCAGGCCGCGGTCAAGTTCATCTTCTAGGCGGGGTGCTTCAGAGGCGCGATCTTGACCGCAGGTCGCTTTTGCGACTTTCGCGACTCCCCGGCATCAAACGGAAGTGCGATAATGGATGCGCGCCCGAGAGGGCATGCACTTATTCGATATAGATCGCCGGACCGGCTAGACCGCTCGTTGTTTCCGAAACATGGAGCGTCCGCCGACAGCGCGACGTTACAACGAGGAGAAACGAAAATGGCAGGCAATGGAATTGTCGAAGTCACCGATGCGAACTTCGACCAGGATGTTTTGAAGTCAGATACACCCGTGCTGGTGGATTTCTGGGCAACATGGTGCGGCCCTTGCCGCGCGCTCGCTCCCATCGTGGACGAGCTCGCCAAGGACTACCAGGGCAAACTCAAAGTCGGTAAGATGGATGTCGACGCCAACAGCTCGACCCCGATGCGCTACAAGGTCACCGGTATCCCTACGTTGCTGGTCTTCAAAGGGGGCCAGGTGGTGGAGCAGTTGGTCGGCTACCGGCCGAAGGACGCCATCGCGCAAGCTATCGACCGGCACGTTGGGTAAAGGCGCTTGTAGCTGCTGGCTTCTGGCCTAAAGCTCAAACGCACGCTGGCTCTTCCGGGTCGCGTGCGTTTTGTTTTTGAGGATACTTCCCCCGGAAACACTTAAGCAGTCGTTCCGATTGGTTCAGCCAAAAGCCGGCACTAGATTCTTCTCAGTACTTCCTCAACACTCCAATTACCCTGCCCTGTACTTCCACCGAGGCTGCCGGCACGATGATCGGCTTCATCGTTACGTTCGAGGGCTGCAGCCGGATGTTGTCGCCTTCACGATAAAAACGTTTCAGCGTAGCGTCACTTTGCTCGACCAGGGCCACTACGATGTCGCCGTTGTGCGCCGTCTTCAGCTTCTCCACCAGCACGTAGTCGCCATCGAGGATGGCTTCATCCTGCATGGAATCGCCGCGCACTTCGAGGACGAAAACTTCTTTCGAGCGAACGAAATCGGCGAGCGAAATCGTCTCATTGGTCTGCATCGCCTCAATCGGCTGGCCGGCGGCGATACGCCCCAGCAGCGGCAGCACCAGGCCGGTGTTTACGCTCATGGCCTGCTTCAACCGTCCCTTGGGTGGACATAGATCGATCGAGCGGCTGCGATTGTAGTCGCGGGTGAGCAGTCCTTTTTTTTCGAGATTCGTGATGTGCTTGTGGACTGTTGCCAGCGACGTCAGTTCCAGCCCGGTGCCAATCTCCTCAAACGACGGAGAGTAGCCATGCTCGGCCACAAAGCGAGAGATGAAGTCATACACTTCGCGCTGCCTGCGTGTGATCGCCATGCCGCCATTGTTGGCGAATATAAAGCGAATGTCAAGGGGAAACCGCTTCGAGGCCGCTACTAGCTCCTGGCTTCAACTCGCAACTAAGTCGATGAGTGCAAACGCCTGATTGCGCCAACCAATCGAGTCTCTTGGACTAAACTAGGGTGAAAGGGAGATGTTCTTATGGAACGTCCCGCGCTTACGCTCGCTTTCATCGCTGGCATGCTAGTCGGGTCTCAGGCGCAAGAACCGCGCCCTTGGGCCGCGCCCGTTAAGCCTATTCTAGAGGTCTTAGACAACGCCAAGCTTTCGGGCTCTCTTGAATTTTCAGAGAAGTGCGATTCGACGAGCATTCCACCCTTTCCGCGATTTCGTATCGCCGCGACGACCGAAAGTTCCCCTCTTCAAAGCTTGCGTGAAATATTGGCAGATGATTCAGGCATGCGAGTATGGCAGGACCGAGACGGGATGATCCGCATGATCGGAAGCGGCGTTCCGAAGGACCTCCTGAAAGTCAAGATCAGTCATATTTCATTTGAGAGCAATGGTGTGCCCTTACAGTACGCCGCTTATAGTCCGAATGCTGCTCTACTGCACGCAATTTTGCGAGCGCCGGAAGTCGTAGCCTTTATGAAAGCTCACAGCATCGATTGGCCGTGGGGCGAAGCAGTGCCGGGAAGTAACGCGCCGTGGCCCGTCAGCTCGCCGCACATTTCGGGGTCTATGGATAACGTATCCCTCGCGGAGGCGCTAGACCGCGTCCTTAAGACCTTCCCCGGCTTGTGGGTCTATTGGAGTTGCCCCGTAGTTCAACGTCCGAAAGCGCGGCACATCACACCAACTTCCTTCGACTTCAGCCCCAAGGACCCGGATCAAGAGCAGACCTCAGTGGGCCCTGTTGGAGGGCCCAGTCCTCTCAATCTGCCACCCTTGGCTTTCCCCGCTTTACCTTCAGTGCTCATCGTCCAAGAAGCAACAGCCGGTAGCGACAAGATGAAACGCATTATCTATTTCCGGTTTTTCTCGATCAAAAGAATAGGCAGTAATGTGTATATCGTCGGCGGTTGACACATGACCGATGTAGGTTGAACCGGAAGCTTGTTTTTCCAACCACGGAAGTCCCCCTCTCAACGAGAAGGATCGTCAATTGGCGTAACATCTTGATTACACTCAAAATCCTCTCCGACAGGTTCTGCGGGTCATCTGCCTCTTACCAACGGTAATCTTGCGATGCGAAAGCGCGAGCGTGAAGATGAATTTCAACCTATGCCTCGGAAAATCGCCTTGACTGCCCTGCTGCTTCTGTTTGTCCTTTATATCAATGCGTTTGTATCGCATCGTATGCTCCGGCTGGCCGTCCAGAGCGCACCTTTGTGGCTGACGGTCGTGCTTGGACTGTGCAGTTCGAAGTGGTGCAAATGGGTTGCTCTACCATGCTTCGCGTGTTGGGTATTTCTCTTTGGCTTGGATGTGGTCTTTCGAGCACTGCCACTCGAAGAGTCTTCGGGAAGGGTTACCCCAATTGAAATTGCAACGACGGCGGCGGTTGGAATCGTCTCCATCGTCGGAGTCGTACTGTGCTTGCGGATGAAAACGGCAGTTCGGAGAACAATCGCGGGTGCCGTTATCGTGGGAGTCGTAGTCTTGCAGGTTGCTGCGCTGCGCTTAGGTTTTTCTGTCGGAGCATACTAGCTACTAGCCAACGCAATGCGTCCGTTCCGCCAGTTGGCGTACCCCCCCAATTACACTCATTGACCCTTGGAGCTGGCATCCGAGCACTATCGCCGGATTACGGCAATCACTCACCACCCCTATCCCAAGATTCCGCGGCTGATCGTGCGCCACCAGGTAGGATCGATGCGCCACATGTATATCGCGAGGCTTTGACCAGCGATCAATGCGGGCAGCGCATAGCGATATACCTTGTGCACGCGCCCGTCCACCACAAGATCGCGCACCACACCGAGTGCGATCAGCAGGTCCAGGCAAAGGTAGAAGAGGTTATGGTTGAACAAGAAATCAAAGCGGCCAATGGGTGCATCCATGAGCGCGCAGGTTCCGACGAACAAAAGCCGGCGATGGAATTCAGTCCTTTTCCTCCAATAAATGGCAAGCGCCACGCTCACTCCAAAGACGATCATGTCGAGCAACGGGATCGACAGAAAAGCATCTGCGCCACTCTGATGCAGTTGAACCGTGTCGAAGCGCGCCATGATGACGGCGATAACAACGCCCAGCGGAACCATCACCGCGGCTAGCGCTGCTCCAAACCATCCGAAGAAGCGATGCCAGCTCACTTTCCGTACGCGGACCAACGTGGACTGAGCGATGAAGAAGATGACCCAGCCCGAGAATGCGGCGCCGTGAATCCAGAGAAGGGCGGGCCTGGGTATGGCGGCGTGAAAAAGATTGTCGTTGACCGTGCGGCTGAAGCCCCACATCACAAGGCCGGCGAACAGCAACGACATACAGAAATAGAAATACTTGTTCACGAATCTTTTGAACTGCAGGATCGTGTTCGTTGCTTTTTCCGGGACCGCCGCAATCCTGACTTGTTCCGCTTTAACAACGGGGATAGACATGGAGATCCTCCTGTTGGTGACTTCGAGAGATGTAAGGAGTAAGAACCCGGCAAGACGAACCCGGCACAGTTTAGCGTAAATAGATCTCGAGGTGGCAAAAATCGCGGTTGGGCTCACCATCGGTTTGAGGAAGGTAATCGCCCGTGATCGGCAAACTTCCCGAGATTCAGGCCCAAACTCCAGTCTCTTGACGCAGTCTGGCAATGTCCCTGGTTGGCGCACTCCCGAAGAAGCGGCTGTATTCCCGGCTGAACTGTGAAGCGCTTAGATAGCCGACGCGTTGACTCGCAGTACCTGCGTCCATAATGGTCGATAGCATGAGGCGTCTCGCCTCCTGCAAGCGCAACACTTTTTGATAGTGCAATGGGCTCATCGAAGTGACGGACTTGAAGTGCTCGTGGAACGACGAAACGCTCATGTGCACCAGCCCGGCCAGCTCCTCCAC
Organism: uncultured Acidobacteriaceae bacterium; assembly: GCA_963777005.1. Lineage (GTDB taxonomy): Bacteria > Acidobacteriota > Terriglobia > Terriglobales > Acidobacteriaceae > Sulfotelmatobacter. The sequence goes on along the minus strand of CAVZPC010000006.1, from coordinate 11,092 downwards.
CTTCATGGGTTGAGAGAAGTTCTCGCGCAACCAGGAAATGGCCTTTGCCACTCGGTGGACGCTGGATTCTGCAAAGCCCATTTGCGCCACGCGTACGCCAATGGGGCTGCGCAGCAGCCGGATCAGGATCTCATCGATCACCAGCGGAGCGAGCAGTTCAGCGTCTCCCGGTTGCGCTAGACACTCCATGAACCTCGTGGCGGCATTGATCATGCTCGCGTCGACCGGAGTGACGTAAACGGCGCTGCGCTCCTGGGCCGGAGGCAAGCCGTGCGGGTACACCTTCAACACCAGCTCGGCAATTTTGTGTGGATCGAGATCGAGTTTGAGAGAAAGGTAGGGCTCGGAGTAGCTCGCTTGCGTGACTTGAGCAGCGACCGGCAAGGCAACGGAGAAAACGATCATGCGCGAAGGGTTGTACTCGTAGACCTCGTCCCCTACGATGACGGTCTTCGCTCCTTGTGCGGCGATGCACAACGAAGGCAACCGGAGGACATGGACACATTCCTTGTTGGCTCGCGAAAAGCGATTTGCGTGCACACCCGGGACGCGCAGCTCGAAGCTGCCGTCGTGCGGGGCGTAGGCAGCGATCAGGCGGCCTAACTCAGACGTGTCAGGTTCGTTTGAGCTGGCATGATTGTCGGCCCGCAAAGAGATCACTTTGCCGTTAGTCTTCACGTCTTCGAGAATATCTTTTTTTGCAGTCATGATGGCGCTCATTCCATCTGGACCAGGACGGCAACGTCGAACTTTGAATAGTACTTCTTCACGTCGCCTTTCCCGTACTTGGCTCGGAATTTCTCGATCACAGACGCCACCTGTTTCGCGTCGGTAATAGGAACGGCCTTGGATTCAGCCTCCACGCTACCTGCACCAATTCGGACCGAAGGATTCTTCAAAACATTCTTGTACCACTGTGTATCCGATCCCTGCACCGGCAGGAGGTAAAGCTTGTCATCGTCGAATACGAACCAGATGGGAATCGAGATGGTACGGCCTGATTTTCTGCCGGTCACACTAATCTTAATTTCGCTAGATTGTGATAGGCGATCTTTGAAGGCATCGTTTGGTTTTGGCATATCACTCCTTCGGTTGCTCCACACTTGTCGCGCTCTTTCGACAGGGTGCTTTTTCACTTCGCCCCCGGTTTCGTCACCTTGCAAGGTCAAACTCCCCACCCTCCCGCAAAAGACGCGGGAAGGGTGGGGCACCCGTTTTTACTTCTTGCTGTATTGCTCCTCCGTCACATGTTCCATCCATTCGACGACCTTACCGTCCTTCTTTTCCTGAATAGCGATGTGCGTCATGGCCGTGGTTGGCGCAGCTCCGTGCCAGTGTTTTTCGTTGGGCGAGAACCAGACCACATCGCCCGGCCGAATTTCCTCGATCGGGCCGCCCCAACGCTGAGCGCGGCCGCAGCCAGCTGTCACGATGAGAGTCTGACCGAGGGGATGCGTATGCCATGCCGTCCGCGCACCCGGCTCAAAGGTGACGCTGGCGCCCTGAACCAGCGCCGGATCGGGCGCCTGAAAAAGCGGATCGACCCGTACCGTCCCCGTGAACCACTCCGATGGTCCCTTAGCGGAAGGTTGCGTGCCAACTCTCTTGACTTCCATCCATCGAACTCCTTGATCGACCAACTCTCAGCAGCGTCAAAATGCAACAGGGGGTTCTCAGGGATTAACGCGGACAGCCTCTCGAAGACAATCCCTCATCGGCCTTCAACGCATCGCTACTCGTGTCTCCCGTTCACTCAGATTTTAGAGAAGCCATGTCGATAGAGAAGCGGTACTTCACATCCGACTTGAGCAGTCTCTCGTAGGCTTCGTTGACCTTCTGGATCGGAATCACTTCGACGTCAGCGGTGATGTTGTGCTTCCCGCAGAAATCGAGCATCTCCTGAGTTTCCGCGATGCCGCCGATGTTCGATCCTGACAGACTGCGACGGCGCGGGATCAGGGCGAAGGCAGCGACGGCTAGAGGCTTCGGCGGTGCGCCGACGAGGGTAACGTTGCCGTCGCGGCGGACGAGGTTGAGATAGGCATTGATGTCATGGTCGGCCGAAACGGTGTCGAGGATGAAATCGAAGCTCTCGGCGTGTTTTTGCATCTCGTTCGCATCGCGGGAAACGATGATCTCGTCGGCCCCAAGACGCAAAGCATCTTCCTTCTTCCTCGGCGAAGTTGTGAAGACGACGACATGGGCTCCGAGCGCATGCGCAATCTTTACGCCCATGTGACCGAGTCCGCCGAGTCCGACCACGCCAACCTTCTTGCCTCGTGTGATGCCCCAATGCCGCATGGGCGAATAGGTAGTGATGCCGGCACAGAGGAGCGGTGCGGCCCCGGCGAGACTAAGGTTCGAGGGGACGCGCAGGACAAATCGCTGGTCCACGACGATGCTCTCAGAGTAGCCGCCATAGGTCATGCCTCCGAGGTGCTTATCCGGGGAATTAAAAGTGAGTGTCATGTTCGGGCAGAACTGCTCATAGCCGGCCCGGCATTCTGGACATGTGCCGTCCGAGTCGACCAGGCAGCCGACCGCGGCGAGGTCGCCAGGCTTGAATTTGGTAACCGCGGAGCCAACCTTGGTCACACGCCCGACAATCTCGTGGCCCGGGACAATCGGGTACACCGTGGGCATGAATTCGCTCCACTCGTTGCGCACCGAATGGAGATCAGAGTGGCATATGCCGCAGAACAGGATTTCGATCTGCACGTCTTGTTCGGTTGGATCGCGCCGCGTGATCGTGGCGGATTCCATCGATGATTTCGCACTGGCAGCGGAATAAGCTTTTGCCTTGTACATAGACTCTGACTTTCCTTTCACAGACCGGTCATTTTCTCCAGGCGTTCCGGATAGCGAGCACCTTCCACCGTGATCTTGGATGCGGCGGCATCGATGTCGCGCAGATCGTTAGCCGTCAGTTCCACCGCCACGGCACCAATGTTTTCTTCCAGGCGGTTCAACTTTGTCGTGCCAGGAATCGGCACGATCCACGGCTTCTGCGCGAGCAACCAGGCGAGTGCGATCTGAGCAGGAGTAGCTTTCTTGCGCTTCGCAATTCCGCCCAGCAAGTCAACCAGTGCCTGATTGGCTTTGAGGGCCTCCGGCGTGAAGCGAGGCAGAGTGCTGCGGAAGTCGGAGTTGTCGAATTTCTTGTTTTCGTCGATCGCTCCCGTCAGGAAGCCCTTGCCCAGCGGGCTATACGGCACAAAACCGATTCCGAGTTCCTCGAGTGTGGGGATCACTTCCTGCTCTGGCTTTCTCCACCACAACGAATATTCGCTTTGCACCGCGGTAACAGGCTGAACCGCGTGGGCGCGACGAATCGTCTTTGCACTGGCTTCCGACATGCCGAAGTGCTTCACCTTGCCTGCCTGAATCAGCTCCTTTACCGCACCCGCGGTGTCTTCGATCGGCACACTCGGGTCAACCCGGTGCTGATAGTAAAGATCGATGGTCTCGACTTTGAGTCGCTTGAGCGAGCCTTCGACCGCCTGCTTGATGTGTTCCGGTTTGCTGTTCACGCCTGGCGGCGCGCCCTTGATTCCCCGAGGATCCTTGTCAGGACTAACGTCGAACCCGAATTTGGTCGCGATCGCTACCTTCCCGCGATACGGAGCAAGGGCTTCGCCCACAAGCTCTTCGTTCAACCATGGACCGTAGACTTCGGCGGTGTCAAAGAACGTGATGCCGCGGTCTACTGCGGCATGAAGAAGAGTGGTCATCTCCTGCTTGTCTTTCGGCGGACCATAAGAAAAACTCATTCCCATGCAACCCAATCCGAGAGCCGAAACTTCCAGGTTGCTTTTTCCAAGTTTGCGTTTCTGCATTGTTTCTCCTAATGTTTCAAAACTTCCTCTATTACAAGAGCAGCACAGGCTTAAGCATACGTTCCCGACTCTTCGGCCTCTTGCCTATTTCGATGAAGTTCTTGCCAAATTCTCCGAAGACCGCCGAGCGCGAGACCCCGTCCCTCGAGATGGTTAACATAAGTCATTTTCACTGAGTATTTTGCGGACATGGTGCCGTAGGCAAACCCAGCTCCTTTAGCCGAGAAACCCGGAAGCCCAGGTTGGCTCCGCGAGCTGACATCCGAAACTTCCCTGAGACTCGTAACTCTAATGGGGAAGACAACAGCGGGTGATGCTGCGGAGGGTTTTATGTCCAGAGCTTCGATGCGGGTGGTTGCGATGATGTTGACGGTGCTGGCGGGTGCGGTGGCTTGCCGGGCGGGAAGTGGCACGAGTTCGGCGGTGCCGAGTCCCGCGAAGGACGAAGTAAGGGCGACAGCTCCAGCGCAAGAGACGGCGGTAGTCGCTGGTGGATGCTTCTGGGGAATCCAGGCGGTGTTTCAGCATGTGAAAGGCGTGGTTAGCGCGACTTCGGGATACTCCGGCGGGACGGTGAAGAATCCAGATTACGAAGCGGTGAGCAGCGGAGAGACCGGGCATGCGGAGAGCGTACAGATTGTTTACGATCCATCGCAGGTCACTTACGGTGAGTTGCTGCGCGTGTTTTTCTCGGTCGCGCTTGATCCTACGGAAGTAAATCGTCAGGGTCCGGATGAAGGGACGCAATACCGATCGGTGATTTTCTATGGCAACGATGAGCAGAAACATATTGCCGAGGCTTACATCGCTCAGCTGAACCAAGCGAAGGTGTTTCGTAAGGCGATTGCAACGCAGGTGGTGCCGCTGAAGGCGTTTTATCCGGCGGAGGGGTATCACCAGAATTATGCGACGCTGCATCCGAATAATCCTTACATTGTTTATAACGATGCGCCCAAAGTGGCGAATTTGCGGCGGGAATTTCCGGATTTGTACACGGGAAAATAATTGAAGATGCGCGCCGACGGGCTCAGATCCTTGGCGAGACAAAAAGCGTCTCGCTCAGGATGACGGTATCGAGGAGGGAATCAATGTTTGAATCGAATGAAGGCAGAGCGCAAGTCAACTTAGGACGACGCTTGTTTCTGGCAGGTGCGGGCGCGGCGCTGGGAGGGGCAGCGTTGTTTTCTCTGCGGCGACCACGTGTGATTGAGGCGGCAGCGAATACGCTGCCCGCGGAAGTTACGATTGTGCAGTTCGACGATGCGGGCAAGCGGCTGGGAACGGTGAAGATCGCGCGCGTAGTGAAGACAGAAGCCGAATGGCGTAAGCAGCTTCCTTCCGGAGTGTTTGAAATTACGCGGCACGCGGATACGGAATTTGCCTACAGCGGGAAGTATTGGAACCTGCATGAAAAGGGAATCTTCCGGTGTATCTGCTGCGACAATGCACTGTTCAGTTCGGCGACGAAGTTTGATTCCGGCACGGGCTGGCCGAGCTTCTGGGAGCCGATTGCAAAAGAGAATGTGCGCGAGATTCCCGACAACAGCATTGGCATGCAGCGCACAGCGGTTTCGTGCACTGAGTGCGACGCACACCTGGGCCATGTATTCGACGATGGTCCGAAACCCACCGGACTGCGCTACTGCATGAACTCGGCATCGCTGCGCTTTGTGAAGGCGGCCTAGCGAAGTTCGATGATCACATCCAACATGCAAAACAAGAATGGAGGACGGGCGATGCGCCCAAGCCTCCATCCTTGCGTAATGCAAAGCGTTCGAGGAGTACGAGGTTGCCTTGGTTAGTCCCTTCCGTTAGTGCTGAGGCGCGACGTTCAGTGCGACCTGCTGCCCCGGCGAACGCTGTGCCTTTGCCATTTCGATTTCGACGGGCGACATGATCGTTTGTTGACCGGACCTCTCTTCTGCCTCCCAGATCTGGGCCAGGAAATAATGGCCGCCGTATCGGTGGAAGACCAGCTTGCCTGAGTTGGAGACTGCGCTGGTTTCTACGGAGTAGGTCAGTATGTGGCACAGAACCTGACCCTCCTGGTTCCGAAGCACCATTGCGCGCGAGATTCGATCCTGGCTGAGAGTGTATTCGCCAGCCGAAAAGTTCTGTCTTGCAACGGTGAAGTTGAACGGGATTATCACCCTGACCGTGTTCTGGGACTGCGCCATACCGACGGCCAGCAGTATGAACAAGCCCAACATCATCTTGTGCAAAATATAAAGCGGTTTTTTCATACGACCTCCTTGTGGGTGTGAAGCGGCTGGTGAGTGGCCGGCCGCGGGTTGAATTTCGGAGAAATTTGCAAGCTCTAATGCTTGCCCGCGCCGTTATCGGCACTGCCGGTGCTTTTCAGCGTGACAATGTCTGACGGCAAGGGAGTGCTCTTGTGCTGCGTCGGTTGAGTTTTTGGGGCGACGGCCGGTTTTGGGGCGTCGTTGGCGTGGAGTTGATTAGCACTGCTGACTGGATCGACCATGAGTGTGTAGATCGGCGGCGGCGCGGGAAACTTTAGGGAGGGGCGTAAAGGGGGGATTAATTCTGACTAATGCTACGGTGATCCGGAAAGGACGAAGGACCGTAACCGATGCCACGTTAGGAAGGGCTGCGTCCCGCAAAAATCTGGAGATTTTTTCCGCCCGCGCTCTCTCTATGCCCCGGTGACGAAGAACTCCTCGTCGGGCTTTGAGTCGGGTTTATTAAGAGTTGCAGCGGCGGTGACGTCTTGCACGAACTCACGCCGGCGCTCCGGGCCTTTGCGTTCGATCACGCGTACGCGGCGAGCGGGCATGTTGCTGGGTTCCAGGCTGAGGATGCGTCCGTCACGCACCTGTATGTGGGAGCGGAACCAATCGGTGCGGAACATTCGTCCGGCGCAGTAGAAAGTGATGGAAGCCGCGATGGGCCCCTCGAATTCCTTTCCTGTGCAGGCCAGGATGCGCTTGCCCATCGCCTGCGTCCAGGTCATGCCCCCAACGAGAGGATCGTTCAAGCGGCAACGCTCAAAGGGAACGGCATGCGTGAGCTTGCGCAGCTGCAGCAATTGCAGCAGAACAGAGCTCTTGGCCAGGTTGGTGACGATGATGTTGGCTTCCGAGGCTGAGACGCGCTCGAGCTTGATGTGCAAATCCGGCGACCATTCGCGCTCGAAACCTTCGCGGGCAAGGGCTAAGCCCTTGTCAGTCGCCTCAACATAGCGCAGAGTCGCGCGCGCGAGAATCACGCTGAACAGACAGGTTACTACCGTCGCGATGAGCGGAATATAGCTGACAAGCGTCGTGAACGAGAGACGGAACGAGTTGATCGCCTGCACGGGCATGCGGGAAAGTCTAGCGAGGGAGGGGTTCCGACCCTAGATGCGCATGGTGCTGCTTGGCGAGAACTCAGGGTTCAGGGCCTTTCGTAACGGTGAAAAGGATTTATTCGAGGACGCTGTCGTCGAGCTTCTTGCGTTCCCAGTCGGCGGCGGCTTGGACGAAGGCCAGGACCACGGGGTGGGGGTTCTTTTCCGTCGACGATAATTGCGGTTGGAAGAGTGTGGCGATAAAGAAGCGGTGGGTGGGAGACTCGATGGCTCGGATCTCGCCCTGCGAGCCGCGGGCGACCACGGGAAATCCGGCCTCCATGGTGGCCCATTCAAACTCGGGGTTGACTTCGAAGTTGCAAAAGAATTCTTCGGTGACGATTTCTTTGTCTTTTCCGTAGAAGGATTGCAGGTAGGAGCCTGGGCGAAGACGAATCTCCGGCACCATGCCCGATAGCTTGGGAGCGTCGCCCTTGCGATCGGGAACGGCGCAGGCCACGGGATAGATCACGATGTTCTTCGATCCGGAATTATTTTCCGCGCTGTCGGCGTCGGCGATGCCGAGAACATTGCGCGCGAATTCAATGAGAGCGTACTGGAAGCCTGCGCAGGTGCCGAGAAAGGGCCAGTCACGGCGGCGGGCGAACTCGATTCCCTTGAGCATGCCGTCAAAACTCTTGAAAGGGCTGCCGGGCGCCGCCCAGAGGCCGTCAAAGCTCTCCAGAATTTTCTGGGCGCCAGGAGTGATAAGTGTAGGAGTCGGAATCCATTCGGATTCGACTTTCAACTCCAGTTTGTGGGCGGCGTGCTGCAGGGAGTCCGGAGTAGCGTGGTGGGAGCGGAATTCCGGATTGAAGTCGCCAAGGATTCCAATGCGAACGGCATTACTCACGGGAGCATTGTACTAGACGAACAGTTGGTTTCTGACACTCGGTCTAGATCAGGTGCGTGAGCGTTAAGAGGCCGTAGAGGCTGAGCAGGGTGAGCGCGGGACCTCCCCAGATCATGAGCGTGCACTTCCATCCCAGCGAGCGGGCGACCTCGCGCTGGCTGCGCCAGGAGATCAGAAAAGTGGAATTGTTCTTTCCCTTCGTCAGTACGACGGGAGGATGTGGGTCGAAGCCGTCGGTTGGTTCAGGAGCGTTCTCATTCGAGGGATCATGGGGGTTGACTTGGGGACTTACTCCGGCCGCGGACCAGGCGGCGGGATTTGCAATGCCCGCTTTCATGAGGGCTGCGGCGACTTTTTGCTGCTGAGTCATGTCGCCCGCATTGGTTGGGCTGGGATCGGGCGAGAGGCGGACGACTCGGGCTGATGCCGCGGCCGTTGCCTGGTTGTAAATCGGATCGAAAGCTGGATCATGCTGGAGCCCGCCGTTCAGAGAGAGGCTGTTGACGCCTTTCGTCACAAGCGATATCGCGGTCTGTCCCACGGAAGTGCGGCTCAGGGAAAGAGATGCATTCCACACATTGGGCGACGCGGCTTCGTCATCTGGAATGGGCTGCGGGGCGAGTTCGAGACCCGGATTTTCGCCGAGCGTTCCGAGCACGAAGAGGGCATTTTTGGGCTTGATGCAAAACTCCTCGACTTTGATCTTGTTGGTGGTGCTGATGCCGTGGCGCGAGAGGATCATGCGCACATTCGGCGGAACTTCCTCTTTGGTGGTGAAGAAGGAGTCGCAGAACTCCTGCTGAAAGTCGCGATGCAGATCGAGATCGGCGCCGCGCGGGTCGACCATGACTTTGCCGGTGTTGTCGTCGAGAAAAAAGGGCACGTGCATGCACTCCGCGGCCACTTTCACCCATTGCTTGTTCTTGCCAGCCTGCTTCAACTCCCAGACGAACGTGCGGTGGTAGTAGCAAGGTTTCGCGGTGACCGGGGCAGTCAAAGTGTAAGGGCCCACGGCGAGACCGCTGAGCTCAACCATTCCGGCTGAGGCGCTGCGAATTTTGGAAGCCGGCGTGTCGAGAATGAGGCGGCGCCGCTGCAAGAGGCGGAAGCCCTGGTAGAACAGGTAAATCCCCAGGCCAATTCCGATTACACACATAGCGATCGGCTGCGCGGGACTGTTGGAACGAGACAGCACAGCGGCGATCATCACTTTGGAGAAAAGCACTGGTTTGATCCGGTGGGGTCTTAGTGGTAGGCACACCCCATGTCAAGGCTAGCGGAGGCGGTCGCAGCGGGCAGCAGAAAAGCTCTGGGCTCGCTTACGTTGGTAATTCCGGCTGCGAGTTTTGGCGCTGGCGTCTCAGAAAAAATAGGCGACGGTGCTCGTGCGCTTCTTCCTGGACGATCTCTGGATGAGATTCAGCGAGGGGCATGGAGAACGATAACAAATCGGTAAGAGTTCTCCCAACTGCGGGTTCGGGTCTTAGGTCATAAGTCGTAGGCGATAGGTGTTGGGAGTTTGGTTTCCTACGACCTGCGAGCTAACACCTGAAAGCGCAGTCGGTGACTTTCGTAATCGTCAGCAGACCCTTGCGGATTGCTGGCACCGGGGGTGGCTCCTAGAATCGAACGAGAGAGTAGTCTGCCCGAAGCCAACCTATGTCTGAGATGACAACACGCCCGGACCGATCCGAGATAACACGGAGGGTGGAGCGTGCCGAAAAACTTCTGCAAAAGGGCAAGGCTGCGGAAGCATTAGAAGAATATCTTCTGGTCCTGCGGGACGATCCAGAAAACGATAAAGTGCGGGAACTCTCGGCGGATCTGTGTTTGTCGCAGAGCCGGGGGCGAGATGCGGTGCGGTTGCTCGGCGAACTCTTTGAGCGCCAAGTGAATGCCGGGGATGCCACGCGGGCCAGCCTGACTTATAAGAAATTAGCGCGCCACGGCAGTCCGACCTGGGACCAGAAATTTCGCTTTGGACAGTTGCTGGAGGGTTCCAACAAGAAACTGGCAGTGGGTACATATGAATCGGCTCTGAGCGATCTGGCAAAACTGCCGGACAAGAAACAAGATGCATTGCAGGTATTGGCGCAGGTGGTGGAGCTGGAGCCTATTCAGGCAAATTTTCTGCGAGTGGCGGAGTTGTCCTCTGAATTGGGGACAGCAAGGCAGCGGCGGAAGGCTTTAAGCGAGTTGCGCAGCTGACGGCGGAAGCGGGCGGTGATCCGGCGCAGTGGTATGAGCGGGCCTATCAAGAAGATTCGTCCGATGAAGAAATTGCGTTGGCCTACGGGAAGAGCCTGCTGGGGCAAGGACAGATTGGGGCTGCCATTTTTATTCTGGAACCGCAGGTGAACGCGGGCAAGACCTCGCCTGTCTTACGGGATATTTACGCCGAGGCCCTGCTGGCGGCGGGGCGTTATGCGGACGCGGAGCCGCTGGTATGGCAACTGTTTGAACAGAATCCGAACCGGATGTCGCAGGTGACGGCTCTGATTGGACAATTGGTGGATGCGGAGCAGGATGAGGCGGCGGTGTCGCTGGCGCGCAAGCTGGGACAGTTCCAGGCCAAGCGTGGCGAGCGGCGGCAATTTGTAACCGTGATGCAGGATATCGCGGCCACGCGCCGCGCATCGCCGGGAATGCTTGAGTTCCTGAGTGAATTGTTCAATGCCTCGAACCGCGAGGCCGATTACTGCCAGACGCTGTTGAAACTTTTCGATCTGTATTGCAGCACGAGCGAATTTGCCAAGGCGGCCGAGTGTCTGGACCGGGCGGCGGAAGTGGATCCGTATGAGGCTGGTCATACGAAGCGGCTGGAGCTGTTGAAGGGAAAGATTGACGAGAAGAAGTTCGATGCGATTGCTTCCCGATTCACTCCAGTAAGTAAAGCGGCGGCGGAGCCAGCAATGGAACACGCTGCAACACTAGGGGCTTCCACGCTGCAGGATCTGATGCTGCAGGCGGAGATTCTGGTGCAGTACGGCATGCGCAATAAAGCAGTGGAGCGTCTGCAAAGAATTCAGGAATTATTTCCGCGCGAGGAAGAGC
>CAVZPC010000005.1:0-97966 GCA_963777005.1 uncultured Acidobacteriaceae bacterium | reverse complement strand
CATAGCCATAAAGAGTAAAGGTGGAGCTCGGAATGGCCTTGTCGGTAAGGTTCTCCACGACCACATCGCTAACATAAGTGTTCTGGCCGCCGTAGCTGCTCATTTGTTGAAGTTTGCCGAAGGTGAACTTAACGGTGGGCTTATCCTCCGGCCAGACAAGTGTCAAAGGAGCGTCTTTGGCCGTCGATGTGGAGATTAAAGTAACAGCAATTACAAACGTGAAGATGATGTTCGCTTTGAATTGCTCGAACAAGGTTTTCCTCCAATGCCGGGTCTTCAAACGTCACCACTTTACGCCGAATCGATGGCCGATTCTACGATGATTGGCGAAACCAGACGATTACACTCATTTGAGGCTTGGCCGGCTGGTCAGACTGGTGTCAATGAGTGAAATGGCGATTTAACGCCAAGTGGCGCGGCATCCGTCCTGTTGCTGGGAACAGTCTTACGGCATGTACATCCACAGGTCGTTCAGGTTACCAGCGCCTCCCGTTTCTTCTCCGTACCCGCCAATCAGCCAAAGGTTTCCGTTGGCATCGACCCAGCCGCTAAGAAACGATCGGCCCCCAGGCGTGTTTCCTGGAGCCAGCGTTCCATCAGAGCCGTACGTCGGGTTCGGGTTTGGGCTGTTTGATCCACTGACCCAGGTCCATTGGCCGCCGCTGTATTTCCATAGATCATTCAGAAATCCAACGCCGGACGCACTGTATCCATCTCCGCCAAACAGCCAGGCATTTCCGGAAGCGTCCGTCCAGGCTACGCCGTCGACACGGGCGCCTGGAATATTGTTCGCGGCAGCGGTGCCCTGAGTACCGTAGACGGGAGTGCCGCTTACAACGTTCGATCCTCCCACCCAGGTCCATTGGCCGGAGCTATATTTCCAGAGGTCGTTGAGAAGACCATCCGTTCCATTGGTGTCGTAGCCATTTCCTCCAAACAGCCACAGGTCGCCGAAAGAATCGATCCAGTTATAGGCATACATGCGCGCGCCGGGCACGTTGGTGGAAGCCGCAGTCCCTTGCGTCCCATAGACGCCTTTTTGCGACTGGACATTCGCTCCGCCCATCCAAGTCCACTCGGCTCCGCTGTACTTCCACAAATCGTTCAGAGGCCCGACGTTTGTACTGGACGCATCGTACCCGATCCCGCCGAACAACCACACGTTCCCGGAAGCATCCTTCCAGATCACGGCGGAGTCTCGCGCACCCGGGAAATTGTTGGAGTCAGCAAGGCCGAGCGTGCCATATTGGCCCTTTTGATTGGCGAGGTCTGAACCGCCCATCCACGTCCACTCGCCGGAACTGAACTTCCAAAGATCGTTCAACCAAGCTTCGGTTCCGGCGGAATCGAAACCCTCTCCGCCGAACAGCCAGAAATCTCCGGACGGATCCGTCCAGCTGACCGCTTCAAAGCGCGCTCCCGGAATGTTGGACGAAGAGGCAACGCCCAACGAACCATAGGTTCCGCTTTGCCCCGCGAGCGTTGGTCCACCTTTCCAGGTCCACTCCCCCGCGGTGAATTCCCATAGGTCACTCATCGGCATGAGAGTTCGGTTGGTGTCGTAACCATATCCGCCAAACAGCCAGAGATTTCCCGAGCTGTCGGTCCACGTAGCGGGAGATTGGCGTCCGCCCGGAGTGTTTGCGGCTGCGGGCGATCCGAGTGTTCCATAGGTACCAGTCTGGTTGACGGCCTGTGAGCCTGCCATCCAGGCCCACTCGTTGTGCCCGCAATCCACCTTCACATTGTTTACATTAGCTGTTGCCAAACCGCTGCCGTTCGCCACAGTACATTGCTGGACTGGGCTGGAGGGCTGCGTAAGCACGATGACGTTGTACGCGCTGCCAGCCGTAACAGTGGCAGCAAATTGAAAATTGCCATTCGCATTTACGGCAAGATTATCTTTGCCGTTGTCCTGAAGGACCAATCCACCATTGTTTCCCGCAAGATTTACGACGGTGCCAGAAATTGTGTACTGGGGAGGAGCGCTGACATTGATCGTTACCGGATTGCTGTTGACGCCGTCTGCCGAAGCAAGCATTTGCGCTGTGCCAGCCGCGATGCCTGTAACCAAACCGGCTGAATTCACAGTCGCCGCCAAAGTATTGAGGCTTGCCCATGAAAACGTGACCCCGGACATGATCTTCCCGTACTGATCGAAGCCGGTCGCGCTCAAGGCTTGCGTTGCTCCGACTAGAATGCTGGCACTGGCAGGCGTGACCGTGATCGTGGTCAAGACAGAAGGAGCGTTCGAGACCGTCAAGGTGACCAGCGAGCTACTCACCCCGGCTCCTGACACGGAGATGTTAGTTGTACCCACGGAGACACCGGTAGCAACTCCCGACTTTATCGTGGCGGCAGCGCTGCTGCTGGACCAAGTTAATGTAGGCAAAGGTGAGAATAGGTTGCCGTTTTGGTCCTTTCCACTCGCGGAGAATACCTGCGTCCCCCCGATGTAGATAGCTGCATTGGACGGAGTTATGGCGAGCGTGGTGAGCACAGGGGATGGGGATAGTGGTGCCGATGTGCCGCTTTTGCCGCCGCAACCAACCAACGCTAAAGCTAAAATCAGAATTGCGCTGACGCCCTTCATCAGTTCTCCTTGAATTAATTGCTCCAGATTAACTAAGTGCTTGTGCAAGGCCGATTTACACTTTGCCCAAGTGCTGCCCTGCAATCTCCAGTTTTTCTGAGTTCCAGATTGAGATTGCATTAGAACAAGCTTAACTTCGTCCCCCTACGCGCTGCACGTGACCGCAATCACCTTTCCGGTTACGTTGGTTTGCGAAATAGAAGGCGCCAAACCGCCGTCGGCAGCGGGGCGTGCAATGGCCCAGGATTCGCTTGGAATAAGCATCCTGGTGCGGGGAATGTGCGTCGCAGTGGCTGGGCGACATACCACTAACAACTGCGCGCTAGTCGTACTCTTCGCAGTGAGGGACTACACAGGAGCATTACCGGGAGCCCTCATGCGGGGCAAGCACTCACAACCCAATCTCGGAGCACTCCAGAAATACTTTTATCGCCGGAAGCGGCTGATCAGATACAGGACGAGGGAAAGTACGACACTTAGTAGCAGTGATGTGGCGAGGGGAAAATAGACGGTGGTGTGCTTGCCGCGGTAGAAGATGTCGCCGGGCAAGCGGCCGAGAGGAAGGTGGGTGCGGCCGAGCAGGATAAGGACAATGCCAGCCACGACCAGGATCATGCCCAGGAGCACCAACAGTTTTCCGAAATCGGCCATGGGCGCTCTTGTCCTTCCAGATGTGGACTGGATGTACTAACGAGGTCTTTCCAACCGCGCGCGCTTTGCCAATAATGGCAACACCCTGAGCGCGACGGGAAGACTCGAAAAATATTACATCTTCCCGCGATTGCGTTTACGCCCGTTTCCGCAACTAACTACCACGCTTCACAACTTCGGCGCGGCTCCGCGTTGAAGAGGTCCTATATCCCGAGGAGGTTTCGTCGTGACGTCCCCTAAAGTTTCCGTGCTCCGGTTTGTCGTGTCCTCGTTTTTCGTCGCGTGCCTGGTTCCAGCCGCATTTTCGCAGAACGTTCTCACCTATCACAACAATAACGCGCGTACCGGACTAAATGCGGCGGAGACGACCCTGACGCTGAGCAATGTGAACTCCGCTTCGTTTGGGAAGCTGTTTACGGTGGCGGTGGACGGGCTGGTGGATGGAGAGCCTTTGTATTTGTCGGCGGTGCCGATCGCGGGCAGCGGGACGCACAACCTTCTGATCGTGGTCACGGAAAACGATTCCGTCTATGCATTCGACGCGGATACGGGCGGGGCGATCTGGCATATCAGCACGCTTGGGGCGGGAGAAAAGCCCTCCGATGATCGGGGCTGCAGCCAGGTCACGCCACAAATCGGGATCACGTCCACGCCAGTCATCCGGCGGACGGCGGGATCGAATGGGGTGATCTATACGGTGGCTATGTCGAAGAATTCTTCGGGCGACTACTTTCAGCGGCTGCACGCGCTGGATGCGACGACGGGCAAGGAGCTGTATAACGGCCCAGTCACGATTACGGCAAAATATCCTGGCACTGGCGACAACAGTTCGGGAGGGGAAGTAGTTTTTGATCCGGCACAATATAAGGAGCGCTCCGGGCTGCTGCTGGCAGGGGAAACGGTTTATCTGACGTGGGCATCGCATTGCGACATCCGGCCGTATACGGGCTGGGTGATGGGCTACAATGCCACGACGCTGGCGCAGAAGACGGTGATCAATGTGACGCCGAACGGGAACGAGGGCGCGATCTGGGGATCGGGAGCGGGACTAACGGCGGACGGGAGCGGCAACATATTTTTCCTGGACGCGAACGGAGTGTTCGATACGACTTTGACTGCCGGCGGATTCCCCAGCAGCGGCGACTACGGCAACGCTTTCATACGGCTCACTACCTCGGGTGGATTGGCGGTCGCGGATTACTTTGAGATGGATAACGGAGTCGAGGAAAGTAATGGCGATGTGGACCTGGGATCGGGCGGAGCGCTATTGCTGCCGGCGATGAAGGATGCCTCGGGCAACACATGGAATCTGGCGGTAGGGGCAGGTAAGGATACGAACCTTTATATTGTGAATCGCGAATCCATGGGGAAGTTCAACCCGAACAGCAATGGCAACTATCAGGAGCTGGCGGGCGCGCTGCCGGGGGGGATCTGGTCGATGCCGGCGTATGCCAATGGACGGCTTTACTATGGTCCGGTGGGTCAGCCGATTCTCGAATTTGAATTCAAGGATGCGAAGCTGTTGACGACTCCAGTGGCGCAGACCAGCAACTCGTTCGGATATCCGGGAGCCACTCCCAGCATTTCGTCCGATAAAGGTTCGAACGCGATCGTGTGGGCGGCGGAGAATACGAATCCGGCGGTACTGCACGCCTACAATGCGAAAACCCTCGTGGAGCTCTACAACACGAACCAGGCGGCGAGCGGGCGGGATCATTTTGGCGCGGGGAATAAGTACATCACGCCGATGATCATCAACGGCAAGGTGTATGTAGGCACGACGAATGGAGTGGGAGTGTTCGGGCTGCTTTCTGATGGGGCGGAAACGAGGAACGCTGCGCCAGCCAAGGCCGGTACGGATAGGGCGACGGCGACGAGCAGAGAGACAAATTCGGCTTCGCAAAGACGGGCGATTCCGTAGCGGGCGAGGCGACCGGCGCAGCTCTAGACTGCGACCGGTTCCGCTTCGGGGTGCGGGACGAGTCAATTTCAAAGGCAGAGTCAAAGGCAGCGGACAAGAGTGTCCGCTCCACACGGGCAGTCTTCCATTAAGCATCTCATCGGTTCGAAATCTGTTCTAGACTCCTTGTAATCGGATGGTGACCAGGGATCAGCTCGGCTTCAGGTTTCAGCCGCCGGAGCGGCGGGTGTGGACGGTGCGCGGGCTTGTGGCGGCGGTGCGGGCGCACGTGGAGCGGGAGTACTCCGATGCGTGGGTGGAGGGCGAGATCTCGAATTTTCGCGCGCCCGATTCGGGGCATCTTTATTTCACATTGAAAGATGGCAACGCGCAGATCCGCGTGGTGATGTTCCGGTCGGCGGCGCGGCTGCTGCGGTTTCGTCCCGAGGATGGGATGCAGGTGGTGGTGCGAGGGCGCGTGACGATTTATGAAGACCGCGGCGAGTTGCAGATTGCGGCGGAATATCTGGAGCCGAAGGGCGCGGGCGGATTGCAGGTTGCGTTCGAGCAGCTGAAGGCAAAGCTGGAAGCGGAGGGATTGTTTGCGGCGGAGCGGAAGAAAGCGATTCCGACATTGCCGGCCCGAATTGGAATTGTGACTTCGCCGCAGGCGGCGGCGCTGCGCGACATCCTGAACATTCTGCAGCGGCGGCATCATACGGTGAACGCGGTGATTTATCCGGCGCAGGTGCAGGGGGATGCGGCTGCGGCGGAAGTGGCGGCGGGCGTGCGCTATTTCAACGAGTGCCGAAGCGTGGAAGTGATTATCGTGGGGCGTGGCGGAGGGTCGGCGGAAGATCTGGCGGCGTTCAACGATGAAGCTTTGGCGCGGGCGGTAGCGGCGTCGGAGATTCCGGTGATCTCGGCGATCGGGCATGAGACAGACTTCACCATCTTGGATTTTGTAGCGGACCTACGCGCACCTACGCCTTCGGCAGCGGCAGAACTGGTGATCCGGTCGCGCGTTGAAGTTGAGACGCAGGCGGAAGCAGTGCGGGAGCGGCTGGTACGCGCGATGGAGCGCCGGCTGCTGGAGGCGCGTCATGCGCTGACGGAACGAGCACAGCATGGGGCGTTTGCGCGGATGATGGATTTGATCCGGCAACGGCAGCAGAAGTTAGACGATCTGACTCACCGGCTGGAGCGTGGTGAGCGCCAACTCCTGGAGCGGCAGCGGCGGCGATGGGAAGCGGTGGCGGCGGCGGTGCGGCATTACGACGCGCGGCGAGTGCTGGCAGGAATGCGGGGAGAGCTGACCTCGCAGACGGTGGCACTGGCGGCTGGGATGCGCAATCTGCTGTTACAGTACCGAGTGCGCGCGGAGCGCATGGGCCGGGCGCTGGAGATGCTTTCGCCATTAGCGATTCTGGAACGAGGGTATGCGCTGGTCTTTGATGGCGAAGGGAACCTGGTGAAGGACGCGGAGCAGGTGAGGCGCGGTAGCGAGATCAGGGCGCGGGTGGCGCGAGGGGAGATTCGGGCTACGGTGAAAAACGCCGGTGAAGTTGGAGAGGTCGATAAGGGCAGGAGGCGACAAACTGCGAAAGGAATAAAGGATTAGGAAAATGGATAGCGCCTCAAGCTGGCGCTGACGAGAGAAGAATCGAACTTCGGTCGACAGCCGAGGGCGGCTATCGCCACATGAGCCGGAGGGAGAACAACCAGAACGTCGAGAAGGCGTGCATTAGAATGTAGGGGTTCCAGGGTTCTAAATTCTTCGGATGGGGACGGAGCGGTGACGCAACTGACGGCGCCATGGTCGAGAATATCGTTTACGGTGCTCGACATTCTGCTGGTGGCGTTGATCATTTACGAAGTGCTGGTGATGATCCGGGGCACGCGCGCTGCGCCGATGCTGGCCGGGTTGGCCGCGGTGGCAGTGGCGTTTTACCTGGCGCGGATCGGCGAGCTGGTCACCTTGAATTGGCTGGTGAGCCATTTGTTGCCGTACGTGGTGTTCGCGCTGATCGTCGTTTTTCAGTCGGAAATCCGGCACGTGTTGTCGGATGTGGGACGGCGGGTGAGCTTTCTGCGCGGGTCGACGGTGGAGGGAGATTCCTACGACGACATCGTGCTGGCGGCGAATTTATTTTCACAGCATCAGACGGGCGCGTTGATGGTGATTGAGCGCGAGATTGGATTGCGAACTTATATCGAGAGTGGCGTCGCGATGGATGCCAAGCTCTCCTACGATTTACTGGCCACGATTTTCCGGCCGAGCGCGCCGTTACACGATGGCGCCGTGATCATCCAGAAAGATCGTTTGGCGGCAGCGGCTTGTTTCCTGCCGTTGTCGATGAATCCGGTGCTCTCGACGCAGATGGGAACGCGGCATCGCGCGGGGATTGGAATTACGGAGGAGACGGACGCGATCGCGGTGATTGTGTCGGAAGAGACGGGCGCGATCAGCATGGCGGTGGGCGGAAAGATTGAACGAGATCTGACGGTGGAGCAATTGCGCGAGCACTTGGGCAGCGAGTTGCGACGGTACATGTCACCGGTGACATTGCCGACGGTGGTGGCGCAAAACGAGGAATCGGATGGGGCAACGGAGACGCCGTTGCGGGCGGGCGCGCAGATGAGCGCGGACACGGAATCGGATTCGGAATTGGAGCGGCCACTGTGATGGGCTTTTTGCGTCGCTGGGTGCTGCATAATTTCTGGCTGAAGATTCTGTCGCTGGTGATTGCGACGGGGTTGTGGCTGGCAATTTCGCCGGATCAGGAGTCAGCGGAAGTGGCGGTGCATGTACCCATAGAATTCCAGCACGTTCCGCCGCATCTGGAGATCAGTTCCGTCGACATACCGGAGGCGCAGATTCGCGTGCGCGGGCCGGAACGGATAATCCGACAACTGTCCGCGACCGACATCCATGCGGAAATTGAGCTAGGCGACGCCAAGCCAGGCGAACGCACTTTCGATTTGACGGCGCAGCAGATTCGGCATCAACGGGAGTTGCATGTGGTGCAAGTGGTGCCTGGGCAGGTGCACCTGAGCTTCGACATGCGGCTGACGCGTGAGGTGGAGATTCGCCCGCGGGTCACGGGAAACTTCCTGGCGGGAGAACAGATTGCCAAGGTGCTGGTCGATCCGGAAAGGATCACGATCACGGGGCCGCAGCATCACGTGGAGACGATGGATGCGGCGACGACCGATCCTATCGACGCTTCTGGAACCACAACCCAAGCCACATTCGTGACCAACGTGTACGTTGCGGATCCGCTGGTGCAGGTGGTGCAGCCCACGCCGGTGCGGGTGACGGTGATCATGGAAAAAAGTACGGCCGGGGGAAATGGGCATTGATCCTGTAGTTTCGCGATTGTCGTCTATCATCCTCGGTTGAGTATTCCCGGTTCTTCGATTCGCACAATCTATGAGCAATCAAGGCAGGCAGTTGTTTGGCACTGACGGAATCCGCGGAGTCGCGGGGGAATTTCCGTTGACGGCGGAAAGCACGCATTTGATTGGGCGCGCGCTCGGACACGATCTGGTGCGCAACACGTCGAAGGCGAAGGCGGTCATGGGACAAGACACGCGCGAATCCAGCGGGTGGATTGCGGACCGTGTAGCGGCCGGCATGGCGGCGGTGGGCGTGGAGGTGCACAGCGCGGGAGTGATCACTACGCCGGGGGTTGCGTATCTGGCGCGAACGCGCGGGTTCGCGGCGGGGGTGGTGATTTCGGCTTCGCATAATCCGTGGACTGATAACGGGATCAAAGTTTTTTCCGGGGACGGATTCAAGCTGACCGATGAGCGGGAGCTGGCCATTGAAAAAGAAATTTTCGCGCTGCTGCAAAGGCCGGGTGCGGCGGACGACACTGCACTTCGGATTGCCGGGCCCTCGCTGCCGGGCGAAACGGCCCTGCGCAAGGCGTATATCGAGTCACTGGCCGGAAGCGTGGGGTCGGACCTGAGCGGGCTGAGGGTGCTGGTGGATTGCGCGAATGGGGCGGCCACGGCGGAGGCTCCAGAATTGTTTGGTAACTTGCGAGTCCAAACGACGTTCATGCATGTCACGCCAGATGGAAGAAATATTAATGACGGATGTGGGGCGCTGCATCCGGAGACGTTAGGCAAAGCCGTGGCAGAATCTGACGGTAAGTTTGATGTGGGCGTGACCTTTGATGGCGATGCGGACCGCGCCCTGTTTTGCGATGCTGCAGGCCGCGTGGTGAATGGAGATGGCGTGCTGCTGCTGACGGCGCGGGATCTGCAGGCTCGAGGAAAGTTGGCGGGATCGACCGTAGTGGCGACGACGATGTCGAATATGGGCGTCGAGATTGCGCTGAAGAGGTCGGGCATTCGGATGTTGCGGGCGAATGTGGGCGATAAATATGTGCTGGAAGAGATGCTGAAGACGGGTGCGACGCTGGGCGGAGAACAATCAGGGCACATTATTTTTCGCGACGGCGACGCGACGACGGGCGACGGCCTGCTGACTGCACTGCGGGTGATGGATGTGATTGTGCGTTCGCAGAAATCGTTGGCGGAACTGGTGAGCGATCTAAAAGTATTTCCGCAGAAAATTCAGAATGTGCGGGTGCGGGAGAAGATTCCGTTTGCGCAGGTGCCGGAGGTGCAGCGGGCGATTGAGGCAGCGGAGCGCGAGCTGGATGGAAACGGGCGTATCGTGGTGCGATATTCCGGGACCGAGGCGCTGGCGCGAGTGATGGTGGAAGCAGAGTCGGAAGAGAAGATGCGGGCGCTGACGGCGGGGATTGCGGGGGAGATTCAGAAGAGGCTCGGGATGTAGAGCGGCGTGCTGAGCCGGACAGAGAAAACGCCCTTGACTGAATCGCCTGTTAATCACCTGCGTGGCAAAGATCAAGTTTCACTCTCCGAGTTGGCATTCGTTTTTTTAAAGTTGGGAACAATCGCGTTTGGTGGGCCGGCGGCGCACATCGCGATGATGGAAGATGAGTTCGTCCGCAAACGGCGATGGATTACAGAAGAAGATTTTCTGGACCGGGTGGCGGCGGCAAGTCTGATTCCTGGGCCAAGCTCAACGGAAGTGGGCATTTTCATTGGTCGTTCGCTACGGGGATGGAGTGGGCTGATTGTTGCGGGTTGTTGTTTCATTATTCCCGCGGCAGTTCTAGTTTCTTCGATCGCGGCCGCATACGTGCGGTTTGGGTCGCTGCCGCAGGCAGAAGGAATCCTGCGCGCGATCAAACCGGCGGTGATTGCGGTGATTCTGCAAGCGCTCTGGAAGCTGGGGAAAACGGCCGCGAAAACGCGGGCGCTGGGTTTGATCGGCGTCGCATCGGCAGTCCTGAGTTTTGTTGGCCTGAGCCCGCTGCTGGTGCTGGCGTTTGCGGGCGCCGGCTCCGGGATAGCGTGTTGGTCGCAGAAGAATAAACGCCATCCGGTCGCGCTCTGCGGCATCGGGCTGACAAAGATGTTTTCGCCAGTGAGTGTTGCAGCGCTCGCCGTTGCTGCGGTCGTGCCGATTCGCCTGGGACGCTTGTTTCTTTCCTTCCTGAAGATCGGTTCCGTCGTATTCGGAAGCGGTTATGTCCTGCTGGCATTCCTGCGATCGGAGTTTGTCGATCACTTGCATTGGTTGACGGAAAAACAACTTATCGATGCGGTGGCGGTAGGGCAATTTACACCGGGTCCGGTGTTCACGACAGCGACTTTTATTGGTTACTTAATAAGTGGATTGCCGGGCGCATTGCTTGCAACAGTCGGGATTTTTCTGCCGGGATTTGTCTTCGTCGCGATCAGCGGGCCTCTGATCCCTAAGATCCGGCGGTCGCCGGCGGCGGGAGCGGTGTTGGATGGGGTGGTGGTGGGATCACTGGCTTTGATCGCAGTGGTTGCGTGGCAACTGGGGAAGGCTTCGATTACAGATTGGCTTACGGTTTCGATTCTGGTGGTTAGCGTGATTGCGATATTTCGGTTCAAGGTGAACTCGGCGTGGCTGATTTTGGGTGCGGGGGTGGTGGGGTGGATTGCGGGGAGCTAATAGCCTCCCCATTCCTCATGCCGCCGGCTGAGAGTCGAAGCAGTCAAAACCCCCGCCCTGTCTCTCCAAAGAACGGAGAGACAAGGACGGGGCACCCTTAATCCAGATCTCTCCAGTTCGGGCCGACTTCCATTTCTACGAGCAGTGGGACAGTGAGAGCGTCAACTTTTTCCATATGCACGCGGACCAGGGATTTCATTTCTTCTATTTCTTCTTCCGGGACTTCGAAGACTAATTCGTCGTGAACTTGCAGGGTCATTCGCGACCTCAGGCCACGTTCCTGCAGGGCGGCGTCGATGCGGATCATCGCTATCTTGATCAGGTCTGCGGCGGTGCCTTGCAGTGGCGTGTTGACGGCGGTGCGCTCGGCGAAGCCGCGTTGATTTGCGTTCTTGCTATTGATGTCGGGGATGGGGCGGACGCGGCCGTGGAGGGTTTTAACTTTGAGGTCGCGGCGGGCCTCTTCCAGCGTTTTGTCGATGAAGGCGCGGACGCCTTTGTATTTTTCGAAATAATTGGCGATGAATTGTTTGGCTTCGGCGGGCTCGATGCCGAGATTTTGCGACAGGCCGAAAGGTGACAGGCCGTAGACGATGCCGAAGTTGACGACCTTGGCGGCGCGGCGATGCTCAGGCGTGACCATGAGCGGTGGGACGCCGAAGACCTGCGAGGCGGTGAGGGTGTGGATGTCGTCGCCGCGGCGGAAGGCTTCGACGAGAAGCGGATCGCGCGAGAAGTGAGCGAGCAGGCGGAGTTCGATCTGCGAATAATCGGCGGTGAGCAGGACGTGGCCAGGCTCGGCGATGAAGGCGGCGCGAATGCCGCGGCCGAGTTCGGTGCGGATGGGAATGTTTTGCAGATTTGGATTGGCGGAAGAAAGTCGACCAGTGGCAGTTCCAGTTTGGCCGAAGGTGGTATGCAGGCGTCCAGTGGAGCGATTGATGAGCGCGGGCAGAGTGTCAACGTAGGTGGACTTTAATTTTGTGAGCTGCCGGTAGTCAAGAACCATGCGGGCGATGGGATGGTCCTCAGCGAGAGTTTCGAGAACATCGACGGCGGTCGATATAACACGGCCTTTGCCATATTTCACAGGCTTGGCCAGATTCATCTTGTTGAAGAGAACATCGCCGAGCTGCTTGGGCGAGCCGATGTTGAACTCCATGCCCGCGGCTTCGTAGATTTCCTTCGCCTTCACGCCGATTTCGCGTTCGAGTTCAGATGACATTTTGGCGAGCGCGGCGGTGTCGATTTTTACCCCGGCCTGCTCCATGCGGGCGAGAACGGGGACAAGCGGCAGATCGATTTCTTCGTAGAGCCGGGTCAATCCCTCCTGTTTGACTTCTGCGCAAAGGGTGGAGGCGAGACGGCCGGTGACGTCGGCAGCTTCGGCGAGATCGCCTCCGAGCTTGAGATTGAAGCGACGGAGCGCGACATCGGCGAGACGATGCGAGGAATAGGTGGGATCGAGCAGATAGGAATACAGCATGGGATCGTGCCGCACACCTTGGAGATGGATGCCGAGGGGATCGAGTGCGTGGATCGCGGCTTTGTAGTCGTGAACCGCTTTCGGTGTGGATTGCGTCGTCAAAATAGAACGGAGCTCGGTGGCAGCGGCGGAATCGAGTTTCACGACGGCTGCTGAACCTGGGGCGGCGGAGATGGCGATGCGGCGGGAAGCGGGCTCAGGTGCCGAGGATGGCGAGCCATCGGTAAGGGGCAACATCGCTTCCTGGGGCTCTTCGTCGGCGGCTTCTTCTTCATCTTCGGTGAGCGATTCGGCCTGATCCAGTTCCACTGCGATTGCGAGTGCACTTTCGGGAGCAAGAGAACGGACGATGCTGTCGATATCGGCGGCGGATTGCGCCTCGGTGTAGTGAGTTTCCGTCACCTGGACCTGGGGCAATATTTCCTTCAGCAGGGAAGTGAATTCGAGTTCGGTGAAGAGCTGGCGGAGGAGGTCGAGGTCGGGCTCGCCGGCTTGCATGGCTTCGACATTGAACTCGACAGGAACATTAGTATCGATGGTCGCCATGCTTTTGCTGAAGAGAATGATGTCGCGATTGTTGAGGAGAGATTCGCGATAGGTTTTCTTCTCGACTTCGGCGGCGCGGTCGAGGGCCTGCTCGACGGTGCCGAATCGTTTGATGATTTCGACCGAGCCTTTATCGCCGATGCCGGGAGCGCCCGGAATATTGTCGATGGTATCGCCGCGCAGGGCCATGATATCGATGACGCGCTCGGGAGGGACGCCGAGAATTTCCTCGACCTTGGCGGCATCGCAGATGAGATTGTCTTTCGGAGGATTGAGAATCTGAACATCGTCGTTGACGAGCTGCATCATGTCCTTGTCGCTGGAGACGACGTAGACGCAATACGAAGCGGCGGCGGCTTTGCGGGCGAGGGTGCCGATGACATCGTCGGCCTCGAAACCGGCGAGTTCGAGAATGGGGATGCGGTAGGCTTCGAGAGCGCGGCGGATGTAGGGAATCTGCTGCGCGAGATCTTCGGGCATGGCGGCGCGATTGGCTTTGTAACCTTTGTATTCAATCTCGGTAAAGGTCTGAGTTTTGATATCGAACTTGCGAACTTTCGTGATGGCTTCGGCCTGAGTGTCGCGAAAAGTTTTGGCAGCGACATCGAAAACGGCAGCGAGATAGGCGGGCGAAAAATCGTCGCGCAGCTTGCGCAGCATGTTGACGAAGACGTAGACCGCGGCTGTAGGTAGGCCAGATTTTGTGGACATAGAGCGCTGGCGGGCCATGGCGTGATAGGCGCGGAAGATGAATGACATGGTGTCGATCAGGAAGATGCGGTCCTTGGTGGAGGGCGGCGCTGACTTGGGCGCTACTGCAGGCGCGGCAGCAGGTTTGAGTTCCGGAGATTTTGTGCGAGAGGGCAAGAAAATAGTTTAGCAGCCGGAACGCCTGGCTGCGCTCGACTGGCAGCCCCTTCGGCTTCGCTCAGGGCAAGCTAAGGCGGCTGTCCGCACATCAAGACTGGGCTAGAAATCCACGCGGAAGTCGGCTTGCACCACTTTTTTGCCGGCGTGGCCGGGGCTATTGCGGAAGACAAGATAGTACTGGGCAGGCTTGTCGAAAGTGGCGGGAAGACCAAAGGCGACGTCCTGCTCATGGGATGAGTCGACTGAGTAGACCACATCAGCGGGATGGCCAGCGGCGAACTCCGCGTATTGTTCAGCGTTCATCAGGAGAAGATCGACGTCCGCGCTGTCGTCGCTGGACTGGCTTCCGCCCTGTTGTGTGAACGAGCGGTAACTTCCGTTCAGTTGCGGGCTGGCAGCGTGCGGCGGAACTTCAAAGGCAAACTTCGCGGCGGAAGTGATGGCGAAAGTTTTGTGCACGATGGCGCTGCTGGTGCCGACGGGAGAGTCAGCGACATGGTCGCTGGGATGTGGCACAGCCGGCGGCACCGGCGCTGGCGTTGTGTGCCAGGGGTTGATCTTGTCCATCCAATTCGCGAGTGGTCCGTTGACTTTAACGTATTGGCTGGTGTCCGGAAGACCGGTTTGCTGAGCATTCGGCGATTGCGATGCGACCTCTTGCGAGGACACGGTGGCGTGCGGCTGCGATCGCATAAAGTGATTCTGATAGTAAGACAAGCCGCCCCAAAAAGCGGCAATCCCAAGCAGCGCGGCCAACACTTGTTTCATGCAAACCCTCTTGATGCAAAGCTCGAGCCTAACTCTGTAAATTACCGCTGAGAAGGACGAGGGACCAAGGGCCTTTTAGCGGCGTGGGTTACGTTCGTTTTCCGTATTGGGTAGTGTAGTGGAGCTGGATTTCGCCGCAGGTGCCTTGCTCGGCGGAGTAAACGACGCAAGTGTCAAAGGGACGGGAGTAAACGTGCAGACTTACCGCCCGTTGATTGAATTCGCGGGGATTGAAGACGCGGTGGACGGGTTCGAGGGGATCGACGGCGCAAGGGTGCGATGCATTCATCTCAACGATTTCGGTGGACTGGATGGTGCATTTGCCGAGAGCGAGGTCCTGCTGCACCACATGAAAGTTTTCCACTAGCAACCGACCGACGGGTACAGCCATCCAGCAGTTCTGATCGCGATGATTGTGTACGGAACTGGCCTGGCCGACTTCCCAGCAGATGGCCATCAATTCATAGAGAGAAGTTTTGTCGATGAGGTTGCGAGTGTAGTGCTGGCGATCCCATGTGAGATAGGGAGCCAACGAGTCAGGATTGAGCGGGGTATCCTGCAGAAATTTTCGGATCTGCTCAGTTTGATCGAACGCGGCCTCGGGAAACTTGCGGAGTTCAGCGACGAAGCTCTCGATGGAAATTTGTTTAACCGCGGTGGACATGGGCTGCTCCCGGAAAAGTATAACGCAAGGCTTGGAGAGGACAGTTGTCGGAAAACCTTTAACACACAGGACGCAGAGAAACACAGGGTAGAGCGAAAGACTATTCGATGAACATGCAGTCTCCGTAGGAATAAAAACGATAACGTTCGGAGACGGCGTGTTGGTAGGCGCGAAAAATGTTTTCCTTCCCGCCGAAGGCGCTGACCAACATGAGCAGGGAGGATTGGGGCAGGTGGAAGTTCGTGAGCATGGCCTTGACAACTTTAAATTCGAAACCGGGATAGATGAACAGGTCTGCGGCGGCGCCACCGGCGAGGATAGTTCCAGAGCCGCCGCGAACCGCGTGTTCGAGGGTGCGGACAGTGGTGGTGCCGATGGCGATGATGCGGCGTGATTCGCCCAGAGCGTGGTTGATGGCATTGGCAGCGGTTGCGGAAATGGAATACGGCTCGGAGTGGAGTTTGTGATCTTCGACGCGCTCGACGTGAATGGGTTGAAACGTTCCGAGGCCGACGTGGAGAGTGATGTCGGTGGTTTCGATTCCTCGTTGGCGGATGCGCTCGAGAATTTCCGGCGTGAAGTGAAGGCCGGCGGTGGGAGCGGCGATGGAGCCGCGGGGATCGGCGTAGACGGTTTGATAGCGCTCTCGATCATGACAAGAGTCCCCGCGGGAGATGTAGGGAGGGAGCGGGACGTGGCCGATACGGTCGAGGGCGGCGAAGAAATCCTCGACCGGCTGGAAGCGGATGCGGCGCTCACCGAATTCCGCGCGCGCCAAAACTTCCGCTTGCAGGTCGTCATGTTCGCCGAAAAAGAGATGTTCGCCGACGCCGATTTTGCGGCCGGGACGGACCAGGCATTCCCAGTCATTGGGCTGCGTGGAGAGCTGGCGAGTGAGCAATACCTCGATGCGGCCGTGAAGAAAATCGCGGGCAGCGGGATTGTGAGGGCTGACCGGTTGAGCGCGAGCGCCTGCGCGGCGGCCGTAAAGGCGGGCGGGAAAGACGCGAGTGTTGTTGAACACGACCAGGTCGCCGGGCCGCAATAAGTCCGGGAACTCGCGAAACGCGGAGTCAGAGCACTGGCCGGCGGCGCGCTTGACGCGGAGCATGCGGGAGGCGTCTCGTGCGGCAAGGGGCTCCTGGGCAATGAGTTCGTCGGGAAGATGAAAATGGAAGTCAGAAACCAACACGGGTTAAGATTACAAGAGGAGCGCATGCTTCGAAACCCGGGCCAAGATATTCTGCCCGGTCTGGTAAATTTATTTGTTGGTTTCGCGCAAGGTGCGATACTATGCGGGGGTTGTAGCTTCTGCCCTTTCGCCACTCCCCTGAAGAGAGTATTCCATGGCCACTGAACGGAAACACAGGGAAGAGATTGTTCGCTACGGCCGCATGCTGCATGAGCGTGGGTTCGTGGCGGCGATGGATGGAAATTTGTCCGTAAGACTCGAGAGCGGGCGGATTCTGGTAACGCCCACGTGCGTGAGCAAGGGCGCGATGCGAGCGGCGGACATGGTGGTGGTGGACCAGGAAGGCACGCGGGTAGCGGGCAAGCGGAATGTGACCAGCGAGCTTGGGATGCATCTGCTGATTTATCGCACGCGGCCCGACGTGCAAGCCATCGTGCACGCCCATCCGCCCACAGCGACGGGATTTGCGGCGGCGGGAATGGCGTTGACGGAGCCTCTGGTTTGCGAAGTGGTGATGGGCTTGGGATGCATTCCGCTGGCGCGATACGGGACGCCGGGAACATCGGAGTTGGCGCAAACCTTGGAGCCCTATGTGCCGCATTATGATGCGATCCTGATGTCGAATCACGGCGTGGTCACCTACGGCGACACCATCGAGCACGCCTACATGAAGATGGAAACGGTGGAACACTTTGCGCAGATTGCGCTGGTCACGCATTTGCTGGGACGGCAGCAGCCGCTGACCGGGGTCGATATCGAGAAATTGTTGCTGGCGCGGACGAAATACTTCGGCGGCAAGATGAATGCGGCCATGCCGATGTCGATGACGAGGCCTCCCGAGAAGGCAAGCTAGACGGGACAGCCGAGGGCGGCTGTCCCACATGAGCTCAGAATTCTACTGAGTTTCTTCTGCAGCGATAATCATTCTCCTCCAATGCGGAAGCGCATTCCGGCGCGGAAATTTGCCCGGAGCGCAGGATAGCCCGTCACTTCTTCGTAGAAGTGATCGAGCACGTTTTCAGCGTTGGCGTAGAGCGTGACGCGGGAATTGACTTTGTACCAGCCGCCGACATTCAAAAGAAAATATCCGGGCGTGTGCGTGATGCCGAAACCGTCGAAATCGGAATCAGGGCGCGGGCCCACAAAACTGCCTCCAAGGTTTCCGCCCCAACGCGGGCCGAGGTAGGTAAGCAAGGTGGAAGCCGTGTGCCGGGGCCGGCGGAGAAGAGGATCTCCCTGGGCATAGGGCGGAGAACTGCCCGGCGGCGCCAGCAGAATCTGGGTGGAAGTGTAAGTGTAGGAGGTGTTCCAGGAGAGCCGCTGCGTTAAGCGGCTTTGCAGTTCGGCCTCGACTCCCTGGGCGAAAGACTTTTCCAGATTGACGTACTCGCCTACGAAAGTATTGGGGTTGACGGTGATGAACTCGATTTGATCGTGGAACAAGTTGTTGAAATAGTTGGCAACGAAGATAAATCGCGTCAACAGGCTTTGCTGAAAGCCGGCTTCGAAGGCGCGGTTGCGCTCGGCCTTCAAATTGAGATTGGGAAGCTGATACTGACTGCTGACGAAAGTTTCCTCGAAGCGAGGCTCCTTGATTCCTGTGGCGTAGGAAAAATTCAGGCGGGTTCCTGAAAACAGCCGGCCACCGCGGAGAACTTTTAGTCCCAGGGCGACACGCGGGACACCGGTGTTGCCGAAAGTCGTGTTGTGCACGAAGCGTCCCCCGGCGATCACCGTAAGGCGCCCGAGGGTGAGCGCTTGTTGGGCGTATGCGGCTTCGTTCAGGCGCAAGCCGTGGCCGCCGCCAGCAAAGTCGGCGGGGACGGGATCGTTGACCGAACCATTTTCATCCTCGAACTCGTAACCGATGGTGGTCTCTGCCCAGTTGCGCTCCACATAATTGCCCTGGTAGTCGAAGCCGGCGCGGTTGACGTTGACCAGGGCCTCGAAAGGAGTGTTGAGTGTGCCAAAGGGAGTGTTTTGGGGCGAAATACCGCTATCCAGGTTGGTAGTCTTCAGGTTGTATTCGAAGCCCGTGAAGTGGTGCGTCCAGTTTGATCCGGTCTTCACCGCGAGATCAAGGCTGGCGAGGAGGTTGTTCTGGCGGGCGCGCGCGCCGAGGTCGGGAGAGAGGACATAGGTTGTGCCAAACACGTCAAACACGTTGTTTCCGTTGAAATTCCACGCGCCCGGCGTTCCGGTCACGCTGTTGTCATGGCGGGCGCGCAGGCGCAGGGAAATCTTGTCATTCAACAAGAAGCCTACATTCGCGCCCTCGAGAGAGTTGGAGTAATCGTCATTGGGGCCGGAGCCACTGGTATTGAACTGATTCCCGAAGAGGTTGTAATCGAAGCGGCCGTGGGATCCGGCGAGAGAAGCGTAGCCGGTTTCC
Organism: uncultured Acidobacteriaceae bacterium; assembly: GCA_963777005.1. Taxonomy (GTDB): domain Bacteria; phylum Acidobacteriota; class Terriglobia; order Terriglobales; family Acidobacteriaceae; genus Sulfotelmatobacter. Next base: position 78,876 of record CAVZPC010000005.1, on the reverse strand, counting down.
GTGCCGTAGTTGCCGGCATCGGCGCCGAAGCGAAGCTCGGGAACAGGGGTGGTGCCGGTGCGAGTCCAAACCTGGACCACGCTGGTCATGGCATCGGAACCATAGAGCGCGCTCTGCGCTCCGCGCAGAAATTCCAGGCGATCGGCCTCGGCGAGGGAGAGTGTGCCGAAATCGATGGTTCCACCGGGCTCGGTTACGCTGACGCCATCGACGATCACTTTGTTGTAGTTGGAATCGCCGCCGCGCACGAAGAGCGATGACAGGCCGCCGCGCTGGCCTGCGGTATTCACGACTGCGCCGGGAAGAAAACGCAAGGCATCATCGGCCGCAACTGGATTCATGACTTGTAACTGCTCGCCGCTGAGAGCTTCCACCGCGGCGCCGGCAGTGCTGGCCTCCACGGGCGTGCGGGTTGCGGTTACGACCACGGTTTGCGATGTAGGAGCGAGGCGAAGCCGGATGGTAATGGACTCAGCGGTGTCAGGAAGCGTGGTGCTATCGACCGCGAAGCCTGGAGCGAGGACGCGGATATGGTGAGGGCCGGCTGCGATTTCGCGAAAGACGGCTACTCCGTCGGCGGAGGTGAGCTCCACCTGTGGATGCGCGGCAGTTTTATCTTCGAGCAATAAGACTTGGGCGCCGGGAACAGCGGCAGATTGAGGGTCGACGACTTTGACCTTGAGATCGGCAGCGGATGCGGCCGAGAGAAGAACGAAAAACAAAAACGAAGCGCACAGTGCGCGCATAACCATCCTCCTTTTCACGCGAAAGGGGTTAAGGTGGACGGTTTACGCCGGTCTCCTGGCTTTGCGAGTGAGGATGTGGGGCAGCAATTGGCAGTTAGCAATTAGCCATTGACCGGAGCATCCGGAATTTGCAGACGGGCTTCCCGGGAATTCTCCCAGTGACCGGCTGCGATTTTCTCGCTTACAGTTGCGCGGCAGCGCGGGAATTGCACCCGCTTCCCTGTCTTCGCCATGGGACGAAGACGCGCAAACCGAAGGACATTTCAAAGAACGGAAAATAAGTTGTGTGAGAAATCTAACGGGATGGTGCGGTGGAAGTCAACCGGCCGAGACTGATTTGTCGTCTACCGCGACCGTGGAGAAAAAGACCCCGACAAATGAAAACGGGATGCAGATCAAGCACGGCTCCTCCCGAATGACCAGCAATACGGAAGTTGTTGCAGTCCAGAGCCGACTTCTCGACAGGGATTCATCGGTGACGGCAAGCGCGTTTATGAGGACTCAACTTATCTCTGTCGCTTGCCAAAAGCCGATAGCGGGCTATTACGGTCGTCGCTCTTTTTTCATCAAGTGGATTCGCGTCGGCGAGGGAGTCTCTTTGCCGAGGCCTCGGATCCGGCTGGTTCACGGAACGGTTCCACGGAAATGCGCTGGTAGCACACTTCCAGCACGGTCAAGTATTCTGTGCCGCCCGGCAATTGAAGGACTACGCTGTCACCCGCTGCCGACTTCATCAACGCGCGCCCCAATGGCGACACCCAACTGATGTGGTTGCGATTGAGATCGATTTCGTCTGTGCCAACGATGCTCACCACTCGCGATACTCCCGCGGCATTGGCATAGCGCACGGTCGCTCCGAAGAATGCCCTCGCCGCCGCCTGACCCGCTCTCGGAGCTTCCGGGTCCACCACTTCGGCGGCTTCGATTCGCTTGGTGAGAAAGCGAATCCGCCCATCGATCTGCCGCAGCCGCCGCTTGCCGTACTGATAGTCGGCGTTTTCACTGCGATCGCCGTTGCCGGCAGCCCACGCTACCACCTCCGTCACGGCCGGGCGTTCCCTGGTGAGCAGAAACCGGTGCTCATCTTTGAGGCGCTCGAGCCCGTTCGGCGTTATGTAGTTCTTGCCTCGCGTCGCGGGCTCGTCCGGTTTTGGCTTTCTGGTAAACCCTTTCCGCATCTCGTAGTCCTTTTTTCACGTCTTCGGTCCCTTAGCGATCCGATCCATCATCTCGGACAAGTGCCGGCGAAGGCATGCTTGGGAGAATCAGTACTGAAGCCTGGCTTGTGTGAATCGATTCGAGGTACTTCTGGATCACGGGCAAGCGGGAAGTCCCCCAAGAAGAAGGGTTGCCGACTAGTCCGGAGTTGGCTCGCGTTGCACCACAACCAAAAACACCACACCGACAATGATAAACATTCGGAATGCCTCTTCCTGCCCATTCCACATTTTCGACTGCCACATCAGAAACCATTCGCCCCCGATATCGAGGAATACCACCAACCACATCAGCAGGCTCGTAGTCAGCGCAATCACGGCGACGTTCAGCGCATCGGCGAATTGCGCCCTGTCCGCACGATACGATTTCAGCAACCGAACACCAGCCCACCAGCATAGAAACATCGTGACTGATTCCCAGGCGATGATGCCGATGTAGAAGACCGTATGTACTAGCGGCGAATTGACGGCGCGCCACATGAGGTGGTTTCCCGGAAAGGTTGAGTCCATCATCAGGACGTGGCGGACAAACTCATAGTTCGAGCCGTAATCCGTGATGTTGTTTAGGACCAGAATCGTGTAGAAAACTGCGATTGCGAAAACGAGAACCGCTTTGGAAACGCGAAGCACCATTACATGCCGCATAGGTTGTCGCACGCGCGAATTATAGTTCCCGGTGACTCACCGCTACCTTTCTTGCCGTGCGCGTGAATCCTGGGGGAAGTCCCCCAAAAGTAGGTTTGCCGACCAACCACCCAGTCGCCCGTGTGCGCTCAGAACTCGACCCGCGCCTGAAAAGCGATCATGCGTGGACTGCTATCGCCACCCAGCCCGACGCCTAACAAGCCGGTCGGCGGAGCAGTCGTGTACGTGAGCGCTCCAAATCCACTCTGCGTGGAAGGATTTCCGGGAATGCCGGCCTGGACCATGTTTGGAAGGGCAAAATTCGGATGGTTGAAAACGTTAAAGAACTGCCCCTCAAACCGCAGCTTCACATGCTCAGTCAGGGTAAAGAATTTTGTCAGGTAAAAGTCGCTCCAGAGAAAATCAGGACCGCGCAGGGCATTACGGCCGAGGTTTCCGAATTGGCAATTCTGCGGGCTGTCGCCACCGTAGCACTGCCCTGTACTTGGATCGACTGCCGACACAAACGCGTCCGGATTAAGCCACTGCAGCGTTCCTGCCTGCGTCACACCCGGAATGGGGTGATGCTCATACAGCGGAACGCCGGGAACGACACTGGCAAACTGCGGTCCGCTGCCCTGCACGATTCCGTTTCCGTTTGCTGAATAAGGGCTGCTCAGCACCGAGAACGGAACTCCGCTGTGCCAGAACGCTGTTCCGGAAATCTGCCAGCCGTTGAGCGCGTAACCTAGGAAATGACTGCGCACTTTGAGCGGCAGCTGATAAACATACTGCCCGTTGAGATTGTGCCGGATGTCATAGTCGCAAGGACCATAGTCGCGGGCCAGGTCTCCCGGAAGAGGCGAGAGAATCCCTCCTGCGGAAAACGAAAGGAATCCTCCGTTCGAGACTGTATCCATGCAACGGCTCCAGGTGTAGTTGATCTGCCCTTGCAGACCATGTCCGAGGCGTTTCATCGCCGTCAATTGAAGGCCATTGTAGTGGCTGTTCGCGCCCGTGGAGAACTGCGTTACCGCGCCGAATCGTGGATCGGTTGATTGCAGGTAGGGAAAAGGTGCGAAACAGCCCTGACACACGGTTTGATAACCGTTGACTTGGGTTGAGTACGGTTGATTCACGGCTCGCGTGCCTACGTACTGCGCTTGCACACTAGCCGTTGTTCCAAATTGATGTTCCATTCCCAGGCTCCACTCCATGAAGTAAGGTGCGTGGAGTTTGCCATCAGGGACGGCGGTGATCGCGACCGGTGGAATACAGCTTCCGGGAGTTGACTGTGGAGATGCGCAAGAAAGCTGTCCCTGGGGAAATCCCGACGTAAAAATCTGATTGGCGAGTACAGTTGCGTCGATGGCACTGTTCGGTGCTCCCGGCGCAATCGCTGTACCGCCCACGGTGCCGAGGAGACCTCCCTGAAACGTTTTATCGTATGGAGGATTGGCACCGATAAGGTCGGCCACGCTGCCCGGCAGGATATCGCTGAAGATACCAAAGCCGGTGCGGAGCACCGATTTTGGCTCGAACTGCCACGAGATCGCAGTTCTCGGTTGCAGAATTGCCAGTGGGGTCGACGAAAACAGATTGCCGAGGTGAGTCTGGATAGCCTCATTCAGCGGCTGGTTGACATCGTGCGAGATGGGAAGGAATGAACCGCGAAGGCGGGCGACTTGATCATGAGGATTCAGCGGATTGGAATTCAATGTGTCGCGCAGACCGAACGTCCAGGTCAGTTTGCGAGTAACTTTCCAAGTGTCTTGCGCGTAGACATCGAGATTGAGAAAGTTGAAGGGTTCATTGGGGTTCGAAGGGAATGTCTTCGATGCGGTGTTCGCGACTCCATTGATAAATTGCTGCAAGTTCGCATAGGTCACGGTGGGAACCGTGCCTTCCCCGAAGTCGTAGTCGTTCAGGCGGAAGATACGGATGTTGGTTCCGAAACGCAGTTCGTGAGCGCCGCGACTCCAGGCGAGGTTGTCGTTGATGAAAAAGCGAGACGCCCGCCGGCCTTGAATCCAGGTGTTGTCCAGTCCTCCCATCGGCGTAAAGGCATTCGCGCCTGTCCCCTGCAACACAATCGGAAAGGCCGACAAAGTCTTTTGAAGGTTGCTCGGCCCGAACAGGCTTTCGTACCAGGAAAATGCGGGATTGAAGTAGTTCACCAGGTTCTGCGAGAAGACGTGCGTGTGTCCTGCCGCGAAAGAATAGAGGGGCTGCGGCGAAAACGCATCAAACACCGGGTTGATAGGGTCCGTCCACGCGGCTTGCAGACCGGTGTCCGACTGAAAGCGAAACCACGCCGTATCTCTCGGGTTGATGTTGTAGTCGACGCGGACCGTCTGCACCTGTTCGTGGTCGTCGCTGGAATGCGAGACGCTCTGCCGGTTGGCACAACCCTCCCAGGCGGCGCCGAGCGGGCAGCCAAGTATAGTGGTCGGTGTGCCACTGGTGTTTCCATACAGGGAAAACATCTGCTGATAGAAGGAGACCGACGTAGAAGGAAGTTGCTGCAGTACGTATTGTTGGAAAGCCGGGCTGGGAACAATCGTGGGCGTGACAATGGGCAGTGCGATTCGCACCCACTCGCTATCGAAGAAGAAAAAAAGCCTGTCGCGTGCAATCGGGCCGCCGAGACTGCCTCCAAAGTGATTCACCGTCGATCTGGGCTTGTGGTTCCCCGGAGTCGCATTGGTGAAGTAGTCCGCTGCATTCAGCAGAGAACCATTCCACAACTCGTAGAGGTTTCCGTGAAACTGATTCGTGCCGGACTTGGTGACGTAGTCGACCTGCGATGCCCCATACCGTCCTTGGTCGACGGAATAAGAAAGTGTGTTGACGGTCACCTCCGAAATAGAATTCAATCCCAGGACAAGGTTGGTTGAGAGACCGCTATTAAGATTGGTGAGCGGGTCGTTGGTTTCCAGCCCGTCCACGATGTAGCCATTGGAGAGGGCGGGAAGACCGTTGAACTCCACGTTGCCATATCCGTTGCTGCCGCCGACAAAATCGTTACTGCTACCCGCTGTATTGATCAGAGCTCCGGGCGCAAATTGCAGAGGGTAAGTCAGGTCCCCACCCGGATTCGGCAGGTTCTCCAGCGCAGGCGCAGCCAGGGTTGTGGATGTGTTTGAGTCTTCCAGGTTGATGATTGGGGCTTCGCTGCTTACCTCGACCGCTTCGTTGGACCGCGCCACCTTGAGCGTGAAATCCACGCTTTGTTTCTGGCCCAGGCCGGAAATGACGTTGTCATTTTGCCCCGGATCGAAACCCTGGGCTTCGGCCCTCACCGAATAGGTGCCCGGCTTTAGCTGTGGAAAGTTGAACCGTCCTGCGTAATCGGTCCGGGCAGTACGCTTGAGACCGGTCTCTTGATTTGTGATCGTCACAGCGGCGCCCGGCACAACCGCACCGGTTGCGTCTCGCACTTGGCCCACGATGGCACTGGTAGTTTCCCCTTGTGCCAGCGCTTTCGCGGGAAGGAGACACGCCATCATCACTACAACAAAAGCATAATTCGCTGCCCGCGCCATGAATACCCCACTTCTCTGCTCTGGAGTGGCAAAGTGCCACTTGCTGTGGTTCTATTAACCGAGGATTATTTTTCATAGTTAACCACAGTTAATAGAAACAGGCAAGGACGGAGGAGAAGGCTGACAACCTCAGCGATGGCGCCCGTGTGACGGGTAAACCGGAGGCTGGCAGCCTCAGGCTCGACTGTAATACGGAAACTCCGCGGTGCCGACCTGATTCACATTCGCCTCGGCGAATTCGCAGACGCGGTCGAGAGAGGCTTGCAGCTCTGCGGTGTAGTGCTCGAGGTCTTCTTCACTTGCATCCGCCGGAACGGGGATGAGTTTGCCGAAGCGTACAAGGACGCGGGAAAACGGCTTCGGGATGATCAGGCGGTCCCAACTGTTGAGGACCCAGGCGCGCTCGACGGCCATGTGAAACATGCTGAGAGGAACGCCAGCGGAGCGTGCGAGGGTAGCGGGACCGGGCTTTACCTTGCGGCGCGGGCCGCGGGGGCCGTCGAGGGTGAAGGCGACGGTCCAACCGTCCTGTAGGGCGCGGCGCAGGCCGAGCAGGGCGCGCACGGCGTTGCGGCTGCTGGAGCCTTTGACGGCGACGAATCCGAATCTGCGGATGATGCGCCCCATGTATTCGCCGTCATAGCTGTTGCTGCTCATCACGCGCACGCCGATATTGCGGCACACGTAGGTTGCCGGAATCTGACAGGCGTGCCACAACGAAACGATGAGCGGACGCTGGTCGATGGTCTGCTGCGCGCCTTCTTCGCGGGAGACGCACACGCGCAGGGTGGGACCGATGAGCCGGATGAACCAGTATCCGGCAGCGATGATAATGCGTAGCACGATTCGCTGGCGGAGGCTGAAGCGGCGAGGACCGGCGACGACTTCGGCTTCGGCAGGCGCTTCGCGGGTGCTGACTTCAGTCACGAAGCTTATTGTAATGGTGCGGCGCGGCGGAGGGTGTGCCTCGCTTCGCGAGGCCGGACAGCCCTTTCGGCTTCGCTCAGGGCAAGCTTGGCGGCTGTCCCCATATGGGATGTTGTTATGGCGCCGCTCTCAACTTTCCAAATACGCGTCGATCCACTCTTTGACTTTTTGCCGGCGGTCGTCGGTGGGGTCGAAGCGCAGTCCGAAGGACTTGGTCTTGCGCCAGGTCACGACTCCCCGAAGGTTCACGCGCGAGAGCGTGAGCAGGGAAAAGGAGACCTCCACGTTGGTTCCGGCGGCGATATCCTCGGAGGTCTTCAGCGACATGCCACCGGAGCTGACATCGATGCTCGAGGCGGTGAGACGCTGACCATCGGAACTGACGACGGTGACTTCGGTCATGATGGGAATGCGCGCGTAGCGGCGAAATTCATGGCGGACCAGCATGTGGGTAGCGCGCACCAGTTTGAGCGCAGAAGGACGCTCCAGGGGAGCCTGGAAGACGGCGTTAATCCCGTACTTGGAGTAGCGCATCGCTTCCTGCGCGTTGCCGCCGACTGCATAGAGGATAAGGCGGCTGTTGGAAGGGGAGGTTCGAGCCGCCTCCATAACGGCTTCGGCGCCGGGCCCCAGATTGGTGACGCAGGCTTCAAACTTCTCCTGGTGCAGGCGCTGGGCTGCGATCAATGAGACGGGTATGGTCTCGATACCAAACTGCCGGAAACATTCGGTTAGCAAGGAGCTAGAAGGCTCATCGAGGTCGACCAAGGCGGCTCGAGCGGCTGCCTTCTTGGTGGGTAGAACCGGTGCCAGGGCAGTGCCAAAGGCTTTTTGCATAAGGGGTTGGGATGAATTCCAGTACGAAAGTTTATTGTGGCGTGCCGGGGAGGGAATTCAAAGAACCCTAAGGGGCAAGGCGGGAAGCATAAAAGGTTCATTGCGGGGGAGTGGACTGGCGATTGGAGAGCGAGCCAAAGAGTACTGGAAATCAGATGGTTTAGTACTCGGATCAGAGGATTTGCTACGACTCAGACCAGCGGCGGAAGAGCAGCGCGCCATTTGTGCCGCCGAAGCCGAAGGAATTCGACATGGCGTATTCGAGCTTGGCTTTACGGGCGTGGTTGGGGACGAAATCCATGGCGTTGGTTTCCGGGTCTTGGTGGAAGAGGTTGATGGTCGGGGGCAGAATCTGGTCGCGTAGAGCAAGGACGGTGATCCCGGCTTCCAGGCCACCGGCGCCGCCGAGGAGATGGCCGGTCATGGATTTGGTGGAGCTGACAGGAATCTTGCGCGGGCCAAAGAAATTGCGGATGGCGTGCGCTTCGAGCGTGTCGCCGATGGGCGTGGAAGTTCCGTGGGCGTTGACGTAGTCGACTTTGTCGGGGCTGATGCCGGCATCGCGAACGGCATTGCGCATAACGCGGAAGCCGCCTTCGTGCTCGGGGGCGGGCTGAGTCATGTGATAGGCATCGCCGGACATGCCGTAGCCGGCAACTTCGGCGAGGATGGTCGCGCCTCGCTTCTTGGCATGCTCGAGTTCTTCGAGCATCAGGATGCCCGCGCCCTCGCCCATCACAAAGCCGTCGCGATCCTGGTCCCAGGGACGGCTGGCTTTCTCCGGGTCGTCATTGCGGGTGGAAAGCGCGCGCATGGCGGCGAATCCGCCGACGCCCATCGCGGTGATGGCGGCCTCGGAGCCGCCGGCGATCATCACGTCAGCGTCATTGTGCTGAATGATCCGGAAAGAATCTCCGATGGAGTGGGCGCTGGTGGTGCAGGCCGTGGCGGTAGCCTCGTTCGGCCCCTGCGCACCGAAGCGCATGGAGACGTGGCCGGCGGCAAGATTGACGATGGCGGCGGGAATAAAGAAAGGAGAAATCTTGCGCGGTCCGCCTTCGAGAAGAGCGGCGTGCTCGCGTTCGATGATATCGAATCCTCCGATGCCGGAGCCGATGTGCACGCCGACGCGCTCGGCATTTTCGGGAGTGATCTTCAAGCCGGACATTTTGAACGCTTCATCCGCGGCGGCGAGCGCCAGGTGGATGAAGCGTCCCATCTTCTTGACTTCTTTTTTCTCGATGAAGTTGAGGGGATCGAAGTTCTTGACCTCGGCGGCGATCTGGCAGGCGAAGTTGCTGCAATCGAATTGAGTGATGCGGGCCACGCCGCTCTTGCCGGCGAGCACGGCCTGCCACACTTCTCCGGTGGAATTACCTACGCCGCAAATCAGGCCGATGCCGGTAACTACGACCCTGCGTCCCAAACTACTTGCCGCCTTTCGAATGCTTGGAGATGTAATCGATTGCGTCCTGCACGGTGCGGATTTTTTCGGCGTCTTCATCCGGAATCTCGATGTCGAAACCTTCTTCGAAAGCCATGACCAATTCGACGGTGTCCAATGAATCCGCGCCCAGGTCATCCACGAACGAAGCGCTGGAAGTGACTTCGCCTTCGTCCACACCCAACTGCTCCACGATAATCTGTTTCACTTTCTCGTCAACGGCTGCCATGTTTCTCCTCGCTTAAACTTGATTAGATTTGAAATTCGATATCCTGGACTCACGATCGCCCAAGCTGGATCGCCAAATTAAGATCGCCGCCTTCTCTTTTTCGGCCAGCGTGTCAGATGCCACGGCAACGGAAAAAGGCGAACGTGTAGTGTAACGGTCCCGGCAAATGGCTGTAAAGGAAGCGCCGGACTCATCAGGCCGAAGCTGTGGTATACCTTCAGCATCCTAAACGTGGCCGCTCGTAGCGGTCAAACCACATGCGTGCAGTTGTACAGCGAGTCAGTCGTGCCCAAGTTTCGGCGAACGCGGAGATTACAGGCGAGATCGGCCTAGGACTGCTGGTTTTGCTGGGCGTGGGCCGCGAAGATACAGAAGCCGACGCTACCCACCTGGCAGAAAAAATATGTGGCTTACGAGTTTTTGAAGATGCACAGGGAAAGATGAACCTCAGTGTGCAGGAAGTTGGCGGAAGCGTGTTGGCAGTTTCGCAGTTCACGTTGTACGGCGACGTGAGACGAGGCAAACGGCCGTCGTTCGATGCTGCCGCGCCGCCGGAAGAAGCGCGGCAGCTTTATGAGTTCTTTGTCGCGCAGGTTCGAGCGCATGGATTGCGCTGCGAAACTGGACGCTTTCAGGAAATGATGAAGGTGGAGTTGGTGAACGAGGGGCCGGTGACAATTCTGCTGGATTCGGGGAAAGCGTTCTGAGGATCTTGAAAAGTCGGGCGATTTCAGGGCTGGGCGTAGTAGCCGGTGCGGGTGCGGGCTGTGATCCCGGGCTTATCAACATTGATTCCGATGGCGTGGTACTCGTTTGCCCGGTCGGCTCGAGCGGCGTTGAACGAGAGGACATAAAAAGAACCAGCATCGGCAGCGCACTTTGCGATTTCGGTGGTGAGGTCATTGCTCGAGTTCAGCACGCGGCCTCCGGTTTGAACGGCCAGCACCTGCAGGCTGAGGTTGCCTATGTTGAGCTTTGAAGGCGAGGTAACGCCTTTTAAGAATTCCTGGTAATAGGCAATCCGGATCCCACCTGCATCGGCCAAGCCGAGTGGATCAACCGCATAGACAGTAATGCGAGAGTCCCTAAGCCCGGTTGAGAGCCCCACAACCGTGTTGAACAGCTGCTCAGATTCTTTATAGGTCAGCTGAACGTTTGGTCCGGAGAGCAAGGGCCATCCTGGGCTGAACCAAACCATGAGCTTTCTGCCCGGCTGCGTATGCTCGTACTCGATGAGTTGCTTCATGGTTTTGAGCGAGAGGTCAAAGCGCTCGGTCGCGCCGTAGAAGCCCGCAGAACGATTGATAATGCGCAGGCCGGTTTCGTATTGGTCGTAGAGCGCTGCGAGGGCGTTGCCATCGCGCGAAGAACCCCGCTGCATCTTGGCTCCGGTGTCGGTAAAAACGACAAGTGACACAGGCTGGGCAAGTTTGCCGCCATTTTGCAGCAAGAATTTCTTGAGTTCGCCTCGCGCGTAAGAGATTGAGTTATAGCCGGTATTGACGGCATCCACTACCAGAACAACTTGCACCGGGTCAGTGGTCGAATCCCCACCATTCTCGACGGCATGAAAAGAAACAATATTCTGCGGTCGCTTATCGTCGAGAATAGCGAAGTCTTGTTGCTGCAGACCTCGAACCGGAGCGCCAGATTTATCCGTGACTTGCACATCGAGAGAGATTTCGCGATCGGGACCGCTCGGCTTGGCCGGCTCGGCGGTGCGAGGTTGAAGCTGGGGCTGCGGGTTGTTTTGCCCGGATGCGGCAGAAAGAAAAAGAAGCAGAAGCGGGGCCAGAAGCGAATGAAGAAGCCGGCGCATGGTAACTCACCTCATTCCGGAACCCTCCCGGGCGGCAGAGGGGCAGTGCCTGTCGATCAATTCACAAGAGTTTAGGCGCACGTTGGGTGGAAATCAAATGCTACACAGCGTAAGTCGGGCGATCCGCGGAGGGAGCTTTAGGCGAAGCGCGGATGACTAAAACAATTGCCGCGAGAGGTTTTGCTGAATGTATTTCTTGCTGTCGAATTTTTTCCCGGTGCTGGCGCCGGACATATAGCGGATCTGACCGAAGATGGGGCGTTCGAACCAGGGACGATCGAACTTGCCTACGATGGACCAGGCGATGCCGGCGTAACCGTTGGGGTCGCGACCGTCGAGTTCATACTTGTCGTTGAGTAGAACGGCGATGCGGTACGCCTCCGCGGGAGACGGACTCCACTCTAGAATTTTCTTCGCCCAATACATGCGCATGTAGTTGTGCATCCAGCCGGTGTTGACCATCTGCATTTGAGCGGCATTCCAGAGCGGGTCGTGAGTTTCCGCGTTCTGCAATTGCGCTTCGGTGTAGAGGACGGGACGGGGATCTTTGGCATGTTTGGCGAGCGTGCGGTGCGCCCACGGCTCGGCACACTCGAAATTATCGTAGTCTGGATTGAAGCGCACAAGGTTGATGGCGAGTTCGCGCCAGGTGATGAGCTGATCCAGGAAGGCCGCTTTGTCCGCCTGAGGTGCAGCGGAATTCTTGACGGCGAGTGTTATGGTGAGCGGGCCGATGTGTCCGAAGTGAAGATAGGGAGACAGGCGGCTGGTATGGTCGTTCTCGGGCTTATTGCGGCCCATGGCGTACCCGGCAAGCTTGTGGTCGACGAAATCATGGAGCAGGCGCAAGGCCTGCTGGCTTCCCCCACGCCACTGGGAGACGGGCGCAACGGAACGGTCGAGTTGCCAATCCTGGGTGATGTTGAAATCGGGCGCGAGCGAGGAGAGGTTCCTGGTTTTTTTCCAGGGGACGCGCGCCGCTGGATTTTCCGGGTCTACGAGAAACTGCTGCAGTTTCTCCCGCAGCCTGGGCCGGAGAATGTGCGAGGCATATTGCGCCTTCTCCAATAATTTAGATGGGACGATCACATCGGCATCGACGGTCCAGAGGGGCACGCGTAATTTTCTGGCAGCCTTTACACGCCATGCTTCCGGCTCGCGCATGGGATTCTCGTCACCGACCACCAGCGCCGGTTTTACTTCGTCACAAAATCGCAGCAAGCTGGATGCGGGGAAGCGGCGCAGCACGAAGCCCACGTTTCGTTTCTTCAGAGATTCGGCGATGTCGGGAATGCCTTCCGCCAGAAAACGGTAGTGGCGAAAATTCGCATTCGGGTAGAAGGGAACAGGCGCGAAGAACACGACCAGCGGCTTGCGCAGCTCGTTGCCGGCCGCAACCGCCACATCCAGGGCCGGGTTGTCGATGCCCCTCTGGGCTCGTTGCATCCAGTAGACGACGCAGGCGCCTTCCGGATCGGGCGCACCGGCGCGGCGTACGGTGACTCGCGGGTTCGCAGTGAGCTTCAGCAGATCGGACATTTGATTCAGCGAACTAATTCCCGGCGCCCAACTTTAATGAGAGGCGAGGATGGCGTCAGTCACCCGCGCCGCTTCGACCGCAGCCTTCACGTCGTGCGTGCGCAGGATGTGCGCGCCTTTCAGAATCAGAACCGTGTGAGCGGCAAGATTTCCATAGAGCCGGTCGGCAGGGGCTGCGTCGTTCCCATGCTTGGCCAGCATGCGCCCGATGAATGATTTTCTTGATGTGCCTGCCAACAGGGGGAATCCCAACGATTGCAATTCCTGGAAGCGCGCTAGCAGGGGATAGTTCTGCTCGAAGTTTTTTCCGAAGCCGAAGCCGGGATCAAGCACGATTCTTTCCCGCCGCACGCCCGCGAGGATAGCGGCTTCTGCCCATTCGCGCAGTTCGCGTTTCACCTGGAGAACGATATCGATGGGCGGAGGCAGAGTGCGCCACTCTTCCGGGCGGCCGCGCATGTGCATCAGGATGGCGCCGCATTTCAATTCGGCCAGCGTACCGGCCATCTGCGGATCCCAGCGCAGGCCGCTGACATCGTTGACGATTTCGGCGCCGGCGGCGACCGCAGCCCGCGCCACGCTGGCTTTGTACGTATCAATGGAGATGACCACATCGGGGCGTAGTTTTCTTAACTCGGTGATCGCGGGCAGCACGCGGCGCAACTCTTCTTCCGCGCTCACGGCGATCTTAGGTGTGCGGCCCTCCTGCTTTTGTTTTGCGTCCTGATTTCGATTTTCCACCGATGGAGATGCCACGGCGACGCCGGCTCCGGGGCGGGTCGATTCTCCGCCGACGTCAATGATGTCGGCGCCCTCCTCGAGCAACTGCAAGGCGTGGGCAGCGGCTTTGGCGGAGTCGAGGTGTTGGCCGCCGTCGGAAAAAGAGTCGGGAGTCACATTGACAACGCCCATGATGAGCGTGCGCTTGCCCAGTTCGAGCGCGCGCTTACCCAGGCTCCATTGAAAGACGGTCCTCATGCGGCGATTCTAAATGAATGTTCCGCGCCAGCTGTGGCAATGGCTAGCGGCGTCGAACCGCCGCGTCACGCAGGCGCGCCGATCGGAGCGCGGCTGGCCCGGTGCCAGTTGGAGGTTTGCGCATCCCATCGAGCAGATCTTTGAGCACGGTTGCATTATTGTGCGTCTCATCTTTCGACGCAAACAGAAGAGTGAGGCGCTTTCTTTTGTGGGCCAAGCGGTAGAGTGTCAGCAAATCTTTTTCGGCTTCTGGACGCACCAATTCTTTCAGATAACGCTTGCGAAAAAGCTGCCAGTTTTCCGGCTGAGCGTGGAACCATTTGCGGAGTTCATTCGAGGGAGCGAGATCACGCAGCCACTCGACGGCGGCGACGTCGGACTTGCGCAGGCCGCGCGGCCACAACCGGTCTACCAGGACGCGGGCACCGTCCGAGGGCGCTACTGCTTCGTAAACTCGCTTCACGGCGACTGGCATGGCTATGCTCTATCATTGTAAGTGGAGCGACGGCGCGATGTCTGTGGGAAAACCGGGCGAAAATGGATATGAAAGCATGAGAACCATGAAATTGCGAAGGGCCGAAACGCGGGGTAAGCGCGGGCTCAAGGTCGTCGGGCTGTTCGTCGCGGCTTTCGTCGCATGGCTGGCGCTCGGATCATTCACGGGTTGCGATGTCGAGCGCCGGAAATCAGACGCCGAACTCGGCCTCAATCCGCAACAGGCCACGGGGCGCAAGATCTACGACAATTACTGCGACCGCTGCCACCGGCCTTATTCCACGAAGGGTAAGAAAGGTCCTGGCCTGAAGGGGATATTTCAGCATCAGTATCTTTCGCTGAGTGGCCTGCCCGCGAACGACGACCGCGTCGGCGATATCATTCGCAATGGCCGTCCAGATATGCCGGGCTATAGCCAGACTCTGAGCCAGCAGGATATTCAGGATTTGCTCGCCTACCTGCACACGCTGTGATGGGGAGAATCGTGATGCATGCTCGATTTCTTCATGGGATAATCCTCGGGTGAAAAATGCCGCACGGTCGGAACTTTTGCGCAAGCTGCCTTCAGTCGACGATGTGCTGCGCAGTCCCGAGCTTATGGCGCTTGCGGAGAACTACGGCCATGGCGCCGTAGCGGACACTGCGCGCGCTGTGCTAGCCCGGTTACGGCAAGAAATTACATCCGGATTATTGGACGACGACGCGCTCGAGCTTGCGCTCACGGGTTTGACAGAAGCAGTGGAGAAACAATTGCGCAAGGCGATGGGCTACTCCCTGCGCCCGGTGATCAATGCCACCGGAGTGATTCTGCATACCAACCTTGGCCGCGCTCCGTTGGGGGATGCGGCCATCGAGCACATTCGCGAAGCGGCCGCGAGCTATTCCAACCTGGAATTCGATCTTGATGCGGGTGCGCGTGGAAAACGGGATGTGCATGTAGACCGGCTGTTGCGGCAGCTGCTCAGCGAAGAGACCAAGGGCGAGGCCGTTTCGACGATCGTGGTCAACAATAATGCGGCCGCGGTGCTGCTGGCGCTGAACACTCTCGCAGAAGGCGGAGAAGTTATCGTCTCTCGCGGCGAGCTGGTCGAGATCGGGGGGTCGTTCCGCATTCCAGATGTGATGGCGAAGTCAGGAGCGATCCTGCGCGAAGTGGGCACGACGAACCGCACACGCGTCTCCGACTATCAGAAGGCCATTACCGAGCGGACGCGGCTGTTGCTGCGCGTGCATCGCTCGAACTTCGAGATCACAGGATTTACTGAGCAAGCTTCTACCGCGGAACTGGTGGCGCTGGCCCACAAGCGTGGCATTCCGTTGATGGAGGATCTGGGCAGCGGCGCACTGTTTGACCTGCGCTCGGTCGGAATTGAAGGTGAGGCGGGCGTTCTGGATAGCCTGCGAGCGGGCGTTGACATTGTCACTTATAGCGGCGACAAGTTGCTGGGTGGCCCGCAGGCGGGGCTGATCAGCGGACGCTCAGAATTAATTGCGCGCATGCGGTCCAACTCGCTGTTTCGCGCATTGCGCGTGGACAAGCTGATCTATGCCGCTTTGGAAGCAACCCTTCTCGCCTATGTCCGACGCGACCACGAAGCAATTCCCACGCTGCGGATGATGCGACTCTCGAAAGAGGAGATCGGTAGTCGGGCAGAAGCTCTCGCGCGGCAAATTGCCGGCGCGAAATTGAAAGTGGAAATCGTGGAGGGTGAGTCGATCCTCGGCGGCGGTGCGGCTCCGTCTTCTGTTTTGCCTACGCGCTTGTTGGCGCTGACTTGCGAGGGGTTTAGCGCCGACGAACTCACAGCGCGCCTGCGGACTTCTGACCCTCCTGTCGTTGCTCGGGTCGACGAAGGCCGGGTATTGCTCGATTTACGAACGGTTTTTCCGGAACAGGATTCCGCGATCGCCTCCGCATTGGCTCGCATCGCGGCGTGATGTTTTCGCATCGAAGCGGTGTTGGCTATTCTTTACACCGTCGGACATTCGACTCGCCCGCTCGCTGATTTGATCGAGACGCTTCAGGCGCACTCCATTCGGAGTCTGGTGGATATTCGGGCGTTCCCCATGTCGCGGCGGCTGCCGCAATTCAATCGTGAATCGCTGGAGAAGAGTTTGCCAGAGGCTGGAATTCGTTACGTATGGATGCCGGCGCTTGGCGGCTATCGCAAGAAAATTCGCGAGGACTCTCCTCACATCGCTCTGCGCAATGACAGCTTCCGCAATTACGCCGACTACATGCTGACCGCGGAATTCCAAAGTGCAACGGCGAAACTAATTGCGCTGGCCGAGAGCTCACGCACGGCCTATATGTGCGCCGAGCGCGTATACTTCCGCTGCCACCGCATGCTGGTTTCAGATTGGCTAGTGGCGCACGGTCATGAGGTGATGCACATTGACGGAATTGGTCCGGGGAAACCTCATCGCCTTACGGCTGAAGCGCGCATGGTGGAGGGCGAAGTGATTTACCGCGGCGACCGGCTGCTGTAGGGGATTGATACTGTATCTCAGCGTTGGGGATTCCGAAGCACATCAAAATCCCCGCCCCTTCGGCTTCGCTCAGGGCAGGCTCTGTCCGTCCAAAGGGCGGACGGACAAGGGACGGGGCACCCTCTAATGAGTGAAATATGATTGTAGGCACAGGTATTGACATCGCGGAAGTTCCGCGCATACGGCAATCGATCGAACGCTTCGGCGATCGCTTTCTGCAGCGCATCTACACGGCGGGCGAAATCCAGTATTGCGACTCCAAGGCGAATCGCGCGGAGCGTTACGCCGCACGTTTCGCTGCCAAAGAGGCGGCCATGAAGGCGTTGGGCACGGGTTGGAGTCACGGGGTCCGCTGGCGCGATTGTGAGGTGGTACGCCTGCCGGGTGGTCGTCCGAGCATTTCCTTTCATGGCAGGGCCGGGGAAATTGCCGCCAAGCTAGGCGTCAAGAATGCGGCTTTGTCACTTTCCCATACGGCGGAGCAGGCGTTTGCGCAAGTCATTCTCGAGAGCTAGGTAGCTGGAAAGCTAAGTCCCGCCGGCAAAACCTTCTGCTAGACTTGACCGTCCCACTCAATTTATGTCTGCCACGATTCAGGCTGCTGCCCCACCTCTATCCAAGGAAGTTTCCCAACCGATTTTGCTTGCCGGGCTGGGGCTGACGAGTCTTGCCGCCCTCCTGCTGGAACTGGCTCTGACGCGGTTGTTTTCGGTGGTTCTGTTCTATCACTTCGCCTTCCTCGCCATCTCGATAGCCCTGCTTGGACTGGGCGCGGGTGGGGTGTTCGCTTACATGCTGAAGAGCTGGCTTGGTCGATTCGAGACCCGCTCTCTGGCCGCCGGGCTTTGCATGGTGAACTCGGTGACGGTTCTGGTGGTGCTGGAAACGGTGCTGCACGTTCCTGTGGCCCTCGAAGTGACGGGAATGAATTTCTTGCGGCTTACCGTTCTCTATCTCGCCGCAGCCGTACCTTTTTTTCTGACGGGCGTACTGTTCTCGGTGGTGTTCGCGCGCGAGGCCCGGCGGATTCCGCTGCTTTACGGCGCAGATCTGGGCGGTGGTGCGCTGGCTTGCCTGGCGGTGGTGCCGCTCCTCAACTGGATTGGCGGGCCGAACACGATTCTGATGGCCAGCGTGGCGCTGACCGTGGCGGCTGCGGTTTGGGCGCCTACGCCAACTGGACGGAGGATCGCCGCTGGTTTGCTCGCCGCCTTCCTCATGCTCATTGCCGGCAACCTTTCGGACCGGCTGATCGATGTGGTCTATGCCAAGGGAATCTTTCGCAACCCGGCCTGGGTGGAGTTTGCCCGTTGGAACGCTCTCTCCCGAGTGGAAGTGGATCTATGGGGGCAGTCCAAGGTGGTGGTGATTGACGCGGATGCGTCCACCTACATCATGAATGTCGAGCCGGAGCATGTGTGGGGGACGCCCTGGGAGCGCATTCTGATGTCCCGGCCGCCAGCCCTGGCGAATGTTCTGCGGCCCCACGGAGAGTTTGCCATCATCGGTCCGGGCGGCGGGATTGACGTGCTGAGCGCGCTGGCCAACGGCAGCCCCAGCGTGACCGGTATCGAAATCAATCCCATTATCGCCGACACCATCATGCGCGGCCGGTACGCCACCTACTCCAAACATCTTTACCAGCGTCCCGATGTGCATCTGAACGTGACCGATGGCCGATCTTACCTGCGCTCAAGCCAGCAGCAGTTCGATGTGGTGCAGATGACCCTGGTGGATACATGGGCTTCGACCGCGGCCGGCGCTTTCGCCCTCAGCGAAAACAACCTTTACACGGTCGAGGCCTTTAGCGAGTACTTTGAGCATCTCAGGCCGGATGGAATGATCGCTATCACCCGCTGGGAGTTTCACGAGCCGCGGGAAGCACTGCGCGTGGTCGCCGTAGCCATGGACGCGCTCCATCGCCTGGGCGTCGCTAATCCAGCGCGTAATTTCATCGTCACCTCGTTGGGAGCGCTCGATGAAGACGGCATCCCAGTGACGGTACTGGCGAAGAAGACGCCGTTCACGGTGGAGGAAGAAGCAGAAGTGAAGAGGCACTTTGCACGCTACACTGACCTGCGGCCGCTCTACCTCCCTTCTGAGCCCGGGCACAATCCGTTTGGCGATCTGATAGCCAGCAACGATCCTTATGGTTTTGCCCGCCAGTACGCCTACAATGTTGCGCCCGTCAACGACAATGCTCCGTTTTTCTTCTTCACCCTGAAACCCAGCCAGATTCTCGGCCAAAAGAATCTGAAAGCTGCCGTGGACTGGAAGGTAAACCTGGGAGTGCTGGTTCTGCTGCTGGTGCTGGTCATCTCTCTGGTTGCCGTTGCCGTGTTCCTGATCCTGCCGCTAGCCTTGCACTCCGGCCGGATGCGCAACAACGCCTTGCCCTTGCTTTATTTCGTTGCGGTTGGCCTCGGCTACATCCTAGTGGAGATCGCCTTCATTCAAAGGTTCGTACTCTTCCTGGGACATCCGACTTATGCGCTGACGGTGGTCATTTTTCTGCTGATGCTTTCGAGCGGCGCGGGCAGCTTGTTCTCCCGGAGCTGGCTGCCTCGCACGGAGCTGGCTTGGATGCCGATCACACTGGTGCTGGTCGCACTTCTGCTGGATGTGTTTTTCCTGCCCCATTGGCTGGCGGCATGGGTGGGATTTGGCTTTTACTATCGACTTCTGGTAAGCGCCTTGCTGTTAGCTCCCCTCGGATTTGTGATGGGAATGCCTTTTCCCACTGGCTTGCGCGCTTTGGCTGCCAGTCCGGACCTGGGCATCTCTACGGCCGCAGCCAATGACGACAACGCCGTGGAGTGGGCGTGGGCGATGAACGCGTCCGCCAGCGTGCTGGGTTCGGTGCTGGCAATGGTCATCGCGATTCAGTTCGGTCTGACGGTGACCCTGGCCTGTGGACTGGTCGCATATCTGCTCGCTCTCGCGCTGCTGCCAGTTCTTCGCCCGCAACGGCCCTAACCGGCTCCGGTTTGTTATCATGCTGCGAGGGGCAGCGGGCGGCCGTGCTCAGGTCTGTTGCCTGAACCTCCGAGCAAATACTGGTTTGAGGGAGTCATTTGCCGAGTCAGAAGCAGCTGAAATGGTCGCAACTACGGGTTGGCCTGACGGTAATTTTCGCCAGCTTGATTCTGGCGCTGCTTCTGTTCTTGATGTCCGGGACGGGTGGCTTTTTCTCACATCGAATCACCCTGGTCTCCTTCTTCGACAATGCCAGCGGATTGCGTGTGGGCGCACCGGTGCGGCTGAGCGGGGTGGATATCGGCAACGTGGCGGCCATTCGCGTGGTCCCCGACAAGGATAAGCAGATCACTCCCGTCGAAGTGATCATGAAGGTGAGCACGAAGTACGGTTTCAATCTCCGGCGCGACTCGGTGACTTCGCTCGATACCGCCGGAGTGCTCGGCGAAACTTATCTGGACATCGACAGCTCACAAGCCGTCGGTGCGCCAGCGAAAGATGGAGATACCCTTCCCACGCAGGTGCACCCTGACTTTAACGAGGTGGTGCGGTCCAGCCAGAGCACGCTGCAGAACATGGACGCGCTGCTCAAGCGTGCCGACCGCATCCTTGCCTTTGCGGAGAGCGGCAAGGGGTCGATCGGGAAGTTGATTTATGATCCCACGCTTTATAACCGCTTCTCGGATACGGTGGCCGATTTTCAAGGAATCGTAAATCAGATTGCCAAGGGCCAGGGCAGCCTGGGCGCACTGATCAACAGCAATGACGCCTACAATAAGTTCCTTGCGACGCTCGACAAGATCAATGCCGTTGCCGACGATATGCAAGCCGGTAAAGGAACGGCGGGGAAATTCCTGAAAGATCCGACTCTCTACAACAATGCCAACGATACGATTGCGAACCTGAAGAAGGTGACGGAAGACATCAATGCCGGCAAGGGGACTCTGGGCAGACTGACCAAGGATGAGGAACTTGCCGACAAGATCAACACGACGGTCACGAAGCTCGCGGCGCTTACCAGCGATCTTGAGGCTGGGCGCGGGACCGCCGGGAAACTGTTCAAGGACGACACGCTGTATAACAACGCCAACCAGATGCTGGTCGAATCTCAGGGGCTGATCAAAGCCATCCGCGAGAATCCCAAGAAGTATCTGAGCATCAAGCTGCACATCTTCTGATTCGTAGAGCGCAGGCCCGGCAGGAAGCGTCGACTAAGCGATGCGAGGCGCGGATGTGGACTCCGCCTGCTCGTGAGCATGATAGCTGGAGCGCACCATGGGGCCAGACTCCACGTGGCGAAAGCCGAAGCGCAGCGCTTCATTCCGCAACTCGCGGAACTCTTCCGGCGAATAGAAGCGAGCGATCGGGAGATGATCGCGCGAGGGACGGAGATACTGGCCCACGGTAAGAATGTCCACGCCGCGGCTGCCGAGATCGCGGAAGACCTCAACGAGTTCTTCGCTGGATTCGCCCAGCCCAACCATCACGCCACTCTTGGTCACCATTCCGGGTGAAAACTTCTTGGCATTTTCCAACAGTGTGAGCGTGCGCTGGTAGCGGGCTCCCGAACGCACGGCGCGATAAAGACGCGGCACGGTCTCCGTATTGTGGTTGAGAACGTCGGGCCGCGCTTCGAGCACAATTTTCAACGGCTCTTCCAGACCCTGAAAATCCGGGATCAAGACCTCGATGCGGCAATCCGGAGTAAGCTCCCGAATTCCGCGGATGGTCTCGGCAAAAATCTTCGCGCCACCGATGTTGTCATCGTCGCGATTCACGCTAGTCACGACCGCGTGCTTCAGTCCCAGCGTGGCGACCGCCTCGGCCACGCGTCGCGGTTCGTCCCAATCGATGGGCTCGGGACGGCCTTTGGGCACGGCGCAGAAACCGCAGCGGCGGGTGCAGATATCGCCCAAAAGCATGAAGGTCGCGGTCTTGTGATTCCAACACTCGCCGATGTTCGGGCATTGCGCCGACTCGCAAACTGTATGCAATCCCAGCCCGCGCGCCAGTTTTTTCAGATTGTGAAAATTGTCGCCGACGGGAGCTTTGGCGCGCAGCCAGTCGGGCTTCGGCACGCGAAGTGGCGGGGCGAGATCGATCTGGATCAGTTGGGAAGTTCCGGCCATCGGTTCGATTCTACCAGTTCAGCCCACTTCAACCAGCCCGTAGGTATGCTGCCAGCGGGTGCGCAGGGCGACCAGCGCTCGGCTGATTTCGACCTGCGTTATTTCGGAATTGGGCCCTGCGATCACCGCCGCGGCCTCGCGCTTGGCGAGTTCTATCAGCTGGCGGTCGCGAATCAGATTGGCGACGCGGAAGCTCGGCATCCCGGCCTGCCGCGTGCCGAAAAATTCTCCCGGCCCGCGCAGTTCGAGATCGAGTTCGGCGATCTGGAAGCCGTCATT
The DNA here is from genome assembly GCA_963777005.1 of uncultured Acidobacteriaceae bacterium. GTDB lineage: Bacteria > Acidobacteriota > Terriglobia > Terriglobales > Acidobacteriaceae > Sulfotelmatobacter. The sequence continues at coordinate 56,602 of CAVZPC010000005.1, read as the reverse complement.
GGTGCGAACCATGGCATCGAGACGGCGTTCGCCTTCTTCCGTAACCTTGCCGCCGGTCATCAAGATGCAAAAAGATCTTGCGGCGCCGCGTCCGATTCGACCGCGCAATTGGTGAAGCTGAGCCAGGCCGAAGCGTTCCGCGTGCTCAATCACCATCACGGTTGCGTTGGGCACATCGACGCCAACTTCGATGACCGTGGTCGCGACCAGAATCTGCAACTCGCCTTTCTGAAACATGCGCATGACCTGATCTTTCAAATCGGCGTCGAGCCGGCCATGCAGGAGGCCAACTTTGAGGTCGGCGAAAGTCTTTCCGCTGAGCTCGCGGTACATTTTGATCGCGGCTTTGAGTTCGGTCTCCTCGCTTTCCGCGATGACGGGATAGACCACATACGCCTGATGCCCCGCCGCGACCTGCTTGCGCACGAAGTCCCACACTTTGGGAGATTCGTCATCGCTGATTCTTCGCGTGACGATGGGCGTGCGCCCGGGCGGCAGTTCATCGAGCACGCTGATGTCGAGGTCTCCATACAGCGTAAGCGCCAGCGTGCGCGGGATCGGGGTCGCTGTCATGACGAGAACATCCGGCTCGGCGGAGGTGAGCGGAAGATCAGCCGAGCTGCGCTCGGGCAGACAGCCGGGGGCGGCTGTCCCCACATGAGCAGTGGCTACACGAGCATCGCTGGTTTCCGCAGATTTCTTCATCAACTTGAGGCGCTGCAAAACGCCAAAGCGGTGTTGCTCGTCGACAATGACCAGACCCGGTTTCGCAAACTCAACTTTTTCTTCGAGCAGGGCATGCGTGCCGATGACGAGCTGCGCGTTGCCCTGCGCGATGTGGCGACGGATTTCGCGCTTGCGGTCGGCCTCCAGCGAGCCGGTCAGCAGGACGATGCGGTAGCCGGCATTTTCCAGAATTCGGCGCGCAGAAAAATAATGCTGCTGCGCCAGAATTTCCGTGGGCGCCATAAGGGCGACCTGGTATCCGTTTTCGATGGCGATGACGGCGGCTTGAAAGCTGATGATAGTTTTTCCTGAACCCACATCTCCCTGGAGCAAACGCCGCATGGGATAAGGCTTTTGCATATCGTCGGCGATCTCTTTCAGGACCCGCTTCTGCGCCGCCGTGGGGTGGAAGGGGAGAATTTTCTTGATCGCCTGACGCACTCGATCATCCAGACTGAAAGCGACTCCGGTCTCCGTCTTCTGCTGGCGGCGCTTGAGTTCCAGTCCAAGCTCGATAAAGAACAGTTCTTCAAAGATCAGGCGGATGTGCGCGGGAGTGCGCGATGACTGCAAGTCCTCGAAGCTTTCCCCAGCCTCGGGCCAGTGCACTTTCCACAACGCTTCACGCGGTGAAAGCAGCGCCAGACGCCCGCGCACGGCAGCGGGAATGGTTTCGGCGAGATCGGGAGTGAGATCGTCCAACGCTTTGCGAATGACTCGCCGGAACCAGCGCGCAGTTACGCGGCCTTGTCCCGCCGATTCGTAGATGGGTACGATGCGTCCGACTTCGAGCGACGCGGCGGCCTTGTCGTCGGCGTCTTCCGCGGCAGCGTCGCCGAGCATTTCAAACTGTGGCTGAATAATCTGGACTTCGCCACTTTTCGGGTCCTGCTCCACCTTGCCGTAGAGCGCGATCAACTCACCGGCCTTGAATTTATCCTGCAGGTAAGTGGCGTTGAACCAGAGACATTTCAGCCGCGATCGTCCTTGCCCCACAGTCAGCTGGAAGATAGGCATGCGGCGGGTGCGAAACAGGCCCGAGTTCCGAACTTCGGCAATCACAGTAGCCATCTCGCCGGGACGCAATTCCGCGATCCCGCGGGGGTTCAGCCGGTCTTCATAGCGGAATGGCAGGTAGCTCAGGAGGTCGCCAACCGTCGAAATGCCTTTGGTGGCAAGGATCTCCGCCAGCTTCGGACCGATTCCTTTGACGTACTGGACGGGCGTGGTGAGTTCGAGCATTGGAGACTACGAAGGAATGTTAGCAGCAAGGCGATGTGAGACGGCCTAGAGCGGAAACCACCCGGCGATGATCGCTCCGGCAGCCATCATCGAGATTCCTCTTGCCCAGTTAGGAAGCGTATGCGACCGTAGGACCAAAACAAGGAAGCCAGCTCCAACTAAGGTTAAGGAAGCCATCATGACGTTGTTTAGATGCTGCGCTCGACGTTCGGCGGCACTTCTTGCACTTTCACTCTCGTGAAACATTCGAAAGGGCCATTGCTCTTCGGCGCACTGTTCCTTTAGGGCCTGCACGACCTGCAGGTCCAAATCGCCGAGAGTCGTGACAGCCTCTCGAAAGCTGGTCGCCTTCTTTGGAAGCCCACGACGGCTGCCGGCATCCATTTGCGTCGCGAGCGACATTACTGACTCGAAGGCTTTCTGCCTCTGGTTTTCCAAGAACTGCATAGTTCCCATGGCCGTGGTTTCATTTATCTTAAGGGCCCCGGGGTCCAGTACCGGCGGCACCATGCTTCGGAGGTAGGCCTTGCCCATATATGGCGCGCCACCGAGAAACACGGCGATGACTGCGACGAATACGCCGAGGCGACGGGATCTGACTTGGAGGGGTGAATCTTCAGGGATCTGCGCCATGACGAGGTCCTTTCTATCAAGCACTGGTCAGGACATCAGTAGACCACAGCTGACAGGAGTTGCAATATGACTTCGCTCACCAAGAAATAATCCATAGACCTCCGGACAGGATGGTCTTGGACGTATAGCCTAGCCGTACAGGGCGAAACCGGCGTCTAATCTAGTTGTGCTGGTCAATTTCCTACAGGCTTTCTTCGCCGTCGTACTGGGAAACGTGGCCTACTTCCTGCTTGCGCCATCCCTTCACTTGCCGAGGCACCAGCCGTTTCAGCCCGATTGGGGGCTGATCGTCGACTTCTGGTTTTGTGCCGTGGCTTACGGATTAATCCGGACCGCCAGAAAGTGGAAGTAGGGCCAGCCCTATTCCGTCGGAAACTCTAGTTACTTTCGGAACCTGTGTAACCAGCGTCGCTCCATTACCATATCCCCTGAGTTATGAATAAAATCGCAGTCCTGTACGATGCCGGACAAGCGGTGCTCTCCACCTTTGATCTGGATGAGGTGTTGCAACGCATCCTGGCGATCGCGCGCGACTATTTTCATGTGCGCAATGTGGCGATTGTGCTGCTCGACCAGCAGTCGAAGGAGTTGTACGTCCGTTCGCAGATTGGCTGGGATGAAGGTCAGGACAAAATTCGACTGCCTCTCGGTCAGGGGATTACTGGAGTTGCAGCCCTGAAGAAACAGCCTGTGTATGCGCCCGATGTCAGCAAAGACCCGCGCTATTTCTGCTCCGCCAAATCTACGCGCTCCGAAATCGCCATCCCGTTGATGGTACAAGATGGAGTAGTGGGCGTTCTGGATTGCCAGAGCGATTGCGTTGACCATTTCGATGCGGAGACCATCGATCTGCTGACGCTGTTCTCCACTCAAGCTTCGATCGCGTTGCAGAACGCGCGGCTGTATTCGCTGGAGCAGCAACGCGCCCGGCAGTTGCAGGCGATCAATGCGATTGCCCAACAAACTACCGCCGTACTGGATCTGGAACAGTTACTGGGCAGAGTGTGTGGGCTGATTCAGGACGCGTTCCGGGTATCGCACGTCTCGCTTTTCCTGCGCGAAGATCACGACCTGGTGCTGCGGGCCCATCATGGGATCCTCACGCCGTGCATTCCGGAGGGTGGCCGTTTCCCGGCTGACACCGAACCTTGGGCGAAGATTCTCGCCGATAGTTGTACCGCGACCGAATGCAATCTTTGCCAAGAGCCGGCCCGGGTGAAGTTCTTTGCAGAAACGGCTTCGCGTATGTGCATTCCGCTGATTTCGTTCGGTCAAACGCTGGGTGTGCTCGCGCTGGATAGCGCTAACGCCGACGCTTTCCGCGACGGCGACCAGCAGTCGCTGGAATCGGTAGCGGATATTTGCGCCACTGCTATACAGAATGCGCATTATGTGGACCGGGTGAAGCAGTTGGCCTACGTGGACGGTCTCACGGGAATCTTTAACCGCAGATTTTTCGAGATGCGCATCCTGGAGGAAATTGAACGCGCCCGCCGCTACGGCTCTGGAATGGCCGTCATTATGGCGGACATCGATCAGTTCAAGCGATTGAATGACGAGTTCGGGCACGTGCTGGGGGATGAAGTTCTGCGGCAAACTTCCTCGTTATTTAACCAGCAGGTGCGCAAGATAGACGTTGTGTGCCGCTACGGAGGCGAGGAATTCGGAATCCTGTTGACGCAAGTCAACGCCCAGCAAGCCCTGGGCGTGGCGGAAAAGCTGCGCAAGATGGTGGAAAGCTGGCAGTTCCCGGGTGTGCCGCGAACCGTGACAATCAGCGCCGGCGCCGCCGCCTTGCCGGAACACGGCACCACGCGCGACGAGTTGGTGAAGGCGGCTGACTCGGCCCTCTACGCAGCGAAACAGGCGGGACGTAACGCTGTTCGCCTGGCGCAGTTAGCTCCGAAGCTCGCACGCGGCCACGCTGCAAACTAGATATCGAGCCAACTTCCCTGCATCTGCTGGCGCAATCGCTCCATCTCCAGCTGGAGTTTCTCGCGGCACTTTTCCAGTTGCTGCTGGACTTGTTGATGGAGCTTCATCTTCTGTGCTTGCTCTAACATCTGTTTATGCTGGTCGCAAAGAGACTTCTGCATTCCCGTCGAGGCTTTGCGGACTTCTTGCTCCGCCAGCCGCATCTGGGGCCGGAGCTTGGCAACTTCGTCGCGAATTTCAGTTAATTCGTCCTGAGCGTCGGCGTCCAGTTCCGGCACGTCGAAGCTTTCCTCAATCATCTCGCCGGATTCCCTGCGGCTAGGCAAGGTAAGCGTAAGAGTCAGCTCTCTTTTGTCGCGGATCACGCGCACGCTCACCGATCCGGTACCGCGAGAATGCAGGGCATGACTGAAATCGCTGGTGTCATGGATCGGCTGATCTGCCACACGAGTAATTACGTCGCCGGCGCGCATCCCGGCCTTTTCCGCGCAGCTGCCTCGTTCTACTGACCGCACCAGCACACCATTTCCATCCCTGGCGCCAAAAAATTCACCCAGCTGCGGCGTGAGATTCTCCACCATCAGGCCACTCCGCGCCGAAGAATGCGCATAAACCACGCTGATATTGGGAACATCAAAATCAGGCATGCTTGGAATTGGCGGAATGCTGGGGATCGGTGGAATTTGGACGTGGGCACCCTTCTCCATCGGCCATTCCTTGCTTCGGTCGGCCAGTTGCACCTTGATGGTCATGGGCTGGCCATCGCGGCTGAGACCCAGCGTGACCACGCGTCCCGGAGGAGTTTCGTGGATCATCCGATGCAGCTGCGTTTTGCTTTCGACCGGGGTTCCGTTCATGGTCAGAATGACGTCGTGCTCCTTGATTCCGACTTTGCCGGCGGGAGCGTCTTGATCGACCATGGTGACTTCCACGCCTTTTTCCTCCTTCAGCTTCAGGGCGCCCAGTCGGTCGGAGGTTATGTCCGCGATGTCCACGCCCAGATAGGAACTCGCGCCGGAATCTTCACTGGGAATGCCGAATGGTTCGGAAGACTCAACCGTCCATCTTTGCGAACTTTGCGCGGCGTGCGACAAGCTGAGCAGCAGCGGCAGTAAGGAAAGAGTGGTCAAAATCTGTCTGCCCATAGCCCCTCCTCGATCGATTAATTTGCGCGCTTGAAGCAGATATTGCCGGTGGTCGTCCGAACCTTCAGCACGGGACCACCTCCATTCAAACTACCTTCGGCGGTAAGCGACCTCGGACCCCACTGATCGCCTTCGTTGGCTACGTGAATGTCAGGGAACTCGGAGGTAATGTGATGTCCATTGCCCAGATCGACGCTGGCGCGCACGGAGAGAGCAACATCCGGCGCGATGTAAACGGTAATGTCTCCGGCGGAAGTTTCAAGCCGGGAGTCGACTGCCGGAGCGCCGGTTTTTATCAGCTTTACCACGATGCCGCCAGCACTGGTCTCGACCCGCGCCGAGGGAACGCCGTAGAGTTCGATTCCGCCGCCACCAGTCTGGGCGTGCACATTGCCTTTGGCGGATGCCAGATGAATGCTGCCGCCGCCGGTGTCAATCTCGGCCGGACCGCCAATATCTCCGAGATCGATGCTGCCGCCGCCGGTTTGCGCCTTCACTTTTCCGGTGCACTGACGGACCTCAATGCTTCCCCCGCCGGTCTCGATGCTGGCTTCCTGGCTGGCCGACATAATTTCGACGCTGCCGCCGCCGGTTTCCGCAATGATTTTTCCGTTGGCATGGTGCACCGCGATGGAGCCTCCCCCGGTGTGCAAGCCAATGTCGCCGCTAATGGTGCCCACATCAATGGAGCCGCCGCCCGTATCCACGCGAGCGCCCCCGCCTATGTCATCCAGGTGCATACAGCCGCCACCGCTTGCGGCTTCCACGCGGCCGGCAATTCCCGTGGTGTCAATGTTGCCGCCGTCGGTTTCGACCTTCACCAGGTTGATCTCGCGCGGCACTTTGATGACGAACTCGGCGGAAAACCTGTGCCCCGAGCCCTTCTCAATCCTCACATACGCCCGGCCGACATGAACACTGTGACCCTGCCACTCTCCCACCACCCAAGCCGTGTCTCCCTTTACATAGGCACTCACTTTGTAGCCTTCAAACTGGCGGCGCGCATCTTGTTCCGAGGACGCTTGCGAATGCATATGAAACGTATAATCAATGCTCGACTGCTGTGCACCCCGTACCACCACCGAGCCCATGTCCAGCTTGACTCGCAGGTTTTTGACACTGGCCAGCGATCCGGTGAGCACCTGACCCCATGCCCCGCCTTCGCGCGATATCTGTGTTTCCTGAGCCAGCGCCAGGGGTGCAAGTAGAGCCAGCACGCCCAGCAGGCCGACGAATTGTGGCGACCGTTTCAAATAAACCACCTCAGTTTCTCTCGTTCCGTTAATACCTCTGCCTAATCAATCTCGGGCAACTGCGCCAGCATGGTGCGAGCTTGCGACTTGATGTACTGGCTCTGATCTTTCGCAGCCAGCGTCATCAACACGCCGCGCACGCTGCCATCGGCCTTTACTGGCTCAATCAGCCGCATCGCCTCGGTGCGCACGCCCGGATTCGAGTCGTTTACCAACGCCTGCAGCACGGCGTCGCGGACCTGCGCATCGTCTTTCACGAAACCGCCGAGGCCATCGAGCGCCTTCAGCCGAACTCCCGGATTGGTGTCATATTGCAGGGCGTAGATCAAAGCATCGCGCACCTGCAGAACATCTGGCTTCTTGGTGAGCAAATCCACGGAGTCCATGCGTACGCCGGAATTGTAGTTGTTGCGGGCGGCAAAAAGCAGCAACTGCTGGATGCGCTGATCGTTCAATGATCCCTGCGTTTCCAGGGTGGAAACTGTGTTGTATTTGATGTCGATCTGATTGGTTCCCGGCTCTTGCGTGATGGACTGGATGCCGGTGATGGAAGCTTCGGCGGGAGAAGGAGTCTTGGTCGTGGCCACCGGTGTGCCCGGCTGATGATCGAACACTTTGTAGGCTGTTCCCATGCCTCCGGCGAAGCCGAGAATCAGAATTGCGGATGCCAGCGCCGGCGAGAAATTAACTTGCCGCAGCCAGTTCGCCGGATCGAAGGCCAGCCGCCGCCAGAACCCGCCCTGCTCGGCCGTTTCCAGCGCTTCCTGCAGCTTCATGCGCGAGGCAGCCAGCAGATTCGCTGTCGGCTCGGCCGACCGCTCCTGCGACAGGAGAGCGTGAAATTCCTGCTCCGCCTTCAGCTCCGCGGCACAGTCGGCACAGCGCGCGACGTGCTGCTCCAGTTCATGACGAGCGTCATCGGCCAGCTCGCCGTAAACGTGCAGTGTGATGTTTTCTCGTACCCATTCGCACTTCATAGTTCCACCTTTGAATCCTAAGACCTATCTCATATCCGCCAACTGGCCACGCAACTTCTGCGTGGCGCGGAAGAGAGTATTCTTGGCGGTCTCTTCCGTCGTATGCAAAATCTCACCCACGGTGCGCAACTTCAACCCGTGGTAATGCTTCAACTCAAACACCATGCGCTCGCGCGGGGTTAACTTTTCCAGCGCACCGCAGATCCTGGCTCCCAGTTGCCGCCGCATCAAATCGCGCTCGGGATTGGCTCCGGCGCGCCCGTCCGGCACCTGATCGAGCAGGTCATACTCTCCGCCGTCGCCATCTTTCACTACCGGCGCATCTTCCTTGCGCACATTGCGCTTGCGCAGGTGATCGAGGCAAAGATTGGTCACGATACGGTAAATCCAGGTATAGAACGAGCACTCGAAGCGAAAGCTTCCGATGTTCTTATAGGCCTTGAGGAAGGCGTCCTGATAAACATCCTGCGCGTCGTGCTCGGTGCCGGTCAGATGCAGCGCCAGCCGCAACACCGCCTGATCGTAATGACGCACCAGTTCCTCGAAGGCGGCACGGTTGCCGTGTTGCGCCTCGCGGATGAGGATCGTATCGTCTATGCGGCGTTCTTGCCCAGCCATGCGGTCCCGCGCGGGGTCCCGGTCCTCGCCGACTCTCTCCACTCTGTCGCGCTCTGTTCTCGAGTGGGCTTGTGTACCAACCGCAAGTGTGACTGCCCAAACATCGGCCGGCATGTTCGTGTCGTTTTCCTGTACCGCCCGGTGTCAATGCCGTACCCGGGCTTGCATAGGAATAGACGGCGAATCAGTGGAACCGTGAGCAGAAATTATAGGCTGGATAGGAGATTTTATGGGGTCTAGGTGATTCTTTTGAAATGGGTTAGCGGGAGACAGAACAGGCGGTGAGGGTGAGGGGAGCGAAAGACTAGAGAGGCCCAGGCCGGAGCCCGGGCCGATCTTAGCCCCTACTCCGCGACCGCTTCTTTCTCGATGACCACCTTCAAATGCGTGGTCACATCCTTGTGCAGCTTTACCGAGACCGTGAACTCGCCCAGGGTCTTCAGCGGGTCGTGCAGCTGGATCTGCTTCCGATCCAGGTTGATGCCTTTTTTCACCACGGCATCGGCAATATCCCCGGAAGTGACCGAGCCGAACAACTGATCGTTCTCGCCCGAACGGCGCGCGAAGGAAACTGCGAGCCCTTCAAACTGCTTGGCCAACTCTTCGGCTTGCGACTTCTCCTTGGCCGAGCGCCGCACCGAGGCCGCCTTCATCTGCGCGACGACGGCTTTGTTGCCCGCATTGGCCTCGATGGCCAGCTTGCGCGGCAAAAGAAAGTTACGCCCATATCCTTCGGCAACCTTCACCACGTCGCCGCGTGCACCCAGCTTGCTTACATCTTCTTTGAGAATGACTTCCATGATGGCTCCATTTTCAGATCTTGTTGGCCACGGATTCACGCGGATTACCACGGATAAACCGAGCTTCAGCTTTTGATCCGTGAAGATCCGTGCAAATCCGTGGCAAGTGTTTCTACGATGCCCGTCCGGCGAACGGCAGCAGGGCGATGTTGCGAGCCTGCTTAATAGCCGAGGCCAGCCGGTGTTGATGCGGCGAACATACGCCGGTCAAACGCCGGGGAACGATCTTGCCGCTCTCTGCCACGAACTGGCCGAGCAAGCGGTAATCCTTGTAATTGATGTCAGCGATTTTTTCGGTGCAGAACTTGCAAACTTTTTTGCGCCGGAAAAACTTGCGTCCGCCTTCGCGTGGAGGACCGCCAGGGCCAGAACGCCCGCCGCCACCACCGCCGAATCGCGGACGATCTCCTCCAGAACGCGGTCCGTCGCCGGAAGGCCGCGAGGGCCTCTCTGTCGTTGCTACAGGTGCTTTCGTCTCGTCAGCCATAACACTCCTTCGTCTTGCATCTGGTTCAGGTTCTCGGTTCTCAGAAACGGCGCGCTTCGCCCAGCTAAACCGTTGCTGCTGGGACGTCCGCAGCCGGCGCTTCCGCGGTCGCGGTGGGTGCTTCTTCCGTAGCAACGGCGGCGGGCTGCGCGCTTACTTTCTTCTTCGCGTCGCGAAGCTTCTTGATCTTCTCCAGACGCTTTTGTTCTTCATCGATGCGCACGGTGAGGAACTTGATCACCTGCTCAGTGACGCGCAGACGGCGTTCGAGTTCGTGGATCACCGTTCCCGCGCCTTCGATGGTCATCAAAATGTAGATGCCTTCGCGGAACTTGCGCACGGTGTAGGCCAGACGGCGCTTGCCCATGCGGTCCACGCTTTTTACGGTACCGGCGGCCGAGGTCACGGTGGTCTCTAAATTCGAAACCAGCTTGTCCAAATCTTCGTCCGCCATATCCGGCCGGACAATAAACATCAACTCATAGGTGCGATTCATTTCAGTCTCCAAATCTTAAGCAGTGGCCTGTGATCAGTGATCAGCGGCCAGCAAAATCTCTCCTATACATCCGGCCACTGAACACTGGCCACTACTCTTCTTCCTCTTTTTCTTTCCGGTTGAAGCGGTTCATCGCCGCCGCCGGACCTTCCGTCAAAATCACTTTCACCGCTTCTTCCGCGGTGTCGAGCACTCCATCCAGCACCGCAAGATCCGCCTTGCGCAGCGGAGCGAGCAGGTAGCGCTGGCCATCTTCGATTTTGTGCTCCGGAGCTACGCCAATCCGAATGCGCAAAAAATCCTGCGTGCCCAACGCACCGATGATCGACTCGATCCCGTTATGCCCCGCCGAACTTCGCCGCGTATGAATCCGCAGCGTGCCCAGCGGAAAATCCAGCTCGTCCTGAATCACGATCAAATCTGATTCCGGCTTCGCCTCATACTCCGCCACCAACTCCCGCACCGACATGCCACTGAGGTTCATGTAGGTCTCGGGCTTGGCCAGCAGAACCGTCTCGCCGCCAATCACCGCCCGCACCGTAAGCGCCCGGCAGTTCCGGTTTCGAACTTCTACGCCCAGGTTGCTGGCGATGCGATCCACCGCAAGAAAGCCTGCGTTATGCGGCGAAAACTGATACTCGATGCCAGGATTGCCAAGACCGACGATCAGTTTCACGCTGGAGATCCCTTCGACTTCGCTCAGGGCAGGCCCTTCGCTCCGCTCAGGATGACAGCGGCGGGCTCAGTTCTTAGCTTGCCCTGAGAAACTGAGCGCAAGCGAAGTTGCCGAAGGGCCCGCCAAACGCTGTCACTTCTTCTCCTTCTTCTCGGCCTTCTTTTCCGGCTTCTCGGCAGCGGCCTCTGCGCCTTCTTCCTCGGTCTCCGCCTTGCCCTTCTTGATGACCTCGGGTTCGGCCGGTGCAGCTCCCGCTTCTGCGGCCACCGCTTCGGGCGCAGCCACCACCTCTTCCTTCACGCTGGTGACGTGAGCTACGGGCTGGTTCGCGTCCGACAGAAATTTCAACTTTTCGTTGTGCGGCAAATCCGAAACGCGCAGCACTTTGCCGAATGTCAGATGGCTGACATCGACATCGATGTGGCCGGGGATGTCTCCGGGCAAGCACTCGATCTCAACCTCACGCAGCATCTGCTCCAGAATTCCGCCCTCGGTCTTCACACCGGCCGCCACGCCCTGCAGCACGACGGGAACGCTCACCCGCAGCGCTTTATCCATGGCGATGCGTTTCAGGTCGATGTGCAGCAAGTGGCCCTTGATGGGTTCATATTGCCAATCCACGATCATGGCCTTGGCAGTCTCGGCCTTGGCGTTCTCGCCGCCGCTGAGGGCGAGATCAAAAATCGTGTTGTGGCCGCTCTCCGAGCGCAAAATGCGCAGCACGTGCCGAGGATCCACGGTGACAGGCACGGCATCCTTGCCCGCGCCATACACGACGGCGGGAATTTTGCCCTCCCGCCGCACGCGCCGGGCATGATTCTTGGTACCCGCTTCCCGCGTCTGCGCTTCCAAAACGTTTTGTTCCAATGTAGTTGCCATAATTTCAATTCCTGCCTTACATGAATAATTTGCTGACTGAAGTCTCTTCGTGAATGGACTGAATGGCTCGGCCAATCAGTCCCGCAATCGAAAGCACCATAATCTTGGACTCGCTCTGCGCCTCGGCGGTCAGAGGGATGGTATTGGTGATCACCACATGCTGGATGGCGGAGTTGTGAATATTTTCCACCGCCGGACCCGAAAGCACGGCATGCGACGCGCATGCGTAAACCGAGGTGGCTCCATTTTCCAGGAGCGCCGCCGCCGTCTTTACCGTCGTGCCCGCCGTATCGATCAGGTCGTCGATGATCAAACAGGAGCGCCCGTTCACGTCGCCGATCACATGCATGATTTCGGCCACATTCATTTCCACGCGCCGCTTGTCAACGATGGCCAGCGCCGCGTCCACCTTCTTCGCAAAAAATCGCGCCCGCTCCACGCCGCCTGCATCCGGTGAAACCACGGTCAGGTTCGGCAAGTTCAACTTCTTGAAATGGTCCACCAGCACCGGCGACGCAAAGAGGTGATCCACCGGGATATTAAAAAATCCTTGTATCTGCGGTGTGTGTGGATCGACGATCAGCGCCCGGTCGGCGCCCGCCGTGGTCAGCAAATCCGCCACCAGCTTCGCGGAGATCGGCACCCGCGGCTTATCCTTGCGATCCTGCCGCGCATAGCCGAAGTAAGGCATCACCGCCGTAATGCGCCGCGCCGACGCGCGCTTGAACGCGTCAATCATCAGCAACAACTCCATCAGGTTCTCGTCCACCGGCCGGCAAGTCGGCTGCATCACAAACACATCGCAGCCACGAACGTTTTCCTGGATCTGGATGTACACTTCGCCGTCGGCAAAACGCTTGACCATCGCCTGGCCACGCGGCATACCGAGAAAATTGCAGACCTCATCGGCCAACGGCGCATTCGCCGTGCCGCTGAAAATCTTGAACTTCTCGTCTACGCGCGCGCGCGGCTTGCGTTCCGGTTTCTCCTCGGGCATGGGAGGGGCCTGCTTCTCGGCTTTTTCCGTCTTTTCCGTCGGCGTCACCAAAGTGGCCATAGGTTTTAGCTCTCAGCTGACAGACTGATTTTCTGGCTGGGCCGCTAGGATTCGAACCTAGACAAAGTGCTCCAAAGGCACTTGACCTACCATTAGTCGACGGCCCAGTACCGCTGCTCCAAGTTTCCGGTTTCCAGTTTCCCGCAAACCGGGTCGGGTGAAAGTGATCCCCCTATTAAACAACCAGAAACTAGAAACTGGGAACAAGAAACTTTGCCCAATATTTCTGCCGCGTCAGGGTAACCGTGGCCTGTGCCGCCCACCCCTGCCCGCGGAGCTTTATCGCCGCCGTCCGCGCCGCTGCTTTCGAAGCGAACAACCCGTATAACGTTGAGCCGGAGCCCGACAATGACGCGTACTTCGCGCCTGCGCGCTCCAGCGCACGCTTACCTTCACTCAGCTCGGGATACTCAGGAAAGACGACTTCTTCAAAGTCGTTCTTGATCCCGGCCCGGACAAGCGCGAGAAGCGGATTCTCGGCCCGGCCCCTTCGAAAAGGAGCACCGGAGTAACTTTCACTCAGCCACGCGGAAAACTCACGGCCAAGCTCCACCATTCTATCGGATGGTCCCGGGAGCGTCAATTGTCGCAGCTTGCCTTTGCCCGCGGGGGCAGACAGCCCTACCAACGCGGAGGTTCCGGCGCCCTGCGTTCTTCGATCCCACTCCCCAAAAGCGTTGGGCGTGGAAACTCCGACTGCCGGCGTCACCACCACGCAAGGCGTCTGGGGCAAGTCTGGCAGTGGATAGACCTGCTCCCCGCGGCCCACTCCCAACACTGTTCCGCCCACTAAGAACAACGGCAGATCGGAGCCCACTTCTGCCGCAATCCGCAGCCGCTCTTCGGCAGGCAGATTCTTCTTCACTACCTTCTCTAGTGCCAGCAGTGTGGCTACCGCATTCGCGGATGCACCGCCCATCCCGCCCTGCACCGGCAACCACTTTTCAATCTTGACGAGAACTCGTCCCTTGGCCTTCAGCGCCCGCATCGTTTTCTCGGCGATGCGATAGCAGGTATTCGATTCGTTCTTGGGAACTCTCGGGTCCGAACACCGTATCTCAATGCCGTTGCCACGGCTCAAACTCACGCGAATCAAATCGTGCAGCCCGATCGTCTGATAGACCGTCAGCAACTCATGAAAGCCGTCCGCCCGCGCGGCGCCAATTCGCAGCCCAAGATTGATCTTGGCGAACGATCGTACTTGCACTGTCATGGAAGCAAGATTGTAAGCGATTTCACGGCTGATGCGCGCTCTTCGAGCTGGCTCAAGTTGGAATTGACGCAGCCTACCCACCCGGTCCACCACCTTGGTAATCTCGACACCTGCTTTCGATTAGCGCACCTTAATTTTGTGAATTTGTGATTCCAATCACACGAACCGCCTAAACCACGGTCCTCCCCATTTTGGAATCGCGTACGGCCGCAAAACACGAGTGCAGCGAGGCAGAGCGCTGTCCCGCAAGTTGGGCGAACGTCGTTGCCTGCGGAGGAAAATCGACCCAAATTAGATCGACCGAAATTTCGGCCCGCGTTCCACGACGAGCGCCTTTGGCCGTCTGTAACGGGCGGTGGGCCTCAGGGGTTTTGTATGCGCAGTTCAATTTGTTCCCTTTTGCCGGCTCTGGTTGTGGTTACAACCCTGGCCGCGGCTCAAAGCAGCAGCTACAAAGTTATCCCCGTCCCTGACGGTGGATCCATCTCCGGGACCATTAGATGGTCCGGCCCAGTTCCTCACCAACTGGATTTCCCGGTCACCAAAGATCCTCAGATTTGCGATCCGGAGGGCAAGAAGAGCGTCAGCCTGGAACGCCTGATCCTCGGCCCTGAGGGCGGCGTGGCAAATACTGTCGTCTATTTGAAGAACATCTCCGCCGGTAAGGCGATGGACCTGCCCGAGCAGAGACGGCACCTCGATCAGAAGCACTGCCACTACGTTCCTCACATTCTGCTGGTGCCGCAGAACGCCGAGCTCCAAATGCAAAGCTCCGACGCCACGCTGCACACGATTCACATGGACGGAGCCGCCAGCTATAACCTGCCGTTTCCATTTCCCAATCAAATCAGCTCGCGCAACATGGCCGCGCCCGGCCTGGTCAACCTGCGCTGCAACGGCGGCCATGTCTGGATGAACGCCGAAATGATGGTGGTGCAACATCCGTACTATGCCGTCACCGACGAGAGTGGACGCTTCGAATTTACCAGCGTCCCACCTGGCACCTATCAGATCGTCGCCTGGCATGAAGGCTGGGGACTGGCAGGCAAGGAACAGGCCTTCGACGTACTCACGGAACGCACCGTCCAGCGCCCCATCTTCACCGAACCGAGAACCTGGGAGCGATCCGTTACCGTGAACCCGAATGAGCCCAGCACCGTCAACTTTGTGATTGGAAATAAATAGGAGCTGGTTTAGAGAATTGGAGAAGAAGCGGCAGGAAGTTGAATCCGCGTTAATCGGTGACAAAGATTTTCAGCTGCGCCGCTTGTACAACACGGCAAACTCATACCCTGCATTCGCCGGAAATAGCTCCGCCACTTTCCGCAACCGCTCGGCCAGCGCCGAAGGGGCCAGCAATGGATAGTCCCGCTCCCGTAGATCGTAGTAATCCACGTCCAGATATAAGGACAGTAAGTAAATGGAAATCGTGTCGGCGAACGTGGCTTCAAAGTATTCGTTCTTGAAGCGCTCCGCATCCGGACCTCCGGCCAAAGCCAGTTTGCGCGCCTCCCACGCATCCAGCGACGTTTCCCCCCGCGTGCCCGCTTCCACCTGCTTCCACGCCAACTCGCTGAACTCCTTGGAAACTCCGGCCTCCTCGACCAGCGCGTGTCCCACGTTGATATAGAACTCGAAGGCCACAGAGAATTTGTCATCCATCAATCGCGTGGAGATGAATACGCACAGCGAATCGCCCAAATTCAGATTGCGATGACACACCGCATTGTCGCTGAGCGCGACATCGTAGCGGTCGGCAATCAGGATCTCGTCGCCCTGGGTCACCGTCAGCGGCACAAAGTAATAAGCTTTGCGCTTGAGAGCAGCCGCAGCCTTGGTCGGAACCGCCGCAATCATGCGCTCCAGGTCAAAAGAGCTGAGGGAGGTCTCGCCCGCCGCGGCGTAGCACACACCGTTCGGCGCCTGGGAAACCGGCGTCATCCGGACCACATCCGCGGGGCTCCGCGTAATAGCTGGCGCTGCCTGCGACATTCTTACTATCTTATACACTAGCTCGCAGCGTGGACGGCCGGAACACAACCCGTGCCAAGATTGGCGGAAAGGAGCATTGGGTCGATGAAAGAATTCCCGGAGTTTATGAAGCACCCAGCCAACAAAATCGCGACCAGCAGCCAGGCGACTCCCGGAGTGGAAGGCTACGTTTTCGATGGCGTGAACGGGGGACAAATGGCCTTCTGGACCTGCCGCGAATCCGCTTCTTCCGCCGCCCATACCCACGATTACGACGAATACATGCTGGTCGTGCAAGGCTGTTACACCCTGGTCATCGACGCGAACAGGATTCGGCTCGACGCAGGAGACGAGTACTTCATCCCTCGCGGCGTATTGCACGGCGGCGAGGTCACTGCTGGAACCAGGACGATCCATGCCTTCGGCGGGCATCGCGCCGACCGGAACGGGTGACTGGAAAACGTCTGATATTGCTCGGATTACATGCCGGTTGGTTTCCAGTCCATCCAATCCAGCATCCATCGCCAAGTAATCTCATGGTCTCGATGCACCGGCGGCGCAGGCAAAGGCCGCGCAGGAAACGTCACAGCCTTCCCGCGATAGCTATCGGCGAGCTGCTTGAACACCCGGCCCTGCTCCTTGACCTTGCCATCATTCGTCAGCAGTCCCAGGCTGTATTCGAGCGAGTTGAATTCGAACTTGCGGTCCACATCGTGGCTGTCCCAATAGGTGAACCAACTCACTCCGGAATCGATCGCGGCCAGCACAGCTTTCTCCAACCACTCCGCCTGCTGCTTTTCATTCAGCGCTTCAATGCATGTGTTGAACTCCTCTGCCCACACGGGTTTTCGCGGGTCGGCCGCATAGGAGCGGATCAGGGTTGCGTTGGCTGCCATCAGCTTGATGCTCGGCGGATCCATCGGGCCACCAAACTTCAGCGACCCGGACCAGTAGGGATAACAGTGCATGGTCGGCATCGGCCGCGCCGCCAGAGCTTGCGGAGAAAATGTGGTCACTTCAAACCACGGCAGTTCATCCACTCCATTCACGTGAACGTGACCGGGAGAAACGCCCTCCATCAGAGAAAACATCTTCCTCATCCACGCATCGCCCACGCTCGGTTCCGCGCTCCAACAGGTGTTGATCTCATTTCCAAAATCGAAGCCGATGATGTTGCTCTTCCCATTCATCACACCGGCCAACGCTCGAATGAAAATTTCCTGCGCACTCCAGATTGCGTCATCCGAATAGAAAGCCGATCCAGCTTTGTTGAATGGAGGCAGAAAGAACCATCCACTCAACTGTCCGGTGAAAGCCGTTACGACCGCATCCAGATTGTGCTGGCCCATGAGGGTAAGCAACTGATCCAACCGCTCCAGGTGCAGCGGACTCACCCACTTCGGATTCGGCTGAAAGTAAGGCCAGACCAGCAGAATGCGGAGATGATCCGCCCCCAAAGCCGCAATCGCATCCAGGTCTCGCCTGATCGAATCGGCGTCCCATTCATTCCAGCAGAACCACCAATTCTTCGATGGCGTATAGTTCACACCGAAACGATGTCGGTCCAGCGCCAGACTCCGACTTGGCAGAGCGGCAGGCGAATCAGCAACTACCATCGCTCGTGTCGCTCCGAGTTTTAACTGGTTCGAAATTACAGATGCTCTGGCAGCGAGTGATCCCGCGACCGCGGCGCCCATTGCGCTTGAAATGAAGCGGCGTCTATTCATAACTGACCGACTATACGCTTCCTGAAACAGAGCGCGAATACCAGCTTGACCGGCCCGCGCGCCCATCCTAAACTTGCAGGCCACAGGACCCGCCGCCATGACCCTTACGCTGAAGACTTATATCGCTGCTCTTATTCTTGCCTTCACTCTTGCCCCCGCGCTGCACGCGTCGGACGCCCGCCTTCTCGCCTATTACGAGTACAGCGACAAGTTCAATGTTCCTCCCTACGATTCTTCCACCATTCCGTACCACGAGCTCACGCACATCGTGCACTCGAACATCGCGCCGTCGTGGAAATTGGACGGTTCTCTGCTGATTCCCAGCGGATTCCTCGAGCCCAAACTGATCTCTCGCGCCCACGCGGCGGGCGTCAAAGTGCAACTTTGCGTCAGCGGCAACGCCGGCCTGTTTGTTTACATCGACGCCGATCCCACACTCCGCGCCACTTTTGCCCAGAACATCGCCAAATTCGCCATCGCCAACGGCTACGATGGCGTCGACTTCGATTACGAAGTCCCCAACACCAATAAGCAAGCCATTGATTTCACCGCGCTCATCCAGGATGTGCGGGACCTCATGCCCGCTGGCCAATACCTGATCTCGGCCGCCGTTTCCTCCACGCCCGGTTCTTACGGAGTCTACGATTTTGCCGGCATGACTCCGCTCCTCGATTTCTATAACGTGATGACCTATGACTTTCACGGCGCCTGGACCAATCACTCCGGCCACAATTCGCCGCTTTATCTCAGCCCGCTCGATCCCGGCCAGGAAGGCAGCCTCGACACTTCGACGACAAATTTTCTTTCCGTCTTCCACGTGCCCGCTGAGCAAATCAATCTTGGCACCGCATTTTACGGTTATGCCTTCGATGTATACGGGCTATGGTCGTTCTGCGCGAACCATAATCTCTGCGGTAATGGAGGAGCGCCTACCGTCCTCTACTCGCAGGTCGAGCCACTCCTGCAGGCTGGAGAGTGGACCGAGAATTTCGATGACCTCGCCTCCGCGCCATACTTGCTGAATTCGGATGGACCGATGTTCGGCTTCATCACCTATGACAATCCATCGTCGACTTCCGCGAAGGTCAGCTATGCCTTGAGGGAACACCACCTCGGCGGCGTGTTTATGTGGGAGCTTTCCCAGGACTACAACGGCCACAGCCAGCCGCTGCTGAATGCCATGCATTCGGCATTCGCAAAAGCCTCCGCCGCGCCCGCGCAGTGATTGCGTGCCGCCTCTGGCCAGGCGCACCAAGGCCGGCTGGTTACCTTCGTGCCCCGAACATCCGTGCCGCGAACACCGCACGTCGGGGCCATTCCAGTTTGTTCACGCTTGCGGCACACTGTTGCTGAGCAAAATTCCATGCGACCGAAAGTAAAAATAAACAGGCGTCAACAAAATCGCATTCAAGGAGTGCTGCCGGTGCGCGTGCGTGGAAGAGACGCGTCCGGCGCGCTGTTTGAAGAACTGGCGCACACGCTCGACCTCACGGCAACGGGGGCGCGGCTGGGCGCGATTCGTCACGAACTGAAGACTCTGGACACACTGGTGGTTCTCTTCCGGCAACGCCGCGTCGAGTTCAGTGTGGTGTGGACCAGGCTGCTCGACGAAGGTGGCGAGCATCAGGTTGGGCTGGAGATGGTGGCGCAGGAAAGCGATCCTTGGGGACTGGGCGTGGGTCATTCCAGCATGCAGCCAGGTACGCAGGCCTCGGCGGTTTCGGGGGCGGCATAAATCAAGGGGGAATCATGAATCACTTTATGAAGGGGCTTTGGGCAGACGAAGAGGGGCAGGATATCGCCGAGTATTCGGTGATGCTCGCCGTGATCCTCGTGATCGTGGTCGGCACGGTCCGGCTGATCGGATCGAATGCCAACAACGTGTTCTCGAACGTAGGCAGCGCGATTCAGTAGTTGAGAACTGCTCAGCCTCAACGCGTAGCAGCCGCGATGCCTATCCATTGTTCTATCGCGCTGTCATCCTAAGGTCCGCGCCTCTTGCGGGCCTGCTTCATTTAGAATAGCTCTGGGCAAATGAAGTTTCGAGATATGCCCCGCAGCGCCGCGCGGAAATTTCCAGGCCGCGGGTTCAGGGCTTCAAGGAGTTGCTCATCATCAAGGCGAACAAGAGCGGAAGATAGATGACCGTGGCTTGCAGAACATGGCGAGCTAGCATCTTAGATCGAGGGCTGTTGAGCGGCAGCTTCAGAAACGCGAGACGCGCGCCGAAGTAGAAAAGCGCAACTCCCAGGACGACCGCTCCCACCATATAAATCTTTCCCGCCATGCCGAAAACACTGGGCAGAACGCTGAGCGGAATCAGAATGAGAGAGTAAGCGACGATGCGGCGCGCCGTGGATCGTCCATCTTCTTCAACCACCGGCAACATGCGAATCCCGCCGGCAGCATAATCTTCGCGATACAGCCATGCGATGGAAAAAAAGTGAGGGAACTGCCATACGAACAGGATGCCGAAGAGGATTAACGTGCTCCATTCCAGCCGGCCCCGCGCCGCCGTCCAACCTAAAACTCCCGGCATAGCTCCCGGGAAAGCCCCGACAAAAGTGCAGATCGGGGAGACGCGTTTCAGGGGCGTGTATGCGGCAAGATAGACGACCGAGGTGAGGAAGGTCAGCAGACCGGTCAAGGGATTGGTAAGAATCGCCAGATAAATGGATCCGCCCAGTGTCGCAACCAGGCCCGCGATGGTGGCGTGAAGCAAACTCATGCGGCCGGTGGGCAGCGGGCGTTGCGCGGTGCGCCGCATGTGCCCGTCCACTTTATATTCCATCACTTCATTCAGCGCGGCGGTTCCACTGGAAACCAATCCAATTCCCAGCAGGGCGTGAAAAAGTCCCCACGAAAGCGACGAGACGCCGGCCTTCTGCGCGCCGAAATAATAGCCACACCACGCGGTCATCACAATCAGCGTGGTGACGCGGGCTTTCATCAATTCGGCGTAATCGCGCAGTAGCGAACTGGCCTGCCTGCGAAGTAGCAATAGAGGTTGAGTCATCGCGCTCATGGTGATCAGTGGTGTAGTTGTCGTACCGCTCCTGCAGGCGCTCTCCCGGCATTGCCGTGCACTATTGAGAAAGGCTTTGCGAGACGAGCCAAAAGGGTGGACCCACAAGACCACCCAAGAATTGCATAGGTACTCTTTCAGCTTTCGAAAGTCAAGCCCAAACTCCAGCCGACGCCGCGGGGCGGGATCAGCTTTGCTTGGCAAAACCCGCCTTACTGGCCGCTCGCAGCCCCGGATTCGGTGAAGGTTTCCGGCGGATCAAAAAAACATTGATGCCACAGAGCGGCGTCCGACAAACTGCCTGCCTTCCACTGTTGCAGGGTTGGAAGCGTGGCGGCGATCATGCCTCCGTCGGCGGAGTCAAAGATGACTACGATTCCCGCCAGTTCCTGGGATTTCTGCGCGATCTCGGCATAGTCCTTATCCAGCACCGACTTCACAAATTCTAGTCTGAGGCGAGCGCCAGAATCCTTGGCGTTCTCATCTGTTTGTTCGACCGAAACGATCTTCACCCGTTGTCCGCGAAGTGGAGCCCAATCACCGGGGAAAGGCGCGATCTCTTCGCGAGAGACGTGGAACACTTCCGATGCGGTGGGCACAGCCGCCTCATTCGGAGGGGCATCGCTGTCTGGAACGCTGTCCGGCAATTCGAGGTTATCGCGCCAGATCCAGCCGCGCGACAAGCCGGAAATTCGCACGTGCACCCAATCCCGGTTGAAATCCAGCATCTCGAACTCATCGTGCGCGCTGGCGAGAAACAGAACCTTGGCGGTCAAACTCGCCTTCGCAACTACAGGAGTACCGGACTTCTTCACGGCTACAAGATTCTTGGGATGAGCCTGGTTCTTGAGAATCTCCTCCAGGCTTTCGGCTTCGGTTTGCAGCGGACCGCCGTCCTTGTCCTCAATTTTTTTCCCTCCGCTTTGCGATGCGGCTTGTTCCTGCGCCGAAAGGCTCTGGGCCAACGACGAGGAATAATTGCCGTTGACTTCGGGAAGCCTGGGGACTGGAGCGGAGATCGTTGGTTCCTCGGGAGCAGGCGCTGCAGCAGGCGGCTTCGGCGACTTCGCCTCCGCTGTTACTGGGGCGCTCGGGCTCGCATGAGGCGAAAGCGCTGCCAGTTGATCTGAAAGTTGATCGAGCAGGTCCGCTTCGAGACGGCCGTTCGAGGGGAGCAATTGATATTCCGATTTCGCCGCTACCGGGTCGGCATACCAGGCCGTGACCTGCACGCTCACCCGGACCACTGTTCCTCCCGAAGGCGCTGCGCTTACCTGAAATTTGGACTGGTAATAGCCGCGCCGATAGTGGTCCAGGGGATGATCCGCCGAAGGTGCGGTAGCAAATCCCGCCAGCACCGGAAGGCGTCCCGCGGTGGCAGCCTGCATCTCATTCAAAATTTTTTCTACCGTAGCTTTCGATTGCGGAAAAGTGCGCTCGTATCCTGCGGCTTGCGCCTGACTGTCAACCGCGTAGCAACTGATCGCCAAGCCCAGGAGCACGGGCAACCACGCCTGCCGGTGTGACGCTCTGTGAGATATTGGAGCGCCTCGGGTCATGGCAGTTGCTCCAATTGATCGCGTTGCATCCATCCGTGCTGTCCTTCGTGGGTTTCCACGCCGTACCAGTAAGGCGTGGATATTACGATCAAGACTTCCGTGCCCGTGCTCAACAACTGCAGCGTGCTGGCCGTATGAAACGGCGCCGACTTCAGCGGAGCACCCGGCGATTTGACCAGGCGCTCGACCTGCCTGCGCAGATCCCTCACACGTTCTTCGAGTGTCTGGCCTGCTGGTCCTACGTTCAAGCCCGCCGGTTCTTGCGCCGCCGCCGCCGGATTTGGATCCGGCTCACTCACTACGGCTGACGGAATCGGCTGGGACGACGACTGCCCCGTGGCCTCCGGCGGCGGCGCTTGACTATTCTGCGTCGCCAGATTGTGCTTCTTCCGCAATCTTTCCAGGCGCTCTTCCGCGGCCTCGGCATTCTGGGCCTTCATCACCTCGATGGTGTCGAGGTGCTCCCGAATGTCTTTGTACTCGGCGCTTTCCACCGATCCGTCGGACTGATGCACGGTTTTGCGAAAGTCTTCTTCAAAAAGAGCATCGATGCGCAGGACCGTGTTCTTGTCGCCCTGCGGCTGCACCACATATCGAACGGCCAGTGTACCCACGTCTCCGCTGTCTTTAAAGTTGCGTGGATCGATCGCTCCCATGCGGACTTTGTAGAAAACCTTTCCGCCCTGGTCCCAGGGTGGGAACACCTGGGAAGAATCGGCGGCCTTCGCCCCCGCGATGAATTCGTCCTTGTTGTATTCTCTGGTTCCCCGGATCAGGCCGTTCCCCGCGACGTCTTCGACTACTTGCTCGACTTCGCTCTCCGGCATGGGGATGTTGATGATGAGACCTTCGCCATACGTGATTTTTTCTTTGGTCCGCGCCGTGAGAGGAAGGGCGGCGGCCCAGAGGAAGAGCAGGAGCGCTATCGAAGCTGGCGCGACCGAGCCAAGCAGCACAAACACACGCCGATCGTGTCGAGCGACACGGTTACGAAAACTCGCCAACTGCATGGGCCTCAAAATGAACCGGCGCCTTCGAAAACCCATCCGCCAAGCCACCTGGTCTCCGCTTTCTGCACCGAGTCTCGTACGAGCGACACAAACCTGTCAACCCTGCCGAGCGATTCGGCATCACAGGCAAAGTGGTTTTGACATTGTAAAAAAAATGTAAAAAAAAAGATGGAAGCTACTTGAATTTTTCATAAAGGCCGTAGTAGCATTCATCCCCGGTACGATGGTAGGACCGTAGTTTTTAATTGCTTCGCAGGCGGGAAACAAGAGAGGGGTTTCTTGTTCGCGCCTTTTTATCTCGTATTATCTGCGCCTTATCGCTTTTTGTGGGAATGCGGTTCAACAAAAACTGATCTCGATTTGATGCCGAGGAGTCCGGCCATGCGCGTTACGAGGCGTTTGCAGATTCGAAACCTCGCTCACTTTGCCACGTCCCTGTCTGCCCTCTCCCTACTACTTGTTTTTCTCGTTGCCATGTGCAGCCAGCCTGCGAACGCGCTTCCCGCCTTCGCCCGTAAGTACGGCCTGCGCTGCTCGGCGTGCCACGAGTCGTGGCCGATGCTGAACTACTTTGGACAAAAGTTCAAAGACAATGGCTATCAGCTGATGAACGACCGGGATTCTCCCATCTGGCAGAATCCTGGCTACTGGCCGGTCACCTTCCGCATCACGCCCATCTGGCACCGCGTAAGCACCGGCAAAGTGCTAGTGGATACTTACGCTGGCGGAGACATTAACGGACAAGCGGTCCAGCGAGTGACCTCTACCGGCTTCGATCTGAGCGGTCTCGACTTCCATACCGGGGGAACGCTCGAGAAGAATATCTCGTTCTATGTGCTGCCCTCTTCCGACCCGACCGCCTCCTTCCACTTCGAAACGGTCATGGGGCGGCTCGATAACTTGTTCGGCAGCCCTTGGCTGAATGTGAAGCTGGGCAAGTTCGAACTCGACAATCTGCTCTCTGAAAAGCGCATCTTGACGCTTACTGGAAACGGCGGCATCTACCAGCTCTACCATTTCATCCCGGTAGGCGATGGCAACATCTTTGGTCAAATCGGTGACAATCAACTTGGTCTTGAAGTGCTCGGTCACTCTTACGACGACCGGACCCGCTACTCCGCCGCGCTTCTGAGTTCGAGTGATGGGAACGTGAATCTGTCTACCGGAGCGAATTCCTACACCGGCTTCTTTACCGGGAGCCAGGCTTTTGATGCTGGCAAGCTTGGGGTGGAGCGTGTCGGTTTCTACGCGATGGTGGGCGAGGCGGCAACGTACTATCTAACTTCTGGCGGAGTCCCGCTGGGTGGATCTGGAATCAGCAACAAGGGCTTCAGCCGCGAGGGCTTCGTCGGGCAATTCTACTTCGGTCCGCATTTCGATGTTCAGGTGGTCACGCAGCACGGATCGGATAGCGCATGGTTCGGCCAGGGTTACGGCAACGCAATCCAAACCGACGGCAATGGTGGAACTACTGCAACCTGTTCGAGTCCCGCCCCCGGTTGCCCGTTGAACAATGTCCCAGGTACGACCCTGCCGGCGGGGTCGCGAAATCCAACCTGGAACGGCGTGCTGTTTGAGCCTCACTACGTTTACAGTCCGCAGCTCATCTTCATCGGACGATATGAGACCATCCGGATGTCGCAACAGTCCACTCCGGGAACGGCTTCGACGTTGGGCAACATCTCTACCTATACGATCGGCTACCGCTATAACCCGTTCATGACCAGCCGCGCTGGTTTTGCGTGGCACAACGAATACAACTGGCTGCACCAGGACGGCACGGGTCCAACTCTGGGCCTCAACGCCGCCAACATCAACACCAGCGAACTGTTGCTCGGCTTCGACTTTGATTTCTAAGCTGTGATTTTGCGAGGGATCGATATGCGGACAGGATTGCAAAAGTGGTCGCTTTGGTTGGGTGCGGCTGCATTGTTGGCGCTCCCGCTGGCTTCATGGGCGCAGCTCTCGACCGATCAGCTGAAGGCCTGGGAGAGCGTGCCGAGCGCGGTCAGTCACGTCGGCAACCTGACTGGGCACGCGAAAGATGCCGCCGCGGATTACCGCAGGTATTGCGTCGGCTGTCACGGCGAGTTGGGAGACGGGAACGGCGAAAACGCCAAGTGGTACGACCCGCCTTTATTCCCCAAGCCGCGCAACTTCCAGTTGGGCATTTTCAAGTGCCGCTCTACTCCGAGCGGGACTTTGCCCACGGATGAAGATCTCTTCGACACGATCGCTCGCGGCATGGACCGCTCCACCATGCCGCAGTGGAGCACCTTCACCAAGCAGGAGCGCGCTGACCTGGTGGCCTGGATCAAGCACTTCTCTCCGCGCTGGGCCAATGAGAAGCCGGGAGATCCTATCAAGATTCCTCCGGAGCCGGAGGTCACGCCCGAGCGCATCAAGGCCGGACGTGACGTCTTCGCCCGCGTCCAATGCTGGAAGTGCCACGGCGTGCAGGGCATGGCCAACGGCCCTTCTGCTCCCACTCTCACCGACGACTTGGGCGCCCCCATTGCACCGTTCAACTTCACTGAAGGCTCGCGCCCGAAGTGCGGCGATACAGATCAGGATATCTATCGCATCTTTATGACTGGGCTAGATGGCACTCCTATGCCGTCCTTCGCCGACAACATCAAACCCGATGAAGCCTGGGACCTGGTCTTCTATCTGCGAACCTTTATGCAGCAGCCCAGCAAGGAAAAGCAGATGGCGAAGCAGCTCGGTCTGAAGCCAGTCGATCCCAATGCGCCGGCGCCATCGGGCCAACAGTAAGACTAGAATTGGCATCGCAGAGACGGTTTTCAGTTTGCAGCTTCAAGGAGAAAGGCCAATGAGAAGTCGATACAAATTCGCCACTGTACTATCGGCAGTAGTTCTGCTATGTTCCGGCGCACTGCTTCTGAACCCGAAGGTTAGCGCCGCTGGAGAAGGCAAAATTACGGGCACTGTGAAACTCGAAGGCACCGCTCCTCACATGCGGGGCATCGACATGTCGAAGGATCCTTATTGCGTCAAGGCGAACCCGACGCCTCAGCACTTGGAAAACGTGGTGGTCGGCACCGGCGGTGGTTTGGAGCATGTGGTGCTGTACATTTCAGATGGCTTGTCGGGTGGCGCGCTGACTGCGGTCGCCTCCGGCGAGCCCGTATTCGACCAGAAAAATTGCATGTACACGCCGCACGTGCTGGCCATGGACGTAAATCAGAAATTCAAGGTTACGACCAGCGACCAGACTACGCACAACATTCACCCGAATCCCAATCCCATGACCGGGAACATTCCCTGGAACCAGTCGCAACCGCCCGGGGCAGCGCCGGTTGAAAAAAGCTGGAAGGCTCCCGAGTGGATTCCGGTGCAGTGCAATATCCATCCCTGGATGCACGGCTGGTTTGCAGTGGTCAAAGGTCCGTATGCAACCACCGACGACAGCGGGAACTACACCATCAACAATGTTCCACCTGGAAGCTACACTGTGACCGCATGGCAGGAAGATTTAGGAACGCAGACGGCTAAGGTCACAGTTGCCGCGGGGGCGGCCGGATCTGCGAATTTCACGTTCAAGGCCAAGTAAGCCCTAAATTCTTGGGGATCAGTTGTTGAGTAAATCAGCGAATCGCCGCAGTGAAAACTGCGGCGATTCCGACATAGGCCGGATTCAAACGGCAAAAGGCGGGGAGCATGGCGAAAATCTTTGCGGTAGTCATTGTGCTGATCGCAATTGCTTCGGCAATTCCCATTATCATGCACACGTGGCCGTTGCCACAGGATATCTCCGTCCACGGTCATCTCATCGACGAGCAGTTTACCGACACGATGATCGAGGCGGGAATTTCCTTCCTCGCCTCCCAAATTCTGCTGGCCTTCTTCATCTTCAAATTTTCCACTCCCAAGCCTGGCGACAAGATCAAGAGCTTCCCCGGTGGCGCCGCGGGATTGGTGATCGCGGCCTTCCTGTTGGTCGGCACTGAGTGCCTGGCTTTGGGCGTGTTCGGGGTGAAGGCGTGGGCGAGCGTTTACCTCACTCCGCCGGCTGCCGATGCCATACCGATTCAAGTTCAGGCGGGACAGTTTGCTTTCTATTTCCGCTATCCGGGCCCGGATGGCAAATTCGGCCCCATCCATCCCGACCAGATCAACGAAGCCAACGCAAACTTTTTCGGTATCGATACCACTCACGATCAGGATGCGAAGGACGACATCGTGACGGCGGAAATGGCGATCCCGGTGAACAAAGAAATCCATCTTTTGATGCACTCCAAGGATGTTGGCCACTCTTTCTATGTTCCGGAGTTGCGCGTCCAGCAAGATTTCGTTCCCGGACTCGACGTCTCGATCCATTTCACCGCGACCAAGGTCGGCAAATATGAGATCGTTTGTACTCAACTTTGCGGCCTCGGGCACTACAACATGAAGGCTTATCTGGAAGTGAAGTCTCAGGACGATTACGACGCCTGGCTCAAGCAGCAAGCGGCGTTGCAGTAGCTTATCGGCACGTACGATTTCAGCGAATCAAGAAAACACATGGTTTGAGGTGAGCGCAATGCACGATATGTCAGCCCACGCAGCGCAGCATGGAGCTCCGACCAGCTTCATTCGGAAGCATGTTTTCAGCATCGATCACAAAGTGATCGGCAAGCAGTATTACGCGCTGGCTCTGGTCGCCGCGGTCGTGGGAATGTTCCTTTCCTGGCTCATGCGTATTCACCTCGGCTGGGGAAATTTCGCGATCCCGGGCCTGCACCTGCTCTCCAGCGCCGGGGCTCCCGGCGACGTAATGACCCCCGAGTATTATCTGCAGCTGATGACCATGCATGGAACCATCATGGTCTTCTTTGTGCTCACCACTGCGCCTTTTGCGGCCTTCGGCAACTTCTTCCTGCCGATTCAAACCGGCGCGGAAGATATGCCATTTCCGCACTTCAACATGATGTCGTTCTGGGTGACGTTCGTTGCCTTCCTGGTGATGGTCGCGGCGTTCTTCGTCCCCGACGGTCCCACCCTCGGTGGCTGGACACAATATGCCCCGCTGAGCGCTGTGGGTGCGGTCGGCGGCCCGGGCCAAGGGCTTGGTGTGGTTCTGTGGGCGGCTTCGATTGGGATTTTCTGCATCGGCCAGTTGCTCGGCTCGCTGAACTTCATTACCACGACGCTCGACATGCGGTGTAAAGGCATGTCGCTAATGCGGCTCCCGCTCAGCGCCTGGGGCTGGTTCATCACCTCGATCATGGGCTTGACCGCATTCGCGGTTCTGATGCCCGCGTGTGTTCTCCTCATTCTCGATCACGTCGCCGGTACCAGCTTCTTCGTCCCTTCGAATCTTGTCATCAATGGTCAAATTCTGCCGCACTCTGGTGGATCGACTCTGCTCTGGCAACATCTTTTCTGGTTCTTCGGACACCCCGAGGTTTACATCGCAATCGTCCCCGGCATGGGCATCGTCTCCCACGTTCTGATCACCAACATGCGGCGGCCCATGCTCAGTCACCGAGTGCTCATCTATTCCATGGGCGCCCTGGCCGTTCTCAGCTACATGGTGTACGGCCACCACATGTTCGTCAGCGGAATGAATCCGGTTTCGTCGATCGCCTTTTCCTTCCCCACATTGGTGATCACGATTCCGTCCACGATTGTGGTTCTGATCTGGCTGGGCAGTTTGTACGGCTCCAAGTTGCGAATCAACTCCGCGTCGCTATTCGCACTGGGCTTCATCTCGATGTTCATCAGTGGCGGCGTCAGCGGATTTTTCCTGGCCCAACCTTCGCTGGACATCATGATCCACGCTACCTATTTCGTGGTTGGCCACTTCCATCTGGTGATGGGCGTGGCGGCGATGTTCGGAATCTTCGCTGGAACTTATTTCTGGTTCCCCAAGATGACCGGCCGAATGATGAACGAAACCTTAGGCAAGGCCCACTTCATCTTTAGCTTCATTGGCGCCTATTGCATCTTCATGCCCTTCCACTATCTGGGCATGGCGGGCAACGTTCGCCGCTACCAAGCCTTCACCGACGATTACCTGATCCCGCTGATCCCGGTGCACAAGTTCATTACGATTGCCGCGCTCTTCACCGGGTTCGTCCAGCTGATCTTCATCTACAACCTGATCTACAGTCGTTTCAAAGGTCCTCTGGCTCCGAACGATAATCCGTGGGAAGGCACATCGCTCGAGTGGAGCACGGCCACGCCTCCTCCTCACAACAACTTCGGCGACAAAATGCCCGTGGTTTATCACGATCCTTATCAATACAGCGTTGAGGGTGCGAGCGCCGACTACATCATGCAGACCTCGCCGGAAAAAATTTCGAGCCCCGACGAAGAGAAGTAAATAGATGGATTTGGGTAGGGCCGGCTTCACCGTGCCATTAACAGCAAAGAAGAATTGGGGCTTTAGCCCCTGAGGGCCAGGAGAGCAAGCAGTATGGCAACAACAGTTCACGAACCGCCGAAAATCGATCTCGAGCGTTTACCCAGTCAAGGGTCCGGCAACGGCGGCTGGCGAAATCTGGGTCCCGCTGGCGGAGATTTGCGGCGCGTCAAGCCTTCCTCTCCACCTCCCGCCAGCACGGGCATCTGGGTTGGCCTGGCAGCCATTACGATGACTTTCGCCGCCTTCACCAGCGCCTTGATCGTTCGCCAGGGAGCGGCTCAGGATTGGCAGCACTTCACACTGCCTTCCATTCTTTATCTCAATTCGCTGGTCATCATTGCCAGCAGCGTCACGCTGGAAATGTCGCGCCGCCAGATTGCGGCGTTCATGGGCCGCGAAGCTGCTCAAGGACCGGCTCCGGCTCGTTGGCTCTACGTGACGCTTGGTTTAGGACTTCTCTTCGTCGCCGGCCAGACTGTTGCCTGGCTGCAACTCCGGTCCCAGGGTTTTGGGCTCGCCACCAACATCAGCTACTCCTTCTTCTATGTACTGACGGTGGCTCACGCGATCCATTTGCTCGGTGGACTCGGCGGCCTGGTCCGCGTGATCGGAAAGGTGAACCATTCTGTTCTGCGACGGAGCACGTTGAATGCGACGTCGCTCTATTGGCACTTTATGGGTGGGCTGTGGCTGTATCTGTTATTGCTGCTTTGGATGAAGCTCTAACCTAGTCAAAGGCAGGAGGCAAAGTGAGCCAAGCTGATCTTTCGATTCACGGGCAGGTGTCGCGAACCGGCGCGACAGAAATAATGACCGCGCCCACATTCTCGGTCCCTGCGAAAAAGATGGCGATGTGGCTATTTATCATCGCCGACACGGCGACGTTTGCCGGTTGTATGGTGGCCTACGGATTCATCCGCAACTCCACGCCGGACTGGCCTCGGCCCTTCCACAGCATCACCAACGTCGCGATCATGACCTTCATCCTGCTGACCAGCAGCTTGACCATGCTGATCGGCGTAAGGTCCGCCCAGAAGGAGAATAAAGCTGGCGCCTTCCGCTGGATGATGATTACCGCCGTTCTTGGAATCGTCTTCGCCGTGCTGCACATTCGCGAATGGCTGGGAATGATCGGCGAGGGCGCTACGCTCTTCCACAATCCATGGGGCACGCCGCTGTTCGGTTCAGCCTTCTTCAGTATTACCGGCCTGCACCTGTTGCATGTGACCGGCGGCGTGATTGCTCTGATCGCCGTTGCGATTCGCTACCAGGGCGGCCGCTACGGAGCCGACGACCTCGAGGTTACCGGCCTCTACTGGCACTTTGTCGATCTGGTTTGGATGTTCGTGGTTCCGCTGATGTATCTCATGAATTTGAGTCACTAGGATTAGGAACGAAAAGAGGCAGGAGGAACTATGGCTGCAGCCGAAACGCACAACACCGGTGGAATCGGGAAAGACGTAGCGATCTACGTTCTGCTGCTCATTCTGGCCGGGATCCAGTTTGTCATTGCCTACCAGAACATTACTGCGTCGCAGATGTTCGTGCGCATGCTGTCCGTCGCCATCATCGAAGGCGGGCTCGCACTGCTGTTCTTTATGCACCTCTCGGAGAATCGCGGCCTCATGTGGTTCGTCGCGATTTTCACGGTCGCCGTACTCCTCGGGCTCCAATATGGATGGACCGACAGCTACCGTCTGCTGGAAGGCGTACGATGGTCGCACTAACATTCAGTGCCTGTGTAAAGAAATCGGGAAGAGCATGACTTTAGTTGTGCCTATAGAGTTCTGGATCGACGAAAAGGCTTTTGCCGCTGAGGGTCGCAGGCGAGGAAGTTGCATATGAATTGGAAATCCATCTCGATACTGGTCCTTGCAATCAGCGCCCTTTTCCTGTTAACCCCGTCCGCCTCGGCCCAAGGTTGCGCTCTCTGTTATACGCAGGCCGCGTCGTCCGGGGCTCGCATGATTCAGGCATTAAAGAGCGGCATCCTAATCTTGATTGCTCCCCCAACTCTGATGTCCGTCGGCGTAATCTTCGTCTGCTACCGCAAGCGCAATCAGACCATGAAAGATGACGGCGACGAATCCGATCGCGATTGGAAGAACGGCGACGAGAAAGATTCAGACAGAGGCTGGTAAGAACAGAAACAGCTGTGTCATCCTCGGCGGAGCGAAGGATCCCTACCCATTTACTTACGCCTCATTACTTCTTGTAAACCACCCCACCCTTCATCACGAACGACACATTTCCCAACACGCTGATATCCTCGAGCGGATCGCCCGAAACTGCGACCACATCGGCGAAATAACCGGGCTCCAGTGCCCCGATCTGACCATCCCAGCCCAGCAACTTCGCGCCATGAAGCAGATCCGCCTGCATTACAGCCACGGGTGACATCCCGTATTTCACCAACAGCATAAACTCCCTCGCCTGTGTCCCGTGCGGGAACGGCCCCACATCCGATCCCACCGCCATGGGAACGCCTGCCGCAACCTGGTGGCGGAAGTCCTGCACCTTGGCATCGAGCATCTCGCGCTCGTGCGCAGCTCTTGCCGGTGTTTCCCCATGATCGGCGAAATATTCAAAGATGGTGAAAGTCGGCACCGCGTAGATTTGCTTCTCCCGCATCAGGCGTATGGTTTCATCGCCAAGTTGATTAGCGTGGTCAATCGATGCGACCCCGGCCTGCGCTGCAAACAAAGTCCCCGGCTCGCCGGTGGCATGGACTGCCACACGCTTGCCGACACGCGCTGCTTCTGCCACCGCAGCACTCAATTCCGCCTCCGTGTACTGATAGACCGTGGAAAACTTGCCGTCCTTCACCGTGTCTGGCCCGGTTTCATAAATTTTGGTGAAGTCTGCCCCCTCCTTATATTGCTCGCGCATCACCGCTACCAACTCGGCGCTATTGTTGGCGTAGTCGGCATTCGCCAGTACACGCTGCGCGGGATTGAAGCCGATCGCGTCCTCATGCCCGCCGAGAATGTTGATGGCATTCCCGCTCATCCGCATTCGCGGTCCCGGCGCCAGCCCATCATTGATCGCATTGCGCACGGCCGTATCGGCCGACCCCGCGCCCTCCGTCCCCATATCGCGCTCCGCGGTAAAACCAGCCATCAAATCGTCCCGCGCCGCGAGCAGCGCTTGAATCGTGCGCTGCGGCACAGATTCCTGCACCGTCTGCAAATCCTCCGCACCCGGATGCAGGAACAGATGTACATGCGCGTCGATCAATCCCGGCAGCAGCGTGCGGTCTCCAAGATCGATGACCTCCGCGCCCGCTGGATGCTTCACCGCGGAGCCGACTTCCACGATCTTCTCGCCCTCGACCAACACTTCGCCCGGCTTCACAATCCGTCCGTTCTTCACATCGAGCAAACGAGCCGCGTGAAGCACAATCGCGTGCGGGGTAGCCGGGTGGACTTGTGTCTGCGCCGCGGAAATCAGCCCTAGCAGCGCAGGGAATAACAACGGCAAAGATAGAGACAGGGTCAACCGATGCTGAATCATATTTTCAGTACGGGATGGTACCACCTTGGACGTGCAGAGGCTACAGGGATTGGCTGTAGAAGAAGAGTTGTTGTCACTTCGCCTTGGAGAAGTCTTCCACGGCAAACAGCTGCCCGCCGCGCTCGACCACTCCCACTCCGACGGAATCCATATCCGCATCCATCATGTTCGCGCGGTGGTTCGGGGATCGCAGGAACTCAGCCTGGATGGCTTCGACGCTGGAACCCTGAACTACGTTTTCCGAGAGCCATACAAAATGCGCTCCCGCCTGCGTGACTCGCGAAGCCAGTGAAGGCTCGCCGGGAAATCCATGCTCCGCCGTGCCATGCTGCGCCATCAACGCGGCATGCCGATGCGCCGCACCGGCGAGCGCCTCGTTCCACTTCAATGCCGGTAGTCCCTGCGCCCGGCGCGCCCGGTTTACCGCGGCAAACAATTCCTGTTCCGCTGCACTTCCGCCGGTTTGCGCTTGTGCTGCGGAAAGCGCTGCCAGTCCGATGATCAAAACAGCTGCCAGCCGGAGGGTGATTCGCATATCGATCTCCTCCTGAATCTTAACCCGTATCTTTTCTTTTTCTCTCGCCTAAAGCCTATCGAAAGTTCGCCGGCGACGCGGGACCGACGTAACTGTCATTAGCCGGTCCGGCACTCACTTCGCCGAGCCTTTTTGTTCTTGCGGAGGCGATGCCGGTTTGGCGAATTTCGCGTCATCGACCGGAACATTCTCCTTCACGTCACTCACTTGAATGGTGAACCTGCCGGTGGGCCGCGCCAGCGTCCAGCGAAAGGGAATTCTTACTCCGCCGGCTTCCCGGTAATCCGCATAATCGATCTGCGTGGGCAACTCTCCCAGCGGCGTTTCGCCCAGCCGAACCAGCCGGACCAGCAGCCCCGATTGCTCGTCAAAATACAGTCGCAGTGGCGTCTTCCCCGGCCGAGGCCCCGCCACCACGTAGGCGTCATGGCCGTCGATCTTCTGCCTCCCTTGCACCTTCGCCTCACGGAACATCGCGTTCAAATGCGCCGCGAACTGCAGGTCGGCATCCATCGAAGCTCCATCGATATCCGGCCCGTGCATATCGTGCAGCGGGTGCCCGAGTATGCCCAGCCAGCCTTCATGTCCGTCGAACGCGGTGATACTGTCTCCATCGGGCGTGTGAGTCACGGATACCCGTTTGTCCGGCTGCTTCGAGTAAATTTCGATCGGAACATTTCTGTCGCCAAACGTGATCGTGCCCGTCATCACCCGGCTAGTAATTTTGTCGATCGCGGCGGTTCCACCCACAGCCTTGACGTATTTATCGAACAACTGTTCGGCAGTCGGTGCGCCAGTCTGCTTCGCCTGCGCGTCGTCGCTCTCCTTCGGCTCCGGCATTTCCGGCTTCGAGTCGGCCGTCATCACCACCGGCGTGGCTACGGGAGCGGTACTGCCTCGATGGCATGAGTAGCAAGTGACCTCGCGCTTCCCGTCAAAATTCTCCTGGTTGATGGTGATCATCATCTCCATCATCTTCCGCGCAGTGACCTTCGGCTTCTTATCGTCCTTCTCAAACGCCCCTTGCACGTGGCAGAACTCGCATTCGACCCCGAGCGACGCAGTTATGAACTGCATCGCCGGAATCAACTGGTCCGCCGGGATATCTTTCAGTACCTGAATATTCTTGAACTGCTGCACCGCCGTTTTCGCTGCCGGAGCAGTCGCCTGCGAACTTGCGCTGGATTGTGCCTTCGCACCGCCGATCACGACTCCCCACACTGCAAAAACCACTGCAGTCCCCAACATGACTGCGCGTGACTTTCCTCTCATTATTTTCGCCTCAGCCTAGAATCTGGGAAGTGTATCAAAAGGTCGCGCCTACGATTACGGCTGGCCCGCGTTGTGGCGGATGAAGAACTGCCACTTGTCCATGCTCGCCGGAATCGCCACATCGAAAAATCCCACCATCATTTCCTGCGATGTTTGATCACCCCACGTCACCAGCTTGTCCGGGTCGGGATTGTGCGGATTGTTCTTCGAATTGTCGTACCACGCCACTGCCCGCAGCTTGGTCCCAGCCTTCAGCTCCCGCGGCTCCGCCAGCCTGTAACTCAACTGCCAGTGAAAGTGATAGTTCACCCGCAGCAACGGCTCCACGCTGCCATCGTCGTGCACAATGTCGTATTCGAAGCGCTTTCCGCGCAGGTGCATGTGTGGAAACAGGCTCAGCAGCGTCGCGTCGTTCGGTAGCGTCCCCTGCACTTCCACGCGAAAATTATCCGCTCCGGGCGGAATCATCAACGCATGATTATTCAGCTGCAGCGTCACTACCCTATGCTTCGGCGGAATCTTCGCAAACACGAGCCCCACGCTTGTCTCGTCGCTCGCCGCCTCGCCATTCGTCGTGTAGTGCATCTGAAACACCAAATCCGATCCCGCCGGAACGAATTTCGCCATGCCATCCGCCCACCGATCCGGGGCGCTTCCCGGCGCATACACCAGCAGCAGATCGCTGGTGGTCTCGTGCGCCTGCCGCCGCTCTTCGGGATCGCTCAACATCGACGCCGTAAAAGCCTCGCCCAGCGGCGCATGCCGAAGCCACGGCGAATCCGGAGGCCGTATATACACCACCGCGTGGTGCACATGCGCGGGACTTGAAGGCCGCACTTCCACCATCTGCACCCACTTGTCCTCAGCGAAATGCGTGGGCACAATCTCGTAGGTATATTCCACCTCGCCGTGCGCCGGAATCGGCACTGCCTTCGGCATCTTCACCACCACATCTGGCTGTGGAATATTCCAGCCTTCATTCCATTTCGGTGGCGCGGGCGCATCGCCGGCATTGCCCGCAGGCGCTCCCGCATCGGCCCACGCCCCGATTGTCTTGATCTGCTCTGGGCTCAACGACGGATCGTTAGCGAACTTTCCGTACCGCGGATCGGCGAACCACGGTGGCATCATCTTCATATCCACCGCCGCCGCAATTTTTCCCGCCCATGGCCGAACCTGGTCGTAGGTCACAAGCGGCATGGGCGCTGGTTCGCCTCTGCGATGGCAACTCTCGCATTTGTCCTGGAGGATGGGAAGAACGTCCTTATAAAAGGTGGGGGCTGCGATAGGGTCGGCCTTCTTCTCGTTCGCAGGGATCGAACCCGTCTGCCGTGCCTCTCCCATCAAAACGAGCGGAAGCGCTGCCGCGATGAAAATGGCGAGCTTCTTCACGAGCGCAGAAACTCCAGCGTCAATGCCCACGCCTGCCGCGCCGAATGCGGCTCATACGCTGCCCGCTCATCGCAAAAGAATCCATGATCTGCACGGGAAAACTCAGCATTCACATAAATTTTCCTCTCCGCGCTCAAAGCGTCGGTCAAGGCGCGCCGGTGCTCCGGAGTAATGTGCTTGTCCAATCCGCCCCATAGAAATAAGGAGGGAGCCTGCAACTTCGCCACCCGGTCCAGCAACCCCGGCGCGATTCCTCCTCCATAAAACGAAACCGCTGCCCGCAGCCGTACCGCGCTGTTCGCAATAAATGAAATTCGCCCGCCCATGCAGAATCCCACGCAGGAAATCTCGTCGGCCTTCGTTGCTGGGTTTGATCTCAGCCATTCGTATGCCGACCGTATATCCGCCTCCGCTGTTTCCGTGGTCACTGCTTGCATGTGGGGCACCACCGCGGGGAAATCCGTATAACTGGCCTCAAACCCGGGAGGCGCTGTGCGATGAAACAGCTCTGGAGCAATCGCCACGTATCCCCGTGCGGCAAATCGCTCCGTGACATCGCGAATGTGATGATTCACGCCAAAAGCTTCCTGGAAAACGAGTAATCCCGGATGCGGTCCACTATCCTTAGGTCGCGCCACATAAGCCGCCATCCGTGTTCCATCCACAACGGCGAGCTCCGCCTTCTCTTTTATGATTGCTGCTTCGCCCATATCGACACCTCCCTCGTACCCACAGTCTCGCACAAACACCGCTTGGCAGCGGGCACGCTCCGCACAAAAATGCTACAGTAATCGGTCATCGTATCGACCCATGTCTGCGCCCAATTCCAGCTTCGTTCACGCCTGCAAATCCCAACCGGTCGACCACACTCCTGTCTGGTTCATGCGCCAGGCGGGACGCTACATGCCCGAATATCGCGCGGTTCGCAAGCAGCATTCCCTGCTCGAAATCTGCAAGAAGCCCGAACTCGCCGCCGAAGTGACCATCACCGCGGCGGAGTTTCTCGGCGTCGATGCCGCCATCATCTTCGCCGACCTCCTGCTCCCGCTCGAAGTCATGGGCCTGCCTTTTCATTTCTCCGCGGGAGAAGGTCCGGTCATCGAGAAGCCCATCCGCACCACCGAAGACGTTGCTCAACTCCGCACCGACCGCGCCGCCGAACTCGGCTATGTCTCCGAAGCCGTGAGCCTGGTAGCTAAACACTTCGCCGGGAAAATTCCTGTCATCGGCTTCTGCGGAGCGCCTTTCACTCTCGCCAGCTACATGATCGAGGGCGGCGGCTCCCGCCACTATCTTCACGCCAAGAAGATGATGTACAACTCGCCGGCCAACTGGGATGCGCTGATGCGCAAGCTGGTGGATGTTACCGCCGAGTACTCCGCCTCCCAGGTGCGCGCTGGCGCCGATGTCATACAGATTTTCGATAGCTGGGTCGGCTGTCTCAGCGTGGAAGACTACCGCGGCTACGTTCTTCCGCACGTCAGCGTTCTGGTGAAGCGCCTGCAGAAAACCGGCGCACCCATCATTTATTTTGGCACCGACAGCGCCACACTGCTTCCCGCGATGAATGAAACCGGAGCCGAAGTCATCGGACTCGACTGGCGCATTCCGCTCGATAAAGGCTGGAGCGATTTGGAACATCGCTGCGCAGTTCAGGGCAATCTCGATCCTGTACTTCTCTTCGCGGATTGGAAAGAATTAAAGTCTCGCGCCGAGAACATTCTTCAGCTCGCCGCCGGGCGTCCCGGCCACATCTTCAATCTCGGCCACGGCATCCTGCCAGAGACTCCGGTTGACAACGTGAAGAACCTGGCGCTCCTGGTGCAGGAGTATTCGGCCTCAAACTCTTCTTCCGGGAGCCAAAAGCCGGCAGCCGGAAGCCGCGTTCCATGACCCGCATCGCGATCATCGGCGGCGGCATCTCCGGTCTCTCCGCTGCCTTCTCGCTCGAAGAACCCCGCTGCTCCGGCGCAGTTGAATATGTTCTCTACGAATCGTCGCCGCAACTCGGCGGCGTTCTTCGCACGGAGCATATCGACAACTGCATCGTCGAAGCTGGACCAGATTCCTTTATCACCGAGAAGCCCTGGGCCGCCGACCTTTGCCGCGCCCTCGGTCTCGGCGATCAACTCATCGGCTCGAATGACGCCGATCGCAAAACTTACATCCTTGTTCGTGGCCGCCTCATCCCCATGCCCGACGGCCTCATGTTCATGGTCCCAACCAAAATCCTGCCCACCGGATTCTCGCCACTTTTTTCCTGGACCACGAAGCTTCGCATGGCGCAGGAATTATTTCATCCGCCCATTGGCGCCAATGGCGACGAAAGCGTGGCCTCTCTCGTCGAGCGCCATTACGGCGCGGAGATGGTCGACCGCCTCGCCGATCCGCTCCTCTCCGGCGTTTATGGCGGAGAAGCCGCCAGCCTCAGCGTGCGCGCCGTGCTTCCTCGCTTCGCCGAGATGGAGCGCACTCACGGCAGTCTCGGTCGCGCCATGCTCGCCGCCCGCAAGAAAATGCCGCGACCCGCGAACAAACCTGCGCCGCCGCTGTTCACCTCGCTGAAAAACGGCATGCAACAGCTCGTCGAAACCCTGGTCCCGCGCTTGAATCAGGCTTCTTTAATAACCAACGCGCCGGTGCAGTCTATTCAGAACGAGGCCGGAGGGTGGAACGTCGTCACAGCATCGAAATCCGATCGCTTCGACGCCGTTATCCTTGCCCTGCCCGGGCTGGCCGCGGCGAAGCTTCTTTCGATCTGCAGCCCAGAGCTCTCCACCGAACTTGCCGCCATCGGCTATAGCTCTTCCATCACCGTTGGCCTTGGCTACGATCGCGACGTCCGTCGGTCGCTCCCTCCCGGTTTTGGATTTCTTGTGCCGCGCAGTGAAGGCAAACGCCTGCTGGCGGCGACTTTCGTCCACAACAAATTTCCTCACCGTGCCCCCGAAGATCGTGCCCTGCTACGTTGCTTCTTCGCCGGATCCAGCGCGGAGAACGTGTGGCAGCTTTCCGACGACGCCATCATTGCCATCGTCCGCAACGAATTGCAGCAAATCCTCGGCCTGCGCGCCGCGCCTCCCTTCGCACGCGTTTACAAATGGAAGTCCGCGATGGCCCAGTACGGCGTCGGCCACCTCGAACGCCTCGACCGGATCGAGCGCCTGCGCCAGCAGTTGCCCGGACTCGCCCTCGCCGGCAATGGATACCGCGGCATCGGCGTCCCTGATTGCGTCCGCTCCGGCCAGGACGCAGCGAAACAAGTTCTAGCGCCGCCGAATATCTGATCCGCAATCCTAAGCTCTGTCATCCTGAGCGGAGCATGCGGACTCGCTTCATGAATCCGCATGCGTAGTCGAAG
This sequence comes from uncultured Acidobacteriaceae bacterium, assembly GCA_963777005.1. GTDB lineage: Bacteria > Acidobacteriota > Terriglobia > Terriglobales > Acidobacteriaceae > Sulfotelmatobacter. The sequence goes on along the minus strand of CAVZPC010000005.1, from coordinate 16,730 downwards.
GATCCCTGCAATCTCATCCGAGTTCCGGACTCCTCATCGAGTTCTCTCCCGCATCGTCGGGAGAGCGAATCAGAACACCGCGTTCCTACGCCGGCACTGCCTTTGTCAATGTCTCCTCCCGTCGCTTCTTGCCCACTATCAACTTGATCTCGTCATAAGTAATCTCCGGCGGCAAAATATCTTTCAGCGCTTTGAGCCGATCCGTCCCTACCTTCGCGCACGCCGCTTCGATCACCGACTGCTTTTCCTTGCTCACCCATGCAGACTGAAACTCCACCTTCCCTGTCTCCAGCAAATTCGCGACCGCACTCACGATGGTTGAAACTTGCCTGCCGCGCGCCTGCGCAATCTCTTCCAGCGTTCTCCCCTCGCTCAATAAACGAAGAGTCTCATCGCCAGGCTTGGCTGCTCGTTCAGAGTTGCTGGCCCGCTCTCCTTGCCGGAATTTTTCCAATGCATTCAGAATTTCCTGTCCATAAAGCTCCGCCTTGCGCTCGCCAATTCCCGGAATTTCCAGAAGCTCGGCGAGCAACTTTGGCTGCCGGCTGCAGATTTCTTCGAGAGAAGAATCGTGCAGCACGATGTAGGCGGGAAGGTTGGTTTCCTTCGCCATCGCCCGTCGCCACTCGCGCAAATACTCGCGTAACTCGTCGAGGAAACGTTCCTCAGCTTCGGACCCCGCAGCCACAGCTGGCTTCAGCACCACACGTTTTTTGCTGCTCACCGCGCTCTTTGCAGACTTGGCGGGCGGCGCCATCCACTCCACCATGCTCCCGCACACATCACACGACCCGCAACTCTCCCACTTCGGAGTCTCCCCAAAATGCTTACAAATCTGCCGATGCCGGCAGCGCTCCGACTCTACAAACTCACGAATGATCCGATACCGCTCCCACGCCCGATTGCGCTCTTCCGCGTCGGTAATCTGATTAGCAAAAAATCCCAGCAACCCCGCATCTTTTTTCTGCCACAGCAAAATGCAATCCGCACTAGCTCCATCGCGCCCTGCTCGTCCCGCTTCCTGGTAGTACTGCTCAATCGATTTCGGCAGCGACAAATGGATTACCGCCCGCACCGCGGCTTTATTAATTCCCAAACCGAAAGCAATCGTCCCCACCAGCACGCGAACGTCGTCCGACATCCACCGCTCCTGGCTGCGCCTCCGATCTGTCGCTTCCATCTTGCCGTGATATCCAACCGCCGCAATGTCGTGATCTTCGAGGAAATCCACCGTCTCTTCCACTCGATTGATCGTCGGCGAATAAACAATCACGTTGCTGCCCGCGTAGCTTTCCAGCGCTTTCAGCAGCATCTCCATCTGCTCCCGCCCTTCGCACTCGCGCACCAGGTAGCGCAAGTTCGCTCGGTAAAAACTGGCAATATATTTGTCGGGATTGCGCAACTGCAGTTGCGCCAGAATGTCGTGCCGCACGTGCCGCGTCGCGCTGGCGGTAAACGCCGCAATGGGACGATCGGGAAACTTCGTCCGCAGCCGGTTCAACTGCCGGTACTCAGGACGAAATTCATGTCCCCACTCCGAGATGCAGTGTGCCTCATCGATCGCGAAAAAAGTCACCGGCACCTGCTGCATCCAGCCCATGGTGTCTCCGCGCGCCACCCTCTCCGGCGACACATACAAAAGCCGGTACGCCCCCTCCCGCGCCTTCGACATGACCTTATTCTGCTCACCTTCGCTCATCGTGCTGTTGAGTACCGCCGCCGGAATCCCCATCTGCGCCAGTTGGGTCGCCTGATCCTGCATCAGCGCGATGAGCGGCGAAATCACCACCGCCGTCCCCCCTGATACCACCGCCGGCAGCTGGTAGCACAACGACTTGCCTCCGCCCGTCGGCATCACCACGCAGGTGTCGCGCCCCGCCAGCAGGCTGCGCACTATCCGCTCCTGCAGCGGACGGAACGTGCTGTACCCCCAATACCGCCGCAGCGGCGCGAGCAAATCGGTTTCCGGACTCATCGAGACGAGTATAGGCTGAGGCGAAGATTAGGAGAAAGTAAAATGGCAGATTCTTGCGTTAAAGTTTTCAAACCGGGATCTACCCCGTGATCCCCTGAGTCCTCAGTGTTAAAGATTTTCCCACTTGATACTTTACCTCCGGATACGCCCTGGCAAATGCCACCCAAGTTACCGCGATCACCACAAAGCAAAGCACGCTGCCCTCCGGCCCAACGATCCCCCCCGTAAGCCAGCGCGGACCGTGAAACGACGACTTCAGTAGATGTCCCGGGAATAGCGTTCCGCTATCTGGCACGGAATAAAAAAATGTCTCTCCCCAATCCCACGCCATGTGAAAGCCCACCGCAAACCACAAACTCCCTGTTCGCCGGAGCGTCAGGCAAAAGAAGAATCCAATCGCCGCCGCTGCCGCCAAACCCGTCCACTGCTCCCCCGCATTTTGTAGGTGGATCAGACCGAAGGTGCACGAGAGCACTACCGCGGACGGCCAAAAGCCAATCAGTCGCGTCAGCGTGAATTGCGAATATCCGCGCAATAGAAATTCTTCAAAGAAGCCTACGAGCAGGAAAAACACTGCCCAGAACACTGCAAACCTCACAATTCGCCCGCCATGGATTGCCAGATGACCCAAGTCAAAAACTCGTAAGCCGTACATGGCCGCCATCAGCAGCGTGATGCTGGCGAATCCCCAACCCGTTCCCAGCCAGAACAATTTTCCAAATGCCAGCCTCCACGGCAGACCGTACGTTCCCCATGCCCGCTTCTCAACTCCTCCCAGCACGACTGCCGGAAGCGCGGCCGCCAGCAGCATTCCCAACTCCTCCAGCATCATCGACCACAGTCCGCTCGCGCCCAACTCCAGAGATCCAACCCACCGGCTGACCACAAATTGCAGCGGATAAAACATCGCCACATAAAAGGCGAATCCCCATCCCGCGCGCAATCCGTCGGGACCAAGGAATACCGTTCGTACATAAGAGGGCTGCACCGCGAAGTTCGGAACTGCAGCCGGCCGCGCCGTTCCTGGGTCCGCAGGCGTGCGCTCTGCACCAGCCGCTTTGATCCCGTCATCGATTCTGAAATCGGTCACACCGTTTCCTCAAACAGCCCCGCTCATGGTAAAACACTTCGTCCCGCCTAATGACCCGATTTTTCACCCGCGAACGCTTCGGCCGACCCCAATTTCTGGCCGGAGTCTTGCTCCTTATCTTTTTGGCGCAAGCGGTGTGGCTCGTGCATTCCGAACTGCACGGTCCCGAATCCGCTGGACCTTTGGGTGTGAGCGCTTCCGAGCAAGTCCGCATCGCCGCAGGCTGGCGGCAAATCCACGGCGGAGGCATTGCCGGCGCTCCGTTCCCCGACGCATCAGGCTCACTGCCGCTCGAAGTCTCCCGCGACGACGGGGGCTTCGACACCGAACACTCCCCCCTGCTTTCCCTGGTAACCGCCGCACCGCTGCTCGCTTGGCCTCAAGCCCTGGCCGGTTCCGAATCCAGCCCCTCCTGGCGCTGGCTTCCGCGCATACCGTTCCTAGCCTTCGGTGTCTTCCTCGGCGCATCGCTGTGGTACGTCTCGCGCCGCCTCTGCGGCAACTCCGGCGGATTTCTCGCCCTCACCCTCTACTGTTTTTCTCCCGCCGTTCTGCAAGCCACCGCCGTGTGGCACGTCGAGCCAGAGATCCTCGCCGCCTGGGGATCCTTCGGAGCCATTTTTACCGCCATCGCCGTTGCCCACACTCTGTACGCGCCCCGCGAGGTCGTTCTCTGGAACTGGCGCCGCATCGTGTTGCTCGGTATCTCTCTCGCGATCGCGGTGGGCTCGCAGTTCTCCATGATCATTGTCGTCCCCCTCGCTCTCGCCTTCCTGCTCTATCTCGCGCCCATCCGTCGCGGAGCCGCCATCACCATCTGGATCGCTGCCTGTCTGGCGGGTCTGCTTCTGCTTTTCGCTGCGTATTTCTTTCAACCAAAAGCCTTTGTACAGGGAATGCAGCACGCCTCGTTCTGGGGAGCGACCTGGCGCAGCTTCACCGTACTCGCCGTCTATCGCCGCGTCGCGTCTCTGATACTGCGCGCCTGTCCGGCATTCGCCCTTCTGCTTCCCGCCGCGATTGCGACCTATCTGGCGTGGCCGCGCACCCGCTACTTCGGCAACACCGCACCGCTGCTGCTGGCTCTTCTCTTCATCGTGCTTGGCATCGCTCACCCGCGCGTAGCGGGCGCTGGCTTCCTGCTCGCTTCCGTCCCGTTTCTCTTTATTTTCGTCTCCGGCGTCCTCGCCGACCTCATGGAAACTCCCGCTCGCACGCTTGTCACCGCCTGCGTCTGGGCGTTGGTCGGCGCCTACATTCTTTGGAGTCTTTCAGCCCTGGTCCAGATCCCTAGGGGATGAGTTGGCAGGCACTCCTGCGCTAACAATTCTCTACATTTCCCACGCATCTCTGCCAGGGCCACTGCGATCTAAACCTGTGGGGGGTCCTCTGGGGAGGTGCGCCATGACGTTCCCTTTGGGGTATCATAATGTCGTGAATCGCCTGTCGCGACGCTCGATTCCGGTTTCGCTCGCTGTCTTCGCGCTCCTTTTGGCCTCCAGCGGCTTCGCGCAGACGAACGGCTCTTCTGGCTTCACGCATTCAGCCAGCGTAGCTCCTCCCACTGCTACCCGAGTAGCTCCTCCCACGGCTTTCAGCGTGCCGCCCCCAACGGGCGCCACTTCTGTGCATAATGGTTTTGGGCCAGCGAACACGAATCATCCTGTTTCGCATTCACCTGGCAGCTCGCACAATGGCCAGCATCCCTCTCATCACATCGCAAACGGCACGGCCTACTATCCTTATGTGTACGCGTTGCCCGTGCCTTACGCCGTCGATGTCAGCGATGCCGACACTCCTGGTGACGATGACGACGCCGAGTATCAAGGCGGTCCGACAATCTTCGATCGCCGCGGATCTGGTCCCGATTCTTATGTGCCGCCGTCGTCGACAGGATCGCAAGAGACGGCTCAGGCCGACCCCGAGCCGCCGCAGCCTCCGACTACTCTCGTGTTCAAAGATGGTCATCAACTCGAGGTGAACAATTACGCCATCGTCAGCCAGACACTTTACGATCTGACGCCCGGTCATCGGCGCAAGATTGCGCTCGCGGATTTAGATCTCGCGGCAACCCAAAAGCAAAACGACGATCACGGCGTCGTCTTCCAATTGCCGCCGTCGGCCCAGGCCAACTGACCATGCGATTCCTCGCTCTCATCGCCGCGCTCGCCCTCGTCCCTTACGCTGCTGCGCAGCGAGCCGCATCCGGAGGTCACGCTGCTGCTCCGGCGCACGCCGCCATTCCGCGCTTCCGCTCGCCCGCTGGCAACTTCGCTTTCGGACGCAACGGCCATGGATTTGGATCCCAATTCCGCCGCTCTTCTCCGTATTCTTCTTACGCTTCCTTGCCGTTCCCGTTCTTCGGCGACGGCTTCGATTCCGGCGACATTTATTCCACCGGCTACCCCGTTGCCTCCGAGCCGCCAGCCTATCTGCTGCAGGCCCTCAGCCAAATGGCCGGTCCCGGCGCCAATTTCATGGGACCAGCCATGAGTTCGATGAACAGCATTCAAGCGTCGTCGGGCGATTCGTTGTTGATCGAACTCCAGAACGGCCACTACGTCCGCGTCACCAGCGCCGCAACCAATGACGATTCTCGATTGTTGAACGTGACGCCCAAGCACTCAGCATCGAATTCCGCTACGTCGATTCCGGCCCAGGCGCCGCTGGTCGCCACCGCACCGCCGCAATCCCTGCCGTCCGCGGTTCTCATCTTTCGCGATGGGCACCGCGAAGAAGTCCGCGACTACACCATCGCTGACGGCGTGCTCTACGCTCGCGGCGATTATTACACTGACGGATACTGGAACAAGAAAATCGATCTCGCTTCTCTCAACGTCCCGCAGACTCTGCAAGCCAACGCCGACCGCAACGTGAAGTTCGTTTTGCCGTCATCGCCGAACGAAGTCATCACCCGCCCCTAGAATCCAGGAATTTCTTAATTCTTTCCCAATACCTTTGCACGACAAACTCCGTCCTCAAGTGCCCGCCGCGCTTCAGAGACTTCAGCAACACTCCCGTCTGCTCGGCAAACCGCACGCTGCCCTCATAGGGCACATGGGGATCGTCCATCGCATGAAAAATCATCACCTTCGCCGCGTCTATTTCTGGTCTGTGGTGCCACGGGCTATAAAAACTCCCGCTCCGCAGCTTCTCCCAGTTCACGTCCGAAAGCCGATATGCGTTGCCAAACGCCTCGCGAATATATTCAGCGTAATTTTCCGCGGACGTCTCCACTTTTTCCGAGCGATCCAGAATCGTCCAATCCGTCACCGGACAATTCGCCACCACCTTGTTCACCCTTTGATCCACCGAGGCCAGAATCGCGGCTGCCCCGCCAAAGCTCCCACCGATTACAAAAATCTGATCGGGCGTGAGCGGAAAGCGCCGGCCAAACGCAATCTCAACTAGCCCCTTTGGCAACTCGTCGACTACATCCAGAATGTCCTCGTGCGGCGACCGTTCCAGAAACTCCCCGCCGCTTTCCCACGTTCCGCGATACCGCGGATACACAACCCAGAATCCTTTTCCCGCGAGAAACTCCACCAGTGCCTGCTTGCGCGGAATGGAAGGCATTCCGTCACACAAGATGATCACCTTTTGTTTCTTGCGAGCTCGCACGGGCGGCAAAAACTCGGCAACAATCTCTCCCTTGAATCGAGTCCTGAACATGATGGATATATTCCTCCCCGTTTACTACGAGTTCGCCCACCCAATTCGCCTCGGAAAAAATATCAACAAGCGAAATATGCCCCACGAAACTGCAGCACAATCAGAACCGCCGTAAGCAACAAAACCTCCTGATCGGAGTCCACAACAGGCCTTCGCCGTGCTACAATATCATTCATCAGCAATCCTACTAACCTACTGTAAATGCAGCCGTTTAGCACAGCTTCGAGGCGTCGCAAGATCGACGATATCAGAGAACAAATCCTAAGACCTAACACCCAAGACCATACCCATGCCTGACGATCAAAACCCCGAACTTCCCCTGACTCCACCGCCCGGCGGTGAAGGTCCCGGCGCCCTGCACATTCAGCCCGTCAACATTGAAGACGAGATGCGCAAGTCGTATCTCGACTATTCCATGTCGGTCATCATCGGCCGCGCCCTGCCCGATGTCCGCGACGGACTCAAGCCCGTGCACCGCCGCATTCTTTACACCATGCAGCAGATGGGCCTGCAGCCCAATCGCGCCACGCGCAAGTGCGCCCGCATCGTTGGAGACGTCATGGGCAAGTACCATCCCCACGGCAATCTCGCCGTGTACGACGCTCTCGTGCGCCTCGCGCAGGATTGGAGCCTGCGCTACCCTCTGATTTTCGGTCAGGGAAATTTCGGCTCGGTCGATGGCGATCCTCCCGCAGCCGATCGCTACACCGAAGCCAAGCTCGCGCAAGTTGCCACCGCGCTGCTCGAAGATCTCGACAAAGAAACGGTCGACTTCCGCCCCAACTACGATGGCAGCGAAGTCGAACCCGACGTTCTTCCCGCCCGCATTCCGAATCTTCTCGTCAATGGGTCGGACGGAATCGCGGTCGGCATGGCCACAAAAATTCCGCCGCACAACCTCACCGAAATCGTCGACGCTACTATCACCCTGGTCAACAATCCGAACGCGCAGCTGCCGGAAATTCTAAAGTTTGTACAGGGACCAGACTTCCCCACCGCGGGCATCATCCACGGACGTTCCGGCGTCTTTGAAGCCTACCGTACCGGCCGTGGCCGCTTCATGATGCGCGCTAAAGCGTCGATTGAGACCTTTAGCAAAGATCGGGAAGCTATCATCGTCACCGAGATTCCGTATCAGGTAAACAAGTCGGTACTGATCAAGCGCATCGCCCAGCTGGTCAACGACAAAGAAATTGAAGACATATCCGACGTGCGCGACGAAAGCGATCGCGACGGAATGCGCATCGTAGTCGAACTCAAGCGCGGCGCCGAGCCGCAGATCGTTCTCAACCAGCTCTACAAGCACACCGCTATGCAGGAAGGTTTTTCCATGATCCTGCTCGCGGTGGTCAACGGACAGCCGCGCGAAATGGGCCTCATCCAGGCCATCAAGCACTTCATCAATCACCGCGTTGAAGTCGTCCGCCGCCGCACCGCTTTCCTTCTGCAGAAAGCTAAGGATCGCGAACACATCCTCGAAGGCTATCTCACGGCGCTCGACCACCTCGACAACGTGATCATCATCATTCGCGCCAGCGCCAACCGCGCCGAGGCCCGCGAAAATCTAGTTGCCTACTTCGGCGGCAAGAAAATCGATATCAACACCACTGGCCGCGCTCCCAAGCTCGATCCCGAAAAGCCGTTCACCGCGCGCCAGGCCGAGGCCATCCTCGAACTGCAGCTGCATCGCCTGACCAAGCTTTCCATCGATGAAATTTCGAACGAGTTGAAAGATGTTCGCGCCCGCATCGCCGAGTACGAATCCATTCTCGCCTCCGAGAAGAAACTTCGCTCCGTCATCGTCAGGGAACTCGAAGAAGTAAAAGAGCTTTACGGCGACGAGCGCCGCACCCGCATCGAAGACGAAGCCGCGGAAATCGTTCTGGAAGATTTAATCGCCGATGAGCAAGTCGCCGTCACCTTCAGCCACTCCGGCTACATGAAGCGCACGCCGATTTCCACCTATCGCATGCAACGTCGCGGCGGTACGGGACGCACCGGCATGAAGACTCGCGAAGAGGATTTTGTCGAGCACCTCTTTATCGCTTCCACCCACGCCTACATCCTGATCTTCACCAACAAGGGCCGTGTCTACTGGCTTAAGGTCTATGAAATTCCCGATGTCAGCGCCGCCGGACGCGGTAAGCACATCGGCAACCTGATCGGCCTGCAACCCGGCGAAACCGTTCGCACGATGCTCGCCGTGCGCAACCTCGAAGAAGAAAATAAATACATCTTCTTCGCCACGCGCAACGGTCTGGTGAAAAAATCCGAACTGCGCGAATTCATGCACGTCCGTTCCAACGGCATCAACGCCATCAACATCGAAACTGGAGACGAACTCGTCGCCGCCCGCATCACCAACGGAAATCAGATCGTCTTTATCGCTTCCCACGAAGGCATGGCCATTCGCTTTGACGAGGATCATGTCCGCCCCATGGGCCGCGCCGCCTACGGCGTCAATGGCATCAATCTGGACGAAGGCGATTACGTGGTAGGAATGACGGTAACTCCCAAGCCGGGAGCGGAAAGTGTGGGAACAGCCGCCTCGGCCGTCCAGGATGCGTTAGCGTCCGAGGGAGAAATCCCGGCGGCCGAAGCCGTAGACCTCACGCAGAAAGGTACGCTGATTCTCTCCGTCACCGAGAACGGCTACGGCAAGCGCACTCCCGCCGACGAATATCGCCTGACCAACCGCGCCGGCAAAGGCGTCATCAACATCAAGACCACTGAGCGCGTAGGCAAAGTTGTCGCCATCGCGCTGGTCGATGAAACCTCGCAAGTCATGCTGATCAGCCACTACGGCAAAATCATCCGCATGGATTCGAAGACAATCCGCGAGTCCGGCCGCAACGCCCAAGGCGTTCGCCTCCTGCACATGGAGCCCGGCGACCGCGTCGCCGCCGCCGTAGTTCTGGCGCCAGAAGAAGAGCCCAACGGCAACGGAGGCACGCTACTTCAGTAGGTGTGGCGCGGGCGCCCTCGCCCGTGATTTGTCATCCTGAGCGAAGTGAGATCGTCCGCAGGACGATCTCGCGCAGTCGAAGGATCCCTGCCCGCACTAACAGACCATGGTGCTAGACATTTCAGAACTAAAACAGCTTTGAAAGGGCGCGGCCTCAACCGCCCCGAAAGCCAGCCTTTGGGTGGCGCAGCGCTTTCAGCGCTGCGGCAAGCCGCCCTCTTTCAACCGGGCTTCAGTCCCTGCGGGTGCCCTTGTCATCCCTGAGCGAGGTGAGATCGTCCGCATGACGATCTCATGCAGTCGAAAGCTTGTCGGGCGCAATCGAAAGGGAGTCCCTACATTCGCCCGCAGAGACGGTTACGACAGTTATGCTGTGGCCGTCCCTGCCCTTCGTTAAACTGTCCCGTTAGAGTGCGAGGTAAACAGTGAAGGCTCTCTTGGTACGTTCCCTGCTCGTCGCGGTCCTTCTTGGTCCGGTAATCGATCTCGTCAGCACTGTTACATTATTTCGTGGTGCGATGAGATACGAACCGCCCTTAGGCGAGGCCGAGTATCATCGGATGGGAAATATGACCTTAAACGAGATGGATGCTGCACTCGCGAAAAGGCGCATTAGGATGACTCGGTGGGACTGGCTAAGGGACTCAGTTCAGTATTCGTATTTCTGGAAGCAGGTTGCACGCGACTCCATAGTGCCTGGTTGCGGCGTGTTCCTGGCTTGCGTATGGGTCGGGTGGATGGAAAGAAGGTACTTGTATAGGCTGACGACCGCCGCGTAGTGGGTCTGGTCAGCGAGAAGCCTTCCGGTCGAGAGAAGTACCGCCCCCGGGGTCTGATGTCCGCAAGGAGGTTTGCAAAAGTGTTCAGCGATATTTAGTCCCCTCTACTTCACGCCCTGCTTCCGATTAATCTCCGTCCCGAACTCCGTAATTAAATTCACCAGCGACCCATAACCCGCCTGCCCCAACATTGCCCACCCTCCATTAGCCCAAGCACTCCTCGCACCAGGCTTCCAGGCCGTAACCAGCAACCCTCCGCCAAAAGCCCCGCCATACAACGCGAACTGCGGACGCAAATTCTCCTCGCTCCGGTCATAAGTCACAAAGTTCCGCAAAATCGCGTGCCGCATCCGATGCCGAAAATCCGTGCACTTGCACTTGTCGTAACGAACCTCGTACCCCAACTTCGCATTCCCCAAAGCCGCCAGAGAATTCGATGTAAAAAACTGTCCTTCACGCGAGGCGAAGCGCTCCCCGTACCCGGCCCATCCATCATCCCACTGGTAAGGCACCCCGCGCGCCTGATCCACCCCAGCCGCAAACATCCTCTTCATGTAAGCCTCAGGCGTAGTAAAAGTCTGGCGCAGGTAATAATCCATGCGCTGCTGCCCGGTCATCGGCACCAGCTTGCGATTCTTGCCCACATAAATTCCCGCGATCCAACCCGACTCATAATCTCGCGCCTTCAGCAAGGTGCTCTTCGCCGTGTCCGTGGTTTGCGACACGATCTGTTTCGTCTTGTCCTGGATCTCCTGCACCGGATTAGCGCTGTCATCTTTTTTACTTTCTCCCGGCGCATCTGGAAGGTCTTTCCCCTGCGTCTGTCCTGAGTTCTGCGTGGGAGTTTGAGGAGGATTTTCGGAAGAATCCTGAGGAGGATTCGAAGGAGGGTTCTGCGAAGGATCCTGGGAAGGCTCGCTGCGCTGTGCCCACGCCGCTCCCACGCACAGCAGCGCCAACAAATACAGGATCACCAAAACGCCGCAAGCCCGGCCTCGTCCGCCAGCAACCTCATTTCGCATTCCGCCAACATACTCTCCGCGATCTGCGCGGCCTTTCCTCTGCTAAACCCGTGCCGTTCCTTAGCAACCCGCACCAACCTCAATGCTAAACTCCCTTGGATGCACTCCCTGTACAACCGCGTTGCAGGTCAAAGTGTGGAGCGGATCGCCGCCTTGAGTGACGGCATCTTCGCCGTCGCTATGACGCTCCTGGTCCTCGACCTCCACGTCCCTGCCGCCGAAGCTGTTCACTCGGAGCACGACCTTCGCCACCTGTTGATTGCGCTCTCCCCGCGCGTGCTCGTCTTTCTCATGAGCATCATGACCAATGGCATCTTCTGGGTCGGCCAGCAAACGCAGCTCAACTATTTCGCGCGCTCCGACCGCAATCTCGCCTGGATCCACATCGCGTTCCTCTGCGCCATCTGTCTCACGCCATTTTCCACGTCGCTGCTCGCCGAGTTCATCCACTACCGCACTGCGCTGCTCGTCTATTGGAGCAACATCCTTCTCCTCGGACTCACACTTTACTGGAGCTGGAGCTACGCCACCCGGGCCCATCTTCTCGTCGACGATCTCCCGCTCGAAATTCATCCCGCCGTCGTGCGCCGCATCGTCGTCGCACAATCTTTGTATGCTGGAGGCGCGGCCCTCTGCTTCATCAACACATACTGGGCGATCGCTGCAATTGTTTTGGTGCAGATAAACTACGCCATCGCCCCGCGCTTTTGCTGGGGATTGTTCTCGCGAGAGTCTTCCACGCAGTGAGTCGTATCGCGTCTGCATTTTCGATTTTTCGGGGACGCACAACCTGCGTTAGAATGCCTCAGCCATGAGCAAACGACATTACTTCTTCAAGCTCATCCCTCCGCGCTCCACGTTCCCCCAGGACATTACCGACGACGAGAATCAACTGATGAAGGAGCACGCGCGCTACTTTCAGCAACATTTCGTGGAGGGCAGAATTCTTGTTTTTGGTCCAGTCATGGTACCGGGAGGCGCCTTCGGGCTCGCCGTGCTCGAGGTCGAGGACGAGGCCGAAGCCCGGCAATTTGGCGAGAATGACCCTTCAGTGCGCGCAGGCCTTAATCGATTCGAGATCTACCCCATGCAACTCGGCGGCGCACAAGGTAAGCGCGCCTAAAGATTTCTATACTCGCTTCTAGATTTTTCTGGGATGCTCCCGGAACTTGGTACTCGCGACTATCATCCTCTTTCAAACGCGTGCTTCTTCTCTAACTCTGCCGCCGCCGCGCGCATGGCGCTCTCAAATCTCTCCGCCTGCCCCATCAATCCCGGAGTCGCTTCCGCCCACTCGCCTTCTATCCGCACCAGGCCATCGCCCGCCACCAGTCGTCCCGCAACCTCCAGCAAATGCGCCGGCGTGGTCTCCAAATACTGCGCCTCCGTCGGATCGGCAATCCAAACTCTATTCCCGACCGCGGCTGCCCCATCCTTCTCGCGTTCTGTGCGAGAGGAAGGGGAATTTGACTTCACTTTCGTCTCCCAATAAACCTTCCGCTCAATGAAAGTAACAATCGCATCGTCGGAGGCTTTCCCAAATACCCATTTCTGCCGCTTGAAGTCGTAGTACCGGCTGGAGAACGCCAGCGGCACCAGCTTTCCCGACTTCACAAACTCGATCTGCCTCCGGTCCACTTCCTTGCGCAGCGCGTTGATCACCGGCGCCTCGGCATCCTTCGGCTCGAGCGACGGCAACACCTCCCGCACCGTAGCCGACAGATTCACCGCTACCGGCGCGTGCAGCCCGTCCGAATTCTCCAGCCGTATGTCCCCATGCAGCACCCAAAAATCAGCCCCGGACGTCGACCGGTGAAACGGCCACTCCAACTCAATCGACAAAGGCAGCCCCGTCAAGGTTACCCAAATCCTTTTCTGCTCGTCCTGCACCATCTAGCAACTTACCTCATGAAGAATGTAAGACCGCCTGAGGGCCCGTTCTTTGGGCCCGAAGGACCTATGCAACTTGACGCGGCACTCGCAATTTGCTACTTCTTTTTCCTACTCACCTTCGCGCCCATTCGCAACAACTTCCTCACCGTCCCCGTCGGCAGACTCTTCATTTGATCGTGCAACTCCGTCACCGCATCAAAGAATCCGGCCATCGCCGCCAGCCGCTCGCGCGTAAAATCCGCGCCCGCTTCCTTCGGATCCAGCTCCTCCAGACTCCGCCGCAACATCTCCCGCGTCGGATCGATCTCCCTCCGCTTCCTCTGCTCAATCACCAGCCGGAACATCTCCCACACATCCTTCATCGACTCATAATGCTCCCGCCGGTCGCCCAGCACGTGCACCGCCCGCACAATCCCCCAGGTCTCCAGCTCCCGTATCGACGTGCTCACATTCGACCGCGCCACGCTCAGCGTCTCCGCAATCTCCTCCGCCGGCAGCGCCCGCGGCGACAAATACAGCAGCGCATGAATCTGCGCTACCGTCCGGTTGATCCCCCACCGCGTCCCCATCTCGCCCCAGTGCAAGATGTACGCCTTCTGCACGCCAGTCAGGTCGGCCATATCGATACTTTCAGTTCAAACAGAATCTACAGAACATGAGGGAGGGAGTCAACCGAGGGATTGCTCGATGTAGGGACAGCCGCCCTCGGCTATCCATTCGAGCGCAGCTCGAAGGTGTTCGCGGCGGGGCCGTGCCGAAACTAATCCTGTTTCACCGCAGACCCTGGGCGGCTTGCTTCTTCCCGGACAGCCTTCTTCGGCGCGGCCTTCTTCGCCGCCTCCGCCCGCTTCCGCTCCTGATACCGCCGATCATGAAATGACTGGTCCGACGCCTGTTTTTTCATATCCCAAGCTTACACGCAAACACAGCCCACCCAGTAAAGATGTCATTCCGAGCAGTCTCATCGCGAGGAATCCCTTTCGAATCCCCACCGACCCAAAGTCTTGGGATTTTCCTTGTCAATAGGCAGAAATTACACGATCGGCCTCATCCCCCTGATTCCAAACCGCATATAGTTATAGCTATCATGTCCCAATCACCCATTGCCAATTGATATAATGGATATATAGGCTAAAAACAGAGATGCGACCCGCCACCGGGCCGCGTTTTTTTTGTCATTCCGAGCGGCCGTATCGCGAGGAATCCCTATCACCATCACCGACCTGAAAGCGAATCAATGCCCCCCGGCCCCTACATCCAACACGCCAAGCTCCGCGGGGAGTGGGCCGAACTCCGTTTCCAACTCCGTGCCGCCGAACTCGGCCTCATCCTCACCCGCCCCTGCGGAGACAACTCCCCCTACGACTTCGCCGTCGACCACCTCGGCCACTTCCTCCGCGTCCAGGTCAAATGCACCCTCCAGCGCCGCGAGAAAAATTCCTACCGCTGCTGCCTCGACCACAACGGCTCCCCCTACACCCCTACCCAAATCGACCTCTTCGTCGCTGGAGCCTGTCCTGAGCGAAGTCGAAGGATCATCCCCGCCGACGTCTGGTACATCCTCCCCCTCGCCGCCACCCACTCCCAACCCGACATCCTCCTCACCCCCCACCGCCAAAATTCCAAGTACTCCGCGTACAAAGAAGCTTGGCATTTGCTGATGCAGGAACTCTGACATCCGACTCTGAGGCCAAACGAACCGCGCAACAGCCCTCGAAAACTCCACCTCCGTGGAAAAATTGCGGGTATAATTTGCGCGACTCCAATGACCGCGGAAGTAGCCGTTCTAAACCGCAATGCTGTTGCCCTTGCCGCGGATAGCGCCGTGACCCTCCAACTGCCGGAAGGTCCCAAGATTTACCAAACCAATAAACTGTTTACGCTCTCAAAGTTTGAGCCCGTCGGTGTCATGATATTTGGGAACGCCGACTTCATGAATGTTCCGTGGGAGACGATTATCAAACGGTACCGCGCCGAACTTGGCTCGCGTCGCCAGCCCCGTCTTGAGGCCTACGGGCAAGACTTTCTTGCGTTTCTCGAGCGGAGCCCGAACCTGTTCTCCCGAGCTCGGCAGGAGAATTCCTGCTACGCGTTCGTCTGCAACTGGCTCCGGATACAAAAAAACCGTTTACGGATAGAGGCCGAGGAGATAATCGAATCCCGCGGTTCGATCTCCGAAAGGGAGGTGCGATCTCTATTCCGTAACATCGTGAGATCTGACGTACAGCACCTACGTAAACATCCGACCCTTCAACGATTCGCCCGAGTCCGCCCAGCATCAATAGCTCGAATGTGCAGACGAGCCATCAGAAGGGCCATCCAAGATGAGCTGGAAAAACTCTCGACAGCAGTGCCAAGGGCGCTACTCGAGCAAGGAGCCGTCCTTGCCATCAGCCGCGACCTCTATTGGAACAACGAGTCGGGCATAGTGATCGCGGGTTTCGGCGCTGCCGAGTTCCTACCAAGCCTGCGCTGCTACACGATGGATATACTGGTGCAAAATAAGCTGCGAGTCTTTGAGAATGAAGGGAAAAGAACCGATATTAGCGAGGCAGAATCGGCAGCTGTGATCGCGTTCGCGCAGAGTGAGATGGTTTCCTTGTTCATGAACGGCATCGATGACGAGTACGCAGACTTTCTGGCGGGATTTGTGCGCGAGTTGCTGCACGACAAGTATCCGGCTGCACTGGTAGATCTCCTCCGGCCGAACGTCCCGCTCGGGGCAAGAACCAGATTGCTGAAGCGGCTCCAGAAACTGGGAGAGGGACTGGCCAGCGATCTGGATTCGAATGTGAGAGAATATGCCCGCATGATGCACTCGGACCCGATTGTCGATATTGTTAATCAACTACCGAAGGAGGAATTGGCCGCGATGGCAGAGGCCCTCGTAAACCTCACATCGTTCAAGCGCCACGTTGCCCGCCAGGCGGAAACTGTTGGCGGCCCCATAGATGTTGCGGTCATTTCACGTGGGGACGGTTTCGTTTGGATCAAGAGGAAGCACTACTTTAAAGGAGAGTTTAACCCGCAGTTCTTTTCAAATTATTTTAACGATGTGCGCGGTAATATTGGGAGGGTGAGAACATGACCAAGGCAAGAGCTCGGAGATCAAAGCGAGCCGCCAGAGGGCCGAAGGACTTCAAAACCATAGGGCAGTTAGCATCTCATTTTTTCCCATTGGAAAGAAGTCAGCAAGCCCGCTCACGAGGAACGGCGAGAGAACGGGGAGGAAAGGCTGCGGACGAGTTGCTCGATCGGCTTGGACGATCCCTGCGCCTCGATGTTCCGACAGCTGCCGAACCAAATTCGTAAACTTTCGCTTGCACTCCCGCCC
>CAVZPC010000004.1:0-123273 GCA_963777005.1 uncultured Acidobacteriaceae bacterium | reverse complement strand
GTAAAAGCTCCGCGAAGGTCGCCTGCTTTCATCCCTTCCTTGGTATAGCCAAAAGGATCTTTCTGCCCCGCGGGATCCCCGTGGCACAGCAGACAATCCGCCGTCAGACGAACCGGCTGCGCATAGCGCATCACTTCCTGGCCATTCTCTGTCTCTCGCTCGGAGAATTCGGCCAGAGCCGGATCCTTCTGAAAGTTCTCGAGCGCCCGCCGTTCGAATTCATCCGGCTGATTCTTCGGGTCGCGAGGACTGAGAGAGGGCGTGTGGAAGGTCATTTTTTGCGCCTCTGCGTACTGCTCGGCGACGCTCCAGGCCACCACTACCGGTACCTGCTGCAGATGTTTAAAGCTCTTGTCGGGCACGAGCACATCGATATTGCTGGAAAACCATGCGCGGGTGGCAGAGGCCATGCCGGTAATCTGGCGTACTTTATCGCGGAAGGCTTCTTCCGCCTGCTGGTTCACGCGACGCTGTGTGATCCAAAAGCTGATTGCGGAAGTGACCACCAAGGTGATCACGATGGTCGCTACAATCTTGGCGGTGAGTCGCGTTTTGCTCAACATGAGGTTCTCTCCTAAAAAATATGTTTCGATTCTGCATGGCGGCCTTTCAGGTCCCATTGTTACTGGCCAGCTCGCGCGGACAACGCGCGAACATTACCGCCGGCCGCAGCATTGTTTCCGTTGCTGGCGTTGATCTTGAATTGCTCGACCAGGCGGCGCAGTTCGGCCGAGGTCTCCACCAGCTGTTGCGCCGCTTTCTGCGTGTCGCTGGCACCGTGCGACGTGCTCTCCGCCGCCTGCGCCACTCCCGCAATATTGTTCGTAATCTCGCCGCTGCCATGCGCCGCTTCGCTCACATTCCGCGCCATCTCGTTCGTGGTCGCGTTCTGCTCTTCCACCGCCGTAGCAATCGTGTTCGAGATCCCGTTCACCTGGTTAATCACTTCGCTGATCGAAGCAATCGCATCCACCGCCGCCTTCGTGTCAGTCTGGATGGCTTCGATCTTGCGGCTGATGTCTTCCGTAGCCTTGGCCGTCTCTTTGGCCAGCTCTTTCACTTCGTTGGCCACCACGGCAAAACCTTTGCCCGCTTCGCCCGCACGCGCCGCTTCGATGGTCGCGTTCAAAGCCAGCAGGTTGGTCTGCTGCGCGATCGAGGTAATGACCTTGATGACCTGTCCAATCTCGGTAGACGAATCCCCCAGCTTCGATACGGTCGCCGTCGTCGTTTCCGCTACCTTCACGGCGGAGGTAGCGACCTTGGCCGCTTCGCTGGCGTTCTTGGCGATTTCCTTGATGCTGGCGCCCATCTCTTCCGCCCCGGTGGCCACGGTCTGCAGGTTCTGGCTGACTTGCTGAGCCGCAGGTGGAAACCACGTTGGCCTGGGCCGAAGTTTCTTCCGAATTGGCGGTAATCTGCTGGCTGGTGCTGGAAAGTTCCTCGCTGGCGCTGGCCACCTGCACCGAGTTCTCCGTGATGGCCTGGATCATGCGCTTCAGACTGCCACTCATCTGGTTGATGGCGGTCGTCAGATCGCCCAGTTCGTCCCGGCTCTGGACTTTCAGGTCGTCCCGGGTCAGATCGCCAGCTGCGATGGCTTCCGCCTGGCTCAAAACAGACTGGGTCGCGCTCGAGATGCTCCGGCTCAGAAAGATGGCCACGAAGATCCCTATCCCCAACGCCGCAAGCGTAGTCAAGGCCGAGGTCAGAATGAGTGCGCGGTTCTCGGCGTTCAGGGCTTCCTGATTCTCCTTCAACAGCTTTGCAAAGGCTTCGGTCATGTCTCCAAGCGACGCCTTGATGGCGTCATTAACGGGGATGGCTTTGTCCGAAAAATCGTTCCCAGCTTTGGAGATGGCATCTCGTTCGCCACCGGCCGCCTGCTCGATCGCGCGGTTCTCGAACTCATGCAATAGGGGAAGTTGTCTTTTCATCTCGGCTAGGCGATCGCGATTTACCTGAAGGGTCCAGCCAGGCTCCAGCTCATCCATTCTGGCAATATCCTTTTCGATGGCGCTCCAGGCATTGTCAAGGAGGTTTTGCGCGTCCGTTCTCCTCTTTGCTTCTGCCCCGGCCAGCATCGCTTGGCGGGTCTTGCTGGCCGTCTGGTTCAAGTCCATCTGTAGTTTCCTGGCGGTGTCCAGCGTTGGCATCCGAACATTCAGGATTGCGTCCTGGGTTTGCTTGATTTCGGCCGACTTGACATAGTTGAGCACTGCACTAGCAACCATCAGAGCCAGAATGACTCCAAAGCCCAGACCGAGTTTTTTGCCCAGTGTCAATTTCATTTCGTTCTCCTTGATCCTTCCATTTGCAGCAGTCACTGCCTAGGCGTGAGTCGCCAGACTCCGCTGTAACGAGCCGACGGAACTCGCGGAAGCTTCCGCTAGCGTTGACGCGGACCTTCCGAACCCAAACCCGTCCTCCTATTGCCCTGCGACCGCGCTCTCCGCGGTCATCTGGCAGGCCTTCTCCGTGTCCAGCACCAGCATGAGCCGGTCCTTGAGTTTGTGAACTCCCGTGATCATCGTGCGCACCGTGCCCCGCAGCGTTTCCGGCGGCCGTTCGAAGGTCGTTTCCT
The DNA here is from genome assembly GCA_963777005.1 of uncultured Acidobacteriaceae bacterium. Lineage (GTDB taxonomy): Bacteria > Acidobacteriota > Terriglobia > Terriglobales > Acidobacteriaceae > Sulfotelmatobacter. Next base: position 120,689 of record CAVZPC010000004.1, on the reverse strand, counting down.
CGACTTCCACGACATCGCCGATCTCATCCACCAACAAACTGACCGCACCGTCCTCGGAGCGGACCACGACATTCATTACGGGCAAATCCGCCGCGCGCGGCTCCATTTCGAGCCGCCGCCGCAGATCTACTGCGGTCACAATCTGCCCGCGCAGGTTGATCAAGCCACTGACCACCTGAGGCGCCAGCGGAACCTGCGTTACCTCGAGCGAGCGAATGACCTCCTGGACAGTTTTCAATTCCACGCCGAACAGCAGCTTGTCCAGATAGAACGTGCAAAACTGTGAAGTGTGGCTCATGGTTTAGTTCGCAACCCCCGCTGCTTTTGTCGCCTGCTCAGCGGGCATGGTATTCACGCCCGCAATCTGCAGAATCGCTGGAATGTCGAGCAACTCCGTGACCCGCTCCCCGATCACGACGGAATAAAGAACCGCGGCTCGCGTCGCCTTGGACCTAACGTCCGCGCAGGCATCAACGATGTCGAGAATCCGCTCCACGACCAACCCGAAGGTGCGGCCTTCATGATTCAGCACTAATACTTGAATCGGACCGGAGTCCGATGCCGGCGGCGCCTGCAGTGCTCGCAGCCGATGCCGCCGTTCTTCGAGGACCACGGCCAGCCGAACCAAAGGCAAGATTTGACCGCGATACTGCGTGACCCATTGCGTGCCCGACATCTCCACTTGCGAAACCGGAAATTCCTCCAGCCGAGCTAGAATGCTCAGCGGGATCGCCATGCGGGAGTCGCCCAGCCCAGCGAACAGAAGAAATGTTTGCTTCTCTCCCGTGCTTCCGGCAGACTCCGCTTTTTTATCAGCCGCAGGCCGCTCTCGCGACTCGCCGACGACACTGGCGCGCTGCGCCAACCCGAGCACGTCGAGGATGAGTGCGACCTTGCCGTCGCCCATGATGCTCGATCCGGCAAAGGTCTTCACGGTCTTCAGCTGTTTGCGCAGCGGCTTGACCACGATTTCTTCGCTGTCGTTGATTTCGTCGACCACCAGTCCGAATTGGCGGTCATCGGCCTGCAGCACAACGATGTTGACTGCGGCATCGTTGCTGCCGGCGCTATCCAGCTTTCCCGCCAGCTTCAACTCACGGCTCAGATACACCAGCGGCAAAAGCCGCCCGCGCAGCCGATACACCGGTACGCCATGGACCATTTCGATGGCGGTGCTCGCATGTTCCGCCTCCAGACGCACCAGTTCGAGCAGGTTTACCTGCGGAATGGCATAACGCTCTCCCGCGCAGGTCACAACCAGCGCGGGAATGATCGCCAGCGTCAATGGAATCTTCACCCGCACCGTCGTGCCGCGACCTAGAGAGGATTGCAGATCCACCAGTCCACCGATCTTCTCCACGTTCGTTTTGACCACGTCCATACCGACACCGCGGCCCGAGACATTGGTCACTTTCTCCGCCGTGGAAAATCCGGGCAGAAAAATAAGATTGAAAATCTCCCGCTCCGTCATGCGCGCCGCTTGTTCGGCGGTAATGACCCCGCGCTCGATGGCTTTCTTGCGGATACGGTCGCTGCTTAATCCGGCGCCGTCATCACTGATTTCGATATTGACCTGGCCGCCTTCATGAAAGGCGCGCAGAATCAGCCGCCCAACGCGAGCCTTACCCGCCTTCACGCGCGCTTCGGGAAGCTCGATACCATGGTCGACGGAATTGCGCACCAGATGCGTAAGCGGATCTTTGATGGCCTCGATGATGGTCTTGTCGAGTTCGGTCTCCTTTCCTTCCATCTCGATCCCTACCTCTTTCCCGCACCCCAGAGCCACATCGCGCACCGTGCGCGGAAATTGCGCCCATATATTTCCGATGGGCTGCATGCGGGTCTTCATCACCTCTTCCTGCAGTTCGGTGGCAATCAAGTTCATGCGCTGGGAAACCGCCTGCAATCCGGTATCTTCCACCGTATTCGAGATTTGCAGCAGTTGGTTCCGTGCCAGAACCAGTTCGCCGACCAGGGTCATCAGCTTGTCCAAAAGATTGACGCCAACGCGAATGGTTTCGGGCGCGGCATCGCGCACCTTCGTCTCCAGCATTTGCTGGGCGGCCATCACGTCTTCTTGTTTGGCCAATCCCAGAGAAACAAGAATTTCGCCTAGACGCCGGCGGTCCCCCTTTTCCTGCTCTTGCAACGCCAAGGCTAGGCTCTCAGGCTGCACCACGCCGCGCTCGACCAGCAGCCCGCCGATCTTCCCGCGCACCGGCTTTCGTTCGTTGTTCTTTTTCTGGGCTGCGACCGGCGCCTCAATCAGGACCGGCGGGCCAGCCGTTACTGGTCCGGAGGGGTTCTCTTGCTTCGCCAGAGATGAGAGGGAATTCGGTTGCTCCAGCCCCTTGCTTGATACTGCCGCTGGCGGAGATGGTTGGGCCGGCGTATTCCCGGCATCTCCTGCAGTCGGGCTTAGCAATCGGGTTAACGTCTCCCGCAGCTCTGGGTAGTCGTTCTCGCCATCCTGGCCGCTCGATTCAATTTCCTTAAGCATCTGCCGGACCGAATCCACCATGCCCAGTAGCGCCGTCGTGCGTTCCGGGTTGAGCATCAGCAGCCCGTCGCGCAAGCGAGTGAGCAGGTTTTCCCCAACGTGCGCAACCTTTTCCAGCCGGGTGAAGCCGAGGAAGCCACAGGTTCCCTTGATCGTGTGTATGGTTCGGAAGACGCCCGCCAGGGCAGCGTTATCTTGTGGATTCTTCTCCAGACCGACCAAATCCCGGTCGAGCCGGTCGAGATTCTCGTAACTCTCGACTAAGAACTCCTTAACAATTTCGTTCTCGCTCATCGTTACCCTTTGTCAGAATGGGGGGTCGGAATCGAAGAAGACACCCCGATGCCCCGGTGCGCGTGATGGATCTTCCGCTTGGTGGTCACGGAAGTGCGCATTGGCCACTCCCCTGATTCATGTTGACTTCCGACAGACATCCATCGGCGGTTCTCGTCGTCAGCATTAGTCGGCCGCTTGACTTCAGGGGAAACATTGTTTGGAAGTGGTCGCAAGAGGCGTGTTTGACCCAAGAGTGCCTGACTTCGGCTCTTCAGCGGCACGCTTCATTGACAGTTCTCGTTGTCTCAGATTCAATGACGTAAGCGGCTGCAATGGGAATTTCGCCTTCCGCAGCCGAAATCGTTTTTCAGGAGTACACCCTATGTCCGCACCTAGCCGCCGGCCGGAGATTCGTCGACGCCGCGCTCGTCAACACAAGATCGCCACACTTCGCAAGCGACTCGCTTCGGCTCAAAGCGACGCCGATCGTAGCCGGGTCACCGCCAAGTTGCACAAGCTCGCCATAGCTTCGCCTGGTCAACCGTTAGTGAAATAGATCGCGCTTAAATTAGGTATCGAGGGCGGGGATGGGGATTTGTCGAATTAGGCTACGCCCGCCGTGGTCTTGCTGCTGGTGGGAACGGTGGATCCAGGCGATTCCAAATTGCCTGCGCCATTTAGTACTTCCTGATACACGTCCCTGATGCGGCGCACGGATTTCTCCCAGGAGAACTTGGCTGCTTGCCGGTAACTGCGTTCCTTCATCTTTTCACGCAGCGGCTGGTCGAGAAGAACCCGGTGTAGCGCCCGCATGATCTCGAAAACATTTTCCGGATGCACCAGCACGGCCGCATTGCCCACCACTTCAGGCAGCGAAGACACGTTCGAAGTTACTACCGGCGTCCCGTGCGCCATCGCCTCCAGCGGCGGTAGCCCGAAACCTTCATAGAGCGACGGAAAAACAAAAATCTTGGCCGCATCGTAGAAGGTGCGCAGCACTTCAATCGGCACAAATCCCAGAAAACGCACATCATTTTGCACGCCACTGCGGATCACCGTCCGCCGCAACTCAGGATTGCCCGAGACGTCATCTCCGATGATGATCAGCTTCAGATCAGGAAACAAGTGGTCTCTTTCCAGCTCCGTTTTCAGCGCAGAGAAAGCTTCAATCATGCGTCCCACGTTTTTATGCGGACTGATCCTTCCCGCATACAGCAGAAATGGGTACGTAACCTGATAGCGCTCGACCATCAACTGGCGGTCTGCTGGATTCGCATGCCCATGCAGTAATCTTTCATCGATCGCGTTGTACACCACCTCGATGCGTCCCGGGGGAATGTTGAATAACTTCTCCATTTCCAATTTGGTGAAGTTTGAGACCGCGAAAATCCGCGCGGCCCCGTGCAAAACCCTCTTCGTCATCTGGAAGTGCAGGGAACGCCAGAAACCAGTCTGCTGCCGCGCGCGGGAAAGATGCTCCAGAATATCGTGTACGGTCATTACGTAGGGGCAAGGCAGGGCGCGCGGGATCGAAAACAGATTCGGGATGTGCACCAGATCGCACTCCAGCCGCTTCACCACGGTGCGAAATTCGCGGAACCCCATGATGGAACGCTCTGGCTCGGCCAGAGGAACTGCATGGAAGTTAGGTCGCAGGGGGCCGATCTCTTTGATTCTGGCAGTCGAGCCAATCAGGAGGTAAGTGGTCTCGTGGTCCAGTCTTTCCAGGGTACGCACGACGTTGCGGATATACGTGCCGACGCCGAACTCCGTCATCCGTCGGATATCGATGGCGATCTTCACCGAAGGCATTTAACCACGTAAGCCGTGGAAGGTCACAATAGAATTCTTGAGTTTCCGGTCTAGGCGCGCACTTCCGCCTGCGCTTTGGCCCTACGGTCGGCGTACAACGGAAATGCCTCGCACAAGCCAAGCACCTCACTTCGGATTCTCGCCAGCACGGACGAATCGCTCCGATGCAGCAGCGCTTCGGCTATCCACCGCCCTACTTGCCGCATCTCTGCTTCTCGCATGCCTCGCGTAGTCAGAGCGGGCGACCCGATGCGAATGCCGCTCGGCTTCATCGGGGGATTTACATCGAACGGGATGGCGTTCTTGTTGACGGTGATTCCGGCCTCGCCCAACGCCTTCTCAGCCTCGCTTCCCAGCATACCTTTCGAGAAGACGTCGACCAGCATCAGGTGCGTGTCGGTTCCACCGGAAATAATGCGGAAGCCCTCAGCCGCCAAAGTCTCAGCCAGCACTTTCGCATTCGCCACGACTTGTTTCGCATAATCGCGGAACTCGGGCTGCATCGCTTCCTGAAAACAAATAGCCTTGGCAGCGATGATGTGCATCAGCGGACCACCCTGCATGCCCGGAAAAACAACTTTATCAATTGCCGCCGCGAACTCCGCTTTGGAAAGAATGAGGCCCGAGCGCGGTCCGCGCAGCGTCTTGTGCGTGGTTGAGGTCACAATGTGAGCATGCGGCACCGGCGATGGATGCGCCCCGCCCGCGACGAGTCCAGCGAAATGGGCCATATCAACCAGAAACAGCGCACCCACTTTATCTGCGATCTGGCGCATGCGGGCGAAGTCGATAATGCGCGGATAGGCGCTGCCGCCGCCGATAATCAGCTTCGGCCTGTGTTCCTCCGCCAGCTTTTCCAGCGCGTCATAGTCGATCGTCTCTGTTTCTTTAGTCACTCCATAAGGGACGATCTTGTACGTCTTCCCCGAGAAATTCAGGTGATGCCCATGAGTGAGATGGCCGCCGTGAGCCAGATTCAATCCAAGAATGGTATCGCCCGGCTGCAGCACCGCAGCGTAGGCTTCCATATTTGCCTGCGAACCGGCATGGGGCTGCACGTTGGCATGCTCCGCGCCAAACAATTGTTTAGCCCGATCGCGCGCCAGATTCTCGACCACATCCGCGTATTCGCAGCCACCGTAGTACCGCTTGCCCGGATATCCTTCGGCATACTTGTTGGTGAACACTGAGCCTGCGGCTTCCAGCACGGCCTCGCTGACAAAGTTTTCCGAGGCAATCAACTCGAGTCCCTCATGCTGCCGGCGGGTTTCGTTGTCAATGGCTGCCGCGATCTGCGGATCGGACTCGTACAGCGGGCGGTACATCTTCGAAGGAACTGCGGAACTCTTCATATCGTTGCTCCTGATTCCTACGTTCCGTAAACGTTAGGCTGGTGTAGCTCCATATATCGCTCCGGAGTTTCCACGGGAGTAAATCCAAACTGCGAATAGAGGCCGTGCGCGTCGCGCGTCAAGAGAATCCAGCGTCGTAAATTTGCCACAGCCGGATGCCGCACTATGCACTCCATCAGCCACTTGCTCAATCCGCGACCCCGATGCGATTCCAGCACGAACACATCGCCCAGATAAGCTACGGTGGCAAAGTCACTGATGACCCGGCCAAACCCAACTTGCGCGTCACCCTGGTAAATACCGAAGCACAGCGAGTGCTCAATCGAACGCGCCACAACTTCCCGCGGAATTCCCTTGGCCCAATAACAATTGGTCAGAAAACCGTAAACCACATCCAAACTAAGGCGTTCCCGGTCAGTGCTGATCAGAAAATCACCCCGACGGTATTCCAGCACCCTTTCGGAATCACTGCGCACGCCCGCCATGCTGCCATTCTACCGCTTAACTTCCCGACTCGGCGGGATGGTCAGCCTTCAAACGCCGTCCGCAGAAACGAGGCCAGGTGCCAACCGTCCATGTAACTGTAGGGGGCTTCGCCCATGGTGTAATGGCCGCAGGGCAGCACTACCACTTTGTGATCCAGTCCGTAGCGCTCGAATTCCGTCACCACATCGCGCGAAAGGTCTGGCGGAAACGTCAGATCGTACTTCGCATAAATAATGAGCGACTTCCGCGGCCACCGTGCGAACTGATTGAAATAGGCCATGGGACTCACGGAGAGCCACGACTTCCGCAATGTCTCCAGAGTGATTTGCGATTCCAGGCCCTGCCGGATGTGCCGGGTCGACTGTCCGCGCCACACCACGTCAGCCACATAAGTGGACGCATGATTGAAGGCCGCGACCCGAAGGCGCGGATCGTGCGCCGCCGCGATGAACGCATAACAGGATCCCAGGCTCGTGCCCATGATCCCCAGCTTGCTGTAACCCTGCTGCTCCAGCCAATCGAGACAACAGCGCACATCCACCACTCCCTGCCGCACCGCATCAAGCGTGCGGCCAATGTTGGCCGAGACCGCGTAGTCCGCGCGGCTGATCTCCGCCGGCATGCGAATATCGTGATACGGCATGCTGAGCCGCAACACCGCGATGCCCAGCATGTTCAGAACGCGACAGAGACTGACGTAAGCAATCGCGTCCGCGTTCCAGTGTGGCAGAAGCACGACCGCACGCCGCCCGCGCGCCGGAAACCAGCGCGCATTCACCAGATTGTTCTCTGGATACGGCGTTTTCACCGGAGCCGTGAATCGCAGGAACTCCGCAAAAGTCCCTTTCACCTTTGCTTCGAGCTTCGGGTCAGGAACTTCGCGAGTCGAGAAAACTTTGACTTCGCGCTTCTCTAGCCTGAAATCTGTCGGCCGGGCGTAGGAATAAAACTCATCGCTGGAGGCTACGATGCGACGGTTGAAGTCGATCAGGAATTTCGCCGGATCGTCGACCACCTGCCCCGGACTCCAGCCATTCTGGCAAGGCCAGTTTTGAGCATATTCCACCCCCCACTCCAGAGGACGGACCACACGGTTGTTATCCACCGACGTAAGCCGGTGCTCCCAGTCATACATCCATTGTGCGTAGCGCGAAGGCATGGTCAACCGTCTAGTGTAGCAAGCGGCTGGGCCGAGCTTGGACTGGTTTCATTCAATGGTCGCAATCGCCGGTTGATACCGGGCATTTGCTCCCTGAGCGGAACCGACAGCAAGAGCGGGAGAACTGATCGGAGTGGTGTTACCTAGTTGCTGTATCTTCGCGGTACGCGCTTGGAGATGTTGCAGAGAATCTCGTAAGGCGAACTGTTCGCCAACCTGGCATGTTCAAGAGCATCCACGCTCAAGCCATCACTGGTTCCGAGCAGGATCACCTCATCCCCCACGGCGACCTCTGGAATGCCAGTCACATCCACCAGCGTGAGGTCCATGGAGATGCTGCCGACGATAGGCGCGTAGTGGTCGCGAACGATCACGCGCCCGCGATTGGAAAGTTGCCGGTTATATCCGTCGGCATATCCCACAGGAAGCACGGCGACGTGCGCGGGAGCCTTGGTCACGTAAGTTCCGCCGTAGCCCAGCGCCTGACTGGCGGCGAAGTTTCGCATAGAAAGAATCCGCGTTTTCCAGGTCAGTACCGGCTTCACCGGAAGGCGCAGTGTCCCACCGCTGACTTCTCTTCCTGCACGCTGGAACGGCAAGTAATAACCGTACAGCGCAACGCCCGGACGCACCATGTTGTTCCAGGTCTCGCGCCGCGAGATCAGGGCGCTGGTGTTGGCCATATGCACTAACTCAGGCACGAATCCCGCCGCTCGCACCATGCGCAATGCCTCCTCGAAGCGGCGCTCCTGCTCACCCACCGAAGGTGCATCCATAATTTCCGAGGAAGCTAAATGCGTCGAGAGTCCTTCGAGAAGAAGATGCGGTGCACCCTTCAGAGTTTTCAGAACGGCTGGAAGTTCCTCTGGAGATACGCCAAGCCGGCCCATGCCTGTGTCTACTTTCAAATGCACCGCCTGCCGCATGGTCCCGTTCGAGACGGTTCCGCGCGCCGCAGCCATCTCCAGAGACTCGATATGCCAGGGCTCCCAAACCGTGGGAGTAAGCTGCAGACGAACGATCTCGCTTTCTTCGCCGCGCCAGAAACCGGTCATCAGCAGAATCCGCGATTCGATTCCTGCTTCGCGCAGCGGAATCGCCTCATCGAGTGAGGTTACGCCCAGCCACTTTGCTCCCTCAGCCTCCAGCGCCCGCGAGCACTCCACTGCGCCGTGGCCGTAAGCGTCGGCCTTCACCACCGCGCACACGATCACGCCGGCACCCGTATGTTTTGCAACCGTACGAAAGTTTTGCCGCAGACTGGTCAGCGAGACTTCCGCCCATGTAGGGCGTGTCGCGACCCGGCTCATGATTTCAACAGTGCTCGCCACTGGGCTCGATTATAGCGGGAGCGGCGCAAACGCTCAGGTTACGCTTGGGCTACTCCCGGTTGATTTTCGTTCGCGTCGATGCTCCGCACTCAGTTTCCGCCCAGCGCGAAGTTCACCGTGATCTGAGTCTCCACCTCAACCGGTTCGCCGTTCAAGATGTACGGCCGGTAGCGCCACTGTCGGACAGCGTCGATTGCCGCCGGCGCCAACATCGGATGGCCACTCAGCAGCCTGAGATTCTCGATTGTGCCCTGCTTGCTAATCATCGCCTCCAGCACAACGACTCCCTGGATGCGGGCGCTTCGCGCCAGCGCAGGATATGCTGGCTGGACTTTGTGAACCAAATCTCCCTCGCTGATGTGAGAACGGCGCAGCGGATGCGTAACCGTAACTGGCGGAGCCGTCGGTAAAATCGGACGTGTGCCACTCTCGAACAAACCAGGAAGGCCATGCGAATCACCGGTTCCGATTGCTCCAGGAACATTGAGACCAAATCCTGCAGTCTGCACACCCGGCGGTCCATCATCGCTGGCAGGGCGCATATTTATCGGGAGGGATGACGGTCGCCGAAAAATAAACCCAGCCGGATTGTCTGGGGCGGCGGTGTTTGAGCCGGAGCGTGCTCGCATCGCGGGACCTTCACGAAGCGGTTGCCCCAAGCTGATTGGCGTCGAGAGTTGGTGGAAGGAGGGCAATCCTGTTGGACGCAGCAACGGCAGGACTAGAAGGAGGCCGACAATCAGCGCCTGTAAACCAAATGAGGTTAAGGTGGTCCATCCGCGGCGCGCGCGCTCCGTCCATGAGGGATCGAGCGTGTCAGCAAATAGGGTTCTGTCAAACGCTGTTCCGTTAAACATGGTGTCCTCCAAGGATGTTGCTGCTAAGGACACCGGCCGCTTCTTGCAGGTTCGCCCCTGAGAAGGAAATGAGAAATAAAAAAGCCGCGCTGAGCGCGGCCTTTGGGAACCTTCGCGACACTCCCGGTGTCGTGAAAAGCTACTTGGAGGGTGGAGTGGCTGGCTTGGGAGCCGCTGGCTTCGGAGCGGCCGGCCTGGGTACAGTTGTTCCAGTTGCGGCGGGCGCGGGTACACCCGATTGCGCATTGTAGATGTCCACTACCGCCTTGGTAATGTCTCCTTGTTCGCCGTACCAAAGCAGCGGACTCTGCGGCCAGGGATTCGAAGTGTCCATCACCATGGCGTATCCGCCTTCCTGCGCGTGCTTCACAATCACCGGCGCCATCTTCTGCAGAATGCGCTGAAAGATTTCTTTCTGCTGATTCTGGAAATCCTCCTGGGCATCCTGCACGGAACGATCAAACGATTTCTTCTTGGTCTCGATCTGCTTCACCAGGCTGGCGCGCGCATCTTCGTTGAGCTTGTCGCCCTGGGTCTGTAGTTGCTTCTGCAAGCTCTCGAGCTCGTCGTTTTGAGCCTTCAGCTCGTTTTGTTTCGGCTCCAACTTTTTGCGCAGAGCTTCGAAGTCGCGTTGCCCTTCGTTGCTGCCCATCACGGCTTGCTCAATGTTGATGGTCCCGAGCTTGGTGCCGGTACCAGTGGCGATCGGGGTGGAGGGCGCTGGGTCCGCGGACGACGCGGTCGCTCCCGCGGGAGCAGCCGGGCTGCTGGCTTGGGCCCATGCGGAAGTCATGGAGAGAACCGCAATGGCCAGGACAGAACGTAGGAACTTGCTTGTCATTGGATCGCTAAACTCCTTGGAACGTTGTTCCGGTAAATATGGTTTTGGCAAATACGGTTTTCGCACAAACTCCGACCACCCTTTTCAGGGCGATGCTGTGCCGTACTCGCAAAGCTCTTCGTCTTGCTTTTCTTCAAATGGCCGCCGTCAGACCGTCATCGGACAAGGCGCACTGGATTGCCGGCGTCACACGCCGGAGTTGCGGACGTGTCGTCCACCCCTGTTCATCGATCAGCAATGGTGTGGATCGAAGCAATTATAGATAGCATCGTCCGGCGGCGTCAAACTGCTTACGATGCTCCGCACCCCTAGAACGTAGTGGCCACCGTGAAGCGGAAAGTCTTACGGGGCTCGCGCAACAGGAAGCTGGGCGCGTAGGTGTTTACCGCCAGGTGATAGGTGTATTGTCCAGCGGCGGTCAGGTAACAGCCGGTAGGCCCGCAGTTGTGCGGGAACATGGCTGGTGTAATCGGAATCGGCGGAGTTGCTGGACTATCGAGCCGCAGTGGATTGTAGGCCCAGTAAATGCGAAAGGGCGCATTGATGATGGGCAGGAACATCTGCAGTTCGAGACCGGTGGACATTCTCGGCCTCCAGTTGGTTGTCCCCAGGACCTGCAACTGATCCGACGGGGTCGGGTTCAAAAAGGTGCCCGGCGTGCAACCGGTACCGGTCGCGGTCGCCGTGCCCAGGTCCAGAGTGGGACAACCGAACTGCTGGTGGATGACCTGTTCATACTGCTGCGAAGCAATCTGCAACTGCGACGACCGCAGAATAGGATCGATGCCCGCGTCCATGAATGGGGCCAGAGCCACCGGTCCATAGATGGTGATGCGGTACTCAAAGTTGGTGACGATGCTCAGGTCGCCGCCGGGGAACGTGATCTGGTCCACCGGAATCGGTATCGTCAAATTTCCCAATAAGGGATTCTGTGGATTCTTGAGGACAGGGGTTCCGTCAGGGTTGGTAAGAGTGATCGAACCGACACTGGGCAGGAACGCTACCGGAGAAACGGAACGTATGTCGAATCCGCGCAAGTCATTTTCGCCGCCCATGTAAGAGCGCTGGAACGGAGGAGCCACCAGCCCCCCATAGCCCGTGATGAATGATCCTTGAACATTGAAGCCCAAGGCGTTGCGGCGGTTCTGGACTGGAATGAATCTCTTGTACTGCACGATCGGCCGAATCGAGCGAACCGTGCCACCGATGCCGGCCAGCTCTGCGCCTAAAGTAAATTGCTGCCCGTGGTGAGGAGAGATTGGACTATCGATGGTGTTGAAGGAAAAGTTGGGGAAGATCTTGCTAGTGATGATTCCCTGCAGCGCATTGGGCCCGGAAATTCCGCGGAAGGCGATGAACTCAAACAGATTCCTCGACGCGGAACTTAGCGCCTCCAGTGTGGAGCGGTCGAACGAATAGGTGATGCCGACCCGTTTGAACGAGCGCCGCAGCGGATAACTTAACGATGTGGTGAAACCGGCGCTCGACTGCGTGTAGTTTTGCAGATTCTGTATCACAGTGTTCGGCAGGTTCAGATTTTGGCCGCTGAAAATCGAGAGTTGACGCGCCTGGTTGTAGCTGACCCGATTCAGATATACGTTGAAGCCAAACTGCAAGGGCCGGTCAAACATGTAGGGCTCGGTGAAACCGAAGCGGACGCTACGCGCCAGGTTCCCCAGGCTGGCCTGCACCTGAAGAGTTTCACCCAGACCGAGGAAGTTGTTGGTCGAGTAGTTGATGCCGATGAAGGCGCCTTCCAGTCCGCTCACGCCGCCGTTCAGCCCGATGCTGTTCTTGCCCTTTTCCTTGACCTTTAGGGTAAGGTCGACCAAGCCGTCTTTTTCGTCCAGTTTGCGGTCAGTAACGTTGGGATCGTCGGGCTTCAACTGGTCGAAGTATCCCAGCTGATTCAAGCGCAGCAGGCTCAATTCCCAGAGCCGCGAATTATAGATGTTGCCTTCTTCGAGCGCGATTTCGCGACGGATAACCTTGTCCCGCGTGGTGGTGTTGCCCTGGAATTCTATGCGCCGGACATAGAATTGCTTGCCTTCGTCGACGTCGATGTCGAGAAAAATCTGCTTTTTGTCGTCATCAAATCTGGTCTCCGGCACGGAAGTAAAGTTGATGTAGCCCTGCTCGCCATAAGCCTTGCGCAGGTTCTCCAAACCTTTGGCTACTTTATCTTTACTGAAAATGTCGCCATCTTTGATCGGGAAGAGGTTGCGGAGCGCTTTCACGTTCGAGACTGCTTTATTGTTCTTGAACGTAATCGAACCCAGCGTGTAGCGGTCACCTTCTTCGATGGGCATGGTAATGTCGACCGCCTTGCCCGGGCCACTCTGCAACAGCGGAATATGCGCGCCTTTGTGTCCGGTGTCGTGAATCTGGGTCTTAGCCTCGTTCACGATCACTTTGAAGTAGCCGCGATTCTGGTATTCGTTGCGGACGCGCTCGGTATCTTCATCCAGCTTGGTCGCGTCGTACGTGCGCGCGAAAATATTTTCCAGGAAGATCGAGTGCGGGATGCCGATCGGACGCAAGTTCTTCATGGCATAACGAAGGACTCGCGTCTTCACGTTCTTGTTGCCCTCAAACTTGATCTTGCCCACCTTCACCTTGGGGCCTTCTTTGATCACAAACGTAATTCCAACCGCGGCGGGAGGAATCTGCCGGATCTCCGTGCGGATCGTCGAGAACTGGCGGCCATGTTCCGCCAGCAGACCTTTGATCGCCACCTCCGCTTTCTTTAACTTCGTCGGATCGTACTGGCTTTCCACGGACAAGCCGACTTTGGCTTCTTTGAACCGGTCCAACACATCGCTAGTGGAGACCGAACTGAGGCCCACGTAATTGATTTCGCGGATGGTTGGCTTTTCCTTGACCTGGATGATCAGGCGCCAGCCCTTGGGAGTCTGCTCGCGGGTGAAGCGGATGTCTTCGAAGTAGCCGGTGTTCCACAGCGCATTAAAATCGCGTTCCAGCGCGGCGGGATCGTAAACGTCTCCGGGATGAGTGAAAATGCGGGCTTTGACGGTTTCGGAGGGAATTCTCCGGTTGCCGGTGACGTCGATCTCCGAGATGACGTCAGTCTGCGCCCAGCCGGCGGAGGCGAAAAAGAGCGCCAGCACAATACCGAGCGTCCACCCGAAGCCCTTCATTCGGCGACAAAGCCGTGCGAATGAGGAGGATGGGGCGTGAGCGGCTCCGGAAAGGCCGCAGCCGTTCTCGGGCACAACGATGTCCGTATGAAAGCAAAGATGAATCGCTACGACCTCAGCCTCTGGGATGTGGGAAAACGATCATTATACGGTAGAGATAGAGAAAGCGTCCAAGTCGCCACTCTTGCTGGTGGCTTCATGGAATGGACTTGGTTGACTCCACATCAACCAAGACGGAATAAAACGTGGCCGAGTTGCCCAGGTCGGAAAGTTTTTCTGAGGTCAGCACGTTTATATTCCGGGAGCCCGAGCTTAACTTCGCCCAACTCAGTCTGGCCGAAACCACTCCCGGCTGAACCGCGCCATTCACTCGCGCTTTCAGAAAGATTTCTCCGCGATGGTTGAACACTCGCACCGTCTGTCCGTCAGCTATGCCACGGGCGCGGGCGTCATCGGAATGTATCTCCAGAAGGTCGATCTCCTCCATCTGCTGTACCGAAGGTTGATTGCTGAAGGTTGAGTTCAGGAAATTGTCCGCCTTGCGTGCCAGCAGTTCCAGAGGGAACGTAGCCCGCGCGCTTCCGTGGCGCGATTCTGAGGGAGGTCTGAACTCGGCGACGGGATCGAGTCCCAGCGCTTTCATCGCTTCGCTGTACAGTTCGGCCTTGCCCGATGGTGTTCGGAAGCCGCCTTGAGCGAAGGGAAGAAAAGGGGCTGAGCTAACCTGATCGCAATCAGGATTGGCTGCTCCAGACGCCGCGAAATTCAGCCGTACTTGGCCTTCGCGCTCCAGCCGCTCCCGCGTGATGCCCTGCAGCCACGGATTGCTGGAAGCCAGAGCGCCATCGATCATCTCGTCGATCGTTTCGCTGAAGCATTCGTCGGTGAATCCCATGCGCGCGGCCAGCTCCCGGAATAATTCGACATTCGGCCTGCATTCGCCCAGGGGCTCAATCGCCTGGTCTGATACTTGCAGATAGTAGTGCCCATAAGCCGCTTGCAAATCTTTGTGCTCGAAAAATGTCGTCGCGGGCAAAACGATGTCGGCGTAATCAGTGGTGTCGGTAAAGAACTGTTCATGGACCACGGTGAACAAGTCGGGGCGCTTGAGGCCGCGCACAACCTCATTATGGTTCGGGCAAACCGCCGCCGGATTCGAACTGTAGACAAATAAAGCCTTCAGCGGAGGATCGTTCAACGTATTGAGTGCCTTGCCCAGCTCCACCATGTTCACAACGCGAGGAGGCTTAACGCCCTGAGGCCAAAGGTCGGGTCGCCTCAACGCCTGCTTGTTCAGATCAAACGCACCGCTGGTCGAGAGGTGTATCCCTCCACCTACTTCCTTCAGTGAGCCGGTGATGCAAGGCAGCATCGAGATTGCCCGCGTGGCCATCCCCCCGCCATCGGATCGCTGCACTCCGTAGTTAAGACGAATCACCGCAGGCCTGGTCGTAGCATACTCAATCGCAAGTTTGCGAATGTCTTGCTCCGAAATGCCAGTCCACTGCGCCACCCGTTCCGGCGGGTAGGCTCTTACTTTCTCGCGCAGCGCGTCGAAGCCCAGCGTGTATTTCTCTATATAGTCGGCATCGTGCAGGCCTTCGCCAATAATTACGTGCATCATGGTCAGCGCGAGCGCACCATCTGTTCCGGGATTGATGGGAAGATACCAATCCGCGCATGCTGCAGTTCGTGTGCGGTAGGGATCGATGACCACCAGCTTCGCGCCTCTGCGCCGCGCTTCCACGATATAAGGCCAGAGATGAACATTGTTGCCGTGAATGTTCGATGCCCAGGCGATGATGTAGCGGGAGTGGATGAACTGGTCCGGCTCGGTGCCGAGTTTGACGCCCATGACCGACTCCATCCCGGCCTCGCCAGCAGAGGAACAAATGGTGCGCTCCAGTTCGGAAGCGCCGAGCCGAGTGAAGAAACGGCGGTCCATGGAAGCCCCATTCAAGGCCCCCAGAGTTCCCCCGTAGGAATAGGGTAGAATCGCCTCACTTCCGAACTCGGCAATGATTTTGCGGAAGCGAGCAGCGATCTCGTCGAGCGCTTCGTCCCAGCTAATGCGGCGCCAAATCTGATCGGCTCGAGTGGTGACAGACCCCAGACGTCCATGCGGAGCGCAGCTCGGCTGCGCTGACAGGGTCCCCTTCCCTGCGATCCTCCGCATGGGATACAGCACCCTGTCGGGCGAATAGACCCGGTCCAAATACTTCGCCACTTTCGCGCACAAAAAACCTCGCGTCACTGGATGCTTGGGATCACCTTGAACCTTGGTCGCGCGGCCGTCCTGTACGGTAATCAACACTCCGCAAGCATCGGGGCAATCGTGCGGACACGCGGCATGGACGACCTGCTTCGCCATCGGGTAATTATAAGGGGCTTTTTGCGGAACACCGCCGTGCAGAAACAAGAAAACGGGTGGCTTCTCGGCCACCCGTTGTTAAGTTGATTTACTTCAATCAAATTTACTTTGTTGGCGGAGGATCAACCACGACTCCCGCTGCCATGATCGGGCCATTGGTCAGCTCGTCATAGAACAACAATCCGCCAGCGACCAACGATTCGCCGGATTGCAGCCCGCTCAAGCCTGTCGTGTTGATGAAGAGTGTGCTGTTGCCGGTCCACACGGTCAGCGGTCCTCCACCGAGCGAATAGCCGATCAGAGCGTTATTCTGCAGCTGGAAATTTCCGATGTTTCCGCTGACGATGCTAGCGGTGCCCGTCATCGTGCCGTAGACGCCCTGCAGCCGCAGAGAAACCATCTCCGGGGTAAAGACGCTGCTCGAATAACTACCGCCGATGAAAATGCGCTGGCCCACGAGAACGTGCGATGGGTTGAACAAAGCGTCCGTGATCAGGTTATTGAAGAAGCACATGTCGTACTGAGAAGATGCTACCGCGCTGACGTCGATGGTCTGGATGGTGTCAACATCGCTCACCAGATCTGCACCGGTTTCACCCACCCACATTGTGATCTGCTGCACCGGACCTGAGGTTGGATTGATAGCCAACACGCGTCCAGAGAGAAAAGTCTGCGAGGTGGTGATCACTTCCACGTTGGTCGCCATCAGGCTGCCATCCGCCTGGAAGTACCCCTGCACTCCAACAATCGCCGGCACAGCGAGATTGTTGATGTTCCATCCACTGTTGAACTGCGTGCTGGTGTTGACGTCGACCGTCAACTGATGCCCATAAGGGCCTTGAATCACGAACGAATTGCCGGCCGCATTTGCCGAAACCAGTCCACCGACAAGGTCCGTAACCTGACCATTCGGATCACTGGCCTTCACTGCGTTGGCATAAATGGTCGGGTTCACCACACCTGTGATCTGGCCATTGCCATCCACTAGAACGGATTGCCGGATGTCAAATTCCATGCGCAACCCGGCCAGGCCGTTAGCGCCAACCACCATCGGCGAAGGAAACTTCACGGTAACGGTCGTCTGCGTAGTCGTGCCGGTCGTTGGGCTGAAGGTACCGTTCAGCGTGGTCAGCGACGGCGGATTCGTGGTCATATCGACGTAAGAAATGACCGGGGTCGACAGCGAGAAAGTAGCACTGTTGTAAGTGTCGGCGGGGACGGCGTTAAACGCCAGCGGCGAACGGAGACCCAGAAGCCGTGCGAAATCCACGGTTGTCGCCATAGACAATACTTGCGGAGCACCATTGTTGCCGTTCAGAGTGATCGAGTTGATAGTTACGTCGAAGCCGACCACCGAGGCCAGCGGAGCATCTTCGCCGGTCACAAACACTGCCCCCGACGATTGCGAGGAAGGTGACGTGGCCGACGATGAGTTGGAGGACGAACCGCAACTCGCCGCCAACAGGCAGAGCGCAAGCAAAAATGTAATCCCCAAGCATCGTTTCATGACAAAGCTCCAATTCAGTGATTTTGTGAAGTTCTTTTTGGGGGAGCCGCGATTTGCTTCACGATGATGGAAACACGCGGCCGGCTAGGATGTCGCGTAACCTGCGGTCAGGTTACCGGCTACACTGCTGGAATGGGATCTGGCTATGTAATGGGATTTGGGCGACTTAGGCGTGACGCTGGAGTTAGCAGCGCTTGTACATGTACTTTAGTTTTTCTTCCGAACGCGGACAAAACGGGTTCTATTTAATCTCCAACACTTCCTTCTCTTTCGCTTTGCTCATCTCTTCCATCTTCTTGATTTCGTCATCCGTGAGCTTTTGAATTTCATCCAACGACCGCTTCTCATCGTCCTCAGTGATTTTTTTGTCCTTCATCGCTTTCTTGATGGCATCGTTGCCGTCGCGGCGAATGTTGCGCACCGCTGTGCGATGCTCTTCCAGCGCTTTGTTCAGATGTTTCACCATTTCCTGCCGCCGCTCCTGCGTCAGAGCAGGCACCGGCACGCGAATCAGTTTGCCATCGTTCATCGGGTTGAGCCCAAGTTCGGCGGAACGAATCGCCTTCTCGATGGCGCCCAGCGACGAGGGATCAAAAGGTTGCACGGTGATCATCTGCGGCTCCGGAGCGTGAACCTGGGCGATCTGGTTCAGCGGCATTTGCGAGCCATAGTAATCGACGCTTACGCTGTCCAGCATGTGCACGGAAGCGCGGCCGGTCCGCGTGGCCGCCATCGCTTTGCGAAAATCCTCCACGGCCTTTTCCATGCGTGTCTTGAGTTGGACATATGTCTCTTTAAGGCCGGGAATCGTGGCCATCGATGCTTGAGCCATAGGGGTTGAGCTCCGTAATAAATATCAAGTATCAAAACGCTGAATTATAAACCCATACAGAAAGCGGGCTAGAGACTTTCACGGATCAGAAATAAATCGGAAGTGAAAAAACATCCGCGAGAGCCGTAGCAAGTTTTATGCGCCTACTCTCGAACCGATCTTCTCTCCGCTGACCACCCGGCGAATGTTGCCGTGGTGATTCAAGTTGAAGACGATGATGGGCAGGTTATTGTCCTTGCACAGACTGATCGCCGTGGAATCCATCACTTTCAGCCCGAGCTTGAGAACGTCCATATAGGTGATGTCCGTGAATTTTTTCGCATCCTTGACCTTCATGGGATCGGCATCGTAGATGCCATCGACCTTGGTCGCCTTGAGAATCGCGTCGGCTTTGATCTCCATGGCGCGCAGAGACGCGGCGGTGTCAGTCGAGAAATAAGGGTTGCCGGTTCCACCGGCAAAGATCACGACGCGGCCTTTTTCCAGGTGCCGTATCGCGCGCCGCCGGATGAAGGGCTCGGCCACCTGATTCATCTCAATCGCGGTCTGCACCCGAGTGTAGACGTTTTGTTTTTCCAGGGCATCTTGCAGAGCGAGGGCATTGATCACCGTGGCCAACATGCCCATGTGATCGGCGGAGACGCGGTCCATGTCTCTGGCCTGGTCGGCAACGCCACGGAAAAAATTCCCGCCGCCGACGACGATGGCGAGTTGCACTCCCAGCTTGTGCACGTCGGCGAGTTCCGCCGCGACTTCATGGATGCGCCTGGTGTCGACACCAAAGCCTTGATTGGCAGCCAAGGCTTCGCCGGAAAGTTTGAGCAGAACGCGTTTGAAGGCAGGGGTAGTTGGCATTTGCAGGGTCTTAGGGTTCGAATGTCGCTCTCAGGCTGGCGTCCATTATTCTTCTCTTCTCGCGGTAGTATGGCTGCGAATGATCATGGGTAAGTTTCTTCGTCTAGTGAGGAAAAATCTTACTCCGCGAAACAGCCCCGCTCCTAACAGCGTCACAATCATGATCACAAACATTTTCCGGTCAGTTGTACTCTTGGCAGTTGCTCCACAGACCAAGGTTGCTGCAAGAGCCATGACAACTTCCGCCAATTGAACGCGGCGACGAAGCTTCGCATCCTCGCTCGTGAGCGCCTGCGCGTACCACACAAATGCCAACGCGATAAAGCCAGCGCCGGCGAGACCCGCAACAATGATGGCAACGATTCTGAGAATCATCTCGTGCCCTCGTCGACCGTGGAAAATTGTTCCGCCAAAAAAGGCGCCCAG
Organism: uncultured Acidobacteriaceae bacterium; assembly: GCA_963777005.1. Taxonomy (GTDB): domain Bacteria; phylum Acidobacteriota; class Terriglobia; order Terriglobales; family Acidobacteriaceae; genus Sulfotelmatobacter. The sequence goes on along the minus strand of CAVZPC010000004.1, from coordinate 100,926 downwards.
AGGGCGCCCCTTGAATTACTCCGCTTTCTGTTCGATAGGCTTGGTGACCGCGACGGTCTCGCCCGCATCACCCACTTTGAAGCGCGCAAACCGCCGTACGCTGATGTTCTCGCCCAGCTTGCCGATCTTCGCCGCGATAAGCTGCGCGATCGACACGGTCTGGTCCTTGATGAAGGGCTGCTCCAGCAAGCAGACTTCCTCATAAAACTTCTCCATCTTTCCCGCGACCATCTTCTCCGCGATATTCTGCGGCTTGCCGGAAGCAACCGCTTGCGCGAGAAAGATATCCTTCTCGCGGGCAAAGTCTGCCGCCGTGACGTCTTCCTTGCGCACATATTTGGGGTCGCTGGCCGCGATGTGCATCGCGATATCGTGCGCCAGCTCCTTGAAGTCGTCGGTGCGCGCCACGAAATCGCTCTCGCAGTTCACTTCGACGAGCACCCCAATCTTGCCGCCGGCGTGAATGTAGCTGGTCACCGAACCTTCGCTGGTCACGCGGGTCGCCTTCTTGGCTGCCACCGAAACGCCCTTCTTGCGGAGAATCACAACCGCCTGCTCCATATCGCCCTTGGCTTCGGTCAGGGCCTGTTTGCAATCCATCATGGGAGCTCCGGTCTTCTCCCGGAGATCCTTCACTTGTGCCGCTGAAATGTTCGCCATAGTAGTGCTCATAAATTAACTTTCAGTTTCGGGTTTCTAGTTTCTGGTTTCGAGTATTAAGAATGTGGTGTCCCTAGTCCAGGCTACTCGAAACTGAAAACCCGAAACTGGAAACTCGCTCTTACAAACTTTGACCCGCGCCGGACGACCCGCGCGGGTCATGACTTTACGTGCCCGGTTTTTACTAGGTACTCGGTGCTCGCAACTCGGTACTACTCTAAACCGTCTGGCTCTCGACCTTATGAATCTCAGCGTCTTCGTTCGCGACCGGCTTCTTATGTGTTCCCGGACCCAGCACCTCTTCCATGCTGATGTCTTCGCCGATGTCCGCCAAGTCCGAGGCAGCCGCGTGCTCTTGAACATGAAGTTCGAGAGCGGCCGCAGCATCTTCAGCATGCTGCGCTTCCAATGCCTGCGCCTGTTCCGTGGCCGCTGTCATGTCGGCGATTTGCTTGTCACTCATCAGTTGAGCGCCCTCGGCGATTGACTCGGAAATCTTCGAAGTGAACAGACGGATTGCGCGCAAAGCGTCGTCGTTGCCGGGAATCACGTAATCCACTTCACTGGGGTCGCAGTTGGTATCGACCACAGCGACTACCGGAATGCCCAGCTTGCGCGCTTCACGCACCGCGATCTGTTCTTTGTTCGAATCGATCACGAAGATCGCATCGGGCAACCGGCTCATGTTTTTGATGCCCGCCAGGTTCGCCTGCAAATGCTTGCGCTCGCGTTCCAGCTTGATGACTTCTTTTTTCGGCAGCAGCTCGTAGCGGCCATCCGTGGCCATCTCATCGAGTTCCTTCAGCCGCTTCACCGATTTCTGCACCGTAACCCAGTTCGTCAGCAGCCCACCCAGCCAGCGCTGGTTAATGTAGAAGCCGCCGCACTTCGTAGCCTCTTCGGCAATGGCGTCCTGCGCCTGGCGCTTGGTTCCCACGAACAGCACAATCTTGCCGTCGGCCGCCAACTCCTGCACAAACTTCGACGCCTCTTTGAACATCTTCAGCGTCTTCTGTAGATCGATGATGTAAATCCCATTGCGCTCTCCGAAGATGTATTCCTTCATCTTGGGATTCCAGCGCTTCGTCTGATGCCCGAAGTGAACACCCGCTTCGAGCAACTCCTTCATGGTGATGGTAGCCAATGAACCTCCTTATTTAGTCTGCATCCTTCGCGTAGGTACCGCTCCGGATTGCCATTCCCGCCCCCGCGCCGCGAGGCACAGGAAGAATTGAACACCTAAAAATCAGCTTGTGGTTTCCAGTTGCTGGTTTTTAGAAACTGGAAACCGGAAAACTCGAAACTATCTCTTGCTGAACTGGAAGCGCTTGCGTGCGCCCTTTTGACCGTACTTTTTCCGTTCCTTGCCGCGCGAGTCGCGGGACACCATGCCCTCGGACTTCAGCTTGCCGCGCAACTCGGCGTTGAACTCCATCAGGGCGCGGGCGATGCCGAGCTTTACCGCATCGGCCTGGCCGCGCACGCCACCACCCAAAACGCTGGCCACGATGTTGAAAGAAGCCGCAGTCTCGGTGGACGCCAATGGCGCCTTCGCCGCCGAGCGCTGCGCCGGAGTCACGAAATACTCTTCAAACTCGCGGCCGTTTACCTTGAACTCTCCACTGCCTGGACGCAGATAAACCCGCGCAATCGCCCGCTTACGCCGTCCTGTTCCGTAGTACTGAACCAACTCAGCCATGTAGATCTCCGAATCTCGTTTTGTACGGACGTAGCTTGCTACGCCCTCGGTACCTTACGCCCTTACTTCCAGCTGCAGCGCCTGTGGCTTCTGGGCCTCGTGCGGATGCTTATCGCCTTTGTAGACGTTCAGCTTCGACAGCATGTGAGCCGCCAGCTTGTTCTTCGGCAGCATGCGCCGCACGGCGTCTTCAATTATCTTTTCCGGCTTGCGCGCCAAACGTTTGCGATAATCTTCGGTGCGCAGACCACCCGGATAACCCGTGTAGTGGTGATACTGCTTCTGCTCCGACTTGACGCCGGTCGTTCTGATTTTCTCGGCATTGACCACGATCACGTGATCGCCGGTATCGAGAAAAGGCGTGTACTGCGGATTCTCTTTGCCCATCAGAATGCGCGCCACTTGTGAAGCCAGACGCCCGAGCGTCTGCCCATCCGCATCCACGACGTACCACTTGCGCACAATTTCCCCCGCTTTGGGGAAATAGGTTGACATCGGAACTCTCCCAGAATAAAAGATTGCGAAAGAAGACCGCTCGTTGATTCCCCGGCGAGGACGCCAGACCATCAGGCGGGCAACCGCGAGACTTCCCAAAGCTTTAAAGATACCGTAGCTTACGAGCGATTGTCAACGGCGAGTTAATAACCGCCCGCACCGGTCCCGACCCGAAGATTCCGTTCCAGCGAGTAACCGCTTATTCATAAGCCAGCGCGTCGATCGGATCTTTTTGCGCCGCCTTATAGGCTGGATAAAGGGCTCCCAGCACTGCCCCGGTCAGAGCAATCACGGTGGCCCGCACCACCCACTCGGCACTCCAGAAAAGGCGCAGGGTTGGGTTCTCTAACAGTATGACGCGACGGGCTAAAAGACTCATGAGCGTCCCCACCACAATGCCGACAATCGCCAGCAACGCAGTCTCGCGGAGCACGACATTCACGATATAGAGCTTTGACGCTCCCAGGGACTTCAGAATGCCGATCTCGCGCGTCCGCTCCATCACCGCCGTATACATCGACTGAAAAATCACCAGAAATCCGATGATCATCGAGATCGCGATCACGATGCGGATCGAAGTCGCGAAGCCCGGCAAATTCTCCGGCGTCATCATCGAAAGATATTCCTGCATCGAGCGCACGGAGTAATTCTCCATACCTGGGACTTGTTTGATTTCGTCCACGACAGCATCCACGTTACGAGGATCGTCTAGCTTGATATAAAAGACCGAAGCATGACCTGGGGCGCCGATCAAATCCTGCAGGGTGGATAGCGGCAGAAACTTGCGCGCCCCTTTTCCGTGCTCCACAATCCCGCAGATACGGAAATTGTGAGCCAAAATCTCAATCGAGTCTCCAACCTTGGCGTGCTTTGAGTCGGCAAAATAATCGTCGACGATGACTTCGTACGGCCCCTGAAACGGGCCTCCTGAAAGGAAACGGAATGAGGGAGAAATGCTGTTGTAGCTGTCGATGTCGATGCCGTAGATAATTTCCAGAGTCGGCTTGGTGGTCAACTCCCAGATCACCGGCGCCGCCACCAGCACATGCGGCAATTGCCGCAGCTTGTCGCCAACCTTCACGGGCATGGGCGCTCCCGTAACTCCAATCAGCCCCGATGATCCCGGGGGCTGCACCATTACGTCCGCACCCACTCCCATTTGACTGGCCTTCGATCCGTTCAACTGCCCATAAAAAAAAGCCACAATCAGCAAGATCAAGATCACTTCCAGGGCAACCGCACTAATGCTGATCAGCGACCGGATCGGCCTTTGCACGAGATTGGCGACAACCATTTTACTGATCATGTTTATTCATTGCGGATTCTACGCCAGGATTGGCCGCCGCTAGCGATTTGCTGGATCCGAGAGCGGAAGCACAGCGCTGGATTGGGGCTGCGGCCGGTCCAGGTGCACCACTTCCGCTCCCGGCGGCTGGTGCAGCGCAAATTGATCATCCCGCAGAGGCTTGTTGATTTCCACCTTCAACATGTTGAGAGTGATGTCGTACTCTTCCTGGGGACGAAAAATTTCGATGCGCGAAGGAAAGTTGGTGCCATCGTACTCCTTGTAGTTCGCGTAGCGGGCATCAGTCACCAGCCTGGCTTGCTCGTCGTAGATGTATTGCCGATGAGGTTGCAGGTCGGTGCGACTAAAGACAATTTTGCGCGACAGCACCCCAGAGTTGTCATCCCTCTTTCGAATCACAATCAATTCGTAATCTTCCTGTAGAACGCGATGTCCCTTGGCGTCATGCAGAATGTCGTAGCTGTTTTCCAGCACCGCAATCTCGTGCTCAGGATCAATGGGACGAATCAGCAGTGCATCATAGATCTCCTGCGGACGGATGCTCTCCATGGGCTGGTCCGTGTTATGCGTCTGTATATCGTTTCGGCCTAGAACAAAACGATTTTTCGGCGGAATCCACAGCGCGAACTGCTGCCCATCGCTGACCATATCGAAGGCCGTGGTGCGCACGATTGGGAGGAGCCCGATCATGTGCAGCATTGCCGGCTTCCGCGCCAGCACATAGCCGCGAATCTCTTTGTAGTCGGTTACGTGACCCTTCTTGGCGCCGCCAACCGACGTATCAATATCGACCGTCGCTTGTAGTGACTGAATTGTCCGCGCCTGCTCATTGATGCTGTCGATCAATGCCGATTGCGACGCTTCTTTCAGAGGCGCCTTGGAATAGGTCTCCTCGACCGGACGCGTATGAAATAAACAGCCCACGGTAGGCAGCACTGCGAGAACCAACGCTAGAGTCCAAAATGGCGAGCTACGTCTCATGAAGGAATTGATGATCTCCTGAACATTTGAGTATAGCGCGCCCGAAAGGGTGCAAGAACTGTCCAGCCGAATCGAATCGGGAAGACCTAGAACCTGGTTGCTAACGAGTTATCAGGCTCGGATCGAAGATCTTCCAGGCCCCTAATCATCTACACTACAGCCATTGTGCGTAAGGTCGTTTGGCTCATCCTGATTGCGGCGCTAGGGACGGCCGGCTGGTTCGCGTGGGCAGTACTCACGCCCGTCGCGCCTTCAGGGCAGATCTTTGTAATGCTACGCCCGGGTTACTCCACCCGGCGCATCGCCGCCGAGTTGAAGACGAACGGAATTATTAGCAGTGAAGATGCATTCATCCTTTGGCATTACTTTCGCCGTCGCCGCTCACTCAAGGCAGGAGAGTATCTGTTTGAGAAGCCCGCAAACATTATCGATATTCAGAAACGCCTCCGGCGGGGCGACGTTTATTTCCATACGGTTGTTGTGCCCGAAGGGTTCACGATGTTTGACGTTGCCCGAGCCATCGAAGCCGCCGGGCTTGGTCCCGCAGAAGATTTCTTGAAAGTTGCGCAGTCCAATACAGCTCTCATAGCCGATCTCGCTCCCGGGGCACAATCCCTGGAAGGCTATCTTTTCCCCGACACCTACCAATTCAGTCGCATGATGAGCATGCAAGAGATGGCTACCGCCATGGTGAAGCAGTTTCGGCAGGTCGCACGTCAGATTGGTTTGACCGCTCCGACGGACGCCGGGGTTGAGGCCGCTCGCGACATTCCGCTTCAAACCACGGTCACTATGGCGTCGATAGTGGAGAAAGAAACGGCTGTGCCGGAAGAGCGACCACTCGTCGCGAGCGTCTACTACAACCGCCTGGAGAAGAAGATCGCCCTCGACGCCGACCCCAGCATCATTTATGCCGAACTGCTATCCGGGACTTATGCCGGCGCACTGCATCACGCCGATATGCGGTTCAACTCGCCCTACAACACCTACATCCACGTAGGTCTTCCGCCGGGCCCGATTGCCAATCCCGGGAAAAGCGCTCTGGAAGCGGCGATGCATCCGGCGCAGTCCGATTACTTCTACTTCGTCGCCGACGCTGCCGGTCACCATCGCTTCGCCCGCACCATCGAGGAGCACAACAAGAATGTGGCAACCTACCGGCGGGCCATGCGGGGACAGTAGAACGCGGCGCAATTTACCGTCCGCGGTTTTCCATCCATCCCTGCAGAATCAGTACCGCTGCCATTCGGTCTACCGCCTTGGCGCGTTTTTCAATCGATAGATCCGTTTCGCGGAGCAGCCGGTTCGCTTCGGCTGAGGTTAACCGCTCATCCCACAAGTGCACTGGCAGACGAAATCGCTTGCGCAATTCCTCGGCGAACACCTGTACCTTGTCGGACTGCGTCCCTTCCGCGCCGCTCATGCGCAGCGGCAGCCCCACCACGATCTCCCGAACCGAATACTCGCGGATTACGGCCTCCAGCGCCGCCAAGTCCGTCCGCTTGTTGCGCCGCAGCAAAGTTTCCAAACCTTGCGCGGTGATACCGAGGGGATCCGATACGGCAATCCCGATTCGTCTTGAGCCTACGTCCAGCCCCAGAATCCTCCCTGCTGCTCTTTTTTTCGAAGCCGCAGGCTCTGCTGTTGCCTCCACCGAAGGTGGCTGTTTACGATCAGTTTCTGTCGGAACTGATACCTCTATCGGATTTCGATCTTCCACGCTCACCGCGCGATTATATTCCGCGGTTTCATCGTAAGCGATCGCGGGCAGAGAATACCTGGAGTCACAACCCGTTTAACGCGAGTAACTTAAGCTCAGTTACAGAATTGAGTCACGCTTTGCAGTCAGCCGCGCGCCGCTTCCGGCCTTGCTTTTCGTCCCATTTCGGGATACTATGTTTACAGTAAAGACAACGTTCTCTCCACTACCCCTCTCCTGCCCGGGTGCCTTTTTATGAACGGTGATTTGAACTTCCACATCGGCGACAAGGTCGTCTATCCCAATCATGGCGTGGGTGTTATCGAGCAAATCAGCAGCCGCTCTGTCGGCGCCACGGTAGAAAAGTTCTATCTCCTCAACATCAAGGCCAGTAGCCTCAAGGTAATGGTGCCTTGTAACAACGTTGGAAGCGTGGGCATTCGGCGGGTCGTGCGCAATGGCGAAGTACAGAAGATTCTCGATTTTCTCTCGATTGCCGATGACCTCAGCACTGCCGATTGGAAAGATCGTTTCAAAGAAAATTCCGATCGTATGCGCACCGGTTCCCTTTTTGAGGTCGCCGGAGTCCTCAAGAGCCTCATCGCTTTGCACCAGGCCAAGCCTCTCTCCTTCCGCGAAAAGAAGATGCTGGAACGCGCTCGCTACCTTCTCGTAAGCGAACTCGCTATGTCCCGCAATTGCGAAGAGACCAAAATCGAGGAACTCCTCGCCCTTTCCTTGGCCAAGTGCAATCTGCGCTTCCCTGAAGCCTCCGAATTCCAGGCCTGATCCCCTCGAGCACGATTTGGTCAGTACGTCATCCCGTTCCTCCAGTGCGATGGATGGACTTGCTGAAAGCCGTCCTTCGCTTTGACTTAGCAGAGTTCGGGCCCATAAGATAGCGCCTGCGCCGCCTCTTCCCTCGGCGGCCAAAAATGATCGGCCAGACAATTTCTCATTACCGGATCCTGGAGAAGCTGGGCGGCGGCGGCATGGGCGTCGTCTACAAGGCCGAGGACCTCAAACTACGGCGTTTCGTCGCCCTCAAGTTTCTACCGGATGACGTCGCGAAAGATTCCCAGGCTCTCAGCCGGTTTCAGCGCGAAGCCCAGGCTGCTTCGGCCCTGAACCATCCCAACATCTGCACCATCTACGAGATCGACGAGCAAAGTGGTCTGGCCTTTATTGCGATGGAGTTTCTCGAGGGACAAACTCTCAAGCATCGCATCGAAGGCCGCCCGGTCGACACGGAAACTCTGATTGGATTGAGCATTGAGATCGCCGACGCTCTCGACGCAGCGCACGGCAGAGGCATCATCCACCGCGATATCAAGCCCGCGAATATTTTCGTCACCAAGCGCGGGCAGGCCAAGTTGCTCGACTTTGGTTTAGCGAAAGTGGCGCCCGCCGCCAACGAGCACACTGCGACTGAAGCCACTCCACAAACACTCGTTACCAGCCCGGGATCGACCATCGGCACGGTGGCTTACATGTCGCCCGAACAGGTACGGGCGCACGAACTCGACGCGCGCACCGATCTTTTCGCGTTCGGTGCAGTCCTCTATGAAATGGCGACAGGAAAGATGGCTTTCTCCGGGAGCAGCAGCGGCGTCATCTTCGAGGCGATTCTGAATCGCATGCCGCCGCCGGCTTCGACGCTAAATCCGGCGATCCCGGCGAAGCTCGACGAACTCATTACCAAGTCGCTGGAGAAAGAGCGGGACCTGCGCTATCAGACCGCGGCGGAATTGCGCGGCGATTTGAAACGCATCAAGCGTGATTTGGATACGTCCCGCGCCCGCTCTAGTTCAACCAGCATTCCGATCGTTTCGGACTCTGCGATATCCGCCGCAATCCCTCCCGTGCCGCCCGCTCCGCCTAAGCGCAGCTTGTTACCGCTTCTGGTTGTATCGGCAATCGCGCTGCTAGTGGGTCTTGCCGTTGGCGCGTTGCTGCTGCAGCGTCCGGTTCAGCCTTCGTTTGCCAATTATCATCCGCTTACTTTCCGGCGCGGCATTGTGCTTTCCGCACGCTTCGCCCCGGACGGAAAGACCGTGGTCTACAGCGCGGCCTGGGAGGGCAAGCCTCTCGATCTCTTCAACACCCGTCCTGAAAGTCCGCAGTCGCAGGAAATGGAGCCAAAGGGAGCCGAGGTTTTAGCGATCTCCTCCTCGGGAGAAATGTTGCTGTCGCTGGACAGCCGTCCCCGGGATGCTTTCCTCTACTCCGGCACGTTGGCGCGCGTTCCGCTCGTCGGGGGTGCACCGCGCGAAATTCTGGACAACGTGGAATGGGCCGATTGGGGGCCGGATGCAAACTCACTGGCTGTCGTCCACGAAGTGAACGGTCGCAAGCGTCTGGAATTTCCGCTGGGCAAAACCATCTACGAGGCTGATGGCTGGATTGGCAACCTGCGCGTCTCCCCCAAAGGCGATTTGGTGGCGTTCATCGACCATCCCCAGCCCCGCGACGACGGCGGATCGATTTTTGTGATCGACACATCGGGGAAAAAGAAGGACCTTTCGGATGGGTGGGACAGCATTCAAGGCGTGGCATGGTCTCCGAAGGCAGACGAGGTCTGGTTCAGCGCCACGCGCACTGGCGGTGACCGCTCGCTCTATGCCGTCGACCTCTCGGGAAAGGTGCGGCTGCTAGCGCGCGTTCCCGGAGAACTGACGCTCCTCGACGTTAGCCGCGACGGCACAGTCTTGCTGACCCGCGGTAACGATCGCGCTGGCATGATCGGCCTGGCGCCGGGCGAAGCCAAGGAGCGCGATTTGTCCTGGCTTGATTGGTCGGTGCCCAGCAGTCTTTCGCCCGATGGACGCATGATTTTGTTTCAGGAGGCGGGAGAAGGCGGTGGTCCGAAATACGCCATCTATATCCGCAAGACGGATGGCTCGCCAGCCATTCGGCTCGGAGAAGGCAGCGGCATGGCGCTATCCCCCGACGGCAAATGGGCGCTGGCGCGGCAGAATACGAATCCCGCGCCTCTCATCATTCTGCCGACCGGAGTGGGAGAAATGCGCCCCGTCAAGGATGACGGGCTCAACCATACCGGCGCCGCATGGTTGCCAGACGGCGACCACATTGTATTTTCCGGGATCGAGGCAGGGCACGGGATGCGGCTCTACGTGGAATCTCTAAGTGATGGCAAGCCCAAGCCGATCACTGACGAAGGCGTGGGCGCTTCCGTGATCCTCTCGCCCAAGGGCGACCTCGTCGCTGACATCGGCCCGGACCGCAAGATCTATCTCTACTCGACTGCCGGCGGCGACCCGCGCGCAGTGCCCGGGACCGAGATATCGGAAGTGCCCACCGGTTGGTCTGCGGACGGTCGCGAAATATTCGTCATCGTGCGGGGGCAGATTCCCGCACAGGTTTTTCGCGTAGACATTGCCACTGGAAAGCGAAGCTTGTGGAAGGCCCTGGAACCAGCGGACTCCGCCGGCATTGATACTCTGGGCCGTGTTCTTCTGTCCGCTGACAACAAATCTTACGTCTACAGCTACGTCCGCACCCTCTCCGACCTTTATCTGGTCGAAGGCCTGAAATAACATCAGGCCTTCGCCAGCGAATCCAGGAACAGAAGGCTAACTCGCGCGGACGCGTTACTTACTTGCCCACCTGCCGAATGCACTCTTCCAGCACGTCCAGGGCGACATCCGCTTCTTCTTTTGTGACCACCAGTGGCGGACACAGCCGGATCGTGCTCGGTCCGCAGCCCAAGAAGAGCACGCCGTGCTCGAACGCCTTCTCGACAATGTGGTCGCGCTCGGCCGCGCCGTATTCTTTTGTCGTCTTATCTTTCACGATGTCGACACCGATCATCAATCCACGCCCGCGCACGTCGCCCACCAACTTCATTTTCGTGGGCCACTCCGCCATGCGCTTCATCATGTGCGCGCCCACTTCCGCCGAATGCGCAACCAGATTTTCTTTTTCGATCACGTCGAGCGTAGCCAGCGCCGCAGCCACGCACACCGGATTTCCGCCAAAAGTTGACGCATGCGAACCCGGCACCCAGTCCATGATTTCAGAGCGCGTCATGGTAATGCCCAGCGGCATGCCCGATGCAATTCCCTTCGCGATGCAGACCATATCCGGCTCGACGCCCGTGTGCTCCACCGCCCACCACTTTCCCGTACGCCCTATGCCACTTTGCACCTCGTCAACCACCAGCATAATTCCGTGTCGATCGCAAATGCGGCGCAGCTCTTGCATGAAAATGGTCGGCGCAACCACGTAGCCGCCCTCACCTTGCACCGGCTCGACAAAGATTGCTGCGACCTCCTCCGGAGCAAGTGTGGTCTTGAATAGCTTTTCTTCGATGAAGCGGGCGCAACCCAGCGCGAAAGCCTCCGCGTCCTTATCGTGCGAGCCTCCTACGCACCCGCGATACACATCGGGATAGCGTACGTGTGTCACTCCCGGCACCAGCGGCGCAAAGCGGCGCCGTTGCTGTGGTTTCGAGGCAGTCAATGACAGCGCGCCCATGGTGCGTCCGTGAAACGCGCCGAAGAAAGCGATGATGTTCTGGCGCTTGGTGTGATAACGCGCCAGCTTCAGCGCGCACTCAATCGCCTCTGCCCCGGAATTGCCGTAATAAATTTTGTGCGGCCCGGGCATGGGCGCGATCTTCGACAGGCGCTCCGCCAGCGTGACCATGTTCTCATAATAAAAATCGGTGCCCGACATGTGGATGAGTTCGCCCGCCTGCTTCTGCATAGCGGCCACAACGTGGGGATGGCAGTGGCCGGTCGAGGTCACGGCGATGCCTGCGGAAAAATCGTAGAACTCGTTGCCGTCCACGTCTGTAACGACAATCCCGCGGCCCCTCTTGGCGACGAGCGGATAGGATCGTGTGTAGGACGGAGAAATATATTTCTGATCGTTATCCAGCACTCGTTTGGCATTCGGCCCGGGCAGTGCGGTCTTGATTCTTGGTCCGGTAACGGCGGGACCGGCGGTCATGGTCTTGGTGGTCATGGCATCCTCCGTAAGCAACTCTCGGTTGTGAGCTGCGAGTGGTGAGTATTAGGAACCTTGGAACGCGGCCTTGGTTCAGGCGCACGCACGCCAAGGCAAATCAGGCGGAGGATTTGCTAGTCGCTACCGAAGAGACTGGGGCGCAGGCGGGAAGGCAGATTCGCACGGTAACGCCGCGGACACACCAGGCAGTGCAGCCAGCACTCGGGCAGATGCGAGTTCGGCGGATGCGAATTGGAAACGTTGCGCAGCATCGGTAACCATGTCTTCATGAGTATTATACGTGGCGAGGCGGTGCGGCGTAACCCCCATTTTTGTTGACTTAATGCGGATTATTGCCCGCGCGGATCCGACCGACCGACTATCGGCTAACTTCCTTTCACAATCTTTAGAGTCGCACTTGCATTCTCACTCGTCTGATATCTTTTAGCTTCCCTGTATCTCACCTTACATGTCCAAGACTCACAGCCCGAGCCGCTTCGCGGTGATTCTTGCCTTCGGGCTGGTGTATCTGTTCTGGGGCTCGACTTACCTCGCCATAGACATCGCAGTGCAGAGCATCCCTCCCGCTCTCATGTGTGCAGTACGGTTTTCCATTGCCGGAGTAGTAATGCTGGCAGTGTGCGCGGCAACCGGGCGCAGAATCTGGTATTCGGCGCGGCAGATCGCGCTCGCCGCCGTAGTGGGACTATTGCTCTTGATGGGCGGTAACCTGACTCTCTCCTGGGCCGAACAGACCGTCCCATCGGGACTAGCGGCGTTGATCATCGCAATCACTCCATTGTGGTTTCTGGTTCTGGACTCGCTGCTGCTCGGCCACCATCGTATTTCCTGGCGAGGCAAGGCCGGACTGGCGCTGGGAATTATGGGATTGCTGGTTTTGTTTTGGCCAGAGTTGCACTCGACCTCAGCGCTCGGCCGGCGCGAGTTAGGCGCTTCGGTCGGACTCCTGGGCGGATCGTTCTTGTGGGCGCTGGGGTCGGTGCTGTCGAAGCGTTGGCAGTCAGGCATGGACGTTTTCAGCGCGACCGGATGGCAGGTAATGGCGGCCGGCGCGGGGAATTTCTTATTAGCGCTGGCGGTGCGAGATTTTTCGCGAGTTTCCTGGACGATTCGTGGCGTCAGCGCGGTGCTCTATCTCGTGGTCTGCGGATCGTGGATCGGCTACACGGCTTACATCTGGCTGCTGAAGCATGTGCCGACTTCGAAAGTGTCGACGTATGCATATGTCAATCCGGTGGTCGCTGTGTTTTTGGGATGGCTAGTCCTGCATGAACGGGTCGACCGATTCATCGTGATGGGGAGTCTGGTTGTTGTGCTCTCGGTGATTCTGGTGACCAGCGCGAAGGTGAAAGAGAAACAAGTAGCCGAGGAACTACCAGCAGTGGAAGCAGCGGGAGATTAATTTTCTTTACTCGCCGCCAAACATTACTTCGCGTCTTCATCCTCGTCCTCCTCGGTCATCAAATCAACGGCGTGTCCTCGGATGGCAAAGGCTTGCTTAGGCCCCGCTGACGGCTCGAAACTAACTCGGGTAGGCGAGCGTTGCCATAGGGGCACGGGACAGGCAGAACCGGGAGATGCGCCTTTCCCGTCCCCTTCCACAATGCTCTGACCATCAAGCAGCTTCTTCAACACTGGCTTGCGACGGCCGATCTGCGCAACCACGGCATAGACTCTCTTGCCATCTTCCGAAACGCCGCAATAAGCCGCGTAGTCGCGATACCAACTCGCACCGGAATAAAACGCATCAAACTCCGGAAGGTTAATGGCAGAAGCATGTCCGGTGGCGCGGTCGACCAGCAGCCATCCGCCGCGCTGCCATTGCCAGTGCGGCGGAGAGGCGGATTCCTGGGGAAGGCTGTCATTCACCCGAAAAGCTCGCCGGACGACGAACAACCGGTCGGTAACCTCGTGCGCCGCGCCCAAGGTGAATTCCTTGATGCGAGCGTCGATGAGCAGAGGCCGAACTTTCAGCGTGAGCGGCTTGTCGTCTGTCGTCGCCAGACCCGGCGACCATGGAACTGTGCTCCATTTACCAAAAGCGATGACGTGAGGTTTGGAAACAGCCTGCGCCATACTTGCTCCGCAGATGAGCATGAGAGCCAGCGCGATCTGTACTTGACATTGCCGTTCGGAGGCGCGGACCATGCCTCAGGTTATGCAACGGGCGGCTAGCACGGCAAGGTTAAACGTCACAAGTTATAAGGCTGGTTCCAAAATGGAATGCAGATTGAAGTAGAATCAGCAACTTAATTTACGTATCGGCTGCCGGTCACCATGCCGGCTTTAGGATTGCAGTAGAATGAAAACGTTAAGCCAGTAATCATGACTCTCCCTCGCGATCCCCGTTTTTCTTTGAGTGATCTCCGGACAACTTCCCGGGCACGCGACGCTTCTGATCAAAGCATGAGCGAAGTGGGCGCTCGTCGGCACTCTGCGCGAATTCTGGTGGTAGACGATAACGCCAGTATCGCCGCACTGATGAGTCAGTTGCTGACCATGCGCGGCTATGAAGTCGTAACCGCGGGCGATGCTCAGCAAGCGGAAGCAGAGGTGAAGCAGCAAGCGCCGGACTTGATCCTGTCCGATGTCAGAATGCCGGGAAAGTCTGGCTATGATTTATGCCGCGATCTCAAGGAAAATCCTGCGACCCGACTGATTCCTTTTGTGCTGATTACTGGATTGACGGATAGTGCGGACAAGTTGCGTGGAATCGAGGCTGGGGCAGACGATTTCTTGAACAAGCCAGTCCTGGCTGAAGAGTTGACGGCTCGGGTGAAGTCTCTGCTACGAATGAAGGAGTTCACGGACGAACTCGAGACCGTGGACTCTGTGCTTTGCACTCTCGGCCTCATTGTAGAAAGCCGCGACCCTTACACCGAGGGCCATTGCGAGCGGCTGGCATTGAATGCCGCCGATCTGGGCCGGCATCTGGCGCTGGATGAGGATTCGATTGTGGCGCTCAGGCGCGGCGGATATCTCCACGATTTGGGCAAGATCGCGGTGCCGGACGATATCTTGAAAAAGGGGAGTGATCTGACGCCCGATGAGTGGAAGATCATGAAGCGGCATCCGGTTACCGGCGAGAATATCTGTAAGCCGCTCAAGTCGCTGCGCCTCGTGCTTCCCATCATCCGTCACCATCATGAGCATATGAATGGATCCGGCTATCCTGACGGACTGAGTGGGGCCGAAATCCCACTGCTGCCCCGGATTCTGCAGGTAGTGGACGTCTACGACGCTCTTCGCACAGAACGCCCTTACAAGCCTGCGATTGGCCACGAACAATCCGCCCTCACCATGCGCGAGAAGGCCCGCATGGGCTTGCTGGACGGTGATCTAGTGAATGAATTTCTCGACTTGCTGCGGGAGAAGCGAAACGTAGCTTGAGTGACAGCTCTCGGCTTTACCCCTGAATTCGCGATTTTGCTTCGTCGGCCGTAATCCGACGTACAATAACGCAGCGATTTTCAGCGGCAACGGGTTGCAGCAAAGCGACATCTTAAGCACTTCGGTATGGCCACCAAGCCAGCCGCGTGGCGCCATCCAACTACGATATGACCTATAGCATCGTCATTCCGGCCTACAACGAGAGCCAGCGTCTGGGGGCAACCCTGGAAAAGGTGGCGGCCTACGTGGGCCAGCAGGCCTGGGATGCAGAAATAATCGTGGTGAACGATGGTTCCCACGACAATACGGCGGAGATCGTGCGCGCATTCGCGAAGGACAACTCCGCAGTGCGACTGGTGGAGAATCCCGGGAATCGCGGTAAAGGCTACAGCGTGCGCAACGGCATGCTGAAGGCGCGTGGCGACATCGTAGTGTTCAGCGACGCCGATTTATCTTCCCCAATCGAGGAGATGCCGAAGCTACTGCAGGCTTTGGCGGCGGGAGCGGACATCGCGATTGGATCGCGCTGGTTGCGCGCCGAGTTGCAAACCCAACGGCAATCGTTACATCGGCAGCTTTTCGGCAGACTCTTTAACCTTTTTCTTCGAATTATTTTAGGGCTGCAATTCAAGGATACGCAGTGTGGCTTCAAAGCTTTCACGCGGCGGGCGGCCCAAACCATTCTGCCGCTGCAGCGCATCGAGCGCTGGGGCTTCGATCCGGAGATTCTCTTCCTCGCGCGCAAATTCGGTTTCAAAGTGGAGGAAGTTCCCGTGCGCTGGGGACACAGTGGAGGAACCCGCATCAATCCCCTGCTGGACGGGGCACGCATGTGCGAGGAAATGCTTCGCGTCCGCTGGTACGACCTGACCGGAAAATACGATGGCGGGACTGTGGTTGCCGCGCAACCGGCAAAGACCCTCCCAGGCGGCCCTGCACCGCGGGTTTGACAGGTTTGAGATGCGAGGACCACATTTTTCGGCTCGCTCGTGCTGTCGTATACTGAAATGTCCCTTGGAGGGCTTCAGTGAAGCAACTCCACTTCGTTTTATCTCTTCCCAGCGACAATAGCTACCAACACGAGCAGGCGGATTCGGCCTCCGAAACCGCACATCGGCTTGGGGCAGAAGTGCGCATCCTGAATGCCAACAATGACGCGGTAACCCAGAGCCAACAGGTGCTGGAAATCATTCAATCGGGGTCCGGTTCCCGGCCTGATGCAATCTTGTTAGAGCCCCTGACCACGACAGGCCTTGTCCGTCCCGCCGAAGCAGCGGTGGCAGCGGGTATTGGATGGGTGGTTCTGAATAGCGACGTGGATTATCTCAACAGCCTCAGAAGCCGTTCGAGTGTCCCGGTCTTCTGCGTTACGCGAGATCACACCGAAATCGGACGAATTCAGGGGCGGCAATTTGCCGCACTATTGCCCGCAGGCGGCATGGTTCTGTACATCCAGGGCCCGGTCAACAACTCTGCCGCTCAGCAACGAACGGCCGGCATGGAAAGCACAAAGCCCAGCAATATTCACATCAAAGCGCTCCGGAGCAATTGGGAAGAGGCGAGCGCATACCAGGCGGTAACCGCCTGGCTCCGTCTCTCTACCAACCGCGCGAGTTCCATTGATGCTGTGGGCTGTCAGTACGACGGAATCGCGGCGGGGGCCAGAAGAGCGTTCGCCGATCTTCCCGATCCAGAGGAGCGGAAACGGTGGCTGGCCCTGCCCTTCACGGGCGTCGACGGTCTAGCATCCGAGGGAAAAGCGTGGGTGGATCAGGGGACCTTGGCAGCCACGGTGGTCTCCCTGACGACGACGCAAATTGCCCTGGAAATGCTCGTGAGAGCGATCCGCGATGGCGCGCAACCGCCCCTTCGTACCTTGATTGACCTCGGTTCGTATCCGCCACTTGAAATGCTCGCCGGGAAAGCGAAAAAATCAGCTGCGGGAAAGTGAGTTCCCCGCTGGACAGATGGAAGTTCCCTCGTTGCGAAAGGATTCAGCGGAACGTGTCAGACGTTGAGCCGCCCCTTATTTTGCGATGACCGAGTTCCTCGCAGACCACTCCTTCACCGCACCAGCTACTCTATTTCCCATCTCCGACGTCGTGATTGACTTTTGTCCGGCGCGCGCAAGATCTGCCGTGCGGCAACCCTCATTCAGCACAGCACTGACGGCATTTTCAACACAGGCAGCTTCGCGCTCCAACTGAAACGAATGACGCAGCAGCAGCGCAACGGTAAGAATCGCTCCCAACGGATTCGCGATTCCCTTACCGGCGATATCGGGCGCAGAACCATGAACCGGCTCGTACAAGCCGACCTGGCCGCCGATGCTTGCCGAAGCCAGCAGTCCGAGCGAACCCACCACCCCACCAGCCTGATCGGAAAGGATGTCGCCAAACATATTCTCCGTGAGCACGACATCAAAATCTTTCGGACGCTGCACCAGCGACATCGCGGCAGAATCCACATACATGTGAGAGAGCTGCACGCCCGGATAGTCTTTCGCGCAACGGATCACGACCTCACG
Source organism: uncultured Acidobacteriaceae bacterium (assembly GCA_963777005.1). Classification (GTDB taxonomy): domain Bacteria; phylum Acidobacteriota; class Terriglobia; order Terriglobales; family Acidobacteriaceae; genus Sulfotelmatobacter. The sequence goes on along the minus strand of CAVZPC010000004.1, from coordinate 83,177 downwards.
CCACAAGCGGGAGCACTCGAGAACATTGGCTTTATCGACCGACAGAACCTTGCGGCGGCGCTTCATGGCCAGCTCAAAGGCAACCCGGGCGATGCGCTCGATGGCCGGCTCGTCGTAGGTCATGGTATTCGTGGCCACGCGAGTCCCCGGCGACCCCGCAATGGAACGTGGTTCTCCGAAATAAAGTCCTCCGAGCAACTCGCGGACAATCATGATGTCAGTGCCGCGAACCAGGTCGGCGCGCAGCGGTGAAGAATCCTCCAGCGCAGGGAAACAAATTGCGGGACGCAAATTCGCGTAAGCCCCAAGTTCTCGGCGCAGCCGCAATAGTCCGGCTTCCGGACGAAGATGATTCGGATAATGATCGAACGCAGGATTTCCCACCGCGCCCATCAGGACTGCAGACGAAGAAAGGCAAGCCTGTAACGTGTCCGCAGGTAGCGGATCTTCCACGGCTGCCAGCGCCGCACCGCCAACGTTCTTATGTTGCAGCTTAAGCTGATGTCCGAAGGCCTCCGCGACGGCCTGCAGGACAAGAACTGCCTGCCCGGTGACTTCGGGACCGATCCCGTCGCCAGGGAGAATGGTGAGATTCAGAAGCATGCGGGTAGTTTATCCGAAGCTCTCTTGCCGCGCGGAAACGCTACACGCCCCAGAGGTAGTCTTCCTGATCGTGGGGTTGTTCCCCGGCAATGGGCAAGGGCAAGCCGAATGCATTGGTTTGCGGCGCGAGCGGGAACGGCCGCGGCGGCTCTTGCGCCGCGACTTTCGCGGCAGCCGCAACCGCGCTGGGAAGCGGCTCGAACAGCGGTGTAGCCGAAGCCGCCGGCTTGTGGGTATCGCGAATCAGCTCGAGCAAGTGATGATCTTCAACATGCTTGATTTTGTCGGCCAGCCGGACGAAGCGGCGGTAAATGTCATCCAGGGCGCGGCGGTCAAACTGGTAGCCCAGTTGTTCGCAGCGAATGCTGAGTGCATGTCTACCCGAATGCTTGCCCAGGACCAGCTTTGAGTCGGGTACGCCGACTGACTGCGGCGTCATGATCTCGTACGTCAGTGGATTCTTAAGGACTCCATCCTGGTGGATTCCGGCCTCGTGCGCAAAGGCATTGCGTCCCGTGACCGCCTTGTTAGGCTGCACGGGCACACCGATAATTTCGCTGAGCATCTGGCTGGCAGGGAATAATTGTTCGCCCACAATGCCAGTCTGGTAAGGATAACGGTCGCGGCGCACACGCATGGCCATGACAATTTCTTCGAGCGCGGCGTTGCCGGCACGTTCGCCGATGCCGTTAATGGTGCACTCCACCTGGCGAGCGCCAGCAGCCACGGCGGCCATGGTGTTGGCAACCGCCATGCCGAGATCATTGTGGCAGTGGGTGGAAATCGTAACGTTCTCGATTCCTTTTACCCGGCGGCGAATGGTGGCGATCAATTCTCCGTATTCCGCAGGCACGGTGAAACCAACGGTGTCCGGAATATTGAGCGTGGTAGCACCCGCTTCCACCACTGCTTCCAGCACCTGGCAAAGAAAATCAGGGTCAGTTCGAGTAGCGTCTTCGGGAGAAAACTCCACGTCATCGCATAACGACTTAGCGAAGCTCACCGCGTCGCGAGCTTGCGCCAGACACTGATCGCGCGTGATGCGCAGCTTATATTGGAGATGAATATCCGAGGTCGCCAGAAAGACATGAATGCGCGGGCGCGCGGCCTCTTTCAAGGCTTCCCAGGCACGCTCGATGTCCTGCCGGCAGGCTCGTGCCAATCCCGCAATGATTGGCCGGCGCACAACGCTGGCGATGGCCTTCACTGCCTCGAAATCACCGTCGGAGGCGATAGGAAACCCCGCTTCAATCACGTCGGCGCCCAGGCGGTCGATCTGGTGCGCCAGACGCAGCTTCTCCTGATGGTTCATGCTGCAGCCCGGCGACTGTTCTCCGTCGCGCAGGGTGGTATCGAAAACAGTGACTCGGACTTTCTCCATAGCCATCAATGTTCCTCGTCTTATATAGCTTCTATGGTACGAGCGCACGCGGCTGAAGCAATGCTTATAATTGTGCACTGATCATTAGATAATCTTCTATGATAAGGTTTGCTTATGGACTATAAACTTTTCATTACAGGCTGATCAAATGGACCTCTCGCAACTGGAAGTCTTTTTAAGCGTCGCCCGCGAACGGCGGTTCTCCCGTGCCGCGGAAAAGCTTTACCGCACCCAGTCGGCGGTGAGTCAGACCATTCGCAAATTAGAGGATGAACTGGGGGAGAGCCTCTTCGATCGTTCCTCCCGTGAGGGCGTTCTGACCGACGCCGGACAAGTGCTCTACGAATACGCCGAGAAGTTGCTTAACCTGCGTCGCGATGCGCATGAATCATTGGCGGAGTTGCGCGAACTGCAAAAGGGCAAGCTGGTAATCGCGGCCAACGAATTTACCGCGCTCTACTTGCTACCGGTGCTGGCGGAGTTCCGGCGGCTGCATCCCATGATCAAGATCACGGTGCAGCGAGCGCTGGGCAGCCGCATTCCCGATGACGTGTTGCAGCATAGCGCCGAACTGGGCGTGCTGTCTTACAAACCGGAAGAGCCGCGGCTGCACTCCGTGGTGACCTATCTCGACGAGCTGGCGCTGGTGGTTCCCCCCAAGCATCCGCTGGCTGCGTTCCGGGAGGTCAGCATTCGGCAATTGGGTGCGGAATCGTTTGTGGCCCACATTGTTTCGTCTCCTTATCGCGAGAAAGTCTTGCAGGCTTTTCAGAAGTACAAAACGCCGCTGCACATGGATCTTGAGCTGCCCACGTTGCAGGCCATCAAGCAGTTCGTTGCCCTAGGGAGTGGCGTGGCCCTTATGCCCGAGATGAGCGTGGAAACGGAAGTGGCGCGGGGTGAACTGATCAGCATCCCGGTGCGCGAACTGCGGGTCCAGCGCAAACTGCGCTTGATCTATCGGAAGGAAGCGGGACTCTCCCATGCAGCCCAGGCATTCTTGAAAGTCGCCGAGGCAGTAGCGACCGAGCGCGCTGGCCGCTACCGTTTCCAACGCGAAAGCTGAAAGGCGAACAAAAACAGCATCGCTCATGGATCGGAGCAACGCTGCCTCTTTCAATCAGCAATCGGCGCAAACTTCTCCCGGCTGGAAAGCCGCCAACGCCTCGCTCAAGCTGGGGTGAATTTCGAGCACTGAATCCATGTTGGTAAGGTCCAGCAGACCGCGTACCAACGCGGTGGGGCTGGCGCACTTCAAGTCGGCGCTCTTTGAACGCGCCCAACTGTGCAGCAAAACCAATTCCCCAATCCCGGCGCTATCGATTGAACTGACACCGCTGAGATCCAGCACCACCTTGCCCCTGTTCTCAAGAACTTCTCCTACCACGCGCGAGAGTGCGGCGGCTTCGTCGCGATAGACGATTCGGCCCTGGCAGTGAACGATCATTACATCGCCGCGATACCGAGTTTCCATACTGAGCTTCAACTTCGACTCCTTTGGTTGAATTCTGGCGCTCGCCAGATCATAAGGCCGCGGCTGTGTTTGCCAAGTGCTAGCCGTAGATTGCATCCTAGTAGATAGACGCACGCAGAAGCATTTCGGAATCATAAAAAGAAGGTAAATTCGTGCTTAGGGCTTTCCAAATTCGCACGGGCACAATTTTGGGACACGGGCATCTTGGGCCTCGGTTACACTGCATCTAACGAATTTCACACATTCAGGTAGAATTTGCTGCTGGCATAAATTTGCCAGGGGAGGAATTATTTTCGTGTCAAAAACCGCAGCCGTGGTGCTGGCGTTCCTGAGTCTGATGCTGTTCGCAACCACATCCAGGGCGCAATTGCTTCCCAGTGGGAACGTGTATGTCGGAGTTGCCTACGGCGATTCCGTCGATGTCATCCCTACCAACCGCTATACTTTCCGCGGATGGAATGCCTCCTTTGAAGATTTTCCCTTGACCCGTTACCCGCATCTTGGGGTGGTATTGGATGGCAGCGGTTTTTACCGCGTCGGAATTCAGCAGTACAATCTTTTCCTCGGGCCTCGGCTTTCTTTCAATTACGGGAAGTGGCGACCCTTCGTCCACATCATGGGCGGAGCGCAGCGCATGACCTCGGACGGTTTTACGCATTACCCCATTGCAGAGGATGCCGGCGGCGGCGTCGATCGCAAATTCCAGTTTCTCTTCATGAAGCACTTTTCCTGGCGTCTCCAGTTTGACTACATGCGCACGCACCTCTTGAGTGCTACCCAGAACGATATTCGCGGATCGACCGGATTAGTCTGGAGGTTCTAGGAAAAGATATTTCAGAGATGCTGCACGACCTCACCGTGGGTGAATCCTGGGCGCCACTGTGATTCTATTTGTAATTTTTTGTCACCGCCCTGTTTTCTCAGAAAACAACTCTTTACTCGACGCACTGCAGATCCATTCAACCGCTTGGTTGACCCAGCTTCGTCTCATTGCATCTAACATTCGTGAAATTCCATCAACTTAAAGAAATCAGAAAGGCAGGGACAAGAATCAATGCGTAAGATCGGCTTCATCTCTTTTGTTCTGCTTCTGTTTGCAGGTCTGGCAAGTGCTCAGGTTCCCACTAGTGGCAACGTCTTCTTCGGCTACTCGTACGAGAATACAAGTTCCTCTGCGCTGGGTTTCGCCAATTCCAGCCGAGCGAACCTGAACGGATGGGAGGCTTCGGTTGAGGGTAAAGTGTTTCCCTGGGTTGGTTTTGTGGGTGACGTGGCCGGTCACTACGGCTCCCAGAGCTATGTGTTTAACGTGGGTGGACAGAATTCATCTGTGAACGTCAATGCCCACGAGTTTACCGCGATGTTTGGACCGCGGGTTTCGGTGAGCGTCGGAAAGTTGCGCCCCTTTGCCCAGGCGATGTTTGGCGTGGGACACATCACCACCAGCCAGAGCGCCGCTGTGGCGGAGAACTTCGGGCAGCCCAGCGATACGTCGTTCGCCTGGGCCCTGGGTGGCGGCCTCGACTACAAAGTCATTCGCCCCATCGCTTGGCGCTTCCAGGGTGACTATGTGGAAACCCGTTACTTTGGAGCAACCCAAAACGACGTACGGTTATCGACGGGCCTTGTGCTGCGATTCTAAAGAGCGGCCAAAATACACTCCTTCGTGTCGATACGAAAAACAGGATCCAGCTGTTTGGCCGGATCCTGTTTTTGTGGCCACCAAGAAAACCGAGTGGGAGTTGAACTGGACGACTTTACCTTAGGCCCAGTACTTGTGATCGCGCAGGAAGTAGTTTTCGTTCCAGTAGTTCATGGCGGTTTTCAGGAATAACCATCCCACGCGCAGATGTCCCATCTTTTGGAAACGGCGATTCGTCGTGTACACGCCCCCGCGCACAATGCCGAATCGCTTCCGCTCCACCTGTTGGCTGAGAAGATAATCTTCAGCAAAAGCCACCTGCTCGTGAAATCCGCGCAGTTTCCGGAACTGTTTCACCTCGAAGAGCATGAACATTCCGGTGGCGAAGGGATGATGCAGGCGCGACAAGTATTGAAAGAAATCGTTGCCCGCGTAGAACAGCTTGTCGATCCAGTTGCCCTCGCGGCATAGGATGTTCGTGGTCACGCAGTGAAGTTGCTTACTCTGCGCCAGTTCTACCGCGCGGCGGACCACCGACGGATGTGCGAGTTCGATATCAGCGTCGAGAAAAAGCACGTAGGTGCTATCGGCTTGCGCGGCTCCCAGATTGCGCCCGACCGAGGGCATTCCGCCGCGAATCACGCTCACATTCAGCCGATCGCGGAAGCTCAGGACGATCTCGCGAGTACCATCGGTCGAGTTAGCGTCAGCTACCAACACTCTCGTACTCGACATCTTCGAGTAGTCCTGATTCGTCAGCGAAGTCAGCAAGCGCGGAATCAGCTCCGCCTCGTTCTTGGCTGGAATCACGATCGTCAGCTCGCTCGTTGGAGTCATGCTCGTTAAAGTCATGGATACGAACCCCCTGTTCGTCGACGGTCAGATAAGTCAAGCGGGAGTCGACCCAGCCGCCTGAATTGTAGTAATGAATTCCATCCTGCTCGACATGAACCGCTTCGTGCGTATGGCCGCAGAAGATGCGGCCGGCATCATGCTGCCGCGCGTATTGCAACGCTCCCATGGACACTTTCGACGACATACGCAGCCAGCGTGTATTCAGCCGGTCGATCAGGCGTGCGATCGGCTTGCTCTTGAAATCAAATTTCTGCAACTTGAGATAGATCGAAGTGCCCAGCCGGCTCAGCCGGACATTGTTCACCTGAAATCCATCAAACTGGTGCCCGTGAATCGCAATATGGCGCTGCCCTGCGAAATTCCAGGCGTAGCGCTGGTAAACCCGCACCCCCACCAGATGCGACATGATGTTCGTCAGGCCGTGATCGTGATTGCCTTCCACCCACACCACTTCCACATTGCGCTTCGGATTCGACAATTTGCGGATGTAACTGAGAAACTTCCAGTGGTCTTTGGTCAGGCGGGCGAAATTAAGATCGGCGAAAATGTCGCCGAGAAGGATCAAGCGCCGGAAGACATTTTCTTTGAGCACGCGAGTGGCTTCCCGCGCATGGCTCGTCTCCGCGCCAAGGTGCAGGTCGGAAAGGATCAGCGTGTTGTACACGGGCAGATCCACATCTCGATCGTAGTGACCGAATGTTAAGGGGTGATGAAAGGTGCATCAAAATCAGTGCAATAGTAACCAGCGAAGTAAACGCAGGTGGGAGAACAACTTAGGCAGTTTCCACGGCGGCGAATATTGCAGAACTGTGAATGTGTGGGTTCCCGGAGGATCCGGGAACACGGTGTCACCGAAACACTACTTCTGGGCCGGTGGCACGTATTCTTTCGGCACCGCCGAACCTTCTCCGAAAAAGAATTGCTCCAATTGCTTGACGATCACTTCCTGATCTTCGCGGCGGGCGGGATTCAGGCGATATTCATTGAGCAGCATCTTGCAATGTTCCGTCCACATCCGCCACGCTTCCTGAGAGACATTGTCGTAAACTTTACGGCCAAGATCATTGTCGAAAGGAGCCTCGTCCAGTCCGGGCAGCTCCCTTTTCAATTTCACGCAAAACACCGTGTGCGCCATACACTTCCTTCGGTCAGGAATTTGTAACCTTAAAGATTATTACACGGGAGGGCGGCTATGGAAGTATGCGCACAAGATGACCACACAAGCAGAACTAAAGCTGAAAAATAGTGAGGCGAGACAATCTGCTCACGGTTTGGCTGTAGCCGCCGCATACTGCACCAAAATCTTCGCCAGCTCTTCGGAGCTCACCGTGGATTCTCCAACTCCATTCGCGCCAACCTCCGTCACCCTACCCTTGAGGCCAACGTAAACTGCATCGTAGGGCTCGTCGCCGACATTCTCGACCTTATGTTTGAAGGGCGGAAACCAACGCGCTTCGCCCGCTCTTGCGACACTCTCTGTGACCTTTCCGTTCTGATCGGTAAAACGGAGGTGTCCTCCCTTGACGATAACTACCACCCCACCGGGATGATCGTGCATCTCTGACTTTTCGTGCGGACCATAGTGCACGCTCACTACCTGCACGCGTTCGTTTTCGAACAAAAGCTTGTAATGCTTGGGTTCCACTTTGGTCGGGTCTTGCGCCAGGCTGGAGTTCACTGCAAGACACACAATGGCCGCCGTGCACAGAACTCTGCACAACATGGTTGAGGCTCCTCAGTTAAGGGTTAAGAGGGCTTTCCCCTGATCTCAGGCCACGCTACTCTCGCTGCATTCAGCCTGTCAACAATTCGAAGGCCGCGCGCCCCAAAGTGGTTAATCGAGCTTGGAACCGATTTTCTCTTCCCCGAAAAAATAGCGGAGACGCTTTCCGCGGCTCCGCTCCCACTAGTCGAATCTGTCGCGATCTCAACCTACTTCTGGCCTGGATCCTTCGCGGGCTCTGGCGCCTTTTCCTTATTCTTATCCTGGATGGAGAGCAATTCCACATCGAAAATGAGCGTTGTGTCAGGGCCAATGTCGGCGCCCGCGCCGCGATCACCGTAAGCAAGATCAGACGGAATGAATAGTTGCCATTTCGATCCTACCGGCATGAGCTGCAGCGCCTCGGTCCAGCCTTTGATCACGCCGCTGACCGGAAACGTCGCTGGTCCACCGTGCTTGGAGGAGCTGTCGAACTCCGTGCCGTTGATCAGCGTACCGCGATAGTTGCACACTACCGTGTCGCTCGCCGTGGGTTTCGGACCAGTGCCTTCCGTCAGAATCTTGTACTCCAGCCCGCTGGGCAACGTAACCACGCCTTCTTTTCCTTTGTTTGCCGCCAGGTAATCTGCGCCTTCTTTCTTGTTCGCAGCGCCAATCTCCTGCATCTTCTCCTGCTGCTTCTTGCGCATATCGTTCTGCACTTCCGCGATCGCAGCCTGCGCTTCATCTTCGGTGAGCAAGGTCTTGCCGCCCGCCAAGCCATCTTTCAATCCGCGCTCCAGAATCGCTGGATCGACGGGAACAGACTGCTTCTTGAGGTTCTCTCCCATCTTCATTCCAAGGGAGTAGCTGAATTTATCTTTCGGCGTCTTCAGGGCCAGGGGAGTCGCGCTCTTCGCCGTTGTAGACGGTCGCTTGGTTGCGGGAGTCTGAGCCTTGGTGGCTGGTGTGGTCGATTGAGTCGTGGCTGCCGGAGTCTGCTGCGCCAGGGCGTGCCCCAGCAGCAACGTCCCCGCCGCCAATATGTTTACCGCTGTGATACACGATTTGCGCATTCGGTATTGTCCCATCGTGAGTAAGTTCTCGGCAAACGCCGGTTGTGCTTGAGTCTTTCTGAAACGCAAAAACTTGAGCCTTGTAGGAACAATCTTGGTGGGCCCGCAAGGATTTGAACCTTGGACCAATGGATTATGAGTCCACTGCTCTAACCGCTGAGCTACGGGCCCAATTCTTCTAAGCTAACACAATCCCTGCAAACGCAACGGGAGCCGGCAATACCACGCCAGATAGAACGAACTCTAATTTCTCCCGGTTGCCCCCGACGTCGCAAAATGCCAGAATTGAGGTTCAGGAAATGAGCCGCAGGAAATAGTACCGCTTTCGGCAACCGCCGAGCGTCCAACGCACTTGCGTTCATTGCGCCGTTTGCCGTTTCGTTGTAAATTCGACCACAGGACTGTGGGGAATCATGCCGTTAACCTTGAAACGAGTTGCGTGGCTTTCGCTGCTGCTGACACTCTGGTCAGCATTCGCGTTTGCCGTGCATCACCACTCGACTCAGGATGAATCCACCACGTGCCAGGTTTGCGTTGCTGCGCAATCCGCGGCGCCGGCCAGCACTCCCCCCACACCCAAGCCGGTCTTCCGGCGTGTGCTCCCGTTCCGTCCTCAGCCCAGTTCCGCGAAACAGCGCCTGGTGGCTTTCGCGCTATCCGTCCGCCCGCCTCCTGCCGTCTAAAGATCAGATTTTCATCCGAAGTACCGGCCCGGTTCGTTTTTCCAGGAACCGTTCCCTTGATCTTTTAGACCGAATCTTACGGAGGAATCATGCAGGCTTCTTATATGAAGTCGCTTCTCGCGGCTTCCATGGTGATTTTCTTTTTGACCTTCAGCCTTCGCGCTTATGCCCAGTCAGGCAGCAATTCCGGCTCCCTCAACGGCACCGTCCTCGATCCAACCGGCGCTGTCGTGCCTAATGCGACCGTCGAAATTCACAACCCAGTCAGTCACTTCGATCGCTCAACCACCACGGACAAAGCCGGAACTTTCAGCCTCCCGAACATACCCTTCAACCCTTATCACATGACGGTGGATGCGCCCGGGTTCACACAGAATGCGCAGGATGTTGAGGTCCGCTCCATTGTGCCTGTCAGCCTCAAAGTGAGTCTGCAAGTTTCGGGATCCGCCACTTCTGTGACGGTCGAAGCTCAGGCAGCCGATTTGCTGGAGAATGACCCCACCTTCCACTCCGACATTGACAAGAACCTGTTCGACAAGCTTCCCTTAGAAAGCACGACCTCGTCACTGAGCTCGCTGGTTACTCTCTCGACCCCGGGAATCGCTGCCGACTCCAACGGTCTCTTCCACGGGATCGGCGACCATGCCTCGAATTCGTTCAGCATCGACGGCCAACCTATTACTGATCAGCAAAGCAAAGTCTTTTCCAACCAGCTTCCCGTCGATGCGATCGAATCCATGGAAGTGATCTCGGGTGCGCCACCGGCGGAATACGGAGGCAAGACTAGCGTGGTGATTGTTGCGACCACGCGCTCTGGTCAGGGAGTAACAACGCCTCACGGCAGCGTGACCACTTCCTATGGCACGTTTGGAACATCCAACGTGGAAGCCGAGCTGGCGTACGGGGGTAAGAACTGGGGAAACTTCATCTCGGCAAATGCTCTGAACACCGGCCGATTCCTCGACCCACCGGAGTTCACAGTCTTCCACGACAAGGGCAACGAAGAAAACCTGTTCGACCGCGTGGACTATCAACTCACCAACATCGACTCCATTCACCTGAACTTTGGCTACAGCCGGAGCTGGTTTCAGACGCCGAACAATCTCGATGCCGAAAACGCGACGCCCTGGAGTGGATTGTTTGGAATTGAGCCGCAGATGGCAGCAGCTTTCGGCGCACCCGGCATAGGCCCGGACGGAAATCCGGTGGGACCAACGGACCAGGTTTCCAAGATTGGAACATTCAACATCGCGCCTTCATGGACGCATGTGCTCAACACGCACGCCGTTTACACGTTGGGAGCATTCGTGCGCCGCGACGACTACAACTACTACGGCAGCAAAGATCCGTTCGCGGACCTCGGGCCGCCGAGTCTCCAGAGACAGACGGTTGGTCAGGACCGCACGCTCACCAACGCGGGACTGCGGACGGATCTCTCCTATGTCAAAGGCATTAACCAAATCAAGGCTGGAGCCACCTACCAACAGACTTTTCTCAACGAGAACGAGCCCATCGGGATCGTCGATCCTACCTACAACGCACCCTGCATCACTAACGTTTACGGCACCAGTTCGGTGAACATCTATCCCTGGGTCGCAGCTCCCGGGCTCACTCCTGCGGATTGCCCCGGCGTGACCGGCCCGTTACAGGCAAACATTCCAACCAACCCGAACGCGCCCGGCAACGCTCTTTACCCTTATTACAGTACGACCTTGGCTCCGTACGACTTGACCCGTGGCGGAGTCTCCTACGTTTTCAGTGGCCACACCGACATCAAGGAACTCGCCTTGTACGTGCGCGACAACATCACTAAAGGCAACTGGTCCTTGAACCTCGGCCTGCGCGGCGATCTCTATAACGGGATCACCAGCGGGAACCAAGTCGAGCCTCGGGTTGGGGTGGCCTACAACATCAAGAAGACCAACACGATTCTCCGGGTTTCCTACGCCCGCACGCTCGAATCTCCCTTTAACGAAAACCTGATCCTATCCAGCATTGGATGCGCCAACGCTGTCCTAAACCCGCTGCTTCTCTGTTCTTCGTCGGCGACAAATCCTTTGAGCGTCGGCTTTCGCAACGAATTCCACGCTGGCCTGGAGCAGGCTTTCGGGAAGTACCTGGTCTTCTCTGGCGAGTGGATTTCGAAGTACACGCACAATGGCTTCGATTTCAGCGTGCTCGGGAACACGCCGATCACTTACCCCATTGAATGGCACAACTCGAAAATTCCCGGATATGCGGGCCGCGTCAGCGTGCCTGAAATCCATGGCTTCTCGGCGCTGATGGTTTTCTCCAGCGTGGCGGCGCGTTTCTTCCCGCCGCAGATCGCCGGAGCGGGCGCGACTGTGGGCGCGCCGGGCACTCCCTTCCGCATTGACCACGATGAGAGGTTCAACCAGACGACCCACTTCCAGTACCAACCCTGGAAACGCGGTCCCTGGATGGGCTTCAACTGGCGGTATGACACTGGACTGGTGGCAGGCGCAACTCCGTGCTACGGGATCAGTGCGAGCAACGACTGCCCGCAGTCGGTCCTCATCGGTGGCGTGCCGAACGTGAGCATGATGGCTGCCAACGTGGGTCAGGTGCCGCTTTCAGCTGATCAAGAGGCTGAAGCCGGCTTCACTTGTAGTGGTGTCCGCGCGACCCCGACGGTCCCACTGCCTTACAACTGCCCCGCATCGGCGTTCGGATCTGCGCTCATAAACGTACCTCCACCAGGTACTGAGAACGACGACCATAAGCCGCCGCGCATTGCACACCGGAGCCTCTTCGACATGTCCGTGGGCCATGACAACCTGTTCCACGGCGACAAATACAAATGGAGCCTGCAACTGACAGCCATTAACCTCGCCAGCAAGTATGCGCTCTACAACTTCCTCTCCACCTTCAGCGGCACGCATTATGTAACGCCACGTGCGCTGACGGCGGAACTCGGGTTCCACTTCTAGGTAGCTCGCCTGCGGATGAGGGTAGTATTTTTCGCAGTCGTACTGCCCTCATTTTCCGGGCAAGCTTGGCAGTATGCCTTAGGCTTGGGAATTTGCGATGGTGCGCGTCAGCCTTGCGTCTGCTGCACGAACGCCTTAAGGTTTGTTTCGAGGACGTTCTTGTTCGCTTCCGGCATGTCGACGAAGCGAAAAGGCTGCAACCATCCTTGCGTAGCCCACATAGGGAATAGCATCTCCACCTTTTCGCGGATGGTGGTCTCGCCCAGATGGAAAATTAACTCTACCTTTACCTTCTCATCGAGAGGCGCCTCGACGTTCAGCAGTCCACCGGTAGTCGAGATTTGATGCAGCTTTCCGCGCACCTCGCGCCGGTTAGGCAGTCGAATAAGCGCCAGGATGGATCCTCGAAGCTTTACGCGAAACGGGCGCGGCGTAACGCTTGCCGCGTTGGAGGGCGAATTCTCTAGTGCTGGTTCTGGCGTGGACGACATCGTGCATGAATTATGCCACCTCGCTGCCCACGTCACGAGGTTACGAAAGAAGGAGAGTAGGGATACCCATTGGCGTCACGCGAACGCTAAAGTTTTCGATTTCGCTGGCTTCGGAGTTCGACAAGCTTGATTGTCGAATGCCGCTCGGCGAGCCTGGCTGTCGGGAATTATCTTCTTCTGGGATTCGTCTCGCTGTGACCGGAGAACAGATTGTAAGGCCAAACGTCCTTGCTCTTGGCCGCTGCGTTCTTTGTCGTACTCGGCGAAGCAGCCGGCGCAGTAGAAGCGCAATTCCAATCCTCTGGCGGATCGGCGATTCCCCACACATTCCCGTGGTTATAGAGCGCTACTCCAATGAGAAACTGCTTTCCGTCATTCCCTAACGGCAGGCAGCTGGCCACACGGCCCGATGCACTTCCACCTCCGGGCAGATCACTCAACAACACAGGAGTTTCAAGAGGCAATGCTTGCGGAGCGCTCAATCCGCAGCCCTGCGCACTGACCACTAGGGCAACACACTTTGCAGAAAACGGGTGTACGCGGTCGAGGCTGGTCACACTCAGGACAATCTGCACGCGCAGTCGCGTGCTTTGCCTGGTCGCTTTAGGAGTGAGTATTTCCATTCCACGATTCTTTGTGCAGCTAACACACTAGTTTGACAGAAGCGACACGATGCGCCTCCTAAGAATGAGCTAATGACGGTGACAAAAGTAACTCACCGTTTTCTCAATCGTGTCGGGAAATCCTTAGGCCTGTATCGGGTACACGGCGTGTCCCTGCTAAGATGACTTGAAATCCGTGACCCCTTCCGCGCCAACTGTTCCCGTCGTTCCCGAATGGAATCTCGTACTGGCAGCGAGTTCCCCGGATACGGGACTCTGCGATTCCGAACGTATTCGAATTCTCATCGATTCGCAACTGGATTGGGATGCTGTCCTTCTTCTAGCCGACCATCACGGCACATCTTCTCTGCTCTTCCAGAACCTCAAGCCTCTGGCCAACATCGTTCCGTCTGCGGTATTCACATCACTACGCCAGAGATACGAGAGGAACATTCATAAATCCCTCTTTCTCACGCGCGAGTTGATCCGCATTTTGGAGCGTCTCGATTCGCTTCGCGTCGAAGTCATTCCCTATAAGGGCGTCGTCCTGGCGGAGACTTACTACGGAGACATGGCGATGCGTCAGTCCGGTGACATCGATTTACTCGTGCGTGAGCAAGACGTGCCCCGGATCAAGAGCGCAGTTCGTGAGCTCGCATATACGCCGCGCTTGCCGATTCCCGAGAATGCCGAAGCCGCGTACATTGCTTCGGGATATGAATGCACCTTCGACAGTCCCGCGGGGAAAAATCTTCTGGAGCTGCAATGGGCACTGCAGCCGCGCTTCTATGCCGTCGATTTTGATATGGACGGATTGTTCGAGCGGGCTGTGAACGCAACTGTCTCGGGCCGCCGGATGAAGACGCCCTCACCAGAAGACTTGCTCCTGGTGCTGTCCATACACGCCGCCAAGCACGTGTGGGGACGCCTGATCTGGCTTTGCGACATCGCACAGATTCTGAAGCGGCAAGATTTAAATTGGGATTGGGTGCAGGCTCAAGCTCATCACCTTGGCATTGAACGCATTGTTCACCTCACGCTACTGTTGGGAAATCGCTTTCTGGCAACGCCGATTCCAGCGCCGATCAGAGATGCGGCCATGGCAGACAAAACAGCGCATGCGTTCACGGAACAGATGGCCATCTCCGTGGCTAAAGGAGTCTGCTACGAGGAACACAAGGTCGAGTATTTTCGCCTGATGATGCGGCTTCGCGAACGACGAGCCGATCGTCTGCGATTTCTCACGCGGCTCACGTTTACTCCTGGGCCGGGAGAATGGGAGACCATTCAGCTTCCGAAGCCGCTGTTCCCTCTCTACCATCTAGTACGTCTGGCACGGCTGGGCGTGAAATGGATGAAGTAGCGGCAGAAATCAGCGGCGCGCGTTCGCTCGCGCTTGCCGGATGCCGGCGGCAAGACCTCCCTCGATCACTTTCCTGTAGCCTTCCGCGTCCATGGCTGCCAGCGTAGCGGCCGAAGTCCCGCCGGGAGTCGCCGCTTCGTGCAGAAGGTCAGAAAGTTTCTGTCCGCTCTCTCTCCAATAAAAGATTGCATCCGCTAACGCGTGCGCTCCGGCAGTCATCGCCATCTTCGCGTCCAGTCCATTATCCTGTGCGGCTTTTGCCAGGATTTCCAGAGCGTGATAGCCATGGGCCGGCGAGTAGGCCGCATTGAAAGCGTCCATGCGGTTTTCTGGCATTTCCAGCACCGGGCCAACTTGCTCGAAGAAATTGCGCACTCGTTTGCGGTCCCGGCTGGTGAGGTTCCGGGCAAAAGTTACGGCTGTCAAGCCGCGTCCGATGCGGCAGATCGGACTCGGCAAAGCGCGCGCCCAGCGAATTCGCGAGCCACGCCGCCGCAATTTCTTGAGCGGAATCCCGGCTGCCAAGCTGACAGCCAGCAGCCTCGAAACATCGGGGCAGCGGGCAATGGCATCGACAGTCTCCGCAACCGCCAGGGGCCGCACAGCCAGGATGAGCAAATTCGCCATGGCAACTGCGGACTGGAGATCAGGCTCGACCGTAATCGCAAAATCGCGCTTCAGTGCTCGTAGCTTTTCGGGGTTACGATCGTGAATAACGATTGTCCCTTGGTGCCCAGCAAGTTCAATTCCCGCAACCAGCGCGCTGGTGATGCGGCCCCCGCCTACAAAGACCGTGGTGCTCACCGGCTGGCTAAACCTCCTGCGATTTCGCCGCCGTCCAAAGTGTAGACGTGACCGGTGGCGTAGGCCGCGTCGTCGGATGCTAAGTAGGCGAACAGCGCCGCGATTTCTTCCGGCTGGGCGTGGCGGCGAAGCGGAATTTTCTGGTTCACTTCTTCAAGCATGGCGTCGCTATACTCCGCGCGCTGCATCGGCGTGAGCACATATCCCGGAGCCACGGCGCAGACGCGAACTTTAGGCGCGAGTTCAACGGCCATGGTCTTGGTTAGTTCAATCACGCCGGCTTTGGTGGCGTTGTAATCCGCATAATAAGGTTGCCCGACGATGCCGTTGGTGGAGGCGGTTTGCAGAATCACGCCGCTGCCCTGCTCTACCGAAAAACGTTCCATCATGTAGCGCGCCGCGGTTTGCGCAACGTAGAACACACCGGTCAGGTTTACCGAGATTACTCTCTCCCATTCTTCGGGAGTGATGTCGAGGAACTTGTGGCGGATGCTGATGCCGGCGTTGTTGATCAGCACATCGACTCCATCCATCACGCGCACGGTGTCAGCCAGCGCGGCTTCGACCTGCATGAGGTCGGTCACGTCGGCGATGATGGCCTCGGAGATTCCGGGTAGTTGGTGACGAATGGCTGCGCACGCTTTGGCATCGCGGTCGAGGAGGCAAACCCGCGCCCCTTCTTCCAGGAAGCGTGCAGCTGTGGCTGCGCCAATTCCGCTGGCGCCGCCAGTGATGAGGACTCGTTTGTCTTTCAGTCCGCGCATTCGTGGAATTGCTGAATTCTATCAGGGGCCGGTAGCATCTTAATTCTGTGGCCGAGATTAATTTGGATCACCAACCTCAACAAGCTTCAGCGGAGCAAGACATAAGACCGGCGCACGTATGGTTAATGGCGTTCAGCGTGGGCGCCATTGTGGCTAACATTTATTACATCCAGCCGCTGCTGGCGACGATCGCGGCGACGTTTCGCATCTCGGTGCCACAAGTTGGAACCGTCGCCATGCTGACGCAGTTTGGCGCGGCGCTGGGAATGCTGCTTTTCGTTCCGCTGGGCGATACCAAGGAACGGCGGCGGCTGATCATGTGTTTGCTGGTGGCCGAGTCTGTGTGCCTGGCGGCGATGGCGAGCGCGCAGAATTTCGCCTGGCTGGCGCTGGCGAGCCTGGGCATCGGAATTACAACCGCGACGGTGCATGTCATCGTTCCTTTCGCAACGCATCTCGCCTCTTCGGGACGCCGGGGAGCGACGGTTGGAGCTATTCTCGGCGGCTTGCTGTTTGGCATCCTGCTGGCGCGGACCTTCAGCGGCCTGTTGGGCGCGTGGGTGGGATGGCGCGCGATTTACTGGCTGGCTTCCGGGCTGATGCTGGTGCTGGCCGTCGCGATCCGCACAGGACTGCCCGAGAGCCAACCCGAGTTGCAGATTTCCTGGCTGAAGTTGATTGGGTCCACCTTCGCTCTGATCCGCGAACAGCCGGTACTACGCGA
This sequence comes from uncultured Acidobacteriaceae bacterium, assembly GCA_963777005.1. Lineage (GTDB taxonomy): Bacteria > Acidobacteriota > Terriglobia > Terriglobales > Acidobacteriaceae > Sulfotelmatobacter. Next base: position 66,062 of record CAVZPC010000004.1, on the reverse strand, counting down.
GGCGACTACGCTGGGCGCGATCTTCTTTTGCTCGTTCAGCACCTTTTGGACGACGCTGGTGTTCTTTCTGCAAACGCCGCCCTATCACTATGGAAGCGGCGTGGCAGGACTCTTCGGGCTGGTCGGCGTGGCTGGAGCCGTTTGCGCGCCTTTTATCGGGCGCATGGCGGATTGCTACGGGGCGAGAAGGAACGTTTTGGTATCGCTGATTGTGACGCTGTTTTCCTTCGTGGTCCTATACTTATTCGGCAGCCACATGCCCGGGCTGATTGCGGGAGTGGTCCTGCTGGATATTGGCGTGCAAGCGGGTCACGTATCCAATCAGACGCGAATTTACGGTCTGCTCCCGGAAGCGCGAAGCCGGCTGAATATGGTCTACATGGTCTGCTACTTCAGCGCGGGAGCACTGGGCTCGTACGCCGGATCGGTGCTGTGGCAGCGGTTTGGCTGGGCTGGAGTCTGCGGGCTCGGATGCTTGCTTCTGTTGACCGGCTGCGTTGTCTACGGTTCTACAGGACAGAAGAATCGCGCGATACAAGCGGGAGCAATACCCGAATGGAGAACCGGCCCGGAAGTGTGAAGCCTAGATTGGTTTGCCGCGGAAGAAGTAGACCAGCTCGATGATCAGAATAACGACCACCATTAATTCGAGGATAAAGGCGCGACTCTGGTTGAATTCGTCCACCATGAAGCGGTAGAGCTCTTCGGCGGTTTGCAGCTTTTGCTGGACTAGGTCCTTGTAGTCGGGCACGCCGACTTTCGAGGCGGCGAGTTTGTAGAGGCGGGCGGAAAACATGTCGCTGAGGAACTTGATGGCGTTGTCGGCGCGCTCGGTCAACTCGCTCACATCTAACAGGACAGTGTGCAGCTTCGAGGCCGCGCGCGCAGTCCGCCAGCGCGACCAGAGGCCGCGGCCTCCGCGCTCGAGAAAGTCGTAAACGTCTTCGAGCTGTTTGGTGAGCAGGTCGTCGTAGTGGCGGAATTCGAGCAGCTGCGAGTTGGCGTATTGCAGTAACTGGATGGCGGTTTCGGCGCCGGAAGCAGTGTCGTAAATAAAGGAAGCGTTCCAGCCGATCACCGCCAGATCGTGCGGATAGTAGGAAATTCGAGACTGCAAAATTTCCTGGCGCTCGCCATCGGAAAGTGGTTGCGTTTCACCACGCACGACCTGGGCGATGCGGGCGCCCTGCGTAGCGAGCAAATCCGTTGCGGAGGGCGAGCCGTCGATTTCGCGTAAGTGGAAGATGAAATAGTCTTCCTGCAGCCATTCGGTGGTGTAAGGCTTGACCAGCGCGGGAGCAGCGCGCTCCAGTTTCTGCTTGACGAGCCGAGTGGCGAGGCTCTCGAAGTTGGTATCCCACACCCACCGGCTGGAAAGTTGGACCAGCTTGTCCCAGTCCCCAGAAAAGGGCAGCTCGAAGACCACGCTGACCACGCCGTAATCGAAATACTTGATCTCGCCTTGCAGGCGCTCGCCGCTCTCGAGGACCAGCGGTTCAAGCGCCTCTTCTACCGGAGGACGCTGAAAGCGTACGTATCCGGGAGCCATGTGTTTAAAGCTGGTGTCGACTGTACGTGCGCCCAGAATTCGGCGTAGCTGGTCGAGTCGAATCTCCTCGCAAACGTCGAACTGGATCAGGACCAGGACCGAGCCGCACAGGGGCGCGTCACTGGGTTTGGCGGCAACCAGGGTGGGCAGAGCCTCGGCAGGAACCTTGCCAATGGCTGGCGCGGTGATTGTGGTTTCACGATCCATGACTGGTACCGGCGATTGCAGCGACTCATCGGGGAGTCGCACTAGAACTCGGCTGGTCGTAGAACCGGCGAGAGCTCTATTGTCCCAGAATAAGAGCAATCTGGCGAGAGGCGGAAGTTAGCCGCGGCCTATTAATCGTGCTAACAGTTGTAGAATCAGCGACTTCTGGATGCCTTCCATAATAGCGCTCCGCCCGCCGCCAATGCCACCAGGCCCAATCCAGTGCGCTTCATAGACTGAACTATCTCTCTCTCGTGGCGGCGCGCCTGGGCGGACTCAGGATGGGGATGGGACTCGGTAGCATTCATGCCGCTAAGCGCCATTTGCACGACTTCTGCCAGGTGAAGAGCGTGACGGGGTGTGCCCTGTGCGATCTGCTCGCGGCAACTGAAACCATCGGCAATGATCAGCCAGTCGGCTGGAGCCTGGCGGACGGCTGGGAGCAATTCGAGTTCGCCAATGGCGACAGACATATCGTATTTATCAGCCTCGAAGCCGAAGGAGCCGGCCATGCCGCAGCAACCGGGAGCCGGGCTGTGGAAGTCAACGCCCAACCGGCGCAGGACCGCCTCTTCGGCGGTCATCGTCATCAGGGATTTCTGATGGCAGTGGCCGTGAAGGATGGCTTTGCGATCAAGCCGGGGCCACGGGACATGCGGAGCGTGACTTTCCAGGAATTCGCTTAACAAAAAAGTCTGCCGCGACAGAGCTTGGGCCCGCTCGTCATGCGGAAAAAGGTTGACGAGTTCGTCACGAAAAACGGCAACGCAACTCGGTTCGAGGCCGACGACCGGAATACCGGCTTCGATCTCCGGTGAAAGTTCGTCGAGTATTTGAAGCAGAAGCGCCTGCGCACGGTCGAGCATGCCGTGATCGTAGAGCGGGCGTCCGCAGCACAAGTTAGCTTTTGGCACAACGACTCGGAAGCCGGCGCTTTCGAGAACATCCACGGCGGCCTTCGCCGTAGCGGGACGAAAATAGTTATTGGAAGTATCGGGCCAAAGGAGAACGGGCGTGGCATCTGCATTGTGCTGTGGCGGGCGGCGGTAAAACCAGTTCTTGAAAGTCTGCGGAGCGAAAGCTGGAATGGAGCGCTGCTGAGGGATTCCGGCAACGAGCTTTGCAACATCTCGAAGCAACGGAAGTTGCGTAGAGAGATTAACCAGGCCGGGCACATGAGAGGCCACGCGAGCCCACAAGTCGATGTTGCCAAAGGCGTATGCACAGCGCGGGCGCATGCGGCCTTCATAGTAATGAGAAAGAAACTCGGACTTGTAGGTGGCCACGTCAACCCCGACCGGGCAATCGCTCTTGCATCCTTTGCAGGCGAGGCAGAGTTCGAGCGACTCCTTGACCTCTTCGCTACGCCAGCCATCGCGAATCACTTCGCCCTGAGTCATCTCCCACAGCAGGTGAGCCCTGCCGCGCGTGGAGTGTTCTTCGTCATGCGTGGCGCGGTAACTGGGGCACATCAACCCGCCTTCTTCACGGCGACATTTCCCGACGCCCACGCACCGCAGCGTTGCCTCGGCCAGGCTGCCACGGTCGGCGAGAAATTGAAACTGGGTCTTCGGCTCCCATGGAGCGTAATCCGCTCCGAGGCGAAGATTTTCGTCCAGCTTGTACGGATCAATCAGCTTGCCAGGGTTCATCTTCCACGCAGGATCCCAGATTGACTTGAACTCGCGGAAGGCCTGGACCAGTTCGGGGCCGAACATTTTCGGAAGCAATTCGCCGCGAGACTGACCGTCTCCATGCTCGCCGGAGATGGAGCCGCCGTAGCTCACGACGAGATCGGCTGCCTCTTCCATAAACTTGCGGAACTTGGCAATGCCCTCTTTCGACTGCAGATCGAAATTAATCCGCGTGTGCACGCACCCGTGGCCGAAGTGGCCGTAGAGCGATCCTTTGTAGCCGTACGCAGCAAACATCTTGCGCAGATCACGAAGATAGCCGCCTAGTTTTTCGGGTGCTACGGCGGCATCTTCCCAACCTTCCCAGTTCAGCGGTTCGCCGGGCACATGCGAAGTGACGCCGAGGCTCGACTCGCGAACTTCCCACACGCGTTTGGCTTGCTGCTTGTCGGTGTACAGCCGCATGTCCGGAGGATTTGCGCCGCGTGCGAGTGACTGCATCAGGGTGCGGGCCTGGGACTCGGCCTCCGGCGCCGTTTGTGCTCCGAATTCCACCATCAGCCAGCCTCCGCCTTCGGGAAGAAGCGCGAGGCCCTCGGCGTTGATGCCCTTGATCCGCGTGTAGCCGACGAGAAGATCGTCGAAGCCCTCGAGACCGATCGGCCTGTGCTCCATGATTTCGGGCACGTGATCGGCGCACTGATAAATATCTGGATAAGCAACCACCAGCAGGATGCGTTCCGGTGGACTCTCGACCAGCCGACAAGTCGCCTCAAGAACAGTGACGCAGGTGCCTTCGGAGCCAACCAGGGCACGAGCCACGTGGAAGCCATTTTCGGCCAGAAGGTGATTCAGGTTGTAGCCGGAGACGCGGCGCGGGATGTTGGGAAAGCGCTGCCGCACCAGATCGCCATACGTGACGGCGATGGTTTGCAGTTTGGCGTAGATCTCGCCGCGTCGTCCGCCTCGCTGAACAATTTGTTCGAGCTCCGCGCTGGACGTTGCGCCCACCTTCATGCGCACACCATCGTAGGTAAAGATTTCCAGCTCTTCGATGTTGTCGTCGGTCTTACCGGCCATGACGGAATGCACGCCGCAGGAGTTGTTTCCAATCATGCCACCGAGAGTGCAGCGATCGTGCGTCGCAGGATCAGGCGCGAATGTGAGATGGTGTTTCTCGGCTGCAAGGCGAAGATGATCGAGCACGACTCCGGGCTGAACCCGGGCAATGCGGCGGGCAGGATCGATTTCGAGAATCCTAGCCATGTACTTTGAGAAGTCTAGGATGACTGCGACGTTGCAACACTGCCCGGCAAGAGACGTGCCGCCGCCCCGGCACAGCAGCGGCGCCCCGAACTCACGGCACAGTTCTACAGTGGCAAGAACATCGTCGACATTGCGAGGGAGTACGACTCCGATAGGAACCTGGCGGTAGTTGGAGCCGTCGGTCGCGTAAAGCGCGCGGCTGCCCTTGTCAAAGCGGACTTCGCCGTCGATCCGTCGACCCAGCGCCTCCGCCAGACCTGAAGCATCCACTACGGCAGTCTTCGATTTTGCAGCCTGGGCGAACTCTGTAGGTCGGTCTGCCATACGGCCTGACTTAATCTAATTCGACGACGAGTTCGCCGCAGCTGGCTTACGGGTGACAGTGGTGATCTGGATCTTGGTCTTGTCTCCCTCGGCTTCGATGTTGATGGTAACCATGTTCTTATGGTCGTCGGAGATGATGGTGCAACGCCCGGCATCAGAGGTGGTGACCATCGCATTGGGGAACTTCGATTTGTAGAAGCTGGCAACCTTGTCAACGGAGTCCGTACTCTGGGAGTTCAACGAAACAGTATGAACACCACCGAACGTTGCCGAGGTCGCGCCATTTTTCAGGACTTCCACGCCGGGATATAGATCCACGCCGAGATTTCTCGCGGCTTCCTCTGGATCTTTGCTAGTCTCGACGCTTCCGAACGGCGTTTCCACCTTCACATTATTGCCATCCTGGCGGACGTGGGCATGATGCGCGACATGCCACGCGACGAATCCGAGCGAGGCGATGCCAACAATTCCCAGCAGAACGACTACACCGACCAAAATCAGAATGATCTTAAGAGCGCCTCCGCCCTGGGCAGTCGGGGCCGCTTGAACCGAGGCGGGTGCAGAGGGAAATGACGTCGAGCTGCCAGCCGCAGGCACAGGCGGGAGAGTCGAAGCTAGAATGGGCGCGCCGCATTTGCTACAGAAGCGGGTTCCTGGAACGATAGTAGTTCCGCATGAATTGCAGAATGCCATAAGTCACCTCACATCTATCGATGAATTAAGCAGTCGGCGCGAGTATACCGCAGATTGATGGGAAGAAGAGTGCGACTGCGTCTAGCTCCACAACCGGGTCGCGTAGTCGGACATCGTGAGTCCCAATAACAGCAGCAGGAAGAATAGCGCCGCGATCACAACCAGCTTGGTGAGTTTTTCGCTGGCATGCCAGACGTGCATAAAGAAGAGCGCAACCAGGGTTGCCTTGATGGTCGCTATGCCCAAAGCTACAGCTGCGTTGTAAGGCGCGAGATCCAACGTGGCGGCGTAAACCGTAAGACCCGTGCCGATTAACAGCGCGATCCAGACTGCGAAGTAGCCTTTTAAGGGCGATTTGGTGGATGAGTGTGCTGACATGCCGGCCTCAAGGGTGACGATCGATCAAGTAGAGCAACGGGAAAAGATAGATCCAGACGATATCGACAAAGTGCCAGTAAAGGCCACCGATTTCCACGGGAGTATGCCACTCGGGCGTGAAACGTCCCTTCCAAGCCATGATCAGGAGCCACGTAAAGATACCAAGGCCGATGATCATGTGAAGAGCGTGCAACCCAGTCATCACGAAGTAGAGAGAGAAAAACATTTGCGCATGACGCGGATTGGCAAACTGCCCGGGATGCCCCGGGATCTCAACGTGGTCGAAACTAAAGGAAGCGCCCGGGACGTGGTGCTCTTCGAACTTGTCTTTGTACTCGATGCCTTTGATGCCAAGGAAGGTTAGACCGAAGAGCATGGTGAGGATGAGCATGCCGACGAGCAGAGCTTTACGCGCGGTTTGCGCCGCCCAGACCGCCAAAACTACGGTTAAGCTGCTGCAGATGAGCACAGCCGTGTTGGTGGCGCCGAGGCTCATGTCGATGGATTTACTGGCGGCAGCGAAGTCTCCGAAATACCAGCGGCGATAAATCAGATACGCACAGAACAGACCGCCGAAGAACATGACTTCCGTCGCAAGGAAGACCCACATTCCCAGGCTGGCTGCATCCCGCTGCTGCTGCGGTTCCGCGAAGTGATGCAGCAAAGCTGGATTATGCGCGGCATGAGCTTCTCCGTGATGCTCGTGAACCGCGGTAAAGGAGCTGGCGTTGGCGTTATCCTGCAACCGGGACCTCCTCCTTGTGCGGGGCGTCCAGCTCCTCGTAGTTGTAGGCTTCCCAAGTCACGACGGGCTCCTCATCAAAGTTGAAAGTAGGCGGCGGGGAAGTTGTCTTCCATTCCAGTCCAGCGGCATTCCATGGATTGTCAGAAGCCGGCTTGCCATAGCGCATCGACCACAGGAAATAGACCATGGGCAATAGATAACCTACGCCAAGGATGGTCGCTCCCGCCGTAGACAACACGTTCAGCACCTGAAATTCCGGCATGTGGCTGTAGTCGTAGTAGCGCCGCGGCATCCCCATGTAGCCAAGAAGAAACTGAGGGAAGAATGTGAGATTGAAGCCGATGAAAACAATCAGCGCCGCCAGACGCGCCCATCCCTCCGGATACAGGCGCCCGGAAATTTTGGGCCACCAGAAATGCATTCCGCCGAGATAGCCCATCACCGCGCCTCCCACCATGATGTAGTGGAAGTGGGCCACGACAAAATAAGTGTCCGTGACATGGACATTGATGCCGAGAGCGGAGAGGAATAGTCCGGTGAGACCTCCGATGGTGAAGAGGCCAAGGAATCCGAAGGCGTAGAGCATCGGCGCATCGTAATGGATGGAACCCTTGTAGAGAGTCGCCGTCCAGTTAAACACTTTGATGGCCGAGGGCAGCGCCACTGCGTAGCTCAGGAAGGAAAATACGAGCGCGGAGTAGACAGAGATTCCGGCCACGAACATGTGGTGGGCCCAGACGAGAAAACCGAAGACGGCGATGGCAATCGACGAGAACGCCACAAAGTGGTAGCCGAAGATGCGCTTGCGCGAGAAGCACGCGATGATCTCAGTAACCACACCCATCGAAGGCAGAATCATGATGTAAACAGCCGGATGGGAATAGAACCAGAACAGGTGTTGAAAGAGAAGCGGATCGCCCCCGAGTTTGGGATCGAAGATGCCCAGATGCAGAGCGCGTTCGGCAGCCACCAGCAAGATGGTGACGGCAACTACAGGTGTGCCCAGAAGTTGAATGATGCTGGTGGCGTAGTGAGCCCAAATGAACAGGGGCAGGCGCGACCACGTCATGCCCGGGGCGCGCATGCGATGAATGGTAACCACAAAGTTCAGGCCAGTCAGGATGGAAGAGAATCCTGCGATAAAGATGGCGATGCCGGCCTCAACAATTTTTGTGTTGGTGAAGGATGTGCTGAACGGCGCATAGAACGTCCAGCCCGTGTCGACCCCACCCGTGAGCATGCAATGCAGCATGATCACGCCCCCGATGATGTAGAGATACCAGCTCAGGAGATTGATGCGGGGGAATGCAAGATCCTTGGCGCCGATCATCAAGGGTACGAGAAAGTTGCCCAGCACGGCGGGAATGGACGGGATCAGGAAAAAGAAAATCATGACCATGCCATGCATGGTGAAAAGCTTGTTGTAAGTGTCGGCCTGCACCAGGTCGCCCGCGGGAGTGAGCAACTCCAGGCGGATGAGCAGCGCGAAAAAACCTCCAATGAAGAAGAAGAACGTGATGGAGAGTAGATAGAGCAGCGCGATGCGCTTGTGGTCCGTGGTGAGCAGCCACGACCACACTCCATACTCTTTGTTCAAATAATTCTCGCGTTCCGCCTGTGGAATTGTGGGTTGAGGTATCGCGTTAGCCATACTCATTGCACCTGACTTCCATTCGTTCCTACTCGTGCTTGTTCACCGGTCTCGTCTCGCGACGGAACCAGGCTAGCATTCGTCTTCGTACCGTCAGCCGCCTTTGCTGCGGAGATCGATTTGATGTAAGCGACCAGCGCGTTCACCTGCTCTTCGCTCACTAATCCCTGAAATGTGGGCATGATCGGCTGGAATCCCTTGACGCGCTTCGAGCCCGGATCAAGGATGCATTCGCGGAGATAGTTTTCGTCGGCCGTAACCGTGCGGCCGTCTTCGAGTTGAACCGGCTTGCCGTAGATGCCTTGCAGATTCGGACCGCGCCCCTGGGTGTCGCTTCGGTGACAGGTGGCGCAGCCAAGTTCGGAAAAAATTTTCTCTCCCGTCGCAGAAAGTGGACCGGTGGAACCGCCGTTCATCCACGCTTCATACTCCGCTGGTTCCTGGACGATGATTGAGCCGACCATGCCGGAGTGTTGCGTGCCGCAATACTCCGCGCAGAACAGGTGATACACGCCCGGCTTGGTGGCACGGAACCATTCCACCGTATAGCGGCCGGGCAGAACGTCCTGCTTGACGCGAAAAGCGGGGATATAGAAGCTGTGGATTACATCCTGCGAAGTCATGATGAGTTTGACGTCGCGTCCTACGGGGACATGCAGTTCGTTGATCTCGCGCTGGCCTTCGGCGTGCTCCACCTTCCACATCCATTGCTTCGCCACAACGTAAACTTCAGTCGCGTCGGCAGGCGGCGTGCGCTCTTTAAAGTAAACGACCGCGCCCCAGGCGAAGATCACCATGAAGATGAGGAGTGGAATCGCGCTCCATGTGATTTCCAGCGCGGTGGAACCCTCGATCTGTTCAGCGCGAATGCCAGGACGGTGACGGAACCGTGCCGCAAAAAATATGACAAGGGTAAACACCAGCAGGGCCATCATCCCGGTGACGATGAGCAGGAAAATGTAGAGCGCATCCACGCGATGGGCCATGGTGGAAGCCTGCTGCGGCCATAATGGAAAATTATTGAGCATACCGTGTCTTCGTTGCCGTCTTCTTGGTTACCGAGCGATCCAGTCGCCACAAAATAAAAATTAATCCGCCAATCAGGAGAATGGTCGCGGCCGCCGCCAGGCGCAGAATGTTCGCGACCATCGCGCCGTATTTTCCAGTCTCCGGATCATAGTGGTAGCAGTAGAGCAGGACTGCATCGACGGCGTTGCCGATCTTGCCTTGCGAAGCCTCCACCAGGCCCATACGCAAGTCCTTGGGCGGAAAATCCACGCCGTAAAAATAGCGCGAGATGCGGCCCTGCGGCGTGAGCACCATGATGGCGGTGGCGTGGGCGTACTGATTGCTCTTCGCGTCGTACTGATACTGAAAGCCGACAGTCTTGGTTAGCGCGTTGATCGAATCCGGCGAGCCAGTAAGAAAATGCCAGCCTGCTGCCGCGTTGGCGCGTCCGTAGCGCTTCACGTAGTCGGCCTTCTTGGCCGCGGCCATATCCGGAGTTTCGCGGGGATCAAAGCTGACGGTGACTACGTCGAACTCGTTACCCACATCAAACTTCACCAGGCGCATCGCGCTGGCCAGCCCAGCCAGAGCTTCGCCGCACAGCATGGTGCAGTTGTAATAAACCAGATTGAGGATGAGGGGCTTGCGCCCGAAGTAATCTCCGAGTTTGATGGTCTTGCCGGTATCGTCGCGGAAGATGAGATCGGGCGGAACCTGCGCGTCCAGATGTTGTTCGATGCCGACATTCTGCAGCCGTGGCGGCCGCGTGTTTGCTGGCTGAGACATCACTCCGCTATTGATCTGAGCGCTGGCGGAGGCCGGCAGCAGCGTCAGCAAAGAAATGCACGCGATGAAAACCGAATTAAATTTCTTGCAGCTCACTTCTTTTCACCCTTAGTGCCGGCACCCGTTTTCACGGTCGCCGTCATGTTTGTGCTTGCACTGGCGGCGGCTTCCTCGCCGCCCCCGCCCGACGGACGCACCGGCAGTCCTCGCTGCACCAGTAAATCCATGGCGCGCTCTATCGGGATGCGAACCGTTCCCGCCTTTTCATCGATCCAGCCATAGCTGTAGAGTGTTTTTTCTTCCGCCAGGCGAATTCCGTTGAGCTGACCGCGCTCATCTTCTTCCAGTTTCGGACTGGGAAACGCGCTCTGCGGATATCCGGGAGCGACGTGGCGCGTATCCTCGGGAACGCTGGTGACCAGCGGATTCACGGCAGGCTGCGACGCTTTTTCGCGGTGGTCGAGATAAGTATAGAGTCCTCTGAGCCCGAAAAGACAGATCACGGTCACGACTGCGAGTGTCGCCAGAAAATAGAGAATCGCTCCTGCCTGCAGGTCCTGGTGCTCGAAGCTGCCATGCTCCTCGGCGTTCCCGTGTTTTTGTATCTCGTCGCTCATAATCTCTTATTCATGCGCGGGCTGCAGAACCTCGTGGGCATCCTGGTCATAGGCTGGAAGCAGCGGCAGCGAGGCCAGGTTGCGGAAGAAATACCAAAGCCAGATTCCCCCGATCGCGATAGGCACAACTACATCGGCGACCGTTACTGCAAAAGTCTCCGAAAAATTTGCCTCGATGATCCAGAAAAGGTCGACGTAGCACATCAGCAATAACAAGACGGCAACCCACACCAGTTTTCGAATATTTCGTTTGAATTGGCGTGAGAGCAGTATCGCGAAAGGGACGGAAAAATGGAACAGGACCAGGCTCAGTGCAACCGATCCCCATCCGCCGTTGATGCGCCTCAGATAGAAAGTGATCTCGTTGGGAAGATTGCCCGCCCAGATGATGAGCCATTGCGAGAACGAAAAGTAAGCCCACACCATGATGAAGGTGAGCATCCACTTGCCGTGGTCGTGAACGAAATTCGGCTTCAGCATCTCCGACATCGGCTTGTAGTCAAAAAGAATGCGTTCGACGACCACTGCAAAACACATGGCGGAGAGCACTTCGCCGATGAGGAGGATCAGGCCGAAGATTGTCGAGATCCAGCTCGGGTCCAGCGACATGACCCAGTCGATGGCGGCGAATGAGATAGTGAACCCGTAAAGGATAAGTCCCGGACCAGCGACGGCTTTGAAGCGCTGACTGTTGTTCGGAGCGCCGGCGCGGTCCGTTTGCTTCGACCATTTCGAGAGTAGGAACGAGAGCACGTTCCAGATCACGAAGTAGACGATCGCGCGGATGAGAAAGCCTGAAAAATTCAGGTAGCTCGCTTTGATGAAACTATGTTTCTCGAGATGCTCACGAATGTGCGCATCCTGGATCGAGGCAAGCGGCATCGCCCAGGGATAAATTCGCTGCTGCCAGACCGCAATGACCATCGGAATGAAGAGAATCGCCAGCAGCGGCAACGTGCGCATGGCCGCGCCCAGGATTCGGCGGATCACCGTGCCCCATCCCCCACCGGTGAGGTGGCGAATCATGAGAATCGCCATGGAACCGAGGGCGACGCCCAGCCAGCACATGAAGCCGAGCAGGTAGGCGCGATAAAACTCATCGGGATGGATGACTGATAGCGCACCGGCGCCCACAGCGAAGAGGACGCCAATGACCAGCGAGCGCTGCGAGATTTTTCTTACGATTTCGGGCGCCGTTAAATCGAGTTGTGGATGGGTCGCGGCGCTCATTTCTGTTCCTCTGATCTTGAACTTGTCTCAGGCGCTATAACCGGGAGGGTCGCTCCGGATCCAGGCTCTCCAACAAAAGCCGGCGGCTCCGAGGGCACACTCTGTCCTGCAGGTACGTCCGCCTTGGTTGCGTTTTGACTCAACTGCAGCGCGCGGATATACGCCACGATGTTCCAGCGGTCGCGCGGACGAATCTGAGAAGAGTAGTCCGACATAATGCCGAAGCCGTTGCTGATGACGTCGTAGAAATATCCCAATGGCGCTTTCTGCAGGCGCGCGGTGTGATATGACGGAGGCCTGCGCGAGAACCCGCGGGAGGGAATGAATCCGTTGCCATCTCCAAGAGGCGAATGACAGGGCGCGCAATAAATATTGAAGCGTTCGCGGCCGCGCTCCAGAACTTCTTTGGTCACAGGAAACGGCATGTAGTCGCCAGGATTGCTACCAACCTTTCCGGTATAGAAATACGTATCGGCGCGCAAGTCGCCGCGTGCGACCGTACCTTCCACCAGCGGACGAGCGCCGCGCTGATCGGGAAAGAAATCGCTCTTGGCCAGCGGATTGATTCGCGGCTGAACATGCATATCGAGACGGCAAGCCGAGAGCAACGCAATGGCACCAAGCAGGCCGACGACGGAAATTTGGCGAACGTGCGGCATTCTAGCTGGGCACCTCCGAGATGGAGCGCGGAGCTAACCCCTCCAGAAAACTGCGCGTGCCGGCCGGATTGTATTTGGGGTCGGAAGAAAACACGATCAGGAAAAACCGGTCTTTCGACGCGAGCGCAAATCTGGGCACGTTGAACACGGGATGATACGGCATGGGCAGACCGTTCAGAGCGAGCATGCCGAACACGGCGAAGATTACCGCAAAAAGAATCGTCATCTCAAAAGTAATGACGATGAACGCCGGCCAGGAATGCGGGGGTTTTCCGCCGACGTTGATGGGATAGTCGATCGCGGAAATCCAATACTGCATAAGGTATCCGGTAAGGCCGCCGATAATCCCGCCAATTAACACGACCAGCGGAACCGCATTGTGATGAAAGCCGATTTCTTCGGCGAGACCTTCGATGGGAAATGGGCTATAGGCATCAATCTTTTGATAGCCAGCTTCGTGCGTATGTTTGGCGGCGTCGATCAACGCCTGAGCGGAATCGAACTCCGCCATCATGCCGTAAACGGGATCGCGCTTCATTCCTTCACCTCCGCTTCCGGCAGGAGGGTGCGCATCTCAAAAATTGAAATCGCCGGCAGCAATCTCAGGAACAGGAACATGGCCGCCAGGAACATGCCGATGGTGCCGATGAATGTCATCCAGTCCCAGCGCGTGGGGTAATACATGCCCCAGGACGAATTCAGGAAGTCGCGGCTCAGGCTGACCACGACGATGATGAAGCGCTCCAGCCACATGCCAGTAAGGATCACGCCGGAAAGCAGGAACAACGCCACCGGACTGGTTCGCAATTTTCTGATCCACAGCAATTGCGGAATGAAAATGTTGCAGGCAAGCAGCGACCAGTAAGGAATTGCGTAAGGCCCGTGCAAGCGATTCCAGATCGTGAATGCGTCATAGCGATCGCCGCTGTACCAGCCCATGAAGGCCTCAATGCCGTAGCCGTAGGCGACGATCAATCCGGTCGCGAGCATCACCTTCGCCGAGTTCTGTAAATGACGCTCCGTGATGAAATCTTCGAGGCCATAGATCTTGCGAATGGGGATGGCGAGCATCAGAACCATCGCGAAGCCGGAATAAATGGCGCCAGCAACAAAGTACGGTGGGAAGATCGTCGTATGCCATCCCGGAACAATGCCAATCGCAAAATCAAAGCTCACCACGGTGTGGACCGAGAGCACGAGGGGCGTAGCTAATCCCGCCAGGAGCAGATAGGCGGTTTCGTAGCGATGCCAGTGCCGCGCCGATCCGCGCCAGCCCATTGAGAGCGCGCCGTAAATCAGCCGGGCGGCGGGATGCGTGGCGCGATCGCGCAGCGTAGCCATGTCGGGAATCAGACCGATGAACCAGAACAGCGCCGAAGTGGTGGCGTAAGTGGAGACTGCGAAAACGTCCCACATGAGCGGGCTGCGGAATTGCGGCCACACCCGCATCGTATTCGGATAAGGAAATAACCAGTAAGCAAGCCACGGACGGCCCACGTGGATGGCGGGATAAATTCCCGCGCAAGCCACGGCGAAAAGCGTCATGGCCTCGGCAAAGCGGTTGATCGAATTACGCCACGACTGGCGCAGCAAAAGAAGGATGGCGGAGATGAGCGTGCCGGCGTGGCCGATTCCGATCCACCACACAAAGTTGACGATGGCGAAGCCCCAGCCGATCGGAATGGTGGATCCCCAAATTCCGATGCCCTTTAGGAACAGGTATCCGATCGCGTACAGCATCATCATCGTCAGCATGAAGGCGATGCCGAAGCCGGCGAACCAGCCATTCGATGCCGGACGGGTCAGCACAATCGCGCTGATCTTTTCGGTCACCGTGCCGAAGGTATGGCCGGGCTCGATTACAGGAGCTCGACTGTCTTCCACCGTCGTTTTGTATGGCTCGTTCATTGATTATTCGCCCACGTTTGGGCGTGCTCCGCGTTTCTTGTCTTCTATGCCTTGAGATCCGGATTCGGGTTGCTGACTTCCGCCAGATAAGTTGTTCGAGGCCGAGTGTTGAGCTCGCCCAGAAGACTGTAATTGCGGGACTGCGCCTTCAACTTTGAAACCTTGCTGTCAGGGTCGTTAATGTTGCCGAATATGATCGCGCCCGCGGGACAGGATTGCTGGCACGCAGTCTGCAGTTCGCCGTCTTTAATTTTGATTTCCTTGCCTTCGCGTACCGAAGCCGTTTCAGTGTCGATTTTGTGTTCGGTGATGCGCTGCACGCAGTAGGTGCACTTTTCCATCACTCCGCGGCTGCGCACGCTGACGTCGGGATTGCGCATCATCTTGTACTGCGGCGTCTCCCAATCCTGAAAGAGAAAGAAATTAAATCGCCGCACTTTATACGGACAGTTGTTCGAGCAGTACCGCGTGCCCACGCAGCGGTTATAGACCATGTCATTCAGGCCTTCGCTCGAGTGGTTGGTCGCGCCCACAGGGCAGACCACTTCGCACGGCGCGTTCTCGCACTGCTGGCAGGGCACGGGCTGGAAGAAAGCTTTCGGATTATCGCGGTCGTGGGCTTCCTGATCTTGATATTGGTAGTAAGTATCGATGCGGATCCAGTGCATGTGCCGGCCGATGGCGCATTGCTCCTTGCCGACCACAGCAATATTGTTTTCCGACTGGCAGGCGATCATGCAGTTGTTGCAGCCTACGCACGAGTTGAGATCGATCGCCATGCCCCAGGCATAGGCCTCTTCCTTGTAAGGATAGGGCTTGTAAAGCGTGAGGCCCGGCGCCGGATCTTCGTCCATCTTCTTCGCGAAGTCAGGATCCTTCCGATATTCCTCCAGCGCGGTTTCTCGAACCAGCGGACGATGGCCGCCATCGGGCGTATCCATCCACTGATAACCCTGCGTCGAAGCGAGTACATACGTGTCGCCGGTCTTCCGTATCTGCAAGCCCGATGCAAACCACGGTGCGGCTGTGGTGCGTAGCGGATAAGCATCGAAGCCCACCGCCGTTCCTACGCGTCCTGCGCGCTTGCGTCCATAACCGAGAAAGACGGTAGCTGAATTATCAGGATGGCCGACCTGAACCCAAACCGGGCCCTTGACTTTTTTCCCGTTGAGTTCGAGTTCGACAACGTCGCAAGTCTTAACCTGCAGCCGCTCCGCCATCTTGGGACCGACGAGCACAGCGTTGTCCCAGGTGAGCTTGGTCATCGGCTTGGGCAGTTCCTGAAGCCAGCCGTTGTTGGAGAATTGTCCGTCGTAAATGCTCGGGTCGCGGCGGATGTTGAGCTCGATGGCGGTATCTGTAGCCCCGCTCCAACCAAACCTGTCGTTCTTCACGACTGCTGACTTTGGCTGATAAGTCGTACCGTCGACCCAGCCATCGTGCAGCGACTTGCGCCAGAAGGCTTCGAAGTCTGCGCCGGTATGCTGCTTCTGCCAGTAGTCCCGGACCAGGTCGTAGCCTGTGGCGTCGCTTTGACCTGCAAGAAGCGCGACAAACTCGACAGCGCTCTTGCCTCCATAGAGGGGCGCAATCAGCGGCTGAATAATACTGACCGTACCGTCATAGGCACGGGCATCGCCCCAAGATTCGAGCTCATGCGCCTGATTGATGTGCCACTGACAAAGTTCTGCAGTCTCGTTCTGATAAAGGCCGAGGTGCACGCGCAACGGAGCTTTGTTGCTCTTGAGGACATTCGCGAAATCGAGATCATCAGGCGCATCGTAAACCGGGTTCCCCCCGAGAATGATCAGCAGATCGACCTTGCCCGCGTCAACATCGGCGACGAGATATTTCAGAGATTCGGTCTGATTGACCGGATTGGCATCGACGGGATCGGTATAGAAAACGGTTTTGCCGACGTTACCCAATGCCTGATTCACGGCCTGAGCGAACGCATGCACGGAAGGAGGCTGGTGGTCGCCCACGATCACTACGCTGGATCCGCGATGCTTGAGGATATCTTGAAACACCAGCCCGCCAAGACCAGGGAAATCACCCGCCACACCCCCGGTTGGCGGATTCACAGGGATGTGGCTCGACAAGTCGTGCGCAAATCTTTCGATTTCACTCGCGCGCATCGGCAGCCTATGATCCGCCTTCGCTCCCGTCGTCGTCGGCGTGCTCTCGACCACATACAGCCGGTTCATGTTGCCGTCGGGATTGCGGCGTTTGGCGAAGTCGCGGATGTAGCGCACGTTGCCCGGAAAGCCCGCATACAGAAAATCGGCATCGAGCGAGACGATTACGTCGGCCTTTTCAAAATCGTAGCGCGTCTCGACCGGCTGTCCGAAGGCCAGCTTCGCGCCTTCGAGCACGTTGTCGCGATTCACCGGCTCGTACACATGCCACTTGGCCTGCGGATAAATCTTCAGGAAATTGCGTAGCTGGTCAGCCAGCGTGGGCGAAGAAATGGTCGGCGTTAGGATACGAATGCCCGCGCCCTGCAGCGCTTTCTGCGCGCTCAGCGGCCCGCGAATCGCTGTCACAAAGCTTTGCCACGAGCGCTGATCGCCCATCGAAACCACACTCTGCGAGCGGTCGGGATCGTACATGCCAAGAATCGAAGCCTGGGCAAAAATGTCCGTCCCGCCAAGGCTGGCAGGATGCTGCTCGTTGCCTTCAATCTTGGTCGGGCGTCCGAGGTGGCTCTCCACCAGCAGCGGGCTGGCGTATCCGCCGAGCGTCATCGCGGTGGCGTAATACATGGGACGGCCAGGAACCACTTCTTCCGGCTGCCGCACATAAGGAACAATGGGTTCGAGGGGCAGGCGCACACATCCGGTCATCCCGGCCAGCGCCATGGAGGCACCCATCACCTGAAGAAAGCCGCGGCGCGAAACAGAATCGACCCACTCGGATGCACCCTTGGGAAATTCGCGGTGCAGTGCTTCCTGAAAATCGGCGCTGCCAGCCAGTTCTTCCAGGCTGCGCCAGTATTCTGGACCGGCCTTCTGATCCGCGGCCGCTTCGATTTGCGCACGGACGGAATCGAGATCCAGTTTGCCCTTCTTGCTAGGGCAAACGTCTTCGCGCTGAGCGCGACCGTCTTGTTCTTCGTTCTTCATTGTTTGCAGATCACTGTTTGCAAATCACTCTTATACGCACTGTCATCCTGAGCGAAGCATGAATTCACACAGCGAATTCATGCGCAGTCGAAGGATCCCTATGCCCTCAAACTGTCCACTCCGGTCTCAAGGTTCTTTCCTGTGTCGCTGCGAGAACTCTGGCATCCGCAGCAGAGCTGCCGGCCTTCGCGGGATCCTTCGACTCCAAATTTGCTTCGTTTCGCGACGCAAATTCTCCGCTCAGAATGACAAGTTCTCATAGTCAGGTGCCTTCTCATCGGTGACACGTGCTGCAACTGGTGATGTCGCGCACGTTGCGGACGTTATATTTTTTTACCAGTGCCGTACCCAGATCGGTCTGATCGGTATAGCTCTGTCCATCCACCACAACTGGATGCGCACTCGTGGGCGGTTGGTAACGCATATTGAAAACCTGATCACGCGGGCGGAGATTATTCTCCGGCGCTCGATGGCAGCCTAAACACCATTCCATCTGCAACGATTCCTGCTGGTACATGAGCGGCATCTGGTCGACGGGACCGTGGCAGGTATTGCATCCCACGCCCTTATTTACGTGAATGCTGTGATTGAAAAAAACGAAGTCAGGAAGCTGGTTCACCCGCGTCCATTGCAGAGACTGACCTGAGCGATAGCTGGCGCGGACAGGCTCCAGCAGCTGGGCATTCGTCCAAATCTGCGAGTGGCAGTTCATGCAAGTCTTGGTGGGAGGAATGCCGGCGAAGCTCGAAGTTTCGACCGTCGTGTGGCAGTAGCGGCAGTCGATGCCAAGTCCGGCAACGTGGTGCTGGTGGCTGAACGGCACTGGCTGAGGCTTGCGCACGCCAGCATAGGTGACGTACGGCGAACCCTGAACCTCGTATGCCACTAAACCGAGCGCGGCAATGACGAAGACCGCGCCAAAAATCGTGGCCCGGGAAAGGGTATTCGCACTGCGATGAAAAATCTGCGACATGCTTACGTACGAGCTCTAAAAAATACGTCCGAGACCCAGCAGACTTCAGTTCTGGAAGCTTATTGGTTACAACGCGAAGGAAAATACCCACATATTTTTTCGCGTCAGTTAGGAGAACTCGGAATTATAAATATTTCGCGCGAACTTGTCGCGCACTTCACCAAGAAATTTGTAACAAAATATCTCAAATTGAACCTAGGTGAAAATAATGTTGTCTTTGTAAACACAAAACGCCTCCTCTGAATCTCTAGCGGAGGTTCATCACCAACAGCTTCGGCTCGGTCATTTCCTCGATCGCGTAGCGCAATCCCTCGCGGCCGAGACCAGAATCTTTTATTCCGCCGTACGGCATCTGGTCGATGCGGAATGACGGAATATCGCCCGCGATCAGCGCGCCCACTTCGAGTTCGTCGTAGGCCTGGAAAAGCAGCTTCACGTCGCGGGTGAACAATCCTGCCTGCAGGCCGTAGTTGGAGTTGTTGATTCGCCGCAGGGCTTCGTCAAAATTCTGATACGGTTCCACGGTCACGACGGGACCAAAAATTTCCTGGCAGTTTACTTTCATGTCCGGCTTGGTCCCGGTTAACACCGTCGGATTAACGATCGACCCATCTCGGCCACCCCCGCACAACAAGCGCGCGCCCGAGCGAACTGCCTCTTCGATCCAACCGGTTACGCGGACGGCATCGCTTTCGCGGATCACCGGACCGACATCGGTCGATTCTTCCATGGGATCGCCCGTCTTTAACTTCTTGACGCCCTCGACCAGCAGATCGGTGAACCGGCCGTACACCGACTGCTCCACCAGAATGCGCTGCACGGAAATGCAAGTCTGGCCGGCATAACCAAAACCGCCGGTAACGCAGCGATCCGCGGCATAGACGAGATCGGCGTCGCTGTGCACGATGGCGCCAGCATTGCCACCTAGTTCTAACGCGACCTTCTTCTTGCCCGCGCGGCGCTTAATGTCCCAGCCCACGGGCACGCTGCCCGTGAAGCTGATCAATTTGATGCGCTCGTCAGTGACCAGCAGGCTGGCGTCGTCATTGGAAAGTGGCAGCACGTTGAGGCCGCCATCCGGCCAACCGGCTTGCTGAATGCACTCCGCCAGCAGTAAGGAGCAGAGCGGAGTTTGCGGCGCCGGCTTCAACACCATGGAACAGCCGGAAGCAATCGCGGGAGCGACTTTATGAGCGACCAGGTGCAGCGGAAAATTAAAAGGCGTGATGCCTGCAATCGGACCGACAGGATAGCGTTTCACGATTCCCCAGCGCCCAGCGGTAAACTCCTGCCAATCGAGGGGAAGATATTCTCCGTAGATGCGCGTAGCCTCTTCCGCGGCAACGTTGAAAATGAACACGGCGCGGTCCACTTCAATGCGCGCCAGCTTGATGGGCTTGCCGGCCTCCTGCACGATGGTGCGGGCAAATTCTTCGCGGCGTTCGGCAATGGCCGCAGCCACGCGCCGCAGCACGCGTTGCCGCTCGAAGGCGGGCAGACGACGCGTGGTACCGAAAGCCTTCACTGAAGCTGCGATCGCAGCTTCGGCTTGATTCCGCCGCGCTTGCGTCACTCGCCCGACGACGCTGCCATCGAATGGCGAACGGACCTCGACTATATCGCCGTCTTCCACCCAGCGGCCGTCGACAAAGAAACCGTGGATCGCGACTGGGGCGACGGTCATTTCTGCCATGGTTGGCCTCCGGGGTCCGAACGGACAATTTTCGATTATAGGCCTTCCCCTAGGGTTGCCTTCTAGAGAGATGATCAAGAAAGAAGAAAGGGAAAAATAATTTTGTGACGTTGAATTCGGAAGCGCATGTGTCCGTCCTTTAGGGCGCGTCCACTACAATAAGCCCGATCAATGTCCACACCTGAAACCATTCTTGAGCTTGCCCCGCGTCTGCGGCGGAAGGAAGTGTCTCCCGTGGAGCTGACGCGCGCTTGCCTGGATCGCATTGAGAAACTGAATCCTACCCTGAATGCCTTTATCACCGTGATGGCTGAGTCTGCTCTCGCAGAGGCTAAGGCTGCCGAGATTGAAATCTCGCGTGGGGAGTGGCGCGGTCCGCTGCATGGGATTCCGATTGCTTTGAAAGATCTGATCGATACGGCGGGAACGCGCACTACCGCGGCCAGCAAGCTTTGTCAGAGTCGCGTGCCAAGCGAAGATGCGGAAGTGGTGCGGCGGCTGCGCGAGGCGGGCGCGGTGATTCTGGGCAAGAACAATTTGCACGAGTTCGCGTATGGGGGAAGCTCGCTGATTAGTTTTTTTGGCGACGTCCACAATCCGCGGAACGCGGCGCATATTGCGGGCGGATCGTCCGGGGGATCAGCTGCTGCCGTGGCTGCGGGGCTTTGCTATGCGGCGATTGGAACCGATACGGCTGGCTCGATTCGCGAACCGGCGGCGCTGTGTGGATGCGTTGGCATCAAGCCAACTTATGGTCGCGTCTCCACGCGCGGCGTGATTCCGCTTTCGTGGTCGCTGGATCATGTGGGGCCATTCACTGCAACCGCTGGCGATGCGGCTGTCGTTCTGCAGGCGATTGCGGGATACGATCCGAGCGATATAAACAGTGCCGGTGTTGCTGCTTCTGACTTTATCTCCGCACTCCGCGAGGGAACGAAGACGCTTCGGGTTGGAATTCCGCGAGCTTATTTTTATGACGATCTTGATGATGAAGTTGGCGCGGCGGTGGATAAGGCTCTTGGCGCGATGAAGACGTTGGTGGCGAAAATTCGCGAAGTGCAGATCGAGATACCGACCGATCGCGTGGTGCAGAATGCCGAGTCGTATGCGATTCACGCGGAAAACATTGTGCGGACGCCGGAACTCTATCAGCCAGAGACTTTGCGGCGTATCCGCTTCGGCGAAAACATTTCGGCTACGGAGTATATCCGGTCCCGTCAGGAGCTGGAGCGCGAGCGCCGACGAGCTCACGAGTTCTTCGCTGACGTGGATTTGCTGGTCACGCCGACGACGCCCATTCCAGCACCTGCGATTGCCGATCTGAAGAAAGACCCTGAGGCGCTGCGTCCGGCGGAACTTGTTTTGCTGCGCAACACGCGGCCCTTTAATGTTTGGGGGCTGCCGGCGATCTCGGTGCCTTGCGGCTTTACGAGGAGCGGGCTGCCGATCGGGCTGCAGATTGCTGGACCGCGCTGGCGGGAAGATCTGGTGCTGCGGCTGGCTCAGGCTTACGAGTCGGCTGTGAATTTCTCCGCGAAATAAATTTCGGCTCAGCTCGCAAATTTCGATGGCTTGCCTCTGCTGGAGCGGACTGCAGATCAAAATAAATTCCTTCGATATAGCGGAAAGTCTTGCTGGGCGCGGGTTGCGAAAAACCGCAGCGCGCAAAATCTTGTTTTCAAAGAATTTAGATATCAAAGTATTTAAAGCAAAGGAGTTAGGTGCGGTTTCCTGGCGTCTATTCTCACGTTGTGCGGGATCGCTCTACTGCCTTTGCTTGGCCATAATGGAACAAATTTGTGGCGGGCACAAGGTTGGATGTCACAGGAGGAGGCTGTGGGTTTCGGCAGCATCGCTTCGAATGCTCCGCGTGGCTCCTGCCGGAGAATTCCCACTTCTCGCAAAGAATGCAAGAAATGTGGGTCCCGGGTGAATAAGTCGACCATAGTTTTAACTTAGCCTATACCACGAGGCCAACATACGGTGGAGTCGGCCTTCATTACCTCCGTTATGTTCCCAAAACGGGAATGCTTCTCTAGATTCTCCTCAGGCCCTGGGCGTAACAGGTCCGCCCGTACCGCCCGTTTCCCGACTTGAATCCAGAACCAAAAGTCGACAGTACATCTCAAAAATTGGAAGGATGAAGAGAGTTCATGAAGCGCCTCTTGTTGTATATACCCCTGTTCCTTCTCGCCACCGTGCCAGGATTTGCATCCTCGCCAGCGCGCAGCGCCAATTCGCAAAATCAATTTCATTTTCCAGCAAAGGCTTCCAAGGCATCGCCAGCTCCAAAGAGCAACGGGCAGCACCGACTCACTCAGCGGCCGGAAGTGCGACCTGACCCTCTCGTTCAACGAAGCCAAACTCGTTCCGCGCAGCAGCCGAAGACGCAATCCGAGCGTGCGCTAACGCCTTCCAATCTGCCAACCGGCAAGCTGGGATTCGTCTCCGCAAGCCAGATTCCGGCCGGTGGCGAGGCCTACTATCAAGCATCCAATGGCGACTTCAACGGTGACGGCAAACAGGACGCCGTAACGCTCGTCCAGAATTACGTCAGCAGCACCTGGACTTACTCCATTTCCGTGGTCCTCGGTAATGGCGATGGAACCTTTCAAAGTCCCGTTCTCAGCCCGATCCCGGGTGGCGACACCTGCGCTGCCTTCGTGGTCGGCGATGTAAACGGAGATGGGAAAGATGACCTCCTGGTGGTTCACCTGGCCGGGCAATGCAGCAATTCCACGTCAAATTTCGATGTCCTTCTCAGCAACGGTGACGGCACATTCACCCAGGGAAATAACTACCTGATCAGTTCGAACAGCCTGGCTGGCGGCGTTCTGCAGGACGTGAACGGCGACGGCCATCTCGACGTTTTCGCCGTAGACAGCGCAAATCCCGGTAATCTATGGACGGTGCTGGGCAACGGCGACGGGACGTTCTCGACCACTCCCACTTCCCTCGCACTTTCCGGTCAAGTTACCCGGGCGGTTCTTACGGATCTGAACGGCGATGGAGTTCTCGATGTCGCGGGGAACAACTCCAACAGCGCGAATCCCAATCAGGTGTGGACGTACGTTTCCACTTCGGCTACAACCTACGGGAGCGGCGTCGCGCTGCTGACGCCCGACACGGTTTACGACGGCTGCAGCCTCCCGGCTGCAGGCGATATGACGGGGGACGGCAAACCTGAGATTGTCAGCCCGAACTGCGGGGACAATACGGTCACCATTTATGTCAATAATGGCGACGGCAGCTTCCAGACGGGCGCCTATTACCAGGTCGCGCTGTCAGCCACGGGAGGATACGATGTTGAAGCGTATCCAGAGGCGGTGACAATTGCCGACGTCAACGGCGACGGAAAGGGCGATATTGTCAGCTCCAACGACGATTCAGGTGACGTCACCATTCTGTTGAGCAATGGCGATGGCACGGTTAACGTACCTTCTGTCGGTTACGCGACCGGCGGTTATCCTTACCAGCCCGCGATCGTCGCCGATTTTAATGGCGACGGATTCCCCGACATCCTGATTCCGGACGATGAGTTCAGCCTCTCCTATCTGAAAGGGTATGGCGATGGCACCTTCCTCGCCGGGCTCGATTACTACGCTCCTATTAGCGATAACGGGTACGCTTACTCCTATGGCGTGGCCACCGGCGATTTTAACGGTGACGGCATTCCCGACGTCGTCGTAGGCAACTGCTGTGACAGCACTGTAGGAGTCACGGTATTTCTCTCACGCCCTGACGGCAGCATGCAGCCGGGTGTGAACTACGGCTCTGACGGGGACCTCCTCTTTGTCACGGTCGCTGACTTCAACAAAGACGGCAATCTCGATATCGCCACCGCCGACGAAGGCAACGGATGGGTGCAGATCTTCTATGGAAAAGGCGATGGCACCTTCACAACCGGTCCGACGTTTGCAACCGATACGGCAAGCAGCGAGCCGTATGATCTAGTCGCAGCCGACTTCAACGGCGACGGGTACCCGGACTTAGCTGTAGTCAACTACGTCGGGTCCACCAACTCGGATGTGGGCATTCTTCTCAACGACGGCACCGGAAATTTCAAACCGGCCGTGCCTTACGCTCTCTCCTCGTGGGCGTGGCAAGGGATCGCCGCAGGCGATCTGAACGGCGACGGGAAACTTGATCTGGCAATCCCGCTGTATGACGGGTCGAGCGTTGCAATGCTCTTGGGCAACGGAGACGGCACTTTCCAGACGCCGGAGACCGACGTTGCGCTAGGTGCGAGCTACCCCGAGAGCATCGCAATTGCAGACTTAAACGGCGACAAAATCATGGATATGGCCGTCACGCTTGACAATGGTGGTGGCGAGGATGTCGCCGTTATATTGGGCACTGGCAGCGGGAACTTTGGGACACCCACACTACTTGCCAGCTCTCTGCAGAACTTCACTCTCAACAGCCCGTACCCACAGTCCATCAAAGCCGCGGACATTGACGGAGATGGGAACTTGGACCTGGTTTACACCAATGCTGACTACGGAACCGTCGGCATTCTGTTCGGCCAGGGTGGTGGCTCCTTCTACTCCCCGGTTGAGTATCCCATCGGAGCTTATCCGTGGGGTATCGCGGTGGCTGATGTAAACAAGGATGGCTCCCCCGACGTAGTCACGGCCAACGAGGACGTCTCTGGCATCACTGTCCTGCTCAACGCCAACGGTAGCGGTACGATGGGCAACTACACGATCACCGCTTCGCCGACAACCGCGTCAGTAACCGCTGGCTCTAGCGCCACTTTCACGCTGACCATTACCCCCAGCAACCACTACAACGGCACCATAACGTTCAGCTGCGGCACTTCGTTGCCGTCGCTGGCGAGTTGCACATTCAATCCGCCATCGGTCACGCTGTCGGGTGACGCGCCGGTAACGGTTCAGCTCACCATCAGCACGGCGGCGGTCTCCGCCTCGCTGCAACATCCGCACCACACCTCACCGATCCTGTTGGCCAGCTTCGGTGGCATGGGCTTGTTCGGCGTGGTGCTAGCGGGTAGCTTCAAGAAGCGCAGCCGCTGGACAGGCGTCCTCCTCGGGATGTTCATCCTGATCACGATGCTCTCGCTAGCGGCCTGCGGCGGATCGAGCACCAGCAACAACGGCAACCCGACTCCAAGCGCAAAAACCGCCACAACCACAACCGTGAGCTCTTCGCAAAGCACGGTGATAGTGGGTACGGCGGTGACCTTGACGGGAACAGTAACCGCCAGCTCAGGCTCGCCGACCGGCACTGTGACCTTCCTCGACGGCACAAAGACGTTGGGGACAGGCACACTGAGCGGCGGCGCAGCAACCTTCCAGACGTCGAGCCTGGCGGCTGGAGTTCACAGCATCACCGCCAGCTACGGCGGGGATTCCAGCTTCGACGCCAGCACTTCGTCGGCGTTGAACGAAACCGTGGATAATCCGGGCACGCCGTCTGGAAGCTACACGGTGACGGTTACTGCGACCGGCACAGCGGGCAACAATAACGGCAACACCTCGGGTCATCCCTTCAACCTCACGCTGACTGTGAAGTAAGGTCTTTCGAGGTCACATCCCCACTTCTCGTGAATCTGCGGGAAGTGGGGTTTCTTCTTGGGAGCGTGGGATAGCTCCTATGAGCAGAACCGGACCTCAGCGGCGCGCCATAGAAACGCCTTTGTGGGCCGATGGTGACGCAGTCTGGTAGGGATCCCCTTCGACTTCGCTCAGGGCGGGCTTTCGACTGCGCTTTGCTTCCGCTTCGCGAAAGCAGATGCTCCGCTCAGGATGACAGAGCGTCGAGATCACACGGCTTCAGTCCACCGTCCTGACATCGTCTGGCAGCATGAGGACGAAGGTGCAGGTGTTGGTGGTGGGGGAGCAGGTGAGGGTGCCGCGGCGGAGGATTTTTAGCGGAGTGTCGTCGGGGAAGGTGAGGCGGTACTCGGCGGTGCGGAGGGCTTCGGTGAAGATTTTCAGCTTCTCGTCTCCGCTGACGAATTTTACGGCTTCGGCTTTGGCTGGGCTACCGGCGACGCCGCTGAGCAGGACGAAGAAATCCGCAGTGCCGGTTTCTTTGGACTTGCCCAGATCGATGGTGCGGAGAGATTGCAGACTTTGATTGTCTTTCGCTCCACGATTCAGTTTGGAGTCGTTTTTAACTAAGGCGGCGATCCTGTCCTTGGTTTCCGGAGTGGGGCGGAGTCCGGTGACAGCGAGTTCGTAGGTTTCGAGGGCACGATCTTTCTTGCCCTGCTTCTCATAGATCTGACCAAGATGGTCGCCGACTTCGCCGTGCTGGCCGAGTCCCCAGGCGGCGGAGATGTATTTTTCGGCCTTGTCCAGATTTCCTTCGTCGAAATAAACCCAGCCCAGCGTGTCCCAATAAGCAATGAGTGAGGGGACCAGGGGCAACTCCTGTGCGGTGAGGCGGTCGAGCGAGAGGTTACGCAGCGCGGCGGTTGTGGCCGAGACAGCGGATTCGGCGTATTGTTGCGCGCGGTCGAGATGGGAATGCTTCAGCGATAACTGGTAGGCGATGTTATTCCAGACCAGCGGCGTGGCGGAAAGCTCGACGGCGTGGTCGAAGGTGGCGAGGGCTTTGTCGTCCTGACCGAGGTTGAGGTAGGCGTCGCCGAGGCTGACTTGCAGTTCGGGATTGTCCGGGGTGAGAGAGGTAGCCTTTTCCAGTTCGGCGGCGGCCAGGTCGTACTTGTGCCACTCGGAGTACATTGTCCCAAGACTGGCGTGGGCGAATTTGTCGAGCGGGTTGATCTCAATCTGCTTATTGAAGGCGGTGACGGCTTCGTCGTATTTGAATTCCTGCCAGTAGGCGCGGCCAAGCGTGTTGTAGGCGTATTCGTCGTAGGGATTGATTTCGATCTGCTTCTTGAGAGCGGCGATGGCGTCGTCGTTCTGGCGCAGGTTCAGGTAGCAGAGGGCCAGCACATACCAGGCGTATTTATTCTTGGGATCGACCTCGGTGGCGCGCTTGAGAAGTTGCACGGCCAGCGGGAGATTGTTGGCGACGTAGGCGGCTCGACCGCTTTCAAACAAGTCGTCCGCTTTCATGTCAGGCGGAGCAGCGACTGTGCCGGCAACTGTAGTTTCGAGGGAGAGGAACTGGCCCAAGTCAGAGCCGACGGCGCGGCGAAAGGCTTGATAGTCCGAGACACGCTGCACGGGCAGTTCATCCTGATGCAGGATCAGGGTTCGGTCGGCGGCGAAGGTGGTGCCATCGAGCTTGTACGTGGCCTGGTACTCGGCGTAGTCACGCTTGAGGGAAAACGGCAAGGGCGTGTGCGCGACGTACTTGGCGGGAAGTTCGAGCTTGATTTTGTAAACGTATTCGGCTTTGGGGCCGAGTTTGACCGGCTCGGAGTCGGAATCGGCGTCGGCGTCACCGAGGTCGGGCAGGTTGAACTGGCAGAGGGGCAACGGAAGATCAGACTTTTTCTTTGACCAGTCGAGGAAGTTTGGCTTGGAGACATCGTAGGTCATGGTGAAGGGCTCGCGGGTAGCGGCGGGATCGCTGATTTTCAAGTTGCTCACTTCGCCACCCATTCCGGCGTTGACATTTTCGACGACGCGCTGCCACTGGGCTTCGGGAAGACGGCGGAAAATCGAGCGCAGCATCAGTTCCTCATCACCGCGGAAGGTGTAATGGACGTGGACTTCGAGCTTGCCGATGCCGTTGATTTTTCCCTCGACTTCGGCGATTTCGCTGTCGGGCATGGGAGTGTCGGCAGGAGTCTCCTCTAAATGCGGAGTACCGTTGAAGGGGATCACGAGCGCTTGCTTCTTGCGCAGCGTATAGGCGAGCAGGCGGAAGGGAGCCACTTCGCTCGTCGTATCCATCCAGACTTCTTCTTTACCCATTGGCAGCAGGGTGATGACGTGATCGAACTGCGAGGGCGAAGGGACGTCGGTATCGAGCTTGCGACTGGAATTGATTAATACGGAAGACGCGTGCATGCCTTCGGCTTCGAGGAGAGAAGCGAGCAGGGTGTGCTTGTCCTTACAGTCGCCGTACTGGTTGTGGAGGACATCGCTGGCGGCGTGCGGCTGGTAGCGGCCCACGCCGAGCGAGAGGCTGACATAGCGAAAATTCTTAGCGACGAAATCGTAGAGGGCCTGGACCTTGTCTAGGTCTGTGTTGAGGCCCCTGGTGAGTTCCGCGGCCTTGGCGCGGACTTCGGGCGAGGGGGCGCGGCGGTCCTTTTCCAGGCTGGCGTACCAGCGGCCAATCTGCTCCCAGCTGACGAAGCTGGTCAACTGAATGTCAGGACGGTCATCGTCGGGAGTCTTCTTTTTCTTCTTGTCGTTTTCTTTGTCTTTGTCTTTTTTATCGTCTTCGCGCTGCAGGTGCGTGTTGGTCCAGTGATAAAGGCGGCGGCCATCCTGCTCGGAGATCTTGGGATCCATCCCAGATTTTGTTTTCAATTTGAGGGGACGGCTGGCGGGGACGTCTATGTCAACTTCTTCATCGAGATCGATGTTGGTCTTGTCGAAGTCGTAGTCTGTCCAAAACTCGCCCGGAGCCAGAGGCGTGTGAATCACGGTGACGACGCGGTATTCCAGGACTTCGCCGGGGCGGAGGCCGGGCACGGTGATGTGCTTCACGCGATAGTCGGTGTAGACGGGAGCTTGCTGCTCAAGAGGAGCGCTGAGATCCTGCACAGCATCATCTCCTGCCTTGACGATGCTGCCATCGGCCTTGATCACGCGGACGTAGGGAATCTCGACACGTTCGTTGGCAGAGTTGTAGCCAACCTGAATCTGTCCCCACTGCTGGACTCCGGCCTCGCTTTGGACGCGGATGCGAGCGATGGTCTCCTTGCGGCCGGTGCCATCGTTTTCAAAACGGTAGAGTGAGCGGTACTGCTCGACGACAAAGGCCTCCTGAGAATAATCGGGTTTGGCGGCATCTCCTTGGGGAGGCGAGGTGTTCTGAGACTTGGAATCGGCGGGCTGCGGCTTTTGTTGGGCCTCCGGGGGCAACGGGAGGGGCGGGACTGCGTCCGATTGAGCTCGGGCGGGAAAGGGGATGGCTAGGATGATGGCAAAACAGAGCGAGAAACAGAGACGACGCATAGGGTAATAGTAAGGCAGGTTGGGCAGTTTGTATTGCGAGGGTGGGAAATCGCGGTGGTCCTGGCCGGGGAAAAGTCCTCCGTAAGGCATTGTGATCTACGTCACATTTCCTTGTTCGGATGTCACAAAACCGTAGTAAAATGCCGCGCAGATAGTCCTGCTTAGGCCATGATGCCGGGCAGGCGTGACGCATAATGTAATTGCGCCACGATCTTTCCGTTCGGAGGTTTCGGGTATGGAAGATCGGGCCCCTGACGTCTCTTCTTCGGCTACGCAGCCGTCTCTTTCCTCGCAACAGGTCACCAGCAGGCATTTTGAAGGCCGTGGCGCCTGGGTTCTTACAGCGTACGGCATCTCTGGGCTGGCTCTCTTCGGGCTTTTGGCTTATTTCTTCTCCGACTTCATCGCTCATTAGATGAGTGCCTGGAAGTGACGAGCGGGCGTGCGCGTCCGTGGACCGGCTTGGTTGTGTGTCTGGAGTGTCGCGGCTCGGCGGCTTGAGGCTTGGGTGCGCAGACCCCTCTTCGAACGTGTTACAATGAGCGACCTTAGAGGCGGTTGCTTCGCAAAAGAACCCAGCGTTTCCCCACAACTGAAGGACTGAGAGAGAGACACCCGCAGGAACCCGTGGCCAAGAGACCCACGTCCGCAGGAACGCCGATCACCTACGCCGACGCGGGGGTGAGCATTGACCGTGCCAACCGCACCAAGCAGCGCATTAAATATCTGGCGCATAAGACTTTTACCCGGGGCGTGCTGAGCGAAATCGGGGGCTTTGGCGGCCTTTTCGCAATTGACAAGACCAAGTATCTGGATCCCGTACTGGTTTCCAGCGTCGACGGAGTGGGAACAAAACTGAAAATTGCGTTCGAAATGGGTCTGCATTCTACCGTGGGCGCAGACCTGGTGAACCACTGCGTAAATGACATCGCGGTGCAAGGCGCAGCGCCGCTGTTTTTCATGGACTATCTGGCCACGGGAACCCTTGACCCATCGGTCGCCGAGCAAGTGGTGGAAGGGATCGCCGACGCGTGCAAGCATAATGGCTGTGCGCTGATCGGTGGCGAGACGGCGGAGATGCCCGGTTTTTATCCCGATGGCGAGTACGATCTTGCGGGATTTATCGTCGGGGTGGTGGAACGAGAGCGCATCATTACCGGCAAAGACGTACAGATTGGCGATGTGGTTCTCGGCCTGCCTTCCAATGGCCTGCACACCAACGGATACTCGCTGGCCCGCAAACTTCTCTTCGAAGTGGCGCACTACTCGCCTGATGATTACGTGAACGAGATCAAGAATAAAGTTGGCAACGAGCTGATGCGGACACACAAAAGCTACTGGCCGGCGCTGCGGAAGCTGGTTGACGGGCAATGTGTTTCCGCCCTGGCGCACATTACCGGCGGGGGCATCACGGAAAACCTGCCGCGAGTTCTGCCTCGGGGCATGGCGGCGGCGATCGAGCTCGGCTCCTGGCCGGTGCTGCCGTTGTTCGAACATCTGCAACAGTTAGGGAATGTTCCGCAGGATGAAATGTTGCGCACGTTCAATATGGGTTTGGGCATGCTTCTGGTAGTTCCGCTGGCAAAATTCAAGAAAGCTCAGAATGTCCTCGAACGCGTGGGTGAAAAAGCCTACACCATCGGCCGCATCGTAAAGGGCGAGCGGAAAGTGATTTACAGCTAAGTCGCGCGGACTTCATGCACAACCTCGGCATTCTGCTCTCGGGACGTGGGTCGAATTTCGTTGCGATCGCAGACAGCATCGATGCAGGCCGCATCGCGGACGCGCAAATCGCGGTCGTCATCTCCAATAAAGCAGACGCGCCCGGCATAGCCACGGCTCGGCAGCGCGGTTTGAACGCCAGGGTGATTCCATCGAAAGGCAGGCCACGAGAAGAGCACGACGGCGAAGTGGTCGCCGCGTTGAAGGAACACAATGTGGATCTCGTCTGCCTGGCGGGATACATGCGCTTGCTCTCTCCGTGGTTCGTGCAGCAATTTCCGCGGCGGATTTTGAACATTCATCCGTCGCTGCTGCCGGCGTTTCCTGGGCTGGAGGCGCAGGAGCAGGCCTTCGTCTACGGAGTAAAAGTTTCCGGCTGCACGGTGCATTTCGTCGACGAGGAACTGGATCACGGGGCGATTATTGTGCAGAAGGCCGTTCCAGTGCTCGACGGCGACGATGAGCATGCGCTGGCCGCCCGCATTCTGGAGCAGGAACACATCGCGTATACGGAAGCGATCAACATTGCGCTGCGAGGAAACTTCGAGATCTTGGGACGAAGATTGAGGAAGAAAAACTAGAAATGGCGCAGTGAACAGAATTCTCTATTTGAATTCTTTCGCCATCCTCACGATCGGCAAGGACTCTCCGTTCGCTAACGGAACCTCCTGATTCTCGATCGCTACATATCCCTTGGCACGATAGAAAGCCACTCCGCTCAGGGTTGCGCCCATCTCGAGGCGAGTGAAGCCGGCCTCGCGGGCGGCATTCTCGCAGGCTTCGAGAATCATTCCTCCAATGCCCTGCCGCGCCCACTTGGGATGCACGAAGAAGGCGCGAATTTTTGCGGCATCGCGCGCGGGATCAAGCAGCGAATCCTCGCGGCCTGCGAATTGATCGCCGCCGTACAGGGTCTTGTGCTTGCTCCATCCGCCACAGGCAGCGATTTCAACGTTGCCTTGCGATGGCGAGCACTCCACAACGAAATACGTTCCATCGGCGATGAGCTGGCTGTCGACGCCGTAAACGGATTTCAGCGCGCCTTCGATCTGGCCGGGCGAATAGTAGTCAGGCTGCAGACCTCGCACGGAAGCCTCGATGAGTTCCTGCAGCCTGGGAATGTCTGCCGGAGTTGCCTTTCGTATGTGAAGGTCCATCGATTCGGTCATCGATTCTTTCTTAGGGAATTCTCGATATTCTAAGCGTCCGGATTCGGCCTTTGCCGCCGCGTTCCTTATAATGTCCTTTCCCATGCCAACCTTCGCATCGGTCGACGAACAACTCACGTATCTGAAGAAGGGCTCCGCGGAAATTATTCGCGAAGCCGACCTGCGCGCCAAGCTGGAGAAGTCGCGCGCGACGGGCAAACCGCTGCGAGTGAAGCTGGGCATGGACCCGACTGCGCCCGATCTTCATCTCGGGCATACTGTCGTGCTGCGCAAGCTGAAACATTTTCAGGATCTCGGACACACCGCGATTTTCCTGATCGGCGACTTTACGGGGATGATTGGCGATCCCACGGGGCGCTCGGTTACGCGGCCGCCGCTGACGCGCGAGCAGATTGAGGAAAACGCCGAGACCTACAAGGCGCAAGTGTTCAAGATTCTCGACCCGCAGAAAACCGTGATCGACTTCAACCGGCGCTGGATGGGCGCGTTCACGGCAGATGATTTCGTTCGGCTGATGGCGAAGTACACGGTCTCGCAACTGCTGGAGCGGGAAGATTTTCACAAAAGATTTCGGCACGAGAAGCCGATCTCCGTGCACGAGTTGCTGTATCCGCTGGTGCAGGGATATGACTCGGTGGCGCTGGAGGCGGACGTGGAACTTGGCGGGACGGACCAGAAATTTAATCTGCTGGTTGGCCGCGAGCTGCAGCGAGCTTACGGGCAGGAGTCGCAGGTGGTGCTGACCACGCCGATTCTCGAAGGTCTCGACGGCGTGCAGAAGATGTCGAAGTCGCTGGGGAATGCGATCGGGATTCACGAGCCGCCGCTGGAGATGTACGGCAAGATCATGAGCATCTCCGACGAGATGATGTGGAGGTATTACGAGCTGCTGACGGATGTGCAGGTCGCGGAGATCGAGAAGATGAAGCGGGAAGAGCATCCGATGCAGGCGAAGAAGGAGCTGGCGCGGAGGATTGTGGCGGATTTTCATTCGGCGGAGGCGGCGGCGAAGGCGGGGGAGGACTGGGCGAAGCAGTTTCAAAAGAACGAGGTGCCGGAGAGTGTGGAGGAAGTCTACGTGCAACTTGCAGAGGTGGAGTATCGTCCCGGTGAGGAGATGGGACTGCCAGGGGGAATTGCGAATCCATGGGGCCATGTCGAAGTTTTCATTGATTTCGCCAAGCTTTTGGTGAGATGTGGGTTGGCAGACTCTAAGAGCGACGCAGCAAGAAAACTGAAGCAGAGTTCAGTTAGAGTCGATAACAACGTGGAAACCGCGCCGCGCAGAGCGTTCAGGAGGCCGATGTCAGATCAGCCATTGATTCTGACGTTGAGGGTGGGGAAGAAAGCGAGGAAAGCCGTGATCCATTCCTAGCGATGTCGAGCAAGGTTGATGTGGGGACAGCCGCCCTCGGCTGTCCGGGCTTGGTCCCTTAATTCTGTCATCCTGAGCTGAGCGAAGAATCCCTGTCACCGAGGCACATCTCGCCGCTCAGCGGGGCGTGCTCACCACAGCTCGTGATCCTCTCACGAGAACATGGCGCTATAGAAATTCCTAGAAAAACCGCGTGTTGCGTCAATCTAAAAGGGACCCTTCGACTGCGGTTTCGCTTCGCGTTCGCGAAGCGGAATCCTCGCTCAGGATGACAGGGAGGGAAGAGTATCGAAGATACGCCGCTGCGCTACGGCAGCAGGCCGAAGACGGCTACGCCGTTGGGAGTGCCTACAAAAACTTTGCCGTTCACGATCATTGGTGTCATGTACTTGTTGCCGGAGCCGAATTGGTCGCGGCCGCCGCTGGCCTGATTGCTGTTGTAGAGCTCGTTCAGATTTGCGGCGTTGTAGGCGTGCAAAACTGCGGGGCTCGCGTTCTCGACGGCCCACACGATTCCATTGCTCGCGCCGTTGGCCGAGATGCTCGGGGTCGCGCCGGGATAGTCGAAGCTGTTGGCGGTTTGCGCGGTGGCGCTGGTCGAAAGCTTCGCGTTGGTGAAGGTGAAGGCCTGGATGGGGCTGCCCACCGATCCGTAGTAGAGCGTGTTGTTGAAATATGCGGGCATCGCCCAAACGCCTCCTGGCAATGCGCCCGGGAGTTCCTGATAGATATTGGCGTTGTTCGAGCTGAACCTGCCCATGGAATCGCGATTCACCAGGTAGAGGTTCGAATCTTTGCCGGCACCGACGGCGAGATGCATAGTCTGGCCCGAGCCGTTGGTGAGATCGGGCAGCACGATCATTCCGCCGGAACCGAGGTCGGTATCGCTGCCGTTTTCCGAAGCTTCATTGTCCATTTCAAAATAGTCGGCAACCGCGAGACCGCTTGAAGTGGAGAGCTTCATGAAGGCGTTGCCGTAGTCGCCATCGCTGGGAAAGCCGCTCGCATTCATGGTCGTATCGAAGTCGCCGTTGGCATCGAGAAAATAGATGTTGCCGGAAGCTGTCGGCGGCGAGGCCGGCACCAGCCATCCAGATAGCTCCCTCATTGCCATTAGGCGTGATATTCAGTACGGTTGCCTGGGCCAGCGTGGATTCGCTGTAACCGATAATCCATCCGGTATAGGGACGGATGTCACAGTGTGAGGCCCAGCCGGTGTAGATGATGCCGTTCAAGAGGAGCAATGCAGCGCGCTCTTTGTATTGGCCGGGTTCGAAGACCACGTTTCCGTTGCTGCTACTGTCGCCGCTTCCGGGATAAGTTGCCTTGAATATCGACCGGACCGCTGAACAATTCCGTGCCGAGCGCGAGATCGAGCGCGTGGATGCGCTGGTGGTAGTTGCTGGATGAGTCTTTCGACATGGCGACGACGTAGATCGCGCCATTGGGACCTTGCGTGCGATCGATCACGGGAGTGGAGGTGACTCCGATTTCGGGTGTCACCTGTCCGCAACCTCGATTGTCGGAGGTGGTCTCGCCAGTTTTCAACATCGATACGTGCCACAGTGTCGTGCCGGAATCGGCGTCGAAGGCGTAGACCGAGTCGTGCTCGGTAGCAACGACGAGCACGTTGTGCGTGCCGTTGCTCGGAACCGCGACGTTGGAGGCATAGAGCGGCTCGGCGTCAACCAGGCCGTCGACCGGATAGAAACCAAGCTTGCCGAATTTCGCGGAAGTGACGTTGCTCGTGGTCAGGGTGGTTTCGTTCAGATTCTGTCCGGTGCGCGCGATGTCATTGTGGTAGGTGAGCACTTCGGTAGTTGCGGGTGGCGTAGCATTCACGGTCAGAGTGGCTGTGTTGCTGGTTGTATTTCCTGCAGAGTTGCTGACTACGACTTTATATTGCGTGCCACTGTTCGCGGTTGTGGTCGCGGGGGTGGTGTAGCTGGCCGAGGTTGCACCGGTGATCGTGGTCGTTCCCTGCAGCCACTGATAGGTCAGAGGATCGGTACCAGTTGCGATCACCGAGAAAGTTGCGGTTTGGCCGGCTGTCACGGTCACGCTTGCGGGTTGCTGCGTGATCGCGGGCGCCACCGCGGTTGCGGTTACAGTGAGAGTGGCTGCATTGCTGGTGATACTTCCGGCCGCGTTGCTCACGACTACGCTGAATTTTGAACCGCTGTCGGCGCTCGTGGCTGCGGGGGTGGTGTAGGTGACGGAGTTCGCTCCGCTGATGGCTGTTGTGCCCTTCTGCCATTGATAGCTCAAGGGAGCGGTCCCTGACGCTGTCACCGAAAATGTAGCCGTCTGGCCGGTGGCGACGCTCTCGTTGGCGGGTTGGGCAGAAATCGTGGGAGCCGCTGGATTTGTCGAACCGGCCGGGGACGTGGACGTGCTCACGCCGCTGCAGTTCGCCAGGATCAGGCTAACTGTAAGAAGAGACGAGATTTTCGCCAGTCGTTGCAGTCCCATAGCCTGCCTTTCAGAAACAACGGTCAGGCATCCATCATGCCAGTGGTTGCCTGGTTTGGGGAGGGGACGCGTGGTTACGATAGTCGGAATCTGCAATGCTTTGGGAAGCGCCGCGCAGTGGCCGATTGGACGAGGCCTTGCGGCCTGTCCCATCTCACCATGCGGGTTGACTCTGCTACTCTCTCCTCGCACATGCGCGCCACGGCGATCCTCGGGCTGGGATGTTCACCGAAAAACCTCAAGCCGTTTCAGATCGATAAGACTATTGAGTGGCGCGTCGGAATGCCAGCCGCGTCGGATCAAGCGGACATCATCTTAGTATTCGGCGGCGACGGGACCATTCACCGGCACTTGAGCCAATTGGTGAAACTCCGCCTGCCAGTACTCGTAGTTCCTGCCGGCAGCGGCAATGACTTTGCGCGCGCGCTTGGATTCCGGGGGGTGCGCGATTCGCTTGCGGCTTGGCGAGGATTCTGCGCAGGACAAGAGAACATCCGGGCCATCGATCTTGGGGTCGTTACGGCGCTGGCAGACGAGGGCCGCGCAGCACATGAATCTGCGCGGTACTTCTGCAGCGTGGCGGGAGTGGGACTGGACGCAGAAGTGTCCCGGAGAGCCAACGCCTTACCGCGCTGGCTGCGCGGGCACGGCGGTTATGCGCTGACGCTGGCTCCAACGCTTTTTCGCTTTGCTCCACTGCCCATGAAGATTCTGGCGGCGGACGAAGCTGGTGGCTGGACGGCGCGCAGCGATCAACCCACCATGCTAGCCGCGTTTGCCAACACTGCGATTTATGGTGGAGGGATGAAGATCGCTCCCCAGGCCAGAATGGACGACGGACTGCTTGATGTATGCGTGATTGGTGGCATCGATCCTTTCAGACTTGCCTGTATGTTTCCTACCGTGTACTTTGGCCGCCATCTGCGCATTCGGGAGGTCAACTATTTCCAGGCCGCGCGCGTGCGAGTGGAAACGGAAACTCCGAGGGAAATCTACGCCGATGGTGAGTACGTTTGTCGGACACCGGCGGAGATCAGGATCCAGCGGGGGGCACTGAAAGTGCTCACGCCCTAGCTCCAGTGCTAAACTTTCCCCATGGCCGAACGACGTTCCCGCACGCTGCTCTGGATTCTGATTGGTGGAGGAGCATTCTTCCTCTTTGTGCTGGCGGTGTTTTCGCTGGTGTACCTGACGCTGCACGCGGGCAGCAGTGAAGCATCGTTCACTGGCTTTGGAGACCGCATCGGCGTGGTGGACCTCGATGGCGTGATTCTTTCGCCGGAGCCGGTGGTCGGCCAGCTCAAGAAGTTCAACGACGACTCTTCGGTCAAAGCCATCATCCTGCACATAAATTCGCCGGGCGGCGGCGTGGCCGCGTCGGAAGAGATTTATCGCGAGGTCAAGCGCATCCACGATGAGAAAAAGAAGCGCATCGTGGTTTCGATCGAAACCGTGGGAGCGAGCGGCGCCTACTATGTGGCGTCGGCCTCGAACAAGATTTACGCCGATAATGGCAGCATCGTTGGTTCGATCGGCGTCATTGCCGAGTGGGTAAATTATGGCGATCTGCTGAAGTGGGCCAAGCTGAAGAGCATTGTGTTCAAAACCGGGGAATTTAAGGATACGGGCAATCCCGCGCGCGACCTCACCCCGGCCGAGCAGGCCTACATGCAGTCGCTGATTGATAACATGTTCGGCCAGTTCGTGCAGGCTGTGGCCGATGGGCGGGGGATGAAGTTCGAAGACGTGAAATCGATTGCCAACGGAAAGGTGTGGACGGGCGAACAGGCACTCTCGATGAAGCTGATCGACAACGTCGGCGACTTCCAGTCGGTGGTGAAGGATACGGCAAAAGCGGTGGGCATCTCGGGCGAGCCGACGCTGGTGCATCCGGAGAAGGATCGCAAAAGCCTGCTCGATCTGATGTTGGGCGATGTTTCGCAGTATCTGCCCAACACCGAGAAAATGCTGGAACAGCATGTTGGGTTCTACTATCTGTGGAAGTAGCGCGGGTCTTGGGTGATAGGTGGTAGGTCTTAGGCCGGAACACGCCTGGCCGTGGGCGAAACGGAAGCCGAAGACCCAGGACCTGGGACCTAAGACCTGAAAGGGCCCTGGCCCAAGGCTGCGACTTGCATACAACCCCTGAAATTTGAGAAGGTTATGGAGGTTGCCGGCGTGAAGCTGGGGTTTCCGCCGAGCAGTGGCGGCTCCTTTCGAAAAACGGAACCTGGGAGTGAAGAAGCACTATGACGAAAGCCGATCTGATTGATGAAGTCTCGCGGTTAGCGGAACTTACGCGCAAAGACAGTGAAGTGATTGTGGAAACGATCTTTGACAGCGTGGTGCGATCGTTGCGCGCCGGTGACAAGATTGAGATACGCGGCTTTGGCAGCTTCCGCACCCGCCAGCGCAAGCCACGCACGGGGCGCAATCCCAAGACTGGTGAAAAAGTCGAAGTGCCCGCGAAGAAGATTCCCTTCTTCAAGCCCAGCAAGGAATTGAAGGACCTGGTGAATGAAGGAATCGCCGAGCCGGCAGCTGTGCCTCCGGCACCGCCCGCGCCACCAAGCCCCCCGCCGACACCGGCTTAGTGCAGGGACCTTGGAAAAGAAAGTTAGGGACGGATTCCGACTACGCCCATCATCCGGCCGGTCTTGCCGTTCTCAGCGCGATAGGAAAATAGCAGGTCGGTGTGGCAGGTCGTGCACAGTGGCGAAGCTTCGATGCTCTTCGCCGGAACTCCTGCGGCCAACAGTTGTTGACGGTTGGCTTCCACCAGGTCGAGAAAAATCTTCTTGGGTAACTCGCTGTGGCCGGGAGCGCGAGCGGTGAGAAATAGCATGGGATATTTTTCGCGCACAGGATCGGATTCCTCGACCACGCGAAACAATTTCTCCGCGTAGGCAAACTGGGATTCGAACTTTTGGCGAACTTCTTCGCCGACTTCGTAACAACAGCCGTGAACCCCGGGGCCAATCGCGGCTTTGAGATCGCGCGCGCGGCTGCCGAAGATGCGGCGCATCTCACCCACGCCTTTTTCCACGATGCGCTTGACCGTGCCCCGCCAGCCAGCATGAAACACGCCTACGGCGCGACGCTTCGGGTCGACAAGAATGACGGGCAGGCAATCAGCAGTTTGGATGCCGAGTAACAGGCCGGGGGTATCGGTAATCAAGCCGTCGCCGACAAGGTGCGATTCCGCGGGCGACTTGACGAGTCGGATGATATCGGAATGAACCTGCCTTGCCGTGACCAACGGCCAGAGGCCTGTTCCGCTGTTTGCACCGAGCTCAGCCAGAAACGCAGCGCGGTTACGTTCGACCGCGGCTTTGGAATCTTCTTTGGTGAATCCCAGGTTGAGGGTGTCTTTCCCATAGACGCGCGAGAATCCGCCGACCCGCGTGGAGAATCCGTGGATGAGCCAGGGAAATTGGCTCAGGTGGGCAGCGCGCAGGATGTTGAGTTTCGCTGGTTTCGAGACCCGATTCGACACTCAACCATGTTACCCGATGCATGGGTTGTGCTTGGCTGCGGCCTCAACGGCAGCTGGCCCAGCGCTCCCGCACTCCGGCGATGAACTTCTCCTTGTCCGCCCGCATGAGCCGCACGAGCTCGTGGTTGCCGGTGTCTTCGTGTGCAGCTGCCCACAGCACCATTTCAGTCAGCACCGGAGCCAGATCGATGCCCTTCTTCGTAAGTGAGTAGAGTACTTTGCGTCCGTCCGATGGATCCGCCTCCGTCTTGATGATTCCGTACTGCACTAGCCTGCGCAGGCGGTCGGCCAGGATGTTCGTGGCAATGCCTTCATAACATTCCAGGAATGTTTTGTAAGTGCGGGCTCCTCGCAGCATCATGTCGCGAATGATCAGCAAGGACCAGCGGTCGCCCAACATCTCTACCGAAGCATTGAGCGGACAACCCGAGCGGCGCTTTGGGTCTGCCTTTTTGGACATCGTCTTCTTTGATTGTAAATTATCACTTGCATTTCGCAAGTAAGATATTGGATACTTTCGCGGTCTGGGGGAAATCGATGAATCGAAAAATAGTCGGGGCAATCGTATTGGGAAGTTTCGCACTGGCTCTCGAGTTGAGCGTGGCGTCGGAAGCGCAGGCCCAAGAGGCCAAAACGCTCTATCCGAGCATGGCTCCGGTTGCGCAGTACATGATGGAACGTCAGGACGAAATCGCCTTGGCGCGGAGCGCGGCTCCGGAATCCATCTCACGCGATGCCGAGGTCCTGGTCATGGGAGCACACGGTTACGAAACGGCAGTGAAAGGCAAGAACGGTTTTGTGTGTCTGGTGGAGCGATCGTGGACCGCTGGAACCGACGACCCTATTTTCTGGAATCCCAAGATTCGGGGTGCGATCTGCTTAAACCCGCCAGCCGCGCGAACCTACCTCCCAATCACCGTGAAGAAGACAGAGTTGATATTGGAGGGAAGATCCAAGGCCCAAATGATTGAAAGCATCAAGGCCGCTTTCGCCAAGAAGGAATTGCCGATGCCGGAGCCTGGCGCGATGAGTTACATGATGTCAAGACAACAATACTTAGACGATAGAGCCGGGAACTGGCACCCCCACCTGATGTTTTTCGTTCCGCAAATGGATGCGGCAACTTGGGGCGCAGATCTGGCCGGCTCACCGGTCCTGGCGTCTGTCGACAGTCTAGACCGATTGACCGTATTCCTCATTCCGGTGGGCAAGTGGTCGGACGGAACAGATGCACTGGCGGACGCACACTGACGTTCGATCTCAGCAATAGCTAATGTAAGAAAGCCGTCCCTTGTTTACGGCAACTGAACGAATTCACCCGAAACTTCTGGCGACGAAGGTTCTGGCATCGGGAGTCGTGATTCTGAGTTACAAAGTATGTTGAGAAAAACGTAGGCGGTCGAGCGGAGTGGAAACAAATTCAACCAAGAGAGGAAGCGATGAGCAAGGTGCGAGTTCTGGTGGGAACGCGTAAGGGAGCGTTCATTCTGACGGCCGATGGGAAGCGCGAGAAATGGGATGTAAGCGGCCCCCATTTTGCGGGTTGGGAGATGTATCACGTGAAGGGATCGCCCGTGGATCCGAACCGGCTGTACGCGTCGCAATCCAGCGGCTGGTTTGGGCAGTTGATTCAGCGCTCGGACGACGGCGGCAAAACCTGGCACCAGCCTGGAACTCCGCCCGGAGAGCCGCCTGCAGCCGGTCCGCCGAAGGGCGTCAGCAACAAGTTCGTCTACGACGTATCTGCCGAAACCGGCAAGCCGCTGACCACGCATCAGTTTTACGACGGCACGCAGCATCCGTGGGAGTTCAAACGGGTATGGCATCTCGAACCGTCGCTCACCGATCCAGAGACAGTCTACGCGGGCGTGGAGGATGCCGCGCTCTTCCGCTCGACGGACGGTGGAGAGAATTGGAAGGAACTCTCCGGACTGCGTGGCCACGGCACCGGCCCGAAGTGGCAGCCGGGTGCGGGTGGGATGTGTCTGCACACCATCATTCTCGATCCCAGCAATCCCGACCGAATCTTCATTGCCATCTCGGCGGCCGGCGCATTCCGCACCGATGACGGCGGCAAAACCTGGCAGCCCATCAACCGCGGGCTGTACTCGAAGTACATTCCCAACCCAACGGCCGAGGTTGGGCACTGCGTTCACCACGTTGCCATGAACCCGTCGCGGCCGGGCGTGTTGTTCATGCAAAAGCATTGGGATGTGATGCGAAGCGATAACGCCGGAGATTCCTGGCAGGAAATCAGCGGAAACCTGCCGACGGATTTTGGATTCGTCATCGACGTGCACGCGCATGAGCCGGAGACGATTTATGTCGTGCCGATCAAGAGCGATTCGGAGCATTTTGTGCCCGATGGCAAGCTGCGCGTCTTCCGCAGCCGCACGGGAGGAAATGAGTGGGAGCCATTGACGAAGGGATTGCCGCAAAGCAATTGCTACGTCAACGTGCTGCGCGACGCGATGGCGGTCGATTCACTGGACAAATGCGGAGTGTATTTCGGAACCAGCGGTGGACAAGTCTATGCCTCGGCCGATGCGGGAGACAGCTGGAATCCCATCGTGCGCGATCTTCCGGCCGTGCTTTCCGTGGAGGTGCAAACTCTGGCGTAAGAACGCGGTGACCTTCACGTTCATGAAGCCCGCTCTGCATCCGCGACAAGAGAATCGACGGGTGACTTTGAAGGTGACTCTTTTTTTGCTTCGAGAATGGGCGCGGTCTCGCTCGCGCCCGTGTCCACGCAGAGCGGCACGGCGGAGCGTAGAGTCGTACCGGCGTTGGTAGAGCAGATGGTGAAATCGCCGCCAAGTTCTTTCATCCGTTCGCGGATGCCAGCAAGACCGACGCCCGAACCGGCTCCGATGCGGTGGAAACGATCCATGACAGCCTGAGGAAGCCCGCGGCCAAAGTCCTGGATTTCGAGGATGGCGCGATCCGGGAGTCTCTGGAAATTCACTTCCACATTCGGGCTCGCGGAATGGCGATGGGCATTGGTGAGGCCTTCCTGGAGCGCGCGGAAAAGAGCGAGTTCAACGACTTCGGGCATGCGGGCAAGTTTCAAATCTTCCGCCGGAAGGCTGTCGGGATGGGAGAAGTTGGTTTTGATGGTCATCGCCGAGCGCTTGGCAAAGCCATCGATGAACCAATGCGCTGCCGCTTCGAAGCCCGCCTCATCCAGCAACGGAGGATGCAACAGGTACGACATGGTGCGAATGCTGGAGACTGCGTGGTCGATCAGCTTGCGCGTTTCCTCGAGCATGGGCGCCGGGTTCCCGCCGGCGCGCAGCAGCACCATATCTACGTTGATCTGAGCCGCCGCCAGCCATTGGCCCAGTCCATCATGAAGTTCACGGGCGATGCGTCGACGTTCTTCGTCCTGCACGCGCATGAGCCGGGCGGAAAGCTTTCGCAGCGCCACGGTTCGCCTTTCCACCAGCGACTCCAATTCGTCATGCGCCCGCCGCAATTCTTCCTCAACCTGCTCCCGCTCTTCGAGATGATCGCGAATTTCATACTGCCGGTTCCGTGAGCGAATCGCGGTGCGCACGCTGCTGATCAACGTGGCCGGGCGCAAAGGTCGTTCAATCAAATTGATGTTGCCCATGGGCGTACGCGAGCGAACCATCATTTCTGTGTAAGGGGTGGTGGCTCCGCCACCGGTGAGCACGATGATGGGAAAATCCGACCATGTGGGTTGCGCAGTGACGCTACGGCCCAAGAGTTCGATGCCTTCCTCGTCGAGCGATTCTTCAGCGACGATCGCAGCTCCGGCTCCGCCGGCGACACAGCGCGCAATCGCTTCCACGTCACCCACAACTCCTACAGGGATGCCCGAACGCTCCAGCACTTCGCGGACCAGGATGGCATCCTTGCCAAATGGAGCCAGCACCAGGACTCGATAATCGGCACGGAGAAAGGTCGCCATCGCGGTCACTCAACTCTCCTTCGACCCGCCAAGAAATGTGGGAGTGCCGGTGAGCACTCCCTGAAAGTCCCGCAGGGGTCGTCCGATGTGAATCCGATCAGGACCCAGCTTCAGCTCCCGAATGGTGTGCTCATGACTGCCGCTGCGGCGTTTGATGGTAGAGATGGCCTGGCGAACTTCGCCATGAGTTTCGAAATAACGCAGGAGCAAAATGTTGTCGGCGAGATAGCTCACGTCGACCGCGCTCTGCAGCGGGGAGCCAATGGTGCCGGCTTGAGCCAGAATCATGATTGTGAGGACGCCACGATTTCCCAGATAGGCCAGCAGTTCGTGCAGATGCACGGCTAAGAACTGCTCTCCGGGCATGGACTGGAGATATCCATTCAAGCTATCCAGGAGGACGAGGCGAACATTCTCGCGTTCGACGTGCTGCTGAACGTTCGCAACCAGTTCTCCGGGGGACATTTCGGCGGGATCGACGCGTTCGATCACGATTTTGCCGCTGGCCACATGGGGACGAATATCGATGCCGAGTCCAGCCGCGCGCGTCATCAAGGTGTGGGGGGCCTCCTCGAAGGTGAACAGCGCGCAGGATTCACCTCGTTTTGCCGCAGTTGCAGCCCATTGGACTCCGATGCTCGTCTTGCCACAACCGGCTGGACCAATTAGAAGAGTGCTGGTGCCGCGATCCAGGCCGCCTCCAGTCAGCGCATCCAGTTCCGCGATTCCGCTGGAGACCACCTCGGGCGGTTGCTCCGAGCGAGAGTCCGCTGCGATCAGGCGAGGAAAAACTACAACGCCTCCGGTCACGATCGAATAGTCGTGAAATCCTTCGCGATATGCCGAACCGCGCAGCTTTACAATCTCGATCTGGCGGCGAGTCTTGCCATATTCGCGAGGCACCTTGTCCAAGCTGATGACGCCGTGGACCACGCTGTGCAGCTGCAAATCGGGTTCGCGCGAGCTCCGGTCATCGAGCAGCAAAACAGTACAATCTTGATCGGCCATGAAGTCTTTCAGGGATAGAATTTGACGCCGGTACCGCAGTGGATCCTTGGCCAGCATGCGCAATTCGCTGAGCGCGTCGATCACCAGCCGATCGGGATGAACGCGCTGAATTTCCTTGACGATGCGTTGCATACGGTCGTTCAGCTCGACTTCGGCAGGATGAAACACCGTGTACTGCTGTTCCGGGAGCAGATCGTTTTCATTGGGAAGCAACTCGA
Organism: uncultured Acidobacteriaceae bacterium; assembly: GCA_963777005.1. Taxonomy (GTDB): domain Bacteria; phylum Acidobacteriota; class Terriglobia; order Terriglobales; family Acidobacteriaceae; genus Sulfotelmatobacter. The sequence goes on along the minus strand of CAVZPC010000004.1, from coordinate 21,148 downwards.
CGATCTCAATCTTGTCCAGCGAGAGTCCATGAGAGCGCGCAGAATGGTTCAGATCAGAACGCGATTCGGAAAGGGTGATGTAGAGCGTGCGCTCGTTTTGCCTTGCCCCCTCAAGCATGAATTGCAAGGCGAGGGTTGTCTTTCCGACTCCCGGATCGCCTTCGATGAGATAGAGGCGGCCGCGCGGAAAACCGCCATTCAGAATATTGTTCAAGCCGGCGCATCCGGTATCGGCACGCGGATCATAGTGCTGCTGGTGCGGATTGGTCGCCTCCAGATTCGTTCTGTGATTGGCGCCGGCCAATTTTCCTCCAACGACTTGGGATTCAGTAAGCACTGTAGATCTAGAAACTGCGCGACCTACAAAACACGGCCTAATGACACTTCAGCCAAAGAACCGTTCCAGATTTCTGCTTGTCCAAGAATGCTCGATGTTTAAAATGGCGTAGAGCGATAGTGGTTGGGTATCCGTAGCATTGCTGATGGGTCTAAGGGATTTTCTGTAGAAAACGGTGGAGGGGGCAGAGCGATCTACTGAGGAACGTCTGGTGGCGATCTTGATCGTGTGAGGAGGTTTCGAAAGAAATGGCGGGTAGCGCAATTCGAGTGATCCTTCCGCAGCATCTGCGCACCCTGGCCGGGGTTGGCGCCGAAGTGCAACTCGAGGTGGAGGCTCCGGTCACGCTATGTTCAGTGCTAAGCGCACTGGAGAAGCGGTATCCCATGCTGCGGGGCACGATCCGCGATCATGTCACCGAACAGCGGCGGCCGTTCTTGCGCTTCTTCGCCTGCGAAGAAGATCTCTCACACGAGCCGCCAGATGCGCCTTTGCCCGAGGCGGTGTCATCCGGATCCGAGCCTTTGCTGATCATAGGAGCTATCGCGGGAGGGTGATGGAAACGGTACAGCGGCAATGGTGCTTTCAGCCTGCCGGCTTTCACCAAAAACCGTCGAGCTACGCTCGACCGGAGAGCCGGGGGCGGCGGTCCCCACATGAGCACATTAGCGGCAGTCTTATTTGCCCGTACTGCTTCCCGTCCGCTATAGTTTTGTTAGCCATGTTTGCGGATTTCACTACCACCGATCGCTGGACGAAGAAAGAGGTTCACTGCGTCTATCAGGCGCTGATTGTCGCCATTGCCACGCGTCACGCGGATGCGGTTGACGTAAAATTTCTGGTCGATGGGAAGACGGTGTGGGTGGCATTGCCGCATCCCGCCTGGGTGGAATATAAGAAGCGAACCGGAAAAGCCATCACGGATTCTCTGGCGGTGGAAATTGCCGGTCATTATTTACAATCGGCGATGCAGGCTGGCGAGGGATTGGGCCGCGAAATGTACTCGCTCACCATCGAGGAAACGCTGGCGCATCTCGAAGCTGTGGTGTCCGCGATGCAGGAACCGGCTACCGCGTAGACAAGCACAGCAGCCGACCCCGCGCTTTGTGTCTCTCCAGTCTCCTCGTAATCACTCTAGAAAAATCCGGCCCGGGATTTCAGTGGAGTCCAGGCCCCAACGCCGAGTTATTCTCTGCCCTCGGCCGATTTGTGGGCGGCGCTGCATGAGATGGAGAGCGGTATTTGCTGCCTGGTTGCTCCGCTGATTACCGAAATAGTGGCGGAGTAGTTGCCAGGTTTAGCAGTTTTGCTCGCCGTGATTAGGAGAATGCTGGTGCCTGAGCCGGGCGCGGGCAGAGTGGGTCGTGTGAAAGTCCAAGAGATTCCGGTCGGCAGTCCAGTCACGGAGAAGGCGATGGAGGCATTGAAGCTTCCGGCTATCGTGGCAGTCAGGATGACGCTATTGCTCGTTCCCGCAGTGACCGGCAGAGAGGTTGAAGAAGCAGCAACGTGAAATGCGGGTGTGGCCGCGGCATCACTCCAGTGGCTGACCAGGACCGAGGCATCGATGGAGCCGAGGCCGGTGGCTTGATCATATCCAACGGTGGCGGCGAAGCCAGCCTCTCCCGGAACGCTGTTATTTCCGCTGGTGATGTCGTGGAAAACGAACGCGCCTCCTGCTCTTTGTTTGCCAGCAAGAGAGTAGAACGCAGTGTTGGCGTTGCCTTGGCGTGCGGCGGAGTGCTGCACGACGAGCGTCATCACTCCGGCAAAGGACGGAGCGGCGGCGGAGGTGCCACCGACGACGTAAAGGCCTCCGTTCTGATACATGAGATAACCGTCATGGCCAGCGGAGCTGAGAGAAACGTCAGGGACGTCGCGCTTGCCATCGGCGGGCACACCAGTTCCAGTTTGCCAGGAAGGCTTGGCATAGATCGTGCTTGCGCCACCACCGCTTGCCCAAAGTCCGCCCGAGCTGCTCTCGTTCCAGACTACTTCCGGTATATAGCTCAGAGCTGACGACTGCGTGCCTGAAGCATTCGAGGGCGACCAGTAGAGGGACGATTTGGAACCTTCGTTGAACTCCGTACCTCCGACGCACACGCTGTAAGGAGTGGAGCACAGGCCGTTGACGCCGCGCCCGTGGGTCGCTTTCGCGACGGAGGAGGAATCGCACCCGGCTGCGCCACTATCTCCCGACGATACGAAAACCGTGATGCCTTGTGCCGCGGCCTGTTGCCACAAATTATTGATGAAGCTGTTTCCCGAAGAGCCGAGGGCAGCCTCGCACAATCCAAAGCTCATGCTCATCACGGGTGCGAGGTTGTGACTCACGATGTACTGCGCGGAAAGATACGTTCCATCGCTGGAGTTGGTTGATTTGGAGACCACAAATTTGATGGTGGCATTTCTCGCCACCGCGCCAGACCATTCCACATCGAGATCGGCTTCGGTCTCTTCACCGGCGCTGAGAATACCAGGATCGGCACCGTTGACGACGATCTGTGGGTCGTTGGCGGGCAGGCCGAACGAAGTGCGGAATTGGCGCGCGTCGGCGATATTGATATTGGAGCGGGCCACGATGGCCACGGACTGGCCGCTGCCGCCGATGGATTCTTGATACAGGGGACCGAGATCGTAGATAGTGGCGAAATCTGCTGGGGCAAGGTAGTAGGAACCGCCGGAGGTGAAATCGGGCGTGGGTATGCGAGCTCCGCTGTGCATCGGTTCGCTGCGAAAATCGTGCAGGGAAAGCACTCCTCCAACCACTCCGCTAAAGGCTGCGGGAATTTCCGGATCGCTCGCGTTCGCGTGGTGGACTTCGTTGCCGATCTTATAAATGTGAATCTGAGTATGGAAGGCTTCTTCGACCTGCGCCGCGGCTCCGCTGAAAACGATGGCGCGGCGTCCAGCGGTGACCTCTTCCACTTCCATGCCGTGGGCCTGCAACCATCGTGACACCTGCGCCGCATCTGCTTCGGAGACGCCGAAACGCTCGCCAAATTGCTCCGGAGTGAGCCACTGATGGTAATAGGGTGACTCGGAATCATGCTGGCCATCGAGCAACTGGAGGAGTGCATCTTGCTGCGCTGCGTCGGATTGCAAAGTGAGGAGCATGCGGTCCATACGAAAGTCAGGCGAGACGGCGCCAGCGTCATATTGCGAAATGGCTAAAGGATGGCGGTCGCCATGCAGGGTGATTCGCTGTTCATCGTCAACAAAGCTGGGGACACGGTCTTGCGGCTCCACAAATGGAGATTGCGGGAAGATTGGATTTGGAGGATCGGAGGGGATTTGCGCAGCGGCAGGCGCGGCTTGAAAACCAAAGGCTAAGAAGATTGTAAGGATTTGCAATGAGAGTGCACGGTGGCGTGCGAGAGTGACAAGTAGAGAAAGCATTCGACCTCCGGGGGAATGTGTGGGCTTATGCGTCTGATCGGCGGGAACGAGAGGAACTGGAGGGATCAGCCTATCGTTTGGCGTAACAGGAGTAACCTGCGAGCGAACTTTGGTGCCTCGAGCTTAGGAGGACTGGTCGCTGAAGATCTCGGCGGTGAAGGCTTGGATTTTAGCGCCCTTTCGCCAGGCGTCCGGAGGTAAGCCGGCTTTAAGGCAGGTCTGTTCGAGAAAGGTGATGCGGTCCCATTTGCGCTCGACGGGAACTTGAGGCAAGAGGAGGCCGCGGCGGCCGTGCTGGCTGATAAGCAGGCCGTGACGTCCGACTTCAACGGCTTCCGCTTGAATGGGCTGTGGAACCGAGAGGATGCTGAGCTCGATTTCGAGGTGCGGAGCTTCGTCTCTGGTGACAGGGGGAAAGCGGTTATCGCTGAAGGCGGCGGCGCGGGCAGTTTCCGCGACGGCCTGGTAGACCGAAGAAGCGGGCAGAAAATATCCGACACATCCCCGCAGTTCACCGAGCAAGTGGAGGGAGGTAAACGCCCCACGGAGTTCGGCGAGGTGCGGAGTGGGAGGGTCGAAAGAGATTGCGCGACACTCAAACACTGAAATAATGGAATCGTGCGCGAGGCGCAGCAACAGCAGGCGCTCTGCTTTCGAGAACTCCGGTGGCGCGGCTTCCGAGGCAGCGATGGCGAGCGACGAATTAGGTTGAAGGTGCGACATCGGCATCGGCCGGTTGCGGCGCGGGTTGTGGCTTGCGGCGGCGACTAAGGATAAAGGCGCGGCGGCGGCGCTTGGAAACTTGCCGGTCAATCTTCGACCAGAAAGCCGCGAAATAATCGATGGCAGAAATCAGCGATACTGCGACCACGAACCAGATGGCAACGTAGGCAATCCAGTGCACCGGAAAAACGAAGTTGCCGTACACCGGCCACTCCTTCCAGCGGTGATCGAGAATAACCGCGACCACGGAAACGATCTGCACCACCATTTTGAATTTGCCCAGTTCGCTGGCTTCGATGGTGAATCCTCCGGATGCAGCAATAGAGCGCAGGCCGCTGACCAGGAATTCGCGGCCAATGATGATGACGGCGATCCACGCAGGAACCAGGCTGGGATTGAACTGCACCAGAGTGACGAAGGCGGCGGCGATGAGAAGTTTGTCAGCCATGGGATCGAGCAGAATTCCCATGGTCGTGATCTGGCCGCGTTTGCGCGCCAAGTATCCGTCGATGCCGTCGGTCATCGAAGCAGCAATGAAAATGGCCGAGGCCAGCAATTCTTTAGCGCCGTGCTCGCTGCTGAAGTGGCTGGAAGAAAGAATCCAGATCAGCAGAGGGATACTGCAGATGCGGATCAGCGTGATGGAATTGGGCAGGTTCACCGCAGCTCGGCATCGTTTCCGGAAGGGCGACCGGAAGACTGGTTTGATTATCCTCCACGATGCTGGGGAACGCAATCGGGAGAATTTGTAGTTTGGGCAGAGAGTTTCCGGGAAAGTTTTTGTGCGTGAACTTATTTTGGCGGCGCCGGAGTCATGGCGCTGGACTTGGGCTGCTTGGCGATAATCTGATCTTTTATCTTGTCGTAGGTGGCTTGGGGAATGATTTTCTTGTGGACCAGGTCGAGCTTGGTGCGATACGGGCGACCGGCGATGATTTTCTGGGAATAGGCGTCACCGATGCCGGGCAGAGCCTTGAGTTGTTCGGCGGTCGCGGTGTTGAGGTCGAGCTTGTCGGCTGCCGCCATTGCCCCTTGCGGCGCGGCGGCTGCGCTAGAGAACGTCGGTGCCACGGCAGGCAATATCAGGGATGCAAGCAGCAGGGGCAATATCCGCGCGAACAATCTCTTGGTGCGTAGACTCATAAATCCTCCTTGCAGCCCTCAGCGGCTAAAGCCGCATTAATTTTGCGCGACTTACGGCACGAGTGAAACTCGTGCCCTTCCCGATCATGCTCGATGCGAAAGTTCTCCAGCAGCCTTTAAAGCCGGCCTTGAGAATATCTCGACCGCAGCGCTGAAGCGCTACGCCACCCAAAATCTCCTTACGCGTAAATGCCGCGCTGGCGGATGGTGTAGGCAACGCGGTCAATCGCCAGCATATAGGCTGCGATGCGATTGTTGACATGGTGCGTTTCGGCGTAGCGGACCACGTCGCCGAAGGACGAAACCATAATCTCTTCCAGTTGCTCGTTGACCACAGACTCTTTCCAGAAGTAGCCCTGGCGGTCCTGGACCCACTCAAAGTACGAAGTGGTCACGCCGCCGGCGTTGGCGAGAATATCGGGGATGACGAAGACGCCCTTGTCCGTTAAGACATCATCGGCGGCCGAAGTGGTGGGGCCATTGGCGCCCTCCGCCAGGATGCGGCACTTCACGCGGTCAACATTGCGCGAGGTGATGACGTTTTCGGTGGCGGCGGGGATCAGGATTTCGCACTCGGTGGTGAGCAAGTCGGCGGCGTCGGAAGCTTCCGCGCCCGGGAAGCCGTGAACCGTGCCATTTTTCTGGCGGAAATCGACGAGGGCGTTCAGGTCGATTCCGTTCTTGTTGTAAAGTCCGCCGCCTACTTCAGCGATGCCGACGACTTTGTATCCGGCCTGAAACATCAGCTGGGCGGCGTTGGAGCCGACGTTGCCGAAGCCCTGCACGATCACGCGGCTGCTTTCGCGAGACAGGCCGAGCTTCTTGATGGCCTCGTCGCAGACCACCATCACGCCACGGCCGGTAGCTTCACGGCGTCCGCGGGAGCCGCCGATGTTGATGGGCTTGCCGGTCACGACGGCAGTCACGGTTTGGCGCATGTGCATGGAATAGGTATCCATCATCCAGGCCATGATTTGTTCGTTGGTGTTGACGTCGGGGGCGGGAACATCTTTTTCGGGGCCGATGAATTCGATGAGTTCGGAGGTGTAGCGGCGGGTCATGCGCTCGATTTCGCCCATCGACATCTTGTGCGGGTCGCAGATGATGCCGCCTTTAGCGCCGCCGAAGGGAATGTTGACCACGGCGCACTTCCAGGTCATCCAGCTGGCGAGGGCGCGAACTTCGTCGAGCGTGACATCGGGCGCGTAACGGATGCCGCCTTTGGCCGGGCCGCGCGCAATCGAGTGCTGCACGCGAAATCCGGTGAAGACCTCGAGATGGCCGTCGTCCATCTGGACCGGGATGTAGACGGTGAGTTCGCGGTTGGGATAGCGGAGAACCCGCCACAGGCCATCGTCGAGATTCAGCTTCTGGGCAGCCAAGTCAAAGCGCGCCCGCTGCGACTCCCACGGATTGCTTTCTTTATCCACGTGCGGGGCAGTGGTCATCGTAGTCATAAAAGTGATCTCCGGAATGATTGCGATTCAAGATGTTGGCCGGCGCCGGGGCATTTCCCCGGGGTGTAAGGGCAAACGTTCAGAGTATATGAGGCGGGACGGTGGGGAAGCAAGGCGGGCGGGGCGGAGGACGCGTCCCGCAGGCGACCAGGAATCCAAGAAGTCAAGCCGAGGTGGCAATGGGCGTGAGGTCGGCAGCTGGGCCTGTGGAATCGCTTCTCCCACGCAAGTTTTTCGAATCAGGGGCGGAGTTCCACAGGTGTACGGCTGCATAAGCGCGCCAGGGACGCCAGGCTTCGGCGCGGTGCTCAAGCTCACGGGCGCTGGTCAGATCCAATGCGCGCAGAAGGCCGAGGTCACTGGAGGGAAAGGCGTCGGGCTCACCGAGAGCTCGCATCGCGACGTATTGTGCGGTCCATTTGCCGATGCCGGGAATTTCACAGAGGCGGGCGAGGAAGTCGGCAGAATCCGCGACCGCCTCAAAGCTAAGTTGACCGTCACAAACTGCCCGGGCAAGAGCTCGGATGGTCTCGGCCCGCGCGCCGGTAAGGCCAACGCCGGCGAAGTTGGCGTCAGCGAGAATTTGCGGCGTTGGAAATAGATGCGTGATGCCAGCGGTTGCGGAAAGTGGTTGGCCGAGAGCTTTGACCAGGCGGCCAGCCAGGGTGGTCGCGCCCTTGACGCTGACTTGCTGGCCGAGTATGGCTCGCACCGCAAGTTCGAAACCGTTCCAGCACCCGGGCACGCGCAGGCCGGGATTCGCTTCGATCCGCCGCGCCAGCGCCGGATCGGTTCTTCAGAGACTGGACGATCGCGGTCCAATCGGCGTTCAGATCAAACATGGCGCGGATGCGCTCCGTAATGAAAAAGAGGGAACGAGGGTCGCCAAACTGCACGCGAGCGGCGAGTCCATTATTCGCCTCATCCAGCGAAACCTCAAAGTAGCCGTGATTGCCGTTCAGCGAAATGGAGCGAAGATAACGGTCATGCTCGACAGCTTCGACACCGGGCGTAGCGCGAGGTGCAAGGAATGCCAGCATTCCTCTCCAGTCATAAGGGGGGCGGAAGCGAAGACGGAACAGATACTGATTTTCCGGCTGGCCCTGGGTCTGTCGAGCAAGACGCCGTATTTGCGTGGGGGTTCGATGATAGACCTTGCGAATGCTGGCGTTGAATCTGCGCACGCATCCGAAGCCCGAGGCTACGGCAATTTGCGTCATGGGCAAGCGAGTTTCATCGATAAGCTTCTTGGCGAAATGCAGGCGCCGGGTATGAGCCACGGCCGTGGGAGACGCGCCGAGATGCTTCAGAAATAAACGGCGAAGGTGACGCGAACCCACGCCCAGGCGCTCAGCCAGCGTTTCCACCCCGCCATCCTCGAGGCCGCTTTCATCGATCAGGCGTAACGCTCGCGAAACCGTGTTGGATGTTCCCAGCCAGGCGGGAGTTCCTGGCGAGCACTCGGGGCGGCAGCGCAGGCAAGGACGAAAACCAGCTTCCGCCGCAGCCGCCGCCGTGGCAAAGTAGCGAACGTTTTTTTCTTTCGCCGTGGGAGCGGGACAGATCGAGCGGCAATAGACGCGACTGCCCACGACCCCGATGAAGAACTTGCCGTCAAAGCGAGGATCGCGCGACAGCCGGGCTCGCGAACAGGTCTGCAAATCGAGCGTCATAGCCGAATTCAATAGTAGACGTTTCATCGGCGATGTATGGACGTTTTCGGACTATGTTAAGTGAAGTCTTGGACGGAAGGATCTTCGAGGACGCGCACCCCGTGGGGCATCAGGTTCGTAGACTGTGCTCCGCGCTAACGAGGTCCGCTAATGTCCAACTTCCTTGAAGAGACGGTCTTAATGTTTTGGTTGTTTTGTTTCCTACGGCCATGGCTGACCGCCTTCGTCACTGCCTGGAATGTCCGGAATGCAGCACCCGATATTTGATTGGGTTTAGTCCGTATCGAAACGGTTCGTACCTTATGTCTTATGTGACTGACTGTTCCGAGGAATACAGATTGTTCTGTTTTTGCCGGCGGCCGCCGGTTTGCAGTCGATGGAACGGGAGCGAGCTGAAGAGATATTCAGTCTCGAATGGAGCTTACTATCGCGGCTACGGGTCGCCGCAGGAGGTCTGGCTGTTCAGGCAATACGTAAGGCAAGAGCCGGACCTTCTTAATACGGATGGCGCCGAGAAGGAACGAAAAAGGAGTGAGTGAGTCTCATTGCTCTTGAGCACGAGAAGAGGGAACACCAACTACAGCTTGATCTCCATCCCTTCGGCGGCGGCGCGCACTTTGGGATAGTAGTTGCGCGCTTCGTGAACAACCTTGTCGATGATGGCATCGGTGTGATCGGGGTCGTGATGGAAGAGAACTAACTCCTTGGCGCCGCTCTCCATGACCACATTGACGGCTTCGCGCCAGTGGCTGTGTCCCCAGCCGCGGCGGTGGGCTTCGTATTCTTCGGGAAGATACTGGGCGTCGTAGATGAGGACGTCCGCGCCTTCAGCCAGTTTGCGGACGGCTTTGTCGAAAGTGGCATCGCCGGGCTCGTTGTCGGTGGCGTAGACCAGAATTCCATCTTTGGTTTCCAGGCGAAAGCCCATGCATCCCTGGGGATGGTTGAGCCACGCGGTCTGCATCTGGACGCCGTCTTCAAGAGTGATGCGTCCGCTCTCGATGTCATAAAAATCGCGCCGCGCTCTCATCTGGCCGATATCCACCGGGAAGTACGGCGCGGCCATCTGGTCGGCGAGGACTTGTTTGAGGCTGCGCATCCGGCTGGAACACTGGAAGAGGAAGCGGCTCTCCGGATTCGTATACAAGGGGCGGAAGAATGGCATGCCCTGAATGTGATCCCAATGAAAGTGCGAAACGAAGACGTGGGCGGAAAAGGGACGGTTGCCGAATTCGCTTTGCAGTTGCTGGCCGAGGACGCGGAACCCGGTGCCGCAGTCAAAGACGTAGATGCGGTTACCGAGTCGCACTTCGACGCAGGAGGTGTTGCCCCCATAGCGCATGTTTTCGGATTGTGGAGTTGGCGTGGAACCACGCACGCCCCAGAACTTAATCCGCATAGGCTTTGAGACCGCACGAGGGCCCGTTTGCTGGTGGCTTCCTTGGTATCTTCGGATGATGAGCCGCGCGCCGTCAATTGCCGCTATGGTTCGCGGCCAACTATTTCGCCCAGTATCGGGACGGCAACCCAGCACGGGAAGACGTCCCCTTATAATGAACCGCTAAGCTTGCGCTGAAGCGGCTTCATCTTTCGGATGGCTTACCTTCCCATGATTAACCCTGACTATGATTAACCCTAAGTTCAAGGAATTCTCTCGGCTGGCGCGGTCGGCGACGCTGGTACCAGTGGTGAAATCGGTGAGCGCCGATCTGCTTACCCCGGTCTCAGCTTTCCTGGCTATTGCGAAGGAAGAGCCGCACGCATTTCTGCTGGAGTCGATCGAGCGCGGCGAGCAGATCGGGCGTTATACGTTTCTGGGTGCACGGCCTTACATGCGGGTGCGGGCGCGAGGGCCGGCCATCGAAATTGAACGCGGACGAAAGCGCGAGCATCGCCAAGGCGATGTATTTCAGGTAGTGAAGGAGCTGCTGGCCGAGCATCAGCCTGCATTGGTTCCCGGTCTGCCTCCGTTCACCGCCGGGGCCGTCGGTTATTTTTCCTACGATGTGGTGCGGCAACTGGAAAAAATTGGCGCTCACGCCAAGGATGATCTTTCTCTGCCGGATTGCGAATTGATGTTCTTTGACCGTCTGCTGGCCTTTGATCATCTGCGCCACCAGATTCATATTGTGGCCGCGGCGGATGTTTCGCGCGAGAGTCCCCGGCGGGCTTATGACCGGGCCGTGCGGGATATTGCTGGGCTGGAACGCAAGCTGGCTGCCGGATTGCGTCCGGCGATGTGGCGCAAATCGAACCAGGGCGGCGGGGGAAAGCTGAAAAGCAATCCGCTGAAGATCCATGCCGGAACTACGCGTGTGGCGTTTCTGCGCAGCGTCGAGCGTTGCAAGGAATACATTGCCGCGGGAGATATTTTTCAGGTGGTGCTTTCGCAGCGGCTCGACTTCGTCCCTGGAGTTGAGCCGTTCGATCTTTACCGCGCCCTGCGGCAGGTAAATCCTTCGCCCTATCTTTATTTTCTGCGCATGGGGGAGACGCAGATTCTCGGATCGTCGCCGGAGATGCTGGTGCGCGTGACCGGGCGCAAGCTGGAATACCGGCCGATTGCGGGCACACATCCACGCGGGCGCGATGAGGCCGAAGACCAGCGCCTGGAAGAGCAGATGCGGAATGACGAGAAGGAACGGGCCGAGCACGTCATGCTGGTTGATCTGGGGCGCAACGATTTAGGCCGCGTGAGCGAGTATGGCTCGGTCAAAGTGAAAGACTTGATGTACGTGGAGCGCTACTCCCACGTGATGCACCTGGTCTCGGCGCTGGAGGGAACGCTGCGAAAAGACTTGAGCGCGCTGGATGCGTTCGCGGCATGTTTTCCCGCCGGTACGCTGAGCGGAGCGCCGAAGGTTCGCGCGATGCAGATCATCGAAGAACTGGAACCGGTGCGGCGCGGCATCTACGGCGGTTCGGTGCTCTACGCCGATTTTGCCGGAAATCTGGATTCGTGCATCGGAATTCGAACCATGCTGATGCGAGGGAAACACGCTTACTTGCAGGCGGGGGCAGGGATTGTCGCAGATTCCGACCCGGCGAGCGAGTTTCAGGAATCGATGAATAAGGCGCAGGCGCTGCTGAGAGCGGTGGAGATGGCCAGGGGCAGTGGTCAGTGATCGGTGGGCACTGCTAGAAAATTCTCCACCAACTTCTTGCCCGCATTCGTGAGCACGCTCTCGGGGTGGAATTGCACTCCCTCGACAGAAAAGTTTCTGTGGCGCAGACCCATGATCGTGCGGGTGCCGTCTTTCTCGGTAGTCCAGGCGCTGATCTCGAGTTCTGCCGGCAAATTTTTTTCTTCCACAATGAGTGAATGGTAGCGAGTGGCCGTCATGGGCGTAGGCAGGCCACGAAAGATAGTCTTGTCATCATGCGTCACAGCGCTGGTTTTTCCGTGCATCAGGTGAGGAGCGCGGATTACATGACCGCCAAAGGCCGCGCCGATCGCCTGATGTCCAAGACACACGCCAAGAATGGGAACCTTACCGGCGAAGTGGCGGATCAAGTCGATGCTGATGCCGGCATCTTGCGGAGTGCACGGGCCCGGAGATAGTACGATACGCTCCGGTTGCATGGCCTCGACATCTGCGACTGTGAGCTGGTCGTTACGGCGAACCTCAATCTGGGCGCCGAGTTCCCCGAAATACTGAACCAGGTTGTAGGTGAACGAATCGTAGTTGTCGAGAATGAAGACCACAGAATCTCCGTCCTGATTGCAGTTTACACGGGGTTGCAGGGCCAGTTGTCATCAAGAAACGTCCCTGCGTGTAAGGAATGCCTTGTGCGTGCCCAACGAGAGTGCCATTACTGTCCCCAAGGGTGGTATTGACGCGAGATACCCTCAAACCTCATCCTTGACCGCAGAATATAGCTGGTAGCCACTTCAATAGCTTGGAGTAACGCATGGCAGAAGCCCAGGAAAAAAGGGCTGCAAGACGTTTCGCGCTGCGGATTCCAGTGTCAGTCGCCCGCGGTGAAAACTCAGAGCAAAGCGAATCCGCTCAACTTCGGGACGTGAGCGCACGTGGTATTTGTTTTTACCTGGATTCGCCTATCGCACAAGGCTCACCCCTGGCCTTCACCCTGACCCTCCCGCCCGAAATCACGCTGACGGAAAGTATACGGGTGCAGTGCAAAGGGCGCGTCGTGCGGGTGGAGGAATCTGCGAACGAGGGCAAGATGGCCGTGGCCGCGGTGATTGAAGATTACGAATTCCTTCCCGAGGGCTAGAGGCGAAGCCCGCGCTCTCTCGAATCTCGGGGACGGCTGGCCGGACGAAACGTCGCCCCCCGCGCCACTTTTCCCTATTCCCGGCAAATGATAAGGTTCCTTTCAGAGGGGTGGGAGGCGGTTTTTTGTCGCGAGCGCGAATTCTATTTCTAAATACTTTGCTGGTCGCGGCGCTGCTTGCCGCAAGCGCTCGGTCGCAGGTTGCACCCAAGAGCGCATCCACGCCACTGCCGCCTCCGGTGAAGCCGGAGATCAGCCTCGTGACCAGCGTGAATGTGGTTCATGAGCGAGGCGTCCCGGCAATCGAAATTCTTTCCACTCTCCCGGCAGTGCCGTCGATTCAATTCCTGGACTCGCCGCCGCGCCTGGTAATCGACCTGATCCACGCTCGCGTCGGACTTAAGCAGAAGCGGATCGCGGTTCAGCAGGAAAACATTCTCGCCATCCGGATTGAGCAATTTCAAGAAGATCCTCCGGTGACGCGGATCGTTCTCGACCTGCTTGCTCCCTATGGCTACACCTGGGACGAAGCGGGTAACCGGCTGATGATCCGGCTGAAGCCGCCCGAAGGCACGCATGTGGCAAGCAAGAAGCCGGGGCGACCACCCGGGGTTTTGTCGCTGGGCCTGGCAGGCGGATCAGCCGCAGCACCTGTGACGCGAAGCAGTGCAAATGTGATTGCCGATAGCCGTCTCGTCCCCGGATCATCCCTGACCGCCGGCAGCGAAACGGCCGTGCTGAGCCTGGCGCGAGGGGGCGAGGTGTACGTATGTCCCGGCACGACGGTCTCGGTGACTCCCGCCAAGAATGCGAAAGGCTTGATGCTGGGCATGAACACGGGCACGCTGGAGACTCACTACGCGCTTGATGCCTCGGCCGATACCGTGCTCACTCCCGACTTCCGTATCGTGTTCGCGGGGCCGGGCGAATTTGATTTCGCGGTGAGCGCGGACTCACATGGCAATACGTGCGTACGGGCGCTGAGGGGGAACGCTTCGTCTGTGCAGGTTAGCGAGCTGATCGGGGACCGCAGCTATCGGGTGAAGCCGACCGAGCAGGCGGTCTTTCGTTTGGGACGGATTGATAAGGTGGACAGCGATGTGCCGCTGGAATGCGGCTGCCCAGCGCCCGTTCCAGTGATGGAGGCGAACTCGACCGCTGCGGCTGCAGACTCCAAGTTGCCGACGAATACGAAACTTACCCCCGGCGAGGCACCAAAGACTGATCCCAAGGCGGAAGGTAACGGCCAGGGAAGTTTGGCGGCGGCGAACGAATCCCAGACCCTTTCCAATGGACCCGAGACTGGACCACTGCCGGCCTCAGGGCCGAATGACGTCCACGTTCAAGTGGAGGCACCGTTCGTATTTCGCGGCAAGAAAAACTCTGCCCCGCCCCCGCCCTCCCAGGACGAGATGGCGGCGTTGCCTGTGGTTGCGGCTCCGCCGAAGCCGCCAGCGCTTGAGATCCAGATTCAGCCGCCGCCCCCACCAGTGAATCCGAATCGGCGCGCTTCCGCGCCGCGTCGATTCTTTCGGCACCTCAGGAATATTTTCAGCGCTCTGTTTCACTGACGGTCTTCGGTGACGGACTAGCTACGGTTGATGGCGCGGCGTAAAGGCTCCACTTTGTCGCGCAGCTCGTCGGCCAAATTGGCGCCGCGCTCAGCTACATCGCGGACACGTTCCTTCGCGTCGCGAGCCCGGTCCTTGGCTTCTTCAGTCCAGTCCTGCAGGGTATCTTTGGCATCCTCATAGCCGCGTTTCAGGTCGCGACGAAATTGTTTGCCGGTCTTCGGGGCCAGCACCAGCGCCGCAAGAGCTCCTGCTCCAATGCCAATAAGCAGGAAGGTAATAGCCGTCCCTATGTGATTGCTATCAGAGGATTCGTAACGTCCGGAACTCATGATTTGACCTCATTTCATTTTCTGCCGAGCGGGCGCTCATGCAACCCACTGCGCCCGCCATGGCTTGGGTCAATTCTAATCCTGTGGGCCTGATCCCGTTGGGATCGCCCGAAGCGCGGGGCGTTATGGGATGAATCACCTTGGGCAAAGGTTTTCTTTCTCTCGTGCGGAGTGTAGAATCATGTATTCGGTCCTCGTGTGCGGCGGAAAATGTGGCCTGCCCCGCCCATTCGGGCGCTCGCGCTTGCTCAGGGCAGGCTCTTCCGTCAGCTCAGCAAACCGCACTTATTTTGAAGGAGATAGTTTCGAGCGATGTCGATCCCTGCAACCCAACTGCGCCCCGGCATGATCATCAAGCACAATAATGATCTGCACTCTGTATTCAGCGTCGAACACCGGACGCCTGGCAACCTGCGCGCCTTCATTCAGGCCAAGCTGCGCAATCTTCGCACTGGCGCCATGTTCGAGCACCGCTTCCGCTCGCCCGATCCCATCGAAAAGGTCAATGTGGACGAGGTCGACATGCAGTTCCTTTATGCCGATGGCGACAACTACTACTTCATGGATACCTCGAACTACGAACAGACCCACCTGACCAAAGACGTTCTAGGCGATGCAGTGGACTACCTAATTGCGAACCTGGAAATCAAAGTGGAATTTTTCGACGGCAAGGCCGTGGGGATTGAACTTCCTCAGACGGTGGAACTGACCGTGGTTGAGACCGAACCCGGACTGAAGAGTGCGACTGCGTCGAGCGTGACGAAGGCCGCCAAGACCGAGACTGGGCTGGTGGTGCAAGTTCCGCCTTTCATCAACGAAGGCGAGAAGATCAAAGTGGATACGGCCGAAGGCGTGTATTTGTCCAGGGCGTAGACTTCCTCTGCATTTTCATTTCGGAGCATGACCTCCACTGAAAAACCGATTGAGGCGCGTCGCTTTGTGGTGCGCGGGCGCGTGCAGGGTGTCGGCTTCCGCTGGTTTGTGGAACGGGAAGCGCACATTCTCTTGATCGCGGGCTGGGTGCGCAATAATTCCGATGGCAGCGTGGAGGTACACGCCCAGGGAACTCGCGATCAACTCTCGGGCCTGCGATCGCGGCTGCGGGAGGGACCACGAGCCGCTCGCGTGGATGCCGTAGAAGAATCCGAAGCCCGCGTAACTTCCGGAGTCAGTTCATTTCGCATCGAAGGAGCATGGTAGATTGTCCCCCACCTCTAGCCTGAATGCCGACCAACTCAAGCACCTGATCCGCGAAGTCCCCAACTTCCCTAAGAAAGGGATCCTATTCTACGACATCACAACGCTGCTGAAAGATAAGGACGGCTTCGCCACGCTGGTCGACAAGCTTGCCGAGCACTATTCCGGACAGAAGATTGACCTTGTTCTGGGCATGGAAGCCCGCGGCTTCATCTTCGCGCCCGCCCTCGCCTACCGTTTGCATGCTGGATTTGTTCCGGTACGCAAGGTTGGGAAGCTTCCCGCTGAAACTGTGAAGTTCGATTATGCGCTGGAATATGGGACCAATTCGCTGGAGATGCACAAGGATGCGATCCAGAAAGGCCAGCGTGTGCTGATTGTTGACGATTTGCTGGCTACGGGAGGGACAGCAGAGGCCACAGCCCGGCTGGCGACCTTATTGGGCGCCGAGATTGCAGGGCTTGGCTTTATCGTGGAACTGGACTTCCTGAAAGGCCGCGAGAAGCTCAAAGGCTATGACGTGATGTCGTTGCTGCATTACGACAAATAGCCGCAGCTTACTTCCAGGCTCGAGTAACGATCAGGCCGATTCCAGTCCAGAAGCTTGCGCTGATGCCGAACGCCACCACTAAGCCGAGCGCTATGCTCCGCTTACTTCGGTGCGTGTCAGAGTCGCCTTGGATGACGGAATCGTAGACCAACCAGGAACGAAGAAGCTTCGTGTCCTTCGAATCTGCCGGTGGCTCGCTCCACGCATTTTGTATGGGCATGCCACAGGAGATTTGACCAGTGCCAGATAGGGGGAAGAGCTTTCTAGAGCTCATTATCCGCACCTCCAATAGGGTGACTGAGCAAACCGAATACCATCTCGCCAGAAATCGCAACTAGCTGAAATGGAACGACTTCCCGGTGCAGGGCAATTGCTCAAAATCGCTGGCTGAGCAAAAACTCCCAACTCAGCGCGCCCAACCCCGGTCTATTGCCAACACTTCGCTCTTCGGCTGGAAAAGATAATGGCCCTAGTCTGCGCTAGCCTTGGCGACTTCTTCCAGTGACAACTTCGAGTCCCTAGGAAGATAACTCTTGCGCCGAAACCAGTCTTCCATCGCTTCGCAAAGCTTATCCAAAGGAACCCCCGTACCAATCTCCATCAGTCCGTCAGCAACCGGCAACGTGTCGTCGAAAATGCTGGCGTTGGTGAAGTTGCGCATGGCGAAATTGTCCATCCACTTGAGAGGGCAAGGCCGCTTTTGACTCGGATCTTGGAGAATATACTCCACGCGAATCTTGCGAGCAAACATCTTTTGATTTAATCACAGAAGATAGAGCCAACGGGGGGTGGCTCAACCATCTGGATCAGTATCTCAGGTAGGCTGCTCAGATGCCTGAGTTACTCCTGATTGAAACACTGCAAAGAACAGTCCCGAGCGGAAGCTATCGAGGGTAGACTGGCTCGTAACCAAGACGTCAAAGCAGTCAGAACGAAAAACCTGGAATAGAGCGGGAATAGCAATGAAGCAGAAGACAATACTCGTGACAGGGAGCAGTGGGCTTATTGGATCGGAAGCCGTGGAGCACTTCGACCGGCAGGGGCACCACGTGGTTGGCGCGGACAACAACATGCGCCGCGAGTTCTTCGGGCCGGCGGGCGATACGCTCTGGAATCTGGAGCGTCTGAAGAGATCCACTAAACGATTCACGGCCGTCGACCTCGATATCCGGGACCGGGTCGGGATCGAGGAGCTTTTTCGCTCGAACCGCTTTGATTTGATCGTTCACTGCGCCGCACAACCCTCTCATGACAAAGCGTCCGACATCGCGCTGACAGATTTTGAAGTGAACGCGCTCGGAACGGTGAACCTGCTGGAGGCGACGCGGCAGCACTGCCCTGAGGCCGTTTTCCTGTTCATGAGCACGAACAAGGTCTATGGCGAAGCGCCCAATGAGATTCCGCTGGTGGAGCAAGAGACCCGCTACGACTACGCGCGGCCGGAAGATTTCGCCGGCGTCAATGAGACTTGCCGTATTGACCGCACCATGCATTCGTTGTTCGGCGCATCCAAGGCTGCGGCGGATCTGGTGGCGCAGGAATACGGCCGTTATTTCGGGATTAATGTGGGTGTCTTTCGCGGCGGATGCCTGACCGGGCCATCGCATTCTGGCGTCGAGCTACACGGTTTTCTTTCCTACCTGGTTAAGGCGACGCTGAAGGAGGGGAATTACTCGGTGTTTGGCTACAAGGGCAAGCAAGTTCGAGACAATATACACAGCAGCGACGTGGTGAGTGCAATGGAGGAATTCGCAGCCAACCCGAGGCCCGGGGAAGTTTACAACATGGGAGGCGGGCGGGATAACAGCGTGTCGATGATGGAGGCCATCGCGCGGATCGGAGAAATGACCGGGCGCAAACTCCATTGGCGATATGTTGAGCAAGCACGGAAGGGCGACCACATTTGCTACATTTCTGATTTGCACAAATTCAAGAGCCACTATCCCAATTGGAAGATCACCCGCGGACTGGATTCAATTCTCGAGGAAATGGTAAGGTCCGAGACGTCCCGCCAGGCTGCCGCGAGCCGCTAAAAGGCGCATTACCTTCGTAAGGGATCGTCCTCAAAGCCGTTCGGTATAGTTTTTACATGCAGAATGGCCCAGCGGAGAGCGGAACCGCAGTGCTCGCACCCGACGCGACGCTCTCCCCAACAAATGGTGTTCAACCACTGCCCGCAGGCCTGGCTGCCGCAAGCGTTTCACCCGAGAATGCGTCGGCTCCCGCCCGCATCTATCGCCATCCGGTTGCGATTGCGATCAGTTTTGGTTTAGCGGCCCTGGCGCTTTTGTTATTCGGCATCAAGACACCCGCAACGATGTTTTATGACGAAGGCTACTTCGTTCCGGAAGCGAAAGTCTTCATTCTGGGTGGCAAAAATCGAATTGTCAGTCAAAGAGGAACTACTCATCTCGGAGCTTGCTTGTGTGTGCGATTGATGGAGCGTGAGACAGCAGAAAGGAGAAATGATGGGTTCAGGTGGCGCTGTTGGCAGCCAGCTATGTGGCGCCATGGGCTGTAGGCGTCTGCGTGCAGATGTTTGTTGGTTATTGTGCTGCAAGATACCACCTGTTCTGCATCGGCGGCGGGGCTAACTATCTTGAATATTAATTTGAGTGGGGGTGGCATCTGAATGTGATGGTAATTGATTATCATTTGAACATGGTGTTGTCCTCGTGAACATGTGTGTGTGCATGACAACATTATAATCATATGGATGTGGATGGCTTTTGCATCATTTTACTGTTATTGCCTTATGCAAGCAGTTTTGGGTGGTAAACTGGTCATGCAAATGTGAATGCAATAATACATGGTGCATACTTCTCAACATTCCTGCGCTGTGAGTATGAGTTGTGCACAGCCAATGCAGATGCAACACTCCCTTCTCAGGCTCTCAGCCAAACGAGTTCAAGTGAGGCGACTGTGCAGGTGCTCCATTTCTCCTCCTCTGAATTGATAGTGTAACACTCCCTATGAGGCCACCTATATGCTCACTCCTGCACGTTTTCCAAGCAATTGATCAACCAGCATTTGAATACGGTGGCTGATGATATGACTCTAAACAAATCTATGGCATTTGGACAAGATAACAATATAAATACAACCATTTTACTGTTCCTTGCCTGTGTGGACAATTAGATTTGATAAAGCAGCCACATTGTGGTCTAGTCGTGCAATGCTGCTGGTGGAGTTTGGCGGCAATGGATGTTGTTGCATTTGGGAGGCAGCAGCTTCTCCAGGAAGAGATTGATTCTCCTCCTTCTCGCCGCAAGAACTACTGTCCAATGGGCAGTGACTCCTTCTGAAAAAGGAATATTTACTTGCTTGCTGTTCTGTAGCTTGATGCGGTTTTGTGGGCATGAGTCGTGTGGTGCTGTGGCGGTATGAGCAGTACCTGCCACGACCTATGCCAAAGAGGTATGACAACTCCTTTGTGACAGCTATGACATCACCTTCTTGTGTCTGCTCATGCTGCTAAAGTACCTCCTGGATGTTGTTTATCCACAGATGGCACGTTTAAAAGCTCATGGGGCATTGCACTTGAATATGGCCGTAGCACGTTTTGAGTTTTGATGATTTATAAGGAGTTGTGACAGTGACATCCACTATAAGACATCATCGCTCTCAACAGGAGGTGTGGTTCTGCAAAGGCTGGCTAGGGTCAGCGGTGGCTCCTGCCTAGCAAAGTGCGCGAGGCAGACACGAATTCATGAGGACAACCATTCTGACATGCTCACGCGACAAATAATTAAATCCAATCACTATTTCTAACAACCATCTGGAGCAGCTGTGCACAATCAGACTGTGAAGGCGGAGAGTGTGCTTGGGTGCAAGATTGAAAACAGGCCATATTGCTTTCCATTCCAGCCACTGACTTCAGGAGTAGCTCATTGAAATCAGCAGCGGGCGGTGATGATGATGAATTGGCAAGATCATCATCATGGCAGAAGCTGATTTGCAAAGCAATCCAAAAGTAAATAAAACAAACTCTAATTGTCATGCTGTTTGTGAGCATTTGGTGTGTGGTCTTACTTCCTAGCTCCTGGAACACATGAGCAGACATACAGTCTGAAAACAGCGGTTGTGGTGATCAAGACTCTGACCCATCACTAAGAACCCCACTTCCTCGAGAGTTCAGGAGCAAGATGGACTTGCTGCTGCTGACAGTGCTGCAAACAGAGCCTATGGATCGGTGGCAGGCAGACACATGACGGTATGTGTGTGCACAACCATTCCTTATGGAGAGCTAGCCAGGATTATCAGCCATTGGCTGATAAACTGATCAATGTGATGTTTCTGGGGGGCATGGACATTGCAGGGGCTGTGAATATGTAAACGACTTGTGGTGGCTCAGCTGCTCTCGGGTTTTGTCGAGGCTGCGATATGCAGATCATATGGCTCGTGGCCGGAGCCAGGTACAAAAAGAAGTCACCATACCTGCTCATTGTCTTGCCAATGACTGATAGTGGTGGACAGCAGTGAACAATACATACCAGTAATGGGGAAACATGGAGATGACAATCATGG
>CAVZPC010000003.1:0-279190 GCA_963777005.1 uncultured Acidobacteriaceae bacterium | reverse complement strand
GGGCGACACCTATTCCCAACAGGAATAGCTCGGTCAGAAATGAGGTAATACGCGGCTCGGACGTTGCCTTTATTGATCGGCTGGCGCGAGGTGAAATAAAAAAGCCCCCGCCAGCGAGGACGCCAGCGCAGGCTTAACGTGGCTCAGTACTCGCTCGGCAGATGGATTACTTTGTTGGCAAAGTACAGTGTGATTTCATCCAGCGGAAAATCCGTGTGCTTGATCGCTCCTGGTTCATGTGTCGCCGGCAACCCTCTGCAATTGCCCAATTCAATATTCGACCTTTTGCAGTCTAGCCTTGGCTGTCTCAGTGTAGAACGTACTCTCTCCATTCCCCTTGTCGATTATTTGTTGCAACCAAATTCTTGCATTGGCCCAGTCGCGATTTGACCAATACGCCTGCGCGATCTGATAGCGAAAAGCTTGCAAGGACGAACTCTTGGGAAATGCAGTCTCGAAACTCGTGAAAGTGTCGAGCACCTGGGGTAAATACTTCTTGTAATTGTTCCGCAGGCCATATGCCCCGCCATCACCCAATTCTTTCCAGCCAAGTAAAGCGAAAAGCTTTCGTTCGTACGCGAGTTCAGCAGCATCGGAGCCAGGGAACTCCTTTATGACCCGGTCGTACCATTCCACCGCCAGTTCTACTTCTGGAAGCCAAGAAGAATCGATCAGGAACTTTCGATCGCCTCTAGACCAGAAATCGCCGTTGGAAATGTAGGACCGGGCGACGGCCGATGTGATGTTTGCATCAGAGACCTTGGTAACGATCTCGTTCAACTGGGCCAGCCGGGCGCTGATCTCTTTGGCTTCAGTTGTCTGCGGATATTCGCTAACCAGGGACTGCCAATCCAGAAGCGCGACCTTGATGTGGCCCTCATCGAATGAAATCTGTCCCAGGAGATAGAGCGCCTTCGCCTTATTCGCCGGAAGAGTGTTCGGACCATGCACCACAGTTATGAGGATGTCCTTAGCTCTATCGTTTAGACTGTGCTGGTAGTAGTCCTTCGCGAGTTCGACTGATTGGGCCGCCGCCAGGGACGCTAACTCCCCAATGTAGAAAATTGCACATAGAAATAACGGGACCTTCTTGAGCATATCTTTTGCTCCTCACATTGGTATTGGGAGGTCGTCGAATGGTATCACTAAATCTGGATGAAGTGGGCGGCTGCCCAGCTTATGTACCACCCTACGCATCAGATTGCTCCGCTCAATCTAATCAACGAAGTTCTGACTCGGGCCGCCCTAATGCGGGCCGGTGTGTGAGGCCCCCTCGCCCCGCTGATTTCAAAGCAGCGAACTACCCCTTCTTTGCTGCCCTGATTTTTGCCCAACGTGCCCGCTGCGCCGCTGCGATTCTTTTCCTGCCTGCCGCTGATATTTTGCGTGTCGGTCGTCCCGTGCTCTTTCGTGCTGATCTCTTCCCTGTTGTACGTGTACCCTCCAACAACCGGAGCACCTGACTCAATCTCGTAATCTCTTCCTTCACTTCTCGAATGATGTTCTCGATAGGACTCAAATTCTCTTCTCCTGTTCGCAATTAGCGAAGGCAAAGAATAGCACGTCACTTGGGGCAGATCTGGACAAATAGCCTCGGACGCGCCATGCTCCGCACCGGCGACGCTTTGCTGTCAGCGGCGCGGCGCCGGGTTTGCCTTTTTCATGCTGACAACTCGGTCGGACAGCGACAATCCAATTGGCTTTGGTGGTATGCGCTGGGGTGCATATCTGCGGAGGAAGGACCGGGCGAACTCCTTTGCCAATCGTGAATCATCGTCCTTTCTCATAATCACACACGTTTGGAAACACAATGAGGTATCAGAAAGCGGCTTTACCACTACACCTTCAGCGCGAAAGCCAAGGGCCGCAGGTTGGGTGAGGATGGCCACGCCAACGTGCTCAGATACCAAATGAACCGCCTGTTGAGCCGTAATAATGTCATTCGCATGTTTGGGAGCGATTCCCTCACGTCGTGCCGCGTCCATGATTGCGTCATGAATGATCGGTTGAACTCGTCGCGCGAACAGAATCCATTCATCTTTTGCCAGATCTTGGAGCACGATGTGTTCCTTTTGGGCAGCCGCGTGGGTCTCTGGGAGAGCCGCATAGAGCGGCGTCAGAGCGAATGGTACGGCCGTGATCTGACAGTCCTCCGGCGGTGCCGTCACCACGGCCAGATTCAGTTCGCCTGCTATGACACTCCGGACCAACTCGATTGAGAACTGACTGATCAGTTGAATACCGAGCTTGGGGTACAGGGGGAGACGAACTGCAAGAATGGCCGAAACCCAGGCTTGATCGGCGTTGGGCGAGTGTCCAATCGTCAAAACGTTGTCTGCTCCGCTATGGGCGGTACGAGCGAGATGAAAAGCTCGCTCCATATGCAAGAGCGAAGAGCGAGCCTCTTGGACGAAGACCCGCCCTGCATCGGTGAGCTCCACACGGACAACCCGTCGATTATCGCGAGTGAACAGGCGAAATCTAAGCTGTTCTTCGACCTCAGTGATTTGTCTGCTGAGCGCAGATTGGGTGAGATGCAATCTGAGGGCGGCCTTAGTGAAGTTCAGCTCTTCGCCCAAGGCAATGACTGCGTGCAAGTGGCGTACTTCGACGTTGGGAAACACTGCTCCAACCCCCGCCCAAGAGTTCGGTGAAACCAGGTGTTTCGTCCTGCCATTTGTGTGTAAAGCGACGAGTGGTTATTAGCTTAGAACCCGGCCACTTCTGAAAGGTTTCCCGAAGGACAAAATAAAACTAGAATCCATCGACCCGAAAGCCGCTCCAGACGGGGGTTCTCGGGCGCTGCGTCCTGCAGACCGGCTTGGGACGAGGATGTGATGCAGCATTCTGACATGAGCGCAACGGCACAGAACCTCACTTTGTGACCTTCATGGCGTCACATACTTTGAGGTCGTCAGCATTCTGTACAGCTATAGTGCATCGGGCTTTCTTGATGACCGCATCTCCGTCCAAATCTTCTGCCTTTGGTAGGGACTTATCTTGGCAAGCATCAGGCTCGCCAGAGACTCTCTTCTGCAAGTTCACCTTGTAGGCTGCAAGGCAGGTCTCATCCGCAGTCATCTGGTCCTTGAACTTCTGCTCCTTGCCAGAATCGTAATAGGTCTCTACTTCCATAACGTAGCCCACGACCTTGAGTTCTAGGGACGTGCTGGTCGCATGTTCAGGGCAGAAAATTGGAGACTTTCCCGCCAGGTTTGGGTGGTTGACCTCAATTGCGATCACGGATAAACCTCCTTGCCCCACTCGCCCCCTTCCACTTTAGCATCCCAGAGTCGGCCCCAGTACGGTCGTAACCTAGCGCACCGATCTGAGCCGTGTTGAAATTGGGGTACGAGACCAGCGGAAACGGATGAACAACAACATGAAAAGCACAATCGCAGCAATCGCAATCACACTGGCGCTGGTTGGTTTTGCACAAGCCCGTAAAGTGGTGGTTCTTTCACCTGAAGAAATTGCGTCTGGTGTTCAACGCGCGGCGAGTGGCGTTCCTGTTTTACGTTCGGCGATGAAAGACCCCGATTCGTTTGTGCTTGAGGGCGTGTATTTGAGACCTCCCAACAAGCAGGGCATCTCTGACGTTTGCTATTCTTACCGCGCACACAATAGTTATGGCGGGTACTCGGGCACAGGGACTGCCAGACTTAATTCCAAAGGCGCCATCGACTCTTTTGGTAGTAGCAGCGATGACGAATTAAAACAGGCGCTTATGCCGTGTTCGCCGCTCGTGCAGTCGATGTCCTTGGATGTCACAGCACAAGTGAATGCCATACTTCATCCAACAACAGCAGTACTCGTGCATTCTTTGACTCGCGCAGATCGTCAAGCTGTGGTTGATGCGATGAATGCAAAAATGCAAAAAGAGGGTGTTGCTGGATACGTAGAAATTGCTGGCGACATGCTTACCGTTCACAGTGAGCGCGCCACACCTTTGCGCTGGCACGCAATGCTGCTGAATAAGGTAGAGATGGATGGCCTGTATCAGATGGAAATTACAACCCTCGTTTACACGAACGATGCAGACCAGAAGTTTGTGTACGACCTGACAAAGAACGTCGAGGTGAAGTAAGAGCACGGCACGTTCACAAACTGAACAAGGAGGCTTTATGAAAAGCCTAATCGCAGTAATCGCAATCGCGCTGGCGCTGGTTGGTTCGGCGCTCGCACAAGATCAACCTCAACCCGCACGTGGCACGAACGACGCGCCTGTTATAGCTGGCATCTACTATCAGTCACCGACCGGCTACGTTCGTATGGAGCTGGCCACAAGTTCTGGATTCAAAAC
The DNA here is from genome assembly GCA_963777005.1 of uncultured Acidobacteriaceae bacterium. Classification (GTDB taxonomy): domain Bacteria; phylum Acidobacteriota; class Terriglobia; order Terriglobales; family Acidobacteriaceae; genus Sulfotelmatobacter. The sequence goes on along the minus strand of CAVZPC010000003.1, from coordinate 274,887 downwards.
CAGCGGGATGCTTAAGGGAATGGCGAGCTACGGCGTCGCCAAAATACATGGCAAGTGGCTGTATCGCAACCCTGCCGCTGCTGCACAACTGTCAGATCGTCGCCCTGTGCTTACGCTGATCTCTCAAGTGGACATTTCAACGCAGGCGGTTGCGTTGGTCCGCTTTGATGTAAAGAAGGATCGCCGTGAAGCCGAATCTTGCGAGGCTAGTATGTGGACTGGAGTCAACACGGGGGACAAGAACGTCATTCCTCTGGCTGTGGCTCGCGTTCCCAACAGCAACAATCTGACAATCGTTCCTCAAGCCGATCTTCCCGCCGGTGAGTATCTCTTGATTGCCGATCAGGGCAAGGGCTACGACGGTTACGATTTCGGCGTGAAGTAGTACGGAAACCGAACACGGAGGTTTTATGAAAAGCACAATCGCAGCAATCGCAATCACATTGGCGCTGGTTGGTTCGGCGCTGGCAAAGGACAACCGCAGGGACCACAGCGCCGAATATCAGGTCGGCACGTTCGTGGAAACGCAGCGCGTCGATACAGGAAGCGTATCTCAAGGAGGCAGCGGTGGGCTGTTCGGCGGTCGCAATGTGCGGACACAGAATCTTGGTCACAACGCTGCCGTCGTCAGTGTCCCCGACGGTCAGTACACAATTAACCAGCCCTTCAGCGTTGGCGCGGCTATGTTCGGTGGCTCAACGGTTGATCCTCACAAGGCTTGGTTCATGGATCAGATGCACGCCGGTGATAAGGTTCTCTTTGCGGCTAAGTGCAATAAGCACAATGACTGCCAAATCTGGGTTCCAAATCCCGACAAGACCGGTAAGGAAATTATGACTGACGGGCGGTTTGAGCCTGCCGTAGCGAAGACCAACACCAATGCGCTATGTGGAACAGGAAAGCTCACCGCCGATGTGGAAGCGCAGGTTTGCACACCACAGGCGGCACCTGTGCCAGACCAGACGCCCGCACCGGAAGCCGCACCCCAGACACAGAGCCCTGCGGAGCAGGCGAAGCAAGCGCAGCAGTACGCCGACTGCCTCAAAGCAGCGGTAGACAACCCGAGCATCGTTTGCAAGTAATTCGGAAGCTGAACATGGAGTCTTTATGGCAAGTAGCATGAACGGCTTAACTAAATCAGAGCACAAGGTACTAAAATACCTTCAGTTTGCGTTTCCTGGGTATGCGTGGTGCAAGACTGCTGGAAAAGGCATGTTAGACTTTATGGGTCGCCCGCCAGCAGATAAAAACTTGCCCATGTTGTTTGTAGAAAGCAAATGCGGTAATGACCGCGCTCGGGAGAGTCAAACTGAGTGGGCTGACAGCGACTTTGGTGTGGGGTGTTGTAAGTATGTGGTTTATAGCCCAGATGATTCTTCGGCGTGGTGCGTTCTTTATACATGGGATGACTGGATGCTTTTTGTTGAAGGCGAAGATGTAGTTGCACGCGCAGAGAGGAAGAGCAAAGAAAAGCGTGCCGCAACTGAACAGCTTCCCGGTATGTATCAGATTGCCCGTGCTTTTGGAAGTGCACAGATGCGCGTGCTTGAGGACGGCGCTTGCCTGGTACAAAAAGACAGCATGTTTCGCGCAGAAGAGACGCTGAGTACTCCTAAATCTACTCGTGCCTTGCGGAGCCGTCTTATACAAGAAGGCAGCTTAGTGCCCGAGGCAGGCTGTCTTAAACTGATTAGTGACACTGAATTCACCAGCACAAGCGCCGCGGCGTCAGCAGTCCTTGGTTGTAGCGCCAGCGGCCCTTTTGAGTGGAAGCCAGTGTCGACAGAATTATCCGCAAACTGAACACGGAGACTTTATGTCACTTGAAAATGTAAATGCGATGACTATTCTCAGCGAAGGACCTGTCGAGGCTGACCCGATTTCAGTTGATGCTTATTATATTGACCTGGCGATAGCTGCGCAGGTTTTGCTGGTAAAGGATTCGGTGTCCGACAACTGGCGACTCGTCGTCGCTATCCGTAAGCCGAAATTCAATCTATTAAACCCACGCGTTCGCCATTGTGAGTTCAAGAAAAGAAGCTTCAACGGGCGGAGTTGTAGACCGTTGACACCGCTGCGCCGGACTCCAATCCAATAGAAAAATGGCGGAGCGCAAATTAGCACTCCGCCAGAAACTTACGGTGATTGGCTTACGCCGCCGTTTTGCGGTCCTTCGGCTTCGCTGTGGTCTTCGTCTTTTTGTCTCGTTTCGCGCTCAACTCCGCCGACACGGCCTTCTGTAGCTTCTCAGTATCCACGCGATAGCGTTTGGCGGCGTCCGCTAGAACGTCGTCGCGGCTTGTGGTGGATCGCTGATAAGCCGAATCCAGCAAGCTGATTTCGAGAAGCAGCTTGCAAAGTTCGGCCTCGTCATATCCGCTGACTTGCTTGGCTAAGAGTTCCTGTGCGGACGCAGAGTCCTTCTTCGCCTCTACCTTATGCCGCTTCGCCAGAGCCGGGACCTGGCTGTAGGAGAGATGGCCAATCAGGTAGTGGGCGACCGCCAGCAAGTCGGCCTTCTTTAACGGAGCCGATACGCGTTGGAGGATCGTAGCCAAGATACGATGGCGAGTCGTAATGGCCAGTTTCTCCTTTTCGATGCGCTTCCGTTCCTCCGCCCGCTCCCGCTCGACCTGCTGCGAAGAAGGCGTGTTGGGATGGTGGATGCGGCAAGTTGGGTCAGCGCAGACCTTGACCACCTGTCCGCGCTTGCCGCCGTCCATGACGAGAGCCTCAGTCATCTTCTCGCATGGCTTCTGGTGAGCCGATAGCTTGGTGCTTGCTCCGTTTGCCTTCGGCTTCTTGACCTCCAACTCCACATACTGATTTCGTCCCAAGGGAGCGCCCTCGCGGGAATTCCACGCCGCAGAAATCTGAATTAGCTGCGGCTTGGTTTCCAGAGTCTTTTTCACGCAAGCGTCAATCTTGGCCCGGAAACAGTCGGGCGAAGTACAGGAATCCTTACGCACGTCTGGGAAGAGCAACTTGTTGAAGCCGGTTCGCTTCGGACAGTTGACGCACGAACCTGCTTCGGGAACGAGAGTCTCATCCTGCTTGTCAAACGGCGCGGACGCCAGTTGTAGCAAGATGTTCGATTCAATCCACGCTGCCAACTCCCGCACTGGAATCAGGATTTGGGTGTTGCCCTCGCTTGTCCACATTCCGCGAAAGGCGGCCGAGAATGCCTCCTGCTGTTGCGAAGCGGGGAGCTTGGCGATCAGCAAAGCGTGGCCGATGGTGATCTGGTCTTTCAGGAATGCCTCGGCCACGGGCGGTATGAGGTCAGCGAGTCTAATACGACCGTAGATGTAAGGCTCGCTCTTTCCAGAGCGGGCCGCGATGGTGGCGATGGTGTAGGCAGGCTCCCCGAGTTCCAAAAGCGATTTGAAACCCAGAGCCTCCTCAAGCGGGTGGATGTCCTCGCGTTGGAGATTTTCAACGCACTGGGCCTCGATGGACTCCGCGTCAGTCAGCTTGACCACGCGGACGGGAAGGTTTTGGAGTTCCGCCAGTTTCGCCGCTCTAAGGCGACGTGCCCCAGCGACAACCTCGTACTTGCTTTCCTCCAGTTCGCGCACCAGAAGAGGGGCCAGAATCCCTTGCGCCCTCATGCTGGCGGCAAGTTCTTCGAGGTTCTTTTCGTCGAATCGCTTGCGCGGGTTGGTAGCGGACTCCACCAGTATGCTGATGGGAACGCTTCGATATTCGTTACTGATTGCATTGTTCTGCGCGTCTTGCATGACCATTCTCCTTTTCATTGTTTTGTTCCTCGGTAGTGGTTGGGGTGTGGCCGTCACACGTCGGGCATGACGACCTGCACGGTTGTTCTTGAGTTAGGGTTTTGTGTTGGTTAAGCGGCAACTGCCGCTGGCTCGGGGGCAATGCCCGGGCAATGCCCCCGAGAATCACGGCAGCGGTCTGTTGGACGGCTTCCAAGCTCTCGCGTAGGAGATTGGCGTCTCCGTGCCAAAGCTGGATGTAGTCGGCGGAAGCGGTTCCGGTCTCAAGCCCGACCGCTTGGCAGACGACGAAGGCCACGGCTTCGGCTTCGGTTTCGCGGACTTGCTTGGTGGTCAGGGTGCGACGGTCGCCCCTGTGTAACATTTCGTGGGCGATTTCATGCGTTAGCGTGGAAAATTCCTCGGCAGGCTGCAAACCGGAAAGCAGTGTGATCTTCCCGCCATAAGACAGGCCCTTGGCGGGTGCGATCCTTTCGGAGTAGTTGAGTTCGACGCCTTGGACTTCGACAAACTTTACGAGGCGTTCCCGGTAGCCGCTCACGTCGCCCTGTACTTCGGTGAGCGTGGGAAGTTCTTTGCCTTCGGTCTGAGTGATGTCGAACACATACACGCCCCGGAAACCGTACAACGTGGGCTGAGTCTCCTTGGCATCCGTATTCTGTTCCGCATTCTCATCCTTCTTGCGTTTGTTGCCGACCATCGGAGCGAGAATGAAAATACCTTTTTCGCCACGCCGGACGAAGCGGCCAAGCGAGTTCCAAGTGCGGAATCCTGCAACGTGTGTGGCATCGGGTTTCTGCCTCGCAATCAGCATGATGTTGCCGAAGCTGTAGTTGCGAAACTTGGCCATCGCTCCGAGATACTGCGTGAGCACTGCACTCTGCCCGGACTCCAGCGACTGCACCAGATAATCCACGGCCTCTTTGGTTTTGTGGTTGACTTCTTCTAATTTCATGTTTTTTCCCTTTCTGCCGGTGTCGGCTTGTTTTTTTCTTCACTAGAGCGCAGCGGGAAAAAACAAGCCGACACCGGTGAAAGGGACAGAACGGAGGCCGGAGGAGGGTGGCAGGGCGTGAGTGAAAGCGCGGTTCGTGACAAACCGCTTTTGGTTTATGGTTTGGCGCGAAACCGGCGCAGTCCGAAACGCCCGTCCGAGCCGCGGCCAAGCGGCGTCCACCCGGAGGAGGCCGAAGTGGGAAGAGATGGCGTAGCCTTCCTTTTGGGATTGCTAGCCGGCTTGACGAAGGACGGCCTTGTAGGAGAAGGGCAATGTTGCGCGTGGTGAATTGTAGTCCGCGCGCGCGCCGTGACGGGGATCATAGGTGTCAGGGAATCCCCAAAAGGGTCCGGGGCGGGTGACGGAGGATTCGCTCCCGGCTTAGAAAGGCTATTTTCGTCGATGCTTGAGAATGCAACGGTTCTCTACGCAGATATGGAAGCCTATAATCATGTTTTGACGACTGTTGCGTTGGATTAGGCTCATAAGCTGAAAGACTAGTTTTCAGCGACGCCAGCAAGGTGGTAGCCGACAATTCACGGACGACAACGGAGAACCAATCACACGGGGCGAAGTCCAGAACAAATCGAGGTTCACTCGTAGATGCCTAACCGCACCAGTATGACCGGCAGCGAGCTGTTTATCGTCGACAACAGTAATGTGGATTGGAAGGTAGTTCGCTATCTTCACGACTGGTGCCAGATTTCGAAGGCTATTGACTGTGCTACGGGCAATTTCGAGATTGGTGCATTGCTGGCTCTGGATAATGAGTGGCAGAAAGTGGACCAGTTCCGCATCTTGATGGGCAGCGAGGTAACCCCTCGCACCAAGAATGCGTTCCTTCAAGCCCTTGACGAGACAAAGCGCCGTCTCGACGAGAGTATCGAAGTCGAGAAAGAACGAAACGAGTTTTTGAAAGGTGTGCCAGATATTGTCGAGGGCATCCGATCAGGCAAGATGGCCTGCCGCGTCTATCGTAAAGAAAAATTCCACGCAAAGGCCTACATAACGCACGCCCGAATGGAAGTTGTCGGGGCTGCCGCACTTGTAGGATCATCTAATTTTTCTTTTCCTGGTTTGACCGAAAACATCGAGCTGAACGTGCAAATTACGGGTCGTCCCGTAACGGTGCTTCAGGAATGGTACGACGAACACTGGGCCAAGGCCGAAGATGTAACCCCGGAAGTTTTGAGTGTGATTGAGCGCCAGATCCGAGACTACTTACCGTTTGATGTCTACACCAAGGCGCTGCACGAGTTCTTTCGCGGCCATGAGATGACGGCCAGCGAGTGGGAAGAGACCCGCTCGAAGATGTTCTCGAAGCTCGACCGCTATCAGAAAGAGGCGTACTGGGCGCTCATGAAGATCGCACGCCAGCATGGCGGTAGCTTCCTGTGCGATGGAGTCGGTCTCGGCAAGACATTCGTGGGTCTAATGCTCATCGAGCGGCTCATCCTGCATGAGGGAAAGCGTGTCGTTCTCTTCGCGCCAAAGGCGGCAAAAGAGGCGGTCTGGGAGCCGCATCTGCGTGATTGGCTCCCCCACATCGGCGGCGGTGCGGACTTCAGCAACCTTGCCGTCTTTAGCCATACGGACCTAAACCGGAAGGGAGATTTCCCGGAGCGGTTCCGCCGTATCGCAGAGCTTGCTGACGTTGTCATAATCGACGAGGCGCATCACTTCCGCAATCCTGGACGACAGGGAGACGATCAGGACGACGACGACCGGTCGCGCTACTACAGGCTCTATGACTTGCTGGACGGTTCCGTCCGCCCGAAGACGCTTTTTATGCTCACGGCTACGCCGATCAACAATCGGCTTAGCGATTTCCGGCACATGACCGAACTCTTCAGTCGAAGAGACGAGGCGTACTTTGCACGCACCTTGGGCGTCAACAACCTGCGCGCACATTTCAACAACATGGAAAAGGCGCTTCGAAAGCGTTTGGGCGGAGACGGAGTCGGCATCGGGGAGAACCTCGCCGAGGTCCAAGAAACTCTGACTGGCGATGAAATATTCCGGCACTTGGTCGTACAGCGCAGCCGGGCGTATGCGCGTGAAAGCCAAATCCGTGAGAACCGAACCGCAGCGGCCTTTCCCGAGCGGAAGCCGCCAATCGTTGCGGACTACTCGATCCGGCAGACCTATGGGCGTCTCCTCGATTTATTAGAGAAGGCTTTTGAACGCAAAGACCCTCTGTTTACTCTCCCGATTTACTACCCCCTCGCGTACTACAAGGGAGACGACAAGAGCATTGACCCCTTCGAGGAGAACCGGCAGAAGCAGGTGGTCGGCCTGATTCGCACGGGGTTTCTCAAACGCTTTGAGAGTTCCGTGGCCGCGTTTGAACTGTCATGTGATCGCCTGATGAGAAAGCTGCTCGCGTTTCTGGAGGTGCATAGCGAGACGGACGCGGAGAAGAAGCGCCTTGACCGATGGAAGCATCAAAACGCGGAAGTGCTCAATTACGTTGTGCATCGGCAATTGGATCTTTGGAAAGATGCCGATGTCGAAGATGCGGATGAGGACATCATCCCGGAGGAGTTTCTTGAATCGGTCACCAGGCTCCGCCGCGACGAATACGAAGTCGTCGAGATGATACAAGAGACCTTCCTCGACCTCGACCAGATTGTGAGCTTTCTCGAAGAGGCCAAGAAGTTCGAGCCCCGGCACGATGACAAGCTCAAGAAGCTCATTCGACTGCTCAAGTCGAAAGACCTTGAGACCGAGAAAGTCCTCATCTTCACCGAGTTTGCGGATACCGCCCGCTATCTGCTCAAGCAGCTCACGGAGGCCGGAATCGAGGGAGTTGCGCAGGTTGATAGCGCAACCAAGGGCAATCGCGCCGACATCCTTCAGCGCTTCTCCCCTTACTACAACGGAACCAACTCCGCCGCGCTCCGTCAGCAGGGCAAGGATGAAATTCGCGTTCTCATCTCCACCGATGTGCTGTCCGAAGGGCTGAATCTCCAGGACGCCAGCCGGATGATGAATTACGACATCCACTGGAACCCAGTGCGTCTGATGCAGCGGATCGGCCGTGTCGATAGGCGCATGAACCCGCTGATAGAGGAGGCCTTGCTCCGAGATCACCCGGAGGTCGCGGCATCCCGAGGCAAGGTGTTCTTCTGGAACTTCCTCCCGCCTGATGAGCTTAACGCCCTGCTGACCCTCTACACCAAGGTCACGCAAAAGACGCTGCTCATCTCAAAGACCCTCGGCATCGAGGGCAAGAAGCTGTTCCGACCCGAGGACGATTACGAGGCGCTCAAGGAGTTCAATCATGCCTACGAAGGCACGAAGACCGTCGTCGAAATGATGCACCTTGAGTACCAGGCGCTCGTACAAGACCACCCGGAACTCGCCGACCGCTTGAACGGGCTGCCCGGCGCGTTCTTCAGCGGACGAAAGCGTCCGGCCAAGGGTACCCGTGGCGTTTTCTTCTGCTACGCTCTGCCCGCGCTCGACAAGGAGACCAACGAGTTCACTGAGGAAGCGGGCACAACACGCTGGTATCTCTACGACATGGACAAGAACACGATCCTCGACGACCCTGGCGAGATCATCGAGAGCCTCCGCTGCAAGCCCGACACTCCCCGTCTCTGCGTCATAGAGCAGAAGATGCTTAAGCATATCCGCGCCAGTGTTATAAAGCACATCAAGGACACTTACCTGAAGCGCGTGGATGCGCCGGTTGGCGTCAAACCGAAACTCAAGTGCTGGATGGAAATTGACGAGGGCTAAAGCCGATGTTGGACCAACGCGACACGCTGAGAAATATCCGCACTTTCCCGCAACTCATCAAGTTTCTGCGTGACGAGTTGGACTGGCCGATTGAGTCCGAAGACTTCGAAGAGCTGACATTCGACTACACGGCCGAAGAACTGGGCATCGACACCGCGAGCGCCGCCAAGATTCAGGAGATCAAGCGGCTACGGCCCTTATCAGCAAGCCAGCCCTGGGGCATCTTCTTCGTGAAGTTTGAGCCTAAGCGGCTACCAGTCGTGGCTCTGCGGCGTATGCTGAGCCGCGTAGTGCTCAAGAAACGGGCGTCAGCCAACAGCGCTGACCGTGCGGCATGGCAGGTGGACGACCTCCTCTTCGTCTCCAACTACGGCGAGGGCGCGGAGCGGCAGATCAGTTTCGCCCACTTCTCCCAGAATGCAGAGAAAGCCGACCTGCCGACACTGAAAGTGCTCGGCTGGGATAATCGCGACACTGCTCTTCACCTGGACGATGTCGCGGACACTCTCCACCAACGGCTCGCCTGGCCCGAGGATGAGCAGGACGCGAAACGCTGGCGCGAGCAATGGCGGTCCGCATTTACGCTGCGGCACCGCGAAGTCATCACCACCTCGAAGGATCTTGCTGTGCGGCTCGCGGAGCTGGCCCGCGCCATCCGCGACCGCATCCAAACGGTGCTGGCAATTGAGACGGAGAAGGGGCGGCTCACGAAGCTCATGAGAGGCTTCCAGCAGGCTCTGATCCACGACTTGAGCGCAGACGACTTCGCGGATATGTATGCGCAGACGATCGCCTACGGCCTGCTCTCCGCCCGCGTCGCGCACCCCGCACACGATACCGCCGATGCCGTTTCTACGCACATTCCGGTTACCAATCCTTTCCTCAAGGAGCTGATGGAGACCTTTCTTCACCTGGGAGGGCGCAGAAGCAAGGAGAGGGGCGGGGATGGCATTGATTTCGACGAACTGGGCGTCAGCGAGGTTGTGGAGTTGCTCGACTCCCCAATACCAACATGGAAGCCGTCGTCCGCGACTTCGGCGACCGCAACCGGGACGAAGACCCGGTCATCCACTTCTACGAGCTTTTCCTCAAGGAGTACGACGCGAAGAAACGCATGCAGCGCGGCGTCTTCTACACCCCGCAGCCTGTGGTGTCCTACATCGTCCGCAGCGTTCACGAACTCCTGCAAACCGAGTTTGGCCTCGAAGATGGTCTTGCGGATACGACCACTTGGGATGAAATGCTCACGCGCCACAAAGGCCTGAGACCTCCGGCGGGTCTTTCGCTAAGTGAACCATTTGTGCAGATTCTCGACCCAGCGACGGGAACCGGTACCTTCCTGGTCGAGGTGATAGAGACTATCTATGAAACGATGCGGGAGAAGTGGTGCAAGCAGGGTCACATGGAATTGGAGTATCACCAATTGTGGAACGAATACGTTCCCAAGCACTTACTTCCCCGCCTCTACGGCTTCGAGCTGATGATGGCCCCCTACGCCATTGCCCACATGAATATCGGCCTAAAGCTGCATGAGACCGGTTATCGATTTGGATCAAACGAACGAGCGCGGGTGTACCTGACAAACACTCTAGAGGAGCCATTGGACTTTTCTGACCGGTTCGAGTTTGACGTTCCAGCACTTGCCCATGAAGCCAGAGCTGCAAACTCTGTTAAGCGCTATCTAGCAGTTACCGTGATTATAGGAAATCCGCCCTACTCGAACAGGGGTCAATTAAACAGGAACCCGTGGATTTCCAAACTGCTGGAGCTCTACAAGGTTGGTTTACATGAGAAAAAGATCAACCTCGACGATGACTTCATTAAATTCGTCCGCTACGCGCATTGGAGGCTAGAAAGCGTGTCCTGTGGTGTATTTTCTTATATCACGAACAGCACGTACATTGATGGCGTGACACACCGTCAACTCCGAAGTGCCCTGAAGGCGACTTTTGGACTAATAAGAATTCTGGATTTGCACGGAAGTTCAAAGAAAGGCGAAGTGTGTCCAGATGGATCACTAGATCAGAACGTATTTGACATCCAGCAAGGGGTCGCAATTGGGGCCTTCTGTCGAGGCGGGAAGCTGAAGAAGGCAGCCGGAATTGTCCATCATGACCTTTGGGGGACTCAAGAAACTAAGTACCGTTTTCTTGCCTCGACAATTGGATCGTCGATTTCGTGGGAGCCCGTCCAGGCCGAGTCGCCTAACTTCTTTTTCGTGCCTCAATCGAGTGACTCCCCCGAATACTCGGATTTCGTCAAACTGACTGACATTTTCGTCGATGGTAACAACGGCTTTGTGACGGACAGAGATGATCTGTTTCTAGGGTTTGACCGTCTAGAACTGGAGAGGCGGATCGAGACTCTATTCTCCGGTAGATGGAGCAAAGAGTTCGTTGAGACATATAGGGTGGTGGCATCATCCAGTTACGACATCCGACGAAAAATCGCAAAAGCCACCTATCGCCGCGCTGCAATTCAGCTCTGCTCATACAGGCCCTTCGATCTGCGTTTTGTGTACTACGACCCAGGAGTCACCAGTCGTCCTGCCTACGATGTGATGCAACACATGTTGCCGGGCAATACAGGTCTGATCGCGACTAGACTGATCGTCCGAGCTGGAGAGTTTGACGCTGCGTTTGTCAGTCGTGTTATCGCTGAAAAGAAGTGCGGCGACTCGACTCGCAGTAGTTACCTATTTCCTCTGTACCGGGCGACCAAAGTAGGCGGCCAACGATCATTCAATTCGGGCGCATTCGAACCCAATCTCAAACCGGAAGCCATAAGGAGGTTGGAGGAGTCGTTAGCATTGAAGTTCGAGAATGTCAGGCACGCCGATGGCGTTAGGACTGTTGGACCGGAAGATGTGATTGGATACATCTACGCAGTCCTACATAGCCGTGTCTACAGGACTCGCTATTTAGACAAACTCCGGATTGACTTCCCACGCATACCATTGTCGGTGAGTCGAGTGCTCTTTTCTGCCCTGAACGCTCTTGGGAAGAGGCTTGTTGAGATACATCTTCTGGAAAATGTGACCAAATCGGAACTGGGCCGATTCGAGGGTGATCCTCTGGAGGTGGGTGCAGGTCATCCCCGTTACGTGCCAGACCGAGTCTTTATCAATTCCACGAGTTCTTTTCGTGGGGTTTCAGCTGACGTGTGGAATTTCCGAATCGGCGGCTATCAAGTCTGCGAGAAATGGCTCAAAGACCGCAAGGGCCGCACTCTCTCGAAGGACGACATCGCCCACTACCACAAGATTGTCGTGGCTCTTAGCGAAACCATTCGCCTTATGGCTGAAATCGACAAAGTGATTGAAGCCCATGGGGGCTGGCCTGGTGCGTTCATAACGTCGAAGAATTGAACGAGATCGGAGTCACTGTATGCCTGCGAAAATCCCGGACCAACTGAAAGAAATTGCGAACCACATTAACCAGGGCGGTGAGCGAAGCGAGACCGTGCGAACGCTTCTCTCATGGTTTGAGGCTGAACGGCGAGGCTACTGGAAGGTACATGAAATTCGCAAAGCTCTGAGGAAAGTGAAGCTCAAAACCGAGCCTGACTTTGAGGACGCCTGGATTGATGCGCCCGTCGCTTTCTTGATCAAGCCCAAGAAAGAAAAAGCCTTGGTCTCCGCAGAGCCCGAAGTAGGTTCAGATACAGAGCCCAAGACCGACGACGACACGACTGGCGCTCGAATCCCGGTGAAACACGCCAATGGCGTTCAAAACCGCATCAAGATTGGAGTCTTAGCCGCCGCCAATAAGCCGCCGCGGTGCGTCTCTCCTGACGCCGAAATCTCAGAAGCTATCACCCTGATGTTGCAGCATGACTTCTCGCAGTTGCCCGTCACAACTAGCGAGCGAGACGTAAAGGGAATCGTCAGTTGGAGGTCCCTGGGCTCACGCCTTGCACTCGGGAAGCAGTGCAAGAAGGTCCGTGAATGTATGGAGGCACCGAGTGAGATTCGGTCTGACGCCTCGCTCTTCGAAGCGATCCAGCAGATTGTGGAACATGAATGTGTTCTGGTGCGAGATGCAACGCGGAAACTCACCGGCATTATTACAACCGAGGACTTGAGCCGTCAGTTTGCACAGTTGGGCGAACCTTTCCTGCTGTTGGGCCAGATTGAGAACCATGTTCGGGACTTGATTGCCAACAAGTTCACGAAAGCGGAGCTAGCTACCGTTAGGGACCCTGCTGATTCGAGCCGCGAAATCGAGGACGTGTCGGACTTGACGTTCGGTGAGTACGTTCGTCTGCTTCAAAATGCGAAGCAGTGGACGACGTTCGCAATACAAATTGATCGTAAGACATTTACTGATGAACTCAGAAAGGTCGGCGACATTCGCAACGATGTCATGCACTTCCATCCGGACGGCGTCGGCCCTGAGGATCTCGCAACGCTGAGAAAGTTTGCGCGGTTCCTGAGCGATTTGGAAAAGAAACTCGTCTAACGGTTAGATGAAAGCGTGCGCAAACCGGCCCGTTCCTCCAGTTCCTGGCGGGAGCGTTCGAGTTCCTGGGCGATGAGTTTTTCGTCTGGAAGGACAGTCTGATACTCTGCGGCGAGCACCTTGTTGGGGAGATTGTCGAGTGCGTAGTGAGCCTCTGCGGCTCCTTTTTCGGCGCACATGATTGAGCCCGACTGGGGGGTTCTCGCCGGGCTTCATCCAGTGCTCGCGGGCATAGTTCAGATAGAGGTGCATCTGCCCTGCGTTATGCGAAGCTTCGCATAACGCTGGTTATGGAAAGCCGGACGTTATGAAACGTGCAGCATAGATTCGCCGGAAATTCGAGGCTTGCCCATACTTTTTCTTCACATAACGTCCTGCCATGTCCTGGGGAATCCGGTCGAAGGTGAACGCGATTCCGGTCTGAAGCTGAACACCGATTCCGGTGGCAAGCCGAACAGTCTTTGCCTGCTACCGGAATGGCGTTCGGCTTGGAGCGGAATGTTTTCCAAAGACGAACAGCAAGATCTGCAGCGACGCTGGACAATCACCCGGCATTGAAACTCCATAAATTAAGAGGAGAACAGGGTACCGGCCAGGAGAAAGTTCATGCGGAAAACGAAGGAAGTCCTGCGGTTACGGTTTGAGTTGGGACTCGGGCAGCGGCAGATCGCGCGGCAGTAGCGGAATGGGGCTGGGTACGGTTCACGACTATTTGGAGCGTCCTGCGAATCGTGGCCTCATTTCGATGTTGCGGAGCCTGTGAAAATGAGTATTGACACACGATTGCGCGGGCGGTACAGTCGATCATCGATATAGCGAGGTTCGATAGCTCCATGCCCAAACGAAAGCTTGACCCGCTGCCCGCTGCCGCGTTTCAGATCCTGCTTTCTCTCGCCGGGGCAGACCTCCACGGTTATGCCATCATGCGCCAGGTGGAAGAACAAAGCAGCGGCCGCATTCGGCTTGGACCCGGCACGCTCTACAGTTCCATCCAGGCGCTCGTGGAAGAGGGATTGATTGAAGAAGTCGATCTTAGCGGGAAATCGGAATCGTTCCATGAGCGGCGGCGATATTACCGGTTGACCTCGACCGGACGGAAGTTGGCGCGCGCCGAAGCCGAGAAGCTCGCCGATCTGCTGCGTGTGGCTCGTGCAAAGAACATCCTCAGGGGGGAATATGTCTGAGAAGATATTTGCCTGCCTTCTGCGCCTTTATCCTTCGCGGTTCCGCGAGAAGTACACCGAAGAAGCCATTCAACTGTATCGCGATCTCTATCGGCATGAACCCGGACTACTGCGGAGGGCGGGTCTCTGGATCGGTCTTCTGGCCGATCTTGCGTTCGGCCTTCCACAGGCATATCGAAACACCTACGTTTCCACGGCAGCATCGCCGGATACGCTGGCGGTGGAGGGAGTGCCGACTTTGCGCGTCCTTGAACTGGAACCGTTGCGGCCTGGATTGTTTCTCTTAGGAAGCATGCTTACCCTGGCGTTGCTGAGCGCTTTTTCTGTCGTGCTGAGTCATCCCGTTGCCTATCGCGCGTGGGATGCATCGAGCGTTGCAAGTTCGCCAATCGCGGCCGTTATGGAAAAACTCAATCGGGCCATGTCCTCCGAGCAGGACGGCGACGAATCTCCGCAAACGGACGGTTCTGTTCCGGATAACGGGCGAAATGGGGAAGGTCGAAAAGTCAATCCCGTGACGACCCATGCGGCAGGCGTCGAAGCGCAGAAGGCAATTAATCCCAACGAGAGGAGCCAAGTCATCCCGCCGGCAGCCGCAAGCCCTGACCTGCATTACCCGTACCCGCAGCCGTCAAAGAATGCCCAGGAGACGATGCCACAGAGCGAAATGCACGGCGTATGGGTTCTTGCCCCTAAGGGAACCGTTGGCGCAGTTCCGCGCATGACGACGGACGTGCAGCCTGTGACACGAGATGCTCAAGAGACGAATGCGCGCAATAACATTCCGATTCCATCTCAGAATGGATCTTCGGCTGTGGCAATCGATCCGTATCGGGCCGCGACGAAGCAGCACGACTGCCCCTTTGAGACGATCGAAGTGTTGCCGCACAATATCGGGTATTTCAAACTGGATTCGTTCCCTGACCCCGCGATCTGTGGCGCCAGCGCGGATCGAGCGATGACCCGGCTGAATGACACGAGTGCCATTATCTTTGACCTACGGGAGAATCGTGGCGGTCATCCTGAAACGGCTGAACAGATTGCGGCATGGCTCTTCGAGCGTCCCGCGGCGTGGTACAAACCACACGAGCGATCGCCTGTGCAAAGCATGACGCACTCGCCTGTGCGAAACAGTAGGCTTGGCAACAAACCGGTTTACATACTGACCTCATCGCGAACCGTCGACGGTGCCGAGCAATTTGTTTACAAACTGAAGATGCTGAAGCGCGCAACTGTGATTGGTGAAAGAACGCGCGGAGAGACGCATTCCAAGCCGTTTAACCGGAACAACGATCATCTTGGAACCCCAATGAAGGTCCTCACGAACTCACAGGGAAAACCGGATTGGGAAGGAACTGGCATTGTTCCTGATGTTGAAGTGAAAGCATCCGACGCTCTGCAGATTGCCGAGGAATCCGCTCGCGCCAAAATCGAAAGGAAATAACCGCCTTCGCTAAATGTGAGATGCCCTAAATTGGTGCATCCTCGCCACAAAGCGCTAACCGAGATGAGGATTTGTACCAGTAAATCGGCATCGCGCCATGATTCTGGGACCGAGCGAGCTCCAGACAATACCTTGTTCGATCGGCGTATCCCGAAATCTGGTGGCCAACTTCTGTGTCATTCGCGTGGAGGATTTATGCGTATGTTCGTCTCCGGGCAGTCTTTACTCGTGGCTCTGGTTTGCTGCTTAACGCAGTTTGCTGTTGCGCAGAATGCGTCCGCAACCTCTATGAAAATCGAGCAGCGTATTCAACACGTCACGTCGGGCCTGATCGGCAACGTGGTCATTAAGGGCGATGAGCACTCAACCCACACGCTTGCTGACCGAATGAAGGAACTCAACGTTCCCGGCGTAAGCATCGCTGTAATTCATGAGGGCAAGATCGAATGGGCGCAGGGCTTTGGCGTGCGCAGCTTGGGCGGCCCGCCCGTCACTGCCGATACTATGTTTCAGGCGGGTTCCATCAGCAAGCCGCTCGCG
The DNA here is from genome assembly GCA_963777005.1 of uncultured Acidobacteriaceae bacterium. Classification (GTDB taxonomy): domain Bacteria; phylum Acidobacteriota; class Terriglobia; order Terriglobales; family Acidobacteriaceae; genus Sulfotelmatobacter. Next base: position 258,778 of record CAVZPC010000003.1, on the reverse strand, counting down.
GCGATGGCCGCTCTGCGCCTGGTACAGCAGGGCAAGCTTTCGCTGGACAATGACGTGAACACCTATCTCACCAGTTGGAAGTTGCCCAGCGATCCGGTGACCGCGGGCGAACCCATCACCCTACGCGAGCTGTTGACACACACGGCTGGCATGACGGTGCACGGCTTCCCCGGCTACGCGAGCAATGTGCAGGTCCCGACCTTGGTGCAGGTGCTCAACGGTGAAAAACCTGCGAACACGCCTGCAATTCGCAGCGAAGCTGCGCCGGGCGTTAACTGGACTTACTCGGGCGGCGGATACACGATCATGCAGCAAGTCCTCATCGACGCGACCAAAGAACCCTTTCAAAAGCTGCTGCACGACTCGGTGCTCGCGCCCATCGGAATGAGTCACAGCACCTATGAGCAGCCATTGCCGAAGGCGTTTCAAACTTTCGCAGCAACACCTTACAGCAGTGACGGCGAGGTAATTGAAGGTGGCGCGCACACCTACCCCGAGATGGCCGCGGCTGGTCTTTGGACCACGCCGACTGACTTGGCTCGCTTTGCTATCGAAATCGAGCAATCGCTCGTGGCCAAGGCTAACCATGTCCTTTCGGCTGAGATGACGCGACAGATGCTAACGCCGGGTATCGGACATTGGGGTCTTGGCCTGGAGATCGGCGGCGCAGACTCCAACCCTTATTTCTCGCACGGCGGCGCGAACGCAGGATTCCAGAATATTTTCGTAGCCTACGAAAAGAATGGCGAGGGCGCAGTTGTGATGACCGACGGAGACAACGGCGGTCTCCTGGGCGACGAAGTCATGCATAGCATTGCTGTCGAATACGGATGGCCGGACTATCACCCCAACGCCCGCGCTGCCATTCACGTCGATCCCAAAATCTTGACCCAGTATGTCGGCACCTTCGAGCTTCAGAAGGGATTTGATTTGGTGGTCACGGTGGAAAATGGCCAATTGATGACGCAGGCAACCGGCCAAGGAAAAATTCCGATCTATGCCGAATCTGAGACAAAGTTCTTTCCAACCGTAGTTCCCGCAGAGATCGAATTCTTTAAGGACGACCAAGGAGAAGTGACCTACCTTGTCTTGAGCCAAGGCGGGCATGACATGAAAGCGCAGAAAAAATAGCGCCCGCTTTCACACGATACCAAGCAAACTATGAATCCCTTCTTCTACAGCGAGGAAGCAGGGGCAAAGGGGCTGCCGCCCCTTTTCCCTGCACCCCAAATCCCCGCTCAACCCAAGCCTTCGCTCCACTCCGGTTTTCAGTTGACGATGCCGAACACTTCCTGCACAATCATCACGCCAGCGTCGCTTCGCTCCGACTCTCCGACTGCTGTTAACCTTCGCTCCGGAACGCCGTTCGGCTTCCCTCCGGAATCGATGTTCACCTTCACCGGAATACCCAATGTCCTATCTGCCAAGGCTCTGAAGCCAGTTCAGCAGTTTTCCGTCTTGCTGCCATAATGGAACAGCCTCGGAGGGAACAGTGTTTGTAAACGCTTCTTGCAGTGCCTTGCGCTTCATCTCACCATCAATGCGCGCATATATTTCAGTGGTTTTTAAGTCTGCGTGACCAAGAATGTCCCGAATGTAAACCAAGTTGACCCCAGCTTGAAGCAGATGCATTGCTTTTGAATGTCGAAGACTATGAGGCGATATGACATCTGGGAGGGCACCGGGATTTTTCTTACGTGCAGACTCAACGCATTTATCAAGGATGTATTTGATCCCTGCCCGCGTGAGTCTTTCCCCATGCCGATTCGGGAACAGCGGATACGAGTGCTTGCTGCTGCCAGTCAAGCCGGCGTCAGAGATGTATTGGCGCACGATAGTAGCTGTCGGCTCCATGAGCGGGACTATGCGCGTCTTACCGCCCTTGCCAGTAATCTTGATGGTTGCCGGTCTCTCCGCCCTGAAATCCCCTACTGAGATGTCAGCCATCTCCTGAACACGAGCGCCAGAATCGTACATCAGACTCAGCAAAACCATGTCCCTGCGGCCAGACATTTTTTTTGCGTCGGGTTGTTCCAGTATGAGCCTAACGCCATCTGGCGACATGTAGTTGACGGTTCCCGATTTCCCCCTTTTCTTGGGAATCGAAATCACCAGCTGGTACTGGTTGAGGCGCATCACGTCCTCCGTCTGCATGAAGCGACAAAAGGAGTGAAGCGCCGCAAGACGCTGGTTCCTTGTTGAGACGCTGCAATTGCGTTCATTTTCGAGCCAGGAGAGAAACGCGCATAGCTGCGCCTGCTGTTGTACGGGCGTTAGTTGCATCTGCATGTCGCCCTGCTGCAATTGAGAGCAGGGCTGGCCCGGAACACAGGGGGCAGCAACGCCGGTCGGGCCATAGGCCGCGGCGGCTGTTCGCTGCGCGGGCGTCGCAGACGCAAGCGCCGGATCTCCCATCGCAGCAGCGGCCATTGTTGCCTGCTGCTCTTTCTGACGTTCGGCCTGAATCTGGTTCTTCAACTCCTGCACGTTGCTGTCGGTGTTGTCCTGCAACATCGGTTGCGGCGGCTGGCCTTTCGCGCTCGCCTGTTGTGCAGGCGTCTTCTTGCCGGATGAACTGAAGAGCGCTGCCACAATCACGAGCAATGCCGCACCTAGATAAACGAAGGTCTTGAGGTTTTTCTGCAAGACTCCTTTTGGCAGCCCCAGGTTTCGGCGCAACGTGGGTTCGCCTTGCGGCTCGGTCTGCGCGTCGGTGTGGGGAGTAAAGATGTTTTCGGTCATGGCGGCTATCCCTTGCGCGTGAATTCCATTTTCTTTTTGCCCAGCTCTACATATCCGCTGTCCATGATCTTCGGGATGATGTACGTCCCTTCCCGGAGGTCGTAGGTGACGAGGTTTGGCTTGCCGTCCTTCATCTCATACACGCTGAACTTTTCAGGGGCATTCGTCTTGATGTAGGTGAACTTGTCGTCGTGATAGATCGACTGGATATCGAAGGGAGCTTCGTTCGCCTTGTAGACATAATCGAACTTGAGCTGCGTTGGATAGGCGCTCTTGTACTCGTCGACGGCCTGTTCAACGTGCGATTGAAGAGCGGCAAGTTGCTGCCGTGACTGTTCGAGTTGGGCGGCGGGCACAAACTGCGCGGGACCACTCGCGGCCACAATGGCGGAACGGTCGGCAGGTTCGACGATCACTTTTAGGTCAGGGCTGGTGGCAGGGGTGGAGCCCGAGATGTCTTGGAGTGTGAAACTGTAGATGTTCCCCTTGTCGGTGATGAGGTTCAAGTTGGAGCTGATGCCTTGCTTCGCCGGATGCACAAAGCAAAAGTTGCCAACCACGTCCACAATCCAGAAATCCTTGTCGCCAGTGGCCGCTTCCATGATCTTCTCGGTCGTGGGCAACTCGATCAGGGTTGTATATTTCACCTTGGCGCGGATCGGGATGATGTCCTGCGAGTGATACTGCACCGTGCGTGCGGAATCTTGTGCCACGACGCCGATGGAAGAAACGATCAACAAACAATTGATAATAAATTTCAGATGGTTCACAGCATTTCTCCTTTGTGGTTCGTTGTAGGGGTTGATCCGGCCAGCGTGCGCGGCTGGAATGGGTAGTCTTCCGCGAGATGGCGAAGCCCATCTGCAAAACCGAAGCGGTCGAAGTAGTCCTGCTTCTTGAGGTTGTCGCGGGCGTTGTTGGTTGCCATCCAGTGCGAGACCGAATCGACGTTCAAATGCACTTTCTTTGAGGTCTGCGCTTTCCGAATCAGCATTTGGCCCGGCGGAACAAGGCCGCCGATAAGGTCCAGTTCCGTGTCGTTCAGATGAAACGCCTCCCGGTAAACTTCGCGGTTCATCTCCGGGTTGGCGAGAAAGATCTTTGTCGGGCAGCTCTCGGCCACTATCGCCAGCATCCCCGATTCCTCAAGCTCTTTGATGGATTGCGTCGCCAGGATCATCGCGGCGTTGTGTTTACGCCAAGTCTTCTGCGCCTGCACCACGTAATTGCGGATCGTCTCGTTCTTGATGAACAGCCATGCCTCATCGAGCAGGAAGATCTTGAATGTGGCGAGTCTTTTCGGGTCGGCAATCTCGTTCGATGCGCGATGCAAAACGTAAAACAGCAGCGGCTCCAAGACTTCCGGCGCATCATTCCAACCGTGGAAGTTGAACGTCTGAAAGCGGGAGAACGAAAGCGTGTCCTCAGCGTTGTCAAACAGGAATCCGTACTGTCCGCCGCGGGTCCAGCGGTGCAGGCGTTCCTTCAACTCGCCAATGATGTTGCAAAAGTTCGAGATCGTGCGCTGGTTCGGCTCCAGCACGTAGATGCGCTCGATCGCATCCCACAGCCGGCGTTCTTCTTTGAAGTCCAGCCGGTAACGTTGTTCGTTGCCCTCAATGAGCACGCGGAAGAAGCTGAAGAGAAATTGCAGGTTCTCTTTGGTCTGAGGCAGTGAGAATGGGTTGATGGTGAAGTCCCGCGCTTCCTGGCCAACATTGAGGTACGACCCGCCGAAGATCGTCGTAAGCGACTGGAAGCTGCCGCCGATATCGAAGATGAAGGTCAGCGGCGCGTACTTCTGCGCGTTCTGCAGCAAGAAAATTGCAAAAATACGATTTGCCACTCCCGGTCATCCCGAGAATCAGCGTGTGGGCAACGTCGCCGGTATGCAGGTTGAGAAAGTAGGGCGTGCTGTTGTCGGTTTCGAGCGACAGCCAGGTACTCCGTGCCGAGATGCGCGTTCGTCTTCTCGCCGGGAAGGATCGTAAACAGAAAAGACAGGTCGGCATAATTTGTGTTCAGCAGATACAGCTTGCGGAGGTTGAGCGCATAGTTGCCCGGCACGGTGGCGAAATAGGCGTTCAGCTGGTTGTAGGTTTCCGCAAACAGATTGCCGTCCGCGTTGGTGAAGACGCCAGTAAACTCGGCCACGAGCTGATCGAGTTCCGTTCTTGAGTGACCGATGACCCCGGCCATACAGCACAATCGTGAGCGAGAAATCGCCAAGCGATTGGCCGTCACCCAGGGCGCGCAGGCAATCGCCAAGATTTTCGATGTCGGCCTGCTTGGACTCGTCCACCAGCACATCGCGTGGGTTCGTCTTCGTGGCGTCGTTGCCCATCTGAGAGACGAATCCCGTCTTTGACATATTGAAGTGGCGGCGACGCTTGTTCACTTCCTTGCGGGCCTTGTCCGCGGGGAGCGGCGTCCACTCCGTGACGACATAGAAGTTGGCCGGAATCTTCAGCAGTGCGTCCAGCACCAGGGGCCGCGTCTCTGTGATGGCCTCTTTCATCGTCAGCACGCGGACGATGTGATCGCCTACGCGCAGATGATCGCGCTCCGCTTCGATGTCGGAGTTGACTACCTGATAGTCGAGAAACTGCGTGGACTGCGGCCTGCCGGCAACACGCCAGTCGTCATAATTCAGCAAGCGGCGGAAAAACGTGAATTGTCCCTGCTGATTCAAGACCTCGATTTGCATGAAATCCGCGAGTTGCCGAGCGAATGCCTGCACGTGCTGGTCGAGCCGTTGAAGATCGCGCTCGATATGCGTACGCAATAGCGTCTTCATGCTGTCGTTGGTGAACTGCGATTTGAGTTCGGCAATCGCGCCTTCTGGATCGCGCAAGAGCCGAGCTAGTGCCGTGCCCACGCCGGTCTTCGACCTGGCGCCTTCGAGCAGGATGCAGTAGAAGATTTCAACCTGATAAAGATGGTCGCGCTTGGCTTCAAAGAACTTCCGCCGCTGATCGATCGCTGCTTCCACAATCGGGTCGTCATATTTTGCGAACGGTATGTCGGGGCGATTCGATTTGAAGAGGTATTGGTAAACATGGAAGCCTGGGCCAAAAGCTTTCAGCGCCGCTTCCAACCGCTTCACTGCATACTCCTGTTCCGAGCGGTCAAGACTTTCGTAGTCCACGCCGGGAACACTGAGAACCATGCCTAGATCGCCGCTTTTGGTAAGGAAGGCCGTCTCATTCCAGAAGCCGTAGAGATTGATGTGGTCGTTCAGCGCCGCACTCTCTTTCCACGGCTTGATGACCTTATCGAGACGCAGCATTACATCACCTCCACGCGGGGGACTTGCTGCTTCGCGGCGTCATAGCGCAACTTGTAGCGTTCGGACCTTGCCAGGATGCGGAGGAACGCCGGATCGCTGTTCGTTACCCAATGCCCGAAGGCAAAACCGCCAATGAAGACGGCGATACCCGCGAGGATGGAATTGAAGAGATTGAAGGCCCCCACCGCTCCGACGCAGACGAAGTAGAACAGCGTGCGCTCTACGCCCAAGTAGGTGAGCGGCTTATGCAGGCTCTTGAAGACTCGATTTGTGCGATGCTTCTGCTGTGGGTTGTCTGGCATAAGTCCCTCGTCTTAAGGTGGGCCGCAAGTACTTGGGGAATGCGCTACACGCCCCAGAGCCAACTCAGGACATTCACGGCGAGAACGGCAATACCCGTTCCGGCGGCAACGCCGGCCAGCGCCTTTTTTGCGCCGGGTTCGCCGTGCGCGAAGCCGTAGCCGCCGATCACGATTGCGACCAGACTCGCAACCTTCGCAATGGTGCCGGTGAAAAGGCTTTGGATAGCGGTAAAGCCGGTGTCGAACGGTGACCCCTGTGCCAACGCGGCGATAGGCATCAGGAGAAACAAGGCAAGAGCAACCGCAGTTGGACGCGCGCACTTCGACTGAAGAAAGCGCTCGATCTGACTAACGGTCTGGACTTGGAACCAACGTGGCATTTGCACCTCCCGCAGCACCTCAAATCGGCTGCTTGTTGCGCAAACTTAACCGGACTCAATGACGCTGTCCAACAACTTCTCGTCACTCTGTTATTCCTGGGAGGAATAACAGGCGAATACGGTGTCGCGACCAAGTAAATTGCGCCTTCCGGCCCGATAGCTTCGGTAAGGAATCTTCCTGAGAAAGCGATTGGTCGGCAAATACGACCCGGGCACCGATACAAGGAAGGCGTCCGAGTATGTGGCTCCGCGATACCATTGTGGTGTCGGGCGCGTAATCACTTTGCTCGCAAATCTGCGTCCAAGTCCCTGCCGATGAAGCAGATAAGGCTGTCATTGTCTGCTTGACTCAGTTCTTCTCAAACAGCCGCTCCGCATCCGCGACGTGATTTGCTCAACGAAATGTGACGTGAGAAATTGGGTTATTGCTGTCTGATATTCCCGGCAGGAATATCACGCGGACGAGAAGTTGTTGGACACGGCCGCGGAAACGAAGCAAATTGGCTGACATCGTCCGTTCTGCGCAGAGTCCAATCGACCGAGGAACCGCAGCGGCGAAACGAGACTCTATGTCAACCCAGCCCAATCGAATTCCAACACGCGAGCGACTACGCTCGGTTCGGGAAGCACCCGTCAGCCAAAAATACGCTGCCCGTTTCCTCAATCTCCACCCGAAGACCGTGCTCCGCAAGGCTCGTGAGGGCTCGCTTCCCGCTCATCCGGTTGGGACAGATCGGAAGCGATGGCATTTCTATCTCTCGGAGCTAGACCATTGGCTTCGTTCTCAGGTAATCTCAGGCAGCCACCCGCGTCGCCAACCCCAAGGAGATTACATTGGCTAAGCGAACGCGGTATCAGTACGGTAGTGTTGAGATCAACAAACGCGTAACAGGACCGGACGTATGGCTCTATCGTTGGTGGGAACCGATTTCGGACGGACGCAGGAAACGAAGGGGTTTCACCGTCGGAACGGTAGAACAGTACAAGACGGAGGCCCATGCCTTGAAAGCAGCAGAAGGCATGCGGCTGATGATCAACGATGGCATCTTGCGCCGAGAACCGGTTCTCTTCTGTGGCATCCTCGACCGTTTCCTTCTCGATCAGAAACAGGAAGAGGAAGCCGAACAAATCACTCACAATACTCTAGCCTCCTACCGAAGTATGATTTGCCAACACATCCGACCCAAGTGGGGCGACGCCTATCTCAAAGACGTTCGTCCGACCTTGGTACAGGACTGGCTCCGAAGGCTCGACCTCTCACCCAAGTACAGAGGCCACATTCGGTCCCTGATGTACCGTCTCTTCGACAAGGCGATGCTTTGGGAATTGCTAGAGGTGGACCGCAATCCAATGGACCTGGTCGAGGTCAAGGGCATCAGCAAGCGCAAGAAACGTCCTTGCGTGCTCCAGGTAAAGGACGCTTGGCAAATGCTCGACGCGCTGGTTCAACCCTTTCGAACCATCGTGCTAATTGGCCTGTGTTTCGGTTTGCGAATCAGCGAAATCCTGGGTTTGCGCTGGACGGATTTCGATTTCAAACGATCGGTGGTTCTGATCCAACGATCAGCGGTCGGGAAGCGACTAAACAAATTGAAGACGGAGTACTCGCAGGACGAGGTCCCGATCGAACGGGGCTTCATTCTCGAACTGAGGAAATGGCAAGCGCTCTGTCTCGATTCCGAGGAGCGATGGCTCTTTCCGAGTCCGGTGACCGGCCGGCCGTATCATGCCGATTCGATTCGTGCCGACTACCTGGTTCCGACAGGTCTCCAACTGGGACTTGGCAGGATCGGGTTTCACACGTTCCGCCACACTTATCGTGCGTGGCTGGACGAAACCGGAGCACCCGTGGGCGTACAGCAGAAACTCATGCGACACGCGCATGTTTCGACCACTATGGATCAGTATGGCAATGCCTCGGCCCTGGCCAAGCGCAAGGCCAATCGGCCTATCGTGCAACGCCTCTTGCAAAGGCCTGCCAATCAAGAGGTCTCCATTCAATAAATAAGGGGAACTGTGTGGCAGTTCCCCTTATTGGACAGTTTTGGACAGTCGCTACAAGTGCCCAATTGCCCGTAACCTTATGATTGCGTTGGTTGCGGGGGGTGGATTTGAACCACCGACCTTTGGGTTATGAGCCCAACGAGCTACCAGACTGCTCCACCCCGCACTTCGATCATAGTCAATGGTCTCGACATCGTCAAACGTCCGTCATCTTCTAACTGGCACAAACGCTTGCGCAGAAACTCATAAAACATTTCGCCGCCCGTCGGATCCCGTGATGGCGCGAAAGAACGGATCGCCTTCCGTCCGATACTTTCCTTCGGACCCGGCCACGCCATCGATACGTCCAGCCAGATTGGCGCATCCAAGCTCTCAATTCGGGCATCGAACAAACGCCTAGGTTTTCAAGCACTACGAATCTCAGATTGAAGTTCCATGAGGAGAACATCATCTATGGCTAAGAAAGATCTCAACGCGAAAGCACCCGTCGCCGAGCGAGGGACGGCTAGCGCTCAACCTCGCCTCCATCAGCGTGCCCCCGAAATTCAACGCTTTGGTACTGTCTCGCATATGTTGCCTCTTGACCTGGAGGAGCCGGTTCGCCTGGAAATGACCGAGCAACTCAACCTTCTATTAGCTGACACCATGACACTGCGGGATCTCTACAAGAAATCGCATTGGCAAGTGTCGGGGCCAACTTTTTATCAGCTGCATCTTTTGTTCGACAAGCACTTCGGCGAACAGTCGGAGATCGTGGATACCATCGCCGAGACGGATTCAACTTCTCGGAGGCATTTCGATTGCCATGGCTGCCGATGTGGCCGAGACCACGCGCATCGAGCGTCCGCCGAAGGGAAGGGAAGAAGTCCCAGTGCAGATTTCCCGCCTGCTCGACGCCCATCAGATCATCATCGGCCACTGCCGTGAATTGGCGCGACGAGCGGACGAACTAGGCGACGACGGGACCAACGACCTGGCGGTTAGTGATGTGCTCCGTACCAACGAATTACAGGTCTGGTTTCTCAGCGAGCACCTGGTGGAGGAGCCACTCGTGCACGCCGAAGATTCGCGGCTGCGCAGCGCAAGCTAGAAACTGGCAACAGAACAAGGAGCAGGCTCTTCGCGGAGCCTGATCCTTATTATTACCTAACCCGCAACGCCCTGTGGATTACTACGTCCGGCTGCCAGTCTGCAGCTTGTCATGGTCATAGTATTCGTAGGCCGACATCGGCTTTTCCCCGCCCTTTTTCCACGTGCGCGAGTCCTCCGGCAATTTTCCCAACACTCTCGCCATTTCGCGGATATGCATCGCCACCGTACCGCAGCACGCGCCAATGAAGTTGATCCCGATGTCGCGGGCCTGCAGCGCGTACTCTCCCATTTCCTTCCGCGTGAGTTGCAACGGATCCAACGCGTAAGGAAATTCCGGCAGGCTCGTGAAGTCCGGTTTCGCTTTCGGAGTGCGGTAGGCGACCGGCTGACAGGCCAGATATCCTGAAACCGCTTTCCGCATCTCTTCCATCGGACCCAGGATGTGCTCGGGCGGCCGCAGGCAGTTCATCCCGACGATATCGGCTCCGGCATCGAACAGCGCCTTTGCCGCATCTGCGGCGCTCTTGCCCTCGGCGGTTTCATCCTTATTCTCAAAGCAGATCGTGACCATCGTCGGCAAACCAGTCTTCTTCCCTCGCTCGACCGCAATCAGCGCTTCTCCCAGCCAGGAAAAAGTTTCGCCAATGATGAAGTCCACGCCTTCCTCAACCTGCACGCCCAGTTGCTCATCGAAAGTCTTCCGCACGCGGTCGGCCGCCGATGCGCTTCCTGGTTCGTACATCCACGTCAGACTCAGGTTCCCCGCCACCAGGCAGCGATCTCCCGCGACCTCCCGCACAAGGCGGACAGCCGTCCGATTCAAATCCTCCAATTGATTCTCCAGTCCTACGGTCGCCAATTTGTCGCGACTCGCGTAGAAGGTCAGCGCCTGCAGCACTTCCGATCCGGCTTCGCGAAATTCCACGTGCAACTCGCGCAACGCCTCTGGATGCGTAAGCACCACCTCTGGCGTGAACGGACCCGCGCGCACCCAGCCGCGCTTCTCCAGTTCCAGCAGATATCCGCCATCTCCCAGTACCGGCCCTTCTTTCAGCCGTTCCAGAATATTTTTCTTTTTCATGCCTCGATCCTTTCTTTCACTGATGTACGAATTCCTCTCAGGACGGCGTGCGCGTCTAACTCTCCGATCACGCTGCCGCCTTGAATCGTCCTTTCTTCCAGTCGCGCAGCGCCTGCATCGCCGCGTTCCGCCCAGGCGCGCCGGTAACGCCGCCGCCGGGATGCGCTCCGGCTCCGCAAAGATAAAGTCCATGAATCGGCGTTCGATACTGCGCCCAGCCCGGCACTGGACGCATAAAGAAAAGTTGTTCCAACCGCAAATCACCGTGGAAAATATTTCCCTCAGTCAAACCGTAGGTTCGCTCGAGATCGAGCGGCGTAAGCACCTGCCGCGCCACAATTGCCCGAGAAACGTTGGGTGCGTATTCGGCGATTTTCTTTACTACGCGATCCCCCAGCAGTTCGCGCTTTTCATCCCAGTTGCCTTCGCGCAGCTTGTAGGGAACATACTGCACAAAGCAGGTCAGAATATGTTTGCCTGCCGGCGCCAGGGAACTGTCTGCATTCGAGGAGACCACGCAATCCACCCACAGCTCTTCCGGAATCTCTCCGAATTTCGCAATGTCGTAACATCGTTCGGCAAACTCCAGCGATGGCACGAGCGTGTAAAACGTGCGCTCCAGAGGCGTGGCTTGCGGCGATGTCCCCGTGAACCTTGGCTCTTCCGCCAGCACGAAATTAACCTTCGCGCATGGTCCGTCCATTCGGATGCCGCGCACCGCAAAAAGAAACTCTTCGGGAAGCTCGCGTGCCTCAACCATCTTCAGGAATGTCCGCTTGGGGTCGGCGTTTGAAAGAATCATTCGCCCGCGCAATTCAGTGCCATCTTCCAGCACCACGCAAGTCGCCCGACCGTTGCGCACCCCAATTTTCGCCACGGCGGCGGACGTTCGAATTTCCACGCCCAACTTTTTTCCTGCCGCCGCCAGCGCCTGCGTAATCGATCCCATTCCGCCCATCACGTGCCCGTAGAAGCCCTGCAGTTCCTGCTCGCCACCGCTCAACAAATGAAAAAGCAATCCAATGGCTGTTCCCGGCTGGTACGGCCCACCATGTTTGCCATACACATTGTTCGCCAGGAACATCGTTTTCATCTTTTCGGATTCGTAGTTGTGATCGAGAAACTCGCCCAGGCTTCCAGTAAGAAACGAAATCAGTTGAGCAATCTCCGCGCTCGAAATCCCACGAAAGCGCTTGCCCACGCGAAACAAATCGCTCCAGCCTCCCACAGTCGAGGTGTCCAACTCCGGCGGCGGCTCCATAAAAAAAGGCTGCAGATACCGCGCCAGCTTCTTCAGCTGATCGTCGATCTCGATAAAGCGCGCCGCATCTTTTGCCGAGATCTTCCCGAACTCCGTCTTTGCTCGCTCTCGATCCACCCACCACGGAACTACGTGGCCGTCAGGGAAGGGAACCTGGATCGCAGGATCGCATGGAACCATGCGTAATCCGTGATCGGCGAGGCGCAACTCCGCGATCACCTCCGGCCGTAGCATGCTCGCAATATAAGAAGTCGTTGAAACCCGGCAGCCGGGCGCGATCTCTTCGGTCACACAGCACCCGCCGACAATGTCGCGGCGCTCCAGCACGAGCGTGGAAAGCCCGCCGCGCGCCAGATACGCTGCGGCGGTCAGCCCGTTGTGACCACCGCCGATAATGATCGCGTCGTAAATGGAATTGGAAGCTGATTTCACTCAATCTGACTCAAAGTCATTACCTCTATCGTCGAACGCCATACGTTACTGCATTGGACCCAAAAAATGAAGTTGAAAATTCGAGAACACTCGGATATGCTTCCGTGACTTGGAGTCATTCATGAGTGGAATTGCGAGTAATTCTCTTGAGCCGCCACGCTACTTAGCTCGCCAGGCCCATCGGCCCCGGTCTGAGGCCAAGCGTTCCCGCATTGTCGATACCGCCATGAAGTATTTTGCGGAGAACGGCTATCACGCGGCGCGCGTCGGCGACATGGCCGCCGCATTGGGCATCGCCAAGGGCTCGATTTTCCAGCACTTCGGCAGCAAGGACGGCCTGTTCTTCGAAGTTTATAAACGCGCTGTGCGCTCGTTTCCGAAATACTTGGACGCACCCGCCGAGGTTCGCTCCGCCGGTTTCTTCGATATTCTCTATTATTGGCTGGTCCGCACCGAACATCTTCTGCGCGAAGACTGGATTCCTTATCGCATTTCGCTGCTGGGCAACTACGGCACCGATCTTGTGTTGAAGCGCGAAATCAATCGCTTCCTGATTGCGGAAGATCCCTACGGTACCGTCGCCTTCGTCCGCTTTGGCCTGGAGCGCGGCGAGTTGCGCAAAGACATGGATGTTGAAATGATCGTCTCCATTCTGGATTGGACCATGGAACGATTCCAGGATGCCCTGCTCACTGCCGAACTCGATCCCGGCCTGTTTCGCCGGCAGGGTGAGATGCCAGAGAAAAAAGAGGCCCGCATTCGGCAGTTCCTCGACATCCTGCAGCGCGCGGTGGGCGCCGTTTCTGCGACTCCGGCCCGTGGCCGCGAAATGCGCCGAACTGCTCTTGATCTTGTCGCCAAGCCGAAGTCGTCATAGCTCAGCTACCGAAAAACGAACGAGTATGTAAACGCCAAAGTGAGAAAAATCGAGACCATGCAATCTTCCATCGAGCAGATACTTTCCAGTTACGATGACCGCGCCCCGCTCTCGCAGGCTTCCACCATTCCCGCCGCCTGGTATGTCGATTCTCGCATCGCGGAACTGGAGCGCCTGAACGTGTTCAGCAAGACTTGGCAACTCGTCGCGCGCACCGATCAGGTGAAAAGTCCAGGACAGTTCATTGCCACAACCGTTGCTGGTGAGCCCATCGTAGTCGTCCGTGGCAACGATGGCGCCCTGCGTGCTTTCTACAACGTCTGCCGCCATCACGCCGCTGCCGTGGTCACCCAACCCTGCGGCCACGCCACACTATTACATTGTCCCTACCACGGCTGGAATTACGGCCTCGACGGTTCGCTCAAAGGCATGCCCGAGTTCGAAGGCGTCGAGAATTTTGATCGCGCGCAAAACGGTCTTGTTTCCATTCGCGTTGAAACCTGGGAGTGCTTCGTCTTCGTCAATCTCGACAATCACGCAGCGCCACTCGCCGAATTTCTCGGTGGCCTCGTCAAGCGCGTCGCGCCCCTCGGCATCGGCAAGCTTCACTACTTCGACCGCCGTACTTACAAGATCAATTGCAACTGGAAGGTCTTTGTTGATAACTATCTTGACGGCGGCTACCACGTCCCCCATCTTCACAAAGGCTTAAGCTCGGTTCTCGATTACAAGCAATACACCATCGAGAACGAAGACCGTTACTGCCTGCAATCCAGCCCGATGGTTGCCTCTGACGAGGATGCCTCCACCGGAGCCGTGCGCAAAGGCGATCGTGCCTGGTATTTCTGGCAGCATCCCAACCTGATGATCAACTGCTACGCCGGATACATGGACACGAATCTTGTGATCCCAGTCGATGTTGACCACTGCACTGTGATCTTCGATTTCTATTTTTCCGATATCGGCGAGGCGAGCCGCGAATACAACGAACAGTCAGTGAGTATCGGCAATCGCGTGCAGGAAGAAGATCTTGGCATCTGCGAAGACGTACAGCGCGGTCTGAAGTCGCGAGCCTATCGCGCTGGTCGTTTGTCTGTTCGTCGCGAAGCCGGAGAGCAATTATTCCACCGTCTCCTCGCCGCCGATCTCAGACGTGGCCTCGAGTTGTCCTCCGCTGCGGCTGATTAGTGTGTTGCGAAGGTAAAACTCCGGCAGGCCGCGGATCGGGAAGGACACGACTTTAGTCGTGCCATCAATCCCGCAGAATCAAGCGCAGCTTTAGCCGCTGAGGTCCACCCGGCCCTGCTCCAACATGCTTGTACACTCCGTCTTTTATTGATGGTCCCGCGGGATCGTTTCCTGCCACGTCTTCGATTTGAACATCACCCCATCTTTGAGCAACTCTCGCGTGTATTTGTAGTAAAAATTCTTCCGATCCGTCGTGACTAGCAAGTGCCCGCGCCAGGTCAGCGTGCGGCCTTTTAGAGCGAACACCGTCTCTGCCTCACCCCGCACCGAACTCGTCTCCGGATGTGCGTCATCAGCATTGTATGTCAGATTCTCGTAGTCAGTTTCCGTTCCCCACGGATACGCGCCTCCTTCTTTTCCTTTCCAGTGCACCGTCGTCGTATGCCGCGCCTCATCGCGCTCAACCGTCCACTCGCCCGGCCACGGGAAACCTTCGGTCTTCACGTCGCTGCGCTGCTCAGAAGGTTCAGGCGGCGAAAACGCTGGCGGAGCAACTCCGTGCTCCGGCACGATCGGCAACACAACGCGCGACCCGTCACTTCCACCCAACTGCAATGAAGTGGTCATGTCGTATGGCGTAGGCAGCATCATTGGCCACAACGCATTTGAAATCGCGACGCGAATGCGATGGCCTTTGGGGAACACCCACGAGGTCAAATGCATTTCAATGTCGAGTGGATACATCTTGCCCGGCTCCAGATCGCGCGGTTCGCTCATCGATTCGCGTTGCGCCCCGTTGATCCCCGCTCCGGTAATCTGCGTAACGGTCCCGTCCGGTGCCACATCCGAGAGCCGGGCAAACCAATCTGCCAGCGGCGCAGTCGTCGAGGCTCGCAGCAAAGCATGTGGACGTCCCAATATCGCAACATCTTCCTGCAACGCCGCTGAATCGTAAACCAGACTGAACGCGTCCACCGGCCGCACGTCGCTCAACAACTCGCCCCACCAGAATCCCGCCTCCACGCCTACCGACGGCACATATTTCAACTGATGCACATCTGGCTGCGGCACAGTTTTCGCGAGCAAGTGATCGGACTGCAAGAATAAAGTCGACGGCTGCGCCTCCTTCGGCGGCCACACATCCTCCCGTCTCCACTCGCCCGGCACGTTTTCCAGATTCGGGTCCGGAAGATGCCAGTGCTGTATATAAATGACCAGCCGCGGGTCTTGCTCCACGCCCGTATCGCGTCCCTTCAGCCAATGATCAAACCAGCGCACCGCTTCATTGCGCCACTCAATCTGCGGACCTGGCACGGCATCGTTCGGAAAAGTATGGTTCCACGGCCCAACGATCGCCTTCACCGGCCCGCTCGCCTGCATCAGCATGTCGGGTACGTTGTCGCGATAGCCATCAAGCAATCCGCCAATCAGAAAACTCGGGATCTTGATTTCCTTTAACGGCCGCACCCGCTCTCGCCAGAATGGCCCATCATGCTGATGCTTCAAGTACAGCAGCGACCACGGCGGCGTTTCGAAGCGCGGCCCCAGCGCTTTTTCGTCGAGCGTGTAGTCCGGCGCGCCCGTCCATCCCTCAGCCATATCCATGTTCAATTCGAACTCATCGATATGCGCGATGCCGTCGATGTAATGAACGTCATCGTGAAACAATTCCGCGGTCGCATCCACCGCCAAAATCGCCTTCAATCCCGGCGCATGCCGCATCGCCATTTGCAGCGCGGTGAATCCTCCCCATGAGATGCCGAACATCCCCACGTTTCCATTCGACCAGCTTTGATGTGCCAGCCAAGCGATCACCTGCTCTCCATCCACCTGCTCTTGTTCTGAGTATTCGCGCTCCGGCGGCGTGCCTTCGCTCGCGCCGAATCCGCGAATATCTACTCGCACGCTCACATATCCGCGCCGCGCAAAATAAGCATGCTTGGGATAGTCGCCCGCCGCCGTGCCGTCATCCTTTCTATAGGGCAAATATTCCAGCAGGGCAGGGAACTTCTTCCCGGGCTTGGCTCCATCCGGCATATAAAGCGTTGCCGCGAGCCGCACTCCATCCTTCATCGGAATCCATACCTGCTCCATGCGAACTCCATACGAAGGAGGAGACGGCGGCTCACCGGCAATAGAGCGCGCAGGGATGGAAAGAAACGCGAGTGCGGTGATAAAAAATCGCAAGGCTATCCAACGACACAGTGTTCTGGCCAACCCAATCTCCTGAACTCTGAGGTGAACAAAGAAATTACTCCGGCGCTGTATCTTGCTCGCGCCGCATCGCACGCAGATCAATTCCCAAATGCTCCGCCTTCTTGTAAAGATGACTGCGCTCCAGTCCCAGCGATTTCGCCGCCAGACTCACATTCGAATGACTCCGCTTCAACTCTGCCAGAATCTCGTCGCGCTCGAACGCATCCACCCGATCCGCCAGTGGCCCCGACGACAATGTAGAAGAACCCGGTGTTCCGCCACTCCCGGCCTTCGGCAAAGCGAGCTCCACGGTCGCAAGGTCCACTTCATCATCGGTAGCCAGCAACATCAGCCGCTCCACAATATTTCGCAACTCGCGCACGTTTCCCGGCCAGCGGTGTGACTGCAACGCCGTCATCGCCTCCGCAGTAAACGGAATGGCTTTCCATCCATTCTGCGCGCTTACTTGCGCCGCAAAATGCTCCACCAGCGCCGGAATGTCCTCCCGCCGCTCCCGTAACGGCGGCAGCACCAAGGGAAAAACATAAATCCGGTGAAACAAATCTTGCCGAAATTTATCCTCGCGCACTCGTGCTTCCAGATCGCGATGCGTGGCTACCACTACCCGCACATCCACGCTGACCGGCCTGTCACCACCGATGCGTTCCACTTCTCCTTCTTCCAGCACGCGCAGCAATTTCGCCTGCATAGCCAGCGGCATGTCGCCAATCTCATCCAGAAATATGGTCCCATGGTCCGCCTGCTCGAACTTTCCAATATGCCGGCCTCCCGCCCCGGTGAACGATCCTTTCTCGTGCCCAAAGAGTTCCGACTCGATCAACTCCGACGGAACCGCCGCGCAGTTCAAGGTCACAAACGCTCCGCCCGCGCGTGCACTCCGTTCATGAATTGTTCGCGCGACCAGCTCTTTTCCCGTACCCGTTTCTCCCAGGATGCAGACCCGCGTCTCACTCGCCGCCACGCGCTCCAGTTGCGCCATCACACGCTGCATTGCCGGGCCCTGCCAAACAATTTCATGTTTGCCCAGCCGCTGCTTGAGTTGCCGGTTCTCGCTTTCCAGACGTTGCAACTTCAGCGCATTCTCCACCGTCAGCAAAAGCTTCTCGGTTGAGATCGGTTTCTCCAGAAAATCCAGCGCCCCCAGTCGCGTGGCCCGCACCGCCATTTCAATATCTGCCTGGCCTGACATCATCACCACCGGTGCCGTCACTCCTTGTGCCTTCAATTCTTCCAGCAAAGCCAGTCCGCCTTTTCCCGGCATCACTACGTCGGAAAGAATCACATCGAACTTCTGTGCCTTGGCCAGTTCCAGCGCCTTGGCTGCGTTATCGCACACCGTGGCCTCGTGCCCGGCCAGCCGAAACGCCCGCGACAACGACGCCAGCGTGTTCGCTTCGTCATCCACAATCAGCAGATGTGCTTTCGTAGGCAACCGTCCTCCATCTTTGAATCACTCCACTCTGAACGACGCGAACCTTACCCTCGCTGCAACTCGATCACAAAAGTCGTGCCTTGCCCCGGCTCACTCTCCACGCGGATTCTTCCTCCGTGATCGCTCACCACCGACTGCACGATCGCCAGCCCCAGTCCGGTCCCGTGTTGCTTGCTCGTATAGTAAGGAGTAAAAATTCGCTCGCACTCTTCCGTGGTCAGTCCCGAACCGGTATCGGCAACTTCAATCAGCACTTTCCCGCTCTCAGCACGCGTCCTCAAGGTTAGCGTCCCACCCATCGGCATCGCATCCATGGCGTTCAGCACAAGATTGGAAATCGCCCGGTGCAATAACTCCGCGTCCGCTGCTACTGGTTCGAGAAGCGGATCCAGTTGCAGCGCGCAACTGATCTTCGCCTGCCCCGGTGCCTCCAGCTGCGCCTGAAACAGTTTCGCCACACCACGCATTGCGTCGTTCACCTGCACCGGCTGCAACTGCGGCGGCGGCATCTTCGAGAACTCGCTGAACCTTCCGATGATCCCCTTCAGGTTCGAAATCTCCGCCAGCAGTGTTCTCGAGCTCTCGCGAAAAACTTCTTCGAACTGCTCCGGATTCTGTTGCCGCGCCCGCACCAGATTCTCCACCGTAAGCTGAAGCGGAAACAGCGGATTCTTCAGCTCATGCGCCAGCCTTCTTGCCAGCTCTCGCCACGCGGCGACGCGCTCGGCTTGCACCAATCGCTCTTTTTGTCCCAGCAACTCGGCAGTCATTTGATTGAAGGAGTCGGCCAGTTGCGCCAGTTCATCCTGTCCGGACACCGCTACTCGTGCGTTCCAATTTCCCGCCGCGACATCCTGCGCGGCCTGCGCCAGTTGCTCCACCGGACGCGTTACCCGCGCCGCAGCCCAGCTGCTCAAAAGAATTGCCAGTACAATTCCTCCCGCTCCCACCAGCAACGCCGCCGAGCGAATGTGCCGCTTTAACTCGACATAGGTTCGCCGCGAATTCCCGATCAACAGGATTGCCAGCAGCGGACGATTCTTCCCCGTGCCCACGCCCCACAAAGGAATCGCATGGAACGCTTCATCATCGATTTGATTTCCAGACCACGCCACCACCGCCGTCATCTCCTGCCCATACTGGCGCACGGCGTCAATCAGTGGTTCCAGTTGGGCCGGTGAATACTCCTTGTCAGCGGAAGAAGTCGCAGGATCAATTAGCAAATCGGTAGAGAAGTGATCGCCGCGATTCTGATACAACAAAGCTCTCATGCCGGCGGGCAAATCCAGTGCCGTGAGGAAGTTTTTATCCAGCCGTCGCCCCCCAATCACATAAACTGGCCGATCTCCCACTCGCGTGGCACGCACCGCAAATAAACCCAGCGCCGTTCCTTCCTGGACTGGCTCCTGTTTCAAAAATGCTCCCTGCCCGCTAGCCCCCGAAAAACTTCCAAAGGCCTCATCTGGATATCCAAACTTTGCCGGCCATTGCGCCGAAGAAACGATGGTTCCATCGCTTTCAATAAATTCCAGGAAATCCAGCTGATTGTTCTCCGCTGTCGATTTCGCCAACTCGAAATACGGCCCGGAATCGACCGGTGCGCGGCTCAACGCCAGCGCCATGCGATTGGCCGCGTCCGATTCGGCAATGGCCGCTACTCTCCGTTCGATATCGTCCCCCTGCCGGTTGAACTCACGCCGGAACTGAGTTAGCAGTGCGGTGGTTCTCTCGTCATCGCTATGTACGAAGGCGCGCCGCGTCACCTCGGACACCAACCAGGCCACGCCTGCCACCGACAGAAACACCGTCAGTGCGAAGACAGCCAGCAGTTTGCGGCGAAACATCATGGTCGATCTTTTTCCACCCAGACCTCATCCAGCCGCCAGCTTCCATCCGCCGCCGGCCTCCAATCATTCAGCGCGGGAGACGTCGCATACTCTGCCGGAAGATGGAACAGCGGAATCACTCGCTGTCCTGCCAGCAGCTCCCCTTCGGCAGCATAAAGGTCCTCTGCCGACTCTCCACTCGCCTTCGGCATCGCCATCTCCAAAGTCGCCGCCGCGTGGGCCAAAGCGACCCACGAATCAGCCGAAGCCAACGGGATTCTTACCAGCCGCAGGTCAGCCGCAGTTGCGGTCGTCGGCTGCAATGCCAGTCCCGCATCCCTGGCGTTGAGCGCCACTCGCTCCACCAGTACCCGCGCCACGGAATCGTTGGCATCATATCCCACCGTCCAGTTTGTCGCCGTGCGAACTTGGTCGCGAACCTGATCGCGCTCACCTCGCGCCAGTTTCAGATCTGCGTCGGTTGAGAACACGAACCCGTACCCGCTCATCCAGTTCGGCAAAAGACTCGCAGTCGGTTCTCCCGCACCCTGCAGGAGCACGCTCTTCATCGAACGCCGATCGATGCTGTGAGCCAGAGCAGACCGCAGCAGCTTTTCGTCCGCCGTCTTCGGATCGTTACTGAAAGCTAATGCAACCAGTTCCATCGGCTGTGAACCGCTCACCCGGCCTCCCTCCATGGCCACGCGATGCTCTTGTTCCGGCGCTACCTCCACCAAGTCTGCTCGCCCTAATTCCAGTTCATTCAGCTGATCGTGAAAATTCCTTCCCATCTCTACTTCAATCGCATCTACAAACACCCGGCCGCGCCAATGATTTTCTTCCGCGGCCAACGTCATCTTCTTTCCAGGCTGCCAATCCGCAATGCGAAATGGACCTGTCCCGTTTAATTTACCCCCGCCATTCTTCTTCACAATGCTGTTACGCGTGAGCGCAAGCTCTGCCGCCAAGTCGGCATCGGCCTGATCCCGTTCCACGATCAGCGAATCACCTTCGGCAAAAACCTTCCACGACGGATTTGCCGCCCGCAGGGAAGACGCGGCAATCTCCGCCGTCAGCGGCGATCCATCGTGAAACTTTACGCCTTGCCGCAGATGGAATTGCCATCGCTGGTTGCCCGGCCCGGCCTGCCAATCCGCGGCCAGTCCTGGATGAATTCTTCCTCGATCATCCACCGTGACCAATGTCTCGAAAATCAGCGCCAGCAAACTGCGTCGAGCGAAAGAATCGGTCTGCGTCGTGTCGCTCGGATCCAGTGACATCGGCGCTTCCCGCATCGCAACCTGCACCGTCCCACCATATTGCGGACGAGTCTCCGCCGAGCTGACATTTATGAGCAATGCCCCGAATAACAGGCTACTGACTACAAGCCACTGCCAGCCGAAATGCTTCATAGTCTCCTGTCTCGTGGTTCCGAACCACCGCGAGAGCACTGTCGCCCTTCGCCTCCGTCCACAAAGCCGTGATCTCGCCGGGAAAATCCAGCGCCGCACTCACCGGTACGGGATCGCGGTCCGCAATCTCATAAAGCCTTACCGAATCCGCACCATTCCCCGGCCCATTCTCTCCCGAGCTCGTCGCCATCAACTGACTGCCTGCTCCGCATGCCGTCTTCACGCTCGCGATATCGCTCCCCCATCCCAGCTTCACCGCCTGATCTGTCACTCCATCCACCATATGAATCTGTCCATCCGTTCCGGCAAAAAGCCACAACACATATCTCTCGCGAGGCAGCGCGGCCGCCGAATAAAACTTGCCTACCGTCGTTAGCCTTCCCACTCCCGGCGTCAAGGCTCCGGTAAAGAAATTTCGTGTCGCCGAATAAAACGCGCCCAACGGCTGCACCGGTGGAGATCCTGCACCAAACGAAGGGAAGCTCACCACAGCCGTCGCCACCAGGGGCCATGGATCATCACTCTCCCGGCAATTGAGAGCGAGAGGCAATCCTGTTGTGCTTCGGCAAAACACGCCGGGAAGGTAAACATCCAGCAAGTGATCCTTCGACGCCATGATTCGCCCGCGCAAATCCCGCGGCCACGGCCGCAGATGCGTGATACTCAGGCTCTGCTCCTGCTGCCACTTGCCATTCTTAGAACGGTAGATGGCAACCTTCTCCCCATCCAGCACCGCGATCTGTTTGGGCGCGCTGTCTTCTTCAAGAACCACCAAATCCAGGATGCGCTCCTCCTGCGCCCAGAGCGGAATCTTGCGAAGACTCATCGGCATGGATTCACGCGTCCACTCAGCTTCGTCTCCGCGGGGCACCGAGACCATCGCTGTCGCCGATTCTCCCGCCCCCTGTCGAATTTCCGCGACCCACACATAGGATTGAGGATTCTCCGAAAGCCATACCGCCACGGTCGCAGCCGCCTGCTCCGGCTTCGCAGCGCGCGCTCCCAGCCCATCCAGGTCCATTCGCAACGCGCCGCTAATCGTGTCGAAGTCTTTCTTGGCGATTGAGGATCGATTTTCCACCGTGACCGCAACCGCGCCCGGTCCGGTGATCGCGACAATCTTCCGGGCCAGCAGTTGCGTGGGCTCATTCCAACTCCCTGATGCGGCACTCGCAAGAGCACAGCACAAGAGCAGAACCGAAATCGTCTTCAATCCTGCGAGCGAATTGCAAATCGCGAGGCGCATAACGCTACCCGTAGCCCTCATTATTCTGGAGTCGCGTACAGTGGCCAATGATCAGAGAGATACTGACCACTGGCCACCGATCACCGATTCACTGATCACTGTTCTCTATCTCTGCTGCTCTGCCTGCCCGTTCTGGTTCGCCACGTTCATGCTGCGTAGCACGTCGTTCGCGAAAAAGAATTTCCCGTCCGCCGGCACCATCATGATCTGCAGCTTGTCGGAAAGTCGTTCGGCCACTATCTTGTTAATGAGCAGCGGGTTATCTTTCAAAATTGCGGCCTCGCTCTTCAGCCGATCCGCATCCGCCACCGCCGTCACCCGAATGCGATCTGCCTCCGCGTCCGCCAGCAACTTCCGCCGCTCACCCTCGGCTTTGCTATCGATCACCTTCGCCTGAGCCTCTGCTTCCGCATTCTGAATGGTCGCTTCCTTGCGCGCCTGCGCCTCCAGCCGGCTCTGCTGGATCTGTTTCTCCTTGAGCGGCAGCGTGTACTGCATGGCGTCCGCTTCGCCTTTGGCTTGCAACACGTGCACCTGTGCTTCCCCTTCCGCCTGCTTGATCTGCTGCACCTTCGTGGCTTCGGCTTCCAGTTCCGCGATCCGCACTTCCTTACCCTTCAACTCCGTCTCCACGCCCATGCGATCGTTCTCCTGCTCCTTCAACAGCAGCTCCTCGAGTCCCTTCGCATATTCCGGTGGCAACTGGATGTCGCGCAGCATTACCTCTTTCACCACAATCCCATCCGCCGCCAGTTTCTGAGTAATCGTCCCTGCCGCCCGCTGGCGTACTTCCTCGCGCTTCGCCGAAAAAACCTCCCGCACCGTGTAGTTAGGAACGATCTCCCGCCACACGCTTGCCACCGTCGGCGGCACGATCTCTTTTTCCACCGGACGTGGCAGATTTCCCTGTATATAATCCAGCCGCTTCGCATCCAGCCGATATCGCACCGTGATCGCCAGCCCCAGCGTCAGACCTTCCTTCGCCTGTACATCGAGAAGCTGATTCTTCGCGGAAACATTCGCTGCCGCGCTCTTTCCATCCTCCGACAAGCCGGTGGTAAAAATTTGATCCCGGGTATCGAACAGCGCCACATCTTCCACGAACGGCGTTACCATGTGCGCTCCGGGATAAAGCGTTCCCGGCACTGTTCCGTTCATCTGGCTCACTCGTACTCCGGCCATTCCGCTCGGCACCACCACAATGCTGAAGGCCACCAGCAGCGGACCCCACGCCAGCATGGCCAGCGCCAGTGAAGTCCGCCAGCGCACTACCACTGGCGCCGCGCTCACCGCTCCTCCCGGCGTTTCCAGCGCACGCCGGTACAACAATTCGCGATACAGATCGTAGGTGAGAATACACACGGCCGCGAAGATCATTCCTAGGCCGCACGTGATCAGCAAATACTTCAACGCCAGCATCGTCGTTCTCCTTTGCGCCTTAGCGCTTCTGTCCTGATTTCACCGGTACCGTCTGCCGGACAAAAAACAGACGGAACACCTGGCCGAAGATCAACTCCTCCGCCAGCAACGCCACCGCCAACGAGAAAATCATGCCCCCCACTACCGCCATGAATGTGATCACCATCTGCATAATTCCTCCTTAAGACCCTGCTCAGATTTCGAACTAGAAACTCGCTGCTCGGTACCCGGGACGAGGTACTCGCGGTACTACTGCCCGATGCTGCCGCTCGTCACGTGTGCTGTGGCCACATCTACCGTGTCTCCGAACACCCGCACAATCTCCTCATTCCGTTCATCGCGGATCTCCACAGCGTCGCCCACGCGCAGCATGGCGTAGAGCTTCTCCACGTCACGATTTCTCAGCCGTATACATCCATGCGACGTGGCATGTCCGATAGACCTCGGCGCATTCGTTCCGTGAATTCCGTATCCCTTCACGTTCAACCCCATCCAGCGCGTGCCGACCGGACTATCTTTGCCTGCCGCCATCGCAGCTCCTTCGTGGTAATAGGTCGGGTTGGCCACCCGGCTCACGATTACAAACTCGCCCGTCGGGCTCGGACTCACCGTCGCGCCCACCGCAACCGGGAAGTAAGCCAGTACTTTTCCGTTCTCCAGCACCGCCAGCTTCCGATCCGGAATGCTCACCAGCACCAGGCGCTGTGCTCGGTGTGAATGCCGAGAGCTCTGGGCCAAAGAGGGAATCACCGTTCCCAGAAAAAGAAGCGCAATCATCGACTTCCTCGTCCGACCGCTTACCGTTCTGCGTGTCCGTTTCATGGCTCATCCCCCTCGCACGTAAATGGAGGGCAGGAGAGAAACCAAACTGTATGTCATTGAATAAACGCGAGTTAATATAAAACTATCGGGCGGAAAAGGTGGCTGGCCGACAACACCGTGTCAGGACGAACACGGCGCCCAATCTCTACGGGGGCGGGCACTCGACAAAATTTTCGGAGTGGAAAACGGAATGAAACGACAGTCACGAGAAGGCCGGGGAGGCCAATCTCGCTCAATCTCTGTCATCTTCGATTTTAAGGCGCCCGGCCCATGCCGTCTGGGGTAACGGCTCTGTGGGGTTCTGTGGGTTAGGGCCGGGCGATCTCAACTAGAAGGCCTAGTTCAATGTCAGCATTCTGCCATTGTGATTTTTTCATGTCCGTGACCGCCGTCACCCTTCTGCGTGATTCTCATCAACTTGGCAAACTTTCGTCATGCCCATCTCCTCTTTGCCTCCTGCGCACACCTGACTGTGATGAGCGTCACGGCCTCACATTCTTCCCCCCTCTACACTGAGAATCGAGCTCTTGTTACCACTTTTTCTCGGAGAGATTCATCATGGCCTACGTAATTACCGATTCCTGCATCAAGGATTCCCTCTGCGTCGACGTCTGCCCCACCGACTGCATCCATCCCAAGCAGGACGAGCCTGGGTTTGAAGAAGCAAAGCAGCTTTTTGTCGATCCGGCAGAGTGCATTGACTGCGGCGCCTGCGTTCCGGCCTGCACCTCGGATTCGATTCTTGCCGCCGACGACATTCCCGACGACAAGAAGCAATTCATCGAAACCAACGCTGCTCATTTCAAGAACTAAGCCCCTCCTGTCCTCCTTGGGGCTCGAACCGGCGCTGGGCGTGGGATTGACATGAGTTGCTCGATTCCACGCACGCGCCTTTTTCTCCATTGCGGCCAAAAATCTTAACCACAGGTCACAGAGAAAATCCTTTTGTAGTTGATTGTTTATAGTTGATTGTTTCCCCCGATTTTCTCTGCGGTTCCGTGTCTCTGTAGTGAAAGGGTTTTCTCCTCGTTTGACTTCCCCTTCTTCCCATCGTTATCGTTGGCCGCATGAACGTCGTCAAAGCCACGCGCAATTTTGAAGCATGGCTCGCCCTGCGCACTCGTATCGATGAGAAAGACCTGCGCCTCAAACACGCCCGCATGAAGGCGGAGCTTTTCCCATTCTTTCGCGCCACCTACTATCGCTGGGCGCAGCTCTGGCCCCAGATCTGCCCCGATCTCGCCAAGGCTCCGCACGTTCTCGCCGTCGGCGATCTCCACGTCGAAAACTTCGGCACCTGGCGTGACATCGAAGGCCGCCTCATCTGGGGCGTCAACGATTTCGACGAAGCCTGGCCCATGGCTTACACCATCGATTTGGTGCGCCTCGCCGTCAGCGCCCATCTCGCCGTTGAAGTCGGAAGTCTCCCTCTCAAACGCGAAGACATCTGCGGCACGTTGCTCGAGGGCTATCGCGAAAGTCTGCGCGAAAAAGGTCGCGCCTTCGTTCTGGGCGAGCAGCATCAGTGGCTGCGCCTGATCGCCGAGGGCGAACTGCGCGATCCCGTCCGCTTCTGGCAAAAAATGGATGCGCTCCCTACGCTCAAAACCGAAGCCCCGATCAGCGCCGTCGACGCCATCGAACATCTCATGCCCGCACCCGGCATTCCGTACCGTCTCGCCCACCGCGTCGCCGGACTCGGCAGTCTCGGCCACGCCCGCTATGTCGCCATCGCCGATTGGCACGGTGGCCGTATCGCTCGCGAAGCCAAAGCGCTCGTCCAGTCTTCCGCGTGCTGGGCGGAAAGCGTCGCGGTTCACGAGCAGAGAGGCCCCGCCGAAATTCTCTACCAGACCATCATCAACCGCGCCGTCCGCTGTCCCGATCCCTTCGTCCAACTGCGCGGCCGCTGGATCGTTCGCCGCCTCGGGCCGCTCTGCTCCCGTATCGAACTGGCTTCCTTGCGCGGCTCCGACACTGAACTACGTTTGCTTCACGCTATGGGATGGGAAACCGCCAACATCCATCTCGGCACGCCCTCCGCGCGCAAAGCGATCCTCCGTCATCTCGATAAGCAGGAAAAAAGATGGCTGCACGAAGCCTCTGAAGTCATGCTTCAGGCCGTACGCTCGGATTGGGAGGTCTGGAAGAAGAAAGGTTACCGCTGATTTGCTCGGGGCGCACGCTCTTGTCCGCCGCTTGGCCGGCTTATCGGAACCGGTGGTACCCCAAACTTACCTGGATTCCGTTAAACTCCTGATTCTGTACTCCCAGATTCGCGTTGGAGATGTGCGACCACCGCACTCCAACGTCGATCGAATTTCGTGATGATTGAAAGACCTGAATTCCGCCGCCGCCCCTCGCTGTAAAGTTGAAGTCCGAAGTATTTCCCGCCGGCAGATTGGCATTGGTCCGCAACCCGCCCCCGGCTAATTCGATGTAGGGCGCAACTCGTCCCGCATGCAGACTCGAATTCCACCTCAAAATGACCGGCTCAAACCCACCGCCATATAGATACTGTGGCCGAAACTGTCGAAAGACGGGAATGATGTCGAATGCGTACTCGAACCGTCCGCGCCTCCAGCCGTGGCCGATTTCGTCGGTAAGAATCCTTCCAGCAGTGACTCCCGCCGTCAGAATCTGCGCTTCCGAAAAGCTGTTAGTGAGTTCTTCCCCGGTTTCCCCAGCCGCCCACACACTCACATCCCAATCTCGACCCTGCGCTGGCGCGGCCTGCGGGTATGCCGGCCGGGAAAAAACAAACAAAGATACAAGCAATATCGATGTCGAAAACAGAAATCCGAAGCCGCGCATGGGCTCTTACGTTAAACTATCTCGCCGCTCATGTCAGCCTCTTCTCACGATTCCAATCCGCTCCTTGCCCAACTTGAAGCCGCCAAAAACCGCTTCCACCCCGGCCATGCCGCCCTCGTCGCCAAACTCCTCGCGCGCCTCGCAAAGTCTGAATTCAGCGATCCTCATCAGCTCATCCGCTTCCACGAGTGCCTTCTATTCCTGCGCGCCTTTCCGCATGCGCCATCGCATATCGCGCGTGTCGAACGCCTCCTCAACGCCTTTCACGTCCGCATCGAGAAACTCCGCGCCTCGAATGCTGACATGTCCCTGTTCGACGACTTCGATACCTCCGGGATCGCCGGCACCACCATGCAGGACACTCTCTCCTTCGATGTCGCTCAATGGCTGGTGCGCCGCATTCCGCGCAACGTCGACATCGCCTGGGATGATTATTGGGACGACTATCAATCCGAGCACGCCCGCGGCTCGATCTGGCCGCGCTTCATTCCACTTCTCCAGGAAGACGCCGACGTCGAAGCCAACATTCCCTGGCAGCGTTGGCTCGATGCCGCTCGCGGCCGTGAGAATCCGCTTCCCTGGCTCATCCGTCGCTTCGAGCAGCTTCCGCTTTCTGATCGCCAGCGTGCCGAACTCTACGATGCACTGCGTCTTCCGCTTCGCTGGAAACTGGAAAACCTGCAAATTTCCCGCACCCGCAACTGGACACGCCCGAGCCGCTTTTACTTCCACAAAACCCCGCTCATCCAGCGCAGCGAAGTTTCCCTCGCGCACGAACTTGCCCAGCCCGCACCGAAGTTCGAGAAGCTCTCCATCGCTGCTGGCGAATCCACCATGCGCGCCATCCGCGAGATCATGGTCGTCCGCTACCGCGAACTCTACGGCACTACGCTCGGCGATCCGCGCACCGTTGTCCGCGCGAATCTCGGCCGCGGCGTCGTCATGCATTCCTGGGGACTCCCGCCCACTCGCCGTCTGCCGCTCCGCGCCTATCTCGCCGGATACACATTAAAGAATGGCGTCCCCATCAACTACGTCGAAGCCATCGGTCTCTGCGAGTGGATCGAAGTTGGCTTCAATACTTTCTACACTTATCGTCAAGGTGAGACTGCCTGGATCTATGCCCAAGCCCTGCGCTGTCTCCGTTCCCTCACGGCCGCAAAATGTATTTCGATCTATCCCTATCAGATCGGCCAGAACAACGACGAAGCCATCGACTCCGGCGCCTTCTGGTTCTATCGCAAGCTGGGTTTTCGTCCGGGCCGCGCGGATTTGCAGAAGTTATGCGAAAAGGAAGAAGAAAAAATCGCCGCCCATCGTGAATACAAAACGCCCGCTCGCATTCTCAAGCGCCTGGCGGAAGCTCACATGTTCTACGAACTTCAACCTTCCCTCACGAAGGAACGGCCAGGCGACTGGGACACATTCTCCACTCGCAACCTCGCCCTGCGAATCAATCGTCGCATGGCGCGCGATTTTGACGGCGACGCCCAGAAGATCCGTAAAGCGTCCACCACGGCCGTTGCCCGAGCCCTGAACCTCAACCCGTCCAACTGGACACCTGACCAGCTGCACGCTCTCGATGACTGGTCGCTGCTGCTGGCTCTAATCCCCGACCTAGCTCGGTGGACTGCCGATGAAAAAATTCAACTCGTCAAAATCATTCGCGCCAAATCCGCTCCGGGCGAAATGTTCTATCTCCGCCAGACCCAGCGTCACCCGCGTCTACGCCGGGAGTTATTGCGGATAGGTTCCTACTAACTTAGCGTCGCTCGCACCTGGCTTTGCACTAACATCAACTTGTGTCACACGCACGAAATCCTCCTTCATTCCGTGCATAGGTTCCAGCGGCTGGAGAAAAAAGACCCCTGAACCTTTGTGAGGTGCCTTCCGACTCGATCGAGGTTATTATGGCGAAGCTATGTCTAGGATGAGAAATTCCCTGTGCGCCGCTCTGGGCGTGGTTTTTGTGGCGATGACCCTGACCGCAATTCCGGCTGTCGGGCAGTCGGCGCCTCGACGGCTTGGCACCATTAACAGCAGAGATATCGTCAAACTGAAATCTTGCCCATCTGGATATTATCCTGGCATGACTTGCTTTCGGGGTGAGGTGGCTAACTGCCCCAACGCAATCAGTCTCGGTTTCACTTATGGAGTTGAAGACCCCCAGGCGGAGCCAGTTGGAACCGTAGTGTTCCTCGAAGGTGGAGGTGGCACCACTGCCTACGACGATCCTGAATACGCTGAGAAGTATTTGCAGAACGGCTATCAGGTAGTGTACGCGGCTTGGGATAGTGATTGGGAGCTGACTGGAGACACTCCGAACATCAAGAATGCCGCCTGCCGCCCCGCGACCCTCCTCAACTATGTCTTTGAAAATATTTACAGCCGGGGCGGAATGTGCGCACAGGGCTCGAGCGCGGGTTCCGGAGCCTTGGCGTATGCACTTGCGTGGTATGGAAGCGGGAGTTTTCTCGACAACGTCGAACTGCTTTCGGGCCCGGTCTTTGGCGATATCAAGCAGGGCTGCGAGGTTCCCAATGCGCCGAAGGTAAGTGTTTGCGCCACCGGACAGTTTGGCTGCGATGGTGCCGAATGGCCCGATAGTCCTGCTTATGTTGATGGCGACGAGAATCTAATCAGAAATTGGTCCAATCAGCCGAGCTGTAATGCGGGAAAGACCACCAGCGCCTCCGTCAACGCGCTCTGGAAAGACATGAGCATCGTCGACGGCACCGACGATCCTAATTTCACCTATCCCCAAACCGCTTTGGCTGGCTACCTGTGCAGCAATGTAGATCCGGTCCAGAACAATTCTGCCGCCCAGGGAGAATTTTTCTACCAGCAGTTCACCAGTGCCCGGCAAACTGCTTCTTATTCCGTTACGCGAATCAACAATTGCTCCGGCACCGAGGGAGTGACCGACGGCGAAACTCCGCAAGGTGATACCGGTTTCGTCGCCATCAGCAACCACATGCTTTCCTCCTGCATCAAGCGCCACTGAAGAAGAGTTGCCCCGGATGAATGGAGTAACCCTGTTTCGAGATACTGGGTCAGTCGGTTGTATGTATGGTTGTAGGAGCATTGCAGGATCGCCTGAAAATCTTAGAGGACGAGATCCTGCGATTAGCAAAATTAGCCTCCCAGTCGTCTGACCAAATCCAGCAGGATAATTACTGGCAGTTAGCGCAGGACTTGCAACGTGAGGCGCGCGAGCTTCGTTCCGAAATAAGTAGAATTTCTGAAGCCACAAACCTGCTCTCCTGCAGGAGCGCGGAGAAACAATAATTCGACTTGGCTCCCGCAGCCTTCCACCTCTGCGAGTGCTAAAGTCTTCAATATCGCCCAGTCATGCCATACCCCATCCTTCTCTATGACGGAGTTTGCGGCCTCTGCAACCGCTTCGTTCGGTTCATCCTCCGGCGCGAGCGTGATGGCATCTTCCGCTTCGCTTCGCTGCAAAGCGCTTTCGCCGCTCGAATCCTTGCCCGCCACAGCATCAGCCCCGCCGAGCTCGACACGGTCTATGTCGTCGTCAACTTTGATTCTCAAAAGCCGCCAGAATTTCTACTCTCGCGCTCGGATGCCGTCCTGTTCGTCCTCAAGAAACTTGGCGCTCTCTGGCGCTTCGTCGCCTTCCTGCTCCAACTCCTGCCGAAATTCGTCCGGGACCCTGCCTACAATGCCATAGCCCGTCACCGTTACCGCGTTTTCGGCAAGTACGAAAGCTGCGCGCTGCCCAGTGCTCAGGATCGCAGCCGCTTCCTCGATCTCTAAGTTCTGCTTGTCAGTTTCCCGCAAATCAGTCCTACAAATCCCGAGGTCCACTCTCCATCTCGCTACCTTCAGGCGCCTCTTTCAACAATGCGTGCAAGTCGAGTCGCCGCGTATACATTGCCAATTGTCCGTCCGGATCCCGCGGCCAGCGTTCTTTCGGCTTATCGCAACAGAGTTCCACTCCATTCTCATCAGGATCGTTCAGGTAAATCGATTCGCTCACCCCGTGGTCGGCCGCGCCCTGCAAAGGAATCTTTGCCGCCAGCACTCTCCGCAACGCCGTCGCCACCGCCGCCCGGCTCGGATAAACAATCGCCGTGTGATAAAGCCCCGTCGTGCCCGCCGCAGGCGGCGAACCACCCAAACTCTCCCCACGTATTCAGCGCAATGTGATGATGGTATCCGCCCGCCGACAAAAATACCGCCCCATCGCCATACCGCTGCATTACTTCCAGTCCCAGCACTCCGGCATAAAAAGCCAGCGACCTGCGCAAGTCGGCAACTTTCAGGTGCACGTGCCCGATACGCACCCGCGGATCAACCACGTACGCCGCATTCGTTAGCGAGTCATTCTTTGCAGCCATAACCTCTCCTTCTGAGCCGTACGATTATAGTGACCACCCACTGGTCGCGGATCGCGCCGAGCCTCGATCACGCCGCCGATGCTCCTCGATCACATCACACCGTGACTCCCGTCATAGGACAACCGATCCCAACCGATTACCTTGAATCTAAGCTTCCTGCGGAAAGGAGAAATCCTATGACAACTAGTCCAGTGCTCGATCCGGAAGTGGAGACCGAGGTCGAAGAGGAGACCCCGAAAATCTCTGAGCTCAAGCCGCCGCCGCCGTTTCGCCAGAAACCGCGAACTCTCCTCGAAGAGATATTCGAAGGCCACGAGGATTTTCTCGGCTACACTCCCGACTAAGAGCGCCGATCGCCCACCTCTGAAACGGCTGGTAGAATGCCGTAGCGAGGCTTCGGGTGGCGATCGTTGTCGATTTTGACGCAAAGAACAATGTTCTGCGCGCAACTGTGCAAGGCCGCATGTCGGGCGCGCTTCTGCTCGAGTTCTATTCAGCCACAGCGAAGTACTTGCAGTCCCACCCACCCTGTCGCGGCATCTTTGACTTTTCCCACGCGACCGAATTCGAAGTCTCCAGCCACGCCATCCGTCAACTCGCCGCCGCGCCTCCCGCATTTCCCCCCGGATACGCGCGCGTCCTGGTGATTGATAAGGATTTCATCTACGGCCTGGCCCGCATGTTTCAGATCCTGAGCGAAAAGACTCGCCCCGACTTGCATGTAGTCCGCACCATGGACGAAGCTTACCGTCTGCTCAACGTCGAATCCCCCGAGTTCAAGCCGCTGGACTTTCAAATCTGATCCCGGAATCGGCCGCGCCAACCGAAACCCTGCCTCGCGCCAAAATCTTGTCAAGACCCCAAACTTCACCTTTTCCGCGTAACTCACTGTTTACAATCGACAAATAAACTTGCCGATCATGTCCCAATCACCCCGTGCAGATTGCTATAATAAATATAGAAGGTAAAAATTGGCGCAAGCTCCCGAGCTTGCGCCTTTTCTATTTCCGGCCCTTCTTTTCCTGAGAACTAAGAACTAAGAACTGAGAACTGACCCGAGAACTCCACTTGTCCAAACGCCAGGGCGCTTCCCGCGATCGCAACCCGCGTTCGGCCCGAGCCTTGTCCACGCGCCGCCCTCTCACCCCCTTCGAGCGTGAACTCACCACCAAGCGCCGCGGCGAGATCTCCGAACTCGCCTTCGCCCTCGCCGCCGCCCGCCACGGCTTCGGCGTCTCCAAACCCTTCGGCGACAGCGAACGCTACGACATCATCCTCGACCCCTCCCACCTCATTCCCTCCAGCCCCTTCGCCCGTCCCCGCCTCGTCCGCGTCCAAGTCAAGGCCTCCACGCATCTTCTCAAGGGCCTCTACCATGTCGGGATACATCGGAACAACAAAGGCAGGAATTGCCCGTACAAGCTCGGTGAAATCGACTTCGTTGCTGCTTACGTTATCCCAGAAGATCTCTGGTTCATCCTCCCCCTTCCTCACATTCTCGGTCAGCTCAGTTTGTTATTCCAGCCTGCGGGGAGTCCCCGCGCATGCGTCTACAGCTACTACCGCGAAGCCTGGCAACTGCTCTACCGGCCAGACGGCCTCGAGTTCGCCTGACGATCTGGATTTGGATCGTGTGGAACGGATACTCCTGTCCGTTGCCGTTGCCTTTGATTCCGTCTTTTATGTTGATTCTGACTCTGACCGGGAAGGGCACGGCTTCAGCCGTGCCGAAAAGCCCGCTACAAAATCAACGCGGCTTCAGCCGCTGAGGCCCAGCTTTATACCGAGGATGTCATTTCGAACCGGGCTGAAAGCCTGGTGAGAGCCTGCCTGAGCGAAGCCGAAGGGGGGACTTTGGCTCCGCGGTGTGGGAAGGACACCCTTGTCCGTCGCCTTTGACTTCTGACTCCGTCACTGACGTTGATCCTGACTCTGCCTGGGCGCATTCCGCCCCATTGTCCTGGCTGGCTCCAGTTGGTAAACTCTGCGTGCGATGAAGATACTGGAGTCGGTATCGATCAGCGGCCTCTGGCGCTCCAAAACACTGACCGCCAGGCTATTTCCCGACGTAAATTTCCTCATCGGCGCAAACGGTTCGGGGAAGACGACCGTAATTAACCTAATCGCCGCAGCCCTCACGGCAGACTTTTCAACTCTCGGTAGGCTTGACTTCGACCAAATCCAACTCAAACTGCGCGACCAGGAGAAGGGGGATCAGTCCATGGTCACTGTCTCCAAGGTGCTAGACAAGAGCAGACGACTCCCATCAATCTCGTATCGATTCCGGGACAGCAAATCCGAGAGGGAGCATTCGACCGAGGAAGCCGAGCAATACGCAATTGGAAGACGCTTCCCAAATCGCAGATTGCAGAACGTCGTGTTGGAGGAACTGGGGATGCTCGTAAAGGTTAGGTGGCTTTCAATTCACCGCACCACTTCCAGAGCCGACGACGACGAAGATGAAAGTTACGAGTCCACCGTTGACAGGAAGCTCGATGAACTGACCCACGAACTAATTAAATTCTTCTCCAAAATCTCCAGCGCCGGAGAGGCCGAATCAGAGCAATTTCAAAAGACCGTCTTCACCTCACTCCTATATACACCGACGAGCCAGTGGGACCTGATTACGTCGGTCCGGAGGCTTAACCTGGAGGAAGAGAAGGCTGCGCTCCAGGAAATATTCCGAAAGTTTAGGGTGCCTGAATATAGCTTTTCAGAACAGCTAACGGAGCATTTTCACCTGGTCGAGTCTTCGGTGGATAAGACCGAGCTTTCGCCATCTCACTTGATTGCATTAGTCAGCATGAGGTCGATACACCGCGTCGTAACCGACTGGCAGAATACCGTGAAGAAACAGCTCGAGATTTCCAAGCCAAAGGAGCAATTTCTGACGCTCCTAAACGAAATGATGAAGCCCAAAAAGAGATTTAGCGTCGACGATAAGAACCAGCTACAAATCGCTGTAGAGGGTAGGGGAATTCAGCTTTCTGAACTGTCATCGGGAGAGAAACAAATGCTGATCCTGCTTGGCGAGGCACTCTTGCAGGAACGAGAGCACTGGATCTACATCGCCGATGAACCCGAGCTCTCCCTGCATGTGAAATGGCAGGAAACGCTTACCGACAACCTCAGGCAAATCAATCCCAATGCGCAGGTCATCTTCGCAACTCACTCGCCGGACATCGTCGGCCCCCACGAAGAGCGGGTTCTGAACATGGAGGATCTGCTGCGTTGAAGTTCCGGCGGTCGACTTCCGGTCTGAGCAGCATGTACCTCTTCCACCGGGTCGATGCCATGGTCTTCGTTGAGGGAGGCAAGCGCAACCTCAGCCTAAATGCAATTAATGAGGGCATTTTCAACGAGATCGCTCACGACGCGAAGTTCTGGGCTCTTCTCTTCGCAAGGTTTTTGCCCGGCCACAGGTTCCAGTTCCGCCCCGTTGGGTCCAAGGCCACGCTGCAGGAACTAGCGGCATTAGTTTCAAGCGAGCAGGTGAAGAACGTCGTAATTTGCATGGGCAGGGACCTCGATAGCTTTCTAGGAAGCCTGGCCAAGCATCCAAGAATCGTTTACACCCATGGATATAGCTGGGAAAACGACGTCTGGTCTCTGCGCTCCACCGTAGCGGTGTTCAGGGCACTAAGCAGCGCGACGGACGACGAAGAAGCGGTGACGGAAATCCGCTCCGCATTCGCGCGATTCGGTCGGACTCTAAGGTGGCCGCTCCTGGCTCATGCCCTTTTGGTAACGAACGGCCTTCTGGACGTCACGACGGCGGATCTCGAGCGGGCCGTCGTTAGGGGAGCGGGCAAAATGCCGACGATCAGTAGCGCGCATCTTCGCAGCGCAGTGAAGAACGCCCGCCCCAAGTGCCCAAAGCCGTGCGTCAGGTTTCCTGTCCCCGCACGCTTCTCACCTGTGAATGATTGTTACGGCCACCTACTAGCGAGTTACGCCTTCCATGTGCTCGCATATGTCTTGCGGAAACACTGCAACGTCAGGGCCCTCGGGAAGGACGTGGCCTCCTCAATCGCCATCAGCAACGCCTACGCGACGGTTACAGAGGACGCGGAAAAATTGCTACACTATCAACGGCATCTTTCGGCGGTGGCGACCGCCATCCGCCACGACAACCTAGAGGCGGCAGGAGAAACGGTCTAGCGCCCCTCCCGCCTTTACACCCTCCATTCCCGCATGTTAACCTCATTAGCGTCACTAAGATAAATCGAAACCAGAACAGGAGTGCACCAGGTTAGTGCTAGCCAGAGAGCAAAAGAAATCTGTCATTGACCAGTATCAGACGCACGCGACTGACACCGGGAGTCCGGAGGTTCAGATCGCCATCATCAGTGAACGCATTGGCCAACTGACGGATCACTTCAAAACGCACCAGAAGGACCACGGCTCGCGCCGCGGCCTGCTCATGCTGGTCAGCAAGCGGCGTCGCTTGCTCGACTACCTCAAGAGATACGATTCCGAGCGCTACAAGACGGTCATTGGGAAGCTCGGCATCCGCAAGTAACTGGGGAAAACCTGGGTGTCCGGTCCTTCCGTGTATTTTGCGCAAGGGCGGGAGGCGCTACCATAAGGCGTTTGCCCGGGGACTTTTCTGGAAAGCAATCTCTGAGACGACCGCCTTCCTCTCGAAGCCGGTACAGCAGTGAGCCAACTCCAGCGTGCGATTCGAGGCGTAGATTCGGGACCCAAGCTCTCATTGGCACCCGCTCATCGGAACTCGCTTGTCGGAACTCGTTTAACCATGACGTACGCGCCTGTCGATCTCCGAAAATTGCCCCGCAAATCGCCAAGCAACCTGCGCCAACCGGAAAGCGCGACCGCGCTCCTGATTCCAATCAGAAGGATGAAACATGAAACCAGAAGTTAGTGCAGTAACAGTCGACCTCGCCGGCGGAAAACAAATCACATTCGAAACAGGAAAATTAGCCAAGCAGGCTCACGGAGCCGCTGTTGTCCGCCAGGGCGATAACGTCGTCCTCGCCACCGCCGTCGCCAACGCAGATCCCCGCGAGGGCATCGATTTTTTCCCGCTCACCGTGGATTACCGCGAATACACCTACGCCGGCGGACGCTTTCCCGGCGGCTTTATCAAGCGCGAAGGCCGCATGAGCGAGCGCGAAGTGCTCACCAGCCGCCAGATCGATCGCCCGGTGCGGCCGATGTTCGCCGAGGGATTCAAGTGCGAGACGCAGGTCATCGCCTTCGTGCTCTCCGCCGATGCGAGTAATGATCCCGACGTTCTCGGAATTAACGGCGCATCCGCGGCGCTTACGCTTTCCGACATTCCGTTCCTCGGCCCCATCGGCGCGGTACGCGTGGGCCAGCTCAACGGGCAGTTCGTGATCAATCCCACCTACGATGAGATGCGCGAGAGCACGCTGAACATCATGGTCGTCGGCACCGCCGATGGCATTGTGATGATCGAATCGGGCGCGAAAGAAGTGAGCGAAGAAGTAGTCGTCGACGCCATCGAATTCGGTCACACCGAAATCAAGAAAATCTGCGCCGCCATCAACGATTTGCGCGACCGGGTCGGAAAGAAAAAACGCGAAGTCACGCCGCCGGATTTCGACCAGCCTTACTATGACGCGCTGAAAAAGAAGGTCGGCGCCGAGCTCTCCGACGCGCTCGACACCAAGAAGCATCCCAAAGCGGAAAGCTATACCCTGGTAAAAGACATCAAGAAGAAACTGCAAGCAGAAATTCCCGAGGACGACGAGAAGGCCCTCGCGAAATTGAAGCAGTATTACGAAACTCTTCGCGAACGGATCTTCCGGGAAGAAGTCCTGGAGAAAAAACGCCGGCCCGATGAGCGCGCCTTCGACGAAGTCCGCGACATATGGATCGAAGCTGGAATCCTGCCGCGCACTCACGGCAGCGCCATCTTCACCCGTGGCGAAACGCAAGCCCTGGTCACGACAACCCTCGGCACCAGCGACGACATGCAGCGCCTCGAAGGCTTCGAAGGCGAAGCCAAAAAACGCTTCATCCTGCATTACAATTTTCCGCCGTTTTCGGTGGGTGAGGTTGCGTTCTTGCGCGGGGCGGGAAGGCGAGAGATTGGACACGGCGCGCTCGCAGAGCGCGCGGTGTCGGCGGTGCTGCCGTCAGAAGAATCTTGGCCTTACGCGATGCGCGTAGTGTCGGACATTCTGGAGTCGAATGGATCATCGTCGATGGCGACGGTTTGTGGCG
Source organism: uncultured Acidobacteriaceae bacterium (assembly GCA_963777005.1). Lineage (GTDB taxonomy): Bacteria > Acidobacteriota > Terriglobia > Terriglobales > Acidobacteriaceae > Sulfotelmatobacter. Next base: position 220,368 of record CAVZPC010000003.1, on the reverse strand, counting down.
CGTCGTTGTCGCTGATGGATGCGGGAGTTCCGTTGAAGGCTCCGGTGGCTGGAGTCGCGATGGGATTGGTGAAGGAAGGCGAGCAGTATGCCATTCTCACCGACATTGCAGGTGCGGAAGATCATTACGGCGATATGGATTTCAAGGTTGCGGGAACGAAGGACGGGATCACCGCGCTGCAGATGGATATCAAAGTCGCCGGCATTACTTCGCAGATCATGCGAGAGGCGCTGGCGCAGGCGAAGCGCGGGCGGCTGCACATTCTTGGGAAGATGGAAGAAGTGATTGCAGCCGGACGCGAAAAAATTTCCGACTTTGCTCCACGCTTCTATACCGTGCAGATTCCGGTCGATAAGATTCGCGACCTGATCGGGCCGGGCGGAAAGATGATTCGCAGCATCGTGGAACAAACCGGGGTCAAGATCGACGTGGAAGATTCCGGTTTGGTGAAGGTTGCGTCGAGCGATCAGGCGTCGGCGGCGAAGGCGCTGCAGATCATCGGCGACCTCACGGCGACGGCGGAGGTCGGAAAGACTTATCTCGGGAAAGTCACGCGGCTCGCGGATTTCGGCGCGTTTGTCGAAATTATTCCGGGCACCGATGGATTGCTGCACATCAGCGAAGTGGCCGAGCATCGCATTGCCGATGTCCGCGACGAGCTGAAGGAAGGCGATCAGGTGCTGGTGAAGGTGCTGGCGGTTGAAGGCAATCGCATACGGCTCTCGCGCAAGGCGATTTTGAAAGAGCAGCGCGCGAAGATGGGCGGCGGCGACGGAGCAGCGGCTCCAGTGGATGGCGGAGAAGCCGAAGCTGTTCCCGCGCCCGCACTCACCGGATCGATGGTGATTGAGGGCGGTGGCGATTTCCCGGATGATGAGCCGAACTTCAATCGTGAAGGTGGACCGGCGCCGGTTGGTGGAATCGACCGTCCGCACGGAGATCGGCCTCATGATGGAGACCGCGGCGACCGCGGCGGCCGCGGTGGACGTCCGGGTGGCGGCGGAAGGGATCGTGGACGCGGTGGGCGCGGTGGACGTCCGGGTGGTGGTGGGCGGGATCGCGGACGCGGCGGGCCGGGCGGGGGAAGACACTAAGGTCTCGCCACGGATTTGAACGGATTCACACGGATAAAACAGGAAATAAATTCATAAGGGCCACGGCGCAAAGTCGTGGCCCTTTTGACTGTCTCTCGAAAGTCCGAGAGAAGCGGGTTCCTCACAGGGCTTAGCGCCGGGTTCGGAATGACATCGTTTTCAAGGCGAGAATCAAAATCAGAGTCGATTGCCGCAGGAATCAAATCAAAATCATCGCAGTCAGATCAAAATCAAAGATGACCGACAGGGAGTTCTGTTCACACGCAGTTCCGAAGGAGGAACTATGTATGAAGTGATTTTGAAGCGGTTTGACAAGGCAGAGGAAGTGAGAACTTTTGAGAAAGGGAAGTTTGAAGTGGTGCAGGTCGGCGGGATGACGATCGGCCGCGCGACTTACGAACCGGGGTGGAAGTGGTCGCTGCATGTGGGGAAGGCGGCGGGTGCGAAGAGTTGCATGGTGGAGCACGTCGGGCTGGTGGTGTCGGGCCGCGCGACGGCGGCGATGGATGATGGACGCGTAATAGAGATGAAAGCGGGAGACGTTTTCTACATTGCGCCGGGACACGACAGTTGGGTGGTGGGCGATGAGCCGTATGTGTCCCTGCACTTTATGGGCGCAGAGCAATACGCGCAACAAAAAAAATGAGCGAGCAGAAACTGCTCTCTGGTGTGTAGCGCGCGCGGAGCGGAGTTGGTGAGCCGCTACCGCTTTTCTTGTAGGCGCCTTTCGGCAGTTCCGTAGCGCGGGAACGACAGAAAGTTTCGCCATCGCGATAAGTCTTTCGCATAGAACAACCGCGACATCTGGACGGCTGGCGACGGGGAAGCGCGGTGTTTGGCAAGCAGCTTGCTTCGAGCGATGGCAGAGGAAGATGTCCCTAACATCTCTCGGAGGATTTGATGAAGACGAAATTGTGGTCCCTTGGTACGCTTGCCGCCCTGCTGATGGTTGGCGTTTCGCTCTACGCACAACAATCTGCGCCATCGACAACCCCGAATGACCCAGCCGCGCAGCCAAGTCAGACGCCCGACCAATCCGGACAATCGGCCCCGGATTCGCAGGCGCAGCCGACGACTTCGACCTCCGACAGCCAAACCTTCACCGGAACTATTGTGAAGTCAGGGGATAAGTACATGCTGCAGGATGCCGCCTCGGGAAAGAGTTATGACATTGACCATCAGGATCAAGTAAAAGAATTCGAAGGGAAGAAAGTGCGCGTGCATGGAACGCTGGATGCGAATGGCAAGATGATACATCTGCAGTGACGGATTCAATCGAGTTGATGATTGAGCAAAGGAGGCCGCGACGAAAATCGCGGTCCCCTCTGCTTGTTGATTATTTCCTGATGCGTTCCGCGAAGGTAATCACCCAGCCTTCTGGATCTTCAAAGGCGAATTCACGCATGCCGTAGAACTGGTCTTTCATCGGCATGGTGACCTTCGCACCGTGCTGCCGAACTTTCTTGAAGAGATCTGCAATCCCTTCGACTTCAATGAAAAGAGTGAGGCTGCCGCCGATGGGCCGGGCCCCGAGTGCGGGATAGTCTTCAGCGACGGCTTTTTGGTCGTTGAAGAAAATCTCAACCGCGTCCGAGGTGACGGAGCCGAAGACGTACGGCGGTGCGTCAGGGACCGTGAAACCGGGCTGAAAGCCGAGCACGGTGCGGTAGAAGTTAAGGCTGGCTTCGACGTTGCGGACGACTAAATTGGGTGTGAGCTTTTTGAATTTCATTTCCTCTCCTCGTGATTCGGGTTGATTCGCGATTCAGATTCTGAACGTTGTTTTACGTTGAATCCGGTGGGCGTGGGCCAGACGGAGGCTGCACGCACACAACCGGTGTGCTCGCAACTCCTCCATCCGCGATCCTTGCGAGGAAGGGGAACGCAGGTAGGGCCGCCTCATTGTAAGTGGCGACATCGGAGAATGCCGCACGGGGCCCGCGAGGTACGGCGAGAGGATAGCACAAAAGTGAAGTGCCTGGCGGAATTTACGCAGGGAAGCAAGTGCTATCCGGCGTGTCACGGTATACACTCCCACCCCTGCAGAGGATGCAAGGGTGGGACTTCCCGCAAAAGGTTGGCGAACCTGAGAGGTGGGAGCTTACCCGCATTTCAGGCAGCGGTTTGCCGGTAAGCAAGGGCTGGCGGTCGAGAGCAGACGGTTCAGGAGCGGCGGCAAAGTTGCCCAGATCGATTCCTCGATGCGTTTGGTCACGTTAGCTATCCAAAGCGGCAAACTGGGTTTGCAGTTGCGAGAAAAAGAGTGGGGATTGGGCTCCGCCGAGATAAGGAGCAAGGGCGGCGATGGCCTCCGCAGCGGCGGCTTCGGGAGCGGGATGGCCGCCGTGGATCGCCAGCCAGAGAGCGATGATCCAGGCGGCGTCCAGGTCGTAGGCAAGAGCAGCATCGGGTATCGACATAATGTTTCTCCTATCCGATAGTGAGCCTGGAGTGGGAAACGTTTCGCGTTGCTATAGTTAAGTTTTGTTTGAAGGAACCGATGACCAGAGACGCGGGATTTTGGATTGAGAAGTTGAAGCTGGAGGCGCATCCGGAGGGTGGGCATTACCGGCAGACTTATCGAGCCGATTTGATTTTGGCGAAGGAGAGCTTACCGCGGGAGTTCACGGGAGCGCGGGCGGCTTCGACGGCGATTTATTTCTTGCTGGAGGGCGAGGAGCTTTCGGCGTTGCACCGGTTGCGGTCCGATGAAGTATGGCATTTCTATGTTGGATCGCCGTTAGTGGTGCATGTGATCGGGCGAGATGGAGATTACTCGGAGATTTTGTTGGGGAATGATCTGGATGCGGGCGCGGTGCCGCAGGCGGTAGTGAAGGCGGGATGCTGGTTTGGGTCGAGAGTGAAGGATGGGCGCGGGTTTGCGCTGGTGGGGTGTACGGTGGCGCCGGGATTCGATTTTGAGGATTTTGAGATGGGGAAGCGGGAGGAGTTGGTGAAGGCTTATCCGCAGTATCGGGAAGTGATTGAGAAGTTGACGCGGGCGTAGGGGTTTTTCCAAGTTCCTCTTTGCAGAGGCGATGAATGTAAACTGATTTCGACAGTTATGGAACGTTGAGGCTAACTAAGAAAAAAGCCGCCCGAGATCGAGCGGCGTTTCAGCGCCTTGCGTTTGCTGCGGCTTTTAACGTCTCTCCCCGCCCGGGTTCGTGGGCCAGAAGGTCGGGACTCTATGGCGTCACCTGGAAATTCACGTTGCTGGTCAGCGTGCCGCTGGGCGTCGCGACCTTGACCTTGCCGGTCGTGGCGCCGGTGGGTACAGTGGCCGTGATTTCTGAACTTGAGACCACGGTGAAAGTAGCTGAGGTGCCGTTAAATGTGACGCTGGTTGTGCCCTTCAATTTGTTTCCCAGGATAATGATGTTCGTCCCTACCGCGCCGGATGTGGGTACCGGTTCCACAAACGCATGCAGACCTGCGGCTAAAGTGAAGATCGTGCCATCGCCGCCGGAGCCGCCGAGGGTGGTCTGCCCGTAGAAGATGCCGTTGGTCGCTTGAGACATCACGCCGATGGGGTCGTAACCGTCCGTGCCGTCGAAGCTATGCAGCGTGGTCAACACACCGGCTGGTGTGACCCTGAAAACTGTCCCTTCGTTATGGACTCCGCCGTAATAGGTTGTCCCGTAGAAGTTCCCGTCGCTGCCCAGGATTATTCCGTTGCGATCATCGGAGCCGTCCGTGCACGCGGTCTGACTGCAAAAGCTGTAAATCGTGGTCAGCGTCCCGCTTGGCGTGATTTTGAAGATCGAGCCTTCGCCATTGGCCCCACCCAGTTCCGTCGTTCCGTAGAAGTTACCGTCCGTACCCAAGACGGGTCCGAGAGGATTGATACCGTCACCGCAGAATGGGTAAGTCGCGACGCAAAAGGTGTAAATTGTCGTCAGCGTGCCGGTTGGCGTGATCTTGAAGATTGTGCCGGCATTGCTAAGCCCTCCGTCCCAGGTTGCGCCGTAAAAATCTCCGTCGGTGCCCAAGGCCAGCGACTCAAAAAGTACCGCACCGTCAGCGCAGTCAGGCAGGCTGCAAAAGTCGTGGAGCGTGGTCAGCGCTCCGCTGGGGGGTCATTTCAAAGACTGTTCCGCAGCCAATGCCTAAACACTCTCCTAGGTTGCCGCCGAAAAACGTCGTCCCATAAAAGTTGCCGTCGCCAATCTGCACCATTCTGTCTCCCGGAACGCGGCCGTCCGAGCCGTCGAAGCTGTGCAATGTAATCGGAGCGCCGCTTCCCGTGAACTTGAAGATGGTGCCAAGACCAAATGTCCCACCAAACCCGGCTTCGCCATAAAAGTTCCCATCCATGCCCAGCCCAAGCCCGCCTGGGTCGGTGCCGTCGGTGCATCCTGTTTCCGAGCAAAAGCTGTAAAGAGGAGTCAGGTCCCCAGCCGGGGTCATTTTGAACAGCTCGCCTTGGCCATTTGCTCCGCCGCCCGGAGTCGTCCCGTATAGATTTCCGTCTGGGCCCTGGATGGGAGGACGGCTAGGTCCGGAGCCATTCGTTCCATCGAAATTCACCAGCGTCTTGAATATGGGAGCCGGGGGCTTCGAGGGAATTGATTCTTGCTCAGTCTGGGCGGCAGATGACACCGCACCACCAAGCATCACAGCCGCGACCAGCGCCGCCGTGAACAGGCTGCTGGCGGGAAATTTCCTTTGTTTTTGCATGGGGGGCACTCCCTAAGATTCCAGAATGGGCCGAACGCTCTAGGTAAGAAGCCGCTGTGGAGATTGAGTCCCAAGCAACAAACAGAAGCAAGCTGTGCTCGAAACGCGGGTTGGATTATGTCCCGTAGCGGCGGCCTTGTCAATCTGCAAATAGTTGCAGTCGTAAAACGGGTTGGCGGTTCAAAGGGATTATTGTTGTAACCTTGCCATTACACGCAATATAAAAAGACGCCCATTTTCAGGTAAGTTGTGATTGTTCGGATCACGAGTTACCGAAAGGAGCGTCGTTTTATGGAGCAAGAGAAGTATATCGGCATGGATGTTCACCAGGCAACGATCTGCGTTGCCGTCATGGATTGCCGGGGCAAACTCATCATGGAGTGCATTCTGGAGACGAAAGCATCTACCATTCTGGAGTTCCTCCGAGGGTTACGTGGAAGTCTATCCGTGACCTTCGAAGAAGGAACCTCGGCCGCCTGGTTACATGATTTGCTGAAGCCGCACGTCCACCATCTGGTGGTCTGCGATCCGCGCAAGAACGCGCTGTTGAAGGATGGCAGCAAGAGTGACCGAATCGATGCGCGCAAATTGGCGGAGCTGTTACGCGGGAATCAACTGAGTCCGGTCTACCACGGAGAGCATGGCGTGCGCACCCTGAAGGAGTTGGCGCGGAGCTATCTGACCATCAGCCAGGACTTGGTGCGCGTGATGGTGCGCGTGAAGGCTCTGTATCGGAGCTGGGCGATTCCCTGTTCCGGCCAGCAAGTCTATGCCGTGGGTCAGCGTGCGTTCTGGTTGGACAAGATCGGAGAGGCCGGCGTACGGAGACGAGCCGAGTTCTACTACCAACAACTGGACGCGCTCCGATCGTTGCGCCAGGAAGTGCGCCGAGATCTTCTGGCAGAAAGCGCCGCGCACAAAGCGACCAAACAGCTGCGCCAGATTCCGTCGATCGGTCCGATCCGCGCGGCCTTATTGATCGCGCTGCTGCAGACTCCGCATCGCTTCCGTACCAAGCGACAGCTGTGGGCCTATAGCGGCTTCGGCATCGAAACTCACGACAGTGGAGAACACCGCTTCGTGGAGGGAGAACTACGGCGAGCGAAGAAGAAAGCAACGGTGCGGGGACTCAATCGAAATCACAATCCCGATCTCAAGAACCTTTTCAAAGGCGCGGCCACCCAAGCAGCAGCGCAACCAGGACCCTTGCGAGAGTTTTACAGTGCTCTGCTGGCCAAAGGAATTCGGCCCGAGATGGCACGACTCACTCTGGCGCGAAAGCTGGCCGCGATCACGTTAACGATTTGGAAGAAAGGAGTCGATTTCGACGCCCAACAGTTGCATCGGCAAGTAGCTTGAGTGTCTCTGGTCAAAGGCTTTCCACCTCTGATGATTCTTCTGCTGGTGGTCGGTCGGGTTCCTGAGACGATCGGTTCGAGGGTGAGTATCAATCAATGAGTTTGGCCCCGTGTGCTGCGGCACCGAGTCACCCATTACACGCTATGCCCCCTCGGATAACCAGAAATAGCGATAGGCCACGAGCCTCCGATAGAACCATGGTTGACATTTTTAGACCGGTTTCGCTTGCCAAGTTTCAAAACTCGATGGGCGTGGTCACCACTGGAAGATGAACGGCAGGGATAGAGCAACCCAAACCAGAACCATACCCTTCGGGCGAATGAAGGGATACATGAGACAGTGGGCTGGATCTCGAGAAAAAAATCTTCTCGGCCTCCGGTCAAGGGAAAGGTTTTTTCTTGACATCTCTTTTTATAGAACTCATTGACTGTATCTCGCGGGCGGGGCACCCGCGCCACATCGCTTACTTCACCGCGGCGGCTTTCTTGGGGAACATTTCGCCGATGCGTTTGATTTGGGCGCCGACGGCGCGGAGTTTTTCTTCGATGTGTTCGTAGCCGCGGTCGATGTGGTAGACGCGGTCGATGATGGTCTCGCCGTCGGCGACCAGAGCAGCGAGGACGAGGGATGCGGAGGCGCGCAGGTCGCTGGCGAGGACGGCGGCGGCGCTCAGCGGAGTTTTTCCGCGGACCACGGCGCGGCGGCCTTCGATTTTGATGTTCGCGCCCATGCGGACCAATTCCTGTGCGTGCATGAAACGGTTCTCGAAAATATTTTCGGTGATCACGGAGGCGCCTTCGGCTTGCGTGGCGAGCGCCATGAATTGGGCTTGCATGTCGGTGGGGAAGCCGGGAAATTCTTCGGTGGAAATGTCGGAGGCGGCGAAGGGATTGTCGCCCATGACGCGAACGGAATCGGCGGTGGACTTGGTTTTCACGCCGACTTCCTTCAGTTTGCCGAGCACGGCACCGAGGTGAGAGGGATCGCATCCGGCGATGTTGAGATCGCCGCCGGTCATGGCGCCGGCGATGAGAAACGTGCCGGCTTCGATGCGGTCGGGAATGATGCGGTGCTTCGCGCCTTTCAGTTTACTTACGCCTTTCACGCGGATGGTGGGCGTGCCGGCGCCTTCGATTTTCGCTCCCATTTTGTTGAGCAGGGCGGCGAGGTCGGCGACTTCGGGTTCGCGGGCGCAATTCTGCAGAATGGTTTCGCCTTCGGCCAGGACGGCGGCCATCAGAAGGTCTTCGGTGCCGGTGACGGTGATCCTGTCGAAGACAATCTCTGTGCCTTTGAGTCGGCTGGCGGAGGCTTCGACGTAGCCGTGATCCTGCGTAATTTTGGCGCCAAGCTGTTCGAGTCCTTTGATGTGCATGTCGATGGGACGGCTGCCGATGGCGCAGCCGCCGGGGAGCGAGACGCGGGCGCGGCCACAACGGGCGACCAGCGGTCCGAGGACGAGCGTGGAGGAACGCATGGTCTTCACTAATTCGTAGGAAGCTTCGGGGGTGGTGAGATTTTTGCAGTGGAGGGTGGTGCGGTGCAGCGCACGACCGTAGCCAAGTTCGACGTCGGCACCCATGGCAGCGAGCAGGTTTCGGGTGGTTTGAATGTCGCGGACCTGCGGAATGTTTTCGAGAATGACGGGCTCGTCGGTGAGCAGGGCGGCGGCCATGCAGGGAAGCGCGGCATTCTTTGCGCCGCTGATGTGGACGGTGCCGAGCAGTGGCTCGCCGCCGCGGATGACGAGTTTATCCATGAGTTGGGAAGTCCTTGGTGAAAAAACCATTCTAGCGGGGAACGGCGGGGAGGGTGGTTAATCGGGAGGGCACGGCCTAGTGGGGATGGTACGCCCGAAACGGGCCAGGCCGTGGCCTCCTGAGTAGGCAGAGAGTCGATAAGAGGTGGGGCGGCGGTGAGGGCCATGGGATAATACCGTTGGCTTTCGACGTGACAATTGCGTGACAACTTTTCGTTCAAAAGGCGCGACAATTGCCCGGTTTGGCGAATTCATCAGAGTTAAGAGGAGCGCGGAAAACGAAAATGCGAAGCGTAATCATCTGGTTATCTTTGAGTATTTGCGCGTTTGCGCAGTTGCCATTGGGGTCCGTCTCGAACGTAGCTCGCGCGAGTTGTACGGCGGGCTTTGCTCCTGGTGCGACGTGCTACACGGCGACGGTTTCATGCCCGAAGACGGTCGACATCGGGGTGACCTGGGGTACGAAGGGCACGGGCGCCAGCAGGATCGTCTTCATACTTGGCAATGGCGGGACGCAGCCGGGCGGGGCGGATTTGGCGCAAGAGTATAACGACGCGGGTTTCGCGCTGACGCAGATTACATTCGCGTCCGACTGGGAGGATGGCGGCGATCTTCTGGCGGCAGCCTGCCGGCCTGCCACATTGTTGGACTATTTCCACGCGCGGACGAGCGGGGCATATTGCGCGCAGGGAGTTTCTGCCGGCTCGGGAGCCATTGCTTACGGCATGGCCTGGTATGGGTTAGGGCCGGAATTGAACAACGTGGAGTTGACGGTTGGACCGGTATTTTCCGACATCGTGCAAGGGTGCAAGGTCCCAGATGCATCTGCAATTACGGTGAGGCCTACCAACGGAGCGCCGTTTCTCGACAAGCCGCAATACAACAACGAATGGCCCTCGGTGAGTTCGTGGACGGGAACGGCGTGCTTGCCGAAGGGCGAATCATCAGCCGAGGATCTGGAAAAGGAGGCCGAGCAGAGCACTGTTCAGGCGGGCGCGACGCGAAGTTTTCCGCACACCAGCATCGCGGCCTGGGATTGCAATAACGGACTCAATCCATCGGCGGCGCAGTCGTATTTGTTTCTGCAGCAGGTGACGACGCCCTGGACGTTGACCGCTCTCACGGGATGTACTGGAGCGGAGGGTACGGCAACGGGGGTGACGCCGCAGGGAGTACTGGCCGAGGTCGCGACGGCGAAGGACATGATCGCGAAGTGCGTGAAGCCGCGGTGATTCGCTTCGCCGTGAAAGGATCCTTCGATTTCGGCTGACGATTGCTTCGCGCATCGCCAGACTGCGCTCAGGAGCGCAAGAGAGGCTTGCCTCAGGCGCTGAAGCGCGGCAAGTTTTGCGGAGCTCAGCGGCACGACTGAAGTCGCGCCCTTCCCCGTCAAAATCAAAGTCAGAGGCGACGGTTCGTCTTGGTGAGAACCACGGGGTCCCTTCGACTTCGCTCAGGGCAGGCTCTCACCAGGCTTGACGCCCGGTTCGGAATGATAAGTTTTATTGCAGCGCTTTAGAGCGCATTGCAACTTTAGAACGTCCTGCGGAACAGCCAGAACAAGAATCCTGACAGCATCATGGCTACGGGCAGGGTGAGAACCCAGGCCAGGGCCAGGTTGCGAACTGTGGACCACTGGATGCCGGAGTGGTTCGCGGCCATGGTGCCGGCGATGCCGGATGACAGGACGTGGGTGGTGCTAACGGGAAGGCCGAAGCCGTCGGCGGCGCCGATGGTGGCCATGGCGGTGATTTCCGCGACCGCGCCCTGGGCGTAGGTGAGATGTTGCTTGCCGATTTTTTCGCCGACGGTGACCACGATACGCTTCCAGCCGACCATGGTGCCGAGGCCGAGCGCCATCGCTACCGCAACCTTCACCCAGAGAGGAATGAAGCGGGTGGAATGGTCGATGTGCTTTTTATAGTTGGCGAGGACGGCGGTTTCGGAGGCGGTGAAAGTCGGATTGTGACTTTTCTGCATCAGGCGAATGGCTTCGCTGATGAGATACATATCGTTGCGGAAGTTGCGGACCTGGTCGTTAGGGATGTTCTTCATCTCTTTGTAGAGAGCGGTTTCATTGCCGATATCGCTGACCAGGGTGCGCAGGGCGAGCATGGTGTTAGGAGTGAAATCCTTGTCGCGGATGTAGTTGGTGACGTCGTCGTGAGCATCGCCGACGGCGGCATTGGGGCTGACATATTTGCTGAGGACATCGGCGGCTTCGTGAGAGACGGCGATGAAATCCTGAGAGTCCTTGTAAGTGACGGCGTGGTTGAGAGCGTAGGCGGTGGGGACGGTGCCGATGAGAATCAGCATGATGAGCCCCATGCCCTTTTGTCCGTCGTTGGAGCCGTGGAAAAAGCTGACGCCGGTGCAGGTGAGGATGAGGAGGCAGCGAATGTAGAACGGCGGAGGCGCGGCGCCTTCGGGAGCCGTATAAAGTTTGGGATCCTTGATGAGGGCTTTGGCTAGAAGGAGAAGCAGTCCTGCGCAGCAGAAGCCGACGATAGGCGAGAGCAGCAGCGATTTACCGATGTTGGCGGCTTGACCCCAGTCGACGCCGCTGGTGCCGGTTCTGGCGTTCATGAGCTGGTTTGCGATGCCGACGCCGATAACGGAGCCGATGAGCGTGTGCGAACTGGAGGCGGGCAGGCCGAAATACCAGGTGCCGAGATTCCAGATGATGGCTGCGACGAGCAAGGCGAAGACCATGGCAAATCCGGCTTTGCTGCCGACTTGCAGAATCAGTTCGACGGGAAGGAGCGAGACGATCGCGAAGGCGACCAGTCCGCTGGAGGCGAGCACGCCGAGGAAATTCCAGAAGCCAGACCAGACGACGGCGATGTGCGGCTCAAGCGAGTGCGTGTAAATGACCGTGGCGACGGCATTGGCGGTGTCGTGGAATCCGTTTACGAACTCGAAGCCAAGCGCGACCATCAGCGCTACGCCTAGCAAAACGAAGGGCAGGACGGACTCGTTGTGGACGAAGGAAAGATCGCGCAACAGGCTGGAGCCAGCGTAGGCGACTCCGATGACCAGCACAATCCCGAAAACCAGCATGCCGATCTTGCCGGGAGAGCGTGAGAGTTTTTCGTCCAGAACCGACGTGGATGCAGTAGCCATTGTGAGACCTCAGATTGAAGGGCGATTTATCGGGAGTGCCAAGGTGGTCACTATACGAAAAGATTGTTACGGGAGTGTGAAAATGGCGGGCGGTGCGGGCGGAAATCCAGCCATCCGGGAACCCTGATTCTGCCTGATAGGGTTCGCACGGATCTAACTTTTGGAGAAACGTAAACAAACGGGCGTACATCCAACCGAGATCACGAGTGAGGAGAATGGATATGGCTCGATTTAGATTGGGGTTATTGGCGCGGGTTGAGGCAAAGCCGGGCAAGGAAGCGGAAGTGGAGAATTTCCTGCGAAGTGCGCTGACAATTGTGGAAGACGAACCGGAGACGCTGGAATGGTTTGCCATCAAAATGGGGCCGTCGACTTTTGGGATCTTCGACGTGTTTAAGGACGAAGCAGGAAGGCAAGCGCATTTGAATGGGCGCGTGGCGGCGGGCTTGATGGCGAATGCGGCAACGTTGCTGGCCAAGGCTCCGGTGATCGAGAAATGTGAAGTGCTGGAAGTGAAGCCAGCGAGATAGAAATCAGTTCGGGCTCTTCTTGAGGGGACGGCTGAATATAGTTCCCAACCCTGCCGCGGGCAGATGGCAACTAAGTATGGTAAGCGCAATAGGTGCCAATAAATACCGCGGCGGCGCGTCAAGACGCGCTCTGCAAAAACGGAGGAGTAAACATGGCAGACGATATGGAAAGAACAAGCAGCAGAGTGGCCAGTACGGCCAAGGGCAGAAACAACCAGCAGAGGCCAGGGTCAGAAAGCCTGGGCAGACTGGACAATCCGGTCAGACCGGCCAACAGCAGAAGGGGAATGTTGACCCCAGCCGGAAGAATCCTTCTCAGGACGAGAGCAAGAAGAGCAGGATCGTCAGCGGCGCGCCTCCTAAGTAGTTTTAAGAGGCGATGAGTTTAAGGAGCCCTGGTCGAGCCGGCCTGGGCTCCTTAACTTGTTTCTGAAGCTACTTTTTGGGCTGGTTGCTTCCCAACCCGCCGGGATAGATAAGGGCTTCGGGTATTGGGGCGCATTGTTTACAATAGAAGATTCGTCCACCTGCGGGGGAAATCCCTGCGCAGGGCGAATGCGCTTTGGAACAGTCAAACCACAAACCCGACGCGTCCCCCCGCGTGGCGCCCACTGTGTACTGGCGCGTGGAGGGGAGCCTGCTGGACCTGACCGTCGTGCAGCCGGTGGCGTTCTTTACCTGGAACGCGCAGACTTTTTCGGAACGATTCCGGCGGCGCGGGCTGATCTTCCTGATGGCGGCGCTGCGTCCGTTTCTGTACTCGACGAACCGGAAATTTGCGACGCGCGTGGTCCATACCGCTTTGCGGGGCGTGACGCGCGACCGGCTGGATCTGCTGGGCGAAGAATATTTCCAATACAAATTGAAGCCACAATTGAAAGCGCACGGAGTGGAACGCGTGCAGGAGTTGCTGCGCTCGGGAGCAGACGTGGTGCTGGTGAGCCAGGGCCTGGAGCACGTGATGAAGCCGCTGGCGCAGCATCTAGGCGTGAAGTGGGTAGTGGCGAACCGGCTGGAGTTTCGCGACGGCGTAGCCACGGGGCGGCTGCTGGAGCCGGTGATCCGGCCGCGAGGAGCGTTTGCGCCGATTCAGGACCAGAGTCCGGATGGGCGGCGAGCGCCGAAGACGCTGGCGCGGCAGCTGGACATCACGCTGGAGGAGTTGAAGGCGGCGGTGACTGGATCGGGGCGGGAAGCGGTGGCACAGGAGCGGCCGATCGTTCATTTCGAAGGACGGAAACAAGAGCCCGGGTTCTCGGTGCGGCGGGCGCTGGCGGGCAAGCACGTGATGCTGATCGGCGTGACGGGATTTATTGGCAAGGTCTGGCTGGCGAACACGCTGATGGAGTTGCCGAAGATCGGGAGGATTTATCTGCTGATCCGGCGACAGAAATCGAATCCGGCGCAGCGGCGCTTTGAAAAAATCGTGGAAGAATCGCCGGTATTCGATCCGCTGTTTGAAAAATATGGAGTTGGACTCGGGGAATATCTGCGCGAGAAGGTTGAGGTGGTGGAAGGAGACGTTACGCAATCGGGATTGGGGCTGGATGCGGAGACGGCGAGGAGGCTGCAGAACAATCTGGATCTGGTGGTGAATAGTTCGGGGCTGACGGACTTCAATCCGGATTTGCGGGATGCGCTGAGCGACCAATACGGATGCGGCGATGAACATCCTGGAATTTTTGCGCGGGACGGATCACGCGGGGTTGCTGCATCTTTCCACGTGTTATGTGGCGGGAGAGCGCGATGGACGCGTGGCGGAGAAGTTGATTCCGAATTACACCCCGCATCGCGTGGCCGAATTTTGATGCGGAGCAAGAATGGCGTGGGTTGCATGAAGTAATTGCTAAGGCGGAGGCGCAAGCCGAGGGCGAGGAAGTGACGGCGGGATCTGAGGTCGCAGTCGCTGACGAAAGAACATGCGGCGAAAGGGCTGCAGGGCGCGGCGCTGGAAAACCAAATCCGCAAGAACCGAATCCGGTGGCTGAAAACGTATTTGACCGAGGCCGGAACGCGGCGAGCGAAAGAGTTGGGCTGGCCGAATACGTATACGCTGACGAAGAGTCTGGCGGAATCATTGATCGTGAAATATGGCGAGGGACTTGCCGATTGCGGTGGTGCGTCCGGCGATCGTGGAAACTTCGGTGGCGAAGCCGTTCCTGGGATGGAATGAGGGGATCAATACGTCGGCGTCGCTCTCGTATTTGTTGGGGACTTACTTCCGTCAGCTGCCATCGAACGAAAGCAAGCGGCTGGATATTATTCCGGTGGACGCGGTGTGCGATGGGATGACGCTGATCGCCGCGGCGAGTTGTGGAGCGGCGGCACGATGAGTTGTACCAACTGGCGACTTCGGCGACGAATCCTTGCGACATGGGGCGGTCGATTGAGCTGACGTCACTGGCGCATCGCAAACATTATCGGGCACAGGAAGGGCTGGAATCCTGGCTGCGGCTGCGGTTTGATGCGATTCCGGTTTCGAAGACGCGATATCAGAGAATGTCGGCGCCGGCGCAGAAGGCGATTGTGAAGTCGATTCAGCGGATCATGTCGCCGTTGCCATTGAAGAAAACGCCGCTGGTGAAGGCGGAGAGAAATCTGGAGCGCCTGGAAAAATTGATTGAGCTGTTTGAGCCGTTCATCCTGCTGAACGAGCATGATTTTGCGGCGGACAATGTGGAGAAATTGTCGCACGCGCTGGTGGAGGATGAGCGGGAAGAGTTTGGATATAAGGCGCGAATGCTCGACTGGTGGGATTACTGGATCAATGTGCATATTCCGGCGCTGAGAAAGTGGACGTATCCGCTGATTGAGGGAAGGCCGCTGGAGGCGCGTCCAGCGCGGAGTTTGGAGAACGGCGAGACGGTGAAAACGGGCACAAATGGGAACTGGTGAATGGCGATATTTCTGACGGGATCGACGGGATACATTGGGGCGCATGTGGCCGCGAATTTGCTGCGGGATGGGGCTGCCCTGAATGTTTTGGTGCGGGCGCGGGACGTGGGCGAGGCGGAAGCGCGCTTGTGGCAGGCGCTGCAATTGCATCTTGAGTTCCCGCAGTTTTATGAATTTCTGCAGACGCGGGTGCGCGTGTTTCGTGGAGATTTGACGGACCCTGGGTTTGGATTGGGGCGGGATGAATATGATCGACTGGTGCATACGACGGATTCCGTGATTCATTGTGCGGCGTCGCTGAACCGGAAGTCGGAGAAGAGTTGCCTGAATGTGAATCTGCGGGGCACTCTCGAAGTGCTAACCCTGGCGCGGCATGCGGAGCATTATCACGGGCTGAGGCGGTTCAGCCAGGTGAGCACGGTGGCGGTGGCGGGAAAGCGGCAGAATGAACTGGTGGCGGAAGATCGCTCGATCGAGTGGGAGCGATCGGATTACGATCCGTATGCGCGGACGAAGAAATTCTGCGAGCACATGATGCGGGTGCTGTTGCCGGAGACTCCGAAGACAGTTTTCCGGCCGAGTATCGTACTCGGCGACAGCCGTTACGCGGAGACGACGCAATTCGATATGGTGAAGGCGTTTGTATTCCTGGCGGGCCTCCCGGTGTTGCCGTTTCGTGCGACGGACAAGATCGACATCGTGAATGTGGATTTTGTGGCGGAGGCGATTTCGACGCTGCATCAGAAAGAAAATCCGCAATACGACACGTATCATCTTTCGTCTGGAGTGGGATCGCAGACATTTCGGGAGATCACGAAGGCGTTGGCGGCGGCGCAGAAAAAGCGCGCGCCGCTGTTTGTGCCGGGGGCGGAGCGTCCATTTTCGGGGTCGGTGAATTTTCTGGCGAACCGCAAGGGGGCGATTGGAAAAAGCGCAGTCGCTGCTGAAGGTCTTCATGCCATACCTGGTGTGGAACACGGTTTTCGATAATACTCGCGTGACGAAAGAACTAGGGAAGAAGCCGGTGCCGTTTTCCGAATATTGTTATCCGCTGTTGAAGTTCAGCAGCGCCAATAATTTCGAGTACAAATATCGCCCGTGGCCGGCAGCGGCGGGAGGGACAGCCGCATGATGGATTTTATTCTGGAGGCTTGGGTCAGCAGTTCCATTGAGCGCGCCAAAGCTGGGTGGATGCTAGGCGCGGGCAAGCGCTGGAAGCCGGGCGAGAAATTGAAACTATTGTTTGCGGGATACAACGGCACACGGAATATGGGATCGGACGTGCGCGTGGAAGAGATGCTGCGGCAGATCCGGCACATTCTGGGAGCCGAGCGCGTGGAGTTTAGCGTGATGAGCCAGAACTTCGATTTCTCGCGAGGGTATTTCGAGGGGACGAAGCAAGTGCATCTGCCGGACATTTTCCCGCCATTTCTGGCGAACGAAGTGCCGCAGCACGATGGAGTGGTGGCGTGCGAAGGGTCGATGTTCAAGAGCAAGTTTGCTAACGCGCTGACCACGATGATGATCGGGTCGCTGGGCATTGCGGCGGCGCAGAATAAATTATCGGTGGGGTACGGCGCGGAAGCTGGGCACATGGATCCGCTGGTGGCGAAGATGTGCGGACGCTATTGCAGGAATTCGTTTGTCATTACGCGCAATGAAGAGTCGCGCGGTGTGCTGCGGGAGTTGGGAGTACCAACAGAACTGGGAACGGATACTGCCTGGACGTTTGAACCGCGGCCGCCAGAGTACGGGCAGAGTGTGCTTAGAAAAGTTGGCTGGGATGGGCGGACGCCGGTGCTGGTGGTGTGTCCGATCAACCCGTTTGAATGGCCGGTGAAGGCGTCGGTCGCCAAGTATGCGGTGCGGAGTTTGACGGGAGCATATAAAGACAGCCACTACCGCACGGTCTATTTCCATAACTCGGGGCCAGCGGCGGAACAGGCGTATCACAAATACTGGAATGCGATTGCGAACGCGGTGGACGCATTCCGAAAGAAGAAAAATGTTTTTGTGATTCTGGCAGCGACGGAGCGGCTGGATGCGCGTCCGGCAAACCGTATCGCCGAGAAATTAGGCGGAGTACCGGTTCTGACATCGGACGAGTACAACATGTATGAACTGGTGAGCGTGTTGAGGGCATGCCATATGATGGCGTCGTCGCGTTATCACGGGATAGTGACCTCGATGCCGGGGCTCGTGCCGTCGGCGGGAATCACGATGGATGAACGCATCCGGAACCTTATGCGGGAACGAGGGCATCAGGATTTGCTGATGACGGTGGACGATCCGGAGCTGGAAGGAAAGCTGCTGGCGGCGCTGGAGAAATTGAGTTGCGAGGGCGAGGAGATCGCGAGCGGCATCGCGCAAACGGTGGTAAAGAACTTGAAAGTGATGGCGCGCATGGGAGTTTATTTTGAGGAGGAAGTGCAGAGGCGGTATCCGGAGTTCGAGACGCGCCGCGGAGAATGGAGTTGGGAAGATTATTTGCCGCCGATGAGTAAAGGGCTGCGAGAGTTGGCGGCGGCTTACAACTAGACCTGCGGTTTTGGTGTGGCGCTGCAATCCCTATTTTGAATACACCCATCCCATTTATCGGAGACATCTTTTCGCAACTGCAGGCGGCTGCGAATACGCGGATTCTTGCCGAGATCCACGACGGGGAAATCACGGGAGTGACGGGAAGCGAGTTGCTGGAACTGATCCGCAAGGCCAGGACCTTTATCGCTTCGAAGGGGCTGAAGAAGGGCGACCGTTGCGGGTTGCTGGCGGCCAACAGCATTCGCTGGGTGGCGATGGACTTGGCGCTGATGGCCGAAGGGCTGATCGTGGTGCCGCTATATTCGCGGCAGGCGCCGGCAGAACTGGTCGCCATGATGAAGGACTGCACGCCGTCGCTGCTGTGTTGTGGAGATGAATCGCTGCGCGATGCGATTGCGGAGAACTGGAGCGAGGCTCCGCCACAGTATTTGTTTGACGAGATTTTTGCCGGAGTCGACGGAGTGCAGTTGGAGCGCCCGCAGGTGGGGAAAGAAGATCCTGTCACCATTATTTATACGTCGGGGACTTCGGGCGAGGCCAAAGGCGTGGTGCTTACGGCGGCGAACGTCGGCTTCATGCTGGATCGGACGGCGGAGCGGTTGGGCGAGCTGATGTCGGGTTCTACTGAGCAAGGATCGCATCTTCCATTACTTGCCGTTCACGTTTGCTGCGTCGTGGATCGCTCTGCTGACGTTTCTGAAACGGCGCAGCCTAGTCACGATCAACATGGATCTGACGAAGATTGCGAGTGATATGCGGACAGTGGCTCCGGACTATTTCCTGAATGTACCGCAGTTGCTCGAGCGCATGCGGCGCGCAGTGGATGAGCAGTTATGGCAGACCGGTGGAGTAGCACAGACAATTTATTCCCGGGCGAAGGCGGCGTGGGTGCGCGAACAGGAGAGACAATCGAAGGGAGGAGACGCACTTTGGCTGGGGCTGGCGAATTGGCTGGTGTTTCCGGCAATTCGAAAGAAGATGATTGGGAAAAATCTGAAGGCGCTCATTTGCGGATCAGCGCCGCTGAGTGCGGAGACACAGCTTTATTTCATGATGCTGGGAATTCGCGTGCTGCAGGTTTACGGGCTAACGGAGACGACCGCGATCTGCACCATGGATGATCCGAACCGGGTTGAGGTCGGCTATGTGGGGTCGGCGATTCCAGGCATGGAAATGAAGTTGGGAGAGAACGATGAGATTGTGGTGCGCGGGCCGAATATTTTCTCCGAGCTACTGGAACCGGCCGAGCAGACGGCGGACGCGCTGCGCGATGGGTGGTTCCATACCGGCGATCAAGGCGAAGTAAGCGCAGCGGGGAACTGGCGGATTGCAGGACGGATCAAGAACTTGATCGTGCTGGGGTCGGGGCACAAACTTTCGCCGGAGCCGATCGAGAGTGCGATCGCGAAACTACTGCCGGAAGCGCAGCAGGTGGTGGTGGTAGGAAACGGGCGGGGATATCTCTCGGTGCTAGTGACGGGAAGCGTGACCCCGGAGAAGGTGCAGGCGGCACTGGATGCGGTGAATCCGGAGATGCCGCACTACAAGCAGGTGCGGGCATTCGTCGCGCTGCCGGAGGCGTTCACGATTGAGAGCGGGATGCTGACGGTGAATGGAAAGTTGAAGCGCGATGTGATTGCGGAGCGAATGAAAAATGAGATTGACGACATGTACCGCGTGAAGCAGGCGGTTTAGTCGGGCGAAAAATGCCGAGGATCACGAAGGACTTAAAGGTGCACGAGGCGAGCGAGATTCGAACGTCGAGCTGGTGGAGTGGAAGCGCTTTGTCTTGGAGCGTTGCCGAGGGTGTGATCGAACTTCGACTGCATCGTGCGCCGTGTAACGAGTTGGGGTCGGCGTCGTTGGAGGAACTCGAGCAGTTTGTGAGGGCTCTGGAAGGGATGCAGGCGGAGGCGCATGCTCTCATCATTCATAGCGAGATGAAGTCCGGGTTTTGCGCGGGTGCGGACTTGCGCGAACTGTATCAGCGGTCGCAAGCCATGGATAAAAATGAGGCGGCAAAGGGCATTAGGGACTTTCTGGTACGGATTCATCGTGTGTTGAATCTGATTGACGCTGCCCCGTTGACAACGATTGCGGCTGTCCATGGAGTCACATTTGGTGGGGGATTCGAGTTGGCGTTGGCTTGTGATCTGATCATCGCTGACAAGATGGCGCGGTTTTGCTTTCCGGAGTTGAGGCTGGGACTGATACCGGGGTTTGGTGGAATCCCGCGCCTGAAGCGCGATTTGGGGAACGGCGTGGTGCGGGATCTGCTGCTGACGGGACGTAGTTTTAATGCGACAAAAGCGCAACAGATTGGGCTGGTGAGCCAAGTGGTGGGCGAGGGCGAGGTGCTGCGGGCGGCGCGGGCCACGGCGACACAACTTAAGAAGTTTGATCGTGCGACGGCAGTGGCGGCGAAGAAGTTCATCAAGCCGATTCCGCATGAAGAGTTGCGGCAGGAGATCAACTTATTTTGTGAATTGTTTGCGAGCCCGGCGGTTGAGGCGGGGTTGCGGAAGTTTGTGGAAAGCACGGATGCACAACCGTATTTGCCGTAGTGAGTTCCGAGTACCTAGTACCGAGGAAAAAACGGGTTCCCTTTGACTTCGCTAAGGGCGGGCGTTCACCGCGCTTACGGCCCGGTTCGGAATGACAAAAATGACTGGAGTTTATTTCGATGGATGGCGATCAAACCCTGGATGAAATATTGAGTCTCGCCGCGGCGCATTTCAAAGTGTCGAAGGAGAAACTTTCTCCGGACGATGATTTCTTCAAGACATTGGGGATCAACAGCTTGCAAACGCTCGATCTGCTGACCAAGCTGGAAAATCATTTTCACGTGGAGCTTCCAGACTACGAACTGCAGGGGGTTTCAGATTTTCGCACGCTGGCGGGAAAGATTCAGGCGCGATTGTAGTGAAGACGGACTTCAAGAAGCTGCTTCAACTAACGATCGATCCCAGGCAGGTAATGAATTGATAACTAAGCTCTTCTTCGTGTCTCAGTGCCTCTGTGGTGAAATGATTCTTTAATGCTCGATCTCCAAAAATATAGCTGTCTAGGCGCGGCTCTGCGCGATGCGTTGGAGCGTTTTGCGGGTGAGACTTGCCTGATAGAAGCGGACCGCGACCGGGAGAAGACGCGGCTTACCTATTCCGACTTCAAAGAAATCAGCTTGCCTCTGGCGCGGGCGCTGGAGGATGCGGATTTTGATGCTGGCGATCGCGCGGCCATCCTGATGACGAATCAGTCGAAGTGGCTGATTTCGGCGTATGCCACTTTCTACAGCGGCGGCGTGCTGGTTCCGCTGGATTACAAACTCACGGCCGCCGAACAGTTGCAATTGCTGGAGCACTCGAAGGCCAAGGTGCTGGTGGTGGAGTATCACCTGTGGCGGGCGATCATGCAGTCGCCGGAGTTTCACAACATCAAAACAAAGTTGGTGCTGGTGACCGAGGCGCCGCTGAAGGCCGACCTGGGCGGAGGATTCCGCTGGGAGGACTTCAAGCGCAAGGGTGCGCCGGATTTTGTGATGCGGCAGCGCGAGGACGTGGCATGCATCGTGTATTCGTCGGGCACGGGCGGGCGGCCGAAAGGGTGCGTGCTGACGCACGAAAATTATCTGGAGCAGTGCCGAGCGTTGACGGCGTGGTATCCATTCTGGCCGGGAGTACGGTATTTGAGCATTCTGCCGACGAATCACGCGATTGATTTCATGGTGGGATTCATTGGACCGTTTGTATGCGGAGCATGTGTGGTTCATCTGCGGACGCTGCGTCCGGAGTTTGTGCGGGATGCGTTTGTGCGCTACCGGATTACCTATGTTTCTCTGGTGCCGATGATCGTCAAGAACCTGGAACGCGGGCTGCGGGCGAAGTTCGACGAGTTGCCGGCGTGGAAGCGGGCGATTTTGAATCAGATGATCTCAGTGAACAAGTTGCTGACGCGAAGCCGCCCACGCGTGAAAGCTGAGCCGCATGTTGCTGGGGCAAGTGCATCGCGCCTTTGGCGGAGAGTTGCTGGCGCTGATCACGGGCGGCGCATTCATGGAGCCCTCGACGATGCAATTCTTCTACGATCTGGGAATTCCGGTCGTGAATGGATATGGGTTGACGGAAGCTGGGACGGCGCTGACGTTGAACGATCTGAAACCATTTCGCGCGGATACGGTGGGTAAGCCGCTGCCGGGAGTCGAGTTGCGCATTCTGAATCCGAACGATGAGGGGATTGGGGAAATTGCGGCGCGAAGCAAAACCGTGATGTCGCACTATCTCGACGATGCGGAGTTGACGCTGGAGACGATTGTCGATGGCTGGCTGCTGACGGGCGATCTGGGACGATTCGACAAGAGCGGGCATTTGCAGCTTTTCGGGCGAAAGAAAAATATGATCGTCACCGAAGGCGGGAAGAATATTTATCCCGAGGATATTGAGACGGTCTTCGATGGCCTGCCGGTGAAAGAGTACTGCGTGTTCGCGGCGAATTATGTGTGGCCGCAAAAGGAATTGGGACAGGAGATGTTGGTGATGGTGCTGCGGCTGGAACAGGAGCAGCGCTTCGACAGCGGGTTGTGCAGGAGATCTGCGATCGCAATCGGCGGTTGCCGGATTTCAAGCGCGTGGGCGGTTATCTGATCTGGGAGAAGGATTTTCCGCGGACGGCATCGATGAAAATCAAACGGCAACTCTCGGCCGAAGAAATCGGGAAAATGGCGGAACGGGGAGCGGTGGTGGGACTGTGAGCGAGCGGCAATCGTATCTCGCCATTGTGAATCCTGCGGCGGGAGGCGGGCGAAGCCGGAAGATGCTTGGGCCGGCGCTGGAGCGGCTGAGAGCGGGCGGGGTTAGCGGTAGATGTTAGCGGAGACGCGGGAGCGGGCGATGCGACCAGGATTGCACGCGAGGCTATGCGGGCGGGCATCGCAAATTTATTGCGGTGGGCGGAGATGGAACATCTATGCGAGTGGTGAACGGACTTTTTCCGCGAGGCGAACGCAGTCGAGGCGCCCGACGTTAGGATTTTTGCCGTTGGGGACGGGAAATTCGTTCTTGCGGGATTTCAGCGATCGTGGAGTCGAGCACGCGATCGAATCTCTGCTTATCAGCGAATGCGACGCTGCGATGTGCTGCGCTTGCGCCACCGCGCGGGGGTGATCCACTACATTAATTTGTTGAGTGTGGGGTTTCCGGCTGATGTTGCGACGCTGCGGGCACGGCGTTTCAGCCGCCACGGAGAGTTCGGATACTTCATTTCGATTTTCCTCGGGCTGGCGCGATTGCAGAGGCGGCCCTTCCCGGTGCGTGTAGAAGGGGAAACAGAATTCGACCGGAGGCGCTGCCTATTTCTCACCTTCAACAACAGCAAATTTACCGGGGGCACGATGATGATTGCGCCGAAGGCCGAGGTGAATAGCGGACTGATCGAGTATGTTCGCTGGGGAGCGATTGGCAGGCTGGGGCTGATCCGAAACTTGCCCAGACTTTATGACGGCACGCACATTGAGCATCCGCTGGCGGAGAGAAAAGCGGTGAAGCGGGTTGAATTCGATTTGAGCGCGCCAGTGGACGTGATGGTGGACGGGGAAGTCCTGACGTTACATTGCGAGGAACTGGATGTGCTGCCCGGTGCGCTGAACGTTGTGGCTTGAGCGCGTGATATAAAAGTGCATCACGTGGGAAGGGAATCATGTCTGAACAGCGGCGAAAGCAGCAACAGAAGCGGGTCGGGGAAGCGGAAGCGAAGGTGCCGTCGCGGAAGATGCTGATTTGGGGCGGAATCGTATTGTTGTTCGTCCTGGCTTATGCAATCGGGTGGTATTACAGAAATCACCGCTACGATGGGTTTGCAAAGTGCCTCGCGTCGAAGCAGGCGAAGATGTACGGCTTGTACTGGTGTCCGCATTGTGCGGAGCAGAAGGCGATGTTTGGAATGGCATTTCAGTACGTGCCGTATGTGGAGTGCGCGGTGAAAGGCGTCAACGGAATTACGCCCGAGTGCAAGGCGGCAGGAGTGAAGTTATTTCCCAGTTGGCAGTTTGGAACAAATCCTCCGAGAGAAGGGGTCTTTCCGCTGGAAGAACTCTCCGATAAGACTGGATGCGCTTTGCCGTGAGCGTATCGTCCGGTCAACCCGCCTCGTCCAGGCAAACCGCAAACGACAGTCGACTGTTGTTTACAGTTATCGCGATTTTGGCGATGGCGGGGATGGTGGTATCGGCGGTGTCGCTGCAGCGTCACTACGCGAAGTCGGCGACAGCGTTTTGCGAAGTTGGGGAACGATTCAATTGTGACATTGTGAACCGCAGTGAGTATTCGAGCCTGATGGGAATTCCGGTTGCAGGGATTGGGATCGTGGGCTACGGAGTGCTGTTCGCGCTGGCGACGATCTACCGCGCGCGGGCGGAGACGCCATTACGCTTGCTGGTGGCGGCTTTGGCAGGATTGACGTTTGCTCTTTACCTGACCTACGTTGAGGGATACGTGCTGGAGACGTGGTGCATTCTGTGTTTGAGTTCGCTGGCCTCGATCGCGATGATCACTGTGCTGGCTGCGGTGCTGAAGGTGCGCATCGGAGTGGGCCGCTGAAACTCTTCGGATGGCAAAAGTCCAAAAATCAAAAGGCAGAGCCGGAGCCATTTCTGATGTGATCCGCGCCGGTGGTGCGGTGGGAGATCTGCGGCTGCAGGAATTTCGCAGCCGAGTCTTCCGGAATACGCGGTTTCTTCGAGTATGGCTGCCTCCGGGCTATGACGACGCGCAAAACAGGGGCCGACGTTATCCGGTGCTGTATTTGAATGATGGGCAGAATCTATTTGAGTCGTCGACGTCGTTTACCGGAGTGGAATGGGGAGTGGACGAGACGGCGGACCGGCTGATCCGCGAAGGCGCAGTGCCTCCGATGATTATTGTTGGTATCGATAACACGGGGAAAGATCGTCTTCGCGAATACATGCCGCACCGCTCGATGCATCCCATGATGCTGCGCGTACAGGGACGTTACTATCCGGATTTCCTGATGAAAGAAGTGATGCCGTTTATTGAGCGCAATTATCGCATTGCGACGGGGCCGGAGAATACGGGACTGGGCGGGTCGTCGCTGGGAGCGCTGATTGCGCTCTACACTGCGACTGTGCGGCAGGGAGTGATTGGACGGTTGTTACTGGAGAGTCCGTCATTGTGGGCGTCGCACCGGCAGGCGATCAAGGAGAGCCGCGTGGTTAGGATTTGGCCGGAGCGAGTATTCCTGGCGGTGGGCACGGCAGAAACGGAAAACGCCGAGCGGAGCCGCACCGTGGTAGATGACGTGAAGGAACTGGGGGCGATCATCCGGCGCGCGGTGTTGAGTGAAAAGCGATTGCGACTTGTGATTGGCGAAGGAGCCGGGCACAACGAATCCGCTTGGGCGGCAAGATTTCCTGAGGCTCTGCGATTCTTGTTCGGTGACTAGTCCAACTCAGATTGAATTCGCAACTAGAGCTAGCTTCCTGCCAAGGCTCCATATCCCATACAACAGAGTGGCCATTACCGGGACGGAAAGCTGGATGTGCGTCCAGCGCGCCAACGGGCCGAGCAGCGGAAGTGCGAAGGCGAGGTAGAGAAGAAGTTTGAAATATGGAACAGCAGGATGGTCAGGATTATTGACGATCCAGTCGGAGAACAGCAGGAATGCGGGGGCGAGGATGACGAGGTCATAGACGCTGAGATGCGGAGAGAGAAGGACAGTGGCTAGGAGCAGCGCGGAATAACGCAGAGGCAACGGGAGGCGGCTGCGCCAACAGGCAACTAGCCATGCGGAAATCAGAAGCGCGCTCGCAAGGTAGAGGGCCAAAGAGGCTGAGGGCCAAGGGATGAGCATAGTCCAGAAGGTGCGCAAGGAGTGGGTTTGGTAGAGTCTGGGCTCGAAGAGCGCGAGCGCTCGGGGAACGCTGCGCAATACGCGCAGCCATTCACGAAGAGGGCCCGGTCCGTAGTAGAGCCAGGCAGGAATTAATTCGATGGCTGCAGAAAAAATCGCGCCGGCGATGATCTTCCATCGGAGTGTGGCGAGAAAGAGAATGGCCGCAGCGACACCCAGTTGGGGTTTGAAGATAAGACATCCCAGAGCCAAGCCGGCCAGGAATTCGCACTGATTGCGGAGAGCGAAGATCGCGAGCGTGAAACAGAGGAGCGCCAGGGCGGATGTTTGTCCCCAGGCGATGAGATGCCAGAAGGCGGGATAGGCGAGAGCGAGAATCAGGACGGTGGATGCGTAGTCGCGCAGACCAGGGCAGGTGCGCCAGAGGGCATAACAGCATAAGGCATAAATGAGCGCACTCAGAATGAGCCAGAGCGCGAGCGCCCAAGGATAAGGTAATCGAGTGAAGGGCGCGAAGAAAATCGAAACTTGCGGAGGATAGAGCGGCAGATAGAGGATGCCTGCAGCCGCGGGAACGAGATGCACGGCAAGTTCCGATTGCACTGGCATGTTATATAGATCCGCGCCGCGATGAGCGGCAGCGAGCGAACCCAGAGTGTAGAGGTGAAGGAAATCCGTGCCTTTGAGGTTGCCGACGCGATCGCGCAAGCCGGGGGTGTACACGTTCCACAAGTAAACAGACCAGAGGCAGAGTGCGAGCAGGAAAGCATGCGCGCGGAGGCGTTTTGCCGTGATCCACGAAGTGGCTTTTTCCGGATTCATGGGTTCGCCGGTGATGCGCAAGTGAAGGTCATGGTCTCTGGGAACTGGTGATCTGGAGTTCGGAGCATCTGGCGTTGCCCGGTCCGGTCATGAACAACAGAGGCAAAACTAGTGGAAAGAAAGGGACCAGAACGGACGGCAGAAGAGGAAGTCGGCTTGGCGAATCAGGCCGGAGATGAGAGAGGAGCAGAATCGCCGAAATGATCCAAGGCCAGCTGACGCTGACTACAAAAATGGCGCGGGAGAATTTCGGGAGAGTCTTCCAATCGCGCAGGAGCAGTATCGTAGGCAGGATCAATAGCACTTGATTGAATGGAGTGAAGAGCGGAAAAGCGAGGATAGTTCCCGTTAGAAATGCAGCGAGGGTCAGAATAAATTGGCGCGAACCGGCATTTTCTTTTCGATTCCGCCATGCGAGAAAAAGAAGACCGGCCACAATGATCCCACCCACAATTTCTCCCGCCGCATCCCCGAGGACGATGCGCAGTACTGAGGTGGTGGGAAAATATTTTCGATAGGCGTTGGCACCCTCGATGAAATATCCGACCCATCCGGGAAGGATCAGCTCGCCAGCTGTTATAAGGACAGTAAGAGTCGCTAGAAAGCCGACCAACAACCTCCATCGTTTGGACAGATCGCCTACGACCCACACCAGAAAAAAACAGAGAGGAAAAAAAGCCATCTGCGGCTTGAGGGTTGAACAAGCGAGCAGTGCACCGCCACTGAGCAAATGATGTCGGCTGACGCACCATGCCGCGGCAATCAGCAAGAATCCCACAACCACGCTCAGCTGCTGGTGTTCGAGTCCTTGTACAATCTGCGGACTGGCGAGGGTAAACAGCGTGAGGGCAGCCACGTGCTGCCATGGTGGTCGCCAATGCAAAAGCTGCAGGCAGAGCGGCACGCTGAGGGCTGCGAAAAAAGCAAGCACGAACGGCGCCCATCGATACACCTCGGAAAAATCAAGGTGCATCACGGGAGCCATGAGAAAAACGACGTACACAGGATAGGCAAAGCGTTGCTCGTCGATCTTGTGTCCGCGCTGGCGGTAATCCTGATCGACGATGTGCCCGTAAAAAGCCATCTGAATTTCGTGACTGACTTCAGGTCCGTAAGGGTTGCGGCTGTGAAGCAAGAGTTCGCGTGTTCCCACCCAGCGCGGATAAAGATCCCAGAGCTGAGTTTTGATCCCGTCGACAGTCTCGCCCCTGTGTCGAACCCACGGCCATGAGATCCTAACCGCATATAGCCAGGTAGCGAGGCATGCGAGCAAGCTCAACAAAAGCCAGAAGCGGAGTTTCATCGAGAGGGGGCCTCGTAGGGCTCGAGTCGAGGCGGAGAAGCATCGCCATTCACTCGCCACGCCTGCCGGTCTTTGAAGTAAGCCCGCAATTCCTGATTCGCTGCGTCGCCCATATCACGCGCCCATGCGACCTTCGCTGCATCAATATTCGCAGCGTTGTAGACCCATTCATGGTGGAAATTGTGGCTCGGATCGTAGCTCACTAACACGAGCTGGGGCCCGGGAAGGTGCCGCAGTTGCTCCGCGACCGCTGCCCTGCGCAAATCGCCTCTCGGCCATGGAGGCTCGATCTGAGCGTGAAGACTCAAGGCCGTCAGACGCAAGAGGATCATAACGCACGCCAGTACAGGAATTGCGCGCACCAAAGCTCGCCCGACCGGACGCTGCCCGGGTGACCAGTGCGACAAATGCCGCATGCCTTGGACGAGAATTATGTAAAGCGCTCCGACGGCCGGGGCGAAGTAGTGAGTAAGCGTCCAGGTCTCGACGGCAAACCCAGCGAACATAACGGCGCATATGACGATCGGCAAACACATCTTGCGCTGTCGCATGACAGCCGGAAGGGCCAGAAGAGGCAGCGTCAGAATCGGACCGAGATAAAACTGCCACAAGAGCAGGAGCTTTCGCTGGGCGCGAACTAAATAGCCGGCAAGAGTCCGGTTTTGCTCGAATTCCTGCCGCGTCCAACGATAGTAGTCTTTAATTAACGCGTGATGAAATTCGGGTTCAGGCGGCAGCGTCTGCCAAATGAAGTAGGGCGCCGTGCCGTAAGTTTTGCTACTCACGCGATACGTCATGCAAAACGGATTGCCGGTGACGCGGTAGTAGTAATAGCTGGTGGCGCAGCCTGCGATGAGAAAGGCGATCAGCATGGGCAGAATGACCCGCGGAATAGATGAACTGAGCGCAGGGCCGTTTCGGCCTGCGAGCCACATGAGCATGGCGCACGCCACCGGAAGAGCGAAAATCAATCCCTCATAAGGTCGGCTGTCGGCGAGGATTGCCATGCCCAGCACCATCAATAAAACGTCGCGGATGCGAGCATGCTTGCGGATGCGCGGCCATGCTCCGAGAACCAGCGCGCCTCCCAGAGCCACAATCGACGCAGACCAGTAGCCATTCATCCAGTAACTTAAGATTCCCAGTCGAAGCACTGCCAGAAAACCCCCGAGCAGCGCCCATGGCGGCGGGACCCAGGCTTGCAGCATCCAGCACAGGCCGGAGCACATGAATGCTGTCGCCAGTAGCTGTCCGAACCATGGATTCCCTAGCAGTTGCCCGGCGGCAAGCACAAGCCCCTGCGCGGGAGGAAAGATCGACATGTAGGTGGGATTTTGGATGACGTGAAAAGTTTCGAAATGCGTCCACATCGGATGAGTGGGGTTCGTGAGTCTTCCATGAGCGAAGGTGTCGGCGGCGAGCAGATAGCTGAACTCGTCGTGGGAGTCTGGTTGCGGAATCCCGAGGATGGGGATGAGTGCGGCGCGGACGGCGATCACTGTGACACCGACCACCAGAACGGCAAGCCGCTGGCGACGTGCCAGTCGCGCGAACGCGCGCTCAAGTGCGAGGAAAGAACTGGATCGATCGCCGCGGGAAGCGCGCCTGGAGCGAAACAGAATCAACGCCACTGCAGCGGCCAGCGGCAGGAGTTCGATCAGCGTTAGCAGGGACGGCGCGAGCAGCAAATGTAGGTTCTGCATCGTGACCGGGCCGGGCTGGACCTCACACGAAAGTCAGCCGCGGCGCGAAGCCTTCTCAACGTCGAGATCAAAGCAACTCTGTCATGCCGGCTGTTTGTCGACGGCTCGCTCAAATAATCCGTCGACGATCTGGATCATTTCGTTATCGACGACGCGGTTGCGCGAGATGGCTTCGAGCAGCGGAATCGAAACGATTTTGTTGGAGCGGAGGGCCGCCATGCATCCAAATTCGCCGCGGTGAACCATGTCGATCGCTCCCAGGCCATAACGCGTGGCCAGGACACGATCGAAAGCGCTAGGCGATCCGCCGCGTTGGATGTGTCCCAGAACCACGGCGCGAGTTTCGAAGCCGGTGCGTTTTTCGATTTCGCGAGCGAGGATGTTGGCAATGCCCCCGAGTTTGACGTGGCCAAATTCGTCTTTGCCCATGTCCTGCAGAACGGGTGCGCCCTGGCCCGGTTCGGCAGAGGAGAACTTTGCGCCTTCGGCGACCACGATGATCGAGAAATAAAGACCGCGCTCGTGGCGCTGGCGGATGGAGTCTGCAACTTTATCGACATCAAAAGGCCGCTCGGGAATCAGAATGACATCGGCGCCGCCGGCGATGCCGCTGTACAGAGCAATCCAGCCGGCGTCGCGGCCCATCACTTCCACGACCATGACGCGGTTATGAGCTTCAGCGGTGGTGTGAACGCGATCAAGAGCCTCACAGACGATGTTGCAAGCGGTATCGAATCCAAAAGTGTAATCGGTGCCGCCCAGATCGTTGTCGATGGTCTTGGGAACGCCGACAACTTTGATGCCGCGTTCGTTCAGTTTCTGCGCGACAGAAAGAGTGTCATCTCCGCCGATGGCGACCAGGGCCTCGATCTTGTGTTTCTCTAGTGTGGCCATGCAGCGATCAAGGCCATCGGCGCGCTTCGAAGGGTTGGTACGCGAGGTGCGGAGGATGGTGCCGCCTCGGGGCAAAATACCTCCGACCGCTTCCAGATCGAGGACCATGCTTTTGTCGTCGACCAAGCCGCGCCAGCCTTCGAGGAAACCGACGAATGCGTCGCCATAGGTGAAGATGCCTTTGCGCACCACGGCGCGAATCACCGCATTCAACCCCGGACAATCACCTCCGCCGGTCAGCATGCCAATCTTCATGGTCCACTCCCTATGAGTTCAGATGAAATCCCTGGGATGCACCCGGGGCGTGGGCTGCATTCAGCGGTAGCCCGAAGCACGGGTTTCAGCAGTCGCCGGGAAGAAATAGATTATCACCAAAGAGGGTCGACGCTGGTCAACAAGTTGTTTCAAAGGGGCGCAGATGCGGGGCGCCAGGCGATGCTCCGCGATATGACTTCCGCGTGATCAGGACTTCGGATGCAATAGAGCTTCGATTTTTTCGAGCAGTGCGGCGCAGGCTTCCCCGGCATCGGAGGTTGAAAAATCGCTGCCTAACTCCACCACGGGAACGTTGGCGCACGCGGCTTGAAATGACTGTTGCGCGGCTGGAGACGCTCCGACGCCGGGAGCCATAACCAACAGATCGAAGTGCGTGACCCGCATCAGGATGAGAGCGTCGCGTACGTGGCTGGTGGTGTGAACGTCGTACCCGCCGCGCTTGAGAAGTTCCCGCAAGTAGGCGAGCACGTCGGCGTTACTATCGACACAGAGAACGCTGCGGCCGGTGAGGGCAGGAGCTTCAATGCGTGCCCCGGGGCGATAAAAGGCAGCCACAGCCTTTTCCTCGGAGTCGTGAGCGTCGAACAAACTTGCCAGATGCGACAGCTCCAAAACCTTGCGCACATGCTCGGGGACATTGCACAGTTTCAAATCACCGCGCGCCTGGCGAGTGCTGGTGAGGGTGCGGACGATCGTGCCCAGACCGCTGCTGTCAATAAAGCCGACCTCGCCCAGGTCTAGGACGATGGAGCGCCGGTCGCGAAGTAACCACGTGACGTGAGCGCGTAAAGATTCGCTCTCGCCGCCCGCAACAATTCTTCCGTTGCAGTGGACAATGGTGACGCGTCCAACCTCACGAGTTTCGAGTGATAGGCGCACAGGTCTCCAATGGGGCTAGGATCAAGCCCGCGAAATCGCCACATTATATCCGTAAGGGGATGGAGCGGGTAGCGCGAAAAGCGGCGAGGGCAATCTCAGGCAGAACAGGACAGAAAATCACTCCGACGATACGTTACTTCTGTAATCTTCTGCCCACATTAGAGCTGCCTTAGAATCATCAGTTCTTACCAATCATGTCTGCTCGTTAATCCACCATATGGCACTCTTAGCTAGACGGTTTTTCTGGTTGGCGGCACTGGCCATTCTGGGCTCGGTTTGTGGCCTATCGTCTTCACAAGCGCAGGATGCAGCGGGCAAGCGCCGGCTGGTTTCGCGGGTGGTTCCAGCGTATCCAGCCTTGGCACGCGGCATGGGGCTAACAGGAACCGTTCGTGTGGAGGCTGTGGTTTTACCGGACGGCAGCGTCAAGACAGTGAATATTAAAGGCGGACATCCGGTGCTGGCCCAGGCAGCTGCAGTTGCGGTAAGCAAGTGGAGATGGGAGCCGTCTCCCCATGAATCCCGCGAGCCGGTCGAGCTGAAATTCGATCCAGAATAATCAGTCGTGATCTGGTCGGACAGACGGTGGCCGGAAGTAGCGGCTGGTGCGGGCGGTTCAGCTTTTCAGTCCGATAGCGGCGGCTTCCAGTTGGTCGTGCACTTCCTCGGCGCGACGGATCGCGGCCTGCACGTTTTCACAGATATTTTCTGCTCCGACCACCTCTTCGAACTCGGCTTGGTGGATCAGGCTGGCCGGTTGTTCTCGCGCGCCACATAAGATCAAAACCCGGTTGCTCGCCTGAAGCTGGCGGGCGACCTCCTCAATCGCGAACAATCCTGTGGCATCAAGCGCCGTCATATTGCGCAGGCGAAGGATGACGACCGGAGGCAGGGTGTGCAAATTCTCTGTGACGGCGGAGATTTTGTCGGTCGCGCCGAACAGAAAAGGTCCGTGGATGCGGAAAATAGTCGCGTAGTAGGGGATGTCTTTGTCCTGCAGAATGTGCATGCGGCCATCTTCTACGTACTCATCAGTAACCTGGGAGACCGTGGTAGTGGAGGCGATGCGGCCAATGAAGAGCAGAGCGGCGAGGATCATGCCGGCTTCAACGGCGACGGTAAGATCGGCAAAGACAGTAAGAGCAAACGTCACCAGCCAGACGCTGATATCGGTCTTGGTGAGCTTCAGCAGTTGCGGGATCTCCCGCCACTCACCCATGTTGTAGGCGACCACCATCAGAATTCCTGCGAGCACGGCTAGAGGAACGTGGCTTACCAGCGGCGCCGCGAACAGGAGGATGCAGAGCAAAGTGAGAGCGTGAATCATACCCGCGACCGGCGATTGCGCCCCCGAACGAATATTGGTTGCGGTGCGGGCGATGGCGCCGGTGGCGGGAAGTCCGCCGAACATAGGAGAAATGATATTGGCCACGCCCTGGCCAATGAGTTCAACGTTGGGATTATGGTGGTCGTTGCTCATGCGATCGGATACTACGGCGGACATGAGAGATTCGATTGCGCCCAGCATCGCGACGGTGAGGGCCGGACCGAGTAAGCCATGAATCAGATCGGCGCGAAAGCGGGGAATGACAAAGTGAGGTAGGCCCGCGGGAATTCCACCGAAACGCGAGCCGATGGTTTCCACGGGCAGCTTGAACAGGACCACGGCCGCGGTGCCGAGCAGGAAGGCGACAATCGCGCCGGGTATGCGGTTCGAGATGGCGCGGCACAAAATCATGACCAGCACGGTACCTGCGGCTAGTGCGGTTGCGGTGTAGGAAAGCGTGTGGAAGTTGCCGCCCAGAGCCTCCATGCGTTGCCAGAAGACGCCGGGAACCTTGGCGAGCTGCAGGCCGAAGAAATCCTTGACCTGGGTGCTGGCGATGAGGACGGCGATACCGTTAGTGAAGCCGATGACGACGGGGCGGGGAATGAACTTGACCGCGGTGCCCATGCCGGCGATGCCCATGATCATCAGAAGAACGCCGGCCATTACCGTGCACATGAAAAGGCCGTCAACGCCGTGAAGGGCTACGATGCCGGAGATGACGACCACGAAGGCGCCGGTAGGTCCGCCAATCTGGGTTTTGGAACCGCCCAGGGCGGAGATTAGAAAGCCGGTGACGATGGCACAGTAGATGCCAGCCTGGGGAGTGAGCCCTGAGGCAATGGCAAAGGCCATGGCCAGCGGCAAGGCAACTAACCCTACGGTGACGCCGGCAATCAGATCGTGGAGAAATTTATTGGCGTTGTAGTCGCGCAAACAGAGGACAGACTTCGGCAACCAACGTTCTTCAAAGAAAATACGCCCCATTTTTCTATTATGGGGCAAGCTACCGTAAAGAGAAAGAATTGAATTGCCGCGGACCAATACACGGTAGAGCATGACCTCGCGCGTGGGAAGGCTCGAGCGGATTTCCGTATTGCGCAGCGGACCGGCTTTCGGCACAATGCTGCACTGGATTGAAGCATGAATAAGACGCTGGCATTATTGGTATGGGCCACGGTTGCAGTGTTTGGCGCCGGGGCGGTGAGTACGATTGCTCTGCGTCGCGGCGAACCGATTAACGCGCTGTGGTTAGTAGTTGCGGCGACCTGCTGCTATGCGCTCGGCTATCGCTTTTACAGCAAATTCGTTGCGGCGAAGATTCTCGCGCTCGATGGCCTACGGGCAACTCCAGCCGAGCGACTCGAGAACGGACGCGACTTTCTCGTCACCAACAAATGGGTCGTGTTTGGACATCACTTCGCGGCGATCGCCGGACCGGGGCCGCTGGTGGGGCCGGTGCTGGCAGCGCAATTTGGTTATCTTCCGGGGACGATGTGGGTGCTGGCAGGCGCGGTATTTGCTGGCTGTGTGCAGGACTTTGTGATCCTGCTGTTCTCGGTGCGCCGGGATGGGAAGTCGCTGACGGAGATGGCCAAGAGCGAGATCGGCAGGGTTGGCGGCTTCGTCGCTTACGTGGCGGTGATTGCGATTCTGATTATCCTTCTGGGCGTGGCGGCGCTGATCGTGGTGAATGCGCTCAAGGCAAGTCCGTGGGGAACGTTCACGATCGCGATGACGATGCCGATTGCTTTATTGATGGGTGTCTATCTACGGCGGATCCGTCCGGGAAAAGTTCTGGAAGTCTCGGCGCTGGGATTTGTTCTGGTGCTGGCGGCGATATGGGGCGGACAGTACGTCTCGCAGAACGCAGCGCTGGCCAAGCTGTTCACGTTCAGCGCGCCGACCCTGGCGATTCTGATCATGATCTACGGCTTTGCCGCGTCTGCATTGCCGGTGTGGCTGCTGCTGGCACCGCGCGATTATCTGAGCACATTCGTGAAGCTGGGAACGATTGCGCTGCTGGCTGTAGGAATTGTCGCGTTGCATCCTACGCTGCATATGCCGGCGCTGACGCGGTTTGTCGATGGCACGGGTCCGGTATTCGCAGGGAATATCTTTCCGTTTGCCTTCATCACCATAGCGTGTGGGGCGATCAGCGGATTTCATGCGCTAATCTCGAGCGGCACTACTCCCAAGATGATTGCGCGCGAGACGGAGACGCGCATGGTGGGCTATGGCGCGATGATGTGCGAATCGGCGGTTGCGATCATGGCGATCATTGCAGCCTGCGTGATGCAGCCGGGTGTGTATTTCGCGATCAACAGTCCGGCAGGAATCGTTGGGCAGGCTCCGGCAACTGCGGCGGCGACCATTTCCAGTTGGGGCTTTCCTGTGACGGCGGCGGATATGCAGGCGCTGGCGCATGCGGTCGGAGAGCAGACGCTTTATAACCGGACGGGTGGTGCGCCGGCGTTTGCGGTGGGCATGGCGCATATCTTCTCGCACAGTTTGGGCGGCGAGACTTTGATGGCACTGTGGTATCACTTCGCGATCATGTTCGAAGCGCTGTTCATATTGACCATCCTCGATGCGGGAACGCGGGTAGCGCGCTTCATGATTCAGGACGCCCTCGCGCATGTTTATAATCCTTTGGGCAGGACGAGTTGGTATCCGTCGATCCTGGCGACCAGCGCGCTGATCGTCGCCTCCTGGGGATATTTCCTGTGGCAAGGAGTAAAGGATCCGCTGGGCGGAATCAATTCGTTGTGGCCGCTGTTTGGGATTTCGAATCAATTGCTGGCGACAGTGGCACTGTGCGTGGCGACGACGATCATCATCAAGATGCATCGCGCCAGATATGCGGCGGTGACGCTTGGGCCGCTGTCGTGGCTGGTGGCCGTAACGTTTACGGCATCGTGGCACAAGATGTTCGATGCCGACCCGCGTGTGGGATTTCTGGCGCAGGCGCGAGTGTTGGCCGCCGGACCAACTCCTTTGTCGAGCGCAACGGTACGAGTGATCTTCAACAATCGGCTGGATGCTGTGGTGACGGGAGTGTTGGTGGTGATGGTGACGCTGGTTCTGGTGGAATCGGTGCGGCAGTGGATCGGCATTCTGAGTGGAGCGCGAGAGGCTCGGGTAAAAGAAGCGCCGTTCGTAAGGACGCGGTTGGTGGAGGAGCGGGGATGAAGCCAGTGCGAGCGATGCTGCGCGACTTCCTGGCAACCGCAGTCGCAACTCTGCGGGAGATTTTTGATGAGGCGGCGTATGCGCGGTTTCTGAGCCGCGCGGGAGCGGTTTCGTCGAGTGAATCGTATGCGGAATTTCGGCGCGAGTTTGAACAGGCGAAGATGCGACAGCCGAAGTGCTGTTAAGAAAAAAGTGGCGCACCGAAGTGCGCCAATAGCTGGAACGCGAAATCCGTTTGGCCGGTTTCTCGCTACTGTTGCGCGAGATAGAGGAGAGTTAACTGGTGTGTGTCGGTTTCGATTGCGAGGCCGTCTCCAGTTGGGTCGATCAAATAGAGGCTGAAGGAGTCAGCATCGGTGGCAGTGCCGACGTCGAGACCGGTGATGGTGCCGGTAAAGACGCCGTTGGCGGTGGGGGTGAAGGCGCCGGACAGCGTGAGATCAGGGAAGGTCGGTCCTGGGTTAGAGCTGAGAAGCCAGTTGAGATCGACAGTTCCTGCGAAGGTTCCGCCGCTTCCGGGAGCGGCCACCGGACCAATGGCGTTGAGGGGGTTCAGTCCGCCGGTGCTTTGATGCCAGCCAGTGGCATCGATGACATAGGCGCCCTTGAGCGAGGCTGTGGTGAATGAGCCGCTGCTTTGCTGGAAGGCGATCCCACCAAGTACGTCGGTACTGTCCAAGGTGGTTGCCAGCGCGTGGCCACTTCCATCCAAATAGAGTTCGAGGTTGGAAATGCTGAAAGGGCCTACATTCACATTTGTGATCGTTACTCGGCCGGTGCCGGCGTCGAGCGGGCCGGAACCGGGGCCATCGATCGTATAGGATCCTGCGATGCTATAGGGACTCTGCGGCCCAGTTATGGTGAGGTCGTTGTAGTCGGCCGAACCGCTCACACCGCTGCCACTGGCGCTAACAGTGAACAAGCCGGCCACCTGTAGCGGATTAGAGATATCGATGCCGGTCAAGCCGACGACATAACTGTTGCCCGCGACGAAAGTGGAATCGAACTTTCCAGTGTTTGCTCCCTGGCTGAGGGCGGTGCCGCCTAACGTGCCGTTGAGCGCGTCGTTGGAGGTTTCTACGAGTTGAATGTGGTTGGCATCGACGGTGTAGCCGGCGAGAGCGAATTGGAGCAGCGGGGTGGCATTGTTCGCGCCGGCGCCGGGGGTCAATGTGAAGAGCACGCGGCCAAGCGTATCGGGTCCAGAAACCAAACTAGATGGAGTCGCGACCAATGGCTGCGCCTGGAAGTCGGTGCTGCTCCCAGTGGTGCCGTTCCATTCATTGGCGTCGAGAACGCTTCCTGTGCCCGAGATGCTCCCGGCGGCCCCGATGTTGACTACTCCGGCGATGGAGAGTGGATTGGGCGGGCTGGTTCCGTCTAGTCCGTTGAGGCCGAAGATATACCCGCCGGACGGAAGATTGACGCTTGCGGTGGGGTCCTGCCATTCCAGCGTTGCGCTGGATGTGGCTGAAGTATCGAACTCGGTGATCAAGGCCTTGTGCGGGCTGAGGGGCAAGAATGAGCCGTTAAAAGTCTCAACGCCCGAGACCCCAACTTGGTTATCGCGGTGGCCGCTGCACGGTACGACGGCACCGTTGGGGCACAAAGCAAGAACCAACTGCAGGTTGCCGTCGGCGGTTGCGGAAATAGTGCTGGCATCGGGGTCGATGCGATCAAAATTGTCGACTCCGACGCCGGTGAAGTCCTGCTCGCCACCGGTAACATTCCCGTTATTTATG
Organism: uncultured Acidobacteriaceae bacterium; assembly: GCA_963777005.1. Classification (GTDB taxonomy): domain Bacteria; phylum Acidobacteriota; class Terriglobia; order Terriglobales; family Acidobacteriaceae; genus Sulfotelmatobacter. The sequence continues at coordinate 182,389 of CAVZPC010000003.1, read as the reverse complement.
GAAACTACGCCAGAGACTGAGTAGAGGGAAGGTTTTCCGTCGATATTGATATTCGTCCCGGAAAGCAGGAAGACATAGTTGCTGTTGGCCACGATGGTCGCGGCAGCACTGGCGCTGACCCCGGTGTCGGCGTTCGAGGTTGCGGTGATGGTCACGCTCGCGGGGGTCGTCAGGGTTGGAACTGCGAAGGCGGTATTGACTGTGTTGGGTGGAGAGAACGGATTTGGGCCGCAGGTGGCGGCCGGGGCGCAGCTCCATGTAATGCCTGAGTTCGTGGGATCCCCGGAGATTTCGGCCAAAAGTTTTACGCTCGTGCCGCTGAACATCGCGGGCGGCGGAGGCGTGACGAACGACACGGTGGGCACGACGGCCGTGATCGTGACCGTGGCGCTGGCGCTCACCGTGGTGTGAGCGACAGAAGTCACGGTGATGGTCACCTTCCCTGCAGTGAACGGGGCAGTGTAGGTGGTGCTGACCGTATTCGAAGGGTTAAACGAGCCGCACGTAGTGGCTGGAGTGCAGCTCCAAGTGACGCCTGAATTCGTGGAGTCGCCGGTTATCTTCGCGACCAAGCTCGCCTGCGCCCCGCCAGTCATGGTCGCCGGGGGAGGGGTAGCAAACGAGACCACGGGCGTGGTGGTGGTGCCGCCGCCCGGAGTGCTGGAATTGCCGCCACAGGCCAGCTCGGCGACGATCACTACCAAGCCGAGGACGAGAGGAATCGTGGTGCGGAGTGTTATTCGGAGTAACAAGAGGCGCAGGTCGGCCCGCCGGCGGTTGAGGGTAATTGATTTCATGGAAGGCTCCGGGGGAGCTCAGGGGGGAATTGATACTGTATCGCAAGATTGGGGCAGCTGACAGGTTTTTTTGAGCAAATTCCACCCCCCGGGCGGCTGGGTTCAGGCTACAGACGGGGAGTTGCGGGCGGGGTCCAGCGACCCTATCTATGTCTATGATCTATAGATAGGAACTGCGAGCGTTCCGCGATAGACTGCTCTCAACATGCGAGTTCTGGGCATTGATTGCGGAGGGGAGTACACCGGGTACGGGGTGGTGGAGATGGAATCCGGTGGGCGATTGGTGTGCCTGACCTGTGGGGCGATCAAGCTCTCGGCGCGGGAGCCGCTGGCGCGGCGGCTGGCGCGGATTTACGACGGGCTGGGGGCGCTGATTGTGGAGCACCGTCCGGATGAAGTGGCGATTGAAGGCATTTTCTATGCGCTGAATGTGAAGTCGGCGCTGAAACTGGGGCAGGTGCGGGGAGTGGCTATGCTGGCCGCGGCGGCGGCTGGGCTGGAGGTAGCGGAGTATTCACCGCTGACCATTAAATCGTCGGTGGTGGGATATGGACGGGCTGAGAAACAGCAGGTACAACACATGGTGACGCGGTTGCTGAGTCTGGCGGAGCCTCCAGAACCGATGGACGCGTCGGACGCGCTGGCGATCGCGATCTGTCATCTGCATACTGCGGGAACGCTGGAGCGGCAGAGGGTTGCGACACGGTGACGTTCGGGATGCAAAGAGCGAGGTGGTGGTGTGGGGTGGTAGCAGTTTTGGTTGGGGTTGGACTGTGCAGGTTGGCGGTGCCGCAACAGGCGGCGAACGATAGACCGGCTTCGATCGCTGTAGTCACATTTACGCTGGACTTCCCTCAATCCCAGCCGACCCATTACTCGATTGCGGTGGACGCCAGTGGCCATGCGACCTACGAGTGCGCGGTGAAGGCCGAAGAGGATTCGGAAGAGCAGACGTACCGGACGGAATTCGAGATGACAGCGGCCAACCGCGACCGGATTTTCGAGTGGGCGAAAGAGGCGAAATATTTCTCAGGGACGATTGACTCGGGCAATCGCAAGCTGGCGTTTACAGGAGCGAAGGTCCTGAGCTATCAGGATGGGCAGCGATCGGCTACTGCACGCTACAACTATTCGAATCTGGAGCCGGTGCGACAGTTGACCACGCTTTTCCAGAATGTGGCGGGGACGCTCGATTACGGTCGCCGGCTGACCTATTACCACCGCTACCAGAAGCTGGCGCTGGATGAGGAGTTGAAGCACATGGAGGAGCAGGCGAGGAACAACGAACTGAGCGAGATTCAGGGCGTGGCTCCGGTATTACAGGGGATTGTGGAAGATAGTTCGGTGATCAATGTGGTGCGGGCGCGGGCGAAGGAATTGATCCAGATGGCGAGCAGCACCGCTGGCGGGCGGCAGTAGAGCCGGTTGAGTGCAGATTTGACAATCGCCGGCGCAAAATCGTGCTCTAATGGGCGAGTAAACATCCAGTACTTTGGGGGCTGCTATGTATAAGCCACGAGTTCACTCGATGATATTGACGGCCATGGCCTGCGCGCTGTTTGCGCTGCCCGCCGCGGCAGAGTCGCAAGTGCGCATCGTTCGCCTGAGCGATGTGCAGGGTGGAGTACAAATCGATAAGAACACAGGACTGGGTTTTGAGAACGCGTTTCTGAATCTTCCAATCACGCAGGGGACGCAGCTGCGCACGCGGGATAACGGGCGCGCCGAGATTGAGTTCGAGGATGGCAGCACGCTGCGGCTTACTCCGCAGACTACGGTGGTGTTCGGAACGCTCGGGGCGAACGACGCCGGCAAACGAATCTCTGGTGTGAACCTGGTGGAGGGCCGGGCGTATGTGAACTGGCTGGGAAAAAGTGGCGATGAGTTCGCGCTGAATTTTGCGCAAGAGAAAGTCACGGTCACTCAGGCGGCGCACTTCCGCGTCGCAGCCTCCTCGAAGCAAGCGGAGGTAGCCAGTTTCAAGAGCGAGCTTGAGGTGGTAGGGCCATCCGGTACGGTGAAAGTCGACAAGAAAAAGATGCTGACCTTCGATGCCGATGACAACGGTCAAGCGACCGTGGCCAAGAATCTGAAAGAAGATACTTACGACGACTGGGATAAGCAGTCGGTCGAGTATCACGATACCTATGCCAAGAATAATTCCACGCCGTTAGGCTACGGATATAGCGACCTCAACTATTACGGCGCCTACACCAACTATCCCGGGTACGGAATGCTGTGGCAGCCCTACTTCACGGGAGTGGGATGGAATCCGTATATGGATGGGGCGTGGTCGTGGTATCCGGGCATGGGATATATGTGGGCCTCGGCCTATCCGTGGGGCTGGATGCCTTACTACTACGGGAATTGGGTCTACGCCCCGGGTATGGGCTGGGGATGGCAGGCCGGCGGATTTAATACGTGGCATGGCGGCCTGAATTACGTAGGAGCGACGAACTTCCACGCGCCGGTCGCGCCTCAAGGAACGGTGAGCGCGGTTGTGGTAGGCAAGGGCGGCACAGTTACGGATAGTTTACGGACGAATTTGATCGTGAGCCGGGGATCGGCGGGGCTGGGAATTCCACGAGGCTTGGTGAGCAATCTACACCAATTGAATTCACAGGTAGCGAAAACGGGCTGGGCACAAGTGCAGGCGGGGACGCGGTTCTCGGTATTTGCCGGACGCACCGGAGGGTCTGACTTTAGCGCGGTGAATGCGACCGGTCCCGCTGGAGCAGGCCATGCGGGTACAGGATCGGCGCATGGCTCTGGCGGGGCGGCGGCTGGCCACAAGTAAATAGTTATTGGCAGTAGTTTTACAAGGCGGCCATGATGGCCGCCTTGTTTTTTGCCTAGCACTTCAGGGGTTTCAATCCACGATAAATACAGCATGCCGATCCTGTCTCGATGGCCGCTAAATTTAGTCGCGGGGCGATTTTCAGGAGATCTGCGATGCAATCAGAAACTGAAGATTTGATGGCCGTGCGGCGAGAGATGATGGATTTACTCCGCCAGCAGGTGGAAGCATTGAATTCGCCGTTTGGATTGTCGGACGAGAAGTTGAGAGAGTGCTACGAGAGGCAGGCCCGAGTGCAGGAACTGCGCGAGAAACTGCAAGACGACAAAGATCACGGCCGTGAATGCGCCCAGGATGGCTATGCCGAGGATTCCCGGCCATTTCCGGTCGATGTTGTAAATTGTCCCCATGATTACGCGCCGAACGACTCTGGCGATTTGCAGCGCTAGCGCACCACAATGCCTGCGTAGCCTACCACTGCGAAGCGTTCGCCGGAAATGTCGCCGGAGGTTGCGTACTTCACGAGTTCGGCGGTTGTTGCCCCGAGATTCTTTGCCGCGGTCAGCATGGAGACCGCGGGGCCGAAGCCGCACATGCTGATGTGCTGCTCGGTGACTACGTCGTACAGGGCGCGAGCATCGAGGCGGAGGATAGGTTCGATCGCGATGTGATCCTTCACGCGCGTGATGGCGTCGGACTCGTAATGATTCATGTCGCTGGAGGCGACGATCAGGACGGGGGAGGACTGCGCGGCGATGACCTCTGCCAGCGCGAGCCCGAGTTGTTCGAGGGGCTCAAACTGCCCGGTGCCGAGAGCGATGGGGACGAACTGAACTTGGGGCTTCCGTATCTGCAGGAAAGGCAACTCGACCTCGGCCGCGTGCTCTGATCGGTGTGCCGCTGAATCCTCCTGCAGAAGCGGACACTGCTGCTTCAGAGCTCCCGCGAAATCAGCATCGATGGAGACATCGCCGATGGGTGTTTCCCATGCGCCCTGGCTCATGATGGCGAGAGGGCGTCCCATGCCGGTGTGATTGGGGCAGAGAATGATGCAAAGTTTCGGAACTTCCAAAGCGGCGAAGACCGCTCCCGCGACATGGCCGGAGTAGACGTAGCCTGCATGAGGGACGATGCAGCCGAGGGCGCGGACTGGTTTCTGCGAGGGATTCTGCGTGAGATAGGAATTCACTTCTTCTCGCAGGCTGATGGGATCGCGAGGATAGAAAAGTCCGGTAACAGCAGGATGGCGAATTGGGGTCGCGGTCATGAAAGCTTCTCCGCGAACAGAATGCAAGGAACGAATCCACCCCTCCACTAATGCTACGAGTTGTTGTGGTCTTGATGCAAGGCGAGAAACAGAGCGGCGCTTTCTTCCAGACTTAAAGTCTCGGCACGGGCGGCAGGCTTTACCCGAGTTTGCGAGAGAGCGGCACGCAGACGCGGCTCGGGATAAGCGGACTTGAGATTGTTCCACAGAGTTTTGCGCTTCTGGCCGAAGGAAAGCTTGAGGAAGTCGATGAAGCCGTTCTGGTAGCCGTTCACGTTCAGACCAAGTTCCTGGTGTCGTGACACCATGGTGAGTCGCAGTGCTGTGGAATGCACTTTCGGTGGAGGCGCAAAGGCTGCGGGCGGGAGAGTGAAGAGCTTTTCCACGCGGGCGTGAAGTTGCGCTGTGGCAGAGAGCAGGCCATAGTCGCGGCTGCCGGGCGGGGCGGCGATGCGGTCGGCAACCTCGCGCTGCATGAGCAGGACGAGGGTATCGAAGTATTTTGAGTAGTCGAAGAGACGCAGCAGAATGTCGGAAGTGATGTAATAAGGAAGATTGCCGATTACATGCGCCGGGGTTGGCTTGAATTCGATGCCGGGACGGCTCAGGCCGGGCTTGGGGCCGAACAGGGAATCGAAATCGATGGAGAGAATGTCGGCCTCGATGACCTCGACGTTGGGAAACATGCCGAAGCGCAGGCGAAGCTGCGCGGCCAGTACGCGGTCGAGTTCGACGGCGATCAGGCGGCGCGTGCGCTTGGCGAGAAGGGAAGTGAGGACACCGCGTCCCGGGCCGATTTCGAGCACGGTATTCTGTGAGACATCGCACAGAGCGTCGACGATCTGCAAGGCAAAGCTATCGCTGGCGAGGAAATGTTGTCCCAACTTGGGCTTGAGTTGTGGACGGCGTGTGGATACGACCTTCGGCACGTTGACCCTCTTTTCCTCGGGCATATAGACTGGCAAGTCACCCCGCGTGCATAATGCGCGGGGGTTCAGGGCCCGCAATCCTATTCCATCATATCGTGCGCCCGCGAAAAACGGGCCTTGCCCGGAGGGGTTCATGCATATCGCATTCGTGGCTTCAGAAGGTGTGCCATTCTCAAAAACTGGCGGGTTGGCGGATGTGGTCGGCGCATTGCCGAGGGCTCTCGCGGCGCTGGGCCATCAGGTAAGCGTCTACCTGCCGCGTTACAAGCAGACGAAACTGACGGATCCGGCGACGGTGGTGCGTAGTATTACCGTTCCGTTCGACGATAAGTATCGCTTCTCGGCGGTGGTGACGGGCGGGAGCCAGTCCGGGGTGCGCTTTTATTTTGTGGACTATCCCGAGTTCTTCGAGCGCGACGCGCTGTACGGCACGGCGGCGGGCGACTATCCGGATAATGCGGAGCGGTTCGCGCTATTTTCGCGCACTGTGCTGGAAGCATCGAAGATTCTGGGTGTTCCGAATGTATTTCATTGTCACGACTGGCAATCGGCGCTGGTGCCAGTGTTGCTGCGCACGGTGTACGCGGAGGACCCGGCGTTTCGCGACGTGGGAACGGTGTTCACCATTCACAACATCGGCTACCAGGGGCTTTTTCCGCCGGAAACTTTGCCGTTGCTGATGCTGCCTTGGGATTTGTTCACCATGTCGAAGATGGAATTCTTTGGGCAAGTGAATTTTCTGAAGGGCGCGCTGGCCTACTCTGACTTCGTGACCACTGTAAGCAAGAAATATAGCCAGGAAATTCAGACCGCGGAATATGGATTTGGACTGGAAGGCGTGCTGCGCGACCGCGCCGCGACGGTCACCGGAATTCTGAATGGAGTGGACTACGACGAGTGGAGTCCGCAGGCGGATAAGTTTATCGCGGCCAAGTATTCACCGCAGGATTTGTCGGGGAAGGCCAAGTGCAAGCAGGATCTTCTGGCTGCATTTGGGGTGAACAACGCCGATCCGAAGCTGCCAGTGATTGGAATCGTTTCGCGGTTTGCGGCGCAGAAAGGGTTTGACCTGATTGCTCAGATCATGGACCGGTTGGCGCGGGAGGAAATGATCGTGGTTGCTCTGGGTGCTGGCGATAAGCCGTATGAAGAAATGTTCGTCCGGCTCAACAAACAGTTCCCCAATAAGATTGCGGTGAAGGTGGCTTACGATAACGCCATTGCGCACAAGATCGAAGCCGGCTCCGACATGTTCCTGATGCCCTCGAAATATGAGCCTTGCGGGCTGAATCAGATTTACAGCCTGAAGTATGGGACGGTACCGATTGTGCGCGCCACCGGCGGCCTCGACGATACGATCGAGCCGTGGGATGCGCGCTCGGGAAAAGGCACGGGCTTCAAGTTTACGGAGTACAACGGCGAGTCCCTGCTTTTGACCATCAAGCATGCGCTACAGGCGTATCGCGATCAGACTTCGTGGCAGGTCCTGATGCGCAATGGCATGAACAAGGACTTCTCCTGGAACGCTTCGGCGCGGGAGTATGGGAAGATTTACGAGCGAGTACGGCAGATGCGTGGAGCGGGGGCGGTGGTTGAAAAAGTTCTAGTGTAGCAATTCCGGGCGGGAGTCTACTTCAAGCTCTGCCCTTCTGCCAGGTCCTTTTTCAATATCTCCGAATCAGGCGCCAGTTCCAGATACTGGCGCAAGTGAGCAGCAGCGGTTGCTGAGTCGTGCTTTGCCTCGTAGATCTGAGAAAGTAAGAGCTGCAACAACGGTTCGTCGTGATTCTTGTCAATTCCTTCGGCCTTTAATGCGTTCGTTTCCGCTTCGATCAGGCGGTTAAGATTGAAATAGGCGATAGCGCTGAAAAAATAGGCATAGGCGTCATTTACTGGGTCCAACTCAAGTGCGCGAGCAGTGAGGCTCAAGACGTCACGCCATTTTTGCTCACGGCCTGCGATCTCGGCCAGACAGAGATACGCGGCCAGGTTTCGTGAATCGGCGATTGACGCCTGCGAACAGGCATCACGAGCCTTCGCCGTCTGCTGCCTTGCCTCGAGAACTTGGCCCAGCATGACCCATCCAACAACGTATTTGGGATAAATTTTGGTTGCTCTGATTAGGTGCCGCTCAACCTCGGTGAGGTGGTTTTTCTTCAGCGCCGCACAGGCTTCTTCATATTCCTTTTGAGCCTTGCTCGGAATTTGCAAGCTCGTAACACTGACAGTGTCGGGTATACCCGGAAACGGCTGGATGGAGCACGTTTTCTTCTCGAGGGCAGTTGGTTGCGCGTCACCGTTATCGACGGAGACGCGATCATCCGGAGTTTTGGGGAGTATTTGCGGCGTGCTCTTGTAGGTCATCCGCGGTCTTTGTGCGAACAATGGCGGGACTAAGAACTCAATCATGAGGACGCAGAGCATCACTGATCTTGATCTAAGCGCCGTCGACAGCCACAACCAATGCGGCTTGCGGTAGGTTGTCTCCACACCACCTCCTTGGCGTCGGTGGTTGGGATGATTCTGCACCTACACTGTTCCAAAAACAAGTTGTGTTTGAGACTTGTGCGAGATGTTGGACTCGGGGGCGGTCGCTGCTATTGATAATCAGACAGGCGCCGGAAGGATTGCGGCTGCTAGAATCTCACCATCATGGCCGTCATCTCTCAGCTGCCGGCTTTTCCCCGTACCATCTTCCACGTCGATATGGATGCATTCTTCGTCTCGGTCGAGGAATTGTATGATCCGTCGCTGAAAGGCAAAGCCGTGGTCGTCGGCGGACAGCGGCATGAGCGCGGGGTGGTTTCGGCGGCTTCGTACGAGGCGCGGAAGTTCGGGGTGCATTCGGCGCTGCCGCTGCGAACCGCGGCGAAGCTTTGTCCACAGGCCATCTTTGTTGACGGACATCCTGAGCGCTACCGCGAATGCTCGGAGAAAGTTTACCAGGTGCTGACGGCATTCTCTCCGCAGGTGGAGATGGCCTCGATCGACGAAGCCTATCTCGATATGACAGGAACGGCACGTTTGCACGGGCCACCGCTGAAAGCGGCCCACAAGTTGCATCACAGGATGAAAGACGAGACGCGGCTGAATTGTTCGATTGGTATCGGGTCATCGCGATTGATTGCGAAGGTCTCGTCCGCGCAAGCGAAGCCCAATGGTCTGCTCTGGATAGTACCGGGAGAAGAATCGAAATTTCTTGCGCCTCTCGACGTGCGAGAAATTCCCGGCGTGGGCAAGGTGATGGAGAGTCATCTGCACGGGTTGGGAATCAAGAAAGTGGGAGACCTGGCGAAGCTGGAAGAATCGGAATTGGAAGAACGGTTTGGCAAGTGGGGGCTGGCACTGGCGGGGAAAGCTCGCGGGGAGGACGCGGGTGGATGGTTCGATTCCGAAGTGGGCGCCGATACGGCAGCGAAATCCATCAGCCACGAGCATACCTACAACGAAGACACGGCCGATGCCAACCAGTTAGAAGCTACGTTAATGCGGCTCTCAGAGATGGTGGGACGGCGATTGCGCGAAGCCAAGTTTTACGCGCGCACGATTCAACTGAAGCTGCGCTACAAAGACTTCAGCACGATCACGCGGGCTCATACTCTTCCGGCAGCCACGCAGTTGGATGGAGAAATCTTTGAGCAGGTTCGAAGCCTCTTTCGCAAGAACTGGAAGCAGGGCGTGAAAGTCCGGCTGCTGGGAGTGCAGGCTTCGTCATTTGAGGCGCAGACGGAGCAGATCAGTTTGCTCGAAGGCGGACGCCAACAGCGCTGGAAAGATGCGCTGGCGGCGGCCGACCGTTTGCGCGACCGGTTTGGCGAGTTGAGCGTATCGCTTGCGACAGGGATGAGAGGAAGCTTCCGTGAACGAACGCATGAGAACCCGGCTGGGCTACCGGGAAAGAAGAAGCAGTGAAAGAGGTAGGGATCCTTCGACCTCGCAGGATTGTCCTTCGGAGAACCCGCTTCGCTCAGGATGACGAGTCGACTTCCACAAAGACGAAGGCCGGGTATCCCGGAAGGTGATTCCGGATCCCGGCCAGCGTCTTAATGCAACTTGGAGTAAAGCTTGGTTAGTTGCCTGAGTTTGAATTGGCCGCAGCGGTGGTGGGCGCTGCGCCCGGAGCGTTGGTGGTGCCGTAGCGCGCCAGCCGCGGGTAAAACGGCGTGACTTCGAACGGCATCTTGTCGCGCGCCGAGGTGATGGCGACTGGAGCTGTCTTCACCATTTCAGCCTTGTCATCCCAGGGATTGATCTTGACGCGTCCGCCTAAAGGCAGAGCGGCAACTTGATCCAGTTTCGCGTTGTCGAGTGCGGGGCCTTGCGTCGCAAGAGCGGAGAGGCGCGTGATCGTGCCACCCTCACCCAGCGGATTGCCCAGGTGCGTGGTCAACAGCGCGTTGAGTTGAGGAGCGCGGGCTTGCAGCGCCTTCAGGAATAAGCCCACGTTGTCGAGCTTCTGCGCGTAGGGCGAGTTCTTCAACATCTCAACGGCTTTCTTGTCAGCCGCAGTTTCTTCTTCCGGAATGTGCTTGAAGCCGAGGTTCGCGTAGGTTGAGTCGTCGGAGAACAGCATGCGATCGTTGAAGGCGTACTTGCTGCCCAGGTTGTGGCCGAGCACGATGTGCGCCAATTCATGCGCGAGCACAGCGGCCAGACTGGCCTCGTCGGGAAGAACGTCGATTAATCCACGGCTGATCACGATGGTGTTGCCGACGCTGAAGGTTTCGAGCGGCGCCGTGAGCAGGACACGGGTCCGAACTGGACGCGGCAGATCAATGTTGTTGGTGACTTCCAGATTGTTGACTACGGTCTGAAGAATGTGGTCGACGTCGCCCTCGGGCGCCAGCAAACCTGCGCGGGTAAGGCGCTCGATAACGTTATCTTCCGCCTGCTGCTGCCATTCGCGCTCGGCTTGCAGCGGAGAAGCATCTTGCGTGGTCGCGCTTTCGTCCTTCACACTATCGACACGAATTTGTGTGAGTTCGTCGTCCTTGCCCTCTTTTTTCAGATCGTAACCCCAGATGCGGGTCTGCGCCTTGAAGGCGATCTTATTTTTCACGCCGGCGCTGAAGTCGCCTTCTTCACTGTAGATGTAGGCGGGCACCCAGTAGCCGGGAATCAGATTGAGGCGCCAGCTATCCATGTGGAAGAAGTAGGAGTTACGCGGAGCGGGATAATAGGTGCCATTCAGCCGGACGATATTGAAGTCCTGATCTTCCACCCAGAGGCGGCCGAGGAAGCGTCCTCTGCCCGAGCCTTTCTTCGGAGTCACGTCGAAAACCAGACAGCGGACGTCACCCAGAAATTCACGGCGAATGTAATGAAACTCGTAGTGGGAGCGGTCAAAATCAGTGCGATCGGCGTACACCATCCAGGAGAAGCCGATGGGCTGGTACTCCACCTTAAAGAGTTTGTTGAAGCCGCCCATCAAACGGGTTTGCATGCCCTTGTCCTGGTCTTTTAAGTAGTCCTTACGATCGACGGTCTCACCCATATCCAGGCGTCCCAGGAAATAATGGTCTTCGCTGGGGACGGGGCCGAGTTGCGGATCGGCGGTCAGATTCTGCAGGTACGTCTCAACCACGGGGGTGCGCGTGGCGAGTGCCTTCATGAGTCCATGCTCGCGCTCGATAAAGCGGTCCACCACCTGGTCCATGGTAGTGGGCTGAGGCAGAGCCGAGGGCGTTGGCGCCGGCGCGGTGCCCGCGGTCGCTTGCGAGCCAGCGGACGGTGCGGAGGTCTGCACCGAGGGCGCGGGAGCAGCGTTCGGCTGGGCCGAGCTTTGATTGTCCGCAGTCTGCTGCGCAGCGGCGCTCACCGAAACCAGCAGTGCGGCAGTAAACATCCATTTCGAAGTGCGCATGACTTTCTCTCCAAATTCTTACAACCAGTTTCTTCAAACCAAATTTCCGTTAACCGACATCCCTGATTCGACTTGCAGATTCAGGGCCGCTAAATCGAACCTTATGGACGAACCCTTCTGTCCATCCAAACTCTTAGTACGCCATCTGAAACAGCACGTGCACGACGGCCGTGGAATCCACAGGCTGTCCCATCCGGAGAGCCGGTTTGAACCGCATCTTGTTGGCGGCGGCGATCGCTGCTTCATCCAGGCCGTGACCCAGGCCGCGAACCACGCGATTTACATGCAGCGCGCCGTTGGCGCCGAAACTTACTTCCAGCAAAACTTCACCTTCCAGCTTCAGGCTGCGGGCCTCGTCGGTATAAACCGGCTGGGGCTTGTAAGTGATCTCCACCGGGACGGTGGCCGGCCCGGAGTCGGCTTGCGCGAGTTTCGGTCCGCCGTGCACCACCTGCTCGGCACCGAATCCACCGGTCGAGATTCCACCGCTGCGACCATCGCCCTTACTGCCGGTTGCGATGCCATTACCGAAATCGGCGCTGGCGACAGTGCCTTTAATACCTTTCGCGCCGCCCGATCCATTGCCTTGTCCCGGACCTGCCGGCATGTCAAAGGATCCAGCCTGCGCGGCATAAAGCTTGGCACCCTGCTTGCCCGTGCCTTTCAAACCGTTGGGATCGCCAAAGCCTCCGGTCTGTACTTTCTCCACCGCAGCATTCACGGTTGGCGCGACCGAGCTTCCCGAGAAATCTCCGGTGTGTAGAAGTTGTGGACGAGCTCCGCCTGCTGTCATCTTGATCTGGGGAGCAGCGAACTGGTTAATCACGACCTTGGGAGCTTCCACCGGCTCGGGTGCGGGGGCGCGATGAACTTGCGGCGGCACGACTAGCTTGGGTTGATCGAAAACTGGAGCAGGGGGAAGCAACTTCACTTTCAAAGGCTTCACCTTAGCCACGGGAGCGGGCTCCGGCTTCATCGCGGGCAGAGGAATCAATTCCGTGACACGGTACGCCTTGAGCTGCAACCGATCGGGGAATATCAGTCCAAGATTCACCAGAAGAAAGGTGACCAGAACCACGAAGCCGTAGCTGGTTGCCAGGGCGCGTCTGTCGATCTTGCGCTCCGGCAAAATCCCGAGCTGAAAACCGCGTTGAGGCATAGCCATGTATTCACTCCAAGGGGATCCGGGCCGAGGGGGCGGACCGGGATTGGAGTCTTCACACTACGGGAGAAAGGACAGTGGGTAAACGTGTCCACGGCTCTTGACCTAAGGTAACCGGCGAAGAACTCTTATGGGAATTCGGCCCGAAACGGGCCACGGACGCGGCTTAGGACGGCATCTGTGCTTGACGTCGCCGGCGAAACCAGGAGAAAACCGGTACGCCAGCCAGAATCACCAGGAGTCCATAGCAGGAATTCGGCCAGTCTTCCCGGAAGGTGTAAAAGAGGAGAACAGCCGCAACGGTAACGAATAACGTCGGAACAAAGGGATAGCCGAACACACGATAGGGGCGCTCGGCTTGCGGATCGCGCCAACGAAAGATAAAGATCGTGCTGCCTGCGATCATGTAGAAGAGCCATTCGGCAAAAATGGCGAGAGAAAAGAGCTGGCGAAAATTTCCTCCCAGCAGCAGAAGGATAATCGACAAGATTGCCTGCACGATGATCGCGGCTGAGGGCGTGTGAAAGCGCGGATGGACTTCGGCAAGAGTGCGAAAGAAATATCCGTCCCGCGCCATGGCGAAGGGGACGCGGGCTCCGCTCATGACAGTGCCGTTCAGAGTGACCAGCATAGAGATGGCCATGCCTGCCGAGACGATGGCTGCGCCCATGTGTCCCATCACAAGGGCAACTGCGTCTGATGCAGGCCGCGGCGAGGCCGCAATTACATTCGCTGGCAGCACATACTGCACGCCCGCATTGACCAGGACATAAAGCAGGCCAACCGTCGCAACCCCGGCAATCAAGGCGATGGGAATATTACGCTCTGGCTGCTTCACCTCGCCCGCGACCATGTTCAGGTCATTCCATCCGTCGTAGGCCCATAGAGCCGCAACCAGTGCGGCCATGAAGCCGGCGATGCCGCCTTTGGCGCCGGCAAACGTTCCGGCAAAATTGCTCCAGCCGCGTCCGGAGGCGGTCCCGGCGCCGCTGAAACACACCACTACAATGCCGAGGATGATGGCGACTTTCAAGACGGTGAATACTAACTGAAATTCTCCGGCCTTCTTTACGCCCAGGTAGTTGAGCCCGGAGATAAGAATGGCTGCGGCGATGGCGAACAGCTGTCCCCAGGTGACTGCGAAGAAGTGGGACAAGAGGTTTGGGGGAAGAATGGTCGCCGAGAAAAATGAAAAGATCGAGAACGTGCCCAGGACCCGGACCAGGCCGGTGGCGATCGTGGCCACCGAGGCCGGCTTCGCGATAACGAACCATGTCCAGCCATAAAGAAAACCACCAAGTGGGCCGTAGGCGTCTCTGACATAAACATATTCGCCGCCAGCTTGCGGCTTCATGGCTCCGAGTTCGGCATAAGTAAGAGCGCCAAAGAACGACAACAGCCCGCCCACGAGCCATGCCAGATAAACCAGTTTCGCTGAGCCCACGGCCTGCATCATCTCGGCGGGAACCAAAAAGATTCCACTGCCGATGATGGTTCCTACGACTACGGCTGAGGCGTGGCTTACACCCAGATCACGAGAAAGCCCGGGGCGGGTTGCAGTTTGCTGTGTCAGGTCCGGCATGATCGAAGGGTGCAAGTATACGCGAGGGCTGGCGCAGGCCCTCTACAACGGTTCAGGCAAGAGCAGACTGGAAATATATCCCACAGCGAACGTCATCATCGTGCCGATCATGACCCACCAAGTCCACGGAACGTGCGTCCATTGCCAAAGATATAGCTCGATGGCGAATCCGAACAGCATGCCTATCATTGCACCGCGCTGATTTGCCTTTCGGGTTAACACTCCGAGCAGAAATACTCCCAGCAGGGCGCCATAGGCAACGGACGCGATCTGCAACCCGACTTCGACCACCCGACCCACTTTATGCAGTGAGAGTACCGCAATGGCAAACAAGAGCAGCGCCCATACGAAGGTTGAAAGACGGGAGAGGCGCATGCGCGTACGTTCGTCGGTCCGGGGACGGAAGCGCACATAGAAATCCATGATCGAAGTGGAAGACAAGGCATTCAGAGCTGCGCTCAGATTCGACATGGCTGCCGCGAGGATGGCCGCGATGAGCAGACCGGAGATTCCGTGGGGCAGGCGGCTCACGATAAAGGTTGGATAGATACGGTCGGGCCTGCCGAAAGTTGCCGAGGGCACTCGGTAATAAGCCCAGAGCATAACGCCTACCGTCAGGAACAACGCAAACTGAAACAGAATTGCAATGCCGCTCGAAATCAGCGCTGTCATCGACTGCCGCTGGCTGCGCGCGGCCAGCAAACGTTGCACAATGAGTTGATCAGTGCCGTGGCTGGCGACGGTGAAAAACGTGCCGCCGATGACCCCTGCCCAGAAGGTGTAGGGGATCCACAAACTGGGAGTGAAGTCGAACAATTGCAGCTTCCCCGCGCTCGCGGCGGCAGCATGAATGGCGGTCCATCCCCCGGGAACAAGATGCAGGATCGTCCACAATCCCACTAGCGTTCCGCCGACGTAAATTACGGTTTGCACCACGTCAGTCCAGATTACGGCGGCCAGTCCGCCCTCGAACGTATAGATGAGCGTCAATATGGTAATGATGGCGATCGAGGCCACTTCGCCCGTGCCCAGCGCGATAGCGACTACGATGGAGACGGCATAGACGCGTACGCCCTCGGCGGCCGTCCGCGTGAGCAGAAAAAGTCCGGCGGTCAGCGAGCGTAACCCGCGCCCGAAGCGGCGCTCGATCAATTCGTAAGCGGTATAAAGATCGCCGCGAAAATAATGCGGCAACAAAAGGAAGCTGATCACGACCCGCCCCACCACATAGCCCATTACCACCTGCAGGAAGGTGAAGTTGGTGTCATAGGCGAGGCCGGGGATGCTGATGATGGTGAGCGTGCTGGTTTCTGCGGCGACGATGGAAAGCGAGATAGCCCACCAGGGGATATCGCGTCCCGCCAGAAAATAATCGCGCAGCGAACGATGACGTTTGCGGAAACGGAGGCCGAACAGCGTAATGCCGACCAAGTAGAGCGCAATGATCGCCAGATCGAGTTTGTCGAGACCCATGCGTTCTGCCGCTAAATCACTTTACGATCTACGCTTTGCCAGAAGCTCTTCCCAAATGAGTCATTATGGCTGCAGTTCAGCTTTCCCGCGAGTGAGAGTCTATGGACCTCCATGTTTCGAGATGCTGGGAACCCGGAACTCCTGTGATAGAAATAACCCGTGGCTTACTACCTTGGCGTGGATGGCGGCGGCAGCAAGACGACGTGCGTGGTGGGCGATGAATTTTCTATTCTCGCGACCACTGTGGCAGGGCCCAGCAACATCACTCGCGTGGGGGAAGTGCGTGCCCGCGAATCGTTGCACGTGGTGATACGCGAAGCCTGTGGCGCCGCGAAGATCGATCCGCACCAACTAAGGCGTTCATGCGTCGGCGCAGCTGGGGCCGGACGGGAAGAAATCGCCAGCGTCGTTCGCTGGATTATTTCTGAAGTAGTTTCCGGCGAGATCGAAGTTGTGGGCGATATGCAGATTGCGCTCCAAGCCGCTCTGGGCGAGGGACCGGGCGTCGTCGTGATCGCCGGAACGGGGTCGATTGCCTTTGGCCGCGATGCGAGTGGGAAGACTGTCCGCGCTGGAGGGTGGGGGTTCGCCATTTCCGATGAAGGTTCGGCGCACTGGATCGGGCGCGCTGCAGTGGCCGAGGTGCTGCGCGCCGCCGATGAGTCAGGAGAGGCTCGCGAGACTGCGCAGGTTCCACCACTTTTCCGCGAAATGAAGTCCATCTGGAAGGTGGAATCGCTCGCACAGCTGGCGCGCGCGGCTAACTCGACTCCAGACTTTGCTGCGCTGTTTCCTGCAGTCCTAGCGGCGAGTCAGGAAGGGGACGAACTGGCGCAACCGATCCTGGGCCTGGCAGCGACGGAACTGGCGAAACTTGCCGGTATTGTGGTTCGGCGACTTTTTCCGGAGAAGCACGGGGCTGTCCCGTTGGCCATGGCGGGCGGCGTCTTTCGTCATTCGGCGATGATCCGAGAGCTTTTCTACAATCACATTCAAACGGCGCATCCTCACGTGGTTTTGAATTCTGAGGTGGTCGAACCGGTTCACGGCGCGCTGCAAATGGCGCGGCGGTCCGCTTCGTAGGCGCCGCGGCGATCATGAATCCGGAAGGAACCCAAGAGGAGCGCGTGCAACAGCCGCCCGTGGTTGAGCCACGTTCGACCCTTCAGCCCACGCTGACGGAAGACGAGCTGCTGGCCCAACTTGAGCGTCGCGACCTGCCTCCGGAGTCCATCGAGGAATTCAGCCAGAACTCAGCCGCGATGACATCGCGAAAAGTATGTGTGGCACTGGCCGCTCATCCGCGCGCGCCGCGGCATCTTGCGCTGCGACTGATTCGTCAGTTCTACACCTTCGATCTGATGCGATTCACGCTGCAGCCGGCAGTCGCAGCCGATTTAAGGCACGTGGCCGAGGAACAGCTCATTGCGCGCCTGACTTCCGTCACGCTTGGGGAACGACTGGCGTTGGCCCGCCGCGGATCGCAGGCGGTCGCGGCCGCGCTGTTGCTCGATAAAGAATTGCCGGTCATGCGCACTGCGCTTGAAAACCCCCGGCTGACGGAAGCGGGTGTCATCAAAGCAGTGATGCGACCGAACTCACCGGCAGCTTTTGTCGAGCTGGTTTGCCACCATGCCAAGTGGTCGGTGCGGCGCGAGATTCGCATGGCCTTGCTGCGCAGCCCGCACACGCCACTGGCGCGTGCACTGGAGTTCGCCAGCACGCTTCCACCGCCGATTCTGCGCGATATTCTGCACGCGTCACGCCTGCCAGAGAAAATCAAAGTGTATCTGCGGAACAATCTGAAGGAGAGAAAATAGGATTCAGTCCGCGGACGGGGCTATCGTCCGCCTCCGATTTCAAGAATCGCGCCGGTAGTGTAAGAAGCCGAGGGGGAGAGCAGCCACAGAACGCCCTCGGCTACTTCGAGCGGCATGCCAGCTCTTTGCATGGGAATGGTTGACGCCAATCGCTCCAGCCGGTCCGGAGCGCCGTTGGCCGCATGCAGCCCGGTTTCGATCAATCCGGGAGCAACTGCGTTCACCCGAATTCCTTCGGTGGCAACTTCCCGCGCCAACCCAATCGTGAAAGTATCGATCGCGCCCTTCGACGCTGCGTAATGAACCCACTCTCCTGCGGAGCCAGTGTGGGCTGCGCGGGAAGATACATTCACGATCGCTCCGCCGGAGCCGCCATGTTTGGTTGACATCCGGCGAACCGCTTCGCGGGCACACAAAAACGCTCCTGTCACGTTGACAGCCATGACTCGCGCCAGGGCCGTTGCGCGCACTGAGTCCACTCGAGCAAACCCTCCGGTGATAGCAGCGTTATTGACGAGAGCCCTAATCGGCCCCAGTTCACGTTCAGCAGTTTCGAAAAGCCGGAGGATATCTTCTTCGCGGGCGACATCGGCTTGAATGGCGCAAGCTCGTCCGCCCGCGGATATGATCTGTTCCGCGACCGCGCGTGCTTCGGCCTCGCTGGTCACGAAATTAACCGCAACCGAAAATCCTCGCGCACCCGCCAGTTCCGCAATCGCAGCACCGATGCCGCGACTGGCACCGGTCACAATCAGTGTGCCGTATTGTTCTGTGCGTGTCATTGACTTTGTAGTGAAATCCTAGCGAGCTACTTCCTCCGGCTTCTTGTGTACGAGTGCGCCACATTACGCGGGCCAATGAGGCCACGAGACTCGCCAGCGGCTCTATCAAGCCGTGGCGGGGTTGATGCGCAATTGTTCGACCATGGCATAAGGATCCTGATCCGCCGGAAGTGCAAACGCTGCGTCAACAATCATCCGGAAGTGGCTAGTCTAGCAAAGTCGTGAGAAACCGGCGGACACACAGGGACACAGACGAAGCCCGCGTGTAAACTGTCCGGTCGTTTATGGAGGCTGCATGAAATCGCTTGTGCTGGTTTTCTTAGTTACGGTTGTCGTCGTATTTATCGTTATTCCCAACGCTCACCCCTTCGCTTCGGCATCGGAAAAGCCCACCGCCGAGACGCTGCGACAGATGGAAGGCGAATTCATGAAGGCTGCGGCCGAACACGGTTCGGCGGGTTACATGTCCTACTACGCTGACGATGCGGTCGAAGTGCCCAACGGAGCGGAGATCATCTCGGGGAAAGTAAACATTGCTAAGACCATGGGATTTCTTGACGACAAGAACAATGGTCTGAGTTGGACTCCCGTTGGCGCGGATATCTCAGCATCCGGCGATCTCGGATACACCTATGGCACTTATGAATTCCGTTCAGTCAGTAAAGATGGCAAGCCGGTGGTTGAATACGGCAAGTACACCAGCATCTGGAAAAAGCAGAAGGATGGAAGCTGGAAAGTCGTTCTCGACATGGGAAACGCAAGTCCGGTGCCGAAGTAGCTGCTATTTTCGAAAATGATTGCTGATCGCTTCGGCCTGGCTGCGAGTCACGACAGCAGAGAGAGCGGCAGCGTCTGCCTGCTTGACCGCCTGCAAGCTGCCAAAGTGTTCGAGGAGGCGGCGGGTCGTGCTCTCGCCGACACCAGGAATCTCGCGAAGTTCTGTGGATCGGTCCCGCATCTGGCGGCGTTTGCGATGGAAAGTCACGGCGAAGCGGTGGGCTTCGTCGCGAATGAGTTGAATCAGATGCAGTACGGGCGAGTGATGATCGAGAACGACCGGATCTTTTTCCTGGCCGTAGATGTAGAGAATCTCTTCGCGCTTGGCGATGGCCGCGAGCGGCTGATTGATGATCTCGACTGATTCCAGGGCTTCGGCCGCGGCGTGTAGCTGTCCGAGGCCGCCATCGATCAACACCAGGCTTGGCATCGGCTTCTCTTCCTGCTGCAGGCGTTTGTAGCGGCGCGTGACCACTTCCCGCATGGAAGCGAAATCGTCGACGCCCTCGACCGTGCGGATGATGAATTTACGATAGTCCGATTTCTTCATTTTGCCGTCTTCCCAGACCACCATGGAAGCGACGGTCTCCGCGCCTTGAATGTGGGAGATATCGAAGCACTCGATACGCTTCGGC
This sequence comes from uncultured Acidobacteriaceae bacterium, assembly GCA_963777005.1. Classification (GTDB taxonomy): domain Bacteria; phylum Acidobacteriota; class Terriglobia; order Terriglobales; family Acidobacteriaceae; genus Sulfotelmatobacter. The sequence goes on along the minus strand of CAVZPC010000003.1, from coordinate 162,505 downwards.
AACTCGGGAAGACTGAGAACATCCTGCAGTTCCTCCTGGATCGCCTTGGCGTTGGGCTTGAGCACGCGGAAACGCTGGTCGTAGGACTGCTTTGCGTTCGTGCCCGCGAGATCGATGAGGGCGCGCTTATCGCCGCGCTGTGGGACCAGGATGTGAACGCGCGCGGCGCGGGGATCGGTTCCAGTGACTTGCTCGGAGAGTAAGTCCTCGAGCGTGGCACGATCTTCGAAATCGACCGGGACATAGAGATTGCGCGGGACATAGGGCTGGCCGATGTAGAGCTGCTTGAGGAGGGCAGAGAAAAACTCTCCGGGATGGAAGGGATCCGCAGCGGGAGAAATGGCTGTGTTTTCCTCGGCCGCACCACCGAGGCCGTCGGTTCCAACATGATCAGTGGCGGGCTCTGCGGCGGTTGGAATCTCTAACTCAGGTAAGTCTTCCCAGAAGAATTCTCTCCGATCGACAACGCGGCCGCCGCGCATGTGAAACAAGTTTACGGCGAGCATGCCATTTTCATAGTGGTAGCCGAAGACGTCGGCGTCGTCGCCTTCGGCGGCGGCGATGCGCTGGCGTTCCTGCAATTGCTCGACGGTGGAAATCAGATCGCGGTAGCGTGCGGCGCGTTCGTATTCCTCCGCAGCGGCGGCCTGCTCCATGCGCTCGTGCAACGACTTGCTCAGATCCGTGGGACGGCCTTCCAGGAAAAGCTTCACGTCGCGAACCGCTTCCTGATATGCCTCAGGCGTGGTCAGGTCCTTCACGCACGGTCCCAGGCAGCGTTTGATGTAGTACTGCAGGCACGGGCGCGGATGAAAACGAGAGAGATCAACCTTGCACGATGGAATCAGAAAATTGCGGTGAATCAGATCGACGATGCGGTACGCCAGATTAGCAGGGAAGTAAGGGCCGTAGTAAGCGCTTCCGTCTTTACGCAGACGGCGAGTGACGTAAACGCGTGGCCAGCGCTCGCCGAGCGTGAGTTTCACATAAGGGTAAGTTTTGTCGTCGCGTAGCAGGATATTGAAACGCGGCTTGCGCTGCTTAATGAGGTTGTTTTCGAGAGCAAGAGCTTCTTTGTTGTTGGCGACGACTATGTAGTCGACGTCGACCGCCTCGCGCACCAGCGTGCCGGTTTTCGAATCTTCCCAGCGGCCTTCGTGGAAGTAGCTGGCTACGCGGCTACGCAGGTTTTTCGCCTTACCGACGTAGATGACTTCACCTTCGGCGTTCTTGTAGAGATACACGCCGGGCTCGGTGGGGATGGTGCGGATTTTATGTAGAAGATCCATGTGCAGGATATTTCCATTTTACGGTCTTGCGAGCGGGTTTGCCGGCGCCTTGCCTGCCAAGAGGGATATGGGGGCGGATGTTCTAAACCGTATAAAATTTCCCTAGCGTATGTGGGGATTGCGTTGCCTGGTCCTCTTTGGTTAATGGCTGTACTGCACGCTGTGGCCGCAAATGATTGAAAAAAGATATACTTATATCAGGCGGTGCCGATACGGGAAACTGGCATCAGCCGTGCAAAAGTAGAGACGGGATTTGCAAGGTAGGACTTGTTCCCAGGGCCTTTAGCAACAGCATGCGCGAGGGAGAAATCCAGACGCGCCGAGATAACTCTCAAGGAGCTCCCCAATATGAACCGCACTTCGTTGACGATTTTACTCGCAGCCAGTATGGCAGCCACCATTGGCTGTACCAGCAAGAACTATGTAAAGCAACAGACGACGCCATTGATCAACAAGACCAACGAACTTGATGACATGACGGCGAAGAACAGCAAGGACATCAAGGATGTTGACGCCCGAGCGCAAGCCGGCATCCAGGCCGTGAATGCGAAGACGGCGGAAGTGGATCAGAAGGCGCAGGCCGCCGGCCAGAACGCGGTTGCGGCGCAGCAGATGGCGGATGCAGCGAATGGCCGCGTGAATGTTCTAACCAACACCGTGGCGAACCTGGACAACTACCGTCCTGTGGCCGAAACTTCCGTCAAGTTTGGGTTTAACAAAGACGCTTTGACGCCGGAGGCAAAGAACGCACTGGATCAGATGGCGGGAAGCATTGCGACCACCAAGGGTTACATTATTACCCTGGAAGGAAGCACGGATTCAGTAGGATCGGCTGAGTACAACTATGATTTGAGCCAGCGGCGGGCGAATTCCGTGATTCAGTATCTGGCTTCGAAATACAACGTGCCGGCGCACAAGATTTATGTGATCGGGCTGGGCAAAGACAAGCCGGTGGAGTCGAATAAGACCAGACAAGGACGCGCCGATAATCGCCGCGTGGACGTACGCCTGATGACCAATACCGCGGGCGATGCGAATCAGCCGGCGACGACGCCAGCGACGACAGGACAGAATAATCCGTCGTCGATGTAAATCAATTTCCTCCTCCCCGGAGGACTTTGCCAACCAGGCCGCTCGCTCCTCCCCCTGAGCGGCCTGTTTTTTTGTGCCCGCCTGACTGGTTTAAAATAACAAGCATGGCTTCACGCTTATTTGGATTCACCCTTTTAAGTTTAGCTATAGCGGTGTGGGCGCAGCAGGGAAGTTCTTCCGACCCGAACGCGTCGAAGGCGCCAAAGTCAGAGCAATCAGACTCTCGGCTTGCGCCACCGCGTTCGGATCGGGTTGAGGCGAGTGATTTGGGGTCCGCGACTGGGCAGAGTTCAAGCAAAGACACCGAGACAGATTTGAGCCCTCCGGAGGACGATGCCAAGACCCACCCACAGAGTTCAACTGCAGTGGCGGAGGCCGAAGCTGAGGTATTGAGCGGCAACGGCGTTACGGAGTTCCATACATGGGACCCGCACAAGGCGGCAAAGGACATTGAAGTAGGGGATTTTTACTTCAAGCGCAAGAATTACCGAGCCGCGGAAGAGCGCTACCGGGACGCGCTGCATTATAAGGAGAACGATGCGGTAGCGACGATCCGTCTGGCAGTGAGTCTGGAAAAGCTAGGTATCCTGGACGATGCCCGACTTGAATACGAAAGCTATTTGAAGATTCTCCCGCACGGGCCGGAGGCCGACCAGGCCCAGAAGGCGATTGAGCGGCTGAAGGCGCAGACGGCCGGAAAATAGATTGGCCGGATTAAAGCTGAATTGCGGTTCAAGGCTGAATCACAGTTCGGCGCGCGCTTTGCGAGAGCGTGCTTCTGACGCTGCCTTATGTTTCTTGCGTCGTGGGATCGCCGATTTCATGAATTCGTCATCGTCGCCTGCGATGACCTTGCTTTTTGCTTCCTCTCCCAGAATCAGGTTGGTGGGCCACTTGGGACCGGAACGGGCTCTGCCTTTGCAGCGAGTAGCTTCTGCAACCACAACTTCGACGGCATCAAGACAGGCGTGAAACATTTGCGTACGCAATGCGCCTCTGGCTTCTCCCCGGATTAACAGCATCGCGGTGCCGTGCAGCAGCGACCAAATTGAGAGCATGAGGCGGGTATGCTGGCGCGAGGTTCCTCCCAGGCGTTGCGTCAAGTGCTCGCGCATCAAATTGAAGGATGGCCAAGGCTCGTGCAAGGACGGGGGCTCGGCGAACCTGTCATAGAGCACTTCGTAGGCGTGACGATGCTGAAGGGCAAACTCGAGATAATCCTGGCAAGCCTGGGCCAGGGTACGAGAGCGGCGGAGACTGGCGAAGAGTTCATTGCGCGTCTGGATGCGCAAGGCGCGAAGAATGTCGTCACGATCGCGATAGCGCTCGTAAACGGTGGGGGTGGTAGTGCCGGCGGCTTTGGCGACGGCACGCATAGTGAGAGCCTTTTCTCCACCGCGGGAACGCAGCCGGCTGGCGGCTTCAAGGATGCGCTGTTCAAGTGCGGGATCAGCTTGTCTGGGCAACGGCTCGACTCCGAAGTGTATAGGATCAACGCAGGGCCCAAAAATAATTTGAACAATGTTCAAGTAACAATGTACAATAAATTCACACTAGCAAGTAGTTGATCCCGCAGGCTGCGTCCTGCTGGAGCCCGAAGGTTTTCGTTGCAGCCTTCCCCCATAGTCGAGTGGCTCCAGCAGGACAGCGCCGATTCACCGAGATTGGAAACCAAGGAGTATAGATGTTAAACGATGAACTCAGAAAACAGGCGGGGATCGCACGCCTGGCATCCGATTTGCGCTCGGCAAAAATCGAACTGTTGAGCGCCCAATGTGCCACGGACCGACTCCGCCTCCAATATTCCGTGGCAGATATAGTTTCTTTCGGGGAACGCCAGGCTTTGAAAGGCGCAATCGCCTCCGCCGGTGCGTTGTGCCGCTTCTTTTCTTCCATCGAGGACCAGTTGAAGGAAGCAGAGGAGCAGGAGTGAGGCTTTACCCTGGTTTTTGATTTTCCTTCCGCAACCATCTCCAAGAAAAGGATCTGCCTCTATTTCTCCACCCGAATAAACTCTCCGCTGGAGGCGTTGACTGCGACCGTCAGCTTGGCGGCCTCGCGACTGGCTCCATAAATAACGTGCCAGATGAGTTCGTTGGTGTTGTGATTCCAATCGCAGACATAGAGTACGGGCGTGGAAGGATCTTTTTCGAGAATCTTGTCGCCACCGTGTTTTTGCGCCACATCAAAAGCCTGATCAGAATCGACCTTAAGGAAGGCCACGTCAAAAATCTGAGTGGATGCATTGCTCGGGTTATATACGTCCTCGTTCCCGGGCGAGACTCCGCGTGAGGGAGCGTCAGGCGCGTTACTGCCCGACCAGATAAACGGCTTGACTCCACGTTGGGTGGGTGAAGCGAAGCTGGCGCGCCAGACGGCCGACTTACCGCCGTGGCCATCTCCGTCGGTGGTGGGGACTGATTCGATGCGGAAGGGTTTCACATCGGCGGCGTAGTTGCGGGCGGCGATAAACACCTTCTGAAAAGCAGCGCGTCCAGTAAGCAACTCGGGCCCTTTGGGTTCGGGCTTGGGTTCTGGCGGTTTGATGTTGGAGTCGCAAGCCACGCATAACGCGAGAACTAAGAGAACGATTGCGGAGAAAATCGTCGGCACAACCGCACGTGGAGGGTGCATACCCGGCGCGGTTTCTTCTCTGGTGCCGGTACTCGGCAGGACGAAATCCCGCATCTTCATGACGGCCTTCCTGTTATAACTGGGATAATTTGTGGTCGCGGAATATTTTACCTGAAGCGCACGGAAACGCGAGTTGGCTCTATGGATACCTTGCTCGAAGAGTTGCAACAAGCCGTGGATTCAGCGATACAGGGGATGACGAACGAGCAGATGGGGTGGCATCCGATCGGGAAATGGTGCACCGCCGAAGTGCTGGAACACCTGTATCTGACTTATACCGGAACGGTGAAGGGATTCGAACGGATGCTCGAAGCGGGTAAACCAATGGCAGGGCGAGCGTCGATGAGGCAACGCTGGAGGAGCTGGGTTGTGTTTAGCTTCGACTATCTGCCAGAGGGTCGAAAAGCGCCGAAGCAGACCGTGCCGCGAGGCTTGCCGGCAGAGAAGGTGAGAGCGGAGTTTAGGCTGAAGCTGGAAGCGATGGACGAAATCATTGCGCGGTGCGAGGCCCGCTTTGGGCGCGAGAGATTGCTTGACCATCCGATTCTAGGTCCGTTGACGGCGGCGCAGTGGAGAAGATTTCATTGGATTCATGGGCGGCATCATGTGAAGCAGATTGAAAGATTGCGAGAAAACGCGAGGGGCGAACAAACGTCGCTGTGAGTTGGTAACTTAGACAAACGAAAACGCCGGCCAATGGCCGGCGTTTTACCTTCTCTGAACGATTCGAGATAGTTGTTCTTACTCGCGCATGGCGGCAGGGACTCCGGCCTTTCTGGCTTCTTCCTGCAGATCGTCGAGCTTTTGCTTGGCATCATCGACAGCTTTCTGTTTGTCGGCAATCTTCTGCTTAAAGTCGGCATCTTCCTTGTCCCATTGGCTGGAGTTGCGTAATCGGTTGCCGACGTCCGCATACATAGCGGCGGCGCGGAGCTGATATTCCTTCTGCAGCACGTCGAGTTCGCGCGAGGCGAGGTCGATCGCATTTTTCTGTGCGGCCAGCTTGTCCTGCCAGGATTTCCACTCGGCTTCTTTCTTCGACTGCTCGTCTTCGGGCTTGGCTGCGGCAGTTGCGTCCTTCAGATTGGAATTCGTAGCGGTGCTGTCGCCTGCATTGGCCGCGACGGGCGCGCCAACGACAGACAGCTTGTCCTCGGTTGGAAGATTGTCGTTGTCAAAGACCTTGGGCTTAGCTTTGACGACCGGATCCTTATGGAGCTTTCGAGCATAGTCTCCAAGCGATGACTGATCGGGGGCCGGCGTTGTGGGCTGTGTGGTCTGTGCCGCGGCCGGAGAGCCAGCCAGGACAATGAACAACGCGAATACAAATCCAACATACGTGATGCGCTTCATAGCTTCCATCCTTTGACTGCGAGCATAAGCAGATTTGTTCGTACAAAATCTGCCGGTTGATCCTGGTAGTACGACTTTCATTTCGTTCGACCCGCTGCACTGGCCCGGGCGTCGATGCCTGGGGCATTCCGTTTTTCCGCCAAGAATCCTCCAATGCGATGGTCCAGACTGGCAGCCTCGCTGGCGATATCGGCAGCCAACTGCGGGGCAAGATCCGGATCCCGATTTCGCGCCAATTGTTGAGCATAGCCGGCGATGGTGGTCAGAGAGGTTCGCAACTGGAGCGCCATTTCGGCAGAAAGTTCGCCTTGCAGTTGTTGCTCGTGGCGAATGTGCTCGAATTCGCTGCGATCGCTGATCAAGCATGCCGCTCCGAGCAGACTGCCATCGACGGCGGGAACGGCGGAAACTGTAACCGCGAGGCGAAGCTTTTCTCCTGCGGGAGTGGAATAATCCGCTTCCAATTGACGATGCTTGCTGCCCTCGCGCAGAACCGCATGCACTTCCTCGACGAGCCGCGCCGGCACGTCCTCCAGGCCGTCAGAATGCACAGTCGGTGACTCCGGCGAACATACAGTTGCGTCGCGGAAGATATCAGCGGCACTCATCCCCGAGAGGGACCGGAAGCCGAGAATGTCTTTAGCTGCGGGATTGGCTTGCTTCACTAATCCGTTAAGGCCGAACACGAGCACGCCGCAAGGAAGGTTGGAGAGCACGGTCTGGCTGAAGTTTTCGCTGGTGCGAGCACGGCGCTGCTCGGAGAGCGTCTGCACTTGTAATTCGTGCTTCTGCTGTTTCAACTGCTGGATCACCGTGTTGTAAAGATGAACCGGCAGAGCTTCCAGAGCGGGAGGGGCAACGGACTCGAGGTCGGCCTCGGCGGCGATATCGCTGCGCAAGCGGCGCATCAGCCAGATAAGGAATACGAACGCACATCCCGCAGCAAACAAAACGAGGAGCGCACGCAGCAGCACCGGATTGGCAAGCAGCCTTACCACCAAAGTCTCCCGTACCAGTGCAAGAATTGGTTACCGACAAAGAGTGCGAGCAAGGCCATGCTGCCCAGGAAGACGCCGAAGGGCATCTGGTAATGGCGGTAAACCATCTGCGCGGATTGCCACCCTCGACGGCGCGCAGCTTGCAGGTTGTGCAGCCGCCGCGTGAAGCGGCGAGTGCGCTTGATCCACACCATGAGCACGGTGGTTAAACCAAACAGAGATCCGGCAAGCGATGCAGCGAAGATGGTCAAGATAGTGAGCTTCACACCCAGAAACGCGCCCACCATTCCCATCAGCTTAACGTCGCCGAAACCCATGCCCTCGGTTCCGCGCCAGCGCAAATACGCAGCGCCCGCGCCGTAGATGAAAGATGCACCCAAAGCCGCGCCCAACAAAGAATCGAGCAAGGAGAGCAGCCGGGCTGAGAGGTCTGCGCTGAAGGGCAGGTTCATCAAGCCCGGCAGAAACTGCGAAGCGACGTCGGTTACCGGAACCAGTAAGCTGAAAACTATGCCGAGCGCGAGGCCTGGCAGCGTGAGTTTGTCGGGCAACAGCTTGGTTTCAGCGTCGGTGAAAATCAGGCCGAGTATGAGAAACCCGAAGACACAGAATTTCAGCGTAGCGAGCGTGAGCCCGAAATAGGCGTAGCAACCCAGGAACAAAGCGCCGGTGAGTAACTCGATAAACAAATAGCGAGGAGAAATTCTGGTCTTGCACTGCCGGCAGCGGCCGCGAAGGATCAGCCAACTGATGACCGGCATATTGTCATAGAACGCAATCAGGTGCTTGCAGCGGGGGCATCTGGAACGAGGCATGACCACAGACAAACCCCGCGGCAGGCGATAGATACACACGTTCAGAAAGCTGCCGAATGACAGCCCGATGAAAAGAATCGACGATGCGTAAAAAGGGTCCACTGAATTGGTGGCGTTCTTTAGAAGCGCGCTTAAAGCATTTCGAACGCACATCTTCTTCCAAAGAACGCGGACAATGCCGAATCTTGAGTGGATTATAAGGGGAAGGGGCAGGTACGACTAAGGTACTGAAGTCACTGTCCGAAAGGCCGATGGCGAACCGAATCGAAGGCCATCAAGGGAAATCAATTCTTAGCAGATCTTCATTCAGCGCATGTGACAAAGGCTCATGAGCAGGAAGGCGTCTATTCAACGAATTCCAGTTGCAGGGGGCCTAATCGGGTTTGGGGCAGGGGGTGGTCGTTTGCTCCGGCGCGGACACTTGGTCCGGCTACGAAACCCATTCAGGCTTCTAGCGAATGAACTTGTAGTCGACGATCGAGGCAGCCAAAAGGCCGGAGTCGGCTTCCTCTTTTTGAGCCTTTGCTTCTTGATCCTTGGAGCGGATTACGCGACCCTGACAAAGGACGTTACGATTCTTCTGTCCGGAGATTTCTTCGGGCATCTCAAACACCATCTCAATCAAGGCGTTCACCGGCAACTGCTGGGGGCCGCGGAACAGCAACCCGGTCTGGCTTAGATTCTCGATAGTGCCTTCGTACCAGGTGCTGGTGTTATTGACCCGGTAGCGCAGAGCCACGTCAAGCTTCAAGCGGCGGGCACGGGGCGTCCAGGACGGCCGTTTTTCGCGGGGGTGGCTGCGACGTATGCCGGTCTCGGGTTTCGCGTGCTCCACGCGCTCGGTGCGGCGCATGGTACTCCAGTCATACTTGTACTCGGCGGCGCACAAAAGACAAACCTGGTAGTAATCCCCGTCAGAGCCACGCCGGGGCCAAGAGAACTCGTGGGAGCAACGCCCAAGCATAAGAACATCCATAATTTTCTGCGGCATGATAGTTACTTGCAGACCGACTTCGGACTAAGGGAGCGCCGAAGGCAGCTTCATCATCTCCTGAACTTGCGTTCTTGGGTAGGTTACCTTCGTGCCGGTGCCGGTGTGCGTCAAGTTTCTCAATAACTTACAGCACTTGCGGTACGGGTGTCGGCAGAATGGGGAAGGAAAAAACCAGCGGAGCAGCGCAGCGGAAATCCTGGCACTGAGGGTTGTCTAAAAGGACACTCGCCAGACAGAGCTTTTGGCTCTGGCTGGCGAGTGCATTTGATACGGTTGTGATTCCAGCGATCGTGAACAGGGGTTAGAACTAGGATCCCGTTCCAGTACCGCAGGTGCAGATACCCTTGCCGCTGCCGACGGACAGGATGGCGCCGCACTGACGGGCCAGTCTGCCTTGTTCGGTAGCGCTCAAGTAGGAAACCTGAGAAGCGGTTTCCGTTTCAGCGAAGTTGCTGTTCTGAATGTGGGTAGCCCAGCCTTGGATTTCGGCATTCCCGTCGACGAGGGTAATCTTGTTGGGAACCGGGCAGGTGTTAGAAACCGTCGCGGCGGCAACGATCTTGATTACACCGGTTGACAGCACCACACCGGTCAGAGGATTGGCGGTAAGGTCGCTGTTGATCGACAGAGTGCGGAGGCCGTCCGGAGTTTCCAGGCAGCTGCAGCATTCCGACAGCTCTTCATTGGAATCGTAAACAAAGATGTCCGCGCACAGATTCCCACCTGCGGCGCCATCATTGTCCAGTCTCAGGGTGCCATCGGGAGCTCCCCCAGTGTTGGCGTTAGAGAAGTAGTCCACCCGATACGGACTGGAGACCACCGTCTGCGCCTGAGCCATCCCGGCAAATACAACCAGCGCCAGGATCAAAGTACAAAATACTGCTAACTTTCGTGTCATGTCGTTTCCTCCTTCGAGATAGCGCCGTCCTTAGGGGGAGGTCATAGGACCGTGAAAGTGGCGCCATTGCACTTTAGCCGCATATGCGGCTTTTACAAGTCCCCACATGCACTAACCCAATATCGCTAACCCTTGGGGTCGGGTAAGCGAAAAAAGCCGAGTTGCCTTGAGCAGAGCCGAGAGCGGCTCGGTTAAGTTAAGATCCGGTATTGGTTCCGCAGCTGCAGATGCCCTTACCGCTGCCGACAGCCCGGATTGCCCCGCACTGCATCGCCAGTTTCTTCTGCTCATTCGTACTGAGGGAAGAAACCTGAGAAGCGGTCTCCGTGATCGCATTGGTAGTGCCCTGTATGTGCGTTGCCCAAGCCTGGATCTCGCCATCCGGCACGAGCAAAATCGTGCTGGGAGGCGGGCATTTATCATTCGTCGGTGCTGCGGCTACCATCTTGATCACGCCGGTACTCAGAACCACGCCGTTTACCGGGTTAGCTGTGAGATCGCTATCCACCGATAAAGTGCGCAGACCATCCGGCGTTTCCAGGCAACTGCAGCATTCCGACAATTCTTCATTGGAATCGAAAACAAAAATATCTGCACACAGGTTTGCGCCTGCCGCAGCACCATCATTGTCGAGTCTCAGAGTTGCGTCGGGAGCACTCGTATTGGCATTGTTGAAGTATTCGACCCTGTACGGGCTTTGCGCATGAACTATCCCGACTAGTCCAAGCAGGGCCAGCATCAAAGCAGCTACCCCTAACTTTCGTGTCATGGCGGTTCCTCTTAAGAAATGCGGATCACAAAACTTTAGTCCCACCATTCACTTCCGCAAGTCCCCAGTTGAACTAACCCAATCTCGCTAAGCCTTATCCCTTCCCAGGAAGCTTCACCTGGTGGATGTTCAAGAAGTAGCTGTTCGATTCCGGGTCATAGAGGAGGCGCCAAACCAGTTTGCGACTCGTCGATTCCATAGTGCGGAAAAGGTAAGAGCGAGCGCTAAGCTCCTTGCCACCGGCGGTGACATTGGTGCGATCCAATCCTAACGGGTGAATGCCCAGTGTAATTTTCACGTGAGTTTTATCTTCGATGGTTTGGCAAATCAAATCGACGGTATCGGAGAAGGTTCTTTCTTGAGCAGGAATCGTGACGGGGGAATCGAGCAACACTTGCTGTGGAGCGATCTTGCCCTGGCTATCGTGAGCCGCCGTGCCAACGACATCGAAGACCCCTTCCTGCCTGTCCTTGTCTTTGCGCAACTCGAATCGGCCCGGATTGCCAGATTTATTGTAAGCATCGACGAGCATTTGAAGTGTTTTTTGTTCGTCGGGAATCGCATTAGGAGCAGGGGCGACGCTGAACTCCACGACGAAATTTCCGCCGCCGGGCACTCGACGTTGGCCGCCAGGTTGGGAAGATTTATCCTGCGGGCCTTTTGGCTCGATCACGTCCAGCTTGGAGATATACTGTGGATCTTCGTAATTGACGCGCCATCCATACTTTTGCTGCAGCGCCTCCAGGGCCTGTGCGAGCGGGCGCGAATCATTGGCGACAAGGCGAATCGTCCCCCCAGACTCGGAGATTGTGGCTTGTTTCAGATACGAGCCTTGTCCGTCCAGCATTTCGGCTGAATAGCAGAACAAGAGGAATATGACGACAGAAACTCGAAGATAAAGTGTGAGCCTTGCAGCCATCGTGTGTCCCCGGGGAAGCAAAAATCTTACAACTGCTTGAAGATCTGGAGCCAGGCGAATTGTAACAAAAATGATTCGCGCTCCAGCGCAGGTTGCCGGCTGGTGGACCTTGGACTTGACCGTACCGACGAACCTCGTTGGCTCCGTCGAATGGAGTAGTTCCTTCGAGCGATGCCGTGAGTGCTGGCAAGGGCGTATAAGGCATAGACACGCAGGGCAAAGTGGGTGAGGTGGTTATGGATCGGGCGGAACTACACGGCGGGGACGAAGCTTGGATCACAAAATACAGAGAAGCGCTCAAGATAACTCCAGTTGAGACGTCAGGTGTGACGAGGTTTCGCGTTGTCCTGAAGGATGCGTGTAACGTCGTCCTTTCGCGCTTTCGAAAGGCTTTAGAAACTTGGACTCGATCGCGCCGGCCGCAGTTAATTGCGGTGCCTGAGGCGACGAACGTGGCGCGGACGCAGTCTGCCGTTTCAAAGAAGAGTGGCACCACGCCGATCAATAAGCCGGCGCTTAAGGAACGAAAGCAAACGGCCGGTCGGTTGAAGCCGGCCGGAGCAAATAAGAGTCGCCGCCTGGAGCGGCGAGCCTGACCCGGTGAATCTAGCTAGTGTGAAACGGAGACCCTGTCATCTGAAATGGACTAATTCGGAAGGGAATACATCTTTTGCAGTAACCCATTCGAAGTAGCTCGATTGCTGTACTTCTTCCGCAACCCCCGAAAGAAGTAACTTTAATGAACTATTAAACTTGACAACACCAGCTTTTGTGCGACAATACACGCGCCTTCTTCTACGCCCTCCGGAAGAAGTGCAAGATGACTTTCCTACCCCCAGGAAAGTGTTTACCTGATTTGACCCGCGGAAGTTAATGACTTTGCGCAGCAGCGAGAATGTACGACCGTTGCCTCGTCGCTGGCTATGTCAAGGCAATAACGCATGGAGGTCCCCCCGGGCCTCGTGGCCAAGTCAATTCATCTGAGGCGGCGCGATGGTGAAGCCCCGTCTCCGAAAGTGGGGAAAATTCGAGTGCATACAGCTCCGGCCCGTCCCGGTCTGATCGTGGTTGACGCTTCATTGAGCGTGGTCGCTTCTAACTCTGAGGCGCTTCAAATCCTCGCGTTTCCAGACCGGCCCGAAAGTATTAATCATCCGGACCTCTGGCTGGCGAATAAGGTCCGTGTGGACTTGGTAGGGAAGCAATCTGCGTCGCGAGTGGTCGGCGAGTTTCACTCGGCCCGGCGAACCTATCTTTGTCGTTCGTTTCCCGTCGACATCAAAGGAAATCGGAAGGCGGGAAATCACAAGAACGGCTCCAGTTCGTCGGATGGACTGCTGATCGTGATGCTAGAACGAAAAGGTAGTGAGGTGGTTATGGTCGCAGAAGTGGCGGAACGTTTTGGTCTCACCACCCGCGAACAGGAAACCGTGCAGTTTCTGCTGGAGGGCTATACCAGCAAAGAGATTGCTCAGCGAATGAAGATCAGCCCCAACACTGTGAAAGCCTTTATCCGGCTGGTCATGGTCAAGATGGGTGTATCGACGCGCTCCGGAATTATTGGCAAGATAGCCGGCTCGCGCACCGGGCTCGAATCCGACGCGGCGCGAGGTTTGTCGCGGGGTTAGTAATATCGGATTACTGCGCTCGGGGAGTTGTGGATGTACCGATTTCTTGTAAAGTACGGGATGCGCCATTGGAGCGAACAAAGCCCTCTCCCCGGCTTGGCGGCGTATCTGAAGCAAACCATAGCAGGTCGAAACACAGTTCTCGTGGTCTGCACGCTGCACTTTGGCGCTCTTTCCACTAAATCTAGCCTACGAAAGACTGGGGGGAAATTCATGTCGGTGTCAGGAAATCTTCTAAACTTTGGATTGGGCATCGCGCTCGTGGTGTCGAGCGTGGGCAGGATTGCCGCGCAAGAAGACTCAAGCGTGGTGGCGGAGGTTGGCGGGGTCAAGGTGACGATGGCCGATCTCGAACGGGAAGAGTCCGCCAAACTCCTGTCGGCGCACTACCAGTACTATCAAGCCGAGACCAGGGCTCTGAACGATCTGATCGACAAGAAACTGCTCGAACAGAAAGCTAAAAGCGAGAACATCACGCTTGAACAGCTGATCGACCGGGATATTAAGTCCCAGGTAAAAGATCCCACCGAAGATCAAATGAAGGTCTACTACGAAGGGCTAGAGACCGACCAGCCGTACGAGGCAGTTCGTGGAAAGATACTGGAAAAGATCCGTCAGCTGCGAACCGACAAAGTACGCGCGGCCTACGTGACCGCGTTGCGCGTCCAGACCACGGTGTCTATAAGTCTTGCGCCACCGCGAGCCAACGTGGATCTGCAGAACTCGGAAGTGATCGGTCCGCAAAACGCGCGCGTGACCATGGTGGAATTTGCGGATTACGAGTGCCCGTATTGCCAGAAGGTGGCTGCCGATGTGAAAAAACTTCAGGCCGACTTGGGCGATCGAGTCGCATTCACTTACAAGGATTTCCCGATTCACTCGCGCTCAGAGAAGGCCGCGGAAGCGGCGCGTTGTGCAGGCAAGCAGGGAAAATTCTGGGAGCTCCACGACGAGCTGTATCACAGCAAGGAGTTGGACGTTGACCAACTCAAGGCACAAGCCCGTGCTTTAAAGCTGGACGGGGCTGAGTTCGATAAGTGCCTGGATTCAGGCGAGGAAGCCGCTGCCGTGGACAAAGACCACAAAGAGGGAGCACGCCTGGGTATCAGCGGGACGCCAAGCTTTTTCATCAACGGACATTTCCTCAGCGGTGCGTTGGACTATGCCTCTTTGCGGCAGGTCGTTGAACAGCAATTGGCGGTGCAAAGTCAGACCACGGCCAACGCCGGTAGTAAATAAGTTGTAAGAAGCCCTCTCCCAACGCTGTTCACCCTGAACCTGGGGCCCGAACCCGCATTCGGGCCCTCTTTCTCGACTCTGTGCTGGACTTTCCGCTCTAGACATTTGGCTTCATGGAAAGGTTTAGCCCAAATGGGTTATTGCGTAAGGTGAGTGAACCGAGATAAGCTTCTGCCGCTTCAGGCCCGGCAGTTCCCCCAGCGGCCTGGAGATCAACCTCCCCTTAAGTCCCCCTGTTGCACCCGTTTTCTTTTTCGCCGTGGCGTCGGTGCCTGCGGTAAGGCGATTTTGCACCGCCCTCGCTTCACGCGGAAACCGTTGCTTAGCGCTTCAAGAAAGTGGTGCGTCTTGGTGCGCAGTCGAAGTTAAAAAAGGAATGTTGTCGAGGGAGGGTTATGTTAAGACGCGCGCTTTCGGGATTGGTGATGTACACGGTGTTCGGAGTTCTGGCCGCTCATGCCGGACAATTTCTGGAGGCGCCTCAGTATCCGGTCGGAGCCAATCCGCAAGCGGTGGCGTTTGGGGATTTCAGGAACAACGGCAATCTCGACGTTGTGGTCGCCAATTCCGGGAATCCCGGCGGTAACTCGATCAGCGTGCTTCTGGGAAACGGAAACGGCACATTCCAGACGCCAGGGGCGGTTTACGCAACCGACACCGCCCCCGAGGGGATTGCCGTTGGGGATTTCAATGGGGATGGATACCCAGATATCGCAGTAACGAATTCCGGCAGTAACACAGTCAGCATTTTTCTGAACAAGGGCGATGGCAGTGGTACGTTCTTGCCCAAAATCGATACTGCGACCGGGAAGCAACCGCAAGGAGTTGCGGTTGGCGACTTCAACGGAGACGGCAACCTTGACCTCGCCGTCACAAATGCGACGGACGGGACAGTAGGAGTCTTGCTAGGGAAAGGTAATGGAAGTTTCAACGCACAGGTTGCTTACACCACGGGATTTAATCCGTGGTCGGTGGCCGTGGGGTGTGTTCATGCTAAGTTTTCCGGCTGCACTGTGATGGATTTGGTGGTAGCAAACAAGAACAATAACAACGTCATTAGCGTACTGCTGGGAAACGGTGACGGGACGTTCAAGAGTCAACTCCAATCCACTACAGGAAACACCCCTGTTTCGGTAGCCCTGGCGGATTTCAACGGCGATGGTTATCTGGATGTAGCAGTCGCCGACCAAGCAGGGAATGCGGTTAGCGTCATGCTGGGGACGGGAACTGGGTCTTTCCCGACGCACGTGGAATATCCTACTGCGGCGTTTCCGACGTCGGTGGCTGTAGGAGATTTCAATCACGATGGAAACATGGACTTGGCTGTCTCCGCTGGCAACGGGAATACGGTCAGCGTGCTCTGGGGGCAGGGCAACGGAATGTTTGCAGGACAGGTGAATGCCGGGACGGGAGACATTCCGTACTCCGTAGTCGCAGCGAATTTTGCTAATCATAGCGACGGCACCACGGATCTGGTGACCGCGAATTCGGGCGGCAATTCTGTTAGCGCGATTGTGAGCAATGGAAATCAAACCTTTCAGACGCGCACAGACTTCGATGCCGGAACTACTCCGCGAGCGGTGGCCACGGGCGACTTCAACTCAGACGGCGTTCCGGACTTGGTGGTGACGAATAGCAACTGCGCAAATTTCCCCAGTTGCGGCCCGAGCACAATCTCAATCCTTCTGGGTAAGGGCGACGGCACCTTTCAGGGGCCGGCCAGTTACTCCACCGGAACCGACACCTACCCCTATTACGTGGTCGTAGGAGATTTCAACGGTGACAAAATCGCGGATATCGCTGTGGCAAACTACGCCACAAATACCATCAGTGTGTTCTTGGGAAACGGCGATGGAACCTTCCAGTCACACATTGATACCTCCACTGGCGGAGAGGAGCCAACCTCGATCGCGACGGGAGACTTCAACGGTGACGGCAAGCTGGACGTAGCGGTGACGAATTTCTATACCAATAATGTAAGTGTCCTCTTAGGGAACGGCGATGGAACATTCACGCCTGCGAGTGGGGGCCCCTATGCGGCAGGTAATGGTCCTATATCGGTGGCAGTTGCGGAATTCGCCGGAGGTCAGATTGACTTGGTGGTGGTGAACGAGACGGACAGCACTGCTGGGGTTCTTGTCGGCAACGGAGATGGCACTTTTAAGCCACAGTCGCAACATCCAACTTACTCGACGGGGAGCGGAGGGAATCCGCTTTCGGTAGTAGCAGGAGCCTTTAGCGGCGTTGGCAGCCTTGATCTCGCGGTCGCCGATTTCCTCACGCAGGAAGTTAGCGTTCTGCTGGGAAACGGAGACGGGACGTTCCAGGCCGTCAAGTATTACGCGACAGGCAATGCAAATCCCTCATCGATCGTCTTCGCAGATTTCAATGGCGATGGCAATCTTGATCTAGCCCTGACCAGCACGCCTCTGGGCAGCGCTCCCGGTAACCTGGTGAGTCTGCTCTTCGGCATTGGGAATGGCACCTTCCAGCCCGCAACCTCCTCAACGCTGTTCGGAACCGGATCCGAAGCTTACTCCGCTGTTGTGGGCGACTTCAACGGAGACGGCGCACAGGATGTGGTTGTCGCCAATGGAGTGAGTAATACCGTGAGCGTGTTGTTGAACACACAAGGCACTGCCATGAGTCTGGTATCTTCTGGCAACAATTCGCCCTACGGCCAGTCAGTCACGCTGACTACAACAGTGGCGGCTAGTGTATCCAATGGCATGGGAGCGCCTACAGGCAGCGTGACGGTGATGAACGGCAGCACGGTTCTTGGTTCCGGAAACCTGGCAAACGGACAATACTCCGTGAATACGTCGACTCTGCCGGTGGGAACGAACTCACTCTCGGCCGTTTACACCAGCACCAACGGATATCAGAAACATACAGTGGGGTTGACTCAAACGGTGCAGAAGGCAGGCACGACCACGGCATTAACCTCTTCCCCCACCTCGTCCACTTTGAATCAGCCGGTCACGTTTACGGCCACAGTCAACCCAAACACTTCAGGTCAGCCTACTGGCACGGTGACGTTCATGGACGGAACCACGCCGCTGGGCAGCCCGGCGCTAAGCGGAGGAATTGCGACCTTGGCGATCTCGACGCTGGCGATCGGGACTCACAATATCACTGCAGCTTATAGTGGCGACGGCAACTTCAACGTCAGCACTTCAAGCGTTGTCAATTTGGTAGTGGCGGCTGCCCCGGCACCCGATTTCAGCCTGTCGTCCTCGCCGACGTCGCTTTCGGTTGCTCCTGGAGCGTCGGGACAATCCACCATCACAATTAGCCCGTCAGGGGGCCTCAATCCTTCGACGGTGGCTTTGACCTGCAGCATTTTCACTACCCTGAGCCCGGCACCTACCTGTTCGCTGGGAGCGATCTCGGTGGCCAATAATACGGGCACTTCGATGCTGACCGTCGCTACGACCGGTGCTCAGGCCGCACTGGCCCCGGCTCCAGAGCACGGCTCACGCTGGCTCCTCGCCCTCGGTCTGCTGATGCCTGCCATGTTGCTGGGTGCAGCGAGTTTCAATACGGCAGGTCGTCGAAAGTTTCTGGGTGTCTGTCTCATCTTTCTTGCAATGAGCGGATGCTTGCTGCAAGCGGCCTGCGGCGGTTCGGGATCAAACAGCACTCCACCGCCCACAACCAAGACAAACCCCGGCACTCCAGCCGGCACCTATACGGTCACCATTACGGGTAATGCCAGCGGCGAGCAGCACACCACGTCGGTTTCGCTGACGGTGCAGTAGCGCCGCACGAAACCTGGCGAGAGAGTGGGGAAACTCGGGAACCGACGACAAAATTAGTTGGCCTTGCCGCTCGAAACTTATAGTGGCCAGGCTGAGCTCGGTTCCCCTTGCTAAGCGGCGTGAGAACTCCGGCTTGAAGAGATGCGGGCTGGCCTTCCTTAACTTTAGATGGCCTTACAGGAGGGGCGAGGGGAAGAAAGCAGCGCCCATCCAGTGACCTTGAGGGGCAAGGACAGACGCGACTTCTCTCCCTTCCCCATGGATTAGGGTACAGCTATTTCTCCAAGCTTCCCATCGGGGCAAGACCCGAGCCTCTCGTAGGAGAAAAATCCGTAAGACGGACGAGAGTAGGTTCGCAGACAGCTTTGTGCCCGTGCAAGACAGCGCGACATGTGGAGAAGGTTTGGTGTGCTGGATCCTGTTCTAGAGCCAGTAGGAAGATTCTAGCTAGCCTTGGCGGAATTATCTGAGACGCGGATGGAGAAGTTTACCGTAATCGTAGCTTTAGTCTCGACCGGCTGTCCGTTCTGCAGATAAGGCTTGAAGCGCCACTCGCGAACAGCCTGCTGGGCTGCGGCAGTCAGGATTGCGGGGCCGCTGATCACGCGCAGGTTTTCGATGGTGCCGTCCGTTCCCACGACCGCCTGCAACACTACTGAACCTTGAACCCTGGTGTGCTGTCCCAGCAAGGGATAGGTCATATCGGCGGAGGAAATACGCTCGCGGTCGGCGGCGTTGGTCGGTTGACCGATTACAGAAGTCGCGGCCGCAGGCAGGCGGTTCGAAGCGCCCGGAATCTCCACCTTCGCAATATTGCTTCCCGGATGGACCGTGCTGTGGGTATCGCCGGCGATTACTTCGACATCCAGCGGCGGAAGGACGGCTCGCTTGGTCACGATGGCTGGAGTCTCTGAGCTTGGAACTTCCTTGGATGGCTGTGCAACCACGGCCGCGGTGGAAGTCTTGGTGGCAGTCCGGCTCTTCGGAGCAGCCGGTGCCACTACTGGTACTTCAGCGGTTTTGGCAGGAGCAACAGCCGCCTGCGGTTTCGGGACGTTCTCGGTGTACGTGCCGTCAGCTTCGGTCCCGTCGTCCGAACCAAACCAGAACTCGCGGTCCCTTACAATAACGACGGCAAGAGCGGCCACCAGCAGAGCCAGGGCGATCAGCAGTCGGCTGCGTTCCCGCATCGCGAGACCCGTTCGCGGCTTACCAAGCTCCGTTTTTGCGTCTAGCTCCCGCATTTCGCGTCTTTCAATCCGTCAAGAACCTTGTAAATTGGACTCAATCGAGAGTGCCATTACCAACCACCCGTATCTTGAGGCCATTAGCGCGCTATGACAATGGCACGATTCGGGAAACTATGGCCCGGAAGTGCTAGAAACGGCCCTCCCAGTGCACTCTTACTGCGTGACCCAGATCACAGCCCCTTGTCCAGCCGTTTCGGTAGAGTATGGTCACGTATGGGCGGATTTTCCATTCTTACCAACCGCAAACGCGCCGTGGTCGCTCTGGTACACTCCGTCGTATTCCTGTTGATCGCGGTGCGGCAGATGGTGGCGGCCAATCCCGCCTCCGGCATCTGGGTGCCCTCTACGGTACCCACTGGCACGTGGATCCTCTGCGGAGTCTTTACCGTCGTTTCCTCCATTCTTTTGTGGCTTCTCGTGATCTCGCGGGGGTGGATGGAAAAATTTTATTTCGGATTTTGCACCGTTAGCGCCAGCTCAGGCCTTCTCCGAACTGCTGCGGGCGATCAGGCTTTTCACGCCGGTATTTACATCCGCGTAATTATGCTGGTTAGCGCGGTTCTGGTTGGAGTGCTGATTGTGCGCGAGCACTCCCGTGAGGCTTCGGAATACGCCGAAACCAGTTCGTAAAGCATTTCCTTTCGTCCTTTACAACCTGCTCGCCGCGTGTTTGCCAACTGCTTCCCCAAACCAGTTCTTCGAGCGCAACGTGTATGATCGCGGCATGGGATGCGGTGCGGAGCCGGACGTCACTGCTTTCATCCTGGCTGGGGGCAAGAGCACGCGCATGGGCAGGGACAAGGCTCTTGTCGAACTCGAAGGCCAAACTCTGCTGGCGCGGACGCTCGACTTAGCTCGTTCGGTGGCGCTCGATGTACGCATCGTGGGAGATGGTAAGAAGTTCGTCTCATTTGCTCCGGTGGTCGAAGACATATTCCGCGACCGAGGTCCTCTCGGTGGAATTCATGCTGCATTGCGGGCTTCGCACACGGACCTCAACCTGATGCTGGCTGTGGACATGCCTTTTGTCTCTGCCGCGTTTTTGGAGTACTTGACTGGCCAAGCGCGAAGTGCGCTCGAAGTCACGGTGGTCGTTCCCCGCACCGGTGGACGCTGGCAGCCCCTGTGCGCCGTTTACCGTCCGGAATTTGCCGATGCTGCCGAAACTGCATTGCTTGCGGGACAGAACAAGATCGATTTGCTATTTGCCGCCCGTAAGACGCGAGTGATTGGGGAAGACGAGTTGAAACGCGGCGGATTCTCACGCGATCTCTTCCGAAACGTGAATACCCCCAAAGAATTGGAGGCGGGCCAGCGAACTAGTTAGAATCGTTTAGCCTAAGCGTGATTCCCGAGAACCAATCGAATGCCTGAAACCGCCAGCCAGCC
The DNA here is from genome assembly GCA_963777005.1 of uncultured Acidobacteriaceae bacterium. GTDB lineage: Bacteria > Acidobacteriota > Terriglobia > Terriglobales > Acidobacteriaceae > Sulfotelmatobacter. The sequence continues at coordinate 141,477 of CAVZPC010000003.1, read as the reverse complement.
TTACATCGAATTCCGCGAAGTCTCCAAAGCGTTCGGCGACAAAGTCGTTCTCGATCGTGTCAGTTTCAACGTCATGCCGGGTGAGACCGTGTGCATCCTGGGGCGCAGCGGCGTGGGTAAATCAGTTTCGCTGCAGCTTCTCATGGGATTTCTCAAAGCCGACTCCGGACGCGTGATTGTCGCGGGCGAAGATATCACCGGCTTTTCGGAGGTGCAACTGGAAGCCATAAGAAAGAAAGTCACCATGGTCTTTCAGAACGGAGCGCTCTTCGATTCGCTTACAGTCGGCGAAAATGTGGCGTTTCCCCTGCGCGAAAGTCGTGAGCTCTCCGAAGAGCAGACCTATCAGATCGTCGATGGCTTGCTGCAGATGGTGGGCGTAAAGGAAATGCGCGACCTGTTGCCCTCCGACCTCTCTACGGGAATGAAACGGTCCGTGGCCATTGCCCGTGCCTTAGCAGCACGGCCGGAATGCGTGCTCTACGATGAGCCCACGACGATGGTGGACCCGCTGATGGCGCAACTGCTCGGAGATCTGATCAAGCGCCTTAAACTCCAACTGAACCTGACCAGCATTGTGGTGACCCACGATATGCGCCTGGCGCAGAAACTGGCCGACCGCGTCGTCTTCCTCCACGAAGGCAAAGCGATCTTCTTCGGTACTTATGGCGAGATGGAGAAATCCGATGAGCCAATCGTGCACGAGTTTCTGGAGTTGGACGAACTGAAGGTAGGCTGTTAGCCAGTGCCGAGTTCAGATTCAATCTTCTAGGTTTTCTTCGCGTAGCCCCTGCAAGTAAGGACCGGGAGTCGGGGATACTTTTCAAAGCTGGAGTCGCTGAACGAAAGCTGGCATTGCACGAACTGCGAGCCCTTTTCTGACTTGATGATCCGGGCGTGCGTGCAATCTGCGCACAATCCCCGGCTTGGCGAGTTTTCGTTTTCTCCTCTAACCGGGAACATACGTCGAGGATAAGGTTGGCCCGTCAGTTTGCCTAGAAGCCCTGCCGCACCAGCTCTTCCACCGTGAGTGAACTCTCGGTCGCCTCGCGAGTCATCATCTTTTCGACATACTTTGCAATGAGATCAGCTTCCAGGTTGACGGGATCGCCCGGCTGCAACGAGTTGAGGTTGGTCATCTCGACAGTGTGCGGAATGATGGCAATGGTGCACGTCCGGTCTTCCAGCTTTGCGACCGTAAGGCTGATGCCCTCGATGCTGATGGAGCCCTTGTAGACTGTGTATTTCTCTATCTCAGGGGGCAACTCAATGCGCAGCCACCAATTTTCAGAGTTCGCGATACGCTCGAGTTCGATGAGCTTGCCCACGCCATCCACGTGGCCCTGTACGATGTGACCGCCGAAGCGGCCATCGGCCTTCATGGGTAGTTCCAGATTTACCAAGGCACCCTCGTGAATGCGCGAAAAGGATGTAAGTCCCCAGGTCTCGGGCGCCAAATCGGCGCAGAATGAACCTGGCTTGATGTCGAGCGCAGTGAGGCAAACGCCGCTGACGGCGACGCTGTTGCCGGGTTTCAGCTCCTCCGGAGTATTCGTAGCAGTGATGGAGATGCGGCGATTCTCGCCGTGTTGTTCGATGCGGCTGACGCGTCCTACTTCTTCTACGATGCCAGTAAACATCGGGACCTCGCTAGGTAACCAAACATCATAAACCCCGCATGGAGGTGCGGAGGGAGCATTTTAATGAGTTCCTCCGCTGTGTTTTCCAAGCGAAAACGAGTATCGTACTTCGTGGAAAAATCATTCTGGAGTCAATGAGATGACCCATATAAGCCGGCGCCAGTTTACTGCTCACATGTTTGCGCTCACTGGTGCGACATTGCTGGGCGGGCAAACCCTTTGGGCCGCAGTACAGGCCGAAGAATTACCGTCATCGAGCAGTCAACTGCTCGGCCATATGAGATGGCTCAACGAACCTGCTTCGGTAACGATCTCAGGCGAACGACTCGTCGTTCGCGCGCGCGGGAAGACGGATTTCTGGCGGAAGACATTTTATGGTTACGACACTGATAATGGTCATTTTTTTCATCTGCCGGTCAGCGGCGATTTTAGTTTTGAAGCACGGATCGACGGCGAGTACGCGGCGCTTTACGACCAGGCAGGATTGATGGTTCGAATCGATGCAAAAAACTGGGTGAAGTGCGGGACTGAATTTTTCGACCACAGCCGCCACGCCAGCGTTGTCTTCACCCGTGAGTTCTCCGACTGGTCGACGATGAACGATCTGGCAACCACCGGGCCCGTTTGGTGGAGGGTAGTTCGCAAGGCTGATTCACTGGAAACTCTCTGTTCGAGGGATGGCAAGAACTTTACTTCGGTGCGCATGGGTTATCTAGTTCCTTCGGCTACGGCCGAGGTTGGCATCATGTGCGCAGCTCCGGAGGGCGAGGGATTTCAATGCATCTTCGACAACCTTATGTTGACCACGACCGGAAAGTGAAGCTGGAGATTGCGAGCGGTCACTCCTCGTATGGATTGCGCAGATACCCTTCCACTGCGAAGTCGTTTCCGAAGCGGTGCAATTGTAGGTGCTTTACGAGCAGCGCTTCGTCTATGTGGCGGAATCTGTCTCCCGTAGCCAATGATACGGATCCCTCGCTCCCAAGAATCTTAGGAGCGTAATAGAAAAAAACTTTGTCGACGATTCCGGAAGCCAGCGCCATCCCATTGATCATCGCTCCTCCCTCAATCATGATGCTGGTGACTTCCAATTGTCCGAGGCGGCGCAAAATCGAATGAATATCCGGACGGCCGTCGGTCGCGGAGGGAAGCTGTTCTACGCGAATGCCACGTGCCTCCAAGGACGTCTTTTTGTCTCCCTCGCACGAGGAACAGAAAACCAGCACATCATTCTTGGCGCCCTTGTTCGCGACGCTCTGTACCAAGCGCGATTCCAACGGCAGGCGTAGATGCGAGTCGAGAATGACGCGCAGCAGCGGTCGACGGCGCGGGTGTCCGCTGCGGTCGGTGAGCAGCGGATCATCCGCCAGAATCGTTCCCACACCAACCAGAATGGCATCGCTTTGGTGGCGCTGTTCGTGCACACGGGCCCGTGCAGCTTCGCCCGTGATCCATCCTCCAGCAGGAATTCCCGCCACGCCTTTCGCCCCGGATCCTGGCGGCGGAGCGATCTTGCCGTCTAATGTCATCGCCGCTTTTAATGTCACCAGTGGAACGCCATGGCGAATGTAGCGTGCGAAAGCCTCGTTCAGACGACGGGCTTCCGCTTCCATCCGGCCAACCTCCACGTGGACGCCAGCCGCGCGCAACTTCTCAAAGCCGCGACCGCTCACTTTTGGGTTGGGATCGGGCATGGAAGCTACCACCCGATGAATCCCGGCGGCAATCAGAGCGTCGGTGCACGGGGAAGTACGGCCCTGGTGCGAGTGAGGTTCAAGATTGATGTAGAGTATTCCACCGCGAGCCTTCTTGCCAGCTTGCTCGAGGGCAAGCACTTCGGCGTGCTTCAAGCCATCGTAAGTGTAAGCGCCTGTGCCTACGATTGTTCCTTGCGCGTCGACGATCACCGCGCCAACGTAAGGATTGGGCGACGCCAAGGCCATGCCCTGTCGCGCCAGAGTGAGCGCCTGATGCAAGAATTGGTCGTCAGTGGAGTTTGTGGGCATGAATGCATTCACCACGGAGACACGGAGTCACGGAGGGATACGAATGAATGCAGCGACGGTCTACAACTCGCGTGGTGGGAAGGCGTCAGCTGGATTGTCCTCCTCTGGTTCTTCGAGCGCTACCGCACCGGATTTTCCCTTCGGTCCCATTCCTGGCACCGCAGGAACAAAGGAAAACGGGTCGTCAGCGGGATCGGCTGGTGCTTTTGAGCGAAGAAGTATGCGCAGTAACCACCAAGCTAGGCAAAAAGCCGCAAGGACCGTTACAGCTTCGAGAAAACCGGTCATGCCAAAGTTATCTCCATGCCTCTATGTCTCTGTGGTAAGAAGGTCTCCTATTCGAACAGCGAATCCACAAATTCTCTCGGATCGAAGGGTAGCAAATCGCCGACTTTTTCGCCGACACCGACAAATCTTACCGGGAGGCCCAACTCGCGCGAGATGGCCACGACTACGCCACCCTTGGCAGTACCGTCGAGCTTGGTCAAGACGATGCCCGTAACGCCCGCCGACTGCGTGAACAGGCGCGCCTGCTGCAAGCCGTTTTGACCGGTAGTCGCGTCCATGATGAGAAGCGTTTCATGCGGCGCGCCTGGAATAATTCGCTGCGCGGTACGGCGCATTTTCTCCAGTTCCGACATAAGGCTGGTCTTGGTGTGTAACCGGCCTGCCGTGTCCACGATGACGTAATCCGTTTTCCGCGCCGTCGCCGCCTGCAACGCGTCGAACAAGACGGCTGCGGGATCGCCACCGGGTTTTGTCTTGATCACTTCCGTGCCTGTGCGAGTTCCCCATATCTCCAGTTGATCGATCGCCGCCGCCCGGAACGTATCCGCAGCGCACAGCAAAACATTCTTGCCCTGCGATCGAAACACCTGCGATAACTTCCCGATGGTGGTGGTCTTACCCGTGCCATTCACTCCGACCACCAGAATCACCTCTGGCGTGCCATCGACTCTTTGGACGGGTCGAGTATTGGCTGCGTTCAGAATGTTCAGCAATTCTTCTTTCAGCAGGCGTTTTAGTTCCTGGACGTCCTTGATCTGTTTACGGTCGGCTTTATCGCGCAGCTTGCCCAAAACCTCCTGAGTGGTTGTGGTGCCGAGGTCCGCCCCGATTAACGTGGCTTCCAGGTCGTCCAGCGTATTGCGGTCAATTTCCTTACCCAGGGAGACGACTTCCTCGATGCGCTCGGCGAGGTTCTCCCGCGTGCGCGTGACCGCCTGTTTCATGCGCTCGAAGAGGCCGGTTTTCTTTTCTTCCGTGCTGCCAAACAGGGTTTGAATCATGAGAAATCCCAAAACTCGATTATAGCGGTCAGCGAGCTTCTGTTTGCGAAGCGAGGAGAGACGGCGAAGTAACTAGACGCGGGTTCTTTCGAGGTTGACGGCTTCTGCGCCGGGAGGCGCCACCGCAGGAACTGCCTCCGGTACATTCGCGGCCGGAGCCGCGGGCACAGGCCTCTTGATGGAGAAGCGCTGGATGCGGATTTCGCCGCGCCTGTAAACGGCCAATATGGCGGCCACCGCTTCAGGATCAAGCCGCTTGCCGGCCAGATTCTGAATGATCTGCAACGCCTCTTCCGGAGTGTGTGCGTGTTGATAAGGACGATTGGTGGTCAACGCGTCAAAAGTATCGGCCACAGCGATAACGCGCGCTAGCAGAGGGATCTGATCACCTTGGAGGCCGTAGGGGTAGCCGCGACCGTCCAGTGCTTCGTGGTGAAGTTCGATACCGGGGAGCATTTCGGCAAGCTGGGTTACGGGCCGCAAAATATTGGCACCCTTTGTGGTGTGAGTCTTCATGACCTCAAATTCTTCCGCAGTCAGCGCGCCCGGCTTCTTTAAGATATGGTCTTCGATGCCAATTTTGCCCACATCATGAAGCTGGGCGGAGATCTGCAGCGTCTCCATAAACTCCGCGTCCAGCTTTAGTTCTTTGGCGATCATCAGGGAGTAACGCGTGACGCGATCGGAGTGACCACGAGTGTAGGGATCTTTCTCGTCGACCGCGCCAGCCAGCATCTGGATCGAGCCAAGAAACAGAGCACGATTTTCTTCCGCGGCCCGCTTCAGGTCTTCGACGAAGTGTTGGAGATCCTGTGACATGGTATTGAAAGTCTCGGCTAGTTCGCCGATCTCAGTCCGGCTCAACAAGTGAACTCGCTGCGAAAAGTCTCCGCGTGCCAAGGCGCGACTGGACTGCGTGAGTATGTGCAGAGGATTCGTAATTCTGCGGGCAGCAAAAATACTGACACCGATGCTGAGCAACACCGCCAGTAGCGCCAAGAGGCGTGCGGTGCGCTGCATCTCGTAGACTCCGCGGTAAGCCTCACGCCGCGGCTTCTGCACCACAACCGCCCAATCGAGCGCGGTGACCGGGCTATAGGTGCCGAGCATTTCCTCACTGTTCTTGCCTTCCTGGACGGCGAACTCCTTGGTCGCGGCCAACTGCGCCTTGTTGCCTTCATCCACAAAATTACGGACGATCTCAAGGCTCTTCATGTCCTGGCCAGTCACGTATTGCAGAGTGCCCGCTGCCACCAGTCGTCCCTGCGCGTCCACGACGTAAGGAATCAGCCCACCGCTGCTGACCTCATGCAGCCGGCGAATGAGGAATTGCAGATCCACGACCGCGCCCACCATGCCCAGAAAACGCCCCCCATAACTCACGGGACTGCTCACCAGTACAACCGTCCTCGAAGTCTTGCCATCTTCCACCTGCAGCGCCTGGCCGTTGTAGGCGCGCCCATCGCGGGCTGCGTCGAATGCATGTTGCAATTCGCGCTGTAAGAAGGCATCCGGGGCGATGCGTCCGGCGGAAATACCTTTCGCGTCGGAGTTCAGCAGCGTGGCATAGGCAAGTTCATCGGAGGAAGAAACGAAGTTCTCGAGTAGAGCGCGCAGCTCCGGAGCTTCGATGTTCTTGCTGCCAATATCGCCGCCGCTCGCTACCTGAATCGCCGAAGAAAGATTTGCCAGCATCATCCGCAAGGAGCGTTCGTGTTGCGAGAGGTCGTCCGCCAGCGACCGCGTCACCGTATTCTGCAGCAGCATCTCGTTGGTCTTCAGGCGGTCGCGGTTGATGGCTTCCACCTGAGCCGAATAGAAGTACATAGGCACGATGCTGATCACCAGCAACACGCCGAGGATTACGTACAGAATGGGAATGCGCGCCGGACTGGGCGTTGGACTGGACGAGTCGCTCCCCGGACTCAGTTCGGAAGCGCCGTCGATCGAAGTGGCGGCGGATTTCACAGGTATCTATAGAATTTTAGTGGGCCGAGAGTGGTTGGAGGCGAAAAGCGTTGATTTTTGACGTTACCAAAGTGTCTTTCCAGGCTTACCGATGGCGTGGATTTGGCAACGGAGAAGCACCGTATTGCCTATGCTTTCAGGGCTTCGCTTTTGCCGCTCCGGGTCATCAGTTCGTAAATTGCGTCGTGCGGCGACTTGCCCTCGTGCAGAATGGCATGCATCTGTTCGGTGATGGGCATCTCAACCCCGCGTGCGCGAGCCAGACCCACCGCGGCCGTCGTGGTAAAAACTCCCTCTGCGACCATGCCATGCATCCCGGCAAGGATCTCGGGCAGCTTTCTTCCCCGGCCGAGTTCCACGCCGACACTGCGATTGCGGGAGAGCCCTCCCGTGCAAGTTAGCACCAGGTCGCCCAGACCAGCCAGCCCGGCCATGGTTTCTGCTCTGCCGCCGCAGGCTACGACAAGCCGCGTCATCTCTGCCAGGCCCCGCGTGATCAGAGCTGCGACTGAATTGTGTCCCAAGCCAAGCCCGTCGCTGACCCCGGCGGCAATCGCAATCGTATTCTTCAGTGCGCCGCCCAGCTCCACGCCGATCGGGTCATGGTTGGTGTAAATGCGAAAGCTGGCATTGCTGAACTCCTGCTGCACGGTGCGGGCGAGATCAGCGTCCTGCGATGCGATGCTGATGGCCGTGGGGTCTCCGCGTGCCGCTTCGATCGCGAAGGATGGCCCAGAGAGCGCGCCGATCCGGGGCGCAGGTCTGTCGTCCGACTGGATCGTCTGCGCGATCACTTCGGTCATGCGCAGCAGGGAACTTTCTTCCAATCCTTTGGTTGCACTGACGATGATCGTCTCCGGGCGCAGATGCTGCCGCATCTGCAAGAACAAATGGCGGCAATGTTGCGACGGCATTACGCTTACCACGATGGCAGCGCCGTCGAGCGGCTCAGCCAAGTCATGGCAAGGCGCAACGCAGGCCGGGATAGGCAGGCCGGGAAGAAATGTTTCATTGACCCGCTGCTGCGCAATAGTGTCATAGACTTCTTTCTCGTGAGCCCAGAGTCGAATCCGGTGCGTCCCCTTCCGTCCCAGGATGATCGATAGCGCAGTCCCCCACGCTCCCGCGCCGATGATTGCAATCTCGCTCATGCGCGCTTCGCTCCCAGACGGTTTTCCGTGCCAGCAAGAAGGCGGTGGATATTTTCATGATGCCTGGCGATGATGAGCAGGGAAGTAACCGACATGAATGCCAAGGCCAGCGGCGAGTTGCCATAGGCTTGCATTCCGACCACAAGAAGCAAGAAGGACGCGACAGCGAGAATGGATCCCAGCGACACGTAACGAGAAATCACCACTACCACGACGAAAACGCCGGCCGCCGCGACCACGGCCTTAGGGGCGATCACAACAAATGATCCCAGCCCAGTGGCAACGCCTTTTCCCCCGCGAAACTTCAGCCATAGCGGGAACATGTGGCCAAGCACAGCAAATAGCGCCGCCATGGCCATTGCCTGATAAGGTTTCCCACCTCCAGCCATTCCACCGGAGAGGCGGTCGGTCAGTGCTACCGCCGCGGTTCCTTTCAGCGCGTCGAGCAGCAGGGTTATGACTCCCAGTACTGGCGACTTGCGGGAGACATTCGTAGCTCCGATATTTCCGCTGCCACTTTGGCGCACATCCTCTCCACGAAAAATGCGGACGAGCAGATATCCGAAGGGAATCGATCCCAGCAAGTAGCTCGCTGCGGCGATCAGAATAAACCTGGACATGGAGTAGGTCGTTCTCTAGTGCAGAACGAAACCTGCCAGCTTCGTATATTTTGAGCCACCCGACGACAATTGGCTCTGATAAAGAAAAAACTCGTGGGCTGTCATCGTACCAAACTCGGGAGCAGGCAAGGCCGCCAGTTCTTCCTGCAAACGCTTAAAAGCAGAATTCGGCCTGTCTTTCCATTGCCTGCGCGGAGAGCCCGAGCCTCTGGCGCCGCGCGCCAGCGTGAGGTGCGGACTGAAAGCGTGCTCCTCCTTCGGAATGCCAAGCGACGCCAGCTTCGCATCCACTATTGCTGCCAGAGAGGTTAATTTTGAAGTGGCCTCGATTCCGATCCAAAACACCCGCGGCTCTCGTGCACCGGGAAAAAATCCGTAACCGCAAAACCTCATTTCAATCGTATCGGCGGCAATCGTTACCAGCGTCTCTTTGATTCGGTCAACTTCCCCGTCAGACCTCTCGCCGATGAACTTCAGCGTGACGTGCAGCGACTCAGGCCGAACCCAACGCACATCAGGAGCAAACCCGCGAACACCTTCGAGAAAGCGGGCAATTCGATTACGTATGTCGTCGTTGATATCAAGGGCAACGAAGAGGCGCATAGGACAGCTTCCAGCTAGTTGCTCCTACCCATCAGCTAAAAGCCAGGAGCAGCTTTCTTACATCAACTTTTTCCGCACCATGTCCAGGGCCAGCGTTGTTGCAAACCAGCGGATGCGTTTGCGATCGCCTGGGAAGTTCCTTTCGATTACTTCGGTCCCGTTCGCGCTAGCCAGTGCGTGGAACACTAATCCCACAGGCTTTTCCGGAGTCCCTCCTGAAGGCCCCGCCACTCCGGTGATACCGACCCCGAGCGTCGCTTCGCAACGATACCGGATTCCCTCCGCGAGCGCGGCCGCGACTTCGCGGCTCACCGCTCCGTGGCGCTCAATCATATCTGCGGGCACCCCGGCCAGTTCAGTCTTTACGGCATTGGAGTAGACGATTGCGCCTCCGGCAAAGTACCGCGAACTCCCACCCACGGAAGTGATTCTTTCGCCCAACAAACCGCCAGTGCAGGATTCCGCTACGGCCACCGTGGCATTGCGCATCTGCAGCCAGTAGCCGACGATTTGTTCAAGCGACTGGCCGTCCCGTGAGTACACGGCGTCGTCGAGTTCCTCCTCGACCGCGTCGGCCACTTCATCCACCCGCGCCTGCGCGGCTTCCAAGGTCTCGGCACGTGATTTGAAATGCAACTGGATTTCTCCGGCTCCGGCTAAGATCGTAGTCTGTACATCAGGGAATCGCTTGTAGATCGGCGACACGCGTGCATCAACGAGAGATTCTCCCAGCATGGCGACCTTTAATACGCGGGTTGCCAGAAACGCCGTGGGCAGTTTGGCGCGCAATCGTTCCCGGCACTCCGCCTCGAACAACGCTTTCAGTTCATGCGGAGGTCCCGGCAATAGGATGACAATTCGTTCACGCCCGTCAAACTTGCCGCTGATCCATTGCCCGGGCGCGGTTCCGTTAGGGTTTGGGAGGACAGTTGCGCCCTCGAGAATATCCGCCTGTTTGGCGTTATTCGGAGACATCTTCCAACCGCGCGCAGCGAAACGCTGCTCAATATGATCGAGAATTTCTTCGTCGCGCCGCAAAGAGACGCCCAGAGCTTGGGCCACAGCCTCGCGGGTAAGATCATCTTCGGTAGGCCCCAGTCCGCCGCTGAAAATTACAATCTCTGCGCGGAAGAGCGCGTGCTGCGCCGCTGCTACCAGACGGCCGAGATCGTCCCCCACCACGGCCTTGAAGATCACTTCCACGCCGAGTTGATTGATCTGCTCCGTGAGATAGAGCGAGTTGGTATCCATGCGGAAGGGCGTGAGGAGCTCAGAGCCAACCGCGATGATCTCGGCGTTCACGGGTAGAAGTGTAAATGAAAAAAGCGGCAGACGGGCCAGACCAGCCGATGGAGAACGACGCTCGCGTGCACTTACTCGGGCAAAAGCGGTAACCCTTGTATATTCCAGGAAAGGTGATGCACTGCGTCAGTAGTCGCGAGAATCACGCTGCGACCTGGCGCAAAAGCCAGTCCGACCAAGCCATGGCCGGCGACTTCCAGGCTGGCCTGGCCCTCTGGCGTGATCTTCACGATGCCGCGCTTGCCCGAAAGCGACGCTGCCACATACAGATTTCCAACCGAGTCAAAAGCCAGACCCTGCGGCCGCCCCAAACCGCGGAAGAATTTGTGCACCGTCCCTTGAGGATCAATTCGGTGTACGGAATCAAAGCTCGACGTGGTCGGGCCTGTGACAAACAAATCGCCTTGCGGACCGAAGGCCAGGTGATAAGCGGAAACGCTCGGCTCCAGGGTGGCAAAAACAAATACTTGCTGATCGCGGCCGATCTTGAAGATCGTCCCGCTGCGGTCGCCCACATATAGATTCTGATTTCGATCGAACGCGATGCCGGTAGCGATTCCCATCCCTTCGGCATACGTGGTCATAGTCCCGTTTGGCGCTACGCGATATACCGCGCCATCGTGACGCGAGGAAACATACATCTGTCCCTGGCGGTCGAACGCGATCGAGGTCGCATTCATCATCTCCGCGACAAACGGCTTGACGGCATAGTTGGTATCGATCTTGAAGACCGCGACCGGGACTTTTTGCCCGCGGGAGCCGGAGAACGTGGCGTAGATATTGCCTTGAGCGTCGAGCGCCGGATTGGTTACCGGATGCAGATTTTCGGCAATGGGCACGGCGACCTTAACCGTGTGCGCGTTGCTGATGTGACCATCGGTCGCGACTACTACCGGGCCAGAAGTAGCTCCTTCGGGAACGCGAGCGACCAGAAACGAGTCGGAACTGATTACAACTCCGCCCTCGACTTCTCCAAACTGCACGCGCGGACGCTGCCACTCCGGCGGCCGCAAACCCGAACCCACGATGCGGACTTCGCCGCCGGCCAGCGCTAGGACCGGCGAGACGGATTCGATGCGCGGTCCGCCGTTCACGTTTTTCTTGCCCAGGATGCGATCGGAAAATCCCATGAAGAAAACACTCGCACTACTTTAGAAGACCAAAGTGCAGAAAGAGATGCACTACTACCAGAGCGTACAGACCGGCGGCAATATCGTCCAGCACGATGCCGGTGCCCTCCGGAATCGCTTCCAATTGTCGCACCGGCGGCGGCTTAACGATGTCGAAGGCACGAAAAAGTATAAAGCCCGCGAGAAAAGATTTCCACGCGAACGGCACGGCAATCAGAGCCACTAACTGACCTGCTACTTCATCAATTACCACAAACTGGGGATCTTTCTTCCCCGCGCCGCGTGCAACCCGCGTAGCCGCGGGAATTCCGATCAGGGTAACGAGCACAGCCAGGGCGACTGCAACTGGCGTGCGTAGCCCCGGCGCAAGGTTGTGCGCCAGCGCCGCCCACAGTAACACTGTCGCCAGCGATCCCCAGGTTCCTGGCCCAGGCCGCAGGTGTCCGATGCCGAAGAACGTGGCGATCATCGCAGCCCATGGCGGAGTCCCATCGGCGGCGCCATCGAGTTCCGTTGCTTGCTTCAAGAATCTTCGTCCGAATCTTCGGGAGTGCTGGTTCGGATCTGCTCTTCAGAATCCGTAACCGGCGACGGAATCACATAGGCGCCGCTCGCCCATTTGCCCAGATCGATCGTTCGGCAGCGGTCGCTGCAGAAAGGGAACTCTGCGTTATCGCTCTTGACGGCTTTCTTGCAGATCGGGCAGCGGAGCTTGAGCGTGCGTTTGCGAGGCATGTCAGCGGATACTCTCAGGTGCTGCCGAGTCGAACGAGACTTAAAACAAACTATAGAATCTTCGCCACTAGATCATAATCGTGGGCTTCAGTGATCTGACAGCGATAAAATTCGCCTATCTCGGGAGTGGTCTCCGATGGAAAGTCGTTCACGAAGACTTTGCCGTCAATTTCGGGCGCATGCATCGGGGTGCGGCCTTCCATGAGCAGGTCGGTCTCTTCCGACATTCCTTCCATCAACAGATCGAACTCCTGCCCCACCAGCGCTTTCTTTTTCTTTTTGCTGATCTGCCGCTGGATTCCCATCAAGTGCTTCCGCCGGCGTTCGATCTCGGCGGGCGAAACCTTCTTGTTCAATCCATGCGCGTCAGCGCCCTCCTGGTCAGAGTACGAGAACGTTCCCATCCAATCAAACTGGGCCTCACGAATGAATGTGCACAGCTCTTCGAATTCTTTTTCGGTCTCGCCAGGAAAGCCGACTATGAAAGAAGTGCGCAAGGTGAGATCAGGAATTGCGCGTCGCATCCTGTCAATCGAACGAAGAAATACTTCCGCACCGCCTCCGCGCTTCATCCGCTTCAGTACGCTCGCCGAGGCATGCTGCAGCGGCACATCCATATAGGAACAAATCTTGTCGTGCGTCCCAATCGTCTCCAGGAGTTTGCCGCTGATCTTATTCGGATAGGCATAAAGGAAGCGAATCCAGCGCAGATCCTCAATCTTCGCAAGTTTCTCCAGCAGCAGCGCCAGCCCGTCCTTCAGGTCGAAATCCTCTCCGTAACAGGTCGTATCCTGACCGATCAGCGTGATTTCCCGCACGCCAATCTGAGCCAGTCTTTCAGCTTCCGCCACGACCGATTCAAATCGCCGCGAGCGAAATTGCCCCCGCAACTGCGGAATAATGCAGAATGTGCAAGGATGATCGCAACCCTCGGCAATCTTAATGTAAGCCGTGGATTTCGGCGTCGCTAGAATGCGTGGGGTTTCGTCGTCGTACAAATAGTTGGGCAGGTCCGCAATCGCGCCATGCCACTGTCCACGAGAGAATCGTCCCTGCGCTAGGCGCGCATCGCCTTCGGGTCGGGAAGGCAGCACCACGAACGGGGAATTGCCGTTTGCCGGCGCAGGAGTTGAGACCACGCCAGTCGCTGCCAGGATGTTTTGCAGCTCTCCGGTACCCACCACCGCATCGACCTCCGGAATGCGTTTGCGGATTTCATCGCGAAAGCGCTCCACCAGGCATCCCGCCACCACCAGCTTTTTCGCCTGCCCTGAGGTCTTGTGCGCCGCCATCTCGAGAATCGTATTCACGGATTCCTGCTGCGCGCTTTCGATGAACGAGCAGGTATTTACCACAATCACATCAGCATCTTCAGCCCGCGGAGAAAGTTCCGCGCCCGCCCGCGCCAGCAGGCCCATCATCACTTCGCTGTCGACGAGATTTTTGGGGCATCCCAGGCTGACGAAGCCGATCTTCTGCGGACGCGCAGGCTGAGAATTCTCTTCTGCCACCGGCACAATAGTTTTTTCGCTTGGACGCGGGATAGTGAGGTTCTTCGACGGCATGCAATCCCATTATTTTAACATTTTCCAAAGTCAGTCCCGGCTCGTGAATCAATTGGCTCGGCCCGCGTTAACCATGTGACTTCGGGCACCACGGAAGGCAGTAGCCTGTGGAAGAAAACGGCATGCTTCATGCTAGGCTAAGCTACCGACTATAGAAGCAGCGATCCCGCATCCTGGAGGGGAAATGTCTGGGAAACAGGCCGTAATCGCAGTCCTGCTAATGGCGATGTGTATCCTGGGAGGCTCAGCCGCGGCTCAGGACGAAAAAAATGAGCTCACCGGCATGGTTGGCCGGATGGTCATTAGCGACCAGGGTATTGTGGGCGCGACTTACCCCAACCCGTTTGTCCGCTCCGGCAAGGGTCTGACTTTCGAAATCGACTACGCGCGCCGCCTTCTTAGCAAGGAAATCTACGCAATTTCAGGAGAAGTGCCCGCAGTTTTCAATTTGGATGAGGATCTGGGCTCCGGTAGCGATGTCGTTCCCAAGGACTACAAACAGATATTTGTCACTCCCGCGGTTCGTTTCAATTTGTTTCCTGCTACCGCAGTTTCCCCTTGGGTGAGCCTGGGCGGCGGTTTTGCCTACTTCAACGAAAACAAGAATCTCAACTATTACGGCACGAATCCAGGTGGCTCATCGACTTCTGGCGTGCTTCAAGGCGGGTTGGGAGTCGACGTAAGGCCATTTCGTGCACGCTTCCGTCACTTCGGTTTTCGCGCCGAGGTTCGCGACTTTTGGTCTGGCACTCCGAAGCTGCCATTGGCCGACACGGGCAAGACGCGGCAGCATAACTATCTGATCGGGGCTGGGGTGACTTGGCATTTCTAGCAAGAGGAAAACGCTACGCGAGCTCTATTTAAGGGTCAGCAAGGGCGTTTGTCGGTCGAGTTCGTCGGGGCGCATCGCAATTGTGTGCGGCTGAAAAATCGCAAACCGGCCATAATTTAGGGTTCGGCTAATTCCGTCTCCTCGCGCAATGTTTCGAGGGTCACTTTTGTCTTCGGTGTAGTCGTGATCGTCACCACGCTTACCAGAACCAGCAATGTGCCCACGATCGTCCGCGACCCCAGCGCCTCGCCTCCCAGAAAATATCCCAGCAGAACCGCAACAACCGGATTGACGTAAGCATAGGTTCCGACCTTGGTTGGCGACTCGTGGTGGATTAGCCACACGTAGGCGGTGAAGGCAACGATTGAGCCCGCTACGATCAAGTAAATCAGCGCCAGCCACGCGCCAATGGAGACAGCTCGCACATCGAAGCCGCGGAACTCCCCCAGCATTCCCGCCGTCAGCGTGAGTAGGATTCCCCCGGCGAGCATCTGGGTTCCCGAACTCATGACCTTCGATTCGGGCAAGGTTAGTTTGCGCGTAAGAATCGCTGCCAGTGACCAACTGATGGCGGCGATCACTAGCGCAGTCGCTCCAGCAATATCAATCGGCGCGTCTCCAAAACTCGCAGTGCGGCTGACCAGGACCACCACGCCGCCGATCCCGACCAGCAGCGCGCATCCGAGCCGAAACGTGAGCTTCTGCGTCTGCAGGAAGAGAATTTCTGCAATCGCCATGAAAACTGGGATGGTCGCCATCATGACTGCCGCAATCCCGGAAGGCACGCGCTTCTCCGCCCAGAAGAGCAAGCCGTAGTCGCCCACGAAGATCAACACCGCCAGGAACGAAGCCGCAGCCCATTCGCGGCCAGTTGGAGAAGGCGTGCCTTTGGCGCGCATCCAGGCATAGAGCGCAATTCCCGCGGCGAAGAACCGCATCCCAGCCAGCAGGAATGGTGGTACTTCCCGTACTCCTACGCGGATGGCTAGAAATGTTGAGCCCCAGACGAGGTAGATGATGGCGAAGGCCAACAGTGTTTGCCATCGGTGCGGGCGAGCCGGGGTTTCCATTTTCGTATCCGGGTGGGACGTGAAGGGCAAGGCCCCACTGCAGTTTAGATCAACCGCAGCCACGCCAAGAAGCAGCGCTCACTTATGAAAAGTTCTTATCGGAACGATCGTTGTTTGTTCTGACTTGGGGCGCTACTTCTTTAGCAGACTGGTGTGACTGGCAACGCACTGCCAGCGGCCTTCGGTGAACACCCACGTGTCGGTGAAGCGGCCGAAGTGCTCGTAAGGTTTGCCCTGGTAGGTCCCTTTGGTGTGATAGATGCCCGCCACGACGGCAGAGTCACCGTACAGGTTGACCTTCACATCTTGAATGGTCAGATTGGTGGGTTTGAACTGCGGGTCCTTGATATCGGAGAGAAACTTTGCTTTGTCGCTGACCTCGCCATCGTACTCAGTGTTGATGAAGTTGGCGCCGATCAGGCCGTCGAGCGCGCGCGAGTCATGATTCAACTGCGCTTCGTTCCACAGGTGCTCCATCACCAGTAGCTTGGTCTCCTGGGAATCGTCTTTTGATTTTTGTCCAGCCGCGGGCCCTATCGAAAAGAAAGCTAACAGGAGGCAGCATGTGAAACGGAGCATGGTCTTGCGCATTCGCCGAATCCCCACGTGAGGCAAAGGCTGTGAAAGGATAGCACTAGATCGTTGCATTCCGTCACCGAAACTCGGGCGCCGAGGATTACAAATGTCACAGAAAACGGGCGGAGCAACCCATTCGGAGCCGACCAAACGACGGCTGTTTAAAAAGCCCAGCGCAACAACGTGGCGCCCACTGTGAATCCAGCGCCCACTGATGCCATCAATACCAGGCTTCCCTTCTTCAGCTTGCCTTCTTCTATGGCTGTATTCATAGCTAGCGGAATAGTGCCGGCGGTGGTGTTGCCGTAGCGATCGATGTTCACGATCACACTCTCGGGGCGCAAGCCCAGGCGTTCAGCAGTGGCATTGATAATTCGCAGGTTGGCCTGATGCGGGATGAAGGCGTCAACATCTGAACCTTTGAGGCCATTGCGCTCCAGCAACTTCAGGCAGGCTTCGGTTTGTTTGCGCACCGCGAATTTGAAAACCTGCTGGCCATCCTGGTGAACGTAATGCATCTTCTTATCAACAGTATCGCGGGTTGACGGATTCAGGCTTCCGCCGCCGGGCATATAAAGGTAGCATCCACCCGAGCCATCGATCTCGTGGACAAAGTCAATCAGGCCAATGGAATCATCGTCTGTAGCCTCGAGAATCACGGCGCCGGCACCGTCGCCGAAGATCACGCAGGTCGCACGGTCTGTGTAGTCGATGATCGAGGACATCACATCGGCGCCGATCACCAGAACCCGCTTATGGGTTCCAGCGGCAATGTATTGCGCTCCGGTCTGCACGGCATAAATAAAGGCGGAGCAGGCCCCCGAAAGATCGAATCCCCAAATCCCCGAAGCGCCAAGCTTGTGTTGTACAAGACAGGCGGTGGAAGGGAAAAACATATCAGGAGTCACTGTGCCGACAATGATGGCGTCGATGTCATTGGGAGTCAGTCCGCGCTGGGCGAGGGCTTTCTTCGCGGCCTCAACGGCGAGGTCGCTGGTAGCCACTCCCTTGTCGACAATGTGGCGCTCATGAATGCCGACGCGGGCGAGTATCCATTCGTTGGTGGTGTCGACCATTTTTTCCAGGTCGGCGTTGGTCAAAAGGCGAGGGGGGACGTAGGTGCCGAGCGCGCTGATCTTCACTCTGGCACGTTTGGGTGTGGTCAATGAGAGCTCCTGAGTACGAGACTCAGTATTTTGAACGATTGAAGCCAGAATGTCTAACCAGGCCGGTGGCGGACTTGGTTCGATCGGTTTGAAAGAGGACTAGGATCAGGCCGCCTGATGATCTTTTTCGTAACGCATCCATTCGCGGATGAAATTCGGGCAGTCGAGGATCCCGAAGTGTCGACCTTCCCCACCTGCCAGATACATGAGAGCAACGTGATCCAGTTCCTCCAGGTGGGCTAGATCGAGCAGGGGCCACAAGGCGCACTCGATTGCGGACGAAACGAGTTGGTCGAGGTAGGTGAGATGGCCTTGCGAAAGCGAGCCCGCAACGCGAATGGTGACACTGGGCGAAACGAATTTAGATGGTAGATTGCGCATTTTCGATCCTCGACCCATTACTGAGATGATTGTTCGCTCCTACCTAGTTGAGATGCTTGGCGGACGATTTCTTGCGGGAAAATTTGTAAAGGCAGTGTAAAGGTCGGTGCGGACCACACGTGAATGCTGTCTGAGATCTGCAAAATTCTTGTATCGCAACTACTGGTGCGCGAATCTATCTCGCTGTAATCGTTAAACCGGAAATCACTAATGGAAAGGTTAAGTCCATGAAATATCGTCTCTTGGGAAACAGCGGTTTAAGAGTTGCGGAAATGTCGCTTGGCACGATGACCTTTGGCGAGGATTGGGGCTGGGGTTCCGGCAAGGATGACGCTCGCAAGATTTATGAGACCTACCGCGAGGCAGGCGGGAATTTCATCGACACGGCGAACGTGTACACCAATGGCACCAGCGAAACGATGGTGGGAGAATTCATTCAAGGGCACCGTCAAGAGGTCGTCCTGGCGACGAAGTACACCAATGCAGCGCCTGGCAACGATCCGAACGCTAGCGGCAACCATCGCAAGAATATGGTTCAGGCTGTGGAAGCCTCTCTCCGCCGTTTGAAAACCGATTACATCGATCTCTACTGGCTCCATATTTGGGACCGGATGACTCCAGTGGAAGAAGTGATGCGCGCCTTCGACGACCTGGTGCGCCAAGGGAAGGTGCTTTACATCGGAGTCTCAGACGCGCCGGCCTGGTGGATTGCGCAGGCCAACACGATCGCCGACCTGCGCGGGTGGACGCAGTTCGTGGGACTGCAGATTGAATACTCTCTGGTTGAGCGCACCGTTGAACGAGAGTTGATTCCGATGGCAAAGGCGTTCAAGCTTGGGCTGGCGGCATGGTCACCCTTGGGAGGCGGCCTGCTGAGCGGCAAGTATCATTCCGGCAATAAATCAGAAGCACGATATTCAGACGGATCGATGCAGCAGTTCCTGCGCAAGGGCGAACAGGCAGATCGAATTGTTGCCACGCTAAAGAAAATCAGCGAAGAGACCGGACGTTCGCAGGCGCAGGTAGCCCTGGCTTGGCTGCGATATCGCGACATTCCAGTGATTCCGATCATCGGCGCGCGGCGGATTTCGCAACTGCAGGACAACCTCGCCAGCCTGACACTCGACCTCAATCCCAATCAGGTGTCAGCGCTGAATCAAGCAAGTGCCATCGGACTGGGCTTCCCGCATGATTTCTACCAAATAGAAATGGTGAAGACTCTGGTCTACGGAGGGATGCACGACCGGATTCTCGACGCCGCATAGGCTCAGGAGCCGCTGCCGGCGGGGGTTTTCAGCCCTGGAGCCTGGCTATCTCTACGAAAGTTAAAGACTTAGCCAGGCACCGGGGGCCCACTGCACACGCAAGAGCCCGTTACCGTTGCTTCCTTCCGGACCTGGCGGGGTTGGCGAGAGTACGTCGCGTGAGACCGATGCCTGACCTGAATCATTCTAGCAAACCCTGACTCTGATTCCTCGCACGGCAAAGATGTAGCGGCACTCAAAAGGAATGGTCACGCGAAGGACTTGTGACTTTCGGTGCAAGAAAAGCTCAGGAAAGCCTTCCCTTCTGGGTGGAAGTTGTCGAACAATAGAAGCTCAATCCATGACAAATGAACAACGGAATCTGATGGCGGAATCAAATCGCGTTCCGAGACCCCAGTGTCTATCCCGATGAAGCAGTCGGTTGCACAATCCGGAGTGATTCCGCTGTCTCAGGCGGTCAACAAATACTTCGAATTATCTTTATATTTACTTGTTTTAATGGGGTTTGGAACTCTTGCCAGCACCGGCGGGCTGGACTTGCCGACGATCCTGCTGGTCGGAGCGGCGCTCGCTTTCCGCGGTTATCTACTGGCCGAGCGACGACGGGTTGTGATTTCGGAGCGATGGACAACGCCCCTTACGATTGCCTATTTCGTCTTCTACGCCGCCGATTATTTCCTGGTCTCCCGGGCATTCTTGGCTGCCACAGTACATTTGGTGATGTTCGCAGTCGTCGTCCGCACCTTCTCGCTGCGCCGCGACCGCGACTGCACCACGCTGGCGATCCTCGCGTTCCTGATGGTGCTCGCTTCTGCCGTCCTCACGGTGGACAGTGTTTTTCTGTTCTTCTTCGCTGGATTCATGCTGACGGCGGTGGTCACCTTCATCCTGATGGAGATGCGCCGGTCAGGACGAGTCGCGAAATTCCAGGCGCGCCACTCCCACGACGGGCAGGAGCATCGGCATCTGGCCTTCTCGCTGGCGCGGATTACGCCAGCGTTGGTGCTGCTGATCCTAGCTGGAGCGGCTGCGCTATTTTTTCTCATGCCTCGCATGTCGGCTGGCTATCTGGGTGGTTATTCGTTCGGTAGCGATCTTTCCACGGGATTCAGCGACCGAGTGCAGTTGGGCAGGATCGGACAGATTCAACAGTCGGATGCCGTGGTCATGCACATTCAGATTGAGGGGGATAAAAGCGGACAGTATGAGCTTCATTGGCGCGGAGTCGCGCTGGCCAACTTTGACGGCAAGAACTGGTCAAATCTGCACCAACGCTATGAATTGCAACGGGAACCTGACGGACAGTTTGCGGTGCCACTGTTCAGCCAGGGAATATTTTCGGCTTACGGATCAGGAACCCAGACCGCCTCGACAACCTCGAGTCGCCTGATTCGCTACCACGTTCTGCTGGAGCCGATCGGCACAAATGTATTCTTTCTAGCTCCCTGGGGGCGCCGTGTGGCTGGGCCGTATCGGGCATTGTCCGTCGACGCAGGAGGAGCGATTTACGACGTCGATAATCAGCGCAGCGTCAGTGAATACGAGGCAGAATCCGACATCGCCCGGCCCTCGCCAAGGCAACTTCAGGCAGCAGGAAACACCTATCCCCAATTTGCCACAGCTTACCTTCAACTCCCGGTGCTCGATCCGCGCATTCCGCACCTGGCGGCACAGATTACAGGGTCTGCCTCCAACAATTATGACAAAGCCGTCGCCCTGGAAACTTATTTAAGAACGCATTACGGATACACGCTGCAATTGCTCCGGTCGCCGGTCGCCGATCCACTGGCCAATTTTCTGTTCGAGCGTAAGCAAGGCCACTGCGAGTACTTTGCCTCCTCTATGGCGGTGATGCTGCGGACGATGCGCATTCCATCGCGGGTGGTGAACGGATTCCGCAGCGAGGAATTCAACGATGTCACCGGCAACTACATAGTCCGGGCCAAGAACGCGCACTCCTGGGTAGAGGCTTATTTCCCCGGTTACGGTTGGATCACCTTCGATCCCACGCCGGGTGGCGCAATTGGAACTCCGGAAGGTTGGGACCGCGCCATGCTTTATCTGGACGCGGCGGAATCGTTCTGGCGGGAGTGGGTGATCAGTTATGACTTCTCGCACCAGTACATTCTGGGACGGGCCGCCGTGAGCGGGACGCGCACCAATTGGGAGCGAGCGCGCACGTGGGCACGGGAGCGCTATGCAAATCTGCTGAACTGGGCTAGGCGCGGCCAACGAGGCGCGGAAAAATCTCCGGCACGCTGGCTGGGAGGTGCCCTCGCAGTTGCGTTGCTGCTGTTACTGCTGGCTAACGCGCCTCGCCTCGCCCGAATGATCCACAGGCGGAGTCTGCAAGCGCATCCTGAGCGATCGCCGAATCAAGCGGCTGCGCTTTGGTACGAACGGATGGCGCAACATCTGGCTCGGCGCGGTGTCAAAAAGTCATCGACGCAGACAGCACAGGAGTTCGTGAAGATTATCGAGGATACGCAGCTGCGGACGCGCGTTGGGCAATTCACCGAAGCTTACGAATCGGCTCGCTTCGGAAACTCTTCCGACGATGCACAACGATTACCGGAGTTATACGAAGAAGTGGAGTTGGCAACGAAGAAGTGATATCGGCTGCATTGGTTGATGCGGCGTGTTCGGTGCCGTTTAGCACGCAGTGGATCACATTACGGCCGCGTCATCTTCTCTGGTCGCACCAGTTGATCGAAGTCTTCGCCTGTGAGATAACCCAACTTCAGCGCCGCCTCACGCAAACTGCCGTGCTCCACGTGGGCCGTGTGGGCGATTTGAGCGGCCTTGTCGTATCCGACTTTTGGCGCCAGCGCTGTAACCAGCATCAGCGAGTTCTTCACATACCAGTCGACTTTCGCGCGATCGACTTCAATGCCTTTAATCATGTACTCAACGTAGCCATGGCATGCGTCAGCAATCAGCGTGACCGAATGCAGAAAGTTGTAGATGATCACCGGCTTGTACACGTTAAGTTCGAAATTGCCCTGCGATCCGGCAAATCCTACCGCTGCGGTGGCTCCATGTACCTGCACGCAGACCATGGTCATGGCTTCACACTGCGTCGGATTCACCTTGCCCGGCATGATTGAAGACCCAGGCTCATTCTCCGGGATCGATAGCTCGCCCAGCCCACACCGGGGGCCGGAAGCCAGCCAGCGGATGTCGTTGGAAATCTTCATCAGCGAGGCGGCGAGCGTTTCCATCGCGCCCTGCGCGAAGACGATTTCGTCGTGCGCGGAAAGCGCTGCAAATTTATTGCCGTGCGAACGGAAAGGAAGTCCGGTGAGTTCGGCGATCTTTTTCGCGGCACGCTCGGCAAATTCTGGATGCGTGTTCAGTCCCGTACCGACCGCCGTTCCGCCAATTGCCAGGTCATACAGGCCGTCCAGCGCTTGTTCCAGACGCTTGATATCGCGCTCCAGCAGGCTGGCCCAGCCACCGAACTCCTGGCCAAAGGTCAGCGGCACGGCATCCTGCAAGTGAGTACGCCCAATCTTGACTACATCATTAAATTCTTTGGCCTTGGCGGCGATCGCATCGTGGACGCTGCGAATCGCCGGAATCAAAGCATTCTTTACCCGGTCGGCCGCCGCAATATGCATCGCGGTGGGAAATGTGTCATTCGACGACTGGGACATGTTCACGTGGTCATTGGGATGGACCGGCTTCTTCGATCCCATCTCGCCGCCCGCGATTTCAATGGCGCGGTTCGAGATGACCTCATTCACGTTCATGTTGGTTTGTGTGCCACTGCCCGTCTGCCATATGCGCAAGGGAAATTGGTCATTCAGCTTGCCCGCAATCACCTCGTCGGCAGCCTGTACGATCAATTTCGCCTTGTCCGCAGGCAGTTTGCCCAAATCCTGATTTACCAGCGCGCATGCCTTCTTCAATGTGCCGAAGGCGCGAATCAATTCCGGCGGCATGGTGTCGCGGCCAATGTTGAAGTGCAGCAATGAGCGCTGCGTCTGCGCTCCCCAGTAAACGTTGGCTGGGACTTCGATCTTTCCCATGCTGTCGGATTCCGTGCGCATGCGCACGGCTGACTCTGCGGAGGTTGGCATCATGGTTCCTGACTAAAGCGACACGGATGAATAGAGTAACTGAAAATTATAGCAAGCGGGACGATTTGCTGGTATAACGCTTGACGTTAAACGCCATTCGGAATAGAATGAGGTCGTGATTAAGTCGTTTCGCTGTGCGGAGACCGAGCGACTTCACCATCGACAGCGGAGTCGACGTTTTCACGGCATCGAGCGAATTGCCCGCCGAAAGCTTCGACAGTTGGGCAGCGCGACGGAATTGCATGACTTAGCAGCCCCGCCCGGGAATCGCTTGGAAGAATTGCGCGGTGAGCGAAAGGGGCAGCATAGCATTCGGATTAACGATCAATGGCGTCTCTGTTTTGTTTGGCGAGACGGGAATGCACATAATGTTGAGATCGTGGACTATCACTAGCGATTCGTAGCAAGGCCAGGATTACCAATTCAGGGTCCGACGGACCCGCCAAGGAGCATGCACCGTGCCTAAGTCTCAAAAACTTCTCGCGCCTATTCATCCAGGCGAGATTCTCCGCGTGGAATTCATGGAGCCGCTACGGCTCAGCATGAACCGATTGGCGCTTGATCTGCGTGTTCCAGTGACCCGAATTGCCGAGATTGTCCATGAGCGCCGCGGCATTACTCCCGATACCGCGTTGCGCTTGGCCCGCTACTTTGACACGAGCGCCGGGTTCTGGCTGAATCTTCAGTCCGCTTATGATCTCGAAGTGGCGCAAGATAAGCTTTCGCGCACCATTGAACGGGAGGTTCGTCCAGCTTCATTCGCGGCTGCGAACGCCTCTTCTTAATCCTCGTTGCACCCGCAGTTTTGATTCCCCGCATGCTAGAATCATCGGTCTCTGATCTGCGCTCGCTGCTCAGTGAAACGCCGTGCCTAACAAATCCATGCCTGACTTCCTGACCGCCGAAGATGTTGAAACTTTGCCTAAGGCCAAAGCTCATCCTCATCCCGAAGTGCGCACGGATGTGCTGGTGATCGGGGCCGGCCCAACCGGGTTGGCCTGCGCGATCGAAGCGCAGAAAGTCGGTCTTCGCGTCGTCGTCCTCGACAAAGGCTGTCTGGTGAATTCGCTGTATCACTACCCGCCGAACATGCTGTTTTTCACTACTCCCGAACTCCTCGAGATCGGCGACATTCCTTTTACCACCGCCCGCCAGAAGCCCACCCGGGAAGAAGCGCTGGAGTATTACCGCAAGGTGACGGAGCATTACCATCTCGACGTTCGCCAGTACGAATGGGTCAAGACGGTCATGGGCGAAGACGGAGACTTCAGCATCACCGCCACGGACCGTGCCGGCCGTCCGCACGACTACCGCACTCGCAAGGTGATCGTCTCCACCGGCTATTACGATCTGGCCAACCAGCTTTGCATTCCGGGCGAAGACCTGCCCAAGGTCTCGCACTACTATGGCGACGCCCATCCTTACTACGACACCGACGTGCTGGTGATCGGCGGAAAAAATTCCGCCGCCATCGCGGCCCTCGATTTGTGGCGGCATGGGGCGCGCGTGACTCTGGTCTATCGCGGTTCGCAGCTGCACCACCACGTTAAATACTGGATCAAGCCCGACCTTGAAAATCGCATCAAGAGCAACGACATCGAAGCTTACTTCAACAGTACTGTGCAGGAAATTGGCGTGGATCACGTAGTGATCAACACGCCGCGCGGTCCAGTTCGCCTGAAGAACGATTTTGTTCTCGCTCTTATCGGCTATCATCCTGACTACGATTTTCTCCGTAGCATGGGCATTGAGCTTTCTCCCGAACAGAATCGTCCGGTATGCGACCCGGTCTCGCTGGAGAGCAATGTGCCGGGGATCTATGTTGCCGGAGTGATCGTGGCGGGATCGCGCACGAACGAGATTTTCATCGAGAATGGCCGTTTCCATGGCCGCCAGATCGCCGAGGATCTGAAGATCAAACTAAAGCCAACGCCTCAGGCAGACTCGGCCCTACTTTAGACGAAAAGTTCCATTTACGGCCACCTCATTCCCAAGCTGCACGTTTACCAGTTACCCTAGCCATTTCCATGGAACCCCAACCAGAGCTTGCAACTCCGTCGATCTCGCTAGCCTCGTACTTGCGCCTAGTGCGAGGCAACCGCAATTTCCGTCGGCTCTGGCTAGCGCAAATTGTCAGCGAGATTGGCGACTGGTTCTACACGCTTTCCATTTACACGTTGCTGTTGCAGCTGACTGGCCATGCCAGTTCGGTAGCGCTGGCTCTGGTTCTGCAGGTTCTGCCGCAGACTTTTGTCGGTCCCACAGCGGGCGTGATCAATGACCGCTTGCGCCGCAAGCACGTGATGATTGCTGCAGACCTCGTCCGTGTGGTTGTAGTCCTGGCTATGCTGCTGGTGCGTTCGCCGTCCATGGTATGGCTCGTCTATCCCTTGCTGCTGGCCGAGACCATCATGGCTGCGTTCTTCGAACCAGCCCGCAATTCAGTGATCCCCAACATTGCGGCTAAAGGAGAAGTGCTCATTGCCAACACTCTCTCTTCGGCTACGTGGTCGGTAAACCTCTTGATAGGCGCTTCCGTGGGCGGAGTGGTCGCAGCCTTCTTCGGACGAGATGCTGTGTTTGCTCTTAACGCGTTGTCATTCCTGCTCTCAGCCGTTCTCATCGGAGGGATGCACTTCGCCGAACCCCACGCCGAGTCCGCGCCTCCGCTGCGTCCACGCGATCTGGTTGATTTTTCGCCCGTGGTGGAGGGCGTTCGCTACATTCGAAATCACCGGACACTGCTGCCTGCGGTTTTTGCCAAAGCCGGCGAACTCATGATCGGCCCGAGTTGGGTGATCTTTACCGTCATGGGTGCGCATGAATTCGCGGTCCACTGGCACAATGTTGACGCCGCCCGGGGAGCGATGCTGGGCATGAGCATCCTGCTTGGCGGGCGCGGGCTTGGTGCCCTCGTCGGACCGCTGATCGCAGCCCGCTGGGCGGCTCGCAGCGACCGCAGGCTACAACTTGGAATCTTCCTGGGCTATCTCACGATTGCCGCTGGATATGGAATTCTTGGCAGCACCCGCACTGTGTGGGCGGCCAGCGCTTGCGCCATGCTCGCGCACGCGGGAGGATCCACCGTCTGGGTGTTCTCTACAACGCTGCTACAGCTTCATACCGATGACCGTTTCCGCGGCCGCGTCTTTTCCGCCGACTTGGGCTTCTCCATGCTCACTATCGCCGCCGGAGCTTACCTCTGTGGACGTCTGCTCGATTCCGGCGTCTCTGCCCGCATGGTCGCTACAGGCACGGGATTGGTCATGCTGATTCCTGCAGGTTTATGGGCGCTGGCGATGCGGGCAGGAAAGAATCGGCGAGACTTACAGGAACTATCAGAAACCTGAGGTTCTTAACCGTGCAGACGGTCGATCTTTGCCGCCATGATGAAATCGCTCTCCGTGAGGCCGTTGACTTTGTGCGTCCAGAGTGTGATCTCCGCTTTGCCCCAGGCCAGCAGAATATCTGGATGATGCCCTTGTTCTTCGGCCAGCGCGCCCACACGATTGACGAACGCGAGCGCCTGGGCGAAGTCAGGAAAACTAAATGAGCGGGTGATGTGATGCTCGTCTACCACCTTCCACTTGGGGACGACCTTATGCAGTGCTTCCAGATCTTTGCCTTTGAGCGGAGGCACTCCACCGCGGCAGGGTACACATTTCTTGTCGGCTAGTTGTTCGGTCATGCGAGTCACTCCGCCAGACATAATAGTCGAAGTTCGCGGGCAATTTCGAATCAACTCTTTCACCATAGAAACCATGCTGGTCAAACAACCTTGAAACCCAAGGGCTTGCTGGTGCATCTCTACATGCTCAGCGGGCACAGGCTTGGTGCAGAAAGAGAATGACTCCACAACCGGCAGGCAGCGGTTCCGCACCAGGCGGAGCGAATCCCTGGCTGATCGCAATCGCTGTAATGCTGGCGACATTCATGGAAGTGCTCGACACTTCCATCGCAGCCGTTGCTCTTCCCTATATCGCGGGTAGCTTATCCGCGACCAACGATGAAGCCACCTGGGTGTTGACCAGCTACCTGGTGGCCAATGCGATTATCTTGCCCGCCAGCTCCTGGTTCTCGCTGCGCTTCGGGCGTAAGAGATTTCTGATCACCTGCATCGTGATCTTCACGGTTTCCTCGTTCGCTTGCGGAGCCGCAACCAGTCTTGCTCTAATTCTGATTGCGCGAGCGGTGCAGGGAGCGGGCGGCGGCGCATTGCAGCCTTTATCACAAGCGATACTGCTCGAAACATTTCCTCCCGAAAAACGAGGATCGGCCATGGCCGTCTTCGCCCTGGGAGTGGTGGTCGCACCCGTTCTTGGGCCGACACTGGGAGGCTGGCTCACCGACACCTATTCCTGGCGATGGGCGTTCTATATCAACATTCCCATCGGAATCTTTGCCATCTTCATGATCTCCCGTTACGTAGTAGATCCGCCTTACATCAAGGACGCGCATCCCGGCAAGTTCGATGGCATCGGGCTGGGCTTGCTGGCGGTGTGGCTGGGCTGTCTGCAGATCATCCTGGATAAAGGGCAGGAAGACGACTGGTTCGGCGCAACCTGGATACGCTGGGCAGCGACGATTCTCGTGATTGCTCTCGTAGCGTTTCTTATTCGCGAGTTCCGCCACGCCAAGCCGTTGGTTGACCTGCGTGTCTTCCGACATCGCAACTTCGCCATCGGATGTCTGCTCATTGGCCTGTTTGGCGCTGCCATCTACGGCCTGATCACGTTGCTGCCGCTCTTCTATCAGGAGCTGTTAGGGTACACGGCGTTGGCGGCTGGCTGGGCGGTGAGTCCTCGCGGCGTCGGAGCGATTGTCGCTATGCCCATCATCGGATATCTGACCGCGAAAATGGATAACCGCTGGCTCATCGCCTTCGGCTTCTCCCTTTTTGCCGCTGCCAGCCTGTGGTTTGGCGAGGTCAACCTTTCGATTGGGCAATGGAGCTTTCTTTGGGCCATCGTAATCAGCGGCTTCGGTTCAGGATGCGTCTTCGTCCCTTTGTCGACTACCGCCATGGCTTTCTTAAAGAACGAAGAAATCGGCAACGCCAGCGGCCTCTACAATCTGCTGCGCAATATCGGAGGCAGCATCGGAATCTCGGTAGTGAACACCATCGTGGCGCGCCATGAGCAATTGCATCGCAACGAGTTGGCGAAGTCGCTCAGTCCCGATCGCGTGACGGTGCATGGAACGGTGCAAGGCTTGCAGCAATACTTGACCACGCAAGGTGCATCGTCCACTACGGCTTTGCAACGGGCGTACGTACTCATCAATGGGGCGCTGAACGGACAGGCCCGGCTATGGTCCTACGTGGATGACTTCCGCTACATGGCGCTACTGTGCTTCGGATGCGTGCCGATCGTTTTCGCACTGAAGAAAGCGGTAGCAAGAAAGGGCGCAGTGGGCGCGGGACACTGAGTGTAATGAAAGCCACCATCGCGGACTCGCCCTGCTCGAACACGATCTTCGAAACGAATCCTAGAACGGAATATCCTCATCCGTGATCGGCCCGGACGCCGCTCCTGCGTGCTCGGGTTCTGGCGTCCGCTGGTCGAAGTTATTGCCGCCACCGGCAGCAGCGCCGCGCGAGCTGCCGCTGAAATCTCCGCCTCCTTCGCCGCGGCCGCCTAGGAGAATCAGATCGCTTGCTACCACTTCGGTCATATACTTCTTCTGGCCGCTGGTTTTGTCGTCCCATGACCGGGTCTGCAGGCGGCCTTCGATATAGACCTTGCCACCCTTCTTCAGATATTCACCGGCAATTTCTGCGAGCCGCTGCCAGAGCACCACGTTGTGCCACTCGGTGCGGTCCTGCC
Source organism: uncultured Acidobacteriaceae bacterium (assembly GCA_963777005.1). Classification (GTDB taxonomy): domain Bacteria; phylum Acidobacteriota; class Terriglobia; order Terriglobales; family Acidobacteriaceae; genus Sulfotelmatobacter. The sequence goes on along the minus strand of CAVZPC010000003.1, from coordinate 112,271 downwards.
ACTCACCAGCCTTATCCTTGAAGCGCTCGTTGGTGGCGACGGTGAGCTTGGCCACGGGCGTGCCCTGCGGCGTGTATTTAATTTCTGGATCCTTGCCCAGATTGCCGATCAGTTGAACTCGATTGAGACTTTTTCCAGCCATTGGGTGCTCCTTTGCAGGGGTTCACTATAGCAGAGTTGGCGGAGTGGAAATGGTGCGAACCGTCACGATGGCGACGTCGAAGTGTCGTTTCGGGCATACCTGAACCACTTAGGTAGAGGCTGATAGCTGACAGCTGAGAGCTGCGGCTTCTTGAGGTATAATCCTCGCCATGCCTGCCGCACCTGATGTGCGTGGAACTGGAGCGCCTAAAGCTGTCGGGATGGTTCCCGACGAGATGAAGTGGGAACCGAAGTCCAAAGGTCTGACCACGCCGCGCAAGAAGAAACCGAAAGAACTCGCCGTCATCACGGAGTGCTGCACCGGCTGCGCCGGCTCGCCCGCGTGTGTGGAATATTGTCCGGTGGAAGACTGCATGTTCTGGGTGCCCGACGAAGACAGCACGCCCTTCGGCCGCATCGCGGTCGATCCCATTCTCTGCATCGGCTGCAAGAAGTGCCTCAGCAAAGGTCCCGACGGCTGTTTCCTAGACGGCTGTCCCTGGGACGCCATCGTGATGGTGGAGACCACCGAAGTGGAAAAAGAAGTCGGAGCAATGGCGATCTAGTCGTCGGCTTTCTCGACGCCCTGTCATCCTGAGCGAAAGTGTGGGATTCGAGAAGCGAATGCCACACCGTAGTCGAAGGATCCCTCTGCTCGCCGGCGGTGCCGAAGGCTCCAAGAGGAGTTTTCACGCAGACTGATGGCTGATGGCTACTTCGCCCTTGCCCGTATCGCTTTCTCGGTCTCGTTCGCCTGTTGCCGAACGTCGTTCGAAATATCTGGCAGATCGCGCTCGTAAGGTTGAATGGCAGACAGATCCTCGGACTGGCCGATAAGATAAAGGGCGCGCAACGCTTCCCATACTTGCTCGGTCGAGGGATCAATCACCGCAATTTCTGCCCCGGTCGCGACGTTTGCGCCGGTTCCGGCGACAGAGCGAATTCGTCCTGGAATCGGAGAACGAATTCCTACTGTCTGGTTTCCGTATTGCATCTTCGCAATAAGCCCTCCTTGGTGGATGGCTGTGCCCGGGCGGTCGGCATCGAGAATGTGCCCCGCTTCCGGCGCAGCAATCTGTGCCGGTTGCAGAAGCGCTACGATTTGCGGTCGGCCCGTGGCGTCGCCGAAGCGCACCAGCGACAGCGCCGCATTGCCGCGCACCATCGGCGAAGGGTCGGCAAGCATCTTCAGCAGCGCATCGTGAAACCCCGCGCCAGTCGTATCTTGCCCCATGACCCAGGCATCCGTGTTGCGGACTTCCTCCACCGGATCGGCCGCCAGCTTTACTAATTCGGGATACCACTGTGTAGCGCTCGCGTCGTGCCGTGTGATGCGCTCACCCACCTGCACCAGCGCCTGCTGAATGTGCCGTGGCTTCTTGACGTCATGCAGATACTCGTTCAACTGCTGATCAGAAAGCTTCCGCCCGAACCATGTGTTCCACCAGAAAAGGAAAGGCATGAGGCAGATCAGCCACGCGGTCAGAAAGAAGAGCAGCTTCTGGGCGCGGGACATGCCGGGCTTTCGGGTCTCGTTCTGCAGAGCCGGGGGTGGATTAGCGGACATTCTGAAAACAGCGGATTTCATTACTCTACAACATCGGCGTCAAGGACGCGCTCTTGTTCTAAATAATGCGAAACTGCATACTGTGCCAGAAGTGGCGTCTGCAGCCGGATTTCAGCGCCGATCCATTCGCCTTTGGCGTGGGGCGTATCCGGTTTGTGCTTGCAGGGCCCGCTGCTGCCGAATTGTGGGCCGAACTCCGCGCTCTGAGTCTGATCGAACTGCTTGATCTGCCGCCAGGCTTCGTCGCCGACAGTTCCGGAAACATCAATTTTCAAGCGCACGATCGACATAACAATGCGAAAAAGCTAGCTATGCGGGAACCATTGATACAGCATGAAATATACCAGCACACCAGTGACGCTGACGTACATCCACAGCGGCCAGGTCCAGCGCGCGATCGCGCGATGCTTATCATAACGAGCCCGCAGCCCGCGGATGAGAGTGATGATCACCATGGGAACAATCACGATCGCGAGCGTCACGTGGGGGATGAGTACGATCAGATAAATAACGTGCCAAAAGTGGTCCCCCAGAAAACGGATATCCCCCACGTGGTAATGGAAGTCCACATAGCAAGCCAGAAACAAAGCCGAGGAGACGACAGCGGCGATCATGCAGGCGCGATGCGCAGCAAGTTTTCCACGCATGATCAAGCTGCGGCCAATGAGCAGAAGCACCGCACTGGCTCCGTTCAGGCTGGCGATCAGGGCAGGGAAGTAGGCGTATCGTTCGGGGATCATATCTTGGCGATCAAGCGGCAGGCCTCGTCGTCCGGCGATTAGCCATCAGGAAGGCCAGTCCAAACATCACCAGCGAAAACAGAAGCAAGGTCGCTATCGCCGATGGCAGAGGAAAGGTCGCTTGCATCCCCGGGTAAAGCAGGGCGCGCAGCGCTTCTACTCCGTAGGTGAGCGGGTTCATATACATCAGGACGCGAATCCAGCCGGAAGCGCCAGACATGGGAAACAGCGCGCCCGACAAGAGCCACAACGGAATCAGAAACAGATTGATGATGCCGTGAAATGCCTGCGTGGAGTCCATCGGCCAGGCGATTGCGAAGCCGAGCGCAGTCAATGCGAACGAGACCAAGAAGACAACGATCGCGACCAGCAAAACCTGCACAACGTTGAGGTGCACGCCAGCAAAAGGCGCGAAAATGAGGAAGATCATTCCTTGCACTGCGGCCAGCGTGGTCCCGCCAAGAACTTTTCCCAGCACAATCGCGGAGCGCGGCACCGGCGCTACCAGTACCGAGAGCAAGAATCCTTCCTTGCGATCTTCAATCACTGACATCATGGTGAAGATCGACGTGAACAGCACGATCATGATCAGCGCGCCGGGATAGAAATAATCCATGTAGTGCTGCTGACCCTGTCCGCTGCCCGAACGAAATGAAGTGCCAAAGCCTGACCCGATCACGACCCAGAACACCAATGGCGACGCTAGCACGCCGATCACGCGCGACTTCTGCCGGTAGAAGCGCACAATCTCGCGCCACCACAGCGTGAACGCGGGCAGTAACACGCCTGCGGAAACAGGTGCCATCGGTCTCGGTAATACCGCGGTCTGAGTGGCCATGAAGTATTAACTCGCTTTCGCCGCGGGAGGTTTAGCGGCCGCAGCCGCGACTTTCTTTTTTCCCAGCATGCCCAGGTCGCGCATTTCCCAATATGCGTTCAGCATAAAAACAGCGGAAAGGCTAAGCAGGATCAAGCTCATGAACAGGCCGTCTACCGTGGTAATCATGCCGTTCATCAGAGTCCAAACCACGCCCAGCAGAGGAAGAACGCCCAGCACAAGAGAAATAGCCAGCATCATAGAAAGCACATTACCTCCCATGAACTTCTGAAGTAGACTCCGCTTCGTCTGTTTCGCTCCAGAATTTATGTCCGGTGCGGCGAATGAAAACGTCCTCGAGCGCCGGTTTGCTTACGGAAATCGCCTCGATCTCTCCTGGGAAGGCCTCCACCACTTCTGTGACAAAGCGGTGCGCGCCCTCCCGCTCGATGCGCACCTGATCTTCCAGTACGGTAGTTTCCACGTGGAAGCGAGCCCGTATACGCTCTGCCAGCGCTCCCGCGTCGTGAGCCGCATCCAGCAGGACCACGTCTCCACCGATTTCGCTCTTTAGTTCGGCGGGCGTGCCCAATGCGACCAGGTTCCCCTCGTTCATGATGGCCAGCCGGTCGCAGCGCTCAGCTTCTTCCATCAAGTGAGTGGTCACGAGAACCGAGACATGTTCTTCGTCGCGCAACATTTTCAGATATTGCCAGAGATCACGCCGCGCTCCGGGATCGAGGCCCGTCGTGGGCTCGTCCAGCAGCAGGACCCCGGGATGATGGAGCAGTCCTTTGCCTAATTCGATGCGGCGCTGCATCCCGCCGGAGAATGTTTCAACCAACTCTTTGGCTCGATCGGCCAGGCCCACGCGTGACAGTATCTCGTAAATCCGTTTCTTCAACGCCGCGCCGCGTAGACCATAAAGATGCCCCTGATGCCAAAGGTTTTCGTAGGCCGTCAGCTTCAGATCGATGCTCTGCGCCTGAAAAACAACCCCGATTTGCCGTCGCAGACGCCCCGGTTCCTTCGCAGCGTCGCAACCCATAATCGTTGCTCGCCCGGCGGTCGGAATCATCAGCGTGGAAAGAATCCGAAAGAGCGTGGTTTTCCCGCTGCCGTTCGGGCCAAGCAGACCGAACAATTCCGCCGGCCGCACTTCGAACGAAACTCCGTTCAGGGCCGTGCGGTTCTCATAGCGATGGACCAGATTTTGTACGGAGATTACGGGCGCGGCGGAGGCAGGCGTTGCTTCCGGAGCGGCGTCAGCGAATGCAGAGACTTTCGATGCCAAGGAGTGTCCTAAGATGAACCCAATATTAGTTTACGACGAGACGCCGCAGAACGCCGCGGAAACGGATAAAAGCGGCAAATAAATACGTGCCCCCGAGAGTGAAGGATTCAACTCTGCGCTCATGCCGCCGAAGCATCCCGCTGCGGCTGAGGTATGGGCTCGGCAAACGCGACCGGAACGTGCCGCCACACTTGAATCGCCAGAACTACGGTGGTCGCGAGCAGGAGCGCTCCCACAGCCACATGCGCCACCGTCGCCGCTACCATGGGAAGCTCCGGTTGTGCTGCATCCTTGCCCCAAGCGACGCGGGTCAAGAACGCAGTAAAACCGAGGCAGAGCTGGGTAATTAGAAGAGAGAGCATGAGGATCGCCGGTCGGCGTACCGCTTCAATCTGCGAATAAACCGAAAGCGCACGAATCGCGGTCCAGGCCAGCACGAACGATACAATCACTGCGTTCGCCACATGTGGCCACCAACTCATGCCGTGATGCCGGAACATTCCGCCCAGGATGAGCTGCACGTACAGCACAAAGATGGAAAGCAGCGTGAGCGTTGACAGGCTTGGCCGGCGTTGGTCGAACTCCACCCGCGGCTGTTCTTCCACCCACTTGCGTCCGGTGAAGAGAGCGATGGCTACCGCGATGCAGAAGAATGTTTGCGCGACCGTAGCGTGGGCGGTAGAAACCGCCGGAGGCTGAAATAATAAAACAGTGAGCCCGCCAAGAATAGCTTGCGCAATCACGGTGCAGAAGGCAGCTATCGCCAGCCAGCGCAGCCATCGCCGTCGCTCTACCAGTAAAGTCCAGATGGCGATGGTCAAGGTCAGCGTGACCAGCGTCCCGGCCACCATGCGATGACTCCACTCATAGCGTATGCCGCCAACAAAATGCGGCACCTTGACGAGGTAGCCGAACGACGTTGGCCAGTCAGGAACCGAGAGACCTGCGTCGTTGCTCGTAACCAGAGCGCCGGCTGTGATCACTACGAAAGCTGCGCACGCCGTAAACACCGCGAAGATATGATGGGCGCGGTTGTAAGTTGTCGGGATGGCTTTCAGAGTACTTCCCCTCGGGTCGACAGTGCGGGAAAACCCGCGCTTGGAGCGGGCTGCGCCGGTTAGCCCAACCCGCTATTCCAAACAACAGATTTTATCAGAGCGGCATCTGAAGGCAAGCCGCAAAACCGCGAGCCTGGAACATCGTCTACTCGGCTGCCGCCTTAAAGCTCTGATCCACCGTCTTGGTTTCTTTTGGGCCCACAGTTACCTTCTGGTCCTGCTCTCCCAGTTTCTCCTGCACAAAAGCAATCGTGTAATCGCCCGGCGGCAGGCCTTTGATTTCATACTTACCGCTCTTGTCGGTGACCGCAAAGAATGGGCTCTTCACCACGTTGATGTACATCTTCATCCACGGATGCTGATTGCACTTCACCGGCAGCATGATTTCTTCCCGGGCGAAATTTTTCTCGATCGCGGGTGAGGACGGAGGCTGCGATTCGTTCCACTCGCGATTGTCCTTCGGGGTGGGATGGATGTTGTGGGTGGTCATGTCGTCATTCTTGATCTGCACGGTCTGACCCGCCATAACGCCGAGCACGTGGGGATGGTATTTGCAGCCTTGCTGATCCAGTACAACGGCATCTTTGGGAACGTCGAAGGTGCGGCTGCCCAGGCCATCTTTCACGTACACGAACACATTGGCGAGATCGCCATTTGCGACGACGATATTTTCTGCCTCATTCGTGCCTTTGCAGGCCGGATCCTGGCTCATGTCGATCTTTGAAGGTTTTGGCGCGGTGCCATCAAACTTCACTGTGCCATTCACGGTTGCGACGGTCGACGGATCAATCGGCGTGGCCGCCGGCGCGGGCGTTGCTTCCTGAGACATCGTGTTCGCCGGTTGTTCCTCTTTCTTATTGCATGCCGCTAGCAGCAGTAAGCAAAACAAAGCCAACATGCTGACTGCCATCATCCTCAAACCATTCTTTCTATTCATGATGTCGCCCTTTCTTTAGTAGGTTAACGATCACCCAATCTATGTTGTCCCGTGGCCGTACCAAACGGGCAATTCTAACGCGAACCACCGCTTGCCGCATGATGCGAAGCCGCCGCAGCCTGCGTGCGGTCGGTCGATTTTCGAGCACTCGCCGTCTTGGCCCGCGGCATGGAGGCAGCCACTTTCCGTTGCTCTTCCGGCGTCAACTGGAAGATGTAATCGGTTAGCAATTTCCGATGATCTCCTTCATAGCCTTGGAATGACGGTGGCGTCGGCCCGGCAAATACCCACTGGTTGTTTTGCTGCTTGAAGAGTCCCGACGGCATGGATGTTCCCGGGCTCACGGCCTGCGGATCGGTGATCCAGCGTTCCACCCAGTCCGGCTTCAAGCGTTCCTTTGCCAGCAGGAAGTTCGGCGCGGTGGCGATCTTGTCGTGATTAGGATCGCCCGTGGCGTGACACTTCAAGCACGGTGCGGCGGAACTGGAAAATAGGCTCCGCGCCATTTCGGTTTCTTTTGTCGTCAGAACCGGCACCTGCTCAGGAATGTAAGGCAGCGGCTGCTGCGATAGCGCCTGGAAGAAGCGCACCAACTTTCTCAGTTCGTTGTCGGAGAACGAAAACGTGGGCATGCGCACCTTCAAGTAGGGACGCACTCCGTTGCGATTCGTATCGGTGGTGCTCAATGCCGGATTCGACAAGAACTTGCGCAGCCACTCGGGATCGACGCGCGCCCCTTCGGTCAAAAGCTTCGGAGGCAACTGCTCCTGCGCGTCCTGATATTGCGGCAGTCCCATCAGAATCGTTCGCTGGCCGGGGATGAACTGGTGGCATCCCATGCAATTGTATTTCTTTACGATCCACCAGCCTTCCTGAATGTCTCGCCGCGCATCGCCGGGTTTATATTGATAACTGGCGGGCAGGGAAGTCTCTTCGCTTCCCATCAGGAAGGTCGTAAGGTCGAGCACCTGATCTTTCGTGAGGTGCAGGTTGGGCATGCGGAGCGCTTCGGTCTCACTCTTCACTTTGCCCTGATCATAAACATTCGGTTCGGCCAGCTTGTGCTCGAAAAATCCCTTGTGGTCGTACCATGGCTCTTTCGCCGGACCGTCGGGCAAGCGCGCAAGATTCTCTTTATCCTTAATCGGCTCGGCATCCTTGCCCCCGCGCTCCGCAACCGTGGTAAACAGCGCGAAGTCGAGGCGCTCGATGGGCTTGCTGCCTTCGAAGGTCAGCTCCGTGCCGATGCGACCTTCATCTTCGAAGCCGGCAATCTCGTGGCAGCCTGAGCATCCAAAGTGACGCACCCACTTCTTACCCTCTTCCTTCAGGCTTGGATCGTCCATGAACGAGGCATCGGCATACGAAGACGGATCTTGCTTCTTCTGCGTCATTAAGAAGGTAGCAATGTCCTCCGCATCCTCTGGCGTGAGCCGCAGGCTCGGCATCACCGTCATATTCTGCACTTGAAGCTCATGTCCATCGTTCGGGCATGTGCTGTGATCGAGGTCGAACTGGTAAGGCAGTCCCTTCTTGGCGTAATCTTCCGGGCCGATGTCTTTCTTTTCGTAAGGGCAATAGGGACGCGTGCGCTCGCGGGCGTTGTGAATCCAGCGAACCAGATAATCGTAGTTTGCTTTCTCTCCAACCCGCGACAGATTCGCGGCAAACGTCCCGCCTTTCATCTGATCCCCTTCCCCAATCGAGTGGCAGGCCAGGCATCCGCGGGTTTCGAATAATTCCTTTCCGTGCTCGGCGTTGCCCGGTTTGTGTTTAGGCAGTGGATCGGTGAATCCCGATTGCCAGATGAAAGCCGAAATCGCCTGGATCTGATGATCGTTCAGGCGGAAATTCGGCATCTTCGTGGTGGGGCGGAAATCTGTCGGCTTCTTCAGCCAAACCGGAATCCAGTTCTTGTTTAGCTTCAGGCGCACATCCTTCAGGTTGGGCCCGACTTTCTTCATGTCCTGCATCAGGCTGTGCGACTGAAAATCAAGTTGTTGCAAATGCCCGTCCAGCTTGCTGTTCGCCACTCGCAAATCAACCGCTTGGCCGTTCAGCCGGTTCGCTTCCTCGTTCGACTCAGCGGCGTCCGCCTGCTTCATCAGATACGCTGTCTGCTTCAGATTGTCTTTCTTCTGCGTCTCAATCTGTTTGATTTGCTGGCTGATCGAGTTCAGATCTTCGGGCTCTTTGTCATAGCCCTCGTAGCGATGGCAGCCCATGCAACCGCGTTGGCGAAATAGGTCCTTGCCATTGTCGATGGTTTGCCATTGCATGTCGCCGCTGGCCAGAACCATGTCGGCAGCGTGACAATTCTGGCAGCCCGCCTCGGAATTTTCCTTCGGAAAAAGCGGCCACAGCCAGTGCTCGTAGTTTCCGTGGGCCTTCTCCACGCTCGTGGTGGCACGACCGTTTCCCTGATGGCAGGGTGAGCAACCAAACTTCTCTGGATCGTGAATCTTCAACAACTCAGGTTCGGGATGGCTCACGAACGCATCGGCATACTCATCGGGCTTTTTCTCGCCCTTCGCAGTCATCGAGACAGCGGTGATCTTCAGAGGTTCGCGCGCATTCATATGGCAGGACTCGCAGCGATCCACGATGTTGGCTTCTGCCACGTTGATCTGGACGATTGCCGGATCCCACTCTGTTGCGCGTCTTTTCAATCCGTCGATCTGTTGCGGCGTGAGGTCAACCATGTGATCGGAGATGTATTCATCCATCTTCGCCTTGGCCGCAGTGACTGGCTTCAATACCTCGCCGAGTTCCAGACTCAGCTTCGTTCGCTCATTGCGAATCTCGTTATAGGTTTCTTCCAGTTGCGGAAAGGTATATTTCTTTCTCGTTCCGTCCGGGAATTCGACGGTTGCTTGTTCGCTCTTGTACTGATCAATCTCTTTTCTCTTGCTGGCTTTCGCTGAGTCGCTGGTGCTGGTTTCGTACTCGTAGGTCAATGCATTGACATAAGCGCGCCGGTCGGTGAAGACACTTTGAACGGCCAGCAGCCGCGCGCTCGCATCGTCGAGCTTCTTGCGAGCCTCATCCGCCTGGGCTTTCGAATCCTGATAGGCCTTTTCGTAGCTTTGTTTGAGGGCTGCGTAGTCTGGGTTCTGCTCAACGTCCTTCTCAGAGGCAACTGACTTAGACCGTGCCGTGTTTAGAAACGCGCTGTAACGATCCTTCCAATGCTCTTGGAATGCCTTCCACGGACGCTGTCCCCACGCCTCATCCCACAAGGCCCAGAACAAAGTCGCCATCAGAATCACCGTCGCGATCAGATAATACGCGGCGTAGGACTTACTCGTGATCGGGTCCTGCTCGGGGTTGGGTTGTTCAGGCACCGCTTCCTCCGAAAATGTTTCTCATCCGAAATGCTTGTTAGTGCGAAAAACCCCTCAGTCAGAAAGAATATCTGTCATTCCGAGCGCAGCGAGGAACCTGCTGTCCCCACCCGCAGTTCGATTCATTGCTGTTTCAGAGCCATCAAATATTGAACCAGGGTGTGATCCACACGTACTTGATGTGCCACAGCAGCCGCAGCCCCATCTTCAACGGCAGCGCGACCATCGTGAGCAAAAGAAACTGGGTAATCGAAAATTGCAGCAGGCTCATCCGCTTGAAATCCTTAGCCATGTATCGCCGGAATAGCGAATAGACGATAAAGCCCCCGAGTAGGTAATAGCCACCGACCACGATTGCGCCGAAAATCGCCTTCGCCATGTTCGACGTGATCCCAAAAATGTCCGGCAGATCGCGATTCACCTCGTAGATCAGCCGGTTGTGATCCCAGGTTTGTCCCGGCCAGAACCACTGCCAACCGGGGCCACGTATGAAAGTTCCGATAATGATCATCGCTACCCACAGAATGATGAAGCCAAACAAAAATGTTCCAATCGAAAATTTGCGCTGCTTCCAGGTGTAATAGCCGCTGCCCAGCGGGTTCGTATCGATGTAAGGAATCACCATGAGACCGATAATGATCATCGTGGGCATGACGACGCCGGCGATCCACGGATCGAAATAGACGAGCATCTCCTGCAATCCGAGAAAGTACCATGGAGCTTTCGCCGGATTCATCGTCAAGTTGGGATTAGCGGGTTCTTCGAGCGGCGCGTTCAACGTGATCGACCAAACCATCAGGATGATGGTGACGATGATGGCGGCGAGAAATTCAATGCGCAGGAGAAACGGCCAGACATGAACTTCCTTCTGCCAGCCCGGTTTGAAGGGCCAGGTCTTGCGATGGTGTGTTTTGGCGAGAGCGGCGTCACCTTCGAGTTGCTCGATCAGTTCGTCATTGGCATGCGCCTGCTTCCACGCCAGATAAATGTAGAAGGCCAACAACGGAATCAAGCCAACGATCGGTACGTTATCCGGAGCCGAGCAAATCTCCCACAATTGTCGCCAGTCCATAAGGTTCTTCTCGTAAATCACTTCAAAAAGTCTTGTCCTTCCGAACCGGGCTGAAAGCCTGTTGAGGAACCTGCTTTTGGTTTCGGCAGCTCTACTCTCCCGCGGCCTTCGGTCCCCGCCGTGGCTTATCCGCTTCCGCTGCCAGCATCACCGGCGCCGGACCGGAGATTCCGCCGTCCTTCCGCACCCGCCAGAAATGAACAATCATCAGGATCGAAGCGACGATCGGAATGCCGATGCAATGCCAGATATAGGAACGCAGCAGAGCGTTCGCGTCCACGATCGATCCCCCCAGCAGGCCGAAGCGCACATCGTTGTACGGAGTCATGCCGAGCATCGATCCGAACGGGCCTTCATGCCCGAGCAGCGGAGTGGCTCGCGCCATGTTCGTACCCACAGTCACCGCCCAGAATCCGAGTTGATCATCAGGCAGAAGATAACCAGTAAACGAAAGCAGCAAGGTAAACACCAGCAGCAGCACGCCGATATTCCAGTTGAATTCACGCGGCTTTTTATACGACCCCGTCAAAAATACGCGGAACATGTGCAGCCACACGCCAATCACCATCAGGTGCGCGGCCCAGCGATGCATATTGCGGAGAATCTTTCCGAAGGGGACGTCGTGCTCGAGATAGAGTACGTCGCGAAACGCCTGCACCTTGCTCGGGTGGTAATAGAACATCAGCAACACGCCCGTGTAGGTGAGGATGATGAACAGGAAAAACGTGATTCCACCCATGCCCCAGGTGTAGCTATAGCGCACCGCATCGCGATTGATCTTGGCGGGATGCAAGTGCAGGAAGACGTTGGAGAGCACGCCCAGAGCCCGGTTGCGTGGTGTGTCGTCGTGTTTGTGGCGGAAGATCGAAGTGTAGACCTGAGTCTTGGTCGGATCTTTCAGGCCTTCGATCTGCTCCTTCGCCTTGCTGGGAATATCGACCTTCATCGCCTGGATATCTTCCTTGACGCGGTCGACTAAGCCCACTTTGCCGTTCTTGCCGTTCGGATTGTTTTCGTCAGCCATGATTCCTCATGCTTACTCGTAAAGCCGGCGAGACCCGGCGTTACACTCCAGTTAGAAACGCTCCGGGATCGTTAAATTTACTGGGCTGTCCCTTCGGCCACTGATAGAGCCGGGAGGTGTCGACGACAATCTGCCCATCTGGCGCGAGTTCGACGTGCGCGCGATCCATGGGGCGCGGTGCCGGGCCCTCGAAGTTGATCCCTTCACTGTCATACCCGCTGCCGTGGCACGGACACTTGAACTTGTTCTCGCTGGGTTTCCAGTCAGGGGTACAGCCGAGATGCGTGCAGCGAGCATAGATTACAAACACTCGATCGGGTGTGCGGTCGACCCAGATGCGATATTTCTGCTGGAATTTGGTATCGACGCCGAGCGCGAACTCCGAGGGATAGCCGATCTTGAAAACGGAATTGGGTTCGAACAGAGTGCGAGGAAGAAAGAATCGAAAGAAGGCAAGAAACCAGGCCGTTAAGAATGCAGTTACGCCCACCCAAACCAACCGGCGCCGACGGCGGTCGATATCCGTGTTCGAAGGGCCAGAGGAGGAAAGCCCACCCGCGGCCGCCGCCTTGGAAGTGCCGACGGCTGGGGTGCCCACGTATTTCGTGGCATCTACCGCGCTCCGCGGCGCAGGTTGCGCCGGGCCTGCATTCGGAGTCGGGTTTGGTGGTTCGCTTCCGGGAACCGTCATGGGTGCCCTCCTACTTCTTTAAACTCGTCAGTCTCCCGCGGCCGCCAGCAATGCTGGCGCGGCCATCTGCCCTCCGGTCGCATGAATCGGTTCTTGGGAACGCACTGTATCGTTCAGGGCTTGGAAAACTAACTCAGCCAGCGCCGAAATGAATTTTGGAGAATCGTTCAAGCCAGCGCTCATCTCAAAGTGTGTAATGCCCAACCGTTGGGCTTCCTCGCGGCCCTCGTGATTGATTTCGCCCAGCGTCTCCACGTGGTCGGAGACAAAGGCCACGGGCACGATACAAACTTCCCGCACCTTCTCCGCAGCCAGGTCGCGCAGCGTGCGGTGCAGCGAAGGTTGTAACCACTTGCTGGCGCCCACTTTGCTCTGATAGCAGAGCCGGTGCCGATTCGACCATCCACCGCGGGCCATAAGGAGGCGCACGGTTTCCTCGATCTGCCGCTGGTAGGGATCGCCTTTGGCGACGATTGACATGGGAATGCTGTGTGCGCTGAACACAAGTTCCGCTCGGGCTGGTACTTCGAAGCGGGACAAAGCCTCGTCCACTTTCTCCGCCACCGCGTCTAAATACATCGGATGCCGATAGAAGTGTCCAACGTTGTGTACCGGGACATCATCGCGAAAGAGGCGCTGCCACTCGTTCAGGCTGCTGCCCGTGGTGGTGAAGGAATATTGTGGATACAGCGGCAGCAAAACCACCTCGGCGCATTGCGCAGCCCGCAGTTCTGCGATGGCCTCCCCGGTGAAGGGATGCCAATAGCGCATGGCGACAAAACAGCGAGCATCAACTCCTTGATTGATCAATTCCGATTCCAGAGCCTGCGCTTGCCGTTCCGTGAAGCGGCGGATGGGCGAGCCTCCGCCGATTGTCGCGTAGTGATGCTGTACTTTACGGGCGCGGGTCGCCGAAATCAGTTTGGCTAGAGGTTTACGACCCAGGCGGGCAAAGGGGAAGTCGATGATGTCGGGATCACAGAAAAGATTAAAAAGGAAAGGCTCTATCGCAGCCAGCGTATCAGGCCCGCCGAGCTGAAACAGAATAACCCCCACACGCCGTGTTGTGCGCGTCATCCCCCAGATTCCCCAGACGGTGGGCAATGTACTCCCATCTGAGATGAGAGTCAATGGCGGATTTGCAAAATGAAAGTAAAAACTAGAATGCTCGGCGACAACTCAAGCAGTTTGAAAACAAAAATGTGCGGAGACGGGGAATCGATCCCTCGCCTCCGCACATTTTCAGAATGCGAAATGGAAACTCAGTTTCGGTTTTACGGCAGCCGCAACTCAGCGTGTTCAGGAACCACGATCTGATGGCGTTCGCCGTCATGCCAGTAGAGTACGCGCAGCACCTTGTGGATCTCCGGATCCGGATCGCCGCCCATACTGCGGTTATCCACGATGACGAAGAGATGGCCCTCGTGTTTGTAGCTGCGCAACTGCTCCGTGACATTTACAAAATGTCCCGCTCCACCGTAGTAGGCGCGCATGATGTGGAGTTCCCGATCATGCCACTCGAAACCCGCGTCAGGATCGAGTTCCAGGTTGACGTGAGCGTATTCAGGAAAGCGGAACTCCTCCACATTTCCGTCCCAGTGACGAATGCGAATGAAAAGCTCTTTGACATGATTGCGCGCCGGATCCACACCCAGGTTGCGGTCATTGACGTCAAATTGCAGGATTCCATCATGCAGAAACGCCCGCACCTGCGGAGTTACATCGATGCGGTGGTTTCCGGCTCCATACTCTGCCGCGACCAGTTGGCCGCCCTGCGCTGCCGCTGAGCCTGCAAGAAGAAACAGGAATGCCAAACTACCGATCAGAGTTGCGAGCAAGTTTTTTTTCATAACGCCCCTTTCGCCTCGTTAACGAGGCCCAAGCAAATTAAGACGCAGCTTTTAGTGAACGGCGGCGGGTGTCACCTTCGCCTTGTCCATTTCTTCGATCACGGCGTCGGCGAATTCCGAAGTGCCCGCCTGGCCGCCGATATCCTTTGTCAGCTTCTCGGGATGACGGTATACCTTCTCTAGCGCATCGCGAATCTGCAGCGATGCATCGAACTCGCCGAGGTGCCGCAGCATCAACAAGCCGGAGCGCAGCAGCGCAGTTGGGTTCGCCAGATTCTTCCCGGCAATGTCGGGAGCAGAGCCGTGAACCGCCTCGAAAATGGCACAATGATCGCCCAGGTTCGCACTGGGAACAAATCCCAACCCTCCGACAAACGCCGCGCATAAGTCGGAAATGATATCGCCGTACAGGTTTTCCATCACCAGCATGTCGTACTGATACGGATTCATCACCAACTGCATGCAGGTGTTGTCCACGATGTGTTCGCCGTAGGTGATCTCAGGGTATCCCTTGGCCACGCCGCGGCAGCAACGCAGGAACAGTCCATCCGACAACTTCATGATGTTCGCTTTGTGAATCGCGTGAATCTTCTTGCGCTGATTCTTGCGGGCGTACTCGAAGGCAAATTTCGCGATGCGGGTCGAGGCTTTTTCCGTGATGATTTTCAGGCTCTCCACCACCCCCGGCACAACTTCATGCTCCAGCCCCGAGTAAAGGCTCTCGGTATTCTCGCGCACAATGATGAGATCGACATCGGGATAACGCGTAGGAATATGTGGCAGATTGCGAATTGGGCGGAAATTCGCATACAGTTCGAATTTCTGCCGCAGCGCCACGTTGATGCTCGAAAAGCCGCCCCCCACGGGCGTTGTCACCGGACCCTTCAAAGCCACGCAGGTGCGCTCAATCGATTCCAGCACTTCTTTCGGTATGTACTCCCCGTGCTTTTCGAACGCATCAGCGCCCACCGCGAACGACTCCCAGTCAAACTTAACGCCAGTCGCTTCCAGAATACGTACCGTTGCCTGCGTCACTTCCGGACCGATTCCATCGCCGGGGATCAACGTAACTTTGTGACTCATGCTTCACTGCCTTCTTGGTGGAGAGTGTTCGGTGATCGGTGCTCAGTAAGAACAGATACTTCTCAATTCTTATTCACTACGCTTGACCACTGGTCACTGACCACTTTTCTTAACTCGAACTTCGCTGGCTTCTTTGGCTTTCACCAAATCCCTGAGTTCGTTCATAAATTCTTTGACGTCTTTGAAATCCAGGTAAACCGAGGCGAAACGAACGTAAGCCACTTTGTCGTAGCGGCGAAGCCGGTTCATGATGAGTTCACCCAGTTCACTCGTCTTCCGCTCGCGTTCCTGCGACTCGATGACAAAAGACTCTGCCTCGTTCACAATCTGCTCCAGCTTGCTGATGGGAACGGGCCGTTTCTCGCACGCTCGCAACAATCCGTTCAAAACTTTCTGGCGGTCGAACTTCTCGCGGCGGCCATCTTTTTTCACCACCATGTAGGGGATTTCATCAATGCGCTCGTAGGTGGTGAAGCGTTTGCCGCACTTCAGGCACTCGCGCCGGCGCCGGATCGACTCCGCTTCTTTACTCTCGCGAGAATCCACTACTTTATCGTTTGCAAATCCGCAAAAGGGACATTTCATGGCGCTGATGGTGATCGAACCGATTACCAGTTGAAGGCTTGTGGTTAACCCAGAATTGTAACAGGCACTACGTGAGTGATAGACATGGGGTGCCAGCTTACGCAGGTGGACCGCTGAGCTCCGCTTCTTCACTGCGGTGGCTTTCCTCCGACAACTTTCGCAAGGACAATCTCTCGTGATGCGCCAATATCAAGCCCAAAGGTACAACAGCGGCGAACGTGACCAGCCATAGCAAAATTCCACAACTCGCGGCCATTTCCGGAGGCACATCGAACACGCTGGATAAAGCGGCAATCGTTGCCATCTGCGAGCCGCCGCCTACCGCCGGCAACTGCAGCATCGAGCCGAGCATGCTCGCTCCCATCAGAATCAAAAGTTGCGATACAGGAATCTCCAGCGCCGCAACGCCGTAGGAGTGTGTAACTTCCTGATAGGCCAACGCGATGATGTACCACATCCCAACCGAAACCAGCGTCAGCCAAAGCATCGAGAGGGGGCCATGAATCGTGTCCAGTCCGGCGCCGAACTCGCGCACTTTCTGCGCCAGCTTGTGGCCAAAATTGGCCGAGAGATGTCCAAATCGTTCTTCTACCCATCGCGCCACTGCGTCGCCGCTGCGTCGGATGATAATTGCCCCGATGGTGAGCGCAACCACCACTCCGATGAGCAGAAACCCGCCCTCGCGAAAGCGTTGGTAGTACTCCGGATGAGGAATCGCAGGCAAAGCGCTGGGCAGAAAAATCGCCAGCACCATCAAGACTGTGAATGCTCCGACATCGAAGATACGCTCTACTGCCCATGCGGCCAATTGCGAAGAGAAGGGAAGGTCCGTCCGACGTGCAATCAAGTAGGGCCGAATAAATTCTCCCGCCCGCCCCAGCAACGCGAGACCGGTGAACCCGATCAAGGTCGGGGAGACCAGGTCAACGACCTTCACCTTCGGGCGCACGGGTTTCAGAAAAATCTTCCAGCGCAGCGCTCGTAGAACGTATCCGATGTAGATCAGTGCGATCGCGTGCACTACGTGAATTTTCCGGATGCGCCCAGTCTGGGCCCAGAACGTGCCCCAATCAAACGTTTGCCAGTGCCGGTATTGCAGGTAAACCAGAGCAGCCAGGATCAGGAACACGACCACACTGGCCACGATGCGCTTTTTATCCATGAAGGGAAGAATCCTCGCGCCGCGGCCCTCGCAACGCGAAGTGGAAACGGCACTCCCAAGGTAAATGACTGTGCCCGGAGGGTCAAACAACGGACTTGGAGGTAAAGCGAAGCGCGGTCGGGAATGAAGACATGTTCGCTTACTTCGAGGTGGCGAGTTCGATTGCGTGGCGAACGTGGCCCAAAGATTTCGTCAAGGCTGCCACGGCCCGAGCGCGAGAAACTCCCGCAACCAGCATCACGAGAGCTACGGGCGTGCGATGGCCGGAAGCCTCCAGTGCGGCGCGGGCAGCGGCGTTCTCAGCTCCCGAAGCTCGTTCCAGGATGGCGAGAGCGCGCTGCGTCAGTTTTTCGTTTTTCGGCACAACGTTGACCATCAGGTTGCCGTAAACATAGCCAAGCCGGCTCATTGCACCTGTTGAAATCATGTTGAGCACCATCTTATGAGCGGTCGCAGCTTTCATCCGCGAAGATCCGGCAAGGACTTCCGGACCGACCCGAGTGATGATGGCGAAATGAGCCGCGCGTTCCAGCGGGGAATCGGGATTGCAAGTGAGAGCAATGGTGCGCGCACCGCGTTGCCGTGCGGCTTTCACCGCCGCAAGCGTGAAGGGTGTCCGGCCGCTGGAAGCGATGCCGAGAACGACGTCATGCTTTCCGGGTTTGCGGCGCGCAGTTTCTTCGCGGCCCTGCCTGGAGTCGTCCTCGCTGATCTCAGAATCGGAAGCCAATGCCTTGGGGCCTCCGGCAATGATGAATTGAACTCGATCCGTGTTGAAGGTGGGCGGGCACTCCGCGGCATCAAGGGCGGCGATGCGGCCGCTGGTTCCAGCGCCAACGTAGATCAGGCGTCCACCGTGGCGCAACGCAGCGACCACCAAATCGATAGCCCGCGCAATCTGCGGCAGTACGCGGGCGACCGCTCCAGCCACGGTAGCGTCTTCAGCGTTAATCAGTCGCACAATCTCGAGAGAAGATTTGCAATCGAGGTCATGGGCGGCCTCATTCGGCTGCTCGGTTCGAAGGCGGTGGAGGCTGAGCTGTGGCTGACGAGTTGGCTTCAAGAGTGACGCGCCTTTCGGTCTGTGAGCGACTGCTTATTCTAACTGCTTTCCACTTTGTCGTCGGTCGCATGCCGCTCAAAGGAATTGAGATGCTTATTTTTATTTGAATTGTTTAATCGCTTCGATTACAGCATCGTGAAAGCTGGGGCGAATTTGTTTTATCGCGTGGTTAGAGCAGTCAGGCCAGGTTCGGTTGGTGAGCAGAGCGATTGATAGTTTTCGTTCGTCATCGATCCACAGGGAGGTTCCCGTATAACCCAGGTGACCGAAAGATGCAGGGCCGAAATATTTTCCGGATTGCGAGGCCCCGGAAGGAGTGTCCCATCCCAGTGCGCGGGATGCGCTTGCGGACTCGCGGCGCGCGAACAGCGCAATCGTTTCGGACTGGAAAACCGACTCCTCCGGAAAGAGCATCGCGTAGGCAAATCTGGCAAGATCCACAGCGCTAGAAAAAAGTCCCGCTTGGCCGGCGACTCCACCCAGGACGCTAGTGTTTTCGTCTTGCACCTCGCCTTGGATCATGCGATGCCGGAAGCTTCGATCATCGGCCGTCGGAGGAATTTGTCCGCGGATTTCCTTCGGTGGATTAAAGGCGGTGTTGACCATTCCGAGAGGAGCAAAGATTTCGCGCTGGCAGAAACGATCGAGCGACTCGTCGGCGAGTCGTTCGAGGGCGACACCAAGAAGGATGAATCCAATGTCGCTATATTCGGTGCGCGATCCAGGATCCGCGGAGAGCGGCATGGTGAACGCTGCGCGCAGCAGCTCGTCGCGAGTCCGCGCCTTAAGGAACAGCTTTTCATACGCGGGCAATCCGGAGGAATGAGCCAGCAGCATGCGGATGGTCACTTCCTTGCGTCGGGGATCTTTTTCGGCATCGCGAGTGAATTCAGGAAGGATCGCGGCGAGGGGCGCGTCCAGATCAAGCAGACCTCGTTGATAAAGAAGCATCGCCAGAGGCGTCGTTGCAACCACCTTGGTGAGAGAGGCGAGATCGAACAGAGTGGTAGGAACGACATGGCATGAGTCGGATTCGTAAGTGAAGCGGCCCAAGGCCTTCAGCGCTATTAAATGATCTTTCACGGTGATCGCGACTGAAGTGGCGGGAAACGCGCGCTGAGAGATAGCTTCTTGCAGAATCGTGAAGGCGGAGGCGAAATGGTCGTCCTGGTGTTCAAAGCTTTCGCTCAGCGGGTATGGGCGATCTGCTACGGTCATTGACAAGTCCATGATATGGCATACCCGGCACCCCCTTACTTGAGTTTCTTGAGTCATGGCGTTGAGGTTGTGTAGAGTCAGAGCATCCTTCCTATTCAATCCAACTCGTGTGAAGCTTCGTTGCGCCAGCCCTTTGCTCGGCAAAAGACGCGCAAAGGCGGGAGATTCAGGCTGATTTTATTTGCTGCGAGCTGCGGCCTCATGGCCACGACTGCCCTGACAGCCTCGCCTGCAGTAGATGCCAGGAAGCCGGCAGCTGCGGTGCGTATGGTCGAGGCGGACGCGGTGATCCAGCAAGCCATTCACGATCAGCAGATTCCGGGAGCGGTTCTGCTAGTGGGTCATGACGGCCGTGTAATTTACCGGAAAGCCTATGGCTGGCGTGCCTTGGAGCCGCGCCGCGAAGTCATGGTGTTGGATACGATTTTTGATTTGGCGTCGCTGACCAAGGTGATCGTAACCGCGCCGGCAGTGATGCAACTGGTCGAACAAGGCAAGGTACGCCTGAACGACCCGGTAACAAAATATCTGCCGGAGTTCGCGCAGAACGGAAAAGAAGACATCACGCTGCGGCAGTTGTTGACGCACTATTCCGGGCTGGAGCCGGATCTGGATTTGAAAACGATGTGGGAAGGAAAGGAGACCGCCTATCGGATGGCGTTTGCGGAGACGCCGCAGGATCCGCCGGGCTCACGGTTCTCCTATAGCGACATAAATTTCATCGTGCTCGGCGCCCTGGTGGAACGGGTTTCGGGCGAGCCGCTCGATGAGTATGCGACCCGGCACATTTTTCTGCCGCTGAAGATGACGCATACGCGCTTTGTGCCACCTGCGGCCTGGCGGGCGAAAATAGCGCCTACCCAGTACGACGAGAATGAGCGCATGCTGCGAGGTGTGGTGCATGATCCGACCGCGCGAAGGATGGGCGGCGTGGCAGGACAAGCGGGCCTGTTTTCAACCGCGGATGATTTGGCGAAATTTGCCCAGGCCTTGTTGATCGGCGGAGACGGAATTCTATCGCCACTTTCGGTGGAGAAGATGACGCGTCCGGAGCAGCCTCCAACCGCGCCCGTGCTGCGCGGATTCGGCTGGGATATCGATTCTCCATTCTCGACCAACCGCGGAGCTCTACTGCCCGTCGGAGGCTACGGCCATACCGGGTTTACCGGAACATCGATGTGGATCGATCCAACCACCCAGAGCTACATCATTTTGTTGACGAACGCTGTGCATCCGCGGGGAAAAGAAAATGCAATTGCCCTGCGCGCCAAAGTGGCGACGGCAGTAGCGGCGGCGCTGCCCCTGACCATCAGCGAGAA
The DNA here is from genome assembly GCA_963777005.1 of uncultured Acidobacteriaceae bacterium. Classification (GTDB taxonomy): domain Bacteria; phylum Acidobacteriota; class Terriglobia; order Terriglobales; family Acidobacteriaceae; genus Sulfotelmatobacter. The sequence continues at coordinate 91,306 of CAVZPC010000003.1, read as the reverse complement.
AGAATCGCTGCGCTGGCAGAGTATTACCGGCTACAACGAGGCGCTGAGCGCCGCACGACACATGAGCGCTCGCAATGGCGACGTGAAAACCGGCATCGACGTCCTGGAGGATCACGGTTTCGATGTTTTGCAGATCGCCGGGCGCAAGAAGCGCATTGGCCTGCTTACCAATCAGACGGGTATGGATTCGGACGGTCGCCGCACCATTGACGTGCTGGCGCACGCTCCGGGCGTTTCGCTGGACGCTATCTTCAGCCCCGAGCACGGAGTCACGGGAACGCTCGATACAACGGACGTTAACAACTCCAAAGATGCGGCAACCGGAACTCCGGTCTACAGCGTGTATGGCGCCAAGGACGCGGCCCGACGGCCATCGCTCGACCTGATGAAGGATCTGGATGCGGTAGTCATCGATATTCAGGACGCCGGTGTGCGCTTCTACACCTACGAGACTACGCTCGGATATTTTCTGGAGGCCGCCAGCCAGGCGGGAATTGAAGTGATTGTGCTTGACCGTCCAGACCCGATTACGGGAGCCTTCGTACAGGGCCCGATATCGGATGCCGGACGCGAAAACTTTACCAATTATTGGACGGTACCCGTGCGTCATGGCATGACTATGGGCGAACTGGCGAAGATGTTCAACGCTGAAAGGAATATCAACGCCAAGTTGACCGTGGTGCCTATGGAAGGCTGGCAGCGCGGCGACTGGTTTGATTCGACCGGACTCGCCTGGGTGAATCCCTCACCGAACCTGCGCAGCGTGACTGAGGCGGCACTGTATCCGGGCGTGGGACTCATCGAAGGAACCAATGTTTCGGTGGGGCGGGGAACGGATACTCCATTTGAACTTGTCGGTGCGCCATGGATCAAGAGCCGGGAACTGGCCGCGTATTTGAATGCGCGCGGGATCGCGGGAGTGCGCTTTGTTCCAGTAAACTTCACGCCTTCCGCCAGCAATTACGCGGGACAGAAGTGCGAGGGCGTAAATCTGGTTCTAACTGAACGAAATGCGCTCGATGGACCAGAGTTAGGAATCGAATTGGCGGCCGCGTTAAGAAAACTCTATCCAGCGGACTTTAAAATAGAACGGATGACGGAGTTGTTGGTCAATCAGGCAACTTACGATGCGCTGGTAGCAGGCGAAGATCCGCGGCGGATCGCGCAGGATTGGCAGGATGGGTTGGACAAGTTCCAACTGTTGCGGCAAAAATATTTGATCTACAAATGATTCGGTCGGCCTATCTGGGGAGCTGTACACGGATGAAATTGACTCTGGGAATATTCGTTGTGCTCATAACAGCGGTCGCGATCTCGCCGGTATCTGCGAGCGGCCGGCAAGAAAACTCGACTTCTTCCTCGCAGCAGGCGCCAGAAGCATCTTCCGCAGATTCATCAGCGCAGTCCATTTTGTATAAGAATACGAGATACGGTTTTAGTTTCTTATTGCCTGAAACCTGGAAGGGCTACACGATTCTCACGGATAAGTGGGAGGGTGGGGATCCGGAAAAAGGTAGCGTCGAACACGGCGCCGTGATCTCCATCCGGCATCCTGACTGGACGAAAGAGAAGCCTCGTCAGGATATTCCTATCATGATATTCACGGTTGCGCAGTGGGATTCAATTGAGCACGGCAACCTCTCTGTGAGTGCCGCGTCTGTGGGGCCCGCTGAACTTGGGCGCAACCGCAAGTACGTATTTGCCCTGGCCCCCCGCGTCAGCAATAGCGACCTTGCGGGTGGAGCAGAGGTGAACGAGATTCTGAAACACGACCCGCTCCGCCCCTTCTGGACGAAATGACAGTCTCTCACTCGGATAACCCCAAAGGGAGAAGTCCGCATCGTAGGGCTTGAGCGTGCTATCCTCGGGCTGCAACGCGGAACTGGAGGTCTGGAATGCGCTTGGCGTGGACTTTCTTGCTGCTATCGGGCATGGCGTTGGGGCAGACGGCGGACACCACGAAGCCGGGAGATTCGGCGCCAAATTCGCCGGCGGCAAATCTAGCGACGAGCCCGGCGCCAGCTCACGATCCGAATACGATTACGATTCCCGTTGGCACCAGAATTCCTTTGTCGCTCAAGCAGGCCATTTCCACAAAGAATGCGCGCGAAGGCGACGCGGTTTACGCGGAAACGGCGTTTCCCTTTGTGGTCGCTGATCGAGTGGTCGTACCTGCCGGCTCCTATGTTCAAGGCAAGATCGCGCACGTGGAGCGCGCCGGGCACGGTAAAGGGCGCGCGGAAATCCTGATGCACTTTACCTCGATCATTTATCCCACTGGATACACCGTAATGTTGCCCGGTTCGGTTGAGAATACTCCCGGCGCTGATAACAAGTCGGTGAAGGACTCGGAAGGAACGATCCAGCAGGACAGCGACACAGGAAAAAGAGTTGAGGATGCGGCCAAGAATGGCGTGTACGGCACTCTCGGCGGTGCGACGGCTGGTGGTTTGGCCGCCGGAGGACTGAACGGAGCGCGGGTGGGAGCGGGAGTTGGTGCCGCAGCTGGCGTCGCCTGGGCGCTCCTAAAGCGCGGCGCCGATGTGAGGCTGGATGTAGGGACATCGATCGAGATGGAGATTCAACGTCCCATTACCGTGGATGCAACTCGCATTGCGCGGGCGAGGGCCACGCCATAGGGATCGCACAAACACCTATCCCGCTTTAAAGCGCCTACCGCTTCGCAATAAGAATCCGGAGCTAGGACGCGCCCTTGGCGCTGGCAGAGTAGCTGAAGGGATTCTGGGCGTCGACCTCGCGGCGCAAATCTTCGAAAACAGCGTCCGACATCTTCATAAACACATCCACAACTTCCGGGTCGAACTGCCGTCCGGCCCACGCCTGGATTTCTTCCCGCGCCTGCGCGAGGCTTCTGGCCGGGCGATAAGGACGATCCGAAATGATGGCGTCGAGAGTATCCGCGACGGAGAAAATGCGGGCGCCCAGAGGAATTTCCTTGCCCTTCAGGCGGCGCGGATATCCGCTACCGTCAAAATGTTCCTGGTGCGAGTACACGATCTCGCAAGCCTCGGTCAGAAACGGAATCTTCTTGAGCATCTGGTAGCCGTGGTAGCAATGCTCCTGCATGATCTCTTTTTCCTTCTCGTCCAGCTTCCCGGGTTTGAACAGAATTTTATCCGGGATGGCTACCTTGCCAAAGTCGTGGAGAAAAGCGCCGCGCGCGATGACGGGAATCTGTTCGCGAGGCACGCCCATGGCGCGGGCAATCGCGATTGTAAACGCTGTAACGCGGCGGGAATGGCCTTCCGTTTCGGCGTCCCGGAGATCGAGCGCGTCACCCAGAGCCTCCAGCGTGATGTCATAGGAGCGCTCCAGGTCTGCCATCGCCTTTTGCAGTTGATCGGTACGAGCTTCGACCAAAGACTCCAAATTCGTTTGATAGGTGCGATTCTCTACTTTGAGCCGGCGGTTTTCCAGTGCTCGCTTCACCGCGTTCAGCAACTGCTCGCGTTCGAACGGCTTGAGCAGATAGTCGTACGCACCATTACGGATGGCGGCCAGCGCCACTGAAATATCATGCACCGCGGTAACCATCACCACCGGCATGTCGGGAAATTTTTCCTTCGTGCGTTCGAGCAATCCGATCCCGTCCAGATCCGCCATCATCAAGTCGGAAAGCATCAACTCAAACACGTCGCCGGAATTCAGCAGGGCCAGAGCTTCCATGCCGGAAGCCGCTTGTTTACAGGAGAAACCAGCGGCGATAAGGATGGCGCAGACAATCTCGCGGATTGCTTCTTCGTCGTCCACTACCAGAATGCGATCGGGCATGGGTGTCTCAGGGATACTATCGGCGATTCTACCCTAGAGTTGAGATGCCGAAAGTAACCATCCAGGTCCGGAAAGACCATCGAGATCAGCCTCAAGCATGATATTCAGAAGCCAGGCAGTGTCACGTCCGGAACGCGGGCGTCCACACCTACGTGATCCACGAATAAAATGATTGCTTCCCTTTGGTCCGTTTGGAACACCGTGGTGCAACCAGCCGTTTCCCGGTTGAAGCCCGGCGAGTTAGCGCTGCTGATTATTTTGGCGGCGTCGGTACTCGTGTTGTCGGTATTCCGCGAACGCTATCTTGTGGTCTGGACGGCCGCCTGGACTCTGCTCGTCACTTCGCGTCTGGTAGAGGGTCACGGCGCGGGGATGCAAATCCCGCAACGTTATGTTCCCGCGGCCGAACAAGCCGCCTTCGTGATGGCGATGGGCCTGTTCGCCGGGGCGATCTTTGTATATATAAGGGAACGTAATCTGCTGGCGCCGCTGGTTGGGGTCACCGTGAGCACGGCAGGTTTTGCCGTTGCCCGTGTTCTTCTTTGGCCTAATTTGTTACCTCTACGGGTCGCTCTCGAAGTTTCTTATCGAATCATCCTCCTGACCGCCGCGATTGCCCTGCTGAACGCCCGCCGCGGCCGCCGTGAGGTGGCGTCATGGATGCTCGCTGTGTTCCTCGTCGCCCAGCGTCTCGATTGGTCGCCTTTTACCGACCAGCTCCCAGCCGGACTTTTTACCGCCCTCGACGTCGGCCTGGGACTGAGTATTCTGCTGATCGTATTTCAGGAAGCCCGCGCCCGTAACCAGCGATTGAGTGTGCTGCGCGCTTTGACCGAGAGCATTGTTCTTGCGCAGCAGCAGGGCGGCATGATGGATAAGGCCCTCGAGGAGCTGCACCGGCTGACCAAGTGCAAGGCAGCGTGGTTCCGGCTCATCGAGGGCGGGCATCTCGTAGCCACACACGCGGTTGGAGTTTCGCCGGATTTCCTGCGCGAAATAGGAATCGCCGAAATAACCGCAGACATCACCCAGACGCTGGAACGGGGTAAGCCTGAGATCGCGCGAAAAAATAGTGCGAACCCGGAAGATGAGCAACTGCTCAAGACGGAGAAAATCCGGCGTTTGCTGATGGTTCCGGTCCTCGGCAAAAAGGCGCCCATCGGATTGCTGATTCTAGCGAGCGATCGCGAGAGAAAGCTGACCGCCGAGGAACTCGACTTCCTTGAAACCTGCGGTCGCCAGTTGGGAATCGCGGTAGAAAACTTCCGTTTGCTCGAGCAGGTGCTGCGCTCGCAGCGACAGTGGCGGAACACGTTCGATTCCGTCCACGACATTATCCTGGCGCACGATGCCGAGTTTCGCATCATCAAAGCTAATCAGATTTTGCTCGAACAACTGGAACAATCGTCCGCGGACGTGATTGGCAGCACCTGCGAATCGGTGCTGCCGCACGGTTTAGGAGAGTGGACCGGTTGTCCCTACTGCGCCCGTGGTGGCGAAGAAATTACCGAAGGGGCTGATCCCTGCTTCGGCGGCTTCTCGCTGGTCTCCACTTCCTCCTACAGCGAGCAGGGCAGCAAACAGAAGGGCACCATCCACATCGTTCGCGACATTACGGAACGGCGCTCGGCGGAAGAGAAGTATCGTCTCCTGTTCGATCAGGTGCAGGAAGGCGTTTACGTGGCCATGCCCAACGGTCGTTTGCTCGATTGCAACGACGCCTTTGTGAACATGCTGGGATATCAGCGCCGCGAAGATCTGCTGAACCTGAACCTCGATCAAGACGTCCGGGTAGACGCCGCGCAGCGCGATGCGTTCCGTAAGGCCATCGACCAACAGAACTACGTTCGCAACTTCGACGTGACCATGCGCCGGCAAAATGGCACGTTGCTGCTGGCCTCCGAAAGCAGCTTTGCCACTCGCGATGCCGCGGGAAACATCGAGCGTTATCAAGGTTTTGTTCTGGATGTTACTGAGAAGCGCCGCGCTGAAGACGAAATGCGGCGCCGTAACCGCGAACTCAACGCGCTGAACGCCATGGCAGTGGTGGCAACGCAGTCCTTCGATCTCGATGAAATCCTCAACCTGACTCTGCGGCAGGTCGTTTCACTATTTGGCGCAGAGAGCGGAGCTATCTATCTTTCCGACTCTGACGCTCCAACCTATCGCCGCCGCGCCGCCTGGGGACCCCGCAGCCGCGATAAATCACGCCCTGCAGAAATCAGTTTTGCCGATGGATTTGGCGATCTGGTTATGCGTTCGCGGGCCGAAGTAATCACCGCCGAATATCTACCTCACCTCACCGGCGCGGTCGCAGACTTCATCCGTTCCAGCAGCGACGGCGCGTGGAGCTGGGTCCTGTTCTGGGGCAAGGACAGCCCCATCGGTATGATGGGACTCCGCAGCCACGTGGAATATGAATATTCCAGCGGCGAAGAAAATCTGCTGGTGGCCATCAGCCGCCAGTTGGCCACCACCATCGAAAAAGTCCGCTTGTACGAGGAAACCTGCAAGGCTTACGAAGATCTGCGGCGCACGCAGGAACAACTTTTGCAGAGCGAGAAGATGTCCGCCGTGGGCCAGCTCATCGCGGGCGTCGCCCACGAACTGAACAATCCCTTGACCGCGATTCTGGGTTACGCGCAACTACTGGAGAGTGAAGGTTTGAACGAGCGCGCTCAGGACTACGTGGGCAAAATGTTCAAGCAGGCGCAACGCACTCATCGGGTGGTGCAGAATCTGCTTTCCTTCGCGCGGCAGCGAAAGCCCGAGCGTTCGGAAGTCGACATCCGGAAGGTTCTGGAGGAGACCCTGACCCTGCGCGACTACGATCTCAAGGTCAACCACATCGTTGTGGAAAAGGATCTGGGAGCCGAGGCTGCGATGGTGGTGGCTGATCCCCACCAGATCGAGCAAGTTTTCCTGAACATCATCAACAACGCCGTGGACGCCATTCTGGAAACCGGGCGATCCGGGAAGCTGAAGATCGATGTCTCTTGTGCTGGTGGCTTCGTGGCTGCAGTCTTTGCCGATGACGGTCCCGGAATCAAGGATCCCAAGAGGATCTTCGATCCCTTTTACACCACCAAGAATGTTGGGAAGGGAACCGGTCTGGGCTTGAGCATCTGCTACGGAATCGTGAAGGAACACGGTGGCGACATCACGGCGCATAACGCTGCCGAAGGCGGCGCAGTGGTTGAAGTACGGCTGCCGATCGCGGCGCCGGCTGGAGTCGTGCAGGAAGTGATCCCGGTACCTCCTCCGAAGCGCGAGGGCGCCATCCAGGGCCGGGTCTTGCTGGTCGAAGAAGAAGAAGCGGTGCTCGAGTTCGAGCGCGACGTGCTCACCGGCGCCGGCGCCAATGTGGTGACAGCCTCCAGGAGCGAAGATGTGAAGACGCGTCTGCTCTCCGAGCCCTTCGACGCGGTAATTATGAGTGGCAAGATGCCCGGCGATTGGCATGCCAAAGAAGCCTACGCCTGGCTCAAACAGCATTGCTCTGGCATGGAGAATCACACGCTCTTCACGTTCTCTAACGTCGAACAGAGCGATGAGCGAGCCTTCCTGCAGGAAAACAAGATTCCGTTCCTCGTGAAACCATTCGAAGTGGCGGACTTGATCTCGCAAGCCCGGCGGCTATTGCAGAAGGCGCAAGCGGCCGCGGCTTCCGCAAGCTAGAGCTCTCTGATCAGAGTTGCGCGCGCAAGCCTTTCACCAGCCGTCGCAGCGCTTTTTCATTGCGGCGGTACCACCGCCATTGCCCCTGCTTCACCGCCTCCACCAATCCAGCTTTCGTCAGGATCGCCATATGGTGCGAGACAGTTGGCTGCGACAGTTGTACCCGCTCTTCAATGTCGCCGGCACACAAGCCGGTATATTTTCCGGGGGTAGCGGCGCCGCGCTGTTTGAGCGCGCCCAGGATCCGGCGCCGGGTGGGGTCGGCAATGGCGTGCAGCATGCTGTCGAGAACCGTCACTGTTGTGGGCATAGCTGAGATCACAAATATCTTTCAGATCGACGCTTGTCAATATGCAAGGAACGACAAAGCGAATCTTCAGGAGCGCTGTCGCGGCGCGCGCAGCCATTCTATGCGGCTGAATTCCAGGTAGCGCACATCGCTTTCCGGCAGAGAACAATTGGATTGATCGAGTTGACCGGCCAGCGTGCCTCCCTGAATCCAATAGCCCGTTTCGTCCTGTTTGAGAATCGTCGCGTCAAGTGGATCCATGCCGTGCAGTTTAAAAACCACACGGCGGTTCAGCAGGCGGTCACGCTTCATAGGGAGACTTCACTTCTTGAGAATCGGGTTATATCCGTCGTTGATCAGCCGGGAGCGCATAGCCTCTGCCTCCTTGATGTCGCCGAAAGGCCCTACCTGGACGCGAAATAGCTTGTCAACGGCATTGCTCGCCACAAAGGCGGGATATTGCTTTTTCTTGAGAGCATCCACCAGCGCATCCGCGTCTTCCTGCTTGGTCACCGCGGCGACCTGCACGAAATAACCTGTGCCTGGAGCCGGGGCCATGGGGTCAGGTAGTCCGGCAGCCTGCGCGCCCTGCGATGGAGTGCTCGAGGAAGGAGACGGACTCGCAGAAGAAGTTGTGGTTTGCGTGGCAGAAGGTTGCGCAGCCGCAGCGTCCGTGGGCACGGCAACCGCAGCGGCAGGCGTGAGTTGCGGATTCACGTTCGGCTGCTCCACCGCTTTGTAAAATGTCATCTGCGCCGATGGCGCAGCGCCGGAACTCACCGGCTTAGCGCCATTGGCGGGCATCGGCGCCAGCGTCGTGGACCCGGCAAGGGCGGAGTCCGACTTGCGTCCCAGCGTGTAGCCGAGGGCGAAAAATACGGCGCAGATCGCCACCAGAGCGAAGAAAAGTCCCAGCAGCTTCGCTGTACCCAGTGTAATTTCCGTGTCTTGTGATGAAGCCATAACCCTTCCTCAAAATTGAAAGCGAGCCCGCCCCGCGATCCGCGATCGTTCGAACGCCAGGCAGCCTTACAACCTATGCAGATTTCGGCACGGGCGCTGTATCCTCGCCGACTTTCCCTAACATCTTCTGCAGGCCCGAAAAGAAATCCACGGGCACAGGGAAGATGACGGTCGTATTTTTCTCGACGCCGATCTCCGTCAAAGTCTGCAGGTAGCGCAGCTGCACGCTGACTGGCTCGGTAGCCAGCAGATGCGCCGCATCCACCAGCCGCTGCGCGGCCGAGAACTCGCCTTCCGCGTGAATAATCTTGGACCGTTTCTCGCGCTCCGCCTCAGCCTGTTTGGCCATGGCGCGCAGCATGGATTCCGGCATATCGACCTGCTTCACCTCGACATTCGTCACTTTCACGCCCCATGGCGATGTGTGCTGGTCGAGAATGCTCTGCAGCCGCAAATTGATCTTTTCCCGATGAGCCAGCAATTCATCGAGTTCCTGCTCGCCCAGCACAGAGCGCAAGGTGGTCTGTGCGAACTGCGAGGTCTGGTAAACGTAGTTGGAAACTTCCACCACTGCTTTGCTGGGATCGATTACGCGCAGAAAGATAACGGCGTTCACCTTGAGGGTGACATTGTCGCGGGTAATGATGTCCTGCGGCGGTACTTCGAGTGCCTCCTGTCGAAGCGAGACTCGAACCATCCGGTCGATCGGACTGAATACCAGAATCACACCGGGCCCCTTGGCCGAGCTCAAAAGGCGGCCAAGCCGAAAGATGACGCCGCGCTCGTATTCCGCCAGAATCTTGATCGAGCTGAGAAGGTAGATGACGATAATGACGACCACGATTGCAGTGAAAGGAAGTTCCATGGTGACGCCTCCACTACTCAAACAACAAGCGTTGCTGAGGCGGATTGTAACGCAATGGCAGGATGACAGCGTGGAATTCGGATCCAGTCGGTTGCTTGTGCTGGTGCCTGCCCTGTTTAGGGAATCGCGGCGACCGTGCTCGCCACAGCCACGGGTTCTACTTGAAGCAACAGTCCGTCCACCCGGCGTACAACCACGGACTGTCCCATCGAAACGTCTGAGGACGAGACAGCGTCCCATATTTCGCCGTGGACAAAAATCTTGCCGCGCGGGGAGAGCGTAGTTTGAGCAATACCGGTTTCACCGATCAATCCCTGGGCTCCCGAGACCAGTTTGTTCCTCCGCGCTCTGAGGGCAATGCTCATCAGAAACGCCGTAATCAGTCCCAGCGGAATACTCACGGCCAGCGCCGTCAGCAGGTGCACGCGCATTTCAGGGATCGGCGAATCCACCAGCAGCAGTCCGCCAAGTGTCAGCAGCGTGATCCCGCCAACCGTGAGAACTCCGTGGCTTGCGAACTTCGCTTCCGCGGCAAACAGCGCGAATGCCCCAAGAATGAGCACCAGCGCGGCGAAGCGCGTGGGCAGCAGGTTCAGAGCGAAGGCCGCGATCAAAATAAAGACAATGCCTACCGTGCCAGGAATCACTGCGCCCGGATGATTGAACTCCGCATAGAGCGCGAGCGCTCCGATGGCCAGCAGAATGAACGAAACATTCGGGTCCATCAAATAGCCAAGGATGCGCTCCTTGAGCGTCATGCCAAAAGGCACGATCGGTTCGCCGGTGAGTTTCAGTGTCACCGTTTGCCCGTCGAAGCGTTTAAAACTCTTGCCTTCCATCTGGCGAAAAAGATCGTCGTCGCTAGGGGCTACGTAATCGATCAGGCGCTGCGAAAGTGCTTCCTGTTCCGTGAACGATTTGGATTCGAGCACCGCACTCTCAGCCACCTCGACATTACGGCCACGCTTGGAAGCGACCGAACGCATTAGCGCCGCCGTGTCGTTCTCGATCTTGCGCTTCATCTCATCGTCAAGCTTGGGGGCAAACGGCCCAATCAGCACGGGATGCGCCGCACCCGCGTTGGTTCCGGGAGCCATGGCTGCGACGTCGGCCGCTTCGAGAATGAAAATTCCAGCCGAGCCCGCCCGGCTGCCGCTGGGAGCAACGTAAACAATCACCGGAACCCGTGACGAGGTAATCTTCTCGATGATCTTCCGCGTGGAATCGACCAGCCCTCCCGGCGTATTGATCTCGATCAATACAGCTTGATCGCCGCGTCGCCCTGCCTCGTCGATAGCCCGCGAGATATATTCCTGGGTGATGGGCTGAATCGTGTCATCAACAACGATCTTGAGAACTTCACCGAAGGAAATAGAGCTGAAAACACAGATCGCGACAAGGCCGAGAACGATGCGGAAAATTAGCCTGCGTTTCATGAGTCGGCCCTAGCCCTCAGGAATATTGTCACTCTTATTTGTGCATCGCGGTAGGAATTTATTGTCCGTGTTCGATTGCGCTGCCATTTCTGGCAGATCGGCCATCCCACCCGGGAAGATTGGTGCTGCCCGTGATCAGCCGCGCCCCCCGTTCGTACGTGAAGTACGACCACGCCCACTGGATCAGGACCAGCACGCGGTTCTGAAAACCAATCAGAAAAAGAATGTGGATACACAGCCAGGCCAGCCACGCCATAAATCCGGAGATGTGAATTTTGCCGAACTGTGCCACCGCTGCCGCCCGGCCAATCGTTGCCAGACTGCCCTTATCCCAGTAATGAAAAGGCTTGCGAGGCGCAGGCTGCCCCGGCTGGCTCTTGGTGAGCTTAATCTCCCGGCGAATCAGCTTGGCTACGTACCGTCCCTCTAGAATGGCCACGGGCGCCACGCCCGGCAGCATCTTTCCCGATTTGTCTTTCAAAGCTGCAAGATCGCCGATGACGAAAACCTCAGGGTGACCAGGGATACTCAAGTCAGGCTGGACCAGAACTCTCCCTGCGCGATCCAAAGACGTACCCAGCTTCTTGCCGAGCGGCGAAGCGGCCACGCCCGCGGCCCACAAAATGACCGACGCTTTCATCCGCGTTTCCCCCATCGAAATCACGCCGGGCTCTATATTCGTAACCATTGTGCCGGTACGCACTTCTACCCCCAGCCGCTGCAACTGTTCCAACGCGCTCCGCGAAAGGTCAGCAGGATACGTTGGCAGCACAACCGGGCCGCCTTCAATCAAATGGATATGAGTCCGCCGTGGATCGATCGATCGAAAATCGTGGGCGAGCGCATGACGGCAAATCTCGGCTAAAGTTCCGGCGAGTTCCACTCCCGTCGGCCCGGCTCCCACCACAACAAAATGCAGTGGGTCATCGGGCTGGCCAGCGGCAGCACGGCGCTCCGCGATTTCGAAGGCCAGTAAAACCCGGCGCCGAATTTCGATCGCGTCTTCGATCGTCTTGAGTCCCGGCGCGATCGGTTCCCACTCGTCGTGCCCAAAATAAGCATGGCTCGCACCGGCGGCGACGATCAGAGAATCGTAGGGAACCTCTTCCTCCGCCGTTTTCACGACGCGCCGTTCCAGGTCGAAGCCCGTCACCTCAGCCATCAGCACTTCGACATTTTTGTACCGCCGCAGGATTGACCGGATGGGCTCTGCAATCTCCCCCGGCGACAGTCCCGCCGTCGCCACCTGATAGAGCAAAGGCTGGAAGGTGTGGTGGTTTTTCTGGTCGATCACGGTAATTCTTACATCCGCGCCGGCCAGCGACGTGGCCGCATTCAGGCCTCCGAAGCCTGCTCCCACGATCACTACTTCATGCGTAACCTTGCTGTTCATAGCGTCACTCTATAAGATTCACCGCGATGGCAATCGGCTACATAAGTTCCGGAAAAGATGATCCTTCTTCGGTTTCCGCGCACAAGTATCTGCGATGGTTAATACCCTCGATCGCAGATCTGATTTTCATCTCCCTGCTTGGACTGCTCTCCTTCACCATCCTGTCGGTGCGTTTGCTGGGCGATGCCGGAATTGGCTGGCATATTCGTACCGGGCAACTGATTTTGTCGTCCCACGCGATTCCTCGCGTCGATCCATTTTCTTCGACAATGGCAGGCCATCCCTGGTTTGCTTGGGAGTGGCTGTATGACGTACTTGCTGCCTGGCTCAATTCGGTTGCGGGCCTGAATGGGGTGGTCTTCTTCACAGCTCTGATCATCGCCCTTACCTTTTCGTGGACGTTTCGCCTGCTTCTAAAACGCGGCACGAATTTTTTAGTAGCTCTCGCTCTGGTGCTGCTCGCGATGTCAGCGGCCATGATTCATTTTCTCGCGCGTCCTCATGTGGCGAGCTGGCTGTTTACCGTTCTGTGGTTCTGGGTTCTGGAGTCATCGGAGAGAAACGACGATGGTCACCAGCCCTCGCTATGGCTTCTACCCCTGCTGATGATCGTCTGGGTCAATGTTCACGGAGGATTTCTCCTTGGCTTCATCTTTCTCGGGATTTACTGGATCAGCGCGTCCTGGCAATGGTTCACGTCAAAGGAAGATCGGTTTGACGAAGTTCTGCAAAAGATACGAGCAGGGAATCGTGCGCGAGACTTGGCGCTCATTGGGACAATAAGTGCCCTGGCAACGCTTGCAAATCCCTATGGCTGGAAATTGCATCTTCATATCTACCGCTATCTTTCCAATCGCTTCTTGATGGATCACATCGATGAGTTTCAGTCTCCGAATTTTCACGGCGTGGCGCAGAAATGCTTTGCCGTCCTGTTGCTGCTCACGCTGATCGCGTTGGCGGCCAGAAAGCGCGGGCCGCAGGGCATCCAGGCGAGCGAAGCCCTGGTCGTGTTGTTTGCGGTGTATTCGGGACTGTACGCCTCGCGCAACGTTCCAGTATCGGCCCTGTTGCTGATTCTGATCATTGGCTTAGGGCTCTCGGATGCAGCTCGAAAACTCGCGGATATTTTCGCGCAACGGTTGTTCGGATCTCGGTCGCAAGATCGCTCATCAACACATTTTGTTCAGAGAATGCAGGCAATCGAGTTGGGCTTGCGGACCCACGTTTGGTCCTTCGCCGCAATCGTCATGATCGGCTGGATCACCTTCCATGGCGGCAAGCTCGGCGTTACCCCGCTGATGCACGCGCACTTTGACTCCAAGCGATTCCCAGTGGGGGCCGTGGACTACTTGGAGGGCCACGATATACCTGGTCCGATTTTTGCTCCTGACTACTGGGGCGGCTATTTCATCTACCGGCTCTATCCGCAGGTGAAAGTTGCCATCGATGATCGCCATGATTTCTACGGCGAAGAATTTCTAAAGTCTTACTTAAAGACGGTGCACGTCGAGCCGGGCTGGGACAATTTTCTCAACCAGAACGAAGTTCGCGCGATCGTCGTTCCCAAGGATTCTGCGCTCGGCAACATTCTTCTCGAAACGCCGCGTTGGCAGCCAATCTACAGCGAGGATGTGGCTGTCGTCTTTACCTGCTCCCGAAGTTCCATCCACTAAAAACGATACTCACAGTTACCGCAGGCGTAATCCGCCGCTCCTGCTAAACTTTCTCCGTGCCTCCTCCAACTCATCTCGAATGCACCCGTTGTCACGAGCATTACCCCTCCGACCGCCCCCAAACCGTTTGCCCCAAGGACGCCGGAATCCTCTACGCCCGCTACGATCTTGCCGCCATCAAGAAAACTTTCTCGCCCGCCTCGCTGCTCCCGCTTGCTCCCACCATGTGGCGTTACGATGCCGTCCTTCCCCAAGCTGCGCCCGTCACGCTCGGTGAGGGTTTCACGCCCCTGCTTCGCAGCCGCGAGTATCCCAACGTCTTCATCAAGGACGAAGGCCTGAATCCCACGGGCTCCTTCAAAGCTCGTGGACTCTCTGCCGCCGTCACCATGGCTCGCCATTTCGGCCTGAAAAAGTTAGCCATCCCTTCTGCTGGAAATGCCGCCGGAGCCCTCGCCGCCTACGCCGCCGCCGCCAACCTCGAGGCCCACATCTTCATGCCCAAAGACGTTCCCATGGCCAACCGCATCGAGTGCGATTACTACGGCGCGCACGTCACCCTGGTCGATGGCCTCATCTCCGACTGTGCCCGCAAAGTCGCCGAACTGAAGGATTCCGATTCCTGGAAAAACGACGGATGGTTCGACGTCTCCACCACGAAGGAGCCCTACCGCGTGGAAGGCAAGAAGACTATGGGCTACGAGGTCGCCGAACAGCTTGGCTGGAAAGTTCCCGACGGCATCATCTATCCCACCGGCGGCGGTGTCGGTCTGCTCGGCATGTGGAAGGCCTTCGACGAGCTGGAACAACTGGGCTTTATCGGTCCCGAACGCCCGAACATAATCAGCGTGCAATCTTCCGGATGCGCACCTATCGTTAAAGCATGGGATGAAGGTCGCCCAGCCTCGGAAATGTGGCCGCACGCATCTACTCTCGCCTCCGGCCTGCGCGTTCCCAAGCCATATGGCGACTACCTGATCCTCGACATTCTGAAGCAAAGTGGAGGCCTCGCCCTCGCCGCCACCGACGCAGAGATCCTCGCTGCGACCCGCCACTGGGCCAAAGTAGAAGGCATCTTCGCCGCGCCCGAGGGCGCAGCGAGTTTGGTCGCGTATCAGAAACTTCTAGCCAGTGGCTTCTTTACTCCAGATGACACAGTCGTCCTCTTTAACACCGGCTCCGGCCTGAAATATCTGGATGTCCTCGATGTTTCCCGCGCGGAGCAGGCACCCTCGCCCGCATCCCGCGCCATCGCCGGAATCATCGGACCATATTGAGAGGCAAGTGAAATTGTGTGCCTAAGGAATAGGCAGGACGATGATTGTGAGGGCAATCGCTTTTAACAACAGTCACTTCCGGGAATTGCCCAACCCGGAGCGGATCGCGATTACTTCCCATAGGCCGACTTGCCGGTGCTGATCGTTGGTATTATGCTGGCGCTCAGTCATCCAGGTTGAAACTCGATACGAATCTAAGGAGAAATAAGGAGAAATCATGTTCAAAGTCAGTGCGCTTGCTTTCGCAGTCCTCATCACGGGCCTTTTATGTTGTGCATCTGTGGCGCCAGCCCAGGTTGCCATCGGCGTAAACATCGGACCGGCTCCCGTGTGCCCTTACGGGTACTTCGACTATGCCCCGTATGACTGTGCTCCTTACGGCTATTACGGGCCCGATTGGTTTGTTCGCGGTGTGTTTATTGGAGCCGGCCCTTGGTTTCACGGCCCTCACGGCTTTTACGGCCATGTCGATAACCGCTTTGATCCTCATCACGGTTATGTTGGACCGTTGCCGGAGCGCGGGGCGGAGCGCTTCAATCACTTCCAGGGAAATGAGGCCCGGGATGGGCGAGGCAACGTGGGCCAGGCCGGCCATGAAGCGAGCGGGGAACACGCGCTCCCTGGTTATCGGGGTGGTCATGGGGGAGGGCACCACTAGAGCGCGATCCGTTTGAACGAGAGACGAGATAAGGCGCGCGCCTGGCGTCTTATCTCGCTTCGAGTGCGCTCCTCAACGATTGGGGCAAGCTCTTGCTAGGCACGCTGCCGCAGAGACACCACATCCGGTGGCCGGTGCCACATTTGCGGGTTAGGCGTTTGAAGTGTTCGGCGGGAAGGTAATTCCCCAGAAGGTTTCCGCCCGCTCGTCCTGCTCGACAAACTCGATTGCGTACGTGGAGACGCCCTCCAGTTTCGCCAACTGGGCAACTACGCGGGCCGAGAGCTTGGTGCCTTGTTTGTTATTTACGGAGACGACCGAGCCCACCAGAAGCTCACGACTGAGTTGAACAGCAGCGCCGTGCTTATTCAATTTCGTGGCCTTGGCCGGCGTCGTAAAGGGACTTTTCTGTCGATCTTCCCCGGCTAGCCCGACAGAAGCGTGGAGCGCCATGCGATTGCTTCGGCGTTTTGCGATCTGGCTGCGGTTCGAGGTTGCGTTAGCAGCCAGCTCTGGACGGTGCGATTTCGGGTGCGGATGTGCAGGTTTCAGGTTCATTCTGATCGGGACCTTAGAATGTGCTCTTGATCGCTGCAATGTGCCGTTCGTCACCTCGCCCGGTTACCCCGTAGAACCCGTTGATTCTTCAAACTGAGAGACGCCTTCGATCACGCCAGGAAATAGGACATGTACCAGGCCGGCAACCGAAACTAGAGATAGCCACGGTATGAGGCCATCCTCGCGCTACTTCCACAAACCGGTGGTGGCATCCTGTTCCACCCGCGCCACACTCTCTAGCCTTCCCAAATCCCGCCAATAATATTCATCCGCGCAAAATCCGAGAATGTTTTCCCCTTGCGCAGCTAGCCTCAAATAGGAAGTGATGATCGAGAAGGCGCCTTGCTCCGTCATCCTCTCGAAAATGCGAGGCGAAATCACGTGCACCCCCGAGAAAGCCATCGCCCGCATCTTCGCCGACGCAAGCACCACTTCAAGCTCTCCATCCTGCCCGGCTCGCCTTCCACAAAGCTGCATCCGCTCGCCGAACAGCAGATACCTCGAAGTTTCCCGCTGCTGCACCGCCAGCGTAGCCAACGCCCGATGCTGGTGATGAAACTCCGCCATGCGGCCCAGATCAATCGTGCTGATCACATCTACATTGTGCAGAACGAACGGCTCATCGCGTTCCGCAGAATCCTCAATAAAAAACCACGCCGCCTTCTTTAGCCCGCCACCGGTATCCAACAACTCATCCTCGCGCGAAACTTCAATGCGCATCCCGAAGTTTTCATTCTTCTTCAGATACTCAACCACCATCTCGGCAAAGTGATGCACGTTCACAATCACTTCCCGCACTCCAAACTCACGCAGCCGAGAAATCGTGATCTCCAGCAGCGTCCGCCCGCCAACCTCCACCAGCGCCTTAGGACGATCATTCGTCAGCGGCCGCAACCGCGTCCCCAGCCCCGCCGCCAGAATCATTGCCTTCATTGCGACGCCGTCCCCAACGCAAGAGCTGATGGGAGTGTCATTCCGAACCGGGGGCCAAGCCCGGTGAGGAACCTGCTTTTCGAACACTTAAAGCGCATTCGCACCTTCCAACTCCCTATGCCGCAACACCACGTCCACTCCATTCCTGCCGCGCAACCGCTTCGCCAGTTGCTCTGCCAGGTATACGGACCGATGCTGTCCGCCCGTGCATCCAAACGAAACCATCAAGCTCTTGAAACCCCGCCGCTGATACTCGTTCACACTCGCATCCACCAGCGACATCACACTCGCCAGAAACTGATGCACGCTCTCCTGCTGGTTCAGATACTCAATCACCGGTGCATCTTTTCCGGTAAGCGCCTTGAATCGTTCTTCCCGCCCGGGATTGGGCAGGCTGCGCCCATCAAAAACAAATCCGCCGCCGTGACCACTCTCATCCTTCGGCATGCCGCGGTGAAAGGAAAAACTTAGGATCCTCACCGTCAGATTGTCCGCCTCGGAGGCCAGCCCTTGCAGCTTCTCCGAGGCCAGCATGCTGTTAAAAGCTTCCATCAACGTGGGCAGTGCAATGGGCAGCTTCACGTTATGCAGCAGCCAGCGCAGATTCTTCAACGCGTAGGGCACGCTCTGCAAGAAATGAGCCTTACGCTCATAAAATCCCCGAAACCCATACGCCCCCAGCGCCTGCAGAATGCGCACATAAACATAAGCGTAAAAATAACGCTGGAAATCTTCGCGCTCGATCGCGATGAAATCGCCGAGCCGTTCGATATAAAGATCCAGCAATTGCTGGCGCAACTCCGGGGGCAGATCAGCCTTGGCATCGTAGAGCAGGGAAGCAACGTCATACTGCAACGCTCCCTTGCGTCCGCCCTGATAGTCCAGGAAAAACGGCTGGCCCTCGCGCAGCATGACGTTGCGGGACTGAAAATCGCGATACAAGAAATAGTCGTGGTCGGCGCTCAATAAGAAATTCGTCAGAGCGTCAAAATCGTCTTCCAGCGCCTGCTCGTTAAAAGGAATCCCCGCCAGCCGGAGAAAGTAGTACTTGAAATAATTCAGGTCCCACGCAATCGATTGCCGGTCGAAACTTCTTCGCGGATAACAAACGCTGTAGTCCAGATCGCGACCGGCCTCAATCTGAAAGCGCGGCAACACGGCCACCACCTTGCGATATGCTTCCACCGCCGCCGGCGCGATGTTCTCTCCAGTGCGATTGTTCGACAGAAACTCAAATAAAGATGTATCGCCGAAATCCTCTTCCAGGTAAGCGCCGGCATCCAAATCTTCCGCATAAATTTCTGGAACTGGTAGACCATGCCTGCGGAAGTGCTTGGAAAATTCCAGGAAAGCGACATTCTCTTCGCGCACGCTGTACAAGATTCCGATTGCGCTGACCCGGTCGTTGGCCAGCCGGATAATCTTTCGCCCCGACCCTCCCAGCTCTCCCTGTAGCGCCTGGATCCGCGCCGCCGGAGTGTGAAAGCACTGCTCAAACAGCTTCTGAAGAACGTCCATAGATTGTCCGCGCTTCACGCGCAACCACCCAAGATAACATCGAAGCCCGTGGCGCAGGCTTGAGTTCTACCACGGTGTACCTCAGTGACCTTTGTGTTCAGGAGTTTGATCTTCTTTCCTCCAGAACTTGCCGAGCCTCGATGCTCAAGTAAAATGAAATATTCCCCATGACTGATCGCCTTTACTATCGCGACTCCTTCCTCTATAACTTCGACGCTGAAGTCCGCTCCGTTCTTGAGAGTCCGTGCCCGGCGCTCATTCTCGACCGCACTGCGTTCTACCCAACCAGCGGCGGCCAGATTCATGACACCGGCTGGCTCGAGAATTCCGATGCCAAATTCCGCGTCACTGAAGTGGCAGACACGGAAGACGGCCACATCGTTCACTACCTGGAAGCTCCGCTGAAAAATGTCCACCCCGGAACCCGCGTCCATGGCACCGTCGACGCCGCCCGCCGCCGCGACCATATGCAACAGCATTCCGCGCAGCACGTGCTTTCCGCGGCCTTCGTCCGGCTTTTCAATATGCCGACGGTTTCCTTCCACATGGCCGACGATTACTGCTCTATCGATCTTGACACGCCTTCGCTCACGGAAGAGCAAATCGAATCGGCCGAACGCCTGGCGAACGAGATCGTTCTGGAGAGTCGCCCCGTGGATGTCCGCTATGTCACCCGTGACGAAGCCGCGAGCCTCGGCCTGCGCAAGCTTCCGCCGGCTGACCGCGACCAACTCCGCATCATCGATATCCGCGACTTGGACCTCTCTGCCTGCGGGGGAACGCACGTCACGCATACAGGCCAGATTGCCGGCCTGCTTTTGCGCAAGTACGAAAAAGTGCGTCAGCGATACCGCGTCGAATTTGTCGCGGGCCAGCGCGCGGTCGCGACCGCCCGCCGCGATTTCTCCACTCTTACGGAAACCGCTGCGCTGTTTTCCTCTCACATCTACGACGTTCCTGAGCAAGCCCGCAAGTCGCTCGACGAAATCAGGTCGCTGCGCAAACAATACGAGCAGTCGCAGGACGATCTTGCCGCCGCGCAAGCTGCAACTTTGTTCGCGGAAACTCCGGAGACTAACGGGCGCAAAATCATTGTCCGCACCTTCTCCGGCCGCGATCTCGCCTATCTCAAACTGCTCGCCCAGAAGCTCACCCGGCAGTCTTCCTCCGCCATCGCACTGCTTGCCGGCGAATCCCCGCAGCCCGCGCTTGTCTTTGCGCAGTCCGCTGGCCAGCCCCATGACATGGCCGCGCTTCTAAAACAAACCGTGTCTTCTCTTGGCGGACGCGGAGGCGGCGGCAAAGACCTCGCTCAGGGCGGCGTCCCTCAATCAGCGAATCTGGCTGCCGCTCTCACCGCCGCCGCTCAATCTCTATCCTCATAATTAGGAGAACTAAAGCCTGGCAGACGATGTTACTACCGGTTACTTCTGTACTCTCGCAAGCGCAAATACTTCTTGGTAAATTCCGAATAACTTCCAAGCCTTCAGCGTTCGCCCCCGGTTACCATCGGGTTCGGCGAGTATGACCTTCGTGCCTCCCACGTTTGTGCCATTCCTCTCTTGCGTTGTTTCCCCGAGACTGTCTACCAGCCAAAGTCATTCCCCCAAATCGTCCCCCAAAGAGCCCAGAGTCTCCTGACCTTGTCCGTCCGAAGTCAATTTGAAATGGAGTACCCCACGTCTATGAAGAAGCCTGTCGCTTTCTTTGCGTTCCTGTTGCTGGCTGCGATGCAGCTTTCGGCCTCCCAAAGCAATCTGAGTCAGTTTTCCGTCCGCCGGTCGCAGAAGCAAAACTCCGCCCAGCAGGCCAGCCAAAAGTCGGTAAAAGCCAGCGCGACCGCGAAGGCCTACTCCCTGAGACCGCACCCGTACACAAGCAATCCTCCAATCAGCACGGTTGGACTCGTCAGCGCCCTCCAGATCCCTGCCGGTGGCGCGCCCTACTGGACTGCAGTCACCGCCGATTTTAACGGCGACCTGAAGCCTGACATGGCTACGCCGGTTCTGAATGATGATGGCGTTACATTTTCTGTCTCTGTGGTGCTCAGCAACGGCGATGGCACTTTCCAAAGCCCGATCCTCACGCAAAATCCGAATGGCTCATATGGCGACCAGATTCTCGTCGGAGATGTAAATAATGACGGCATACCGGACCTGATTCTGGTTCACGCGACCAAGCCCTCAACTTTCGAGGTGTGGCTGGGAAACGGTGATGGAACCTTCAACGTTCAAAACAATGCCCTCAACCAGATTGCACCCTACGACCTGGACGGCGGCGTTTTGACTAAGAGCGGCGACATCATAGCTATCGACGATCAGAACCCTGCCAACGTCTGGACGTTAACCGGTAACGGCACGGGCTCTTTTTCGCCGGCTGTTTCCATGGCGCTCATCGGCAGCGGTCAGTTGAACAACATCGTATTCGACGACTTCAATCAGGATAAGATCCTTGATTTTGCGGCGACTAACTCAGGTAGCAATCAAACGGTCGTCTATCTCGGCCAGGCGAACGGTACCTACGTAGCGGGCACACCATTGACAGCCATCCCAGCCGATTACGGCACCTGCAACAATTCCTCCGGCGATCTGAACAACGACGGCTTCCCGGAGATCGTTAGCGCCAACTGTGGCTTCGACGATCTGATCATTTACGTGAACAATGGCGACGGAACCTTCCAGCCTGGCGTAACCTATGCCACCGGTACCAGTTCATCTACGAGCTCGCCATATGTCATGCCGGAGGCCGTCACCATTGCGGACGTGAATGGCGACGGTAACAAGGACATCATTTCATCCAATTTTGATGGCGGTGACATCACCGTTATGCTGGGCAAAGGCGATGGCACCGTGTCGCTTCCCACGGTGGGGTATTCCACGGGAGGATCTCCGCACACCTCCGCGCTGGTCGAAGACTTTAACGGCGACGGCTTCATGGATATCGTCGTCCCGGATGACAACTTCAGCTTTGTATACCTGCAAGGCTACGGCGATGGAACTTTCCGCGCCGCGATGGATTTCTTTTCGCCGGTTCCCGACAATGGCCGTCCCTTCGCACAAGTCATCGCCACCGCCGATCTGAACGGGGATGGTTATCCTGACGTGGTAGTGGGTAATTGTTGCGACGGTACTATCGGCATTACGGTATTTCTCTCTCAGCCGGACGGCAGCCTCGGCCCCGGCGTGAATTACGGATCGGGCGGGTCGTTGACCAGCGTTGCCATTGCCGATTTCAACGGAGACGGAATACCTGATATCGCCGCCCTCGACCTTACCGGCAACAGCGTGCAGATTTTCACGGGAAACGGTGACGGCACTTTCACCGAGGGCGCCTCGTACCTCACTGGCGGTAACAATGCGAATGGCAGCAAGAATGGCGGCTTCAACCAGATCGTGACCGGCGACTTCAACAAAGACGGCCACATCGATATCGCCGTTGCGAATTACTCCAGCAATAATGTCAGCGTTCTTTTGAACGACGGCACAGGTGCTTTCCCAACGGCCGCTACCTCTACAGTCAGCGGAAGCCCGCAAACCATCGCCACCGCCGACGTAAACGACGACGGCTACCTCGACTTGGTCGTGACCAACTATGCTTCCCCGGGCGTCATCAATGTTCTGCTGAACCAAAAAAATGGAACATTCCTCGCCGCTCCACAATCTCCGATCACTTTCGCTTTTAACTATCCGGGCAATATCGCCCTGGGTGATTTGAACGGTGACGGCAAACTGGACCTTGCGGTCACCATCGACGATCCAGCCGGCCCTGGCTTGGCCGTTGCGCAGGGAAATGGTGACGGCACCTTCCAGCCCGCGATCCTGTTCCCGACCACACTCCAAGTTGCCAAGCTGAATCCACCGTATCCCGGCGACGTCAAGATATTTGACCTCAACGGCGACGGCAATAATGATCTCATCTACAGCAACGCGAGCTTTGGCGCCAAGCCGGATTACGGCACGGTCGGCATTCTCTACAACACCGGCACGAATCCGAGTACCTTCGCCGCAAGTATGTTCTACTCCCCGGTCGAGTACCCAGCCGGAAGCTTCGTCTACTCTCTCGCCCTGGCGGACGTAAATAACGATGGCGCGAAGGATATCGTGATGGCGGACGGTTTCTTTGCCGGCGTCACCGTTATGCTAAACGGCAGCGGCAGTGGCAGCACGGTCGCTTCCTCGGCGAACCCGGCGATTGTCGGAACGTCGGTCAGCTTCACCGCCAACGTAGCTGCAACCGTTCGCGGCGTCACCGCGGTTCCCACCGGCACGGTGACCTTCCTCGACGGAAGCACCTCGCTCGGTACGGCAACGCTGACCAACGGCACTGCAACCTTCACTACCACTGGCCTTGCCATTGGCACCCACAGCATCACGGTGCAGTACGGCGGAGATTCCAACTTCCACTCCAGCACTTCTAAACTACTGAGCGAAGTGATCAACAACGGTACGCCGGGTTTCAGTCTGACTCCGTCGGCCACCAGCGCTAGCATTACCGCCGGCGCTTCGGCCACCTTCACTGTTACCTCAACTCCTGTCTACGGCTACACCGGCACAATCGCATTCACCGCCACCGGATGTCCGTCCAAAGCTACCTGCACCTTTAGTCCGTCATCGGTGACCTTGGCGGGAACCACCGCCGTACCCACGACTCTCACCATCAGCACGACGGCGACCACGACGTCGTCCTTGGTCACGCCATACCGTCCGAACTCCAACCCGATCGAGCCCACACTGTGGGCGAGCCTCGGCGGATTCGGACTCTTCGGCCTGATCCTGGCAGGGACCAGCAAGAAGCGCAGCCGCCAGATGGCTCTCGTCCTCGGAATGCTCGTTCTGATGATGACGATCACCTTCGTCGGTTGCGGCGGCAGCAGCTCCAGCAACACCACTCCTCCCGCTACGACTACTACTCCCGGCACGCCGGCGGGCAGCTACCCCATCACCGTAACGGCGACGGCATCAGGCATCACCCACGCACTGAACGTCACCGTAGTCGTTCAATAGTGGTCGCTTAACAATCCTGAGTTCCCCATTCTTGCCAATGGCAAGAGTGGGGAACTTTTTTCATTCCTTCCTCGTCATCACCCATCACGCTTCCCGGCAGTTCTCAAACATAGCCAGCTGCCTCATCCTGTCCCCTGTGGTAGTATGCGGCGTCTTTGGAAAACATCCCACGTGACCACTTAAGGAGAGTCCATGAAACGCATTTTGTGTTTGCTGGGGATTGCTTTGGCTTTCGCTGTCGGATTGGGGTCGTTAGCCACCCGGAGCGCGGATGCTCAGGAGAATTTGAAAGGTGGAAAAGTAATTCAGAGAACCGATTTGAAGGCCGCGCCCGGATGGGAAGCTATCCTGGTCGAGCGCACTCTGCCGCCCGGTAAAGAGAGCGGCAAGCACACGCAGGCGGGCAATGAGATTGTTTACGTGCAGTCAGGCTCGGTGATCTTCGAGGCTGAGGGAAAGCCCGCCCAGACCGTTAAAGCTGGGGAGGCGTTCACCACCACTGCGGGAGAGGTGCATAACGTTAAGAATGCCAGCTCTACCGAGCCCTGCAAGGCACTGGCTTATTATGTCGCCAAGAAAGGCGCTCGTCTGGAGGAGCTTTCGGTTCCGGCGAAGTAGGGGCTCAATCGGGTACCCCATCCTTGACGTCGCGCCTCTTGCGACGTAGAGCCTGCCCTGAGCGAAGTCGAAGGGGTGGGGATTTTGATTTTCAATCTGCACAGGAAATGCCCGCCCAGGCGAAGCTTGGACGGGGCACCTTCGCGATTCGACGCGATTGTATCGGCCGGGACGCCCGCCAAGAGTGGGGACCCTTTTCTATTTCTTCCTCGTCATCACCCACCACGCTTCCCGGTACTTCTCAAACATCGCTCCCTTCTTGCTCCCGTCCGGATAGAACCACAAATTCTTCCGTGGAGCGAACGCCTTCACCGGTACCACATACCAGATATCCCGCGACACGATGTAGGCCACGATCACGTCAATATCCTTCGCCGTCAGCCCCACAATCTTCCGTCCCACGTACACCGACGCATGCACCGCATATCCCCGCGCCCCAAACCGGTTCTCCGTCGACCTCACCTGCGCCCTGAATAGCCTCCCCTCCGTATCCACCACAAAATCGTACCGGTAGCTGTCGCCCCACGGCTTCGATACGATCATTCCCATTCCCATCGCCTTCCTCAGAAAATCCAGTTCCGAAAGTTCTCCCATTCGCTTCGGCGGAAGCCTCCCCTGCGTCCTCAGCGATTTTTTCGCCGGCTCCGCCCCTCCGTCACCCTGAGGCCCGCGCGTTTCGATCTTCTTGTCATCCTGAGGTTCACGCCTTTTGCGGGCCGAAGCATCCATGTGACCTCCCGCCTTCCCGCGTCGCCTCCCACCTCCCGCCCCGTACCGCTCATCCGCCATCGCCATCAAATCCCCAATCAGCACACCCATCACCGCCACCATGTCCTCTCTGCTCTTGTCATTCCGAACCGCGCCAAGCACTTTGTCATTCCGAACCGGGCGCAAGCCCGGTGAGAGCCTGCCCTGAGCGAAGTCGAAGGGAACCTGCTTTTCGCCTTCACCACCCATGTCTCCCAACAAATCAAAAGCCCCCACTGGGACCGAGTCCCGTGGAGGCCACTATCGCCACATTTCGTAGCAATACTAAAATTCTCCCATTTCTGGGACATAGCGTCAAGCAAATTCGCAGAATGCGGCTATAGCCGAAGTGGACGATTTTCAATTCCGTTGCCGGTGCGTCGCTGAAATGGCTCGCCAGTTCACTGGAAGGAACAACGCTTTCCCAAAGCGGCACGCTACCAACAAAATAAGGTCTCGGGAAGGGCACGACTTGAGTCGTGCCATATTAAGCTGCGAAGAGAGCGGCTTCAGCCGCTGAGGTGCGCTCTTGAAGCCGACTCGAGATCTCAATCCACATGGAACGTATTTCGTGACGTTCTCAGCATGGCAACGCCGCAGGCTTTTCATCGTCGAAGCGTATGCGCGACTCTTTCTGAAGACACTCTACGCCTATCGCAGGCAGGGACGATTCGAACTGCACGCCTTTGTCCTCATGCCCGAGCACGTCCACTTGCTGCTCACTCCAATTCCCGGGATCACGTTGGAGCGATCGATCCAATTCATCAAAGGCGGCTATTCTCGCGCATTAGGAGTGGAGTTGGGTCGAAAAAGCGAGGTATGGCAACGCGGATTCACCGACCATCGCATCCGGGACGCGGCGGACTTTGACTTCCATCGCGGCTACATCCACGAGAATCCGGTGAAGCGTGCGCTCGTGGGGTCGGCCCGGGAGTATCGCTATTGCTCTGCTTACCCAGGCTTCAAATTGGACAGCTGGCCCTCAGCGGCTAAAGCCGCGTAACGTAGGACGCTCTTGCGGCACGACTGAAAGTCGTGCCCTTCCCGAGCGCAGTCGTGGCGAGTGTCGCCGAAGTTCGCAACCATAGGCTCGGGAAGGGCACGAGTTCACTCGTGCCACAAGAGTCGTGAAAACGGAACGCGGCTTCAGCCGCTGAGGTAAGCCGTGCACAGCCCACGCAGAACCACGAACCCGAAGGCCCGCCGAGCTCGGGAAGGGCACGAGTTCACTCGTGCCAAGTCAGCCCACAAAAAAGGAGCACGGCTTCAGCCGCTGAGGTAAGCGGTGCACAGCCCACGCAGAACCACGAACTTGATGGCCCGCCACGCTCGGGAAGGGCACGAGTTCACTCGTGCCAAGTCAGCCCACAAAAAAGGAGCACGGCTTCAGCCGCTGACGTAAGCCGTGCACAGCCCACGCAGAACCACGAACTTGATGGCCCGCCACGCTCGGGAAGGGCACGAGTTCACTCGTGCCAAGTCAGCCCACAAAAAAGGAGCACGGCTTCAGCCGCTGAGGTAAGTCGTGCACAGCCCACGCAGAACCACGAACCCGAAGGCCCGCCGAGCTCGGGAAGGGCACGAGTTCACTCGTGCCAAGTCAGCCCACAAAAAAGGAGCACGGCTTCAGCCGCTGAGGTAAGCCGTGCACAGCCCACGCAGAACCACGAACCCGAAGGCCCGCCACGCTCGGGAAGGGCACGAGTTCACTCGTGCCGCATTAAGCTGCGGAGAGAGCGGCTTCAGCCGCTGAGGTAGGCCCCCCTCAATAGTCCGTAGAAACTGGGTGCCCCCATCCTAACGTCGCGCCTTTTGCGACGTAGAGCCTGCCCTGAGCGAAGTCGAAGGGGTGGGGATTCTGACTTTCGATCTACGCAGAAAATCCCCGCCCAAGCAAAGCTTGGACGGGGCACCCTCGGGATTCGATGTGACTGTATGGGCCTGGCCACCCGCCGTTTGAGACACCCGCATAACCCACCGTGTTGGTGACGCCGTCAAAGGCCGGGCCGGCCGCCGATTCCTAGTGCAATGGTAGCGGCAATTGAGGCATTCGGTAAGGCCGGATCATCCCGTCTTCCATCGGGCGGGGCGACACCTTTTCCTTTGCTACATTCGCTCGTCCTGGCGGAATCTCATCGCCCCACTGCGTCCAGCCCGTTCGGGTGCTACGGGCGAAGAGCTCCAAGAAGGGGGCAGGGCTGCAATGTTCGATCATGTCGTAAAGTTCGTCCGGCTTCTGGGAATGACGCTGTTTCATCGTGGCGATGACGTTGACCATTCTTCGGCCCGCTTGAGCGGTTCGTAGATGACCTCGGGTCCCGAAAAGGACAAGCTCCGTTACGTTGCGATAGTAGAAGCCTACTCCTCGGCCGTCTGGTCCGCCGTCTTTGCGAATTTTCAGCCAAACGATGTTCGTCTTGTATTCGAAGCCCCAGGCCTTCATAGTTTGGAGACCCCAAGCGAGCAGTGCATTAGGGCACCATAGATAAAGATGTGATTTCTAGGAGGCGATCTTGAGCATGATATCCTTTGCAGGCCAAATTGCTGCCAAAGGGAATCTCATGGAAAAGATATTCGTTACAGTCTCAGGTGGGTCCGCCTATGTAATGGAAGATACCGTGCCGAGGGGCTTCGACGTAGAGATTATCGACTTCGATAACATTGAGGCTGGTGATAACTTCCCGTCGGAGGAAGCCCGCGAGTACTGCGAAAAGCACAATCTTTACGAGGCTCCGAGAGCAACGCGGCGATGAATCTGCAGTGCCGATCTGATCTCGGCC
Organism: uncultured Acidobacteriaceae bacterium; assembly: GCA_963777005.1. GTDB lineage: Bacteria > Acidobacteriota > Terriglobia > Terriglobales > Acidobacteriaceae > Sulfotelmatobacter. The sequence continues at coordinate 63,125 of CAVZPC010000003.1, read as the reverse complement.
GCGCCTACAAGGCCGGCTCACAGATCGCTCGCGTGATTAGCGAAGACTGGTGCGTCCGCGAACTTTACTGCGTGGCCTGCAAGTCTGACAGGTTGCTATCCTCGCGAGCCAACACTCCCGCCATCGATTTCGTATGCCCCGAGTGTGATCAGTGCTTCCAACTGAAAGGCTTCAAGACATGGAACCAGAAGAAGATTCCCGACGCGGCACACGAATCGATGCTTCGCGCAATACGCTCGGATAGAGTTCCCAACCTGCTCGTGCTGCAGTATTCCGCCGACTGGCTAATTAAAAATCTCCTACTGGTTCCCAGCGTCTTCTTCTCCGAGACGGTAATTGAAAAACGTCCTCCCCTAAGCCCAGCCGCGAAACGAGCTGGGTGGGTGGGGTGCAACATCCTTCTGAATCGAATTCCTCCGGACGGTAAGATTTCCATCGTTTCCAATGGATCGACCATTGCGGAGCGGCAGGTGCGAAGGGAATTCTCTCGTATCAGAAGACTAGCCGAGCTGTCGCCGACAGTCCGGGGATGGACGCTCGACGTGCTGACCGCCATACGCAAGCTGGGGAAGACGCGCTTCTCGTTGCAGGAACTCTATGGACTGGAGCCGTACCTCCATAGTATTCATCCGCACAATCAAAACGTGCGGCCAAAAATACGACAGCAACTCCAGGTGTTGCGTGACTTGGGCTTGGTGGAGTTCTTGAGCCCCGGGAGCTACGAGATTCGCCGGTAATTTTCGCGCTCCAATTTTATCGAGTTGAACCAGGGAATGAAGAAGTCCGCCAAACCTAGACGGAGAGCAAACAAGAAAAGCCCCGCTCTCACGAGCGGGGCCTTTGATTCGAGCTAGCAGCTAGAGGCTAGGAGCTGTTTTTAATACATGCCTTCCATGCCGCCGCCGCCGTGTCCACCACCGGCGGGAGCTTCCTTCTTTTCCGGAATCTCCGCGACCAGCGCTTCGGTGGTCAGCATCAACGCGGCAATCGAGCCGGCGTTGGTCAGTGCGGTGCGCACCACCTTCGTCGGATCGAGCACGCCCGCCTTGACCAGGTCTTCATAGTCGTTGGTCAGAGCGTTGTAGCCGAAGTTGCTGTCCTTCGACTCGCTGATCTTGCCCAGAACCACCGCACCCTCTTCGCCGGCGTTCTCGGCGATCTGGCGCAGGGGCTCCTGGATGGCGCGCTTCACGATGTTGACACCGATCTGCTCATCACCCTCAAGCTTCAGCTTGTCGAGAGCCGGCACGCAGCGAGCCAGTGCCACTCCGCCGCCGGGGACAATGCCTTCTTCCACGGCTGCGCGGGTCGCATGCATCGCATCTTCTACGCGGGCTTTCTTCTCTTTCATTTCCGTTTCGGTCGCGGCGCCGACTTTGATCACGGCCACGCCACCCACCAGCTTCGCCAACCGCTCCTGCAACTTCTCGCGGTCGTAGTCGCTGGTCGTCTTGTCGATCTGGCTGCGAATTTCCTTCACGCGGCCTTCGATCTCCGAGTGCTTGCCCTTGCCTTCCACCAGGGTCGTGTTGTCCTTGTCGATGGTGATCTTCTTGGCCTGGCCGAGATCGCTGACCTGCACGTTCTCCAGCTTGATGCCGAGATCTTCCGTGATCGCCTTGCCGCCGGTGAGGATCGCGATATCCTGCAGCATCGCCTTGCGACGATCGCCAAAGCCAGGAGCCTTGACGGCCGCGACTTGCAACGTGCCGCGGAGCTTGTTGACGACGAGAGTCGCGAGCGCTTCGCCTTCCACATCTTCTGCGATGATCAGCAACGGCTTGCCGCTCTTCGCAATCTGCTCGAGCAGCGGAAGCAGATCCTTCATGGAGCTGATCTTCTTCTCGTTGATCAGGATGTAAGCGTTGTCGAGAGCAACTTCCATCCGCTCGGGATCGGTAACGAAGTAAGGCGACAGATAGCCGCGGTCGAACTGCATACCCTCGACCACTTCCAACTGCGTCTCCAGCGTCTTCGACTCTTCCACCGTAATGACGCCATCCTTGCCGACTTTCTTCATCGCTTCGGCAATAATGTGTCCAATGGTATCGTCGTTGTTCGCGCTGATAGTTCCAACTTGGGCGATCATTTCGCCGGAAACGGGCTTGGAGAACTTATCGAGCTCGCCTTTCGCGCGCTCGCCGGTCTTCTTGTCGAATGCGCCGCAAACCAGAGCGACCGCCTTCTCAATGCCGCGCTTCATCGCCATTGGATTGGCGCCGGCAGCAACCGTCTTCACGCCTTCGCGATAAATTGCCTGCGCGAGAACGGTCGCGGTGGTGGTTCCGTCGCCGGCGACGTCAGAGGTCTTGCTGGCAACTTCGCGAACCATCTGGGCGCCCATGTTCTCCAGGCCGTCCTTCAGTTCGATTTCTTTTGCGACGGTGACGCCGTCCTTGGTGATGGTGGGCGAACCGAATTTCTTTTCAATCACAACGTTGCGGCCCTTCGGGCCGAGGGTGACCTTTACTGCGTCGGCTAGAAGATTGACGCCGCGCAGGATCGCCTGCCGGGACTCTTCGCCGTGTACGATTTGTTTTGCCATTTTGTCTTCTCCTAATGAATTCTTGGTTGAGAAACTTAGTTCTCAGTTCTCTGTTCCCAGTTCAACCACTTATGACTGAGAGTACGAATCAGCTTGGGACCCTTGGCGCAAGAAGCGCGTTCAGGATGACGCCAGCGGGCCCAGACGCCCGCAAAGCGGCGTTACTTCTTCGAGCCGGCGAGTTCCTTCTTGGCCGGTGTAGCGGCGCCAGTGAGGATGCCGAGGACTTCGTCTTCTTTCATGATGATGAAGTCTTCGCCGTCAATCTTGATCTCGGTGCCGGAATATTTTCCGAACAGGATGCGGTCGTCCTCATGAACGGCCAGAGGGAAGGTCTTGCCTTCATCGTTGGTGCGGCCTTTGCCGGTGGAAACCACGATGCCCTCTTGCGGCTTGTCTTTTGCGCTGTCAGGGATGATGATGCCGCCTCGAGTAGTGGAAGCTTCCTCCACGCGACGTACGAGGATGCGGTCATGCAGTGGGCTGAATTTCGCCATGGTTGCAACTCCTTTCAAAAGTTGTGTAGAAGGTTGATGCTACGTAAACCTATGATTTATTTGGGATTCGGCGCAGCTGTTAGCAGTCTCGCCTACTGAGTGCTAATTGTACGGATGTGCGTGGGGAGTTGTCAAGAGGGCAAGAGGTCTAAAAGGCAGAAACTCCCTAGCTCTTGTCATCCTGAGGAAGGGAAGACGTGCGCCCCAACCGTAGATTCTTCGACGAAGAGTCCCTGTAGTTATCGACGGCGTCGGCACCCCTCATTTGTCGTGACGCATAGGACCGTCGGATAGCAGCGGCGGGTACCCTTGCTCCGCAATTCTGATTCGTTCATCCTTGTCCCAGCAGGGCCGTAGATCGCGCTCTGCGAGCCCGACCGACAATCGGCTCGTAGCTCCTTTCTCGCTAAGGAGTTGTGGGGACGTGCTGCGTGCCGAAAGCGGGTTCCACACTGGGCTGAAGCCCCATTCCGAATGACAGGACTTAATTGGCACGAGTGAACTCGTGCCCTTCCCGGTCATGAACGGCACGGAGAGGAAATAATCCGGCGAGATCTGGAATCTGGGGTAAGATCAAAGTATGCCCTACATATTGGAACACCTCACCAGCCTTCGTCAGGAAATCACGGATTTACGGAACATGAACGCCCGTTTTACGGGTAAGGGCGCAGACACCCAGATCGACCAGTCGGCGGTGGAGATGCGGGCCAACCGTTTGCTGGAGATCAAGAAGGAATTGTCGCAGATGCTGAACCGGCCGGAAGATCCGGCCGTATGGTGGGAAAAAGGCGGGCGGCGGAATCGGGTAGCGTAGCCGGGTCTGAAGAGCAGGTTCCCTTCGACTTCGCTCAGGGCAGGCTCTCACCGGGCCTCCAGCCCGGTTCGGAATGACAAGAGATGTGAAAGCGCGGCTTGATGGCCGCGCTTTTTTTGCAGAAAGACTTCTGATACGGATCGCAAGAAGACAAATTCAAGATCAAAGGCTACGGACAAGAGTGTCCGTCCCACACGGGCCACTCCTACCCCTTATTTTCCCTTGGACAGCGAGCGCACGTAGTTGACCAGGTCCCAGTTCTCTTCGGGCTTGATGCGGTCGCCTTCGGGCGGCATGTCCTGATGGCCGTTCTTGATGATGTAGAAAATCTCGCCGTCGGTACGATCCTTGAGCGTAGCGGGGTCTGTGAAGTCGGCAATCTTGAGCTTCATGTCAGCGGCCAGGCTGCCCTTGCCGTCGCCGTTGGCGCCGTGGCACATGACGCAATCGAGCGTCCACCACTTCTTGGCGCGGGCCAGCGATTCGGGCGAAGACTTGACGGGGTTAGCCTGCTTGGCGGCTTGTACGGGGATCGCGGCGTAAGAAGGCTGCGTGGTCTTCTGCGCCGGTGGTGTGTCTTGTGCGGAAAGCGCCGCCAGGAAAACGAGTGCGGCAGAAAGAAGCAGAGCAAGCCGGAAAATCGGTTTGGAAACTTGTCGTGACATTTCTCGTGACATCGGAGCCTCCGATGAACACTATAGCGTTCAACTGGATCATAGAGCGGGGAGTGGCACCCGGCTGTGACCTAGATCACACCGGTAACCGATTGAGAACTCGGGGCGTGATTGCTTCAGGTTCGTGCGGCCTCGCTTGCAAAATGAGCGCGAGTCGGGCAACCTCGAAGGCATGGTGCGAATGAACGGATTTCTTCCTATGGTTTTGTTGATCGCGGCAACGGGGCTAGGCTGGGCGCAGAGTGGGCCAGAAACCGGCGGGAACGAGGTGCAGGTATGGGCCGGGGGCGGCCACTCGGTGCCCGGCGGGACTTCTCAGACGGAGGCCTTCGATGCCGGGCTGCGCTACGGCAGGGTCCTTACTGGTCCACATTGGCCGTGGATTTTGCGAGGACGCTTTGAGTATGCAGTGGATATGGTTCCCGTGTATCTGATTTTTCAACCGGCTAATACCGCGTACGGGTGGGGATTCAATCCGCTGGTGTTGAAGTGGAATTTCCAGCGGCGAGGACGCTTCTCGCCCTACTTCGAGTTGAGCGGCGGAACGGTATTCAGCAATCACGCTATTCCTACCTACACCAATACGGTGAACTTCACGCCCAGCGCGGCTTTGGGGACGCACATCCTGGGCGAGAAATATAACTGGAGCATGGATGTGCGATATCTCCACATCTCGAGTGCGGGATTGGGGAACTACAATCCGGGGCTGAACACAGTGCAGGTGCGCTTGGGAGTGGGAAGGTTCTGGAAGAAAAAGTAGTGGGTATACGGGGACGGCGCTCGGCCGTCCCCGAAATCAGTTGGCGTGCCTACTTGTGGTGCTTTGCCATGGCAGGGTCGATGATGGTTACGCCTTTCTGCACTCCGTTAGCGCAAGCCTGACTTATGGTGTAGGGATAGGTCTGTTTTACGTTTAGCCCGCTGCTCAATATGTATATGTATTCGTTTGCCTTGAGCGGAAAGCTGATGGGGGACGCAATGGTGAATGGCCAAGTCGAACCCTCGACCTTAGTGATGGTTTGCGATCCGACAACGCCGGTGAAGGTGACCAAGGCTCCTAATTGCGCCGAGAAAGAGTCGCAGATGTTCGTGCTGACCGGGTCTGGCGTGTCTGGCTCGGGTGTTATTCTTTGAGTTGCCATAGATGCTCCTTTCTTCTTTGTTCTTGAATTGTCTGTTTTTTGTCAGGACGCGATATTTTCAGGAAACGGACGCCCCACGGGTTCTTACTCAGCCTCACTCCAGCCCCACTTCCGCTGGAGCTACTTCGATTTGATCAACTGTTGGTAGGCAGGCATGGCGGCGAGATTGTCAAAGTCGGGCAGACTTCGAATCTTGTCCGCGGTGTAGCCTGCTTGCACGGCCTTAGCCAGGAACTCGATAGCCAGGCCACTTTCGCCCAGATGGTTATACACCGAAGCCGCGTCCAAGAGTAGGTCTTTATCGTTGTGGCCGTATTGCAGGGCCTGTCCCAGGTAAAGCAGGGCGTTCTTGCGATCTCCAAGTAGTGAGTTATAGCTGGCTAAGTCGCCAAGCACGCCCGGGTCGTGGGAGTTGACTTTTAGTTCTGCTTTCGCCAGCTCGACCGCCTTTTTCAAGGGCATCACAGATTGATCTTTCTTGCCGGAGTGGAAGAGTGCGTCACCAAGGTCGCCCCAGATTACATACTGCTGGGGATCAAGTTTGGCAGCGGCCTCGTAGGCCTCAGCGGCTTCGGAGAACTTATTCAGACCGAAGTAGGCGACGCCAAGGTTGACATAGGACGCATAACTCGGACGGATAGCGATGGATTTCTTCAAGGGATCGATCGCCTTCTCGTATTGCCCCATCTGGTTGTAAATGTTGCCGACATTCGAATAGGTCGCGTACCACTCCGGGGCGATCTGAATGGCCTTGGCATACATCTGCAGCGCTTTTTCGTAGTCGTTGCGCCCAAGATAGAAGGCTCCGAAATTGTTGTAGGCGGAGCGGCTGTTGGGATGCGCCTGAATGGCCTGCTGGTAGGCTCCTTCGGCTTCGGTGATCTTGCCTTCGAGTTGGTAGGCGTGGGCGAGGCCGATGGCAGCTCCTTCGTTGGTAGGTTCGAGGCCGAGAGCAAGCTGAAATTCAGCGGCGGCTTCGGGGTAGTGTCCGGTGCCATTGTCGATGAGGCCCAGACAAACGTGGCCGGCGGCGCCAGCGTTCCCGAGTTTGACCGCGTCGTTGCAGGCGCTTTGCGCGGGGGCGATCCATTGCTTTTGCTTGGTGGTGAAATAACGGGACCAGTAACTTTCGCCGAGGACGGCTTTCGCCATGCCGAAGTTCGGATCGATCTTAAGAGCTTCACGGGCCATCAAGGCAGCGTTATCGAGATTCTCCGCCTGGTTGCTGTTGAGCAGGTAGCCCTGGGCTTGCAGATAGTAATTGTAAGCGGCAGCCCGATCAGTGCCGTGATATTTGAGGGCAGCTTCTTCTTCGGGGCGAAGTTGCAGGTGCAGATCCTTGACCGTGCCGTCAGAAATTAATTGCTCGGCAGAGAACGCGTCGACCCGAGGGAGGGTAAGCGAGCCTGAAGCGAGCGGCGTGTCGGACTGCCGGCCGAGTAAGGAGTATGTGATTTTGACCAGATCGCCGGCGGGTTCCAGGGAGAGGGCGAGACCGAGGTTTGCGCCGAACATGCGGGCAGCGTCGGGTAGCGTGAAGATCTTCTTTTCCTGCAGAGTGCCGGGTGGGACGACTTCAAAGGCACGGTCCTCGGTGAGTTTGCCGAGCTTAGCGGCGACACTTTCGACCAGGCCTTCGCCGAGAGCTGTGAGCTTGGGGTCGGCGCTCGCGGCGGCGAAGGGAAGGACGGCGAGAATCTTGGTTTCGGGAAGGCCTCCGGATTGCGAAGGTGAAGCAATCGTATTTGCGGCGGAGGATCGGAACAAGCGACGAACGGGACGGAAGGCAAAAAGCGCGGCGATCAGCACGAGAACGATGGCAACCGCGGCCAGCGTGCGGTAATGATGGAACGACCCAGAAGTGGATGGGACACGTTTTGGCTTGCCACCCTGTTCAACGCGGCGCAAATCTTCGAGCAGAGCGGCGGCGTTGGGATAACGTGCGTCCGGAGTTTTCGCCATGCTGCGAGAGACCACGGCGGCGAGCGGAGCGGGAACATTCTTGAGGGGCGCGGGCTCTACGTGAACGATTTTGGCGATGGTGGTGGCGAGGCTTTCGCTGCGGAAAGGCTGATCGCCGCCGAGCATTTCGTAGAAGACCAGGCCAAGAGAGAAGAGATCGGAGCGACCATCGTCGGGCTGTTGCAGAAGGACTTCAGGAGCCATGTAGGCGGGAGTTCCGCCGGATGCGGTCATGGTCTCCAAACTTTTGGTGGCTTCGTCGGGATTGCTGCTCCAGGCGCGGCGGGCGACGCCGAAGTCGAGAATCTTTACCCGGTTGCCGGCGGTGAGCATGATGTTTTCGGGCTTGATGTCACCGTGGATGATGCCTTTCTCGTGAGCGGCCTCGAGGCCTTCGCAACATTGAGTGGCGATGGAAAAAAAATCCTCGGTGGAGATCGGCTTTGAGAGGCGATGGCGGAGAGTCTCGCCCTCGACGTACTCCATCACGAGCCAGAGTTCGCCAGCGTGCTCGACGACGTCGTAGATCGCACCAACATTGGGGTGGTTCAAGGCGGAGGCGCGCTGGGCTTCCTTGAGCAGGCGTTTGCGGTCGGCTGCGGTGGAGTTGGCGTGGGGGGCCATGCGCTTGATGGCGACATGCCGCTTCAGCGTGGTATCTTCCGCGCCGTAGACCTGTCCCATGCCACCGGCACCGAGACGCTTGGAGATTGCGAAGCGGCCGACGGTGGTGCCCGCCAGAGCGTCCGCGCCAGCTTCCGCAGGCGAGGCCGGTGGGGGCGTCTTGATCTGATCTGCCATGGACGAAGTGCCCGCCGAATTTCGCAATTCTAATCTTAGTGGCGAAGGAACGCCAAAGTGAATGCGGGTTTGGCGGAAGAACCGTGGAAGGTAAGGGCGGACTGGGACGTCTTGCTTCGTTGAGCGTAGGCCAGCTATTCTTCCCACTTATGTCTACGCTTGTGGAATGTGTGCCTAATTTTTCGGAGGGGCGGGATTCAGGCAAAGTTGACGCAATTATTGCCGCCATGAAAGTGGATGGAGTTTTCCTGCTCGATCGCGAGATGGATGCGGACCACAACCGGTGCGTGATTACGCTGGTGGGCGAGCGGAATGCGATTCAGGAGGCGGCGATTCGGGGAGTGGGTAAGGCCGCGGAGTTGATCGACCTGAACGTGCATAAGGGAGCGCATCCGCGGATGGGCGCGACCGATGTGGTGCCGTTCATCCCGATTGACGGCGTGACGATTGAAGATTGCGTGGCCATGGCGCGGCATGTGGGAGAAGAGATCTGGAAGCGATATCAGATTCCGGTTTATCTATACGAGGCGGCGTCGACAACGCCCGAGCGGCAGAATCTGGAAAATATTCGGCGCGGCCAGTTTGAAGGGATACGGGCGGAGATTGCAACGAATCCGGCGAGGAGGCCGGACTTTGGCGAAGCAAGGGTGCATCCGACGGCGGGCGCGACGGTGGTGGGAGCGCGGAAGTTTCTGATCGCTTACAACGTGTTCTTAAACACGCCGGATGTCGAGATCGCGAAGAAGATCGCGAAGGCTGTGAGATTTTCGAATGGTGGAATGCGGTTTGTGAAGGGCGCGGGATTTCTGGTGCGGGGGTTAGCGCAGGTCTCGATGAATCTGACAGATTTCGAGCAGACGCCCGTCCATCGAGTATTTGAGATGGTCAAGCGCGAGGCGGCGCGGTATGGCGTGACGCCGGTATCGAGCGAAATTGTAGGTCTAATTCCGAAGAAGGCACTGGAGCAGGCGGCGGAGTGGTTTCTGCAGGTGGAGAATTTTGATTCGTCGCTAATTCTGGAAAACCGGCTGGCGGCGGTGATGAACGGGAAAATGGCGGTAGGCGGATTGCGCGCTGGAGTTGAACCGTTTGTTGAGCAACTGGCCGCGCCGACAGCCACGCCCGGCGGGGGAAGTGCAGCCGCGGCGGCGGGTGCGATGGCAGCGGGACTGGCGGTGATGGTGGCGTCGATGTCGCGGGGAAAGAAGGCTTATCTTCAGTATGAAGCGCAGCTGAGCGAAGCAATCGCAAGACTTGGGGCGCTGCGCGAAGAGTTGAAGGCAGCGATCGAGGCAGATGCGGAGTCTTACAACTCAGTGATGAAGGCTTACAACCTCGCGAAGACAGTGAGCCCGCAAGAGGGCGAAGCGCTGATTGAAGCTGGGCTGAAGCAGGCGACAAGCGTTCCTCTCGGAGTGGCCGAAAAATCTCGGGAAGTGGCGCGGATGGCGTCGAGTTTGGAAGGGATTACGAATCCGAATATGAAGTCAGACCTGACGACGGCGCAGGCCCTGGCGCGCGCCGCAATAACCGGGGCTCTGGCCAATGTGGAGATTAATCTGGCGTCGCTCAAGGATCAGGCTTTCGCGGCGGAAGTGCGGAAGCGAACCGGCGTTATCGCGAACTAACTTCAACCTCACCTAAACCTAACTGACAGCTTTTCCGCGGAACTGACGGAGTCCGACTGCCAGGAATAGCGCGTCGAAGATGGTCAGGGCTACCAGCACAGCCAACACCGGCAGGTGAGGGAACTGAGGTACCAGAGTTCCTCGCAGACCTTCGCTCGCATAAACCAGAGGATTCACCAGAACGATTTTCTGCAGAATGGGGAAGTGCGCTAATGCGCTCCATGGGTAATAGGTGCAGCCAAAGAAAATCATTGGAGTCAGAACCATGCTGAACATCAAACCGATGTGAGCCTGGTTGATACTGCAACCGAGAGCAAGACCGCCGCAGGCCGAAAAGAGAGCCACCAACACGGTGACGCCAGCGAAGCTCAGCGGAGAACGCAGGTTCAAATCCACTCCCGGCCGCAGCAGAAGCCAGGCTGCGGGAATGACGACCAGACCCGCGAACAGCGCTTGTAGCGTGCCGAAGAATACTTTCTCGATCGCGAGCCAGGAAATTTCCATGGGCGCGAGCAGCCGGTCTTCGATCTCGCGAGTGAATTGAAATTCGGCGATCAGCGGCATGGCGACCGCCCAGACTCCAGTGAACACCATGCTGATCGCCATGATTCCGGGCAACAACAAGCTTTTATATGCGGCAGGCATATAGCCGCTGCTGACCATGACGCGGCCAAAGATGAAGACGAACATCATGGGCTGCAGAAAGGTTTGCAGCAATAAGGGGACGATGTTGCGGCGGGCGACATGACCGTCGCGCGCCAGCAGGGCCAGAAAAGTTTTCCAGTTCATTCGCGCAAGCTCCTACCGGTGTGGTGCAGGAAAAGATTCTCCAGGCTGGGCTCCGAGATGTGAACGTCGCACAACTCGATGTTGGCGCCGGAGGCAAGATTGGCAATCTCGGAGACCAAAGAACCTCCGCGGTCGGCGTAGACGTCAGCCGAGTTGTCGTTTTGCGAATCCTTATTTTGATTCTGCGTGTCGGGATTCGCGCGCACCTCCCGGACTCCGGTTAGTCCCTGCAGACGCTGGAGCAATTCGGGGGAATGGCGTCCGAAGCGCAGCCGCAGCAAGAATCCACCGGGAACGGAAGCTTTCAACTCGGCGGGAGTGCCGAGAGCAATATTGCGTCCATGATCGATGATGGCCAGACGCTGGCAGAGCGCGTCCGCTTCTTCCATGTTGTGCGTTGTGAGAAGAACGGTTTTTCCGCCCTGGTTGTATTCGCGAATAATTTCCCACAGCAGCAACCGAGTCTGGGGGTCGAGGCCGGCGCTCGGTTCGTCGAGAAAAAGAACCTGCGGATCGTGCATCATGGCGCGGGCAATGGAGAGGCGCTGCATCATGCCGCCAGAAAACCCACGCACCATTTGATTGCCGCGATCCCGAAGCTTGAAGCGATCGAGCAGGGCGTCGGCGCGCTGGGCGCGCTGCTGGGAGTCGAGGCCGAAATAGGCACCGTGGAAAAGCAGAATTTCGCGAGCAGTGAGAGAAAAATCCAGATTCGGACGCTGAGCCACCACTCCAATCAGCCGTTTCACCGCGACTTGCTCTTTCCAGACATCGAGCTCGCCGATCCATGCCTTGCCAGCGGTCGGCCGCACGCGGGTGGTAAGAATTCCTACCGTCGTGGACTTACCTGCTCCGTTGGGACCGAGCAGGCCGAAGATTTCTCCAGGTGAAATCTCAAGCGACAGGCCGTTGAGGGCGATGATCTCCGGCTTGGGCTGTTTCTTGCCCTTGCCCCGCGCCGAAGCGAAGCCGAAGCCGCCACCGGAGGCGAGAGGAGGCGGGGAGGTATAGATTTTGCGCAAATCGCGAGTCCGAATGCCAGCCAGCATGCAAATTCCTTGGATGGAGCCTCGAAAGTGGAGTCGAGGCCTGAATCTCCCACAGTCGTCGCCAGACGGGGTTCTCCAGATGGAACCAGAGGTGCTGCCAGATTGTCAATTTTCTGGTGAGCTTCAAGATAATTCGGTCATTTCTTGACATACCGAGTGGAATGCCCGGCCATAGGGTTTATCCTCAGAGGTAAGGGTGCATGGTTTCGCGGGGGCGTTCTGGTATGAGTCGCGCAGCATTGCTCTGCATCTCGATCTTGCTGTTGTGCAGCTGGGCCTTTCTTCTGAGTTTGAACGGGTGCAGCGGGAGCAAGGGTGTCACATTTACCACCACCCCACCGCTCCCGACAATTCAGCATGTCGTGATCATCTTCCAGGAAAACCGCACGCCCGATAACCTCTTTCAGGATCCAGTGCTGATCGGGCGAGGCGCAGACATCCAGAATTATGGGGTGAATTCGCTTGGGGCGAAGATCCCACTCAGCCCAATTGACCTGGGCACGGTCGGCTCCAACCCACAAAATTACGATCTTAGCCATACTCACGGAGCCTTTGTGGCAATGTGCGATCTCAACAGCTCTACCAATGTCTGTGCGATGGATGGTGCCGACAAGATCATCTATACCTGCCAGAAGGGAGCTACGGGGTGCCCTCCCCCGAATCCACAATTCATGTATGTCAATCCTGCCGATGTGCAGCCCTATTTTCAGATGGCCGAGCAGTACACATTCGCTGACCGCATGTTCCAGACCAATCAGGGACCAAGCTTTCCCGCTCACCAGTTCATAATTTCCGGAACTTCCGCACCGACGGCAACCAGCGATTTGTTTGCGTCCGGGAACATGGTAGGCCCGGGAGCTGCCGGGTGCGCGGCGCCACCGACGCAGCTGGTTGAGTTGATTGATCCGACAGGTAGTGAGTCCAGTACGATGTACCCATGTTTTGAGCATCCCACTCTTACCGATTTGCTCGACGCGGCGAGCATTACGTGGCGCTATTACGCGCCTTCGGCGGGGTCGATCTGGACCGCCCCTAACGCCATTCAACATATGTGTGGACCGAATGCGACGCCACCGAATGCGACGGAATGCGTGGGATCGGACTGGACCGGTACGTCGCCCAAGGTGGTTCTCAACCAAACGCAGAGCAACGCCCAAATCCTGAGCGACATCGCGAATAATCAGTTGGCGCAGGTGAGTTGGGTGATCCCGGATGGCTCGGATTCCGACCATGCCTCAAGCAACAACGGGTGTGGTCCGTCGTGGGTCACGTCGGTGGTGAATGCGATCGGCAACAGCTCGTATTGGTCGAATACCGCGATCGTGGTCACATGGGACGATTGGGGAGGATGGTACGACCACGTGGCACCGACCGTGGTCAACAATGGTACGAGTTGGGGCTCGGGCTACGTATATGGCTTCCGCGTGCCAGTGATTGTGATCTCGCCGTACGCCAAGCCGGGTTACATCTCACACGTTACGCATGACTTCGGAAGTATCTTGAAGTTTATCGAATCGACGTTCCATCTGCCGTCGCTGGGTTACGCGGACGCACCCGCCGATAATCTCTCCGATTTTTTCAATTTGAGCCAGACCGCGACAAAGTTTCAAACAATAACGCCCCCGCCGAATGACGCCCAGTGCAAAGGCGATTCGAGCCCGGCTACCGATCCGGATGATGATTGAGTGGGTAAGCTACTTCTTGCCGATCATTTTCAATGGAGTCGTTAATCTAGTCTCCCGCGCTGGTAGCGGGTGCTGGCTCGGCTCTGGAGCGAGAATTCCACCAGGACTGCAATCCTTGGCGCGCAAGTTTTGTGATCGTCCGGCGATTCTCTGAGATGACCTTCCACCAGGCGAAGCGCCCGAGCATAGGGAAATAGATGCCACGGAAGCAGAGGCGCGCGATCAGGATGTTGATGCGACAGCCCAGCGGTTGATCCGCGATGGAATCAATGGCTTGGGCAATGGCCTCCGCACCGTAGGAGTGGGACCAGCCATACTTCACTTCGGCGTGGGCCTCGTCGATGGTCATCTTCATGGGTGTATGAGCCATGGTGAAGGGGATGAACTCCTGCCAATGTTTGGGCCGGGTCAGACGACCAGCGACGTCGAGCCGCTTGTAGAGCGGGGTTCCGGGTAGAGGAGTCAGCAGGCCGAAGATGGGCAATCCCGGCGGCCAGGTTCGGACTTGAGAAAGCGTGCGTTCGGCCGCGCCGACCGTATCGTTATCCATGCCGAAGATGAAGGAAGTGATGGCATACACGTTGCGCTGAGCGAGGCGCTGCAGCACGGCGGCATATTCCTCTGGTTTGTTGAAGCCCTTGTTCATATCTTTCAAATTGGCGGGATCGATGGATTCCATGCCGATGAAGATCCATTTGCCACCGGAGGCGGAGATGAGGTCAACGAGTTCTTGATCGCGAAGGAGATTGGCGCTGATTTGGGCGATCCAATTAAGTTGCGCTCCGGCGGCGATGATATCGCGCAACAAAGATTTTGTGCGCTTGAGATTGATGGCGAAATTGTCATCGATGAAAAAAATGGCGATTTGGCCGCGCTCTTTCCGGGCGCGCGCCTTCAGCAGGAGGAGTTCGTTGACCACGCTTTCGTTGGTGCGGAAGCGGATGGAATCCCCGAAAAATCCAGTTACAGTGCAGAACTCGCAGCCGTAGGGACAGCCGCGGCCCGACTCAACGGGAATAATGCGGAAAGTACCCCAGCCTTCGCCGTGCTTCTTCAGCCAGTGCTTAAAGACCTTGGGGACGAGATTGAATTGATCAAGGTCGATGGTGTCCCAAGGGATAACGGGATACTGCTTGAGCGACGGCTTGATTTCCTTTCCGGCGGTGTCGATGGGAGCGTAGACGTCTTTCAACGCTCCATGCGCGGCATCGTCTACGATCTGCGGCCAGGTGTTATCGGCTTCTCCGAGGGCTACGGAATCGACGTGCCGCGGGCCGCCATCGCGGCCCAAAGCTTCATCCGCCATCTCCGTAACGTGAGGCCCACCCATGACCACGGGCACGCCGGCGGCGCGCACGGCGTCGGCCATGCGGTAGGCTTTGGCGGCCATCCTGGTCATAGCGCCGATACCGACGAGATCAATTTTTTCATCGAGGACATAGCGGGTGATGCCAGCTTCATCCATTGGTTGGGCGTTGCCATCGATCAGCACCACTTCATGGCCGGCGGGAGTGAGCGACTGCAAGAGGAACATCCAGAGGTGTGGCATGAAGTTGCGCGTGACCCCGTTGTCGGGGTTGTACAGTAGAATTTTCAATAGTGCCCTGATTTCAGCTTGCGGTGGAATTCTTGCGCCCAGAAATACGCCGAGTAGGAAATGGTGGCTGGGTCGAAAAATATCTTACAACCAAAGTAATGGTCTGAGACAGATAAATGTTCGCCACCGTACACTTGCTTGTTCCCGAGCGAGCAAGGGTGATCCAAGTGGTTATGGGTCTAGCACCTTTGGCCAGGCAGGAAAGCGGCGGGCTGGCTTAGAATGGGGAAGCGGATAACGGGAAACTCTGAACTGGCATCTAATGTCGCAAGATGCAGGCAGAATTCCGTTCTCCTTAAGGAAAACCCTACCAATTTGAGGTTCGTAACCGTTATGAAGACCATCAACGTTTGTCTGAGTTCCTTGATGCTGGTTGCGCTGTTGCTGGGATCCGCGAATGCGATGCCGCTGAATTCCTCGGCGCGCACCGTGATTCCCGCAGACTTGCAGCAGCTGATTTCGGTAGATTACCGGGCCATCCACGACTCTCCTACCGCGACCGCTCTAAAGACTCAGATCATGTCGGCGCAGCAGAATCTTGAGCAGTTCGAGACGGCATTGAAAGGCATCGGAATTAATCCCGATAAAGATGTGGACACGCTGGCGTTCGCTTCCTTCCGAACGCCGAAGCAAGGTATCAAGGGCGTGGGTGTGGCGGCCGGTCCATTCGCGATGAAGACCGTACTCAAGAAAATGACGATACAGAAGATTAAGCCTACAAAGTATCGCCAATCGAATATTTATCCCATGGACGGCGGCTTCGTGATGACTTTCCTGGACGACAGCACGTTGCTCTTCGGCGAAATATCCGCGGTAAAGATTGCGCTGGATACCCGCGATGGCGAAGTGTTAAGTCTCGATACCAATCAGACAATGTCTGACATGATGTCGAGCGTGGATTCGTCGCCAGTGTGGAGCATCCTGGATCAACTGGGAACGCAGAACGTGATGCGCTCGGCCTTGGGCGATGCCGCGAAGATTGCTGATTACGAAACCATCAAGAAGCGGCTCCTGGGTTCGCGTTACACCATGAGTTTCAGCGGAGGCGTGAACTTCGATCTGACCGTCGTATCTTCCGATTCCATGAGCGCCGCGACACTGGCGTCTCTGGTGAAGGCGGGGCTACTCTATAAGAAGATGAGCGCCAGCGCTACCGAGAAAGTAGCGATGGATAATACCAGCGTCGATTCCGACGGCTCCGATGTAAATTTCCACTTCAAATCGACGGACCAGCAGTTTCAGTCGATCATGCACTCCGATTTGTTTGCTGCGGTTTCGCGCTAGGGAAAACGGGTTCTACGACGGAGGACTGAGGCATGGAGAGAAACCGGTCTCAGTGCTTTCGTTTTTCCGTGATGTTCTTCTGGAGTTCGCCGGGAGCGCAGTTCATTTTTCGGGCGTACCTCAGCGGCTGAATCCGCTCTCTTTTTCGTCGATTGATTTGGCACGAGTGAAACTCGTCCCCTTCCCGATTGCCGGAGCCCAAAGTTCGAGGATTTATTCGCGGTGACCTACGTTGTCTTTCTCACCGAGCGTTTCTCACCGGCCCAGCCTTCCTTCATGATCTGCCGTGAGCGGCCGATGGCTAGCGCATCGGCGGGAATGTCTTCGGTGATGCAGGAGGCAGCGGCGACGTAGGCGCCTTTGCCCACACGGACGGGCGCGACCAGAGTGCTGTCACTGCCGATGAAGACGCCATCTTCAATCACGGTGGTGTGCTTGTGGACGCCGTCGTAGTTACAGGTGATGGTTCCGGCGCCGATGTTGACGCCCGCGCCGATTTCGGCATCGCCCAGGTAGGTAAGGTGGTTGGCTTTTGATCCTTTGCCCAGCTTGATCTTCTTAGTCTCCACAAAATTGCCGACATGCGCGCCTTCGCCGATATCGCTGCCGGGGCGGAGATGCGAATACGGGCCGAGAACGGCGTTTGCGCTGATGCGGGCTTCTTCCAGAATGCAGCCGGGACGGACGAGGACGCCGTCGGCAATCTCGGAATCGCGAATCACGGAATAGGAGCGAATGCGGCAGCCGGCGCCGATGCGCGAGCGGCCCAGGATCTGCACGAAGGGCTCAAGCACGGTGTCGGGAGCGATTTCGACGTCGGCGTCGATCACGCAGGTGGCGGGATAGAAAACCGTGACACCCTCGTCCATGAGTTCGTGGCACTTGCGCATGCGGAGTTGATAGTCGATGAAAGAAAGTTCGGCACGGGTGTTGGCACCGAGAACTTCGGCGGGATTCTCCGTCTTCCAGACAACTACGCGCTGGCGGGCTTGACGTAGGACTTGCGCCAGGTCGGTGAGGTAATACTCGGCATGAGGGTTCGCGGTCGAAAGCTTCTGGATGTGGCCGAATAATTGCGGCACCGCGAAGACGTAGAAGCCGGCGTTGACCTCGTGAATGTTTTTCTGCGCTGCGGTGGCAGATTTTTCTTCGACGATGGCTTGCACTTCCGAACTGCGAGCGTTTTTGCGAATGACGCGCCCGTAGCCGGTGGGGCGTTCGAGGTCGGCGCTCAGGAGGGTCATCGCGGCCTGTTCGTCAAGGTCGAAGTTCAGCAATTGAGCGATGGTCTGCGGAGTGATCTGAGGGGCGTCGCCAGAGAGAACGATGACGTGGTCGTAGGTCGAGAGAGTGGATTGCGCGACCATCAACGCATGGCCCGTGCCGCGCTGCTCGGCTTGCAGGATGAAATTTACGCCAGTGTGAGCAAGGGCAGTGCGAACCCGATCGGCCTCGTGGCCGATGATGGCGTAGACGTCGGTCGGCGGGACGACGCGTGTAGCCGCAGCGATGACATGTGCCAGCAGCGGCTTGCCACCGACTTCATGCAGCACCTTGGGCAACTGAGATTTGAGGCGCGTGCCTTTCCCGGCGGCCATGATTGCGACGGCGACGCGAGGCGCGGCCGACACGAATGTCTTTGAAGAGGATGTGTTTGTGGATTTCGGCATTCGCCCCAATATACCCTGAGACAGAACATTCGCAGAAGAGGGTTTCGTCCGCTTAACGGCACGACTAAAGTTCGTGCCCTTCCCGAGCCTGGAATCAACGGCACGGCCAAAACCTTGCCACACGCTGTCGATAAGAGGAACTCGAGGTTTGTATCGGCTAAAGGCCCAAGCCGCCGTCCACGGCAAGGATTTGGCCCGTGATGAACTGGGGAGCGGTGGCGAAGAACAGAACGGCCGCAGCAATTTCGTCTCCGCGCCCGTTCCGCTGCATGGGAGTTTGCTTGGCCATGCGGCGCATGAAGGCCGCAGCCGACTTCTCGCCGAGATCAATCATGCCGGGGGCGACCGCGTTGACGGCGATCTCTGGAGCCAGAGCCTTTGCCATGACTTTGGTGAGCATGTGCAGGGCGGCCTTCGATGAACAGTAATGCGCGTGCGTGGCCCAGGGACGCAGGCCGCCGAGCGAGCCCATATGAATGATCTTGGCTGTGATTTTTTCTGACCGCTCCGGTCTGGTTCTCTTTCGGCGCATCCACTTCAGGGCCTCGCGCGAAACCAGGAAGGGTCCGCGGGTGTTCGAGGCGAACATTGCATCCCATTGGCGCAGGGTGAGGCGCTCGAAGTCCGAGGTCGCGTAGTTCGCAGCGTTGTTGACGAGGATGTCGATGCGGCCAAGTTCGCGTCCAGCGTCCGCCATCATGGATTTAACGCTGGCTTCGTCGGTGACATCGCAGTGCAGGGCGAAGGCGCGGATGCCGAGACTGGAGAGATCGACGACGGTGTGCTGGGCTTCGCGAGCGGAGCTGCGAAAAGTGATGGCCACATCGGCTCCGGCTTGAGCAAGGGCGAGGGCGGAGGCACGTCCGAGACGGCGGCTGCCACCGGTGATGAGGCAGGCCTTGCCGCGGAGAGGCTTGTGGTCAGGCGAGATCATTTTCGGATTTTACTCCTGGCAGTTGAACCGATAATTCGTTTCCGAACTGGTAGGACCATTTGTACGCGCAATTCGCTTCTTTTCTCTTGCCAGAGGGTAAGGAGGCAACGATACAATCGCGGCGTGCCAGAATCCCGCCAGGTCGTGATTTATTCGCGCAAAGGATGTCATCTTTGCGAGGTCGTGAAGGAGAGCCTGGTGAAGCTCTCGCGCCGCGGCGGGTTTACTTGGCATGAAGTGGATGTGGATAGCGACAACGAACTGCGCCGGCAGTTTAATGACGAAGTGCCGGTCGTCTTTATCGACGGACACAAGGCTTTCAAATACCGAATGGACGAACGAGAATTTCTGCGCAGGCTGGCCAGCTAGATCAGCTTTTTCCAACCTCAGAAACGAGTTGCCTACGCCGTGACACACACGTGTCCCGGCTGACACGGCGAAGCCGGTCAGGCGATCCTAACTTACCTGCGTTCAACACAACTGCAGCGGCACCCTCCTTGCATAGGTAAAAGTGCGACCTATCGCTAAGGGAGGGAGTCTTTTGCTACGACAAATTCTGGCAGTGGCGTTCATCTTTGTATGCACAACAATCGCGTGGGTGATTCTGGGTACGACCATCTTTTCCCGCACCTACGGCAGCAATGAGCAACTGCAAGGCCATGTGGCCTCCACCTGGGGCACTTCACAACAACAATCACCGCCGACGGCGACCTATGTGGTGAACGAAGATGTGGACTCAACCACGGTGGAGGACGGCAAGGTCATCGTCCACAAGAAGACCAGACAACGGCAAGTTCCACTGCCGATGGAAGCCAGCCGGGTTCACGTGAACTTTGATCTCGCTCCGCGGCAGAAGGGATTGCTGTGGTACAGCACCTACGCGGTGGATTTTGGCGGGGACTACACTTTCCGCAACAACACGGCTGAGCCGCAGACCGTTGATTTTCGATTGAACTTCCCCGCGCAGAAAGCAATCTACGACGGCCTGCAGATGAAAGTGAACGAACAGCCGGTTGCGCTCTCGACCGACGACCAAGGTACGGTGGGGCGGGCGACGGTGAGCCCGGGACAAACCACTAGTCTGCACGTTGCGTATCGTTCGCAGGGCCTCGATAGTTGGCGCTACCAGTTAGGGGACGGCGTGGCGCAAGCGCGCGATTTCATGCTGACCATGCAGACCAATTTTCGGGATATCGACTTCGCCGACGATACTCTTTCGCCAACCTCCAAGCGGCCGATTCCCGGCGGCTGGCAATTGACGTGGCAATACTCGAACCTGGTTTCGGGCTTCCAGATCGGCATGACCATGCCGGCAAAGTTGCAGCCTGGGCCATTGGCAGGGGAGATCAGCTACGCCGCGCCGGTATCGTTATTCTTTTTCTTTTTCCTGATGTTCATCATCACCACGCTGCGCAAGATCGATCTGCATCCGATGAATTATTTTTTCCTGGCGACGGCATTCTTTGCCTTCCATCTGTTGCTGGCGTATTTGGTGGACCACATTTCGATCCATGCGGCCATGGTGCTGGCGTCGGTGGTCTCAGTGACCTTGGTGGTGACGTACCTGCGGTTGGTGGTGGGACTGCGCTTTGCGGCGTTGGAGGCCGGTACGGCGCAATTGATTTATCTCGTGCTGTTCTCTTACGCATTCTTCTGGAAAGGATTCACGGGCCTGGCCATCACGATCATCGCCATCATTACGCTGTTCGTGGTGATGCAGGTAACCGGGAGGATTCGCTGGTCCGAGCGATTCGCAGCGAGGGAAGGTGTGCCGGCGCCCAGCATAGGTTAGCGAAGCGGTTTGGGACGGTCGACTCGGCCGTCCCCGATTCGCCCAACAGGCTTGACAACTTGATGGCCTGGTTAGGATATGATGCGGCGCGTTTGATGGCTTGGCTCTCAAAGGAGTGAGAAATGAGGAAGGGAATCGTCCTCGGTTTGTTACTCGGACTATTTGGAACCGTGCCAATCGCGAACGCACAGGAGGAATCCTCAAAGTTCGAGGTGTACGGCGGATACTACTACGTGCGCTTTAATATCAACGCCAATCTCTCCGGAGTGGCTCCCTCGGCAACGTACAACGGATACGGCGGAGGCGGACAGTTCGAGTATAACGCAGAGAATTGGCTCGGCTTGGTGGGAGATCTGGCCGGGTATGGAGCGACCAGCACCGTAAACGGCGCATTGGTCGGAGGAGCGTTTACCTATCTGTTTGGCCCCAGGGTGAACTTCAGGCGTGGCAGATTTACGCCGTTCGCTCAAAGCCTCTTCGGAGGGATTCGCACTACCGACGGGATTGGCGAATCGGGGCCAGAAAACAATTTTGCGATGACGGCGGGCGGGGGGATTGATTTCAAAGTATCCAGGCACGTATCGGTTCGTCCAGTGCAGGCCGAGTATTTCATGACTAGATTGCCGAATGGTCTCGACAACCGGGAAAACAATCTGCGGATTGGAGCCGGAATCGCCGTGCGCCTCGGGAGATAGTCTGGCAGTTGCGGTTGCGAGCAGCATTGAACACTTTCGCTTTGGTTATTTTCATGAGGGTCGTGGTCTACTCACTTGCCGGTTCGTGGATCCCACACCGGGGCGCCTTTGGCATCGCGGAACATAAGAGTATCTTCGCCCTTCACAAGTTCTCGGGCAAGGATCACATCCGCCCCTTCGTGCTTCACTTTTGAGCCGGTAACAGCGATCTGGTCGCCCTTGGTGAAACTGATGCCCATCTCCTCTTCGAACGGTTTGGGGCATACGTAAATGTGAATTTTCTCCTCACCCTGCTTGATGATCAATTCCGTGAAATCCTTCCGGGTTCCCACGGAGAGTAGATTCACTTCATCGATCTCCCCTTTGGTTTTCATCTCCGCCTGAAGGTCGTAATTGGGCAGGCGAGTGCCTTCTGGTTGGGCCTTTTGCGAGAGTGCCGGCGTTGCCCATAGGAGCAAAGATAAAGCGACTCGAGAAAGTGTTTTGATGCTTTTGTGTGGCAGGGTGGGACGTTGAAGATCGAGCGACATGGCTCCTCCTCGTTTTTTCCGACGACCAACGACGACGCGAGATGCTTCTCTATTTCCGGCACTGCGAAGGAAATACCTTCGCTGGTTCTCGGTTTGCCTGACAGCTTTCGCTAACAATAAGGCTGGTTACTCAGTAGCTTTCGAGGAAGACAGAGGAATCGTACACCCGGACGAGAGTATAGAGGACGAAAAAATCGCATCATACGAGATAGCGGCCGTTCAGCGATGGTAGTCGAAGGCTTCCACGCACGGCCCAATTTGGAGGTTTCCGCTACAATCATCCCGCCATGTTGCGCACGGAACTGTACGCTGACCCCGACAACATTTTCGTTCACAACGCCGTGCTGGCCTCGTGCCGCACGCATGCGGAGAAAACTGCACTGGTGGATGTTTCCTGCGCGCGGCGGCTCACCTATGCAGAGTACGGAGAGACGGTGGAAGCACTGGCTCACGGGTTGGTTGCGGCCGGCGTGAAGCCGGGAGAAGTGGTTGCCATTTTTCTGCCGAATTCGTGGGAGTTCTGCGCGACGTATCATGCAGCCACGCTGGCCGGAGCGATTCCGACTTTGCTGAATCCGACATACCGCGAGCGGGAAGTGCGATATCAGCTGGAGAATTCTGGAGCGGTGTTGCTGGTCACTGATGCGTCGACGATCGCGGGCATCAATTTAGCGGGCCTGCCGAACTTGCGGCGAGTGTTTTGCACACGAGAGCAGAGAAATGGAAGCGACGCGTTTTCTGATTTGCTGAAGCGAGTGAGCGCAGCGCTGCCTGAGCCTTCCCATGGGTCACAAGAGACTTTGGCGGCATTGCCCTACTCCAGCGGAACGACGGGGCTGCCCAAGGGCGTGATGCTCAGCCATCACAACCTGGTGGCGAACGTTTATCAATTACTCGGCCCGGGTGCGGCTTTGCTGAAGCCAGATGACAATCTGCTTTGTTTTCTGCCGCTGTATCACATCTACGGGCTGAACGTGGCTCTTAATCCGATGCTGATGATGGGGGCGACGCTCGTGTTGATGCCGCGGTTCAACGCAGGGCAAGTCTGTTCGCTGATGAGGGAAGAAGCAATCAGCACGATGTTGGTGGTTCCACCCGCGATGAATGCACTCTGCCTGGCCGCAGAGGCAGGGCAGTTTCCGAAGGATCACAAAGTGCACTGGGTGAAATCTGGAGCGGCGCCGTTAGCGCCAGAGCTGGCGCGAAGATTCACGGCGCTGACCGGCATCCTAGTATGTCAAGGTTACGGCATGACGGAGGCTTCACCGGTAACGCATGTGGGATATCTGGAGCCAAAACTTTATCGGCCGGATTCGATCGGGCATCCTCTGGCGAAGACCGAGTGTCGCGTGATTGGAGCGGAGAACATGGCTGCGGCGGCGGAGAGCGTGGCCGAGGTTCGTAGCGGCGAACCGGGCGAGTTGGTGATGCGCGGGCCACAGTTTATGCAAGGTTATTGGAGAGAACCGGGCGCAACGGAGGCTGTGCTGCGCGACGGGTGGTATTGGTCCGGGGATATTGTGACGCGTGATGCGGAAGGTTTCTATCGTGTAGTGGACCGGCGGAAGGAAATGATTAAGTACAAAGGATTTCCGGTAGCGCCTGCTGAGGTGGAAGCGGTGCTGCTGGAACATCCAGCGGTGCGGGAGTGTGGAGTTGTGGGGCGCCCAGACGCGGCGGCAGGAGAAATCCCCGTGGCATTTGTCGCACTGCGTGATGGATTTGCGTCCTGCAAGAAGATGGAAGAGGAGCTGTGTGCATTTGTGGGCGAGCGTCTGACTCACTACAAACAGCCCCGCGAAGTACATTTTGTCCAGGTCGTTCCCAAGACGGCCTCGGGAAAGATTCTGCGGCGGGAGCTGCGACAGTTCACCCGCTAATCGAGCTGGGATTCTACGGCCACGCCGCACTCAGCGCTAGAAGTGACATCGAATTGACAATTTCCTGACAATCGCCGGAACGGTCGGCGGCAGACTAGTCGTCGCGCAGCTGCGGTATTCCCCACGCCGCTCTGCCTCACCTAAGCGTGCACTTCCAGGAGGATCGTCATGAATCGGTTTTACAAAGTCAAAGCTTTCGCTGCCGTCGCAGTGTTGGTTGCTGTATGTGGAATCTCTGCCAGCGCACAATTAGCACCGGGTATCAGCGTGGTCGCGTCCACAGTGCCCGGCAACGGGGATGTGAACCCGTACGGCGTGGCGCGCGTGCCGGAGAGTGAAGGCTCTCTGATTCGGGGAAACATTCTGGTCAGCAATTTCAACAACAGCCTCAATCTGCAGGGAACCGGCACGACCATTGTGCAGATTGCACCCGATGGCAGCACAACCCTGTTCGCACAGATCGATCCCACGACTTTGCCGGGACCTTGCCCGGGCGGCGTGGGTCTGACGACCGCGCTGGCTGTGCTGCGGACGGGTTGGGTCATCGTGGGTAGCTTGCCGACCACCGATGGAACGTCGGCGACGGTGCAGGCGGGCTGTTTGCTGGTCCTCGACAGCAAGGGGAATGTGGCTGAGACGCTCTACGGCTCACTGTTCAATGGTCCGTGGGACATGGCGGCTTTAGACATGGGCAGCAGCGCGATTCTATTCGTCACGAATGTCTTGAATGGAACTCAGGCGGCGGGCGGGAAGGTGGTGCATGGAGGGACGGTGGTGCGATTGACGCTGAATGTCACGCGCGCCTCCATGCCCAGTTTGCAGTCCATGACGGTGATCGGCTCGGGCCTAGCTGAAGAGACTAATCCCGCAGCGCTCGTAATCGGGCCTACCGGGTTGGCGCTCAACGCGGACGCTAGCCTTCTCTATGTTGCCGATAGCCTTAAGAATCGCATTGCGGCAATTCCGGACCCAGTGTTTCGCGACACTTCTGCCGGAACTGGAGCTACGGTTTCGCAGGGTGGCGGCCTGAATGATCCTCTTGGGCTGGCAGTCGACGCGAACGGCAACATTCTGGCGGCCAACGGGAACAACGGGTTCCTGGTTACGATTACTCCAGATGGCAACCAGATCAGTAAGCAGCTGCTCGACGACAACGGCACTCCGCCGGGAGCGGGCGCTCTTTTTGGATTGGTACCAGTCGCCGGGCAAGGCCTCTATTATGTCGACGATGCCACCAACACGTTGAATCTCTTTCAGTAAGCTCGTGACATTGCGCATTTCAGGCCACCCTTCGCGAGACCTGCGGAGGGTGGTTTTCTGTCTCTAGAGCGATTTAAAAAGCGATTGCGACTATTGGCGGTTTCGGGGAGCGTCATTCCAATTGCTATGCTGGCACACTTGCGGTAGTATCACTCCCCCATGTTCCGAGTTCTGCTGCTGTTCGTGCGCCGATTATGGCTGCCGTTAGTAGTGTTCGCCGGATTCAGCGTAGTGTGTGTGCTGGTGTACCGGCACCTCGAAGGTCTGTCGTGGCAGGATGCGTTGTTCTGGATGATCCAGCCTCACGCGATCGATGCCAGGCGGGTGCACAATTCGACCAAACTGTTCTCGATTTTTGTGTATTGCGGCGTGTTTGGTTTTCAGATTTGGGTTGCAGAACGCGTGGCCGTCACGATTTTCAACCGCCAAGGGATGGAGGCCTGGAGAACTATGGTGAACGATATCAGCATTGAAAAACTGCGCGATCATTTCATCATATGCGGCTACGGGCAGGTGGGACGGACGGTGGTGGATCAGTTGAATCGGCTACACATTCCTTTTGTCCTGATCGAAACCAGCGAAGGACTGTGCCGCGAACTGTTGAAAGAAAGAGTACTGGCCATTCAGGGTGACGCCAAGCGGCACGACGTGCTGCAATCGGCGGGAATCGAGCGAGCACGCGGGGTGTGCATCGTGATCGACAATGACGCTGACAATCTATACATCACGGTAACGGCGAAGGCGCTGAATCCGAAGGCGCGCATTATTACCCGAGCCGGACAATCACGCTACGCGCAAGCCATGAGGAATTCGGGCGCGGACGAGGTGATTATTCCGGAATACGAGGGCGGACTGATGACGGGACGAATGATTGCCAAATTCTATCCCGACGCCCACTCGAACCTGGAGTGACGCGAAAAGCTATTTTTCGCCGCCGCTGTCTCCCGCGATCTTCCTCGTGGACAGGAAAGTCCAAATGGTTTCGTTAGCGTTAATGGCGTCGCTGGTTTTACCGATCTCTTTTTCCGACATGTATTGTTCGCCCCCGGGCCACGTACTCCCGCCGCCTTTGACGCTGTAGAGTACGACCTGAGCGTTATCCTGGCAGCCGCTGTAGGTATATGTTTTCGTTTCCTTGCCACCTTTTTGTAGGGGCGGGATTTTGTCCTGGGCTGCCTTTTCCGCGCAGCGGTCGAACTTGGCCCATGCCTTCGCGCTATCTTCCGCAGAGAGTACATGGAACTGGCCCGGTTTATAGGTGCCACCATTATCGGGAACGATGGGGTCATCTGTGCCGTTCATAAAGAGTGCTGGCACAGCGCGTGACGGTAGACAGATCATGGTTTTAGGAAGCTCCGCGCCCACTCCGGCAATAGCCGCGACGCGATCGGCCATGTTACAACCCACACGCAAGGCCATGAAGCCGCCATCTTCCAACCCGGCAGCGTAGATGCGGTGAGTGTCGACTGAATACTTCAGAGAGAGAGCATCCAGCATTTGGTTGAGGAAGGCGACATCATCGGCTGGCTCAGGCCGATTCCGCGTTGTTTCTTCGGGATTCTGTCCTCCTCTCTGCCCACCGCCTGGGTACCCTCCACCGCCGCCGGGGTAACCTCCACCACCACCGCCCGGCCATCCGCCACCGCCTCCCCATCCTCCGCGCCTTCCGCCGCCACGCCGCGGTGCGATTGATGGCTGCTCAGCCCGAACTCCTATGTTCCACTGTCCGCGTGCGGCGTTGGGATAGACCGCAAT
Organism: uncultured Acidobacteriaceae bacterium; assembly: GCA_963777005.1. Classification (GTDB taxonomy): domain Bacteria; phylum Acidobacteriota; class Terriglobia; order Terriglobales; family Acidobacteriaceae; genus Sulfotelmatobacter. The sequence continues at coordinate 36,142 of CAVZPC010000003.1, read as the reverse complement.
GATGGCATCTTTATCAGCGAACTGGTTGAAGTGCGTGAGCCGTGCCATGTCGTCGGCATTCTGGTTGCGCGCGTGCAGAAGCATTACCACGGGATAGTGCTGCGCCTGGTCATAACCTTTTGGCAGGTGCACGGTGTAGGTGCGGGAGACGTCATTGACGTCGATCTTCTCCTGAACGTCTTTTCCTGGTGTGTCTTTTTCCTGCGCATCCTGGGAGGCCGAGGGAGTCACGAGAATTGTTGCCCAGGCACAGACTGCCAGCACGCAGCTCAGGCGCACGCCGAAATGTTGAGCTTTCACTGCAATCCCTTTAGTGTTCATTTTCTTCGTACCTCGAGAATTTCATCGATAAAGACCTGCGACTGGATACACTAGCCGAGCATCGCCTCCGGTGGTGATGTCGCCCGCCATTCGCTAAGAACCACGAGTGTAACGGGGGGTTGCTAAGGGGCAGTCGAGAGTTTTGCAAAGTTTTGTAAGGACAACTCTAGCCAAAAGAGAAGAGGAAATTGAAGTTGTGTCGACACGAACTTTATGTGCCGGTGAGGAATTTGTGCTGCGCCTCCGTGAGAGGGACTACGCTAAGTCGCCCCTGGCGCACGAGCGAAGAATCTGCAAAAAGTTTAGTAGTCTTTACTTCTGCCAGAGTCACAGGCTTGGCGACCGGCTTGCCCACCTTGATTTTCACCTGCGGATTCTTGGGATCGCTCGGATCCACCGATACTACGGTTGCGGTGCCGACTGCACTCTTCTCGTCTCCGGTGTGGTAGATGACCAGCTGCTCGCCTGGCTTCATGCCACGCAGGTTCTTGACCGCGACGGGATTGGTTACTCCGTCCCAGACAGTAGTGCCTTCGCGTTGGAGGTCGGCGAAAGAATAGACGGCGGGTTCGGTCTTCAAGAGGTAGGGCATAGGCAAGATTTTACTCGTCCTCGGATCAAGATTCACATTCCCTTGGCTGTTGCTCTAATCCTGCTGATCGTCTCCGATGGGTTGCCCGGGAGGCGCAGCTATATCCGGGGCCGGCGTAAACTTTTCCGGATCTCTCTCGAACGTGTTGATCCGTGCAATGGCTGCGGCACGTACGGCTTTTTCTGCGGGAGTTCCAGAGGGCGTTGCGGACATCCAGGCGCGTAAGTCTAGTGCCTGGGCGCGAGCCAGGGCGCGCGCTTCTGACGAAGCGCCGTGGTTGGCGGCCAATGCCAGCAGATGCTCGACTGTGGACATTTCCGTGGCGCGCTGAATCTCACCTCCCAGTCCCTCAGCTCGTGGTGCCTTCCAGGTGGCCTGAAAGACCGCATCGATAACCTGAGGGAGGCTGGGATTGGCTGCATCCCGCGCATGATATTCCACCAAGCGCGACGCGCGTTGCGGATCAAAGAGCAACTTGAGGGTAAGGTCAGCCGCCGCCTCGGCTGCTCCGCTCGGATCGAATGTGAGGCCGGTGTGTCCGGTGAACGACTCGCGGGTTGCGGGATAGGCCGGAGCCCGCGGCGGCAATATCCGCAGAAGGGATTCAGGAAGCGTGAGTGTCTGCGGCGCAAGCGTTTTCAGCATGGCGCTCAGCGCTTTTTGCTGAGCTGCTGGGTCGACGATGGCGGTAACGGTCTGGCCATCGTCACGAAGAGCGTAACGGTAGTCCAACCCTCCGATCTCCTTGGCGGCGGCTTCGGTTTGATAGCGGTGCAGGAGGTAAAGCGGAACCAGGGTGTCTTCCAGATTCGACATAGGACTGTCGGACGGAATTGCGTTGTCGCCGAAACGCTTCAGCGCCGCGGTGCGAATTGTGAGAATGCGTTCGAGTTCGGTTGCGGGGTCTGGGCCGTTATCCCAGAGATGCGCATGAGGATGGGCGCCACCCAGCGGACGCGAATCCTGATCGGTGATGAAATAAAGCCCGCTGGCTTGAGCCTGCTTCAGAATGTTATCGAGGGCCGCGTGCTCATCGCTACCCGCCTTGAATTGCGTATAGCCGTACTGGATCGCCACTTTGTCCCAAGCACCGATTCCGGTGGCATAAGCGTGCGAGAGATCGGGGCGGCCGCTGGAATCGAGCGTAATCCAAGGGTGCGGGTAGTCCATGACGGAGGTGCCGGGAGCGATCGAACTGGCGGCGAAGTTGTGTGCCAGTCCCAGGGTGTGACCGACTTCGTGCGCAGCCAGTTGGCGAAGCCGGGCGAGTGCCATCTGTTGCATCTCGGAGGAAACGAGCTTGCCTTTTTCATACGGCGATAGCAAGGCTTCGGCGATCAGATAGTCTTGCCTGGCGCGTAGCGAGCCGAGAGTAATCCGGCCTTGAATGATTTCGCCGGTGCGGGGATCGGATACGGTGGTGCCGAACGACCATCCTCGAGTGGAGCGATGGACCCACTGAATGACGTTGTAGCGCACGTCCATCGGATCGGCGCCGGGCGGCAATATTTCCACGCGGAAGGCATTCTTGAAGCCGGCAGCTTCGAAGGCCTGGTTCCACCAGTTCGCACCCTCCAGGAGCGCGCTGCGAATGGGCTCGGGCGCTCCCGGATCGACGTAGTAGAGGATTGGTTTTACTGGTTCGCTGACGGCGGCGTTCGGATCTTTCTTTTGCAGGCGATGCCGCTGAATCAGACGCACGTCTAAGGGCGAGCCAAGAGGCGCGGAATAGTCGCGATAGCTGGCATCGAAAAAACCAGAACGAGGATCAAAGGCGCGGGGTTGATAGCCATCATCCGGCAACTGGATGAATGAATAATGTTCGCGCAGAGTAATGGAGTGAGCGTCCGGAGCGACGGTAGCTACGAATGAGCCTTCCGCAGGGTGTTCGGTCGCGAACGTCAGAGTGGATTCAAACTCGCTGTTCAGCGGGAAGTTCCTGGTATTTTCCAGCGCAAACGCGCTGCGGTCCTTATCCAAGTTGTATGTCCCCTGCTTGGTGGCTTCAAGCTGTTCGGCCGCGCCAAGCGCATCGCTCTGCAGGAAACCGGTTGCGTCGATCAGGACGGCGCCATCTTCTTCCGCCTCAACTTTGAAGCCGGCCAGAACGGACTCGGCGAAAGACTGGCGGACGGCGAGGCGCTCCATGGGATTGGCAGAGGAGGAACGGTACTGCAGATTGGGAGCGACCAACAGAACGTGAGGCCCCACCCGAGTGAAGTGTACGATCCGGTCGACGCCCAGCAGACCGCGGTCGAGACCAACATCATTGGAGCCCAGCCCGTAGGGCAGCGAAACTATGAGGAGGAAGTCTTGATCGAACTTGCGGATGGTGAGGTAGAGATGTCCGTTCTTGTCATCCCACGCGGTAGGAAATAAACCTTCGGAAGTCTTCAGACTGTTCGTGCGGTCGCGGATCGAGGGAGTGGATTCGGGAGTTGTCGCCGCTGGCAGAATGGTTGAGAGAAGGACGAAGACTGCAGCGCTGAGCAGCGCGCGACGAATCGGCACGGTCACCTCCAGAGATTGGAGTATGACACTAACATTTCTTTTGTTTGGGCTGCCAGAGAAATTGCCCCGACGACTGGCTGGATCCGCAGAGCCCTCTCGTGCGATGCGGGCTACTGCGGCTTCGCATTAGGATCCGCAGGCGGCGATGACTTATCGTCCTTCTTGTCATCCTTTTTTTCTTCGGGATGGCTTTCGTAAATCGAGTACTGGCCTTGAGGGCGTTTCAGCTTGATGACGAAATCCAGCTTGGCCTTGTCAACTTCGTAGTCCTCGCCGAAGGTCTGAAATCCGGAAGCCAGTACCTGCACCCGCAGCTTGCCGTAAGGGATGCCGTCGAAGCTGGTCTTGCCGTCGATGTCAGTCTTTAGCTCGACGCCGCCCCGGCTTTGCTTTCCACTGTTGCTCACGGGATGCATGATCACGGCGGCGTTGCGTACCGGTTTGCCGTTATCCTCCTTGATCACCAGAATGTTCAGAATGGCGGTGGGGTCTTCCGCTTTGTCCCGCTGTGCGACGGCAACGCTGACAAGCGCTGCAACCAAGAGCAGGCAGGCAAGGACATGGAATTTTATTTTCCCGCTCACCTCACTGTTCGGCGACACCTTTGCTGATTTCATAACTGAATATTCTAGCGACTGCGGCGGGTATGGGGAAATAGTGTTGCTCACGAGCACGGACCGACTTCAGGCCAGGGCTTCAGGGTAGAGCGGATTTGCGCTCGACCCTCAAGGGCTGGGATCCAAGCTGGACCAAGTCGCTCGAGACACGCGCCGTGTTATGGCGGGCAACCCCCGCCTCTTCCAGGTAGTCTCCTAAGACCGGGATCACGCCCAGTGATTCAATCGCCTCGAGGTCGGCGACAATCTGGCAGGCGCCTTCGAGGGCGTACTTGGCCTTGAGTTCATTGGAGACGGGCGTGCGGTTGATCAGAGCGAAATCGAAGAGCTGTTGGCCGGCATGGCGGTTGAGAGCGCGGATGTGATCGGCGGCGGTGAGGCCGAGGCTCTCATTGGCCTGCGTCATCAGATTGCATATGTAGACCTTGGTTGCCGGCGAGGTGACGATCGCCTCGGCAATGCCGTGCACCAGCAGGTTCGGGATGAGGCTAGTAAACAGGGAACCGGGGCCGATGCTGATGATATCGGCGGTGGCGATGGCGTCGAGCGTCTGCGGCAATGGATCGACATCGGCTGGAACCAGCGAGAGTTCCTTGATGCGAACTTTGCTGGCGGTGATCTTGGTCTCGCCGCGCACGCGGGTATCGTCTTCCATCAAGGCTTCGAGTTCGATATTCGATGTTGTGGCAGGATGGATGTGGCCGCGCGTGAGCAGGATTTCGGAAGATAAACGCACGGCTTCAGAGAAGTCATGTGTGATAGAAGTCAGCGCGGCAAGAAAAAGATTTCCGAAGCTGTGGCCTTCCAGGCCGGAGCCCCGGTTGAATCGATGTTGAAAAAGTTGAGAGAGCAGCGCTTCGTCCTGACTAAGGGCGACGATGCAGTTTCGAATGTCGCCCGGAGGGAGCATATTGAGTTCTTTGCGCAGGCGGCCGCTGGAGCCACCGTCGTCGCTCACCGTAACAACGGCACAGAGGTCACGGATGATCGGTGTATCGGGCCGCGCAGCAGCCATCTCAGCGGGAGTGAGAACGAAGCGCTTGAGACCCTTGAGCAGCGTCGACAATCCGGTGCCGCCGCCGATGGCGACCACGCGGAGACCACGCTCCCGCGTAGATTTCTCCAAGGACAAAAGCTCTGAGATTTTGGTTTCCATCGAGAGAGTCTCGATTGTCAGCCCGACTAAAACGATTCGTCTTCCCGGAAAGAACCTTCCGGCGAAGCCAGGTCGGCAGCGGGATCCGGGTACAAGAGTTCGGTGAAGCGAGGATCTTCGGCCAGGTTATGGAAATCGGTGTCGTTGCGCGCCTGGTAGCGCAGGCTCGCGTTGAGCTGAAGCGCTTCGTCCAGATGCTTGAGCGAGTCCTCCACATGGCCGGTAAGACAGTCGAGTGCTGCTAAGCCATAGACGACGAAATCGGTCTTGGGTGCCTGCTTGACCAGCTTTTCAATATGCTCGCGGGCGGTCACGTAATCGCCCACATTCATCAGGGAGACCGCGTAATCGAAATGCTCTTCAACGGTCTTGAACTGCGTGCTGGTCGAGCGCTCGAGGTTTTGATTGCAGATGCTGAGGTGGATTGCCGCCCGGTCGCACAGCTCTTTGCTGGCGCTGGCGAGCACTTTTTCGAACAGGGGTTTCGCTTTTTCGAACTTGTGTTCCTGGAGGGCGCGAAGCCCAGCCTCGTAGTTTTGGAGAGCTTGGGCAGCCCGCGGATCGTCTGCGATAGAAGGTTTCTTTGGATTAGCCTTTTGCGCCATGTGAAGAATTTTTCCTGTGCTGGTCGTAATGAGTACTCCTTAGCATGAACCTCGAAGAGCGGATTCTCAAGTATCACTCAAAGTTCGAGTATAGGGCAATTGGGGGAGTAGTAAACCGAGTACCGGGTTCCGAGTACCGAGCAACACTGGTCAAGCCCCATAAGCTACAAGAGTCGGGAGCATTTCCCTTGGCACTCGGAAGGCGGAACTCGATGCCAGCCGCTAGTTGATGATCGCGGCTGTCTCCAGATCGATCTGCTTCCACTCGCCTTTGATAATACCGGCCCGAATCTGGGTTGCGGTCTTCCCGGCCTGGTGTTGCTTGTAAGAATAGTAGAGTTCTTTCAAACAGGTGGCACACCGGGCCCCGTGCGTACTTTCAAAGCAGCTATGCAGGCTGTTATGGCCCATTCGGTCGCAGAAGCAATAGCAAGGCTGCTGGTGGAGGACGGTCGGTATCTTCGCTGCCAGGTCGTAGGCGTGAGTCTGGTATGGATACTGTGCGTCCGCTCCCCAAAGTTGATCTTTCGTAAGTATGGCTGGAAGTTTGGTTCCTTTTGGCGGCGGCCCAGCGTTGTAGGCGGGAATGCCCGTTCCTTCTTCTAGCTGAGGAGCGGCCCAAAGAGAAGTCATCGTCAAAGTAACGAATAACAGCAAGGCGAGGGTAAGGGCACGGTGCACAAACTTTCGCTGAAGCAAACGGGTCGCTGGCATACTGTCTCCTAACCTTTCTCATTTTAACCTGCTTTTTGAGAGGCTGCGACAGAGGTGCTAACGGGGTTAGGTGCAAGGTGTAAGCTGGAAAACACGACGCAGGTCTGATCTGTATACAATAAGAAGATTCGCATGTCAGAAGCTCCGATCCCAGGAAATCCGACCACAACAGCCACGGCGGCTCCGCAGGCTACGGCGGAGGCGGGAGTTCTCTTGCGCCCAGGGTTGGGAGTGTGGCTGCGGGATCTTATCCTCTCCCTGGCCATCTCGGCTTTCATCATCGTGTTTATCTACCAGCCGGTGAAAGTGGAAGGCACCAGCATGATGCCGTCGCTCGAGGACCAGGAGCGAATTTTCGTCAACAAATTCGTATACCGGCTGGAACCGATCTCGCGGGGGGACATTGTGGTGTTTCGCTATCCACGCGATCCTTCGAAAAGCTATATCAAGCGCGTGATCGGCGTCGCCGGAGATCGCATCCGCATTGATGGCGGACAGGTCTATGTGAACGGCGAGGCGCTGGACGAAGACTACGTGCCGCCCGCATATGCGGATTCGCGATCGTATCCCGAGACTGTTGTGCCGCCGGACTGCTATCTCGTGCTGGGCGATCATCGGTCAATGTCGAACGACAGCCGCGATTTTGGGCCGGTGAATCAGAGCTACATCTATGGCAAGGCCGTATTTGGGTACTGGCCGATGGATAAGCTGGGAAGAGTGCGGTAACAGATGCTACTGGCACTCTAATCCTCTTCTTTTTTGGTTACTTGCTGCCTATCCCGAGCGTTATACTCACGGAACTGTTTCGTACGATCTCTCCAGAGCTTGCTGATGAGACCGCTGGCCTACACCTCGCCTTACTGCTGGTTGTTCTGGGCTGTGCTTCTGTTCGCCTATGGGCCCGAGTTTCGGTTGATTGCGCGCTCGCGTCCGGCGCAGGGCGAGAAGACGGATCGTGGCTCCATGACCTTCATCATGCTGGCCGGCTGGATCGGGATGCTCGGAGCGTTTATGGTTGCGGAGATTCCGGCCTTCGTGATCGCGACTGGTCAGAAGACTTGGTTCGTGGCGGGCCTGGCGGCATTGCTGGGTGGCACGGCGCTGCGCCGTCATTGCTGGCGTATGCTGGGCAAACATTTTACCGGCGACGTGAAGGCCTCAGCCGATCAGCCGGTAATTCAGCAGGGAATATATCGTTGGGTGCGCCATCCTTCCTATACTGGCGGCATGCTGATGTATCTCGGCACAGGCTTGGCTTTGACCAACTGGCTGAGCGCCCTGATTATCGCCACAGCTGGAGGAGCTGCGTACCTATACCGGGTGCGCGTGGAAGAGCAGGCGCTGCAGGCCAATCTGGGCGACCGTTATCGGGACTACATGCGACGGACGAAACGGTTTCTCCCGTTCGTTTTCTGACATCGCCATCTTTCAATCACGAGATTTCCACACTGAAGCTGTGTTCCGTGCTTGGTCCTGGCTGCAATCCCTGATAAAATTCTTCAAATCCATACACATTGGAGCGAGAATGCAGGCTATCCTTGCGCTGGAAGACGGGCGAGTCTTCCGAGGCAAAGGCTACGGCGCCAAAGGCGAATGTTACGGCGAAGTCGTTTTTAATACTTCCATCACCGGCTACCAGGAAATTTTCACCGACCCTTCCTACTCAGGGCAGATCGTTGTCCTAACCAATCCCGAGATCGGTAATTACGGCACCAACCAGGAAGACAATGAAGCCACGCGTCCGTGGATTGAAGGGCTGATCGTGCGCGAGTTTTCGAAGGTGAGTTCGAACTGGCGATCATCCCAGGTGACCGAGGAATATCTGGAACAGTTCAAGGTGCCGGTGCTTTCGGATATCGACACGCGTTGCCTAGTTCGGCATCTGCGCGACCATGGCGTGATGCGAGGAGTGATTTCGACGCTTGAGACCGATACGGACAAGCTTGTCGCTAAGGCACGATCGATTCCAAAGATGGACGGCACAGATCTTGCGAAAGAAGTGAGCACGAAGCGTTCGTACGTGTGGGAAGTGGGCGAACGTTCGCACGAGCCGGTGGCGCAGGTTGGAGTAAAGGATGAGCCTGCGCGCTTCCATGTAGTGGCTTATGACTTCGGGATTAAGCAGAACATTTTGCGTAAGTTACGGGGTGAGGGCTGCCGAGTCACGGTGGTTCCGGCGCAAACTCTGGCGGAAGATGTGATGGCGCTGAAACCCGACGGAGTGTTCCTCTCGAATGGCCCGGGCGACCCCGAGCCGTGCACCTACGCGGTGGATTCGATTCGGCGGTTGATGGGACGGCAGCCGATTTTTGGGATCTGCTTGGGACATCAACTTACTGGCATCGCGCTTGGCGGAAAAACTTTCAAACTGAAATTCGGCCATCACGGCGGCAATCATCCGGTAAAGCAGTTGACTACGGGGAAGATCGAGATCACGGCGCACAATCACAACTTCGCCGTTGATCCGGATTCGCTTCCGGAGAGTGAAGTCGAGCTGACGCACATCGACCTAAACGATTCGACTTTGGAAGGTTTGCGGCATCGCAACCTGCCGCTGTTTAGTGTGCAGTATCACCCGGAAGCCGCGCCCGGACCGCACGATTCGCATTATCTGTTCAAGGATTTCGTGAAGATGATGGAGGAGTGGAAAGGGTGAAGGGGGAAAGAAACAGACTTTCGCGGGAGGAAAAGCTCAGCCAGCGATGCGAAGTTTTGGCAGCGGTGGTGACGACGCTACGGGAATTGTACCCGAGTGCCACCCAAACACAAAAGGAATTGCTCGAAACGATCGTTGGCGCTGCCATTTGGTATTTACCCGAGTGCGACGGACTTTTTTCAGGAAAGATGTCAGCCAAGGCCCTTGAAGCGTGTACGCGAGATCCGAAGGAGTGGTCCAAGCTCACGAAGGAACACTTCTATCCCCGCAAGCGGGCGGGTGCAGATCTTTTGAGCGATAGCGAAACGCTCTGGACCAAGGAAATGATCCTTGACGGTTTTCGAAAAAAGTGGGGTCGTTACCACCGCGTAACTAAAGCTGAGAATCGTGCACTTGTCGCATTACAGCGAAAGAGATTAGCGGAGGCGGACGATTGCTATCGTGGCGCGCGGATTGATCTAGTCGACGTCCCGCCCCAATTTCGGAAGAGGCGAGCAAAGAAAATCTCTTAAATGCCGAAACGCACTGACATCTCGAAAATCCTGATCCTCGGCTCCGGGCCCATTGTCATTGGGCAGTCGGCGGAGTTTGATTATTCAGGCACGCAGGCCTGCAAGGCGCTCAAGTCTGAGGGCTACGAAGTGGTGCTGGCCAACTCCAATCCCGCCACTATCATGACGGATCCGGAGATTGCCGACCGTACGTACATCGAGCCGCTCACGCTTGAATATCTGGAAGAGATCATCCGCATCGAGCGGGAACTGTCGCCGAGCGCTGGTTTTGCCGTATTGCCTACCGTGGGCGGACAGACCGCGCTCAACTTGGCGATTGAACTTTCCGACGGTGGTGTTCTGGAAAAATATAACGTGATTCTGATCGGGGCGAACGTTGAGGCCATCAAGAAGGCCGAAGATCGCCTCTTCTTCAAGGACGCGATGCAGAGGATCGGGCTCGACGTCCCTAAATCCGCGCTCGTCAACAGCACCAAAGATGGGCTGGAGTTCGCGGGCAAGATCGGTTTTCCCGTAATTATTCGACCCTCGTTCACGCTCGGGGGCACGGGCGGCGGCATCGCCTTTAATCGCGAAGAACTGGTCGAAGTGCTGACCCGCGGTTTGGACATGTCTCCGGTGCATGAGGCGCTGATTGAAGAGTCAGTGCTGGGATGGAAGGAATTCGAACTCGAGGTGATGCGCGACACGAAGGACAACGTCATCATCATCTGCTCGATCGAGAACTTCGATCCCATGGGCGTGCACACCGGCGACTCGATTACAGTGGCCCCGGCCCAGACGCTGACCGACCGCGAATACCAGGCGATGCGCGACGCGTCGATTGCGGTCATCCGCGAAATCGGCGTGGATACGGGCGGATCCAACATTCAGTTCGGAGTGAATCCGGAAACCGGGCGGATGGTGGTCATCGAGATGAACCCGCGCGTCTCGCGCTCGTCGGCGCTGGCCTCGAAAGCCACGGGTTTTCCGATTGCAAAGATTGCCGCGAAACTTGCCGTGGGCTACACGCTCGACGAAATTCCCAATGACATCACGCGTAAGACTCCGGCATGTTTCGAGCCGACGCTCGACTATGTGGTGGTAAAGATTCCCAAGTGGCAATTTGAAAAATTTCCGGGAGCCGATGAAAACCTAGGAGTACAGATGAAGTCGGTGGGCGAAGTGATGGCGATCGGCCGCACCTTCAAAGAAGCGTTGATGAAGGGCGTTCGATCGCTTGACACAGGGAAACGCGTTGGCGGTGCGAAGATCGAGCCCAAGATCCTGACACAACGGCTGGTAACGCCGCATCCGGAGCGGCTGGCCTACGTGCAGTACGCGCTGCGGCAAGGGCATACCGTAAAGCAAATCGCGAAGATGACCTCGATGGATCCGTGGTTCCTCTACCAGCTCAAAGAAATTAACGATATGCAGCTTGAGTTGGAAAAGCATCCGATGGAGTCGATTCCGACCGAGGTGCTGCGCGAGGCTAAGCGCATGGGCTTCTCCGATGGGAGGCTGGCGAATGTATGGCGGCTGGAGGGACAAGAAAAGGTCCGGCACTTGCGCAAAAAGCATGGCGTCTTGCCCGTGTACAAGCGCGTGGACACATGCGCGGCGGAATTCGAAAGTTTCACGCCCTATCTTTATTCGACTTACGAAGACGAAGACGAAGCGGCGCCTACGGACAAAAAGAAGATCATCATTCTCGGGAGCGGGCCTAACCGAATCGGGCAGGGAATTGAGTTCGACTACTGCTGCTGTCACGCGTCGTTCGCGCTGCATGAAGACGGATACGAGACGATCATGATCAATTGCAATCCTGAAACGGTCTCGACCGACTATGACACCAGTGATCGCCTGTACTTCGAGCCGTTGACGTTTGAGGATGTGTGGGCGATTTATCAGCACGAGGCTTCGAAGGGCGCGCCGGTGGGCGTGATCGTACAGTTCGGGGGGCAGACGCCGCTGAACCTGGCATTGCCGCTGAAGGCCGCGGGCGTAAACATTATCGGTACGTCTCCAGAGTCGATCGATCTGGCGGAGGATCGCAAGCACTTCAACAAGCTACTGGAAGAATTACAGATTCCTCAGGCCGCAGGCGTGATGGCGACCTCACTCGATGAAGCCATCGAGGGAGCCAAGCGGGTTGGCTATCCCGTGGTTGTGCGGCCTTCTTACGTGCTGGGCGGGCGCGCCATGGTGATCGCCTACGACGAGGAATCGGTGATCCGGTATATGAAGGAGGCGGTCGAGTATTCGCATGATCGTCCGGTGCTGATCGATCACTTTCTCGAAGATGCGATCGAAGTGGATGTGGACGCGCTTTCCGACGGCGAAGATGTAGTGATTGGCGGAATCATGCAGCACATCGAGGAGGCCGGCATTCACTCGGGCGATTCCTCGTGCGTGCTGCCCGCGGTCGATATTCCGCAGCCGCTGATGGAGCGCATGCGCGACTACACCTTCAAGCTGGCGCGCGCACTGAAGGTGATTGGGCTGATGAATATTCAATTCGCAATCCCGCGATGCAACGGCGGGTCGGGGAACGGCGCGGAAGGAGCAAAGGTCTATGTTCTGGAAGTAAACCCGCGGGCTTCGCGCACTGTGCCCTACGTTTCGAAGGCCACCGGAGTGCCGATGGCAAAGATCGCGGCGCGGTTGATGACTGGGCGGAAGCTGCGGGAGTTTCTGCCGGATAACATCGAGCGGCGCGCCGATCTCGACACCGGACGCTGCTACTACGTAAAGTCTCCGGTGTTTCCCTGGAACAAATTTCCCGGCGTGGATACGGTGCTGGGACCGGAGATGAAATCAACCGGCGAAGTGATGGGCGTGGGCGATAGCTTCGGCGAGGCTTTCGGCAAAGCGCAGTTGGCGGCGGGGCAGAAGTTACCCACGCAGGGGACGGTGTTTCTCAGCGTTACCGAGCACGACAAGCGGTATGTCGCGGACGTGGCGCGCAAGTTTGTCGACATGGGTTTTAAGCTGGTAGCCACTTCGGGCACGGGAGACGTGATCGAGGCCGCAGGCATGCGGGTTGAACGTGTCTATAAAGTTAAAGAGGGACGCCCGAATGTGGTGGATTTCATCAAGGGCCAACGCATTCATCTCATCGTCAACACACCCACCGGGCTGGAGCCGTGGTTTGATGAAAAGGCAATTCGGCGCGCTGCGGTGATGGCGCGGATTCCTACCATTACAACGCTTTCCGCTGCCCGCGCTGCCGCGGAAGGTATCGCCGCGCTGCAGCGTGGGGAAGTGAACATACGGGCGTTGCAACAGCTGCACGCGGAAAGAATCGTCAAGAGCAGATAAAACAGACCGTCCGGCTCGGGTCGCGTGCGATACTGGGTGCGAGGCTTCGCATGCTACTACACGGTATTTTTCCTCCCATCACGACGCCGTTTTATCCCGACGGTAACGTCTACTTCAAGAAGCTGGAAAGCAATGTTGAGCGTTATTCACGCACTCCTTGCGCTGGAATTGTTGCGCTGGGCTCGACCGGCGAAGCGATTCTGCTTTCCGACCAGGAGCGCCGCGATGTGCTGAAGTCCGCGCGGGAGGCGGCTGCGCCCAACAAGGTGCTGATTGCGGGCACCGGGATTGAGTCGGCGATTGAAACATTGCGCCTTACCGAATACGCCGCCGGACTCGGCTACGACGTGGCCATGGTTCGCACGCCGCATTACTACAAGAAACAGATGCTGCCAGCCAATATTCTTGCGTTTTACCGAACCGTGGCGGACCGCTCGCCGATTCCGGTGATCATTTACAACTTTCCACAAGGTACCGGCTATGACATTCCCGCCGAGTTGGTGATCGAACTAGCCGATCATCCGAACGTGATTGGCATTAAGGAATCGGGCGGCGACGTGGAGAAAGTTCGCAAAATGGTGGAAGGCACTCGCCATATCCAGCGCAGCGCGACGGTGACCGAGACGTTTGAAGCGGTCACTCCTCGCATGCTTGCAGCTGCGACTGCCGGCTCGGGTGCAGAGGGCGGGGAACTGGTTTCGATCGCGACGTTGTCGGGTTCGGGATCAGCGCCTTCGGCGAAGCCGTCGTCGTCGGCTGTCACCGTCGTCGGCAAAATGAAAACCCGACAGAAGGAAGTTGGATTTCAGGTAATGGTGGGAGCAGCGGACAAACTTCATCCCTCCCTCGACGTTGGAGCGGTGGGAGCGATTCTGGCCTTCGCTTGTTTTGCGCCGACCGCTTGTTATGAAATCTACGCCGCATGGAAAGAAGGCGACGCCGAGTTGGCGCAATTGAAGCAGGAGCGCATCACTGAGGCCTCGCAATATGTCGTTGGTGGGCTAGGAATTTCCGGCGTAAAGCATGCTATGGACTTCAACGGGTACTTTGGCGGCTCAGTTCGTTTGCCATTGCTGCCACTGACGGGCGACGCGAAGGCTGAAGTGGAGCGATTGCTGGCGGATGTGAGGAACTAGATCACAAACTAAGTTCGGATTAGAGGAATTCCTTCTGGCCCAATGCAGGTGCAGCTTGCATTTGATTTCCCTCCAGCCTAGATTATGCTTTGATATGTTGCGGCTTCGTCGCTATCTCTTGCTGTTCGTAGTCCTCCTGCTGACCTCCGCTACTTACGCTAAGGATCCACCTGCCCAGGTTTTCGTCTGGCCAGAGTCCGGAACGCCCGTTCTGCGCTTCAGTTTTGGCAAGTTCAAGGATGTTGGCTCGATCGGAAGCGAGCATACGTTCATGACGGAGACGACGGCGGAGAACGTGTGGGGGAAAGCGATTCCGAATGCTAATTTTTCTCTATATCTATTCGACAAGAACAAAGTGCGGATCGGAGAAGGATTGATTACGCTGACGAGCGTGGGCCTGGGACAGACCGTCAGGTTCCAGACCACTATTGCAGCGTCCGGCCCCCCAGCGTCTTTACAGCTGGTGGCGAGATACTTACCGGCCGAATTAGGACCAGTTCTTCCGGCCCGAACCATTTCGATGACCGTCAATTCCGTTCCGCAAGGAGCAGTGCTCAAAGTAGATGGAGAAGAGGCAGGGACAACTCCCAAGATCGTGCGGCTATCCGTTGGAAAACATACGCTGGAGTTCAGCAAAGAGGGCTTCAACACCGGAAAGTTTCCGATGGAAGTTGGCCCGGATGACACTTCCGGTGGAAGCATAAGCTATGAACTTGGAGCGTCGGTCCATGACACGATCGAATTGCGCGACGGTACAGTGTTGACCGGGGATCTGCAATCCGTCTCGGCCACCGACGTAACGGTCCGAGCCGGCGGCAAAGATCTGTCTTACGACAGGAACCAGGTCAAGAAAATCGTCATGGTACAGCGCGAAGTCCTTCAGCAATCGCCCTCCGTACAGGCTGCACCAGCGCAACATCCCTGAAGCATTCTTCCTTCTGCTGGTTCACCCCGGCTCCCAGTGTAAGATCGTCGCTTGGAGCTGCCAATCTCTTGTGATCAAGATCACATTGCCGTATACTAGGTTCGAACGAACGTTCGAATAGAATCCTCTGCGGCAACCATGGCAAGTCCTTCAACAGCGACGAGAGTTGCAACGAGGCGGCAACGTGCAGCACACCCGCCGGCTACGCGATTCGACCGGCGACTATCAGAGATTCTCACGCACGCCACCAACGTCTTCTGCGAAAAGGGATACGAGGGAGCCTCCATGCGCGACCTCTCGCGCGCCAGTGGAATGTCACTGGCTGGGCTCTATTATTACTTCGAATCCAAGGAGCGGCTGCTCTTCCTCATCCAGAAGCATACTTTTACCACTATTGTGCAGCGTTTGAAGGCGCGGCTGGAGGGAGTCAGCGATCCGGAAGTGCAAATCCGCATTTTTATTCTGAATCATCTGGAATATTTTCTGGCGAACCCAGCGGCGATGAAGGTGCTCTCCCATGAGGCGGAGGCGCTAAACAACGGCTTTGCTTCGGAAGTCGCGGCGATCAAGCGCGAATATTACCGCATCTGTGTGGGACTTCTAGACGAATTGAAGCGGGAACGGTCTTTGCAATTCTCCACACGCATTGCGGTGTTGAGCCTGTTTGGCATGATGAATTGGATTTACACCTGGCATAACCCGCGAGTCGATGCCGACGCCGAAGAAATTGCACGTGAGATGGGTGACATTTTTCTTCATGGGGTAATGATACCTACGAGAGTCCGCAAAGACGATTAATCAACCTAAGATACGAAACTCAGAGGAGTGATAAACATGGCGACGACGATGCAGCCGACGACCGGCGAAACCACCAAGCAGCTTGTCAATTACCGCACAGATGGCGGAGTAGCGGTGATCGAGATGTGCGATCCGCCGGCCAACACCTATACCTACGAGATGAACCAGCAGCTGGACGCGGCCATTCTGCGGGCGCGGATGGATAACGATGTCTACGTTATCTTGCTGACCGGCGCGGGCGACAAATTTTTCTCGGCCGGGGCGAATATCAAAATGCTTTCGAGTGTTGACCCGACTTTCAAGTATTACTTTTGCCTGCACGCCAACGAAATGCTGCTGCGACTGGAACACACTCCGAAGCTGGTGATTGCGGCGATCAACGGCCACTGCGTGGGCGGCGGGCTGGAGATTGCCATGGCCGCAGATATTCGCATCGCACGCAAGGATGCGGGAAAGATTGGTCTGCCGGAAGTGAATTTGGGCGTGCTTCCCGGTACCGGCGGCACGCAGCGGCTTTCACGGCTCGTCGGCAAGAGCAAGGCGATTGAGTTGATGGTTACAGGTAACACGTTCTCGTTTGAAGAGGCGCAAGAGCTTGGCATTATCAACGACATCTACGAGCGTGATGGGTTCATGGAAAACATGATGGAGTACGCCAAGCAGTTCTGTCCGCCGAACAAAGCGGCTAAGGCTGTAGGACGCATCAAGCGAGCGGTGCAGACTGGTTGGGAGATTCCCATGGAGTCGGCGCTGGCGGTCGAGCGCGAGAACCAGCAAATTCTTTTTCAGAGCGAAGATGCGAAGGAAGGTTTGGCTGCATATGTGGAGAAGCGGCCTGCGGTCTTCAAAGCGAAATAGCCGAACACGATTTACGAAATTCCGAGGTTGTTATGCCAGGAAAAGTAGCAAAAATCGGAACGTTCAGTGACTGGATCGGCATGTTCAACGATTGGCGCAAAGATATTGGCGTCAACACGAACGACATTGAAGCCTTCCACTTCGACACGCTGTATGGTGCGATCGATACGGAAGAGATCGAATTCGGTTCGTACAAAGGCCGGCGCAAGTGGGAGAACCTGCGGCAGATTCCTACGCAGCAGATGCGCGATGCACTGATGAACATGATTGTTTATCAGGGCGACACCGAGTTTGCCAGCGTCGAGCAGCAGCGCAACCTGCTGGAGAATGCACCCACCGATTGGGACCGCCGCGCCATCACGCGAGTGATGATCGAGGAAATGCGGCATGGCTGGCAGATGTGCGCGCTGCTGGTGGATCACTTCGGATATTCGGGCAAAGTCGAGGCGCAGAAAATGCTGGAGCGGCGCGCCTTCGAGAACAAGCGGCTGCTCGGCGCATTCAATGTCGATGTCGATAACTGGATGGATTTTTTCACCTACACCGACTTTGTCGACCGCGACGGAAAATTCCAGTTGCAGATGCTGAAGTATTCGGCGTTTGCGCCGCTGGGACGGTCGATGTCCTACATGCTGCGCGAAGAGGCGTTTCCACATGGGCACGGGCAATGACGGCCTGCGCCGCATTGTGGAAGCGGGAGTGATTCCTGCTTGGCTGATTCAGAAATATCTCAACAAATGGATTTCGAGTTCCTACGACCTGTTCGGCACGGATCATTCTTCGTCGGCGCATTGGGCCTACGTTTGGGGCGTTAAGGGACGTTACGACGAGCCCAAGAACGAGCATGCCGCCCGACCTGGACGATTTGAACGATTACAACCGGAATCTCTATCGCGATGAAGTGGCGGGATTGATCGAGCGCTTCAACGGAGCATTGAAGCCGGGTCAGCCGAAGCTTTACGCGCCGGACATCAAGTTCAATCGCGAGATTGGACGTTGGAAGGGGCAGAAGTTCCATGCGCAAACCGGCGAACCGCTTGATGATCGCGCGTATGAACAACATTTGAAGAAATACATGCCGTCACAGGAAGACAAGAATCTGCTGCTGGATATTATCGGGACCGAGAAGAAGTGGATTGCCGAGAAAGTCGGGGCGCGCGACCCGCTGGCGAGCATTGGCGAAGTTCGAAAATCGGCGATCAATCTGTGAGTAGAAGTGAATCGCTGCAGACTCACGGAGATACTGGGGAAGGCATGACAACCGCTTTGGTGGAAGCTAAGCTCGCGCGGCTGGCAGTTGAAGTCGATACGCCTATAGCACGGATTACGCTGCGCAATCCACCGCTGAACGTAATCGACACTTCGATGATGGACGAGCTGCGCGCTGCATTGGCAGACATTGAGGCTCGTCCGGAGGTGTCGGTCATCGTGCTGAGCGGCGAGGGCAAGGCGTTTTCAGCTGGGGTCGATGTGGCGGCACACACTCCGGACAAAGTGGAAGAGATGCTGTTCAAGTTTCATACGGTGATTCGCACTTTGGTTGCGAGCAGCAAAGTGACGATCGCCGCGGTGCACGGAAATTGTCTGGGTGGGGGTGCGGAGTTGGCAATGGTTTGCGACCTCGTCTACACCACGGCTTCGGCGCTCTGGGGTTTTCCGGAGATCAAGCTGGGCTGCTATCCGCCGGTAGCATGCTCGGTCCTGGCCGCGCTGGTTGGGCAGAAGCGGGCTGCGGAATTGATTCTGACGGGGCGGACGATCAGCGGCGCTGACGCGGCAGAAATGGGGTTGGCCAACCGCTCGGTAGTGGACGATCAAGTAGTGAAGGCAGTCGACCAAACTGTGGAGGAGCTCTCCAGGCTGAGTCCGGCGGCGTTGGCCGTGACCAAGAAGGCTATCTATGGCTGGGATGCGACGCACTTCGACAAGGGCTTGGCTCGGGCGGAGAAGATCTATCTGGAAGAGTTGATGAAGACGGCGGACGCGCAAGAAGGTATCCGGGCTTTCGTGGAGAAGCGTCGAGCCGAAGTGGACGGGGAAATAATTGAAGAGCCACACATGGACTACGAGATCACGCCCGAAGAAGTAAAGATGAAGCTCGATCAGCGGCGAGAAATTCACGCTGCTCGATGTCCGCGAGCCGTGGGAGTTCGAAACGGCGAGTATCGATGGGGCGAAGCTGATTTCCGATGGGCGACATTCCCGCTCGCGCGCATCAGGAACTGGACCCGGACGATCACATCGTGGTGATTTGCCACCACGGCGTGCGCTCGATGAACGTGACCGCATGGCTGCGGCAGCAAGGCTTTGAGAAGGCGCAATCCATGCGCGGCGGCATCGACGCCTGGTCGCGCATGTGGATAGAACGGTCCCAACTTACTGAAGCGAACGCATCATGAAAAAAGAACTTGTCGAGCTCAAGATCAACGGTCGCAGGCATGAGCTGGCTATCGAACCGAGCGCGCTGCTGCTGGATGTCCTGCGGCAGGATTTGGGGCTCACCGGATCCAAGCGCGGCTGCGATGAGTCCTCCTGCGGAGCATGTACGGTGTTGCTCGATGGTGTTGCCATGATGTCCTGCACGCTGCTGGCGGCGAGCTGCGAAGGGCAGGAGATCACAACGATTGAAGGCGTGAGTCAGCAGGGAAGTCTGGCGGCAATTCAAAAAGCTTACGGCGACTGGGGCGGAGCACAGTGCGGCTACTGCACCCCGGGATTCATCATGACCGTGAAGTCGTTGCTGGCCGAGAATCCGGATCCATCGGAAGCCGATAGTCCGCGCCGCTCTGAGCAGCAATCTGTGCCGCTGTACTGGCTACAGCCAGATGTATGAAGCAATCCGTGCGGCGATCACGGCGGAAGCTCACGAAGCTGCGAGCCCCAAGTAGCGAGTGTACAAACTCAAATGAGCGATTTCAGCATCATCGGTAAAGCGACCGCCATGGTCGATGCGGCGGAAAAAACCACCGGCGGAGGGAAGTATACCGACGATCTCAGCGTGCCCGGCATGCTGGTTGGTAAGATTCTGCATTCGCCGTACCCGCATGCGCGGATCAAGCTTATCGACACCAGTCGCGCCGAGAAGTTCGGCGGTGTCGTTGCGGTTGTCGTCGGCAAAGACGCGCCCAATCCTTACGGTATCCTTCCGGTTGGTCACGATGAACACGCGCTCGCACTCGACAAAGTTCGTTATGTTGGGGATAACGTGGCGTGCGTGGTGGCGGTTTCCGAGGCTGTTGCCGAGAAAGCGCTGGAACTCATCGAAGTCGAGTATGAAGTCCTGCCGGCCTACTTCGATCCCGAAGAATCGATGAAAGCCCAAACCGACCTTATCCATGACAACAAGCCGGGGAACTTGGAGAAAGATTATCACCACGTGTTTGGCGATCCGGACAAAGGCTTTGCCGAGTCGGACCATATTTCCGAGGCGCGGTTCATCGCGAATGAAGTAACACATGCGGCCATGGAACCACATTCGACGCTGGCTTCGTTCGAACTCGATCCTCATACCGGAAAATTAGGACGGCTCACCGTGTGGTCTTCCACGCAGGTGCCTTACTATCTGCAGCACAAACTGTCCCTTGTGCTGGAAATGCCGATGGCGCAGATACGCGTAATCAAGCCGCTGGTAGGCGGCGGTTTCGGCGGCAAGAGCGAAGTTATCCCGCTGGAGATCATTGCCGCTGTTGCGGCACGCAAGGCGAAGGCTCCGGTGAAGATTACGTATACGCGCGAAGAGGTATTCTGGGCGCATCGTGGGCGGCCGCGGACGATCATCGATCTCAAGACCGGAATTAAGAACGACGGCGCCATCACCGCCGTGAAAGCTCGGGTAGTGCAGGATGGGGGCGCATATTGCTCCTACGGCGTGGTCACCATTCTTTACTCGGGAGCGCTACTGGGCGCACTCTACGACATTCCAAACATTCAATACGACGGCTATCGAGTGCTGACGAACAAGCCGGCATGCGGAGCCATGCGCGGCCACGGAACGGTCAACGTACGCTTCGCATTCGAATCGCAGCTCGATGAACTCGCGGCGAAGGTCGGAATGGATCCGGCGAAGATTCGGCTGCGCAATTTGCTCAAGCCGCCGTGCATCACGGTGAATGGCCTGCGCGTGCAGAGCTACGGTCTGCCGGAGTGCATCGAAAAAACGGTCGAGCGCTCAGGCTGGAAAGCAGCGCAGGGGCAAACTGCCTAAGGGGCGCGGTCTCGGCATTGCCTGCAGCCACTATGTGAGTGGGGCGGCGAATTCGATTATCCGTTCTGATATGCCGCACTCAACCGTGAACATCAAGATCGACCGTGATGGTGGAGTCGTCGTGTACACCGGAGCTTCGGAGATAGGACAGGGATCCGATACGATGACAGCGCAGATCGCGGCCGAAGTGCTGGGATGCTCGTTGTCCCGCGTGAGAGTAATTGCCGCTGACACGGACCTTACGCCGATTGACATTGGTTCCTATTCCAGCCGAGTTACGTTTATGGCCGGGAATGCAACGCTGCGGGCGGCCGCGGACGTGAAGAAGGGAATCGCTGCGGCCGCAGCAAGAAAGATGAACCGCGGGGCAGAAGATCTTGTGTTTCGCGACGATCTCGTGTTCAAGCGGGGAAGCGTTCCACCTGTCGCCAAAGATCAGACGGAGGAGGTCGAGGTGAAGCAGGCTGGCGCATCGGTCAGCGGGCACGTGGAAGGGCAGATTTTGCGAGGCTCGCTGCAGCAGAAACGAAAAGAGGAAGGCCCAAAAGAGTGGATGACCTTCGAGGAAGCAGTCGTCGCCGCGATTGACTTCCACGGTGCGCTTACTGGCACCGGCTCGTATGCTCCGCCTCCGGATGCACGGGGCGGCAAACATAAAGGGGGTGGCGTGGGGCCATCGCCTGCGTATTCTTATTCCGCGCAGGTCGCCGAAGTTAGCGTGGATGAAGATACTGGCGAAGTCACGGTTCACAAAGTTTGGGCGGCACACGATTGCGGCCGCGCCCTGAATCCAGTTTCGGTTGAAGGCCAGATTATCGGCTCAGTGTGGATGGGCATGGGGCAAGCCCTGACCGAAGAAATGATTTGGAAAGACGGCATGCTGATGAATGCCGGCATGCTGGAATACCGTAGTCCGTCGGCGGTGGAGTCTCCGGAGGTCGAGCCGATTATCGTGGAGAGCGTCGATCCCGAAGGTCCGTTTGGCGCCAAGGAGTGCAGCGAGGGATCGCTCGCCGCAACGATTCCGGCGATTTCGAACGCAATCTTTGATGCCGTGGGCGTGCGCTTGCATGAATCTCCGTTTACGCCGGAGCGAGTACTGGCGGCGTTGCGCGGTAAGAAAAGTGCGAAGAGCCTGAACCTGACAGAGGGCGTGGATCCGACGTCGCCCGCGCATTTTCGCGAACATGGGGGATCGCTATGCTTCAAGGGCAGAGGACCGCAGCGCCATGCGCTTGATCTAGCAGGTGAGGAATCGATTTAAGTGATGAACGGCGCTGACCTCACAACCGTGGTTCCCGTTGAAGAAATGAGAGGGGAAAACGAGCAGGAGACAAGCGGTTTGGCGCGGATGTTCGACGAGGCCCGAGGATTTCTTGCTGCATTTGATTGGTGTCTCACGATCGAGGAATCATACTTCGGATTCGGGTACGCGAGCATTGTCGCGGTGTTTCTCTTCAGGATCAGGCCGGCCCGTCCGAGTGTCGACGATTGGCTTTGGGTCGTGGTCGGTGATCTGCCTCCAGCATATCTGGTAACGGAGGGAAACCCGACGCCCGATTTGGCAGTTGACGGCTATATATCCGAGATGACCAAGTGGGTTAAAGCAGCAAAGAAAGGGCGCTCCGTCGAAGATCTGATCCCGGTTAATGTCCCACCGACACGGGAAAACGCCGCGGCACTGGAGCGCAGGTTAGGTGTGTTGCGACAACTTATCGAGGGCACGGTGGAACGGGGTAAATCAAAGAGGGTTTCAAGAGAGGTCCATTGAGTCTTCCAGGATTCAAGCTGCTTCGCCCGCGGGTGGTCGATGAGGCGATTGCTCACCTTGGCAAACATGCGGACAACATCCGCGTGCTGGCCGGCGGCACGGACCTGATTCCATCGATGCGGCAAAAACTATTTGAGCCGGAGTATGTTCTGGATCTGCGCGGGATCCCGGAATTGCGTGGCATCAGGTCGCTAGAGAATGGGGCCTTAGAAATTGGCGCGGCCACGCCGCTCAGCGCGATTGAGAAGTCGTCGTTCCTCCGGCAACATTTTTCTGTTCTCGCGGAGGCGGCAGCCACGGTGGCTTCGCCGGTGCTGCGCAATATGGGCACGATCGGGGGAAATATCTGTCTTGATACGCGCTGCCTCTGGTATAACCAGTCCTTAACTTGGCGCAAGGGCTGCGGATTCTGCATTAAAAAAGATGGCGATCTCTGTCACGTGGCTCCAGGAGGAACGAAATGCTGGGCCGCATTTTCCGGAGACACGCCACCTGCCTTGCTTTGTCTGAATGCGGAATTAGAGATTGCTGACGCGAACGGCGCCCGCCGCGTTAGCTTGCGGGATTTTTATACCGGAGACGGAGAAAAGTACAGGAATCTGCTGCCCACGGAACTGGTGACGCGCGTGTTTCTGCCGGCTGAATATGCGGACTACTGCGGCATCTATCGCAAGCTGCGAGTGCGAGGTTCGATTGACTATCCTTTGGCCGGGGTCGCGGTAGTAATGAAGCGATCGAACGGACACGTCGACGACGCGCGGATTTCCATTACTGCAGTAAACCCCGCGCCCTACCTAGTTGAACGAGCGGGAGAGATGCTGATTGGCAAAGCAGTGGATGAGGCATTGGCGGAAGCGGTCGGCGATCTAGCGGCGCGTACGGCCAAGCCTTTGACTACCTCGGCTCTTACTCCAGAGTACCGCCGAGAGATGATTCGAGTCTTCACCAAGCGCGCTGTTCTGGCAGGGGCGAACAACTGAGCGTCATCCGAATGATCACCGACTGCCACATCCACATCTCGCCGTTGGAGATGTTCAAGCCCCACGCGCTGGAACTCATGAAGAAGAAACGTGCCGAACTTCGAGCAGATCGCCGAGTTCTGCCGTTCGCCCAAGGCGTTCCTCAAGTATCTCGACGCCTGCGGTATTGATCGCGCTGTGCTTATAAACTATGTAGCCCCCGAAGTGATCGGCTTCACAAACGGGGTCAATCAATTTATAGCGGACTACGTTAAGGAGGATCCCAAACGGCTGCTTTCATGCGGTAGCCTGCATCCGCGCCATACTACGAATGTCTTGGCTGATATGGAGCAGATTCTGCGGCTCGGAATTCGCATGATCAAGATCCATCCGCCGCATCAGCTTTTATTTCCCAACGACTATCTGAACGGTGTGAAGGAACTAGAAATCATTTATCGCGCTGCCGAGGCCAATGGTGTTCCGGTGATGTTTCACACCGGAACTTCCATTTTTCCTGGGGCGCGCAACAAGTATGGCGATCCAATTCATGTGGATGATGTCGCCGTAGACTTTCCCAAGTTAAAGATCTTGCTGGCGCACGGCGGGCGTCCGCTCTGGATGCATACTGCATTTTTTCTCGTGCGCCGCCATCCCAATGTCTATCTGGATATCAGCGGCATCCCGCCGAAGACGCTGCTCAAGTATTTCCCGAGATTGGAAGAGATCGCGCACAAGACGTTGTTTGGCACAGACTGGCCGGGCCCAGGTGTGCCCGATGTGAAGAAGAATCTGGAGGAGTTTAACGCTCTGCCGCTGGGCTACGAATTGCAACAACAGATTTTGAGTAAGACGGCCCTCAGCATTTGGCCGGCTTGATGCTGCTCATTTGGGCTTACACGATCCGTTGGTTTGGATGGCAAGCGCTCCCTGAGGTATAAGAGAAGAAAAGTTGCACTCTCCGGGGGGCCTTGGCGGCTTCGCCGTGTTATCAGTCGATGAGCGAGATATTATGTCGAGCGTAGTAAGCACTCCCACTGCTAAAGGGCTGGAAGGCATCGTAGCCACGACCTCCAGGATTTGTTATATCGATGGCGACCGCGGCGTACTTGCGTACCGCGGCATCGACGTCCACGAACTCGCGGAGCACTCGAATTTTGAGGAAACTTGCTACCTGCTTTGGTTTGGGCGTTCGCCGAATCGCAACGAACTAAGAGATCTTCAAGGACGGCTGGCGGAGGAACGTCATCTTGATCCGGCAATTATCCAGTTCCTCCGCGATGTCCCCCGAACCGCGCTGCCCATGGATGTGCTGCGGACTGCGGTTTCTGCGCTGGCGTTTTATGATGCCGATGATAAGAAGAATGATCACGATGCCAATGTTCGCAAGGCCATCCGGCTGACTTCGCAGATCGCGATGATCGTTGCCACTTACGACCGGATTCGTAAAGGGAAGCCGGTTGTAGAAGCGGATCGAGCTTTGTCGCATGCTGGCAATTTTCTGCTGCAACTGAGTGGAGCAAGACCTTCCGACACGGCCGAGCACGCGCTGGATATCGCACTCATCCTGCACGCCGACCACGAGCTGAATGCGTCGACCTTCGCGGCGCGCGTGACCGCGGCAACGTTATCAGACATGCATTCGGCGATCACTTCGGCCATCGGCACGCTGAAAGGGCCGCTGCACGGCGGCGCTAACGAGGCTGTCTTCCGAATCCTTGAAGCGATTGAACGTGAGAAAGCCGACCCTATCGAGTACGTTCGCAACATGCTGGCGCAAAAGAAAAAGATTCCGGGCTTTGGCCATCGCGTGTATCACACGGAAGATCCTCGCGCCACGCACTTGCGCGTCATGTCGCGGGACCTGGGTGAGGCCAGCGGACAACCGCGGTGGTACGAGATGTCGGAGAAAATTGAGCAGTTCGTACGAGCGGAAAAGAAGCTCAATGCCAATGTCGACTTTTATTCGGCGTCCACCTACCACACGCTGGGCATCGACGAAGACCTCTTTACCCCTGTGTTTGCCGCCTCGCGAATCAGCGGATGGGCGGCCCACGTCATCGAACAGCTCGACGACAACCGCCTGATCCGGCCGCGCGCGGAATATCTTGGACCGGACTATCCCAATCGGTACATCCCGATCGAAAAACGCTGATCTGCACGGGTCCTCGCAAGAAAGCAAGGTAGAATAAAGGGGTGATGCGCCGCATCTACCTCGATAATAACGCCACCACGCCGGTCCTTCCGGAAGTGCTCGAAGCCATGCGTCCGTTTTTCGGAGAGCGTTTTGGCAATGCTTCGTCAATCCACCATCACGGACAGGAGACGCGAGCGGCGGTGGAGCGGGCGCGAGACTTGGTGGCATCCCTATTGGGTTGCCGATCGACCGAGATCGTCTTCACCAGTGGCGGCACGGAGAGCGACAACCTAGCCATTGCCGGGCTGGTCAGCGCGGGCGATCACATCATTACGTCCAGCATTGAGCATCACGCCGTATTGCACGCCTGCAAGCATGCAGAGGAAATGGGTTGCGAAGTTACATGTGTTCCCGTGGATGGCCGCAGTCTCGTCAACCCGGATGATGTGCGGCGGGCGCTGCGTCCGAACACCAAGCTGATCTCCATCATGATGGCGAATAACGAAACCGGAGTGCTGCAGCCGGTTGAGGAGATTGGAAGGATAGCGGGAGAAGCTGATGTCTTCTTCCATGTAGATGCGGTGCAGGCAGCGGCCAAGGTTTCAATAGACGTGAATCGGATTGCTTGTGACGCGATGTCGATTTCCGGCCACAAAATGCACGCGCCGCAGGGCGTGGGTGCGTTGTATGTTCGCAAAGGAACTCATCTGCAACCGTTGTTTTATGGCGGACGACACGAACGCTCGCGGCGTGCCGGAACTGAAAATGTTGCGGGAATCGTTGCCCTCGGCAAAGCCGCCGAGACGGCGATGCAAAGCTTCGAGCGGGACGAAGGTAAGAAAATGTCCGGCATGCGCGACCGCTTGGAGCAGGGGATTCTTGCTCAGGTGGAAGAAGCTGGCGTGAATGGCAAAGGCGCGCTGCGAGTGCCGAACACGGCGAATATCTATTTCGAGCACGTCGAAGGCGAAGCAATGGTCATCTCCCTCGATCTGAAGGGCCTTGCAGTTTCGACGGGCGCTGCGTGTTCCTCCGGAGCGATCGAGCCATCGCACGTGCTCATGGCGATGGGCTTGTCCGCCGATCGAGCTCGCTCCAGCATTCGCTTCAGTCTGGGCAAGCAGAATACTGCCGAAGATATCGACCTCGCGCTGGCGTTAGTGCCGGAGGCTGTGGCGCGCCTGCGAGAATTATCGCCGAGGTACAAAAAGCAGAGCATTACGATCTCATAGCGATGCCTACCGTCAAAACAATCGCCGTGGCGATGTCGGGCGGTGTGGATTCCTCCACCGTCGCGGCCATGGTGCGCGCTGAGGGGCACAACGTTATCGGGCTCACGATGCAGCTCTGGAACCAGCGGCGTCTGGGTGGACAGGAAGGCATGCTGGAGCAAGTGACTGGTCGTTGCTGCTCACTCGACGACGTCTACGATGCTCGCCGCGTGGCCGAGCACATCGGCATTCCCTACTATGTGGTCAATCATGAAGAGCGCTTCGAGCACGACGTAGTGCGTCCGTTCGTTGCGGAATATCTCTCCGGGCGCACCCCCATCCCATGCAGCCTCTGCAACAATCACTTGAAGTTTGATCAACTCCACGTGGTTGCTCGCCAGATTGGCGCTGATTGTGTTGCCACCGGTCACTACGCCAGGGTCGAGTATGACAACACTCGTGGACGCTGGCTGCTCAAGCGTCCCACGGATCGCAGCAAGGACCAGACCTATTTTCTTTTCGGCCTCACGCAGGAGCAGCTTAGCCGCACGCTTTTCCCGCTGGGTGGTATGACGAAGCCCGAGGTGCGCGAGCTTGCTCGCAAGCACGGCCTAGCTCTGGCGGAGAAGCCCGATTCGCAGGAGATTTGTTTTGTTCCCGGCGGAGATTACAAGCGTTTTATCGACGCCTACCTCGCCGAGCGGGGCGAGACATTGCCTGACACTGCGGGCGAGTTGGTTACCGCGAACGGTGAAGTGATCGGCGAGCACGGCGGCATACACAATTTCACGGTGGGCCAACGCAAGGGCTTGGGTGTTGCGACCGGGTCGCCGCTTTATGTGATCCAGATCAATGGTGCGGAGAAGCAAGTGGTGGTGGGCGGCGAGGAGCATCTGTATTCGCGAACGCTGCATGGCCGACGCGTGAACCTGATCTCCGTCGGGGACTTGAGAGAGCCCATGCGCGTCGCGGTGAAAATCCGTCATCGTCACGAAGCGGCGCCAGCGATACTGGAGAAGATTGCAGCGGATGAGGTTCTCGTGACCTTCGATCAACCACAGCGTGCTATCACTCCAGGTCAGGCTGCCGTTTTCTATAACGACGCCGTTGTTGTAGGCGGGGCTTGGATCGCCTAGGATTTCGCCGGATCTTCCACCCAGCAGTCATGCCACGTCGCCGTTCTCGCTCGATCGTATGTTGCCCTTCTGGTCGTTCGCTTTCAACCTTAAGGGAAAGTGGCGCAGGACTTAAGACAACTGGCTGCAAACGTGGGCGAACTTACGTGAAATGATCGAGTCTGCTTCGGGGGGATGTTTTGCGCTAGATAAACATCTCGTCCTGCGGAACTGGACGCCGCGTCCCGCGACTATCGCCGTTTTTCCGCGCACGATTGCTCAGCAGGAACTCCACTCCCGCGGTGACACCCCGGATAATCCCGGATACCTGGCGTACGGGTGAAACCACGGTCTTGGTTACCATGTCGGAGGTGTATTCCACCCGATCGAGAGTGCGGCCGAGCATTTCGTCGGCGCGAATCACCTGCAGGCGCGCACGGTCGAGAGCGTCATTCACCGTAGCGTCGACGCGCTCTACTTGAGATCGCACTGTCGTCGTGGTCTCCATCATGTTATCGGCAACCACTTGCAGCTTGGGGCGCAACTCGGTCAACATCGAGTGGGCCGTATCGAATGCAGGCAGAGCTTTGGCTTTTACTTCTTCGGACACCGCCTCTAGACGAGCGCTGGTCTTGCGGACGGCCAAATAGAGAGCCACAAGCACTCCTGCCTGTAAGAGCACAGCCGCTCCAGTCAACGCGACGAACAGCGGAATGAGGTTTTCCATAGAGCGCTCTCCCGAGTTGGCGGTCGAAGCCGCCAAACTGCAACAAGAGAATTAAAGATTCTTGGCTGCTCCGGTTTCGGTTGTAGTTTCCTGATAGGCTTGCCGTCCAGCTTCATAGGCGGCACGGAACTGATCCTTCTGCTGGTTTACCACATCGCGGCCCTTATCCACCCACTCGGACGCTTGCTCCCGAGCTTCCCGAGCGCGATTCCGAACATACTCGCGACCCTGTTCTGCTTTCGCCAGGAGTTCTTCGCGGGTTTCGTTTCCCGCGCGCGGAGCATAAAGAACTCCAACCAAACCACCCAAACCCAAGCCCGCAAGGAACCACACCAAACTGCTGCCATCACGGTCAGACATTGGAATTACCTCCTGAACAAGTGCTTCGTTCCAGCGCAAGTACTACCCGGATGGTAGCACTCGCATCCTGCAAATACAATTACGGCAGAACCCGTAGGCGGGCATCCGTAACACCGCAACCTCATTAAGAAATCCGGTTACTTCTGAGTTGGATTCGCAGGCGCGACAGGCTGCGTTTTGACAGGAGCCGATTTCTCGCCCTGCAACACCGAGCGTGGCCCACCGTGTTTGATGGCGTTAATGGAAAGCGTCACCGAGGTCAACATAAAGAGGACGGCCGAAATGGTGGTGGCTTTGGAGAGGGCCGTAGCTGCACCGCGTGGGCCAAAGGCCGCCTGGCTGCCCTGTCCACCGAAGGCTGCGGAAATGTCGCCGGCCTTACCGCTTTGCAGAAGCACCACGACGATCAGGAACAGGCATACGAGCACATGGATAATGGTGACAAGAACGATCATGACGTTGAGAGATCCTAAAGGGTCTGGTCGCTGCTTGTTTTGCGAGCAGCAATAAGGAAGTATCTTTTTTCCCATCAATAGTTTGACATTCGACACTGTATCCGTCAAGACCGTGGCCTCGCGAAGTAGTTAAGGGCGATGCGACCGCAACTTCCATTACCCTTCGCGGACTTGGTCGGCGAATTGACATCCTGCGTCCACGCTTTCTAGAATGTTTCCAGCCCCGCACTGTTCAGGTGTGGCTCGGCGCAATAGCATTCTGCCTGCTGTTGCCAAATAACTTTCTATGATCCAAGCTCAGGCGCTCACCAAGAAGTATGCGCATACCGTCGCCGTTGATCAAATTTCTTTTGATGTGGCGAAAGGCCAGATCGTCGGTTTCCTGGGCCCGAACGGCGCCGGGAAAACGACGACTATGCGCATGCTGACATGCTTTCTTCCACCTTCCGCGGGAACGGCCACCGTCGCAGGTTTTGATGTCCTGGAACAACCGCTGGAGGTCAAGAAGCGAATAGGATACCTGCCGGAAACGCCTCCGATTTACCCGGAGATGGAAACGGCAGAGTACTTGAAGTTCGTCGGCAGACTCAAAGGACTCTCTGGTGCCGACCTGCAAAAGCGAGTCGACTACGCGTGCGAGCGTTGCGCTGTGGTGGACGTCAAAACAAAGCTTCTCGGCAAGCTCTCCAAGGGCTACAGACAACGGGTCGGCCTCGCGCAGGCGATCATTCATAACCCCGATGTGCTGATTCTCGATGAACCAACTGCCGGTCTTGATCCCAAGCAAATCAACGAAACGCGGGACCTGATCAAGAGCCTTGCCGGTGATCATACGATCATTCTCAGCACCCATATCCTTCCCGAGGTTGAACAGACGTGCGAGCAGGTGATCATTATCAACAAAGGAAAACTGGTCGCGACCGATTCTGTGCGCAACCTACAGGCCCGGGCGCGCGGCGCTGAATCCGTTGTGGTGGAGATTGCCGGGCGCAATGGAAATCTGGAAGCCGGAATCGTGAAGCACAAGCTGGAACAGATCTCTGGAGTCAGCCGCGTATCGAGCAAAGGGCAGGAAGGTGGGCGAGCATTCTTCGAAGTGGAGAGTCATAAAGGACGATTCGTTCGCGGCGACCTGGCCAGGGCCGTGGTCGAATCTGGGTGGGACCTTAATGAACTTCGGCCGGCTGCCATGAGCCTGGAAGAAGTCTTCCTACAACTCACAGGGAGCGAAGCGGCGGCGGATATGGGCCAAATGGGAAAAGAGGAAAAGCAATGAGAAATGCCTGGATCATCTGCCGAAAAGAACTGGGCAGCTATTTTGTTTCGCCCGTTGCGTACCTTTTGCTGACCATGTTTGGTCTGATTTTTGGTTTCTTCTTCTGGAATGCGCTCGGATATTTCGTGATCGAGGGCATGCAAATGCAGATGCGCGGGCAGTCCTTCCCCATGAATCTGAACGAACAAATCATCCGTCCGTTGCTGTCGAATGTCAGCGTGATAGGACTCTTCTTTATTCCGATGATCACGATGCGGCTGTTCGCTGAAGAAAAGCGGACGGGGACCATCGAACTGCTGGTGACGTCGCCGATTCGCGATCTGGAAATCATCGTCGGAAAGTGGCTGGCCGCGCTCATTCTCTATTCGTGTCTCCTGCTGTTTACAGCGCTAAATTTTGCTTTCCTGTTCAAGTACGGCAATCCGGACTGGAAGCCTCTGGCCATCGGATACCTGGGCTTGTTGCTGCAGGCAGGAGCGCTGTTGGCCATCGGTACATTTATTTCTACGCTGACCAAGAATCAAATCATCGCCGGTGCTGCGACGTTTGGAGTGTGCTTGCTGCTGTGGGTGCTCGAGTGGGTGAGCGGATACGAAACTACAACCTGGGCGAGCGTGTTGGCCTATATGTCGGTGATCACGCACTTCGAATCGTTTGGACGAGGCGTGCTCGATTCCAAAGACGCAGTTTTTTATCTCACCGTAATTTTCCTGGGACTGTTCTTCACCGCTCGTTCTATGGAATCTCTGCGCTGGAGGTCATAGATGGCAAGCCAATGGCTGAAGGCGAGACAAACCAAGTATGCGGCCTATGCGACGGCCTACATCGCGATCGTTCTGGCGACGGTTGTCGTAGCCAACATACTCGCCGACCGGTACAACAAGTCGTTCGACGCTACTTCGAATAAGCGCTATAGCCTTTCCGAGCAAACTTCGAAGATCGTCAAAGGCCTGAAGCAGGACGCGACGATCACCTACTTCGACCAGAGTACGCGCTTCCGCGAGGCCAAGGATCTGCTCGATCAATACGCGAATCTTTCTCGCAAAGTGCACGTGGAGTATGTCGACCCGGACAAGAATCCGCAGCTGGCGCGGGAAGAGGGAATCAGGAATCTGGGAACCGCCGTGGTTCAGATTGGCGCGAAAAAAGAAGAAGCCAAGAACATGACGGAAGAGGGCATCACCGGTGCCTTCATTCGCGACTTGAAGAGCACCACGAGAACGGTTTGCTTTGTGTCCGGAAGCGGAGAACATCAGCCTGACGACCGCGAGCGGGAGGGGCTTTCCGGTTTCAAGGACCTACTCTCCAAAGACGATTACGAAAGCAAGACGATCGACCTGCTGCAGAAAGCGGAAGTTCCCAGTGACTGCACCACTCTTGTGATCGCCGGACCGACGCGGAATTATGAGCAGCCGGAGGTAGATGCCATCAAGAAATATGTTGAGCATGGCGGTCGCGCGCTGCTCATGCTGGACCCTCCACTTAAGCTGGGCCATTCGGAAATTGCCGACAACGACGCGCTCACGAATTTGCTGCAGAGCTGGGGTGTGACGCTGACCAAAGATCTGATTCTCGATCTCAATCCGATTGGACAGCTTGCCGGTCTCGGGCCGCAAGTCGCCCTGGTTACCACCTACAGCTCGCAGCCGATCGTGAATGAGATGAAGGGGACTGCAACCGGTTTTCCGCTGGCTCGCTCCATGGAGATCAAAAGCACGGACAAAACCAGCGTGCAGAAGCTCTTTGATTCCTCCAGCGGCAGCCTGGCCACGAGTAACCTGAGCTCGGCAAGTGTCAATGTCAACGATCCCAAGAACAAGAAGGGCCCGCTGACCATCGCGGCTGCTGGCACGTACAACACCGGGAAAGAGAACACGCAGGGACGTTTCGTGGTGGTCGGCAGTTCTTCGTGGGCAGCAAATAGCTTTATCAATTTCAATGGCAATAATGACCTGGCTTTAAACGCCATCAACTGGCTGGCGTCGGACGAAGATTTGATATCGATCCGCCCGAAGCAGCAGGAAGACCGCCGCATTACCATGACCCGCGCTCAGCTGAACCTTGTGCGCCTTACCAGCCAATTCGCACTGCCGCTGGCGGTGGTCATTGTGGGGGTTGGGGTTTGGTGGAAGAGGAGATAGGTAACCTCTCGACTCGTGATGATTCTGTCTCGAGAAGCGCTATGAAAATCCGTGGTTTGGTTGTTGCGGCTTTCGTCTTCTTTATTCTCGCTGCAATTCTTTACTGGTCAGAACGTCACAAACCGGGAGAGGATGCTGCCAAGGCTTCGGCTGATGCTGCGCCGTCGATTTTGAAACTTGATTCTGCGACGATTACAAGGCTGGACCTGAGAAAGCGCGGCGCGCAGCCGATCTTTCTTGCCAAAACTGACTCCGGATGGAAAATCACGGAGCCGCAACCGTTCGGCGCTGACCAATCGGTTGTTTCGGGCGTGCTCTCCACGTTGTCGTCATTGAACTCGGAACGTCTGGTAGAGGATAAAGCAGCGAATCTGAAGCAGTATGGTTTGGACCAGCCGGCATTCCAAGTCGAAATCGCCGAAAAAGACAACAAGACGCAAAAACTCCTCATCGGCGACGATACGCCGACGGGGTCGGCTAGTTACGCGATGCTTGCCGGCGATCCGCGGGTCTTTACCATAGGCACGTATGCGAAAACGAGCTTGGATAAGAATCTGAACGACCTGCGCGACAAGCGCCTCGTCACCGTGGATCCTGACAAGGTCAGCCGTGTCGTAATTCTCAAGAAAAATCAGAACATCGAGTTCGGGCGCAATAAAGATGAGTGGCAGATCCTGAAGCCCAAGCCGCTGCGTGCCGAGAGCGATCAAGTGAGTGAGTTGCTCCGTAAGCTGACCGACGCCCAGATGGATCTCAGCAGCTCTGACACCGAGGAGGCGGCTTCTGCATTTGCACATGCCACGCCTCTGGCCACTGCGAGGCTTACGGACCAGTCAGGGACGCAGGAACTTCAGGTGCGCCGGAGCCAGACGGACAAAAGCAATAACGTCTATTACGCAAAGTCTAGCGCCGTCGAAGGCGCATACAAAATAAACGCCGACCTCGGACAGGCCCTCGACAAAAGCCTCGACGATTTCCGCGATAAGAAGCTCTTCGACTTCGGTTTCGCTGAACCCAACAAGGTTGAATTGCATGCCGGCTCGAAGACCTATTTCCTGGTTCGCAGCGGTGAAGACTGGTGGCAGGACGGGAAGAAGATGGATGTCGGGAGTGTGCAATCGCTTATTTCGAAACTTCGCGATCTGACTGCAGTTAAATTTCCTGACTCCGGCTTCGCTAATCCGACTATCGAGATCGCTGCAACTTCTAACGACGGCAAGCGGGTGGAGAAAATCCTGATCGCCAAAGCCAATGATGGCTATACGGCCAAACGCGAGGATGGGACGGATCTTTACCAACTCAGTTCTAGCTCCGTCGATGATCTGCAAAAAGCAGCCGAGTCGATCAAGCCTGCCGCGGCTGCTAGCAAATAGAGGATCGTGCACACAGAGTTGGATCGGGCTTCCGACTCAGTACTTTCAGAACGATCTAATACCATATTGCGCGAGTTTCTGGTGTGCCACCTTTCCTGTTATGCTCGACAAAGAAAAAGTGTAATCGCTGCGACCCATTGAGGCATCCAAGTCACGAAGCAGCGCGACGAAGCCAATCATGTTCATTTCTATTGCCAAGTATTAGATTGGAGGCGGGAGCAAGGCTCTCGTGAGACCTTTGGCACGGCATTCGTCCTCGGCGCACGAGGCCCCTGATGATTTCTAATCTCCGCTATGTGGTCCTTGCCGTTGCGGCGATTCCATTTGTTTATTACTTGATTGCGCTGCTCAGTTCCTGGCAATTCTTTCGGCGCGGATCAGCCGTAAGCGCAGTCAATAGGACGTTCACACCGCCGGTTAGCAATCTTAAGCCAATTCGTGGGCTCGACCCTGACGCCTATGAAAACTTCGCCAGCTTTTGCAAGCAGGACTATCCGGATTACGAGGTCGTTTTCTGCGTTGGCGTGGAGGACGATCCTGCAGTTCCGGTACTACAGAGGCTAAAGCTGGAGTTTCCGGAGCAGCAGATTCGGGTGTTGTTCGGTTCGGGCGGAACCGGATCCAACGATAAAGTTGTGAAGCTGGCTCGCCTGGTCAGCGAGGCTCGGCACGAAGTCGTAGTGATTAGCGACAGTGACGTTCGGGTAAAGCCGGACTATTTGCGCACGGTGGTTGCTCCCTTGGCGGATCCGAAGGTTGGGGCTGTAACCTGTTTTTATGTGCCGATCGAGGATAAGACATTTACCGACAATCTTCAGACGATTGGAATGTTTTCTGATTTTTATGCTGGCATTCTGGTCGCGCGCCAGCTCGACGGAGTGAAATTCGCGTTGGGACCAACCATTGCCACCACGCGCACGCGACTCGCGGGGTTCGGCGGATATGAAGCGATCAAGAACCGTCCAGCCGATGATCTGTTGGTAGGCCGCCTTATCGCTGAGCAGGGCCATGAAGTCGAGCTTCTTCCGTATGCAATTTCGACTGTCGCCGACTATGGGTCCATGCGCGACCTGTTTCACAAAAGGCTGCGCTGGATCGTGGTCATGCGTCACTTGCGGCCTTGGGGACACCTCGGCCTGCTTCTCACTCAAGGGTTGCCATGGTCTTTGATGGCAGTCGTGATTCGCCCCTCGGCTGGAGTTGCGCTCGGTTATCTCGGTGCGTATTCTGCGTTGCGATTGGCCATGACGTGGATGGTTGGGATTTGGGGCCTGAAGCAGGATGCGCTTTGGAAAACGCTAGCGCTGATCCCGGTATGGGACGCCCTGGCTTTCGTCATTTGGCTGACCAGTTTTACGCGCAACAGCATCCGATGGCGGGACTCTGAGTACTACATTCGCGACGGCACACTGGTGCCCGTCGCTCAAACCAATCCGGAACCCGCGGGCTAACGCTTGTCTTACGGTCAGCTTCCCACTTTGCTATTCAAGCCGCCTCGGGACTTCTTCGCAGAACGACGATTCCCGTTGCTCTTTCCGTTGGCTCCCACAATCGCGAGAGAAGGTTGGGCAAGGGGCGTTGGTTCTCGATGTGCCTGTCCCCGCCGCTCGTTCACAGCCTGGCGCCAGTTTACTCGCGGCAGCATCACGCCCGCATCGATCCGATCGCGATACTTCAATGCTACATTCATGAGCGAGTCCAACAGAGAGTCGGAT
>CAVZPC010000002.1:0-390509 GCA_963777005.1 uncultured Acidobacteriaceae bacterium | reverse complement strand
AGGCTGCAGGATGATCCGAGACTGCCCGCGAACGTGTCGATTCTCGACGGTGGGACTATGGGTCTCGAATTGGGGCCTTTCGTTTCGGATGCTTCCCACGTGCTCATTCTTGATGCGGTAAACACTGGTGAAACACCGGGGACCCTTAGGCGAATGACGGGGATGGATTTGCTGGGCACGCCACGCGGACGGAACGTCCATCAGCTGGGAGTTGCTGACCTGATAGCTACCCTGGCCCTAGCATCGACTGAGCCTCAGGACATTGTTGTACTCGGTCTGCAGCCCGCGAATACCGATTGGGGTACGACTTTATCTCCTGACGTGGAGGCTGCGCTCGGGGGCTTAGTGGAGGCTGCCTTGGCTCAGCTGCAACTCTGGCAGGAAGCACTGGACGTTAGTCTGAAAAGCCACGCTACATCGTTGCGAGGCCAATCCCTAGGCCGAAAACTCCCCAAAGCTTGCGGTGAGGGAGGCTTATAACATGTGCCTTGCCATTCCCGGAAAAATCATCACCAATGAAGTTCAGAACGGCATTCGCGTGGGACGTGTTCAGTTCGGTGGTATCACGCGGGAGACCTGCCTGGATTTTGTTCCCGAAGCGGTAGTCGGGGATTATGTGATCGTGCATGTGGGATTTGCAATCAGTCTTGTGGATCGCGAAGAAGCGGAGAGGAGCTATGAGGCCCTCGAATCCATGGGATTGCTTAAGGACGAACTGCAGTCCGATTTAGAAGATTCGTAAGCGGACAAGCAAGGCAAATTGCTGGGACGGTCCGAGCACGGTGCGAATACGGAGAGCCACTAAGGAGATGTTATGACTAAATCGTTTGAAGTAATGCAAGAGTTAGAACGCATGCAAGAGGCTCCGCTGATCACCCCCACTGACCTGAAGGCTGGAGCGACCAGGGATATCGCCGGAGCGATGAACGCCATCCTGGCGGACGTGTTCGGGCTCTACCTGAAGACCAAGAACTTCCACTGGCACCTGAGCGGACCGCATTTCCGCGATTACCATTTGTTGTTTGACGAACAGGGCGATCAACTTTTCGCTATGACCGATCCTATCGCTGAGCGCATCCGCAAGGTTGGGGGCACCACGCTCAGGTCCATCGGCCATATCGCCCGCTTGCAGCGCGTATTGGACAATGATGCCCCGTACGTCGAGCCGGAGGATATGCTCGCCGAGTTGTGCGAGGACAACAAGACCCTCGCCGCGCGCCTCCGAGAGGCCCACGGCGTCTGCGAGCAACACGAGGACATCGCTACTACGAGCCTTATCGAGGTTTGGATCGACGAGACCGAACGACGCACCTGGTTCCTGTTTGAGGCAGGCCGCCGAAAGGATTCTACCGGTCATTAAAGATTAACCGTGTGCCCAGTGGTGATACGGAATGAAGTACTTGGACGAATACCGGAATGGGGAGATCGCCCAGGGTATTGTGGCGAAGTTGACCCGCCGCGCTACGCGTCCATGGGTGTTGATGGAGATCTGCGGAGGGCAGACCCACACGTTGATGCGTTACGGCATCGACGAGATGCTACCCGCTAGCATTGAGCTGGTCCACGGGCCTGGGTGCCCCGTGTGCGTAACCTCACTTGAAACGATCGACAAGGCTATCGAGATTGCTTCGCGTCCCGAGGCGACGTTGATTTCTTATGGTGACATGCTTCGCGTGCCGGGCTCCCGTACCGATCTGTTCCATGTGAAGGCCCAGGGCGGAGATGTGCGAGTGGTTTATTCTCCCACCGAAGCGCTTAAGTTCGCTCGTGCTAATCCCGGCCGCAAAGTGGTGTTCCTTGCAGTCGGTTTTGAAACCACGGCCCCCGCCAATGCCATGGCCGTCTGGCAAGCAAAGCGCGAAGGGCTTAGGAATTTCTCGATGCTCGCGTCCCATGTCCTCGTGCCTCCCGCCATTCGGGCACTCTTGAGCTCAACGCGCAATCGCGTGCAAGGCTTTATTGGTCCCGGTCACGTCTGCACGGTCATGGGCTATCGGGAATATGAAGACCTCGTCCGGGGGTTTCACGTTCCGATCGTCGTAGGCGGATTCGAGCCGCTTGATCTGCTAGAAGCCATCCTGATGCTGGTGACGCAGCTCGAAGAAGGGCGGGCAGCAGTCGAGAACCAATATGTACGGTCTGTGACCTACGAGGGAAACCTGCGAGCTCAAGAAATATTGGCGGAAGTGTTCGAGGTGTGTGACCGGAAATGGCGAGGGATCGGCGGAATTCCTGAGAGCGGCCTCAATCTCCGGGAGGAATATGCTGAATTCGACGCAGACCGCATTTTTGGGACAGAAGGAGTGACTGCGGATGAGCCCGCAGAGTGCATTAGTGCAGAGGTGCTCCAGGGACTGAAGAAGCCGACGGATTGTTCGGCATTCGGGACGCGCTGCACGCCGGACAATCCGTTGGGAGCTCCGATGGTCTCTTCCGAAGGAGCGTGCGCCGCGTA
Organism: uncultured Acidobacteriaceae bacterium; assembly: GCA_963777005.1. Taxonomy (GTDB): domain Bacteria; phylum Acidobacteriota; class Terriglobia; order Terriglobales; family Acidobacteriaceae; genus Sulfotelmatobacter. Next base: position 388,054 of record CAVZPC010000002.1, on the reverse strand, counting down.
CTACCGGTATCGTCGGCACGCGATAGCAGTAACGGAGAGCCATTGATGCCGCAAGACGCGAAACTCGAGATGGCCTTGAAGTGTCCGATACCGATTGCAGACGGGGAGTCGATCCTCATGGGTCACGGAAGCGGAGGCCGAATGAGCGGAGACCTCCTGCGTAATATCCTCCTACCGGCTCTTCAAAATCCCGTGCTCGAACGCTTGGATGACCAGGCGATCGTCGAGCTTGGTGGATCCCGAATTGCCTTTACGACGGACTCGTTTGTTGTGAAGCCGCTCTTTTTCCCTGGCGGCGACATCGGAACGCTTGCGGTGAACGGTACCGTGAATGACCTGGCTATGGGTGGGGCCAAGCCTCTCTTTCTGAGCCTTGCACTCATCCTCGAAGAAGGGCTTCCGCTCGATACCCTGTGCCGGGTTATGGAATCCATTCGTGTTGCAGCGGCTCTGGCAAACGTCCTCGTCGTCACCGGGGATACAAAAGTAGTCGAAAAAGGAAGCGGAGACGGGTTGTTTGTAAACACCTCGGGAATCGGGCTCGTCTCGTCCGGCGTACGGCTCTCCGCCAATCAGGCGCGTCCAGGAGATCTCGTGCTGCTTAGCGGGACCATTGGAGACCATGGGATCACGATATTGTCCCAACGGGAAGGTCTCGAATTCGAAAGCGCCGTCACCAGCGACACGGCGGCGTTGCACACCTTAGTTGCCGCCATGCTAGACGCGAACTCTGACATTCGTTGTCTCCGTGATCCGACGCGGGGTGGCCTATCGAGTTCCTTGAATGAGATTGCGAGCCGCTCACACGTGGGAATTGAGCTGGAAGAAGACGCGATTCCGATCCGCGAGGAAGTCCGAGGCGCGTGCGAGTTGTTAGGACTCGATCCCTTGTACGTGGCAAACGAGGGCAAGCTCCTTGCGATCGTTGAGCCCAAGTCGGCCGGAGCGATTCTCGAAGCAATGTGGCAACATCCACTGGGAGGCAGCGCCCAGATCATCGGGACAATTACAGATTCCCATCCGGCGATGGTCACCATCCGAACACGCTTAGGAACATCGCGGATCGTCGATCTTCTATCCGGCGATCAACTGCCGAGAATCTGCTGAGCCGATGCACAATATCGAAATTGGCGGACAGTCGAAGGCGCCATCGAATCGAGTGGACGAGGCAGAAAGAGCGTTGAGCACACCATTCTTGGCGCCGGTGCGGGTGCGCTGCTTGGGGTGGCATCTTCGGAGGCAGCAAAGGTGCGGGTATCGGTTCCATCGTCGGGGGTGCGGGTGGTTTGGCCACCACGGCTTTCTATGGCATCAAAAGATCACGCTGAACAGCGGTCTTGAGATGTTGATCCAAATCACGGGACGCTGACTCGCCGCTTCTGCACAAGCTATTCGGCTGCTAGAGACAGCGGAAGCATCGGGTGAAAACCATGAAATCGCAGATTAAGCTGGGCACAATATTCGGAGTCGAACTGGGCCTGCACTACAGTTGGCTGGTCATAGCCCTTCTGATCACTTTTTCGCTGGTCGCGCAGTTTCACGCCGTGAACCACGATTGGAGTGATGCAGTGGTGTGGAGCACAGCCATCATCACGGGCCTGCTTTTCTTTGCCTGCTTGTTCGCACACGAGTTGTCTCACGCGGTCATTGCCAAGGCCCACGGGATCCCAGTTCACAAAATCACTCTGTTTTTGCTGGGAGGAGTAGCCCAAATCGAAAAGGATGCGGCTGACCCAAAGACGGAATTCTGGATGGCCATTGTCGGCCCTATCACCAGTGGAGTCCTTGGGTTGGCCATGTTGGGTTTAGCAAGGCTTTCTGGCTGGACTCCATGGACTTCGGCAACAACACCCGGTACAGCGCTTCTGGTATGGCTGGGCTACATCAATCTTGCCCTGGGCGCATTCAACATGATTCCAGGCTTTCCGCTCGACGGTGGGCGAGTGCTGCACGCCATCCTGTGGTGGGCGATGGATGATGCAGAGCGCTCAACGCGGGCAGCGGCCATCGTCGGGCAGATCATCGCCGTGTTCTTCATCGGCTTTGGAATTCTCCGATTCTTTCAAGGGGCAGGTCTAGGAGGACTCTGGATTGCTTTTATCGGTTGGTTCCTTTTGCAAGCGGCCGGCGCCACTTACATGCAGGTAAGATCACGCACACTTCTCCAAGGCATGAGCGTGAAAGATGTGATGTCGACGGACAGCTATACCATAGATCCCGAGCTTTCATTGCAGGACTTCGTTCACGAGCACTTGCTGAAAAGCGGTCGGCGTTGCTTCCTGGTGGTTCAGGACGGACGCCTGCTCGGCCTCATCACGCCCAACGAAGTGCGCACGGTCGAAACGCGAGCATGGCCGTTCACTCCCGTTCGGAGCGTAATGCGTTCCGCGGATAAGGTCCATTACGTTTCTCGCGATATGCCGGCGATGGAAGCCTTAGAGACCATGGGCCGCGAGGACGTCAATCAATTACCCGTCATGTCGGGCGGACGCGTTGAGGGTATTGTGTCCCGTGCTCACGTCCTGCAGGTACTACGATCACGTGCGGAATTGAAGTTGCCCCCAAGTTTACCGCGGGCCGCATGAGAGTGTGACATTGGAGGACACAACGATACGGCAGCGCGACTCGGAAAAAACCGATTCGGAATTGAATCAATCGCACGGGGACGCGCTCAGTCCTCCAACTCGTTACGTCGAGAAGGTTCAGTTAGAGCTTAGACCCGCCGACTGCGTGGAGCAGTAAACTTGGAACCAGATGGAGAGCATGACAATCCAGGTTATTCTTGTTGCGGTGCTGGCCACATCTTCCTTTGCCCAACTTGACGTCGAGACGATCATCCAACGTTCGGTCGAGGCCAATGCGGTGGATTGGAAGGTCGCCCCCGGCTACGATTACGTCGAGCGTGACCGGCAACCAGGTGGGGGAACCAAGACATACGAAGAGCGCATGATCTTGGGCTCTCCCTATGAGCGACTGATAGCCGTGAACGGCAAGCCGCTATTGCCAGAACAGCGGGGACGGGAGCAACAAAAGCTGGACACGACCGTCGTTGAACGCCAGAAGGAATCTCAGCAGGAACGGGGGCAGCGGATCGCAAAGTATGAAAAAGAGCGCGAGGGCGATGACCTCATGATGGAACAATTGACAAAGGCCCTCGACTTCAAGCTGGTCGGGGAACAAAGACTCGGTGCGCAAGACGTTTATGTGCTCAAAGCGACGCCACGTCCCGGCTATAAGCCTCCCAATGCCGAGGCCAAGGTGTTGACCGGCATGGAGGGCAAACTCTGGATCGACAAGCAGACATTCCAGTGGGTCAAGGTCGAAGCCACAGTCATACGCCCGGTTTCAATTGGAGGTTTTCTCGCCGAGGTCGAGCCGGGTACGCACTTCGAACTGGAGAAGATGCCTCTGGCAGACAACATCTGGCTTCCCAAACATTTTGCAATGAAATCGCGGGCCAAAATACTCTTCTTGTTCACTCGGAAGTCGCAAGCGGACGAAGTCTATTACGGCTATCACAAACCTGCGCCAATTAAAGCAGTCGCCGCTGAAAGATGAGCTAGCCGCCAGGTCCTCACCCAGCGCACGCCCATGGCAAATCCTGCGGGAGTGTTCCATTCTGACCAGACAGGCGTTCCTTGGTTACTCAATACTTTGTAAATCATGGCCGGAGCGTAGCAGAGCTCTGTGAGTACACTGGAGGAGTTATGTCTCGATTTGCGGATGTTGCAAGGTTTGATGGCGACGGTGATTCTGAGCGCCGGTCTGGCTGTTGTGCCCACTATGGCCGCGGGCACGCCCCAGACCTTTACCGGAAAAGTCAGCGACGCCATGTGCGGGGCCAAGCACGCAGAGGGGCTTGCCCCCGCAGCCTGCGTTCGTGCCTGCGTGCAGAAGGGCGCCAAGTATGCTTTGGTTGTCGGCGACAAGGTCTATACCCTCGACACTTCGGATCAAGCGACGCTAGACACTCTCAACAAGTTGGCTTGGGAGCAGGCTAAAGTCACGGGCACGGCCGAAGGTGCCACCATTTCGGTGAAGTCGGTGACTGCCGCCGAGTAGGTGGCGGAGAGAGGGCGTTCACTGATGCCGTGGGTCGATCCTTAGTCTTGGGGGCTTCTAGCGGCGCGCCCGCGATGAAAGGCCGAGATCATAGGGCAAGAGGATGGCAATCAACCCCCCGTGATGTCGGACGGTCGGGTTGAGGGCATTGTTTCCCGTGCTCACGTACTGCAGGTATTGCGGTCGAGTGCCGGAACTACAGCTGCCGCATCGCGAGCACCCAAGCTGGTGCGGAGGCCTCTGATGACAACTGATTTGGATACAACGGGGCCTGAAGAACGAAGGTCCATTGGGTTTGGGGATTGGAAAGTTCCTGTTTATCCTTGTCTTGGCAGTCCTCTTTTTTCTGCTTGCCCACAACATGGTGCGTCACCGCTTCTTTAGAGGAGGCTGGAGCAACCAGCACGGCTCCATCGAGCCCTGAAAACACTTGAGAGGCCTCCGAATAATGGGACGAGCGGATCATAACGACGGGACGCACGACGTGAGGAAGTCTCATGCGAAACAATCTTATTGTCTGGCCGATTCTGCTCATTGCAGGTTTTCTCGCCGGGTTCATTCCGCAACATTCCAAAGCAAACCGATTAGAGCAGAAAGTGTCAGCGTCGACGGCCCAGATCGAAGCATGTCAGCTCTCTGAACAACTCTCTCAGCTTCGCGATGCAGGCACGCTGATGTACCTGGAGGCAACGCAAAGGAATTACGGAACTTCGGGAGATGCTGCCAACCGTTTCTTTGACCAGGCCCAGCGCCTTTCGAACAGCACCCAAGATGAAGCCCTGCGCAATCTGCTCGGTGAGACTCTATCAATGCGCGATCGGATCATAGCCGATTTGGCAAAAGGGGATGCCTCTGTCGTTTCCGAGATGCAGCCCATTCTTTTAAAAGTGGAGCAAGGCACAAAACGGTAGGAACTATTGCAGCAGTGACGCAGCCCGGATCATAGAGCCCACCTGTCGGATTCGGGTGGGTATTCCGGTGAAGGCGAACATCGATTCCGAAAGGAAGGCGAACGGCATTCCGTAGCGAAGGTGAACAGCAGTCGGAGCGAAGCGACGCTGTCATGGTGATTGTGGAGTAAGTGTTCGGAATCGTCAAGCAAGATCGTATCGTCCGGAGCGAAGCGGAGGAAGGTTCGGCGGGGATTGGGGGTGCAGGGGAATGGGGCGCAGCCCCTTTTGCCCCAGCTTCCTCCGTGTAAGGCAAAAGGCCAGGAAGACGATAGTCTGTGACTCGGGATCTTGTTTGAGGCAAGACGCCGTTCACACGGCGGAAAACAAATTTCCTCGATCAACCCCGGCCGCAGCAAGGCACTCGTCTACCCTAGCCATCGGTTAGCCCGACTCAAGACTCCACTTCCCCGGTGGTGGCCTTCAAAGGAAGCGGATGGGGATTACGTTGAGGATGTCCGACCAGGCATGCGAGATCATGCCCGGCCGCAGGCTCTTGCGCCAGTGTGCGAGGATTCCATAGAGTACCCCAAGCACCGCGATTACAATCACCATCTTACTTCCCTGGTACCAGTGGCCGGCGCCAAAAAGCAATGCCTGAGCCAGCACCGCGAGCGAGGCGCTTCCCGTCAATGCCAGAAATTGTCTTTGTAAGTAACCGCGAAACACCAACTCTTCGCAGAATCCAGAGGTCATTGACATCATCACCCACAGCGTGACTTCAGCCACTCCTCGCGGGTTCACAAATCCGAGGGACTTCGTATGGCTGGGCCCCACCACAAAATTCATGAAGAATCCCACTCCGGCAAATACAACCCAAAATGCCGCGGCAATCGCAACGTCGCGCAGCACATCTTTCAAGTTGCTCCAGCGTCCACCCACGAGATCGCGAAACCGGGTTGCACCGGGGATCAGCCCGCCGAGCCATACGTAAAAAGTCAGTGCCCACTCGGCGACAATTACAGATAGATAGTGGATTACGTTTCCGTGGTGCTGCCCGCCGGCTGCCAGGCTGCGGCTCTGCATCCATAAAAGAGCCACAGAGATGGCTAGCAGCCCCAGAGTGTGCCATAAAGGTGCGACCAGCTTAGGCTTCGGTTGCGGCGTCGACACTGTCGCACTGCTTGCCATAATCATCCGCATTCAAAGGCCAGCGCCCTTGGGGTTCGCGCTCCTCATTGCCGGTTCGCCTCTAGCTAACTATTTCGGCCTGGTCGATTTAGTACATTCCGCTTAACCTAGTTCATTCCTTCTTCTCGTCCTGTGGGGGATTACGTTTCTTGCGCATCGATTCTCCGCGCATCTCGATGCGGTGGGCGTTGTGCACCAAGCGGTCCAGGATGCCGTCCGCGATGGCAGGATCCCCGATCTGCTCGTGCCAGCGCGAGACCGGCAGTTGGGAAGCGAGGATGGTGGACCGAGTTTGGTAGCGATCTTCGCTGATTTCCCAGACTTCGCGGCACTCGCTTTCATTCAGCAGCGCCGCCACTTACCTGGTGTACGATCAAGATCTGAGCCGCGAGGGCGCGCTAGGAAACCGTCGACTAAACCCTCAGAAGGCGCCGGTTGCCCCTCCGGGGCGCGACCGCTATTGTCCGTCCTCCGGCGGAATGTAATCTGACCGGGCACGATCCTCACTGATGCGTACAGGCCTCTCAGGGTGGTCATCAGCATCCTCGACACCGCTGACGGCCTCCGCCTCGTATGCTTGATCAGTATCGGCGAGTTCTTCGACGCTCTCGTCCGCAGCATCTGCGATTTGCGAGAGGCCCTGAGTATCCCCGGATTGCCCAGCGCTGTCCGAGCCTACTTGCCCGGGATCGCTTCCTAGTTCATCAAGCTGCGCCTCGTTATCAAGCGATCTACGCTTCGCCATGGAACCTCCCGATAATTATCCCCAACTTTCAACCTCGTCTGTTATCCCATTAGGCATGTCAGCTTCGTGTGCCCCGTCTATCGAGGCGGCGTAGCCAGCAGGCTTTTGAGGGAATCGATTGCTTTCTGAGCTTCCGCAAGTTGGGCCCTGGCTTGATCCAGCACCGCCTTCGGCAAGAGACCTTGCGTGCCACTGATTTGTCCCGGTTCCGACGGTTGTCCGGGGGAGGTTCCAAACAAGGAACTCAGCGCCTCGTCGAGTGTGGGTTCCATCACGACTTTATCTCCTGTCGCCACGATCACGCGTTTCAGCTGTGGGAAATTTGTGCCTTCCGCCTTGAGATATAGTGGCACCACATAAAGAAAAGAATTCTCGATCGGAATCACAATCAGCTTGCCGCGAATTACATTCGATCCTTTTTGGTCCCAAAGCGTGAGTTGTTGAGAAATAGTCGTGCTCTGATCGATCATTGCACTGATCTGGTTGGGTCCGTAGATCAGCTTCTCTTTCGGGAGCTCGTAGAACAGCATCTTCCCGTAGTCGGGGAAGTCGCACCTGGCGGCGAGCCAAGCGATCATGTTATCCCTGTTCTGCGGCGTGAAAGGAGTCAGGATGAGGTACTCGAGTTGATCGCTCCCGGGAAGCTTCATCAAAATGTAATAAGGCTCCATAGGGTTGACCGCGTTATCGTATTTTTCCTTCGGTGCAACCCAAAGATCTTCCCGGTTGTAAAACACCTGGGGGTCGGTCATATGGAAACTCTCGTATTGATTCGCCTGGATGGCGAAGAGATCCTGCGGGTAACGCAGATGGCTCTTCAGATCCGCTGAAAGCGCACTCAGATCCTTGAAAACACCCGGGAAGGCGCGCCGGTACAATCCGAGCACGGGATCTTTCGAGTCCATCACATAGAACGACACGGTTCCGTCATACATGTCCACGACGGCCTTTACGGAGTTGCGGATGTAATTGACGCCCGCTGCCGAACCGGTAGCTTGCGGCTGTGAGTAGGGGAAGCGGTCCGAGGTGGTATACGCGTCCTGAATCCAATACTGCTTCCCTTCGCTCACTACCGCATACGGATCTTTGTCGAGGAGCAAGAAGGGCGCGACTTGTGAAATACGCTCCTGCACGCTTCTCCAAATCTGAATTTTGCTTTGCGGCCTCAGATAAGAAGTGAGCAGAATATTGATGTCGGTTTGCGTCCAGGAAAACATAAGCCGTTTCCAGATGCTGTCCAGCGGAATTCCGCCCTTCCCCTGGTAGCTCGTATAAACGTTCTCGTTGCCCTTGGGATAATCAAACTCTTTGATTCCGGTCGCCACGATCTTATAGCCCGGCGTCACCTCTCCGTAGTAGATCGCCGGCTGCGAGATGTTCAGGCGGGCATACTGAGATTCGGGAGGAATGTTCTTAATAAGATACTGCGGAAAACCTCCCCCTTCGGTCTTCGATACAAAGTTCATGACCAACCCATCGCCATGGGTAAACTCCAGGTTCTCGTTGACCCATGTCTGTGCCGCTGCGGGTAGTTGTGTGGCAAGTTCCCGGGATGCGAGCATCACCTGGTGATAGCCATCGGCCAGATGGTAGCGATCGGCATCCACGTTATAGAACTGGTAGTAGAGACGAATCGCCTGCGTTTGCTGATAGGTCTGAAGTAATGGTCGCGAATCCCAGAGACGAATATTCTGGATTGTGTCTTGATTTCTAGCTAGCACTTCCGGAGTCAGATCCGTGAGAGCCGGATAAGCGGTTTCCTGGATTGCCTCAAGATTGTAGGCTTTTCGAGTGAACCCTATGTAATGTTGCAGGTACGGCGTCTCAAGGCTTAGCTCGCTTGGTCGAACGACAAACGTTTGAAAAAGGTAGGGCAACGCCAGCACTCCGACTACATACAGTGCCGCATAAATGCCAATACCTACGGCCACCGCCTTCACTCGCGGACGACGGAATAAAGCGAGCACGAGAAGCGCACATGCCAGCACGGAGGCGCCGAGCATCGTCCAAAGAGCAATCTTGGTCACATGCGCCGCTGCATAGCCCGCTCCGTAGACAACCCCGAGGGTCGAATAGACGAGCTCGTAGTGATCCAGATAAAAGCCCCACCCGAAAGTGCCAGCCAAAATGAATAGGAGCACGACCAGATGCCGAGCCGTATTGTCGCCGATTGTGAATTTTTGGCCGGGTTTAAACTGCCGCAATCCGAGGAGGCCAAAGAAACCAACAATCGCAAGAGCGGCCACAGTCAGAAACGTCAGATTGCTCTGCAGTAGCTCATAAAACGGAAGACGGAAGAAATAGAAGCCAAGGTCGACCCCGAAGAGAGGGTCGGCCAGCCCAAACGATCCGCCATAACGAAAGCGGAGATACGTGTCCCATTGCGTGGAAACACCAACCGCAAATATCACGGAGACAAACATCACAGCTACCCCACTGGCCAACATCAAGACCTTGGGGCTTATATCGATGTTGAGTCTTCTGAGCGCATCGGCGGAGGCAGCGACGACCCTGCCGGAAGTAGAGGCAGTGGCAACTTTGAAGGAAGGACCTTGCTCCCGTGAAATGTCGATGCTCTTGGCTGCAAAGAGGAGATTGATCCACAGGTAAAGAGATGAAAGGACCAAAGCCACGCCGAACATCCCCCACTTGACCGAAAGAAGGGTCCAGAAGATGCCGGCGTAGTCAAGCTCGCGCATCCAAAGCCATTTTTGGATTAGGCCAAGGAAGACTGTCAGAACGATGACGCATCCGATCAGTGCAAGTAAACCCCACCTCAGGAGATGCCTTTCCCTGCGTGAGGGACTTAGACGGACAGGGCCGCGCGGTTCATTTGGCAGGTGCGCTATTTTCTCAACGGCTGTTGCGCTCATTGTGCATCCCTCCAATCGGTTTTCTTAAATCCTGCTAGGTCGCGGCCTGTCGCCGTATTCACAAACTCCCTGTCTGGCGCGCGAAAGTGATTGGCGACGCGCACGCACTGTGACTGGTTCGCGCCGTTTATTTCTCCGGCATTCACACGCTGTGGCTCCCTCCGGGGAAACCGCATGACCAGGGATGCAATTCGGGGCACCAGTACGAGGACACCCGCAAGAATACGGGCGTTCATCAATGTTTCTCGTCAGGCGTCATACGAAAACGGAAGGATCGATCCGCATTCGTGTAATTGCGCGATCACTGGCAACAACTGGCTTGACAAATGATCTTTAGCTATAAAAGCATCCACTAGCTTCAAGGCTTGCTCAGGAACATCCACTGCTGCGGAAAGCATAATGATTGGCGCTTGCGGCCTGAGCAGTCTCATTTCGATTGCAAACTCTTGCCCGTTCATCTCGGGCATGAAATAGTCGACGATTACAACGTCAACCGAATGGGTGGAAGCCATTTCCAGTCCTCTGGCGCCGCTGGAGGCGGTCAGAACGGTATACCCGAAGGTTTCGAGGAATGCCTTTTCGCATTCCAGCACATTTTGGTCATCGTCGATGCAGAGAACTACTCCGTGCGATAGCTCCGGGTAAGCCGAGGGTGGCATGATTCACCTGTAAGGACCAATTTTCAACACTTCGGCTCGATAAGCTGTTCAAAACTGCTCACTACCATGTTTTTGGCAATACTGTTGCCGATCACCCTGCAACCGATGTCCCACCCGGTTGACTTGCTGTACAGCGCACACCTAACTTCGCCCGATTCATTGCCATCTGGTTTCATGTGGAATTGCTCTATGGAAAACATCGAATCGTGCAGGTCGATGTAACTTACGCGCGCCAATCTCACGGACTCATTCCCAAGGCAACCACAAGCAAATCAGCCCACTCCAAGTCGTGTCGACATTTGCCAGAGGCGGAAGGAGATCCAAAAGTGTGTAACTTTGAACAGATTTGCCGCCCCCCGCATGTTCCTATTGGGGCTTCGGATTTCTGAAAACAGACATTCAAGCATCGTGCAGGGCTGCTGGGAGCCGAAGCGGAACATCGTGATTTGAGGATTTCCAGTGAGCACTCGTCAAAGGCAGCCAGTTTGATGGCCGGGCACACACTCGGCTTCGTCGCGCTTGCTAAATCACACCAATAAGGAGAATTGACTATGAACAAGATCAGTACATGCGCATTTGCTCTCGCAATTACGCTGGTTGGGCTTGCCGCGTTCGCTCAGAATAAGCCTTCCGCGCAAACTGCCACGGACCGGGATATGGGAAAGCTGTCCAAAGACGGATACAAGGCGATGCGCGATGTCAGCCTAGCCCGCCTCGCAATATTCAACGGAGAGCCTGCCGAGGCCAAAACCTATACCAATGAAGCAGAAACAGCTTTAGAGAAGGCTAAGACCGATGAGACTGCCTTCACCAAGGCAGAATCAGATCTGAAAGCTCCATCGGGCATGGTCCAGCGCGGATCCGGCGCGACGGCAAGCACCACGCCAACAATCTGGATTCCTGTGGACGGTTCCTTGACGCTTGGTGAGGACTATATTGAAACACCTGAAAAATCCGCCGGCGTCGCCACGGCCAACGAAATGCTCAAAAAGGGCGAGCACAAGAAGGCGATGGAGACCCTCAAACTAGCTAACATCGACGTTAGCTTCGTAATGGAAGTGGCGCCCCTCGATAAGACCACGAGCGGGATCAAGGAAGCGGCGAAACTTATCGAGGCCGGAAAGTATTATGAGGCCAACCAGACCTTGAAAAGCGTCGAGGATGGTGTCCGCTTCGATGTGACGGACGTTGACTCTACGCCGAAGAAGTCCGCAGGCGAAACGTCCAAGCCAGCGACTACTTCAGCATCTGCGAAGAAGTAGTGGGACAGATTGTTCGAGCGGCGTCTGCTCTTGGGCCGACGCCGCATCGCTTCGACAATGGTTGCGGAGGCATGTTACGCCGCCTTCCGCCCAAGGTCGCTTCCCTGGAGAAGAGACCCAACGCCACCGGTGTAATGCCGATCATCCACTTCAAGAAAGAAGAAGGCTCGAAGCCACAGGAGAACAAAGGTATGTCCAAAGAAACAAAACCCACCATAGACCATCGTCGGGTAAGAAACACCAAGCCGCGGCTATCAAAAGCCGTCTCGCTACCGGTCCTAAGCATACCCGGCGGCAATCAAACCGACTCGGAGCTTGCCGACAATCGTGGAGGAGACACGAACGCCGAAGTCTCTCCACAGGGGGCGCTGCCAGTCATAAGCGTCCCCGGCGGCACTGAAACGGACCCGCAATTGGCCGGCAAGAGTGGAGCAAAAACGGCCGTCGAAGCCTATTCAGATGGTGCGCCGCCGATCCTAGGCGTCCCTGGCGGTTCTTAACCGTGTGCTTTTTCGGGCGAGTGAGTTGGTCGCGAACCGTTCTTTGATACCCACGAAATGTGAGCAGCCCATTTGACGCGCAGTCTGTGCTTTCATGATCGGGGATTTGGTCATTTGGTCGTGCTCTTTGTCGTCGTGGCCTATCGCGAACTGTTCCCCTCTGAGGATGTGCTGTTAGCGGAGACCGCACCAAGGCGGCGATTGCAGAGTCTCGATCAAGACTGACCAGCATGCACCGCCTTTCTTCCGGCGCTTTCGCAATTACACACCCACAAACTCAGGGCGGTAATCCTTCCAGATTCCAGTCGCCGGCGAGATTATTCGGACAGGGGCATCTTCAGCGTGTTTCGCAGTCCGCGCCCACTGCCACGCGTGTTGGATTTCAGAGGATTCGAAGTAATGCGTCTCGGACTGCAGAACGGCGGCTCCCGCGGTTAGAATGTCCACAATCTCTTCCCATCGATGTGCCCCGACAACCGCCATCCGGGCGATATGGTCGGTGTGCTTTTGCAGAAACCGAAGGTCCTCCCAGCGAGCCTTCCATTCGGCTCCGTGCATTTCTGTAAGGTCCGCGAGGATGCCGATCGGGTGCTTCTTATGTTGTGCGATGAAGAATTCAAGCTGCGGCTCGAATGCTTTGAGGTCTTCCTCCGACAGCGCTCCGGCCACCTTAAAACCGAATGCCGCTCCCCCAGTTTCCTTGAGTCGTTCAATCACAGGCACACCTCCTAATTTTGAACTAGAAATCGTTGACCGTATAGTTCCGGTAATCGACAGTCAGTCTCTCCTTGCCGAATATTCTGATGGCTGAAATCGCCTCTTCTCTCGAGAGAAGCCAGAACCCGTCAATCTTCTGATAGTTCCGCACAAAATCTACTTGCTTGATCCAAAAAGACGGGCTTTTAGCGAGATGGCCGATGATCTTCACTATCGCAAAGTCCTGGTTGTCGATCCACATCTTTCCTTCGAAGAGATCCATCTCCTTGCGCTTCGGAACAGCGTGGACCACTGAGCAGTCAGAGTTGCCGATTCGATCCGTGCCAACTATCTCCAAGGCATAGTTTTCCGGAGTGATCTGGCTGTCCGGGTCTTTGTTAACCCTTACCCTCTCCTCTTCAGCCTTCATCAGTCGCTGGAATACATGGTGGAGCACAAATCCCGAGCCTTTTCCTGCGGTGGTTGTGAATTTTTCTGTTGTCGGTGCCCTGTATTCCACCACCACCGCTTCTTCGGCCACAATTTTATCTTTGTCATTCTCTAACTTATAGGTGCGAACTCCAGAGAGCCGAATTAGACGAGCTTCTTGCCAGCGGTGACGGACGTTCAACTTACGAAAAAGGTCTTCTGTATTGTTTTGCTCTCGAACGGACGAGTCAGGCTGCACTGCAGCCACATGCAGCTTAGAAAGGTTCTCGCACGGACATGACGGAAGGGGCGCGATTGACATCGCTCCCAACAACGACATACCAAGGAACTGTCCTATAAACCCAATTACAGATCCCATTCCTCCACCTGCTTCATGCGGAAGAACTGGTCCACATTCCGCTTCCCCTCATCACCACGCTCTTCGCGCGGTCTGGAAGGACATCCCGACAGGATGTCCCTGCTAAGCCGTGATATCGCTCCGGAGTTCGGTACTGGCAAAGCGCTTACACATTGATCCGTTGGCCTGTATCTTTCTCGGCAGCCTGGAGGTGCAAAGCCATGCGTGCCGGTTGCATGCGATTAGCGCAAGATCGTAGGAAGGTCCGCATATAAGACTGCGCTACCTGGTTCCACACCATATGGCGTGCATAGAGGTGAGCTCGTCTACGCATCGCCTGGCGGGCTGCATCGTTGTCCAAGAGTTCAATCGCCGTATCCGCGATGGCGGCTGGGTCTTCGAAGGGAACCAGCACCCCGCGCCCATCGTCCAAGAGTTCGGTGGCGTGCCAATACGGAGTCGAGATGATTGCCTTGCCGGCGCCCAAGGCGTACGCCAGTGTGCCGGATACGGCCTGTGCCTCGTAGCGATAAGGAGTGACGTAGATGTCTGCCGAACCAACCAGCGCAGCCATTTCTTGAGTGCTGACGAACCGATTGTAGAAGACCACGCTCTCCTGAACTCCGAGCTTTTTGGCTAAGGCCTCCAACTGCAGTCGATATCGATCACCCTCGCGACGTCTGACGTGCGGGTGAGTAGCACCTGCGATTATGTAGACAACGTTGCTGTGCCGGGACAAAATGTTCGGCAACGCTTGAATTACGTTTTCGAATCCCTTGTTTGGAGACAGGAGGCCGAACGTGAGTAAAACAGTCTTTCCCGTCGAAAACGAATCTCTGTAAGAAGTTGGTTCCGAAAAAGGCAAGTCGGGTATGCCGTGAGGAATCAGATCAATCTCCTCGCCGGGAACCCTAAACACATCCTGCAGAAACTGAGACGAGTGTTCGCTCATAACAATAAGACGATTGGAGCGCGCGGCGATTTCTTGCATGACGACCAGTTGGTCGAGGTCTGGTTCACGAAGAACCGTATGCAGAGTTGTCACCACGGGCATTTTGAGGCGCTGCAGCAGCCGCAAGACATGGCTGCCGGCCTTCCCTCCAAAAATCCCGTACTCGTGCTGCAAACACACCAGATCGACATTGCTGGAATTAAGAAAGTCGGCGGCGGCTTTATAGGATGAAAGATCGCTTTCGGTTATCTCGAATCGCACGCGCGCAGGATAGCGGTAGCGCGATTGCGGATCATTGACGGCCACCACGGATACTCCAGCGGCACCGTACTCAGCCGCAATCGCGTCACACAAGTCTGTCGTGAAGGTGGCAATTCCACACTGGCGAGGGAGGTGGTTCCCGATCACCGCAACCCGCAATGGAATCGAGTGACCGGGGATTCCTTGCACGAATGATGCAGACTTCTTTGCGAACGCGAAAGGACGCGCTTCGCACCGCATCAGGCTGTTCGGTTTCAGACTCACGGTGCAATCAGGGTCGGACATTGCAGACTCCTTAACGGATATGGTCCGGTTGGAAGGGCGACCGAACACAACGTGAAGGCGTGAAGAGGCTACGCCTATACCTCATGGTGCCGGGATTCGTACTGCTTTTCTTCAAACCGTACTTCGCCGTCGGTTCAGTAGGTCAATAGCCAAAAACACCAGCGCCACAACCAAGAACAAATGGATCAGAGCTCCGCCGAAATGAAAACCAAGTCCCAGAACCCACACAATAAAAAGAACAATCCACATGACCCGAAGCATGTCAGCCTCCCATTCGCCCGCGCGAACGTGTAACTGATCACGTCGGCGTGGGTCTGCTGTCCAGGTGGATCCGCGACTGCTGAACCGCAGCGAACCAATTCAAACCTTAGCAAGTCACAATCAAAATGGTCTGATCAATAATGCTCACAGTTGCCGCATGGAGCTACGGATTCCCATCACCGGAGACAACGTTCGCTGGATTGTCAAAGATAAATTCTACGCAGGCGGGGTCGCCTGATGCGCTCCACCAATCGTAAGTTCACTGATCACCTGCTCATCGTTCTACGACCGAAATACTTGCGTAATCTTCATCGAAGCCTCTCTGGCGGTCTTGGTCGTCTTCGACAGCATTGGCTCTTGAGTTCGCTTTCCGCGAAGCCTTGCTTGCTCTGCCCTCGACGCGTCTTATGCTAGGAAGGCCATGTCCCAAGAGGGGAGTTCAGGCCGTCTGGTTTGACGGGAAGACTATTCTCCCGGAACATTTATACGTTCGCTCATTTCCGTGAGCGATGCTGTACAGCATTACTCATGCCGTGAGCCATCACGGCACGTCTTTGATCTGGAGCATCAAAAAACCTTATAGCGGGCCGTGGCTATTGGACATTTACGATGGCTAGGAAAGCAGTAAAATATAAGGGTCGTTGTTCGCGCAGAAGGAACTGCCGATGTCTCCTGCTCGCCAACCCAACCCTTCTCCAGGCGGAAGGAAAGTCGCCCGCCAAATCTCAATTGACCCGGCCCTCCAAACAGCGCCTAATGCCATAGGCCCAAGTCTAGTGGCCAAGAAGAAACGGGATTTCGATCCCCATGCATTCCTCGCGACCATCGGAGAGGGCAGGAAATCTGTGCTCTTCCGGCAGAAACAAGGAATCTTTTCCCAAGGGGATACCGCGGATGCGGTGTTTTATATCCAGACGGGCAAGGTCAAACTCACCGTGGTCTCGAAGACTGGCAAGGAAGCAACGATCGGGATATTAAGTGACGGAGACTTTTTCGGCGAAGGTTGCCTGGTCGGGAGGCGTTCGCGCATGAAGTCTGCAACCGCAATGACGGATTGCGATGTTCTGCGAATCGACAAGAAAGCCATGATGGAAACGCTGCACCGGGAACAGGAATTTTCCGAGCTGTTCGTGGCTTATTTGTTAGCGCGGAACATCCGTTACGAAGAGGACTTGGTCGATCAGTTGTTCAACTCCAGTGAAAAAAGACTGGCCCGTGTCCTTCTGTTGCTGGCTCATTTCGGCAAGGAGGGGACACCCGAAACTGTAGTTCCCAAGATCAGTCAGGAGATGCTGGCGGAAATGATCGGCACAACCCGCTCGCGGGTCAATTTCTTCATGAACCGGTTCAGAAAATTGGGATTTATTCACTACAACGGCGGCCTACAAGTCCACAGCTCGCTGCTCCATGTGGTCTTGCACGACTAGCTGTTCTCCGGTGCAATTCCCCAAGAAACCAGATCGCAAAGGCTCGGATGAGAAGATGAGATTGGGCGTGCCTTCCACAGCAATCGGCTGGTGGGTGCCCGCAAGATGGTGATCGTCAAAACTCGGCAAAACGATGTTGCAAAGTTGCAAAAGAGCATTAGTTTGAGCAATTGTGAACAGTTTCCTGGGCCCAAGTATTGAAAATGATTCTTAAGGTGAACTATGCCTGCAGAGGCCTGATCCGGCGCTCCGAAGCGCAATCGTTCTTTGCATCGACGATAAGGAGGACGTGCAGGAATGCAAGGGATCGCCGAACAGAATCTTCGCTCTCGACAAATGGTGATCCCCGCCATTCTCTCACTCGCCTCATTGCTTCGTTTTTCTTTCCGCACCTTGACTGCTGTCATCTTGTTGCTTTTCGCTTCTTCTGCTCGAGCCGACCTTCACCGGCATCCCGTCCTTCTCCCCGCCAATGTAGATCCCTCCAAATGTCTTGCGTGTCACAACGACAAGGCCACAGGGAAGTACGTCCACACCGCTATCTCCATGGGCTGCACCACCTGCCACGCGGTTGCCAACGTGAAAGGCGCCACCTACATCACTCTTACCTCTCCTAGCAATCAACTCTGCTTTACCTGCCACACAGTGTCCACTGACACCGTCCAGCATCCTCCGTACAAGGAGGGCAACTGCGTTTTCTGCCACTCTCCACACGCCAGTAATTTCCCCGCCCATATGTACGCCTCTCCGCAGGATGTCTGCATGGCCTGCCACGTCCGCGGCCTCATGAAGGTGAATCGCAAGGCGCACACCCTCAGTCTTTCGTGGGGAGCGACAATTCCGTTCAAGGAAATGGATTCATGGTTCTACCTAAACCTCAACAAAACTCACAAGCTCAATCACCCCGTCGAAGGACATCCGGTTTCTGGCCCTAACGTTGCGCTTGGCAAGGACTCCCCTCCGATCACTTGCCTCACCTGCCACGAGCCTCACCACTCCACCGTTGCCAACCTCATCCTGCCGAAATACAAAACCACCACGTCTCTTTGCGAGTCCTGCCACCGCTTCCCCATTTGACTGCTGTTAAAGACGGAACCGTGGACAATTTAGATCGAGGCATTCTGTGCCGGCGCCCACCGGACGCACGCCACCGGCGCGGGTCACCTCACCAGGACTCGCCCGGACGCTTTCGGCAGCCATTCAGTGACCCAAATGGAATGTGTTCGTTATTGAACAGAAATGTCTTTCCACAGTGTCTAGCATCTCGTTGTGGATTACCCGCCGTTGATCGGAAGCTACGAAGAAAAGAAATGGCGGGTGCGAAAGAGGATTGTGACACTCCCCTTGTTCGTGCGCGCAGCGTCAGGCGACACGGCGGGACTTGGTGCGAGGCTATGAAAAAGACTTCGAACATCATTTTCTTCGTGCGGACATACTGCTGCAAGCTGCGAAACATCTTGGAAATTCGTTCATCAATTGATGAACGACCATGGGTCGATACGCAGGTGATTAACGCCCTGTCGCATCGGTCTGCGCTGAGCAGTTGCACCCTGGCGAACTGAGCCGGGGTTTGGCTTCGATGAATTGTCAGAGCGTTTGCTGTTAATAATTTCAGAGCTGTAGGAGGAGAACAACATGTTGAAACGCATTCTGATCGTCACAACGCTAACTCTGTTCGTAACTCTAACTGCTGTCGCCTCGGACCGCGAGGATGATGTCAGTCGCACACAGAAAGCTGCCCAGGTCTTCCAGGAGATCATGAACACCCCGGATCAGGGCATCCCTTCGGACCTTCTGGAATCGGCGAAATGTATCGCCATCATTCCAGGAGACGTGAAGTTCGCTTTCATATTCGGCGGCAACTACGGCAGGGGACTGGCAACCTGTCGCACCGGCCATGGCTGGAGCGCCCCCCTGTTTTTGGCTATTGAGGGTGGCAGCGTGGGTTATCAGATCGGGGGCTCTTCCACCGACCTTGTGATGCTCTTTATGAACGATCACGCCTTGAAAAGCCTGCTCAGCGACAAGTTTAAGCTCGGAGCCGACGCTTCTGTCGCCGCCGGGCCGGTGGGCCGGAACGCCGCTGCTGGCACGGATCTTAAATTGAATGCGGAGATTTTGTCTTACTCGCGTTCGAAAGGCGTTTTCATCGGAGTGAGCCTAAACGGCGCCGTGGTACAAGCTGACAAAAGTGGAGACAGAGCCATGTATGGCGACGACGTAAACCGCCATGAAATTCTTGACGGCAAAGTGGCCGTTCCGGAATCGGCGCAGGCACTTCTTCACGAAATTGGCGGATATGCCCATGAAGCCAAACTTCAATAGTGGATTCCAGCGACGTGAGTAGTCAACTCCGGCGCTGCAGATTAAGTGGAGAGGCCAACGTGGCAAAAACGGCAGCTGGTCTGTCTGAGAATCCAGGTCCGACCGATGATCTCGTGCGTGATCTCGAAGACAGCGGTTACCCCGTGGATGGCTCAAGAGAGCAGTTTATCCGCGAACCAGACGAATTTGTCGCAACAGGTGGACTTGCAGCCGCTCCGGTGGAACTCGACAAGCGCATCGCGCGGAGAACTTGCGCCACATCACACAACGACAGAGGGAAGACCGTTGGCGACGTAGCAGAAGATCACAATGCTGCGGGCATTGCCGGGCGAGTTGACGATTAGGTGGTGGAGGTCAATATGGCAAAAACGGCAGTTGGTTTGTTTGAGAATCCAGGTTCGGTCGACGAGGTCGTTCGCGATCTCGAGGCCACTGGCTTCCCTCGGAATGACGTCCGTGTTTTGGTCGAGCCGCGGGAGATGGCGGGTAGCGGACTCATGAGTACTCCACACACGGATTTTGAAGTGGGATTGGTTCGTGATCTCACGGCGTTCGGGGTCCTCGAAGCGGACGCGGAAGATTATGTCCGAGGGGTACGGCGCGGAGGAGTCATGGTTTTCGCCACGGGTTCGGGCGACAAAGCAGAGGCAGCAACTGAGATTATGAACCGCCACGGTGCTGTGGAGATCGAAAAGGTCAGCGCCTCGCGGCCGGAGCTCCCGAGTACGGACCACGGTGAGGCGCCTCCCGTCCGCGATCCTTCTGTCCAAACTGGGAGGTCCCGCTCGCCCGGCGGCGGCGCTCGACTCTTCGTGTGGTAGCGCTGTCGCGCAAGGCAAACGTGCTGGGAGTCGCGGCTAGACTTTTCATGAACAAGTTCAAGAAGTAGGTTTCATCGACTATGGCGACGGGAAAGGTCTGCACGTTCACAGTTCGCTTCTAAATGTCGTTCTTCACGACTAGCTGCGGACTTAAGCGGCTTTGAGCATCACACTCTTCGATGCGATGCACTCCATCAAATCTTTCCAGGATTTGACGAAGCCTGCCGCTCCTTCGTCTAGAAGTTGAGCAGCCAAGGCATCCGTGTCGATGCCTGCCTTGGCGAACTTTGCCAGCGCCTCTTCGGCATGTACGGACAAAGTCTCGACAATCTCCCCATGATCGGCGAACGCTTTTAACGTCGCTTCAGGCATCGTGTTCACGGTGAACGGTGCGGCTAGGCCTCTGACATACAGAATATCCGAGGCCTTCGGATCCTTGGTTCCAGTGCTGGCCCATAGCAGACGCTGGGCGCGGGCACCGGCGTTGAACGTGCGCTTCCAACGAGGAGAATCGAGCAAACGGCTGTAGCTCTCGTGGACTTGCCCAGCTACGGCGATGCCAAGTTGGTTGCGTAGCGCCTCGGGCACTCTTCTCTGCACGGCGACATCCCAGCGGCTGACGAACAACGAAGCCACGGATCCGACATCGGGATTCAGCCCGGCGGCAATGCGGCGCTCGATGCCTCGAAGGTATGCCTCCGCCGCCGCGACATACTGCGCACGGGAGAACAGGAGCGTCACGTTAATCGGCACGCCCGCGAAGATTGCTTCTTCGATTGCTGGGAGGCCTTCCTGGGTACCCGGGATCTTGATGAGGAGATTGGGCCGTGCTGCGCGAGCGTGGAGGGCTTTAGCTGCGGCGAGGGTGCCCGAGGCGTCGTGAGCCAGCAGCGGCGAGACCTCCAATGAAACCCAACCGTCTACTCCATTCGTCAGGTCGTGGATCGGCCGAAACAGATCGGCGGCCTGTCTGAGGTCCTCAATCGCCAGTTCGAAAAACAGCGCCTCGCCCGACTTGCCTTCCTTCAATTTCTGGCGAATGGAGTCATCGTAGTCGTGACTGTTCTTGATCGCGTGATCGAAGATGGTGGGATTCGATGTGAGGCCCGTGACCGAGAACTCCTGAATGTATTGACGGAGCGTGCCGCTGGACAGTAGGCCCCGGGTGATGTTGTCAAGCCAAAGGCTCTGGCCCATTTCGTGGAGCTTTTGAGTCGGTTTCATAACTTCTCTCCTAGATAGAACGGTATTGCGTTGGTGTCGCAGATGTGATCGGTGTGGTCAATAAAACCGCTGCGGCAGGCTCCTCATTCGGATTCATCCTTTGGGCTGGGGTTGTGCCAGGAGCCGTCTGGAGCGATGAGCGCGTCAGCCTGTTTCGGTCCCCAGCTGTGGCGCTTGTAGGGGCGAACCCGGTGGTGGTGCTTGAGTACCGGATCGACCACCGCCCAGGCGGCCTCAACCGCGTCCTCTCGCGTAAATAGCGCTCCATCGCCGATCATGGCGTCGCCCAAAAGCCGCTCGTAAGGCGATTCCTCCCCGTCCTGTTCTTCGAACAGGTAGAGCTCCCGCTGCTCCCCGACGAACTCTTTCCCGGCGAGCTTGACGCGAGCGGCAAGGGCAATGGCCGAATTGGGGGAGAGCCGGAAGCGCAGGTAGTTCGCCAAGCCGGTCGTCGGCGCTGAGTCGGCAAAAAGCCTCTGCGGCGGTTTCTTCAACTCCACCAGAACCTCGGTCGCTGTATCTGCCAGGTATTTGCCGGAGCGTAGGTACCACGGCACCCCCGCCCAGCGCCATGAGTCGATGAAAAGGCGCAGTGCGCAGAAAGTCTCGACGTCGGAGTTCTTCGCCACGTCAGGCTCCTTCCGGTAGCCAGCGTACTGCCCGCGCACCAAGTTGTCGGGCTTCAGCGGGCGCATGGCTTGAAAGACCTTGGCTTTCTCGTTGTGCACGGCTCCAAAGTCCCTACCGGCCGGCGGTTCCATGGCAAGCAGCGCGACGATTTGGAAGAGGTGGTTCTCGATCACATCGCGCAGACAGCCGGCAGTTTCGTAAAACGCGCCGCGCTCCCCGACGCCGAAATCCTCAGATAGTGTGATCTGGACGCTGGCCACGTAGTTGCGGTTCCAGATCGGCTCCAGGAACGAATTAGCGAAGCGGAAATAGAGGATATTCATGATCGCCTCCTTCCCGAGAAAGTGGTCAATGCGGAAGATCGAGTCTTCCGGGAACACCGAATGGGCGACGCGGTTGAGTTCCTGCGCCGAGGCCAGGTCGCGTCCGAACGGCTTTTCGACAATGACGCGAGCATGCTCGGCCAGGTTCGCGGCTCCGAGTCCTTTAATCACTGTCTCGAAGAGTGAGGGCGGGATCGCGAGGTAGTGTGCCGGGCGCCGAGCGCTACCCAGCTCCTTTTTTATCGCCGTGAACGTGCCCGGATCTTTGTAATCCCCGCTCACATACTTGAACAGGGACAGAAGGCGGTGGAGAGCGCGCTTGTCATCGATCCCTCCCGATCGCTTGATGCTGTCGGTCACGCGTCTGTGCAGACGATCGAGACTCCACTTGGGGAAGGCGACACCGATTACCGGGACATTGAGGACATTACTCTTCACCATGGCATAAAGTGCCGGGAAGATCATCTTGTGGGCGAGATCGCCGGTTACACCGAAGAGGACCAGCGCGTCGGAACGAGAGGCCGTCATCAGGCGCGTCCGTTCTTGGCGACGGTCTCTTGCTCATGGCCTCCGAACTGTACTGAACGGAGTCGTGAATCTTCTCGCATAGACCAATACATCTCGATGATCCTTTCATGCCCCAACCCCCTGTTTCTCCAGGGCGTGCACCTTATCCACTCGGCGGCGATGGCGTAGCGCACCGCTGAAGTGAGCGGTCATAAAGGTTTCGATCAGTTCCCAGGCGAGCGCAGACCCGATCACTTTTCCGCCCAGGCAGAAGACATTCATGTCGTCATCTTCGACGCCCTGATGAGCGGAGAAAACATCATGGATGAGCCCGGCACGCACACCCGCAACTTTGTTTGCCGCGATGGACGCACCCACGCCGCTGCCACATAGCGCCACTCCGCGTTCGACCTCTCCCGCGGCCACGGCCCTGGCCATTGGGATGATGAAATCGGGGTAGTCATCTGCGGGGTTCAATTGGTGTGCGCCGAAGTCCACGACCTCGTACCCCGCGCCGCGGAGCAACTCCGCCAACTGCTCTTTTAATGCGAACCCTCCATGGTCCGCGGCAATTCCCACGCGCATCATGGGTTCTCCTTAACCTGGCGAAGCACGTTATGCGCCTGCTTGCAGACATTTTCCAGGGTCAAACCGAGCGAGGAATCCGCTTGTGACTCCCAAAGTTAGCTGGTCTTGAAATAATGGGCGACCTTGTGGCCTGCTTCTTCCGAGTAGTACACGATTGCGTGGGCGGACTTTTTCGCTGCGTCCTCTGTTTCTTTCCCGGCATCTTCGGTTGCATGCTCGGTTAACCGGTAGGTTTGCTCGGTTCCATCGGCAATTTTGATCGTCATCGTCCGGGCGGCGCGGTCAAACTTGGTAATGGTGCCCTCGCTCGTCTTCAGTCCATGCTCGCCTATCTGATCGATCTCCTCAGCGGTCTCGTCTGCGCCCTGTTTTGTATAGTGCACAACGACCTGGGATCCTTCCTGAAGATCGCGTGCGGCCTCCTCAGCTCCCTTGTCGGTCTCCTTCCCGCCATGCACCACGGTTCGTTCCACGAGATGCATTGTGTGTTCGGTTCCATCAGAGGCCTTTACCATCAAGGTTTTCGCGGTACGATCAACTTTTGTGACAAGGCCTTCGACCGAGGCGGTCTTTTCTGTTGCACTGAGGATGCTTGCAAAACTGAAAAGCGAAATGCCGACAACAGCTACTGTTAAGATGCGACGGGATGTTCTGAAACTCATGATTGGCGCTCCTTCATTTTATGGCTTAAGCCGGAATTTCCGATTAAATCCAATATGGCATTGTCGCCACGATTCCGCGAAAATACAGATCAATAGTCCCCAGCGAATATGACAGCGCTCTAATAGAAAAACTGTTCCCTATTGATCAGGCTCACAGAGAGCCTCCTCGGGCGTGGTATCGTCTTGCGCATGGTCGCGCCGCCGATTGCCGCCGCGAGTCCTTTCAGCCACAGCTCGACGCTATGAATCGCCAGCTGACACCCCTCAGAAATTCGCGTGTAGGCGTTCAAAATGGCACAGACTCCTCTTTTGCCGTTACACGATGAACACGGAGATGCCCCCTTACCGCTCATCGATCTCTCTTTGACGGCGCCGGTAATTTCCCGTACCACAGTGTCAAAGGCGGCTGGGTCAACCGGAACGGTCCCTCCGACCATAGAAAACCCCGGATGCCCGTTGGACCTGCGAAGAAGGCAAGGACCGGGTAACCGTTAAGAAATGACAGTCTGCCGGTTCCTGCGGTTAGTGGAGTGGAGAACGGCGGACATCCGTTGTCGAAGGCTGGAATACGCTCCGACAGATCCCGACTGATTTTACTTCTCGAACACTTTTTCGATCTGCCCGACTTTCTTCTGAACTTTGCCGGTGTTTTTTTCAGCGTTGCCGTCGGCCTGTAAGTTAGGATTATTCGTGACTTTGCCGAACGTCTCTTTGACTTTGCCTTTCACTTCATGAACAGTGCCTTTAATCTCATCCTTCGTACTTGAGTTCATCTGTTTTCTCCTTAGTAGTTGAATAACACGAGTCCTTGGATCCCCATGCCCAGGGGTTCCTTCCCGGATCCGAAAGCGTGTTTGTCCTTACAGTTTCAGCAATCTGTCAAAAAAAGAACGATAACGCTACAGGGCAAGCCGCAGGTCTTCAGTGGACACGTTGTCACCGCGGTCCCACTGCTTTTCCAAACCCGATCGCTCGTTGGCAGAACTCTCCACGAGTCGCTGCATCGCCGCAGCTACCATCTTGTCTGCTTCTTCGACCGTTCAGCGTGGTTCGTCCACGAAACCAGTTTGTACCTTGTTCCACTGCGATCGGAAATCCCCCATCTCCGATTCAAGAAAACAAGAACACAGGCTTTGACACTACAGCTGCTCTGTCCAGGTTTCCGTCTCTTTGACTTTCACAGCTTGGGTCCGTCGGCCTGCTTTTGCACAATGCTGTAGCTCGCCAGGTCTGCCGTCGTAAGCTCCTCGTCTTTTCTTCGGTTCAACCTTTACGCCACCTCTTTTCTTTCCACAATCGTTGGTACCTGCATCAGTTCCTCAATCACCCAGCGGTAATGGATCATCGCCGTTCTAAGCTCTTCGGTGGTTGTTTCGGCTTTCCCAACCCGCAGCGCAATCTCGTGTGCAGACCGGTAGTTCTCCACCACTCGGGGATGGTCCACAGAAACATCAGCGGCGCGTTGATTGAAATCGGATACGGGATAGCCGCGGACTTTCATTAAAGAGGACACCATGTCGTCAGCTTCTGCGACTGCCCCCTTTGGGGAGTCGATAAAGCGGGACTGTACGGACTCCCACTGTTTCGAAAAGCGCTCATACTCCACTGGGTCGAGATCGCGAATATTGAACTTTTCCACCCGCTTTTCGCGATCGGCTAATTTCGCTTCTGCTTTTCGTTCTGACCCTTGCTCCCGCACTGCCCGATCGTACTCGGGGCCAAATTTCTTCCGCAGGACCGCGGTCGAATTCCTGTGTTTTCCCATGTAAAGAACAGCAATTACTGCGGCGGCAACAATCACGACGGTAGCGACCGTCATGAGTACCCTCGGATCCATAAGATTTAGATTCATCGAAATCTCCCTGCACCTAACATTTTCACAAAGATAATTTTGTTCACGTCCCCCTGGCAGACGAGACTTGTGAAAGAACCAGTATCAAACTTTGGGCTTCGGAAAAACTGATCAGAATTGATCGTGTTGTGAATCAACCTTTTGTTCAGGCTGTTTTGGATAATTCTTCGGTCGATGATGAAACGCCACCGTGTCGCGGGACATACCGGTTTAGATCCAGTGCTTTCGCAGCAACCACACTTTGATGATCTGTGTCAGGCCCATGTAGCTGAGCAGCGTGAGCATAAGGATGGGCCAGTACAGCCGCGGCAGGTGCGTGAAGCCTAACGCAGAGGCCAAAGGGGAATACGGCAGCCACACGCCCAGAGCCATGATCGCTACTGTTGTGCCCGTCAGCGCCCAACTCGCACGGCTCTGCAGGAACGGAATTTTATTTGTACGAATGACATGGATGATGAGCGTCTGCGTCATCAACGACTCGACGAACCATCCGGTCTGAAAGAGGGACGCTCGGGATGGATCCCAGCAGTGGAAGAGGTAGAGCATGACGAAGAAGGTCGTATAGTCGAAAATCGAGCTGATAGGGCCGATAAAGAGAATGAACCGCTTGATTTCCCCGATGTTCCAGGGGCGCGGACTGGCCACTTGCTGTTCGTCCACGGCGTCAGCTGGAATCGGTACCTGCGAGAAGTCATACAGCAGGTTGTTCGTCAGCACCTGGATTGGGGCCATCGGCAGGAAGGGGAGGAACGCGCTCGCTCCCAGCACGCTGAACATGTTCCCGAAGTTGGAACTCGCTCCCATCCGAATGTACTTAACGATGTTCGCGAAGACCTTGCGGCCTTCAATCACACCTCCTTCGAGCACCATCAGATCCTTCTCCAGCAAGATCAGGTCGGCTGACTCCTTGGCGATGTCCGTCGCGGTGTCGACCGAGATGCCAACATCCGCCGCTCGCAAGGCGGGAGCGTCATTGATGCCATCGCCCATGAATCCGACAACGTGCCCCTTGCTCCGCAGCACGCGAATGACCCGCTCTTTGTCCGCGGGAGAGAGCCGTGCAAAGAGCGTCGCCTTTTCCGCAGGCCCGGCCAGTTCGGCATCGGACATTTTCTGCACGTCGTCGCCCAGGAGCATGGGATCGGCCTGAAGGCCAACGTCCTTGCAGATCTTGCGGCTGATGAGATGGTTATCTCCAGTGAGGATTTTTACGGCTACGCCATGCTTGGCGAGAGCCGCAAGGGCAGGGCCGGCGGTGCTCTTGGGCGGGTCCAGGAATGCGACGTATCCTCTGAGTACGAGTTCGCTCTCGTCTGCCTTCGCGCAGATTTGCTTCCCGGGGAGTTCCTTCGAAGCCACTGCCAGCACGCGAAACCCGTCGTTGCTGAGGCTGTCGTATTCTGCTTTCAGCCCGACCATCCGATCGGTTTCCATCGGCGACAACTTCCCATCGAGTTCAAAATGCGAGCAGCGGTGAAATACGTCCTCCGGAGCGCCCTTAGTCAGCAGGATCGCCTTACCTTCCGGGTCCGCCACCAAGACCGACATCATGCGTCGCGTGAAATCGAATGGGAGCTCATCCAGCTTCGTGTACTTCTCGACCACCGCTTTCCCGTGGAAGTCAGTGCTGTCCAGAATCGCCCGATCGAGCAGGTTCTTGAGGCCGGTCTGGAAGTAGCTGATCAGGTATCCGGCCAGGAGCACGTCCTCGGTTTCGCGCCCAGCGACGTTGCAATGCCGCATGAGGACGACGCGGTCCTCGGTGAGGGTCCCCGTCTTGTCGGTGCACAACACGTCCATGGCTCCGAAGTTCTGGATGGAGTTCAGCCGCTTGACGATTACCTTCTTGCAGCTCATGGCGAGGGCCCCATTCGAGAGACAAACGGAGACGATCATCGGCAGCATCTCGGGAGTGAGCCCTACAGCCACAGCCAGTGCGAAGAAGAAGGCTCCCTTCCAATCGTGTTTGGTGAAACCGTTGATGAAAAAAACCAGAGGCACCATCACGGCCATGAATTGCATCATGAGCCACGTGAAGCGGTTCAGACCTTGGTCGAAGCTGGTCAGCGCTCGTTCCCCGGTGATCGAGCTGGCCATACTGCCCAGGTAGGTTTGTACGCCCGTCGTCACCACGACTGCTGTTGCCGTCCCGCTCTCAACGCTCGTCCCCATGAAGCATGTGTTCTTGAGTTCGGTGGGCGAGATCCCTTTTTCAGTTTCGGGGTCGTGGAACTTCTCGACCGGAAGCGACTCACCTGTGAGACTGCCTTGGCTAACGAAGACGTCTTTCGAGGACAGCAGCCGGACGTCGCCGGGAATCATATCGCCGGCTGCCAGTCTGACGATGTCACCCGGCACCAAGTCCCGGAGTGGTATCTCTCTCGCCGTGCCATCCCGAACGACGGTCGCGGTCACATGGATCATGGCCTTCAGTTTTTCTGCTGCAGAGTCCGCTCGCGCTTCCTGCCAGAAGCGGAGTCCCACGCTCAGCGCTACCATACCCAACATCACAGAGCCGGCGCGCGCGTCGCCCGTAAGAAACGAAATTGCCGACAGAGTCGAAAGCAGGATTACCAGAGGGTTGCGGATGATTTTCAGAACGCGGACGATCCAGCCTTGCTTCCGTTCTTGCGCGATCTCATTCGGACCAGTACTGTGCGCGCGTTCTTCGGCATCAGATTGGGCCAGGCCATTCAGAGAAGTTCGCAGGTCCCGCAACAACTGTTGGCTGTCTTTCCGGGCGGCATCGAGGACTGCTGGCGAAACCCGAATATTCTGGTTCTTCGTCTTGGTTAGGATCGGGCGCTCGTTCGGGCTGGCAGACGGCGGCGCAAGCTTACAATCTGGGACTCCAGCGGCGGCCAAGGCTCCTGTCGCATTATCCGCATTCGGTGTTGTCATCGTTCCCTGAATCGGGCTTATGGGAAAGCTTTCAAGCCATGGAATTAACCGACAGATTTTTCGTTATTGCTGGATCTGACTGCGACTTTCTTGATGAACCATTCCTGAGCGTTCATGCTGTGGGCATTGTCGCGATTGGAAGGCCGATCATAGGTTCCGTCGGGTTTCATATGGCGGGCTTTGACCATATCGGCAAGGTAGGTGGCGAGCACCCCATCACGGAGAAATCGCACCAACTTGGGGTCGCGCACCGGAAAGTCCACTTCCACTCTGCGATTAAGGTTGCGCGGCATCAGGTCGGCGCTACCCAGGTAAATCTCCTCTTGTCCAGCATTGCGAAAATAGAAAATGCGGCTGTGCTCAAGGAATCGTCCCACGATACTTGTGACCCGGATGTTTTCGCTGACACCAGCTATCCCGGGACGCAAGCAGCAGATCCCGCGCACCAGAAGATCCACCTGGACGCCGGCTTTTGAGGCCTCGTAAAAGAGTTGAATCATGGGCTTATCTACCAGGGCGTTCATCTTGAAGATAAGGTGGCCACGCTCGCCGTTGCGCTGATGCTCGATCTCGCGGCGGATGAGCCGCTCGAAGTTTTGCCTCATGTCCACAGGGGCTACCAGCAACTTGCGATAGTCGACCTTAGCGGAATAACCCGTTAAGTAATTAAACAAATCGGTACAGTCCGCGCCGATCGCTTCATCACAGGTGAACATTCCAATATCGGTATAGAGCTGAGCGGTAACACTGTTGTAGTTGCCGGTTGAAAGATGCACATAGCGGCGGATGGCATCGCCCTCGCGCCGCACTACCAAAGCGGTTTTACAATGCACTTTCAAACCCGGCAGACCGTAGACAACATGCACTCCGTCGCGCTCCAGAGCGCGGGCCCACTCAATATTGCTCTCTTCGTCAAAACGAGCCTTAAGTTCCACCAACGCGGCAACCTGCTTCCCCTCGCCGATGGCATCCAGGAGTGCCTCCACTACCGGAGAGTTACGGCCCACGCGGTAAAGTGTAATTTTGATGGCCAAAACCGCCGGGTCGCGGGCTGCTTGCTGCAGAAACGTCACCACCGGTTGAAAGGAATCGAACGGGAGGTGCAGAAGAATGTCTTGGCGCCGGATGGCGGCAAACATGTCTTCGCCTTCTTCCTCAGGCCGCAGTGCAGCCGGAACCGCCGGGAGGAAAGGCTTATCCTTCAACTCAGGCCGATCGATAGCCGAAAGATGTTTCAGGCGCGACAAGGCAATCGGCCGCCCCACCTGGTAAACATCGTCGGGATCGACTTCGAGGTTCTTCTGCAGGATTTCGAGAACTGCCGCTGGCATGTCGTCATTCACTTCCAGCCGGATCACATCCGCAAAACGCCGCTGCCAGACGCCCTCTTCAACGGACTCCATAAGATCGCCCGCCTCAAGTTCCTGGATCGCGCTGTCCGCGTCCCGAGTTACGTGAAAAGGATGGGCCTCAAGGATTTCCATTCCCGGAAACAGGCTTTGCAAATTGGCCACGATGACCTGCTCCAGCCACACCAGGTACTTTGACGCAGGTGCTTTCTTTTTCGTCGTCCCGCCTTCCTTGGCCGGAGTTACCGGTACGAGTTGCGGGAGGATATCCGGCACCTTGACCCGGGCGAAATGTTCAACGTCCTGCTGGTCGCGGATCAGAACAGCCAGATTCAGGCTGAGGTTTGAGATGTGCGGAAAAGGTCTGCCGGGATCGAATGCCAATGGAGTTAACGTAGGAAAGACAGTTTCGGAAAAATACCTGTTAACGTTCGTCTTTTGTACCGATGTCAGCTGAGAATAATCCACCACGCACAAGCCAGCCTTCCTTAGGGCCGGGGAGATTTGCCGGCTTAAACACTCGTGTGCGGCTTTGAACAGATCCGAAGTCTTTTCACGGATCGCGCTCAACTGTTGTTTGGGCGTCATACCATCGGGATCGCACTCGAGTACATTGCTCTCCACTTGCCGTTTAAGACCGGCTACCCGCACCATGAAAAACTCGTCTAGGTTTGAGCCCACAATGGAGAGAAATTTCACTCGCTCAAGCAAGGGATTTTGCTCGTCTTGGGCCTCCTCCAGCACTCGCTTCTGGAAGGCGAGCAGGCTGAGTTCCCGGTTAATGTAGAGTTTTGAATCGTCCAGAGAAGAAGCGTCGCGCGAACCTGTCCGCTGAATTTCTTCTTGCCGTGGTTTGCCGGCGGGTCGCGAAACCCGGTGCTTCGTCTTGGTCGCGGGAGTGTGCTCGGCGGACATCGGATTCGTTACGAGTATACCGATTAACCGGACTGCCACCGATGTCGAGCGCAAACATCGAAGGCTATTGTTAAAGGGGGATTAATTCTCTTTCCTCAGTACGCAACTGTCTACTATTGCTCAGACCGACGGAATTGAGGATGAGAGAGTGATGCGTTGGATCTCTTAATCCAAGGAACTGGACCGGCTAGGTCGCGACCCACTCCCAAATGACAGAGGCTATTTATGAACCTTAATCTTCTCTCCGTTCCGTTCATCGCTACGATTATCCTAACGGGCTGCAACTCCGGGACACCGACGACCGCAGCCGCCCGCAATAACACTCAGCTTACCGCCGCCGGCAGTTCGTTCGTTGATCCCGTCATGACTCGCTGGGCCCAAGCCTATGGACAGGACCATCAGGGTTTGCAGATCAATTATCAATCGATTGGCAGCGGCGGAGGCATTGAGCAGCTCAAGAGCGGGACGGTGGACTTTGCCGCGTCCGACGCCGCACTCGATGACGAAAAGCTGAAGGAGATGCCTGCTCTGGTGCAGATCCCAGAGACCGCTGGACCGGTATGCATTACTTATAACTTGGAACAGCTCAAAGAGCCGCTGAAGCTGAGCGCGAAGACGCTCTCGGGTATCTATCTCGGCACGATCAAGAATTGGAACGATGCGGCAATCAAGAAGGACAATCCCGAAGTCAATCTTCCCGACCGGGCATCGTTGTGGTGCATCGTACCGACGGCAGCGGCACCACGAACATCTTCACGACTTATCTTGCTGCCCTCAGCCCCAAATGGAAAAGCCAGGTCGGTCAAGGCCTCTCCGTAAGCTGGCCAATCGGACTTGGAGGCAAAGGGAGCGAGGGCGTAACGGGCGTGGTGAAGCAGACTCTCGGAGCAATCGGGTATGTGGAGCTGACTTTTGCCGAGGAGAACCATCTTCCAGTCGCGCAGGTCCAGAACTTGGCGGGCAAATACGTGAGCCCGACGGCTGCGGGAACGAGCGCTGCTATCGATGCGTTTTCCGGCGAGCTATCGAAAGACGTGCGCACGCCAATCGTCAATGCTCCGGCGTCGGCGCCGGATGCTTATCCCATCAGTGGCCTCACTTTCCTGCTTGTGCCAAAACAAGCAAAGGATGCCAACAAGGCAGCGGAGGTCAAGGGCTTCGTCCAGTACATCATCACGGGCGGGCAGGACCCTGCGGAGCAGTTGCATTATGCAAAGCTACCGGCGTCTCTGCAGCAGATCGATGAACAGCTCTTGCAGCAGGTACAGGGTGGATCATAGGGGAGCACTTCAGGATTCGGCGGGCTATCAGGTTCTTAGGGCCGGAGGCCTGAACGTGAGTATCTCTGGCACGTGTGTTTCATGGCGTGCTAAGGAACTTCGGCAGATTTTCTGCTGCGCGGCCCATCGAGCGGGCAAGGCTTAGTTTGGCGACGTTGTGGGAGAACACGCTGTTGATATAGTCAAGCTCAGCGCCCGCCAGCGCTTCCTGCGACTGAACCAGTTCTACACTGTCGGCCACGCCTGCCTCCACACGCTGCCGCGTGAGATCGAGAGTCTCCTTGGCGACCCGCGCATTCCTCTGCGCCACTTCCACCTCGCTGGTTGCCGCCTCTAAGTCGAGATAGACTTTTCGAATGTCTCCCTCTACTTGCAGTTTGAGATCTTCGAGTTCGGCACGTCTTTGCGTTAAAGTGGCGTCGGCTTGCTCGATGTCGCCCTCCGTTCGGCCACCCTCCCAAATTTGGAAGCGCAGTGTCCCAGTGACCGAGAACGTACCGTGAGACTGGGACGGATTGGTTCCGATCACTCCATAGTCGGCGTTCACCGCAAGAGAGGGCAGCCGTTCAGAACGTGCGCCAGATCGCGCGAGCTCGGCGGCCCGGACTTGAGCCGCCGCTGCCTTTAGATCCGGACGTTGCTCGAAGGCCTGTCTGAACGCCTCTTCCAGAGTAATCGGCGGCGCAGCCGAAAAAGGGACGTCGTCGGAAAGGTCGTACTGGTCATTGGGCGGCAAACCGGTCATCCGTGCCAGGTTGATCTTCTGCTTCGCAAGATCGTTCTGCAATGAAGTTACTCGCTGCTGTTGGGTAAGCGCTTGCACTTGGCTGCGATCGACATCGACCTGTGCCACCACTCCTACAGCTCGTTGCTGTGATGCTTGTTTATAAAGAGCGTTTGCTGTGTCGAGTTGAGCAAGAGCTGATTGCACTCTAGCCTTGTCGGCAATAACCAAAAGATAAGCTCCCCCAACGGCTAATACCACGAGATCGCGAGAATCCTGAGCCGAAAGTTGGTTTGCACGGAGGCTTTCATCGGCCGATTTGTAGTTTTTCCACGCGGTGAGATCCACTACGGTTTGCGTGAGACGCGCCCGCAAGTCGATGTAGTTATAGGGCCCCAAAACCGTCGGCAAATTGAATCCTGGAATCTTCTTCAGGCCCTCGGCTGCCAGGCTGGTCTGCTGGACGGTTTCGGCCAAGTCGCCGGTGAGGTTGGGGAGTAGTACGCTGCGTGCCACGCGCGTTTGCCCGTGTGCCTGACGTACGGCCTGAACGAATCCGACTGCTCCCAGATTGTACTCAAGGCCGCGGCGGATGGCGTCTCGCAAAGACAGCTTGCCGGCAAACGGCATGTTGGAAATGCCAGATGTACTTCCCGAGTAAGCCCCTTGAACTTGAACCGTGGGATTGAGTGTGTTGACTGTGTTCGATACCCCCGGCGTGGTTGACTGCGTGGCCGTCACCGAGCCGCTCTGTGCGGTCCGGCCTGACAGCGGCAACTGCGTGGCCTGCGCGCCTTGGGATTGCCCGGGCGGCGTCTGGGCCAACGCATTTCCGCCAGCGATGCACATACTGAGCAGGATCAATGTCGCACTTGTCTTCAGCGGTTTCGGTAGCGTGGCCAGTTTCTTCTTCCTCATGAGCAATGGACCGTGCCT
Source organism: uncultured Acidobacteriaceae bacterium (assembly GCA_963777005.1). Classification (GTDB taxonomy): domain Bacteria; phylum Acidobacteriota; class Terriglobia; order Terriglobales; family Acidobacteriaceae; genus Sulfotelmatobacter. The sequence continues at coordinate 354,166 of CAVZPC010000002.1, read as the reverse complement.
TTCCATTCTTAACTAAGTTGCTTGCGAAAACGCCAGACGCTGAGCGAAACGAGGACGATGGTAAAAATCGACAACGCCAGGAAATTGGGCCACAGCGCAACGATCCCGCTTCCCTTGAGCATGCCGCCGCGGACGATGGTCGCGAAATGGTGAATGGGATTCAGAATCGTAAAGGGCTGCATCCATCGCGGCATCGCTTCGACAGGATTCAGCGCTCCCGAGAGCGAGGACAAAGGGGGGTTGATGAAAAAGGCAGTCAACTGCGCCTGCTGGGCGGACTTACTGAACGTTGCAATCACCGTGCCCAGACTGATCCCGGACAAAATGCACAACATGCCGCCAAATAAAACATAGGGCAAGCTGCCGTGAAACGGGATATGAAAAGCGATTTTGAGCGTCGCAACGCACATCAGCATCATTATGCAGAGCAAGACAAACAGCGGCACGATCTTGGCGATGATGATTTCAGACGTGCTGGCGGGAGACATGAGCAGTTGCTCCATCGTTCCAGTTTCGCGCTCTCTCACCATGGCCGCAGATGCAACCAACGAACTGTTCATAATCAGCAAGAGACCGAAAACACCGGTCACAATGAACCAGGAATCAATCAGGCCCGGGTTGTAGAGGAAAGCCGGCATCAGTTGCACTTGTCCCCGGCGACTGATCTCGGACGCAGCAACCTGCTTAAAGCTGGGATGAATGCCCATGCTCTGCAGCCCGGCATTGTAAGTTTGAATGATGCCTTCCGCGTAGGCTTGGCTGATGGTGGCGGTATTCGCGTTCGTGGCGTTTAGCAGGAACTGGACCGTGGTTGAATGACCGCGGTGCAAATCCCGCGCATAGTCGTAGGGGATGACCACTCCAGCGTCCACCTTGCCCTGACTGATTGATGCCCCGAGTTCGTCTACCGAAAAATAGTAGCCTCCAAGACGAAAGCTTTCGCTCTCGGTGAGGGTCGCGATTAACTCCCGGCTCTCCGGAGTCTTGCTGTCATCGACGACACCGAGGCGAACATTCGACACCGCCGCGCTCAACGCGAAGCCAAACAGCGTCAGTTGCAAAATGGGAGGAAGAATCAAAGAGATCATGAGACGACGATCGCGCCGGATCTGGTTGAACTCTTTGCCCACCAGTGCGCGGAACCGCTGATTGAAGACGTTTTGCAAGGGATTCGTCATTCGCTCACGCTTTGAGCTGCATTCGGCGCATGCTGAACCAGCCAACCCCATAGAAAACCGAGCCGATGATGCCGATGATCGTGACCTTCCACCAGTCGGCGAGCCAGCCACCACCTTGGAGGAGCGCATCCCGCACGACTTCGATGTAGTACCGGCCCCACATGAAATTCGAGATCCAACGCAATCCCACAGGGATGTTTTCGATGGGAAAAATCAGGCCGGAAAGCAGAAAGACCAGGAGGAAGCCGCCGAGGGCCACCACTTGCATCGCGGCGACCTGGCTCGGAATCGTCGCTCCCACCATGGTTCCAAAGGCCGCCACGCAGAACGTGTAGAGAATCGTGGCGACGATGAACGGGGTTGGATCGCCCGCCAGCCCCAAACCAAAATATGTAAAAAGAAGGATGAGCATGACTACGCACTCGGCGAGCGCGACTACCATAAAGGCAAGAATCTTTCCCAGCAGGAATTCGTGGGCGGAGATGCTGGACACATAAACTTGTAGGATGGTCTTCAGTTCACCCTCTTTTGCCATGGCGAGAGCCGCCAGCAAAGGAGGAAACATCGAAAGTCCCAGCACGAAAATTCCTGGACCGTAAAACTTCTTGGCGGAGAGTCCAGGGTTGTACCAGAGGCGGATGGCGGTTTGGACCAGCGCCAGTCCTTGGGTGCCAGCGATGCGTTGATTGTAGGCGCGCGTAATCTCGTTGGCGTAACCTGCCGTAAGCTTCGCGGTATTGGCGTCAGAGGCGTCCACCAGCAATTGAATGGGAGAATTTGCTCCGAGTGCCATGTCCCTTCCGAAATGGGGCGGAATGATGAACACCGCCCTGGCCGTGTTTGAACTGAGAGCCTCCTCGGGGCGTCGATCGATCGGCCAGGCAACGACATGGAGAGTGATGGAAGCACGAACCGTGTCTAGAAAATCACGCGAAGCGGGTGAATCGTCAAAGTCCTGCACGATGACGGGAAGATTGTTTACGGTCAACGAAAGAGACACGCTCATCAGGATCAACAAAACGAGGGGAAGCACCAGTGCGAGAGCCAGCGTCCGCCAGTCACGGCAGATCTGCGTCAGCTCTTTACGGGCTTGCGCAACTACACGTCGCATGGCATGCACTCCTTACGGCTCACTCTTCTGCTGAAACTTTTCCCTGCTGGCGCGCTTTTTCGATCACACTGATAAATACGTCTTCGAGCGAGAAGGGCTCTTCACGTGCGCTGATTACCTTGATTCCATTGCTTTCGAGCTTTTCGGTCGTGGTCCGTTTGCCTGCCTCAACATCTTCGTCGGTGACTACGTGGAGCCGATCGCCGAACAGGGAAACTCTCCAACGCTCGGTGTCACTCTTGAGCACGTCGGCGGCGTGCTGCGGCTGGTCGACGATGAATTCAAGTAAATGGCCGGTTTGCGCGCTCTTGATGCCGCTCGGAGTTCCTTGGGCCACCAGTTCTCCGCCGGCCATGAAGCCCAGGCGGTTGCATTGTTCCGATTCTTCGAGGTAATGCGTGGTCACAAGAATCGCCGTGCCTGCGTCGGCCAGGCGGTTGATCATCACCCAGAAAGCGCGCCGAGCCAGAGGATCGACCCCAGAGGTCGGCTCATCGAGAAAGAGCACGCTCGGTTCGTGCATGATGGCGGCGCCGAAGGCGACACGCTGCTTCCAGCCTCCCGGCAGACTGCCAGTGATCTGGTCTTCTTTCCCTTCGAGTCCCGAGAACGACACCACCCAGCGGATTTTCTCGTCGCGCTCGCTCGCGGGCACGCCGTAGACGCCGGCGAAAAAGCTGAGATTTTCCCGGATGGTCATATCGTTGTAGAGCGAGAACTTCTGCGACATGTAACCGATCTGCTGGCGAATGCTTTCCGAGCGCAGGTTGCCCTGCTCGCCGGCCAGCCGCATGCTTCCGCAGGTGGCCTCAAGCAGTCCGCACAGCATCCTGATCGTGGTTGTCTTGCCGGCGCCGTTTGCACCCAGAAGGCCGTAGATTTCTCCATAGGGAATCTCAAGAGTCACATTCTTGACGGCAGTAAACGCTCCGAACTGTTTCGTCAGATGGTCCGCTCCGACGGCAATCTGGCCGCGCAGGTTCGAGTGGTCGTGGTGCCCAGGAAACGGTGGATTCTTCGAGTCTTCGCCTAGACCTCGCAGGCCGGCGACGAACACGTTCTCAAGAGTGGGCTCATCAACGCGAACGTCGCTGACGTGCAGGCCGGCTTTGCTACAGAGTTCTTCAACGATTTGGCGCGCCTTGTCTGGATCATGGGCAAGGACGTCAAGACGATCACCAAAACGCTCCACGTCCATGATGTCTTGCTTCGGACCAGATACCTCGGACAACACGCGTTCGGCTCCGCTCAAATTGTCGACGCGGACTTCCAGTCGCTTGGCGCCCAGACTCTCTCGTAATTCGGCCGGAGTGCCGATTTGCTGGATCTCCCCTTTGTGAATGAGCGCGATCCGATGGCACCTTTCAGCCTCATCCATGTACGGCGTCGAAATCAGTATGGATAAGCCTTTGGCGGCCAGATGCGCCAGGGCGTCCCAAAACTCGCGCCGCGATACTGGGTCGACGCCGGTTGTCGGCTCATCGAGCACGAGCACGCGAGGTTGCGGCACCAAGGCGCAAGCCAGCGAAAGTTTCTGCTTCATTCCGCCGCTTAACTGCCCGGCCAGGCGGGTAGAGAATCGATCCATGTCGAACATCTGCAGATACTGGCGGCCTCGTTTCACGATGTCGTCGGATGCGACACGTCGCAAATCGCCGACGTAGCGAATGTTTTCGAGAACCGTAAGATCGGGGTACAAGCTGAATGCTTGCGTCAGATAACCTGTCTGGGAGCGTGCCTCGCGCGCCGGCTGGCCAAAAACCTCAGCCGATCCCGAGCTCGCTTCCATGACCCCGGCGAGAATCTGAAACGTCGAGGTTTTTCCCGCACCATCTGGGCCGATCAAGCCGAAGATCTCGCCTTCGCCTACCTCAAAGGTGATTCCGCGAACGGCTTCTAGTTTGCCGTAGCTTTTCCAAAGCTCGCTAATTCGAATGGCACTCGTGTCCAATCCATCGGAGCCGGGTTTGGCGGAGCCCGGTTTGCAAGTTAGCGGAGTGGAAGTCGCGGCCGTCATTTGCGCTTTTCTTCGGGCCACTGATCGCCCACAACTAGGACTTCGCCGTCAGCCGGCATACCCGGTTTGGCATATCCCAGGGCTCCTTTCAGCTGCAGCTTTAGGCCGACGACTTGTTTCACACGATCGTCGCGGAAATAGGTGTTCTCGGGAGTGAACGTCGCCTGCGGGTCGATGCGCGAAACGTAAGCGTCGACCGGCTGCTTGGGATTCGAATCCAGATATACATGCGCAGCCTGGCCGACCTTGATCTTGCCGATCTGACCCTCGGGAACAAAACCTCGCAGGTACACCTTGCTGAGATCCAGCAAAGTGATCACCGGGGTTCCTGCGGTAATCACCTCTCCCGGTTCTGCCACGCGCGTTACGACCGTTCCGTCAAAAGGCGCCTTCACGGTCAGATCCTGATGATTTTCCCGCGCCTCAGTGAGCTGCGCCTGGGCCTGACCAATGCTCGCCATCGCGTCGGCAATAGTCGCCTGCTGCTGCGCCAGTTGCATGTTCACTCCGGCTACGCGGCGCTTGGCACCAGCCACAGCAGCTGCCTGTTGGTCCGCGGTTGACGCTGCCTGTTTTCCTTGACGTTCGGCCACGGCTCCCGATCGCGCCAGTCGCGTGTATGCCTCCTTGTCGAAGTTGGCAATGTCCTGGGCGGCTACCTGTTGGGCAACGTTCGCCTCTTCCTGTCGCAATTGTTCGTCGAGAACGGCAATCTGGTCTCGGGCGGACTTGGCCTTGGCTTGCGCTTGCTGAACTTGGGCTTGCGCTTGTTCTATGCGTGCTCTCAATTGCTCGTCGCCGAGCACGGCGATGATGTCTCCCGTGGATACACGGTCTCCCTCGCGCACACGGATTTCGAGAATACGGCCGCTCGTCTTGGGGGACACAGCCGAGTCGTCACCTTCGATTCGACCGCTGACCGGCACTATGTTTGCTGGTAGCGGAGGAACGTAGAAGAACAGTCTCCAAATACCAAATCCGACGGCCGCGAGAATCAGAATGACAACCACCGGAACGATGATTCGACGGGCCATCGAGTGGGGCGGCTTGGCCTCGGCCGGCGCGGGTTTTGGTTTTGCTTGACCAGGCTGCGCTATCGCTGGGGCAGATTGTAGGTTTGGTTGGGTTGGCTGACCTGCCACAGGCGCTGGTTGCGGTTTTGTTTGGGCTGGAAGCGCTGCGGCAGGAAGAGAGTGCGGGTTTGGCTGGAGTGGCTGCGCATTGGAGCCATTACTCCCCAAGGCGGCAATAGCTGCATCAAGAGTCTTGACTTCCTTCTGTGCGCGGTCACGCTCTTGCTTCAATTGCTGGACTATTCCAGACACGCTCCCCACGACCGGCGCAGGAGGCGGTTTCGGTTGGTCGTGCGCCGGAAGTTCTTGGGGCGTCCCGATCACCCGCTGTTCGGTCATCTGTTACCTCAGCTCGTCTCGCACGGTAGCTTGCCGACACCAGGATTTGCTTGCCGTAGATATGCCAGCGAAAAGTCCCAGATATGCTCAGCGATCCGGTCCACCTGCTCCGGTGTCATTTCTAACCCCGGCCAAAGCTTCTCCAGTAGCGGGCCTGCCAAGACATAAACAAGAATTTGTCCCATCACGCTGTGTGCGCACAGTCGGGTCTTCTCATCCTTGGGAGGCAAATCGATGATGCCCCCGATCAGTTCGAGCAGTCGCTTGTAAATCGGCCGGGACACTTCATTGACCACTCGCGACAGTGCTGGTGTGGGCTGCACAAGTTCGTGCACTATGATTCGAAAGTGCCAGTCCGGTAAATGTGGCTCGGCCACGCTTTGTAGGCGAGCCCTGATGACCGCCCGTAAGATGTCCTCTGGAGGTGCATTCTGATCAAGCGCGCTGTTGATCGCATCCACCCGAGCCGCACGCACCGATTGCTGCAATACCTCTGTATACAGGCCTAATTTGTCGCCAAAGTGATAGTTGACCGCTGCGATATTGGCGCCCGAGCGCTTGACGATTTCCCGCACCGTAGTCGCGTGATAGCCGCGCTCGGCGAAGACGTGACCGGCAGCTTCAACCAGCTTCTCACGCGTTGAGACGGCAGCCCTGGGCGCGGACGCCTGATGCGTTTGCCTTCGACTTTGTTGCGACGGGAGCATGAAACAACAGTCTTAAACGACAGTCTGAAACATAAGTTTGAATCTCACCGAGGCTATCTTGCCAGATTCCTGATCCCGAAAGATGTTCACTGTTGCTCATAATCGTGAGAAACCCCGAGTGGATTCGATGAACCTGCCGGTTAGCTAATCTGCGAATCCAAAGGATTGGAAGGTGACAGCTAGCATTCGCATTTTTTCGGGGCAATGCGGATCTCGTCTGTGCTTGTGGGATTCTGGGCGTTCCTGCGACGGCTGCCAACGATTTTGGGCGGATGACAGGCAAGCCGAAGTGGAAGCCTGGCAAAGAAGTGAACTGACCGACGTGATCGCGAAGGTGGTCATCTACGAGGTTGCGCAATCAAAACCGAACTTCCGCGCCACTCCCAGATGATCTTTTTGAACCCCGGCAACCCTAGATTCCGCCAGCCATGCCATTTCTCCGGGATGCGGAACTGTAGAGTCGCGACAGCTATCGCCGCCGCGCCACAGAAGGGATGGTTCACTACGCCTTTACGCCTTTACGCCTTTACTCTGGCAACCCGAATGTTGGCATTGGCAAGTTAGCTTTGTGCCGGCATTAGCGTCGGCACATGCGGTGCTGCAGTGTTTGCTGCCTTCCGCCGGTGCACAGTTGCAAGCGGGGTGTGCGCATTTCTTGGTCGGTGTCATTAAGGTTCTCCTTCAGGTTTCTGAATTGTGTGCTCCTGCTCCGCAACGCTCAGGACGGTGTCGTAAACACACTCTCCGGAAGCTAGGTCAGCATTGCATTGACGGCAGCAACAATCTGTTCCGTTTTGCTCATCGCCGGCATCCGATGTGCCGTAGATTCGCAATTGCGGCGAAGTCCCGACGCAAGTCGGCGGATCCTCGCCTCTAGATCCTCGGAGAACCCACATAATGAGGGCCGCTATTTTCACTTCAACTCTTCCTTCGCCCCAATCGTTCCTTCATGTCGAAGATGTTCCGCGTCCGCAACTCGAGCCGGGACACGTTCTACTGCGGGTCGTCGCCTGCGGAGTATGTCGCACTGACCTTCATATAGTCGAAGGAGACCTTCCGCCAATTCGGCCGCGCCTTATTCCCGGCCATCAAATCGTCGGAGAAGTGATCGAAGGCGAAACCCAGGACCTGCCGCTGGGAACGCGTGTTGGCGTTTCGTGGATGGGTGGCGTCGACGGCGATTGCTGGTACTGCCATCACGGCATGGAGAATCTCTGCGACAACCCTGTTTTCACCGGATATACGGTGGATGGCGGCTACGCTGAATACGTAGCGGCACGTTCAGATTTCACGTTCCCGCTGCCCAAAGGTCTGGATGATGAGCACGTCGCGCCCTTGCTGTGCGCGGGCATTATCGGCTTTCGCAGCTTAAGAGTGGCGGGGGTAGAGAAAGGTGAGCGAGTCGGACTCTTTGGTTTTGGCAGCTCCGCAAGTTTAGCAATCGCCATTCTGCGCTCGTGGAAATGCGAAGTTTACGTCGTAACCAGAGGCGAATCTCACCGAAAAACAGCCGCTTCCCTTGGGGCGACCTGGGTCGGTAAAGAAGATGAGAAGCCGCCCGTGGCGCTCGACCGGGCAATCACCTTCGCGCCCAGCGGAAAGGTAGTCGTGAGCGCCCTCGCTAGTTTGCGCAAGGGCGGTGTAGTGGCGATCAATGCCATTCACCTCGATCAGATGCCCGCCTTCGACTACGACAAACTGCTCTGGGACGAGCGGCAGATCCGCAGCGTGGCGAATATGACACGCCAGGATGCCCGCGACTTTCTCCAGATCGCGCATGACCTCCGCATCCGTCCCAACGTTACGGTATTCGCCCTCGACGATGCGAATAAGGCGCTTGAAGCGGTCAAGAAAGAAACGGAGCAGGGATCAGCGGTGATTGTCCCTTAATCGAGGTTCGCTTTGGATCGGCTTCAACGCCCGGCCCGTCCAGTACAGCGCTATGCAGCTTGCATGTTGTGTAAAGTCTGAAAAGCTTTCAGCAATACTCGCGGATCGTGGCTCCCTTTATAGATTGCGGGTGGTTTCCGATCCAGCCCCAGCAAAGCGTAGACAGCGATGGCGGCAGAGCGGATCGAATACTCCACGGTGAATACAACGTCGTCCGGGATTTCGCAGAATTGTCCAACGAAGGCGAGATTCTTCGAGCCTTCCGGTACAACCTGCGGGCGATCGCCCTTGGATCGGCGCAGAAACTGGCTGGTGATGAAGGGCATCATGCATGGGATGCAGGTGCTGGTTTCAAGTATTTTCTTAGACTCTGCGTCGATGCGCAGGTGGCCCATGATCTCCATCATAATCTCCCGCCCGGAACACCCCGACATTGGCTGCTTCACGAAGTCGCCCAACTTATCGACGGAGAGACCGTACCCCCAGAACACATCGACGTCTGCGGGTTGCCCAATGAAATGCGGCTGGTGAGGCAATACGATCGACGCCAACCAACTCGACTCGGGGAAGGTAATGAGTCCGCCTTCGCCCGGAACGTTGCCGGTAAGATCGCCAATGAGCCGAAAGAAAGCCGGGTCGCGAAGAGTCGTGGTGAACGACACCCACTTGGATTCTTCGAGAAAGTCGCTGAAGTTGATCGGATGGCCGAACTGCGGCCGGTCGGCGGCGATCTTTTCCCACAGATCCCAGGAAGCACCCTCAGGTTTGCCCTCAGGAAGGGCGGGCGCAGAATCCATAGACCCGAGACTTGAAGCTTCGGTCATCGAACCGAGCGTAACGATTACCTTGTCTGTTGCGCCTATCTTAATTTCCTCCGCCCGGCCCTCTCGATCACAAATAATGCGCTCCACTGCGTAGCCCGCAGAATCGTCGCGGATGGCAAGATTGGTGACACGGGTGTTGAGTTGAAACTTAACGCCGCGTTCTTGCAGCCATTTCTGGAGAGGACGCACCATGGAATCGTACTGGTTATAAACCGTTCGCATAATGCCGGTAAGGGTGTTAAATCCCGACACCATATGAGTGAAGCGGACCAGATAGCGCTTGAATTCGACTGCGCTGTGCCAAGGTTGAAAAGCAAAAGTCGTACACCACATGAACCAGAAGTCTGTTTTAAAGAAAGACGGGCCGAACTGGTCCGCAATACTGGTCCGTCCCAGCAGTCCTTCCGGCTCAAGTTCCAAACGTTCGATGGTAAGAATATCTTTTTCGCTGAGGCCGAACGCAGGAGCGTCGATGCGATGTCCATTGCGAAACAGCCTCGATTTCGATGAGGTTTTCATCGTCTCATTCCAATCCAATATCTCCTTCGTAACCGTCTTGGTGGTGTCGAGGGTTGGGATGGACGAAAACAGATCGAAGGTGCATAGATACTTGCTCTCGATCATGCGCCCGCCGCGCATGGTATATCCGCCTTCGGAAGTGCCGGCAGCATCGAGGCTGCCGCCGACTTTGGCCGACTCTTCCAGGATTGTGATGTGATGGCCGGGAATGTCTCCATCACGAATCAGAAAGGCTGCGGCTGCGAGCGAGGCAATGCCGGCTCCAACCAGATAAATCGCTGCATTATCGTTAGAAACTCTGTCGTTCATGAGATGCCTGCTTTCGGCCATTGATTTGGTCGCAACTCTTAAAGCTTTGGTGTCGAATAAATGGCTTCCTCCGCTTGCTCTTCAACTTCTTCCCTGGCGGCCACAGCATCATCGGCAGTTTTGATTTCTTCGTTACTTCGCATGATTGGGGCGGGGGCGATGGTTCCATTTTCGCGTGCTTCCTTCTCCACGTTATCGCCCTCAATTTGCTCGTCAACCTCTTCCTCATCGGCCGCGGCATCGTCGTTTGCGGCCATCTGCTTGCTCAATCCGGACTCTGCGATGGTTACGGACCTTTGGACGTTCTTCATGATTGTTGACCTTTTTCCTTAGATTGGCCGAGCCCCCTGCCGTTTTTAGCCTCTAAGCGTACAGGTCGCGAGAACCGAGGCCACGCCAGGCTTCACCACCACCACGGGCCTCGTGTGCGACCTGAAGTCCCATTCTGTGATCAGGACAACTCCACCGTTAGCACGGCAGTGATATCGACTTCGTCCGATCTTTCGAGGCCAATTTTGTCGGGAGCGCTGTAGGAAATGAGCCTGGATTCGACGCGACCGGAATACACTTTATCTTTGACGATCCAGCGAACGTTGTCTCCCGCGACGGGAATCGGGGCCTGATCAGCTTCGCCAATTGTAAGTTCACTGATCACTCGCTCATCCTTTGACGATCGAAATATCTGCGTAACCTTCATCTTAGGCCTCTCTGTTCCCGCTGCCTGCGTTTTTCATTTCCAACCGATTTGCTTGTCAGCGCCGTCTCCGCTGCTGCAACCGAAGGCGTTCTCCTGCCTGATGAAACACGCGAGCCCGACGTGCGGAGGCTGCCCGCATGGAACAAGACCTCTCGATCAAGAGCAATTTCGTTGTTATCCCGGTTGTTCGTGATCGGAGGCATGTTTGCATTCCTTTCCAAGTTAACCCTTCGCGCCCTTCATAGAGTCGCCGAACCACCCTGGCAATACTGATCAGAATTGATCAGCCTATCTAAGGCATGAGGCTTGAGACTTGATTTACCGACATCAAAACCAAATATCAATCAGGGCATCGGCAACTCCAAGAAGAGGAATCTTACCCATGAAAGCAGTCCTAGTGCGCGGCTACGGTGACGTGAACCAGTTGTCCTACGGTGATACACCTAACCTCAAGCCACGACCGGGAGAAGTGTTGGTCAGGATGGCGGCGACCAGCATCAACCCCATCGACTGGAAGCTCCGCCGTGGCGATCTGAAGGCGTTCATGCCTTTGCAGTTCCCGGCCATTCTAGGGCGTGACTTGGCCGGTGAAGTGGTTGGCCTGGGAGATGGAGTCAAAACCAGAAAGATTGGCGAGCGTGTCCTTGGCCTCGTAAATCATTCGTATGCAGAATACGTTCTGTGCAAGGCAGACGATCTGGCTCTCATTCCTTCGGGCCTTAGCTTTGAGCAGGCGGCAGCACTTCCACTGGTGGTCCTTACTGGAGCGCAACTCATCGAGAAAGGGATCAGGCCGAGATCCGGAGAAACAATATTGATCACTGGAGCCGTGGGGGGAGTCGGGCGCGCTGCTGTGCATGTCGCTCGACAACATGGAGCACATGTAATTGCAGGAGTGCGCTCCACGCAAACGAAAGAGGCGGAAGGGCTCGGCGCCGACAGAATACTGGCATTGGATAGCAAATCAGAAATCGCCAGCCTAAAGGAACTCGATGCCGTTGCCGATACAGTTGGACACGAGGTCATCGTTTCACTCATCCCACACATCAAAAAGAATGGGGTACTGGCAACCGTTCTAGGCAAGCCTGATGCGGCCTATGGGCGCGATCTCCGCGTTGAGGAAATTTTTGCGCAGCCCGATTCTTTAAGACTTGAACAACTCGCATACGACGTTGCGGCAGGCAAATTCTCGATTCCCATCCGGCGAGAATTCAAACTGTCAGATATCCGGCATGCGAGCCCGATGGCGGAAAAGGGCGGGATCGGGAAGGTCATACTGGTGGCTTGAGTCGGTTATCTATGCGAACGAGTGCATTCTTCCTTCTCGGAGTTGCTGTGGTCGTCGGCAAGATGGCCTTCGCGGGATCGAAGGGATCGCTGCAAACGGTCTCTCACGTCGATCTGACTCGTTACGTCGGCCGCTGGTATGAGATTGCGCGGTATCCCACGCGATTCGAAAAGGACTGCGCATCCGATGTGACCGCAACCTACACTGCTCTTTCCAGCGGCATGATCGAGGTTCTGAACGAATGTCGAAGAGCGGACGGCCAGGTGAAGAGGTCAAAGGGCACGGCTAGTGTCGTGGACAAGAAGACGAATGCCAAGCTCAAGGTCACATTCTTCTGGCCGTTCTCCGGCAATTACTGGATCATCGACTTGCCGCCCGATTACAGCTACGCGATCATCGGCGAGCCTAATCGGAAATACCTCTGGATACTCAGCCGTTCTTCTCAACTCACCGAATCAGTCTATGGACAAATCGTTACCCGCGTTCGCGAACTGGGGTACGATCCGTCCGGATTGACGAAAACCAGACAAAGCAGTCCATAGCCTCTCGCACCTTTGCGGGAAACAGGACAGCGGCGGCATGATCGGCCAAGTCCTTGAGCATGCTAGTAAACAATATCGAACGACACCGCACATCGCGCATCGGTTGGTTGCGCGCGGCAGTGTTAGGCGCAAACGACGGGATTCTCTCAACATCCAGTCTGGTCTTGGGTGTCGCAGCTGCACACGCGACTCACAGCAGCGTGGTGGTCGCAGGCGTCGCCGGCCTTGTGGCCGGGGCCATGTCGATGGCTGCGGGTGAGTACGTATCTGTCCACTCACAGGCAGACACCGAAAACGCCGACCTCCAACTGGAGCGTGCGGAGCTCAAAACCGACGACAAGGGCGAACATATTGAACTGGCGGCAATCTATGTCGCTCGCGGCCTCGACCCTGTGCTCGCGAAACAGGTCGCCCAACAGTTGATGGCCCACGACGCGATCGGCGCACATGCCCGCGACGAACTCGGCATCTCCGACGCTTCCCGCGCGCGTCCGATTCAGGCGGCGTTGGCATCGGCTTGCAGCTTCGCGGTTGGGGCAGTCATGCCTCTATTGGTCGCCAGCATGGCCTCGCGAACCATGGTTATACCGCTTGTCGCCGGTAGTTCGTTGATGTTCCTGGCGCTCCTAGGTGGCTTGGCAGCACACGCAGGTGGAGCGGGCGTGCTTGTTGGTGCCTTGCGCGTCACATTCTGGGGAGCTCTCGCGATGGCGGTGACCGCGGGAGTAGGGTCGCTATTTGGAGCACGTGCGTGAGACTTGCCCACCGAAGGTGCGATATCTCACGGAATCCAACGCAGTGGGAATGCGCGGTGGTCAATCTTGATCAGTTTCGTATCACTATCCGGAACATACTCGGTGAAGAACATTGTCGGATCGGACTACTTCGTCTGTGCCTCGATCACAAATTAAAAGGAGTTTGGCAATTATGGCAACGAAATTTACTCCACTGCATGACCGCATCCTGGTGCGCCGCGAAGAAGAACTGGGAACAACTCGCGGGGGCCTCATCATCCCTGACTCTGCGAAGGATAAACCACAGGAGGGCACGATTATCTCTGTGGGAAAGGGCAAGACCAACGAGGAAGGCAGATTGTTCCCACTCACTGTCAAAGAAGGCGACACCATTCTTTTCGGCAAATACTCCGGCACCGAGATCAAACTCGATGGCGAAGGCTTCCTCATCATGAAGGAAGAAGAGGTACTGGGGATCGTGACGGGTACGGCTAAGAAAGAAAGCGTAATCGCTCGCGAAACCGTCGGTGCTCGTAAGTAAGGATCGCAGTCTCCTGTTCTTGCCGCGACCGCAGGGTTTAGTTTGCGCGCGCGGCCACAAGAGAAGCCAGCTCCACCAGAAATAAACTCGCGGCCTCAGCGAAATCTGACGACATTACTTGCAAGGAGAAAGAATCATGGCAAAGCAAATCGTACACGGAGAAGAGTCGCGGCAGGCCATCTTGCGCGGTGTGAACTTGTTGGCGGACGCTGTGAAGGTTACTCTCGGCCCCAGGGGTCGGAACGTAGTCATCGAGAAGAAGTTCGGATCTCCCACTATCACCAAGGACGGCGTCACCGTTGCAAAAGAGATCGAACTGCAGGACGGCCTTGAGAACATAGGCGCCCAGATGGTCCGCGAGGTCGCCAGCAAAACTTCCGACGTTGCCGGTGACGGAACGACAACTGCCACCGTCTTGGCCCAGGCCATCTACCGTGAAGGCGTCCGGACCGTCGCGGCCGGCGCCAATCCGATGGCCATGAAGCGCGGGATCGAGAAAGCTATCGACGCGATTTGCGGCAACATTGATCCGAAGACCGGCGAGCGCAAGAACGGCGAACTCGACAAGTTCTCCAAGCCAGTCACCGGCGACATGATCGCCCAGGTCGGCAGTATCTCCGCCAATAACGACGAGACCATTGGCCATATCATCGCGGACGCCATGAAGAAGGTGGGCAAGGACGGCGTTATTACCGTGGAAGAGTCGAAGACCCTCGAAACTCAGCTCGAAGTTGTAGAAGGCATGCAGTTCGACCGCGGCTATCTCTCCCCTTATTTCGTCACTGATCCCGAGCGCATGGAAGTTGAATTCGAGAACGGCTACGTCCTCATCTACGAAAAAAAGATCAGTTCGATGAAGGACTTGCTGCCGCTGCTCGAACAGATCGCAAAGAGCGCCAAGCCGCTCGTCATCATCGCCGAAGACGTCGAGGGAGAAGCCCTTGCTACTCTGGTGGTCAATAAACTGCGTGGAACACTGCAAGTTGCGGCTGTGAAGGCTCCCGGCTTCGGCGACCGGCGCAAGGCCATGTTGCAGGACATCGCGACCCTCACCGGCGGGAAAGCCATCACCGAAGATCTCGGTATCATGCTGGAAAACGTGAAGATTGAAGATCTTGGACAGGCAAAAAAGATCACCATCGTGAAAGACACCACCACCATCATCGAAGGCAAAGGCAAGAAAGGTGACGTCGAGGGCCGCGTGAAGGAAATTCGCGGCCAGATTGAAAAGACGACGAGTGACTACGACCGCGAGAAACTGCAGGAGCGGTTAGCGAAACTCGTGGGTGGCGTAGCTGTGATTAAAGTGGGTGCGGCCACCGAGACCGAAATGAAAGAGACGAAAGCTCGCGTCGAAGACGCCATGCACGCGACTCGCGCTGCGGTGGAGGAAGGCATTGTCCCCGGCGGAGGAGTCGCTCTGGCGAGGTGTGCGACGGCTCTCAACAAGTTGAAACTGGAGGGTGACGAGCAGATCGGCATCAACATTGTGAAGCGCGCTCTGCAGGAACCGCTCCGCCAGATTGCCGAGAACGCCGGCGAAGAGGGCGCCATCGTGCTCGGCAAGGTGCTCGAATCGAAGGACCAGAACTTCGGCTACAACGCGTTGACGGCAGAGTACGAAGACTTGGTTAAAGCCGGGGTCCTCGACCCGACGAAAGTCGTGCGCACAGCTCTCACCAATGCCGGATCCATTGCGGCGCTCATGCTGACCACCGAAGCTCTAGTCGCCGACATTAAGGAAGAAACAACGGGAGCCCCGGCCGGCGGACGTGGTGGCATGGGCGATGGGTACTGAGACGGCACCACAAACATCCACAATCATTTGAAGCGTTCGGCAGTTCACTATTCTTTAGAGTCGTTGCAAGTTCAGGAGATCGCAATCATGGCTAAAACTATCGGAATTGATCTCGGTACTACGAATTCGGTTGTAGCGGTTATGGATGGCGGCGAAGCCAAGGTCATCCCCAACGAAGAAGGCAGCCGCACCACACCATCGGTCGTCGCTTTTACGAAGACTGGCGAGATTCTCGTCGGACAAGTCGCAAGGCGCCAGGCCACTACCAATCCCGAAAATACAATTTATTCGATCAAGCGCTTCATGGGACGCCGCCACAACGAAATTGGCGAAGAGTTGAAAATGGTGCCCTACAAAGTTGAGGCCGACGGCGACCATGTGGTGATTGTTGCCCAAGGCAAGAAATACACTCCGCCGCAGATCTCAGCCATGATTCTTCAGAAGCTCAAAAAAGCAGCGGAAGACTACCTGGGCGAAAAAGTGACCGAGGCAGTTATCACTGTCCCCGCATATTTCAATGACGCGCAACGACAGGCGACCAAAGATGCCGGCAAGATTGCCGGACTCGACGTGAAGCGCATTATCAACGAGCCTACGGCGGCTGCCCTTGCCTACGGCCTGGATAAGAAGAAGGACGAGACGATCGCTGTTTACGACTTTGGTGGCGGGACATTTGACATTTCCATTCTGCACGTCGGAGAAGGTCTTATCGAGGTTGCGGCCACGAACGGGGATACGCATCTTGGCGGCGACAATATCGACCAGCGGTTGGTCGATTGGTTGATTGATGAGTTCAGAAAGGATGAAGGTCTCGATCTGCGAGCCAAGGGCAACGAGATGGCGCTGCAGAGACTGCGGGATGCCGCCGAGCGTGCCAAGATCGAACTGTCTTCCACCATGGAGACCGAAATCAACCTGCCGTTCATCACGGCCGATGCCAACGGCCCCAAACATCTCGTCAAGAAACTGACGCGCGCAAAACTGGAGTCGATGGTTGAGGATCTTGTGCAGCGCTCCGTACCGCCCTGCAATCAGTGCATGAAGGATGGGAGTGTAGATATCGGCAAGATCAACGAAGTCGTACTCGTTGGGGGACAGACCCGCATGCCACGCATTCAGCGGCTGGTGAAGGAACTGTTCGGCAAAGAAGGCGACAAGAGCGTGAACCCCGATGAGGTGGTTGCTGTAGGAGCCGCGCTTCAGGGAGGTGTGCTTAAAGGCGAAGTGAAGGATCTTCTACTTCTCGATGTGACCCCACTTACACTGTCGATCGAGACCCAAGGCTCCGTATCGACGCCTATGATTCCACGCAATACGACGATTCCGACGCGCAAGACGGAGAAGTTTTCGACTGCTGCGGATAATCAATCCTCGGTCGAAGTTCACGTTCTCCAAGGCGAGCGCACCATGGCGGACCAAAACCGCACACTTGGCAAATTCCAACTGACTGGGATTCCGCCCGCTCCACGTGGAGTGCCTCAGATCGAGGTCACATTCGACGTCGATGCAAACGGCATCCTTAACGTAGCCGCGAAAGACATGGCGACGGGCAAGGACCAGAAGATCACCATCACTTCGTCGTCGGGTTTAAGCAAACAGGACATCGAGCGTATGACAAAAGAAGCCGAGTCGCACGCAACGGATGACAAAATCAGACGCGAACAGATCGAAGCGAAGAATCAACTGGACTCCACGGTTTACAACGTGGAGAAGATGCTGCACGATCACGGCGACAAGATTTCGGGCTCGGAACGCGGCGAGGTTGAAAACTCGCTCGCCGATGCCAAGAGGGTCATGGAGTCCGCGGACAAGCATCAAATGGACGAAGCTCGCGAGCGTCTGACGCAGGTATCGCACAAGCTTGCGGAGCAGATGTACAGCAAAGCACAACCGCAAAGCGCGTCTGGCGCTGGTCCGAGTGGCGGTGTCAATTCCGCAGCCGGTGGCCAGCCCAGTCAAGACGAGGGCGTGATTGACGCTGAGTACACAGACGTTGAGGAGAAGAAATCCGCCTAGTTCCGCGTGATTGTCATTGAGGATCGACTTGCGGCGTACGGTGAAGCGCTGGCCGCATTTCTTCGTCCTACTCTTCTTGCTTTTCTCCAACGCTTTGGTCGCATTTTGGGAGAAACATCAGGAGGGCAACGAGATGCGAGAATAGGGTTTTGTTGTCAGGTACGGAAGATGTCGTACGGTCGGCGTACCGCGGATATAGCCGGCCGTTCACACCATCCGACAAACTGGCCATGATTACTACTACAAGCCAGCCAGCTTCTAAGCATCAGCCCGATAAAACGGTCACGCCACTTCGCGCTCTGGCGGAACAGGCTTTTTCCCGAGCTGCGGGTGCCCCCTTAGTTCCTGGAAATAGGATGAGTGTCCTTCGGGACGCGACCGAAAATTATCCTGCCTGGCTGGAAGCGATCCGTTCAGCCGAGAGCAGAGTTCACTTCGAGAACTACATCATTCATTCTGACGACGTCGGCGAACAGTTTGCCGAAGCGCTGGCTACCCAAGCTCGTCGAGGCGTCCGGGTAAGACTGATCTACGACTGGTTAGGAGCACTGGGCGCAACATCCAGCCGGTTTTGGAACCCACTGCGTCAGGCAGGAGTGCAGGTTAGGTGCTGCAACCCACCGCATCTCGACAGCCCTCTGGGCTGGCTGAGTCGCGATCACCGCAAGATGCTTTCGGTCGACAGCCGGATCGCTTTCATCAGCGGCCTCTGTGTGGGTCGCCCGTGGCTGGGCGATCCAATCCATGGCATCGAACCCTGGCGTGACACAGGCGTTGTGATCGAGGGACCTGCCGTCGTCGATATCGAGCAGGCGTTTGCAACCATGTGGGCAACCCTCGGCTCGCCGATCCCCGAAGAAGAACTCCCTCACGAGAGAGGAGCCATTCCGGCGGCCGGGGACGTGGCGCTACGCGTCATGGCCAGCATGCCCACGATCGCCGGTGTTTACCGGTTGGATCAACTGATTGCCGCGATTGCCCGGCGTTCGATATGGCTGACAGATCCCTACTTCGTAGGAACAACGTCTTACGTGGAAGCCCTGAAGGCTGCGGCGAAGGATGGCGTGGATGTAAGGCTCCTGGTGCCACGGGCTAGCGATATTCCGATGATGCGTGCGGTGTCGCGAGCTGGGTTCCGCGGACTCTTGGAAGGAGGGGTACGGATATTTGAATGGACTGGTTCCATGGTGCATGCCAAGACGGCAGTCGCAGATGGCCGCTGGGCGCGGGTGGGTTCGACTAATCTCAACCTGGCCAGCTGGATGGGAAACTGGGAACTGGACGTGATCGCAGAGGACGAACCGTTTTCACAGAAGATGGAGAAGATGTATTTGCAGGACTTGGCCCATTCGATCGAGATTGTTCTGCGAGATAAGAACCAAGTACGCCCAGCGGTTGAGCGAACGGGGAACGGGCCTCCACAGAAAACCGCATCCGGAAGCGCCGGGCGTGCTGCCGCCGGAGTTCTTCGGATCGGCAACGCAGTGGGAGCGGCTATCACCAGTCATCGGGTTTTGGGCCCGGCTGAAGCCAGAATCATGTTTATCGTGGCCTGTTTGCTATTGCCACTGACGGTGGTCGCGATTCTCTGGCCTCGAGTGGTTGCGGTTCCGATAGCAGTATTGGGTGGGTGGTTGGCAATTTCGCTGCTCGTAAGAGCCTATCGGCTGCGTGCCAGGCGCAACTGATACCAGACTGATGGTTCCCCACGCTGGTCTATTTCTTGTATCGTTCGAAGTTCGGCGCTGTTCTCACGAGGAACGTCTGGGGCCGAAGTCAGCGCAAAGATCTTACCTACGATGGAGGAATGCAGCAGTGACCATTGCAATAATCCATGCTGTTCTCAGGGTTGCAGTCCGTTTCCGTTCGCTACAGGTCTGCGGAAGTGGGCTGATCCGCCACTATCAGCCCTTGGCCCAAAGTTGGTGTCAAATTTGGTGTCAAAACCGGCTATTTTTCCGGTTTTTTCCGGCAAAGCCGATTTTTTGACCCTTTGCCGTCAATAACTTACACTTTCTACAGTTCCATGGCATGGAAGAGGTCGTCGGTTCGATCCCGACCAGGTCCACCAAATCCCTCGAGCCCCTCTATTTTTTCCCTTTCTTGACGCGGATTTTGTCTAGCGCTTGACTCAGATCAGCCATCAGATCTTCCGCATCCTCAATCCCCACCGAATAACGGATTAACGCCTCCGGAATTCCCGCCGCGGCTCGCTCCTCCTTGCTGGACTCAACATGACTGGTCGTGGAGGGCGGGCCTGCGACCGTCTCGACTGCGCCTAGATTCGCAGCCAAGTTCGCATAACGCAAGCGCGGTAGAAAAGATTTCACCGATTCGAAGCCGCCTTGGATGGCGAAGCTGAGTACTCCTCCAAAACCACGCATCTGTTTCCGAGCAATTTCATAATGTTCGTGAGACTTCAAACCCGGATAGAAGACTTTTGTAACCTTGGGATGCGATTCCAGGAATCGCGCAATCTTAAGTGCATTCTCGTTCTGCCGCGCGATCCTAAGATGAAGCGTCTTCATCCCTCGCAATAACAAGTAGGCGGCCATGGGATCGAGGCAGGCCCCCGTGATCTCGCGGAAGTGATAAATCCTTGCGATCAGATCGGCCGGGCCGCACACCACGCCCCCGAGGGCGTCAGCGTGGCCGCCGAGAAATTTCGTTGCACTGTGAATCACCAGATCGGCATCCAGTTTCAAAGGCTGCTGATTGATGGGCGTGGCCAGCGTGTTGTCGACTATCACAAATGCGCCTTCACGATGCGCCGCAATCGCCAGACGGCGAAGGTCGACAACTTTGACCGTTGGATTCGTCGGACTCTCCAGGTATACCGCCTTGCATCCCCGGCCGATTGCTGCTTCGATTGCTTTGTGATCGCTGGTATCGCACAGTTCCACCTCGATCCCGAATCGAGGCAGGAATTCGATGAACAGTTTGTTCGTCCCGCCGTAGGTGTCTTTAATCGAAACCACGCGATCGCCGGGCGAGAGAAGCGCAAAAAGTGTGTTGCTGATGGCGCCCATCCCACTGGAAAAACTGGTAGCCGCCTCCGCCGTTTCCAGGTTTCTTACTTTGTCCTCGAAAGCGGCCACAGTCGGGTTTGTGTTCCGGCTGTAGATATGCCCTTGCCTCTTTCCTTTCGCGACATCGAGCCACTGATTCACATCGTCGTAGCCAAACGAGACGCTGAGGGCCACCGGAATTTGCGTGGCGCCCTCCCAATATTTGCCACTCTCACCGGCCCACACGGCCCGGGTTCCAAACCCACCGGACTCCTTGTTTTCGTTTCGTGGTTTCACGAAAAGTGCCTCCCCGGATGTTCTTTGTTTCGTCCCGCAGTCTAGCAGGGTAGGAACACGACTGAACGATTCCGCATGCATGCGCAGACTTGAATCGAGAGCCGCCACCAAGGAATGCTAGGCTTGTAATATGAACTCGCGACCAAACATCGGTGTGCGCCTTTGCGTACTTCTGTGTATCGTCTGGACTTTTCTCAGTTCAGTACCTCCCGCCTCTGCCGCGAACTGGACCGTCCGGGCCCAACCCGCGCGCCTGGTCAACGGCGGTCCCGTCTTGTTTCAAGTCAAGCCTGCGCAGCGGTTGGAATCACTCAACGGAAAATGGCTCGGACATGAGATTTCCTTCAGCTTCGACGCCCAGAGCAAGACATGGTTCGCGCTGGCGGGCGTCAGCCTGGAAACCGCTCCCGGAATCTACAGTCTGGAGCTAGCCGGTGAAACGCAGGCTGGAAAATCTCCCAGCGCGACGACTATGTTCACCAAGAAGTTGACGGTCGCTCGCGCCAATTATCCTAAGATCAAAGTCAGCCTCAGCGTTGAAAGCAAATTTACCGAGCCCAGCCCCGAGCAGCAGAAACAAATCGAGGAGGGCCAGGAGATTAAAAAAGACTACCTGAACCGGGTCACGCCGGAGCGCGAGTGGTCGGGATCTTTCAGCCAGCCGGCCGATGCTGCAATTTCTGACGTCTTCGGCTCGCAGCGCATCTTCAACGGCAAGACCTCGAGCCCCCACCTGGGCTTGGATTTCCGCGTCCCCAGCGGCACGCCCGTGGCCGCCATGAATGACGGCACGGTTCTGCTGGCGCGTCCGCTGTATTTCGAAGGCAATTTTGTTGTGTTGGACCACGGACAAGGCTTCCTGACGCTTTACCTGCATCTTTCCGAATTCAAAGTGAAAGAAGGAGATCAGGTGAAACGTGGTCAGATCGTCGGGCTGAGCGGCGGCACCGGACGCGCCACTGGCCCGCATCTTCACGTTGCCGTGCGGTGGCAGGGAACGTATCTCGATCCGGCGCTGCTGATGCGCTTAAGCCTGCCGCAAGTAGCAGCTGGCAATTAGTTCTAGCCCACACATTGCCGTTAGCTGACCTAATTGCTAATTGCCAACTGCTTATTGCCGGTTTCCTTACGCGTTCCCACCTGAAAGCCCGCTCAACCCTCGCGGAGAAATATCGCGCATCGCTTCCTTGAGAACATCTTTTAGCTCCAGGTTGCGAATCAAGCGGTGCAAGTAATTGGGATGCACGCCCAGCAGTCGAGCCGCCTCTGCATAACTGCCTTGCGTCTGTTCTACCGCATCACGAATGAGCTGCTTCTTCAAGGCTTTCACCGCGGCGTGATATTTCGCCTCCGTCATTTCCGGCGCAGGATTGCGCTCCAGCAGCGATTCCGGCAAATCCTCAGGCAGAATCATATCGGAAGACCCCAGCACCAGCGCCCGTTCAATAGCATTTTCCAACTCCCGCACATTGCCGGGCCAATCATAGTTCACCATGCAAGACAGGGCTTCGCGGGATATCGGGCGGGGCTTTACCTTGCAGCGCTTGGCATGCTTCTGCACAAAGTGCCGCGCCAGCATCGGAATATCCTCGCGCCGCTCGCGTAGAGCGGGCATCGTCACTTTCAATACCGCCAGGCGATAATACAGATCCTTGCGAAATGTTCCGTCGCGCACCGCCTGTTCCAGATTGCAATTGGTGGCGGCAATCAGCCGTATATCGACTTGGATCGGATGTGTTCCTCCCACGCGCTCAAACTCGCGCTCCTGCAGCACGCGCAGCAATTTAACCTGCAACGCAGGAGCAAGTTCAGCGATTTCGTCAAGAAACACCACGCCCGAGTCGGCGACCTCAAGTCTGCCTTTCTTCAATCCCGCCGCGCCCGTGAATGCTCCGCGCTCATGGCCAAACAGATCGCTTTCCAGAAGCGTCTCCGGAATCGCGGCGCAGTTGATAGCCACAAACGGCTTATTGGCGCGAGGGCTGTTGCGATGCAGCGCCCGTGCCGCTAACTCCTTGCCGGTTCCGCTCTCGCCCTCAATCAGTACCGTTGATTCAGTAGGCGCTACCCGCTTAAGAAATTGATAAACCTCTTTGATTCGGGCGCCTTCGCCGACCAGGCTGCGTTCCTGCGTCACCTCGATGGTCAGTCGCTCGTTCTCTTTTTCCAGCCACTGCAGGCGCCGTGCATTGTCCAACGCAACTGCAGAGAAACCTGCAATCGCCGTCACCAGTTGCAGATGCTCTTCATGAAGCCGGTTGGCGAGACTATTGGTATCGAGATAAATGCATCCGATTACGCGCCGAAACACTGTGAGGGGCACACATAAGAGCGAGCGCACCTGCGAGGCCGCCAGGCTCTCGACCTCCCGCAAATCGCCGCAGTTGGGGACATCCGTGCCCAGAATCGCAATCCCCTGCTCCAGCACCTGGCGGGCAACCGTGCGGCTTACCTTCACCAGCGGGGCCTGTCCTGACTGCCGCATCCGTGCGAACAGGGAATTGAATTGGTGACTTTCATTGTCCGCTAATAAAATCGCTCCTCGACCAGCCGGGATGACCTCAAAAATCAGGTCCAGCAACTGTCCTTGCAGGTCGTCGAGATCGCGAATGGCATGTACGATCCGGCTGATCTTCAGCAACGCACTCAGATTGCGGGCAATTTGGGAGGTAGCCGGCAACTCCCGCAACAGCCGGTCAGGTTGCAGGTAGACCACGTCCCTGGGATGAATGATGGTAGTTTCGGTCGTGTGGTGTGAGTCTTCGAATTCAACCCGACCCGGACCCGGGACAGGATTTTCATCTTCCAGAAGAAACAAGAAAGAAGAATCACCGGTGGCGATCTCGTCTCCATGTTTCAGCCAGTGCTCTTGCTCTGAATCGCCGTTGACCTGAGTCCCGTTGCGGCTCCCCAGATCCCGCACCAGGAATTTTCCGTCTTGCTCTCGCACCACGCAGTGTCTGCGCGAAACCGACGGGTCGGTGACCGCAACCGTGTTTGAGGCTTCCCGCCCAATAGTAATCTCTCCCTCAGATAGAGGAATGATCGAGTCCTTCAAGGGGCCGGAAAGCACTACCAGTCTTGGACGCAAGGCGATTCACCTGTGCCCTTCTTATCACACTTTTGTCGGAAATTTACCTCCCGGCTGCGATTGTTCCATTATCCGAACAGATAGGGCGAAACTATCCGATAAGATAGCGAACCGGTGGTTGGGAATCATTTGAGGCTGCTCCCTGCGGGGCTATCAGGAAGCTAACCGCCTGTCGTCAGAATAAGTTGCGACCCATACGACCGGTAGAGAAAAAACAGCGCGGCGCTGGTATTCGGCGTGCATTGGCCCTAGTGCGCCACTGCTTGGCAAAAAGCGATGGGGGAAGCGCTTTTTGATCTGGTTCTTGCTGAGCTGCGCGGTCAGGGATTCCGAGGGGCCCCCTCATCGGATCCCTGATCTCTTTCTTGTCTTTACTCGGAACCGGGGAGGGGCCGGAACACCACGAGCCGAACCCATCAACCAACCGATCTTGTTCGGATCCAGCTGAGATAAATCACTGGCGCGTCCGCGGAAACCCCACAGAAAGCGTACGAGCTTTTTGACTCAGTGTGACGCATTGGGTGTTGGCTGTGGGGAATCGTGTAAGATTTCCGTTTGTAAACGGGGACCGCATGCGTAGATGGATCACTTCTGGTTGCCTCTTGCTGTGCATGGTCCTCGCCTGTGTGTCCGCGCTATCGCAAGAACCGTACGAAGCACGCGCCGGCCGGCTCCAGCCGGACGACATTCCCCCACTGATCGAGAAGGCGCGGAATGGCGATCTAGGATCTCAGATTCTTCTTTGGCTGGCGTACGCCGGTGGACATGGCGTGCCCAAGGACGTCCAAAGGGGAGTTCCGTGGCTCCGCAAGGCGGCTGAACAAGGCAATATCGAGTGCGAGTGGGTCTTAAGCAACCTGTACGACTCCGGCAAAGGGGGACTGCCGGTTGATCGGACCGAATCCTTCAACTGGGCGCTCAAGGCTGCACAAGGCGGCCACATGGTCGCGCAGCACAACGTCGGTGGCGATTACCGTGTGGGTGCCGGAGTAGAAAAGAATTTGGAGCAGGCCCGCTATTGGTATGGCCGTGCGGCGGAGCAAGGTTTTGCCCACTCCGAGTGGATGATGGGCCGCATCTATCTGGAGGGTATGGGAATTGCTCCGAACCGCGATGAAGCGTTGAGGTGGTTAACAAAGTCTCTCGCTCAGGGACATGTGCCCTCAATGATCACCTTGGCGAAGATGTATTCCGACCCGAACGGCGTTCCGATGCAACCGCAACTGGTGTTCGATCTGCTGCGCGCCGCCGCGCAAGGCGGCAGCCACTTTGCTGAATTCGAGATCGGCCGCTTTTATCGTGCCGGCTACTTGAATGCTCCGGATTACCCCCAGGCTATGGTGTGGTTCAATCGTGCTGCTGCCGCCGGCTATGGGCCGGCAGACCATGATCTCGGCGCGATGTACGAAGCTGGACAAGGGGTCTCTGCCGACTTAACGCAAGCCCGAAGCCATTATGAACGTGCGGCTGAGCTCGGTGTCTCCGACGCGATTCAGAGGATGGGCGAACTGTACCGCGACGGCCAAGGCGTATCCATCGATCTGGTAAACGCTTATATGTGGTTCGCGATTGGCGCCAGAATGGGTGCTCCGGAGAGCGAGAACGCGCTCGAAGCCCTAAAGCCCCGCTGCACCCAAGCCCAGCATGAAATGGCAGAGGGCCGAGTAAACACCTGGGTCGTTGAACACCCTAACGCAATGCAGCAAAAGCCAGGACATTTCGGCTATCAAGACTGGACTTTGGTGGAGCGCGGACCACGGCCTTCGCGGGGACCCTCCACACCAGAAGAACGTGCGTATGCAGTCCTGCTCACGCGAAATTTGGAGAAAGATCCTCTCTCACTCGACGCCTCCGCAGCCCGCGCGTGGCTCGGCACATGGTGGGATGAAATTCCCGACATCGTTGTCCATCCGTGTAACTTGGTCGATGCCCCCAATCACGAGTCGTACGAATATGAGAACCAACTCTACGATCAGATAACCTTTTCGGAAGGCGCTTTCATTTTGGAGAGCCCCGTCAAATCAACCGATTGGAATGCCGCGTTTCTTGCCGGCATGAGTGGAGCGCTGCGAGCCTACGAATCAATTCTCAGACAGAAACCGTCGGCAAAATCTGCATTTCTCGATGATCTTCGGCAGCAACGGGACAACGGCCAACTGGCGAGCACGATGGACCGCCTCGTGCAGCAACGTTGCAAATGAGTGGTCAGGGCAAATTCCCTTGACTTCCATCCCCAAACCGGAGACCATATTCCTATAGGAATTAGTTCTTTGACAACCAAATAGCAATGAGATAAGCCCGCCAGCTATGCGATATTTCGCTCGCCGGCAGCACGAATCTCCTGCAAGTCCCCCTAAGTCCTTTGATTGTTTATATTTTACCTCCAAGCCCTTTGTTTCCTAGATTTTAGGAAGGAGCGGCCAGCCGAATGTCGGCAAGATGCTGATTAGATGGATTTTAGCTCGAGGGTCTCTTTTTATTACCGGGGGGGCCTGCTAGCTGGCAACAGCTTCGCCACCGGGCACCGCGATCACCGGCGCAAGTACCGCAGCCCCGTCACGGTACGTGACGCTGTTACCTGAAATGGCCGGCACGCGATCCCCCGGAACAAGAATCCCCACCAGGTTTAGCGGATCGGCCGCCGACAATGTGATCGCTTCGGTCGCGGAGTCAAGCTTGCGCATCGCGCGCACAGAATCCACAGCCACCGGCAAAGCAAATTGTTCGCCTAGGAATCCATCCACGAAACGCCCGCCGCGAATTTCTCCGCGATCCTCGAGTCGGCGAAAAGCCATCAGCAACTCGCGCCACGGCGGAAGATTTGCTTCGCGCGCCAGCACATCCCGAATCACAATGCCGTAGCGCCGTAACAGCATCCAGCAGGCAGCTTCCACGGCTCGTGATCTCTCGAC
The DNA here is from genome assembly GCA_963777005.1 of uncultured Acidobacteriaceae bacterium. GTDB lineage: Bacteria > Acidobacteriota > Terriglobia > Terriglobales > Acidobacteriaceae > Sulfotelmatobacter. The sequence goes on along the minus strand of CAVZPC010000002.1, from coordinate 327,275 downwards.
AACTTCATCCGTGTGCAGGATTGCCCAGCGCCCCGCGTTGTGCCGCGGACGCGCCATGCGCCCACTGCCCTGCCCCGCCCGCCGCTTGGGATCAATCAGCGACCGCAAATTATCGAAGCCATCCGCAGTCACCAGACCTGCGGCCACCAATTCCCACAGCGCAGTCTCGATCTCTGCTTTCAGTTTTCCCGTGCCGCGCACAATATCCGCGAAGAAGGATGCCCCGCGCTGCCGCAGGAAATCGAGCACCATCTGCGCACCGCAGCTCAAGCCGTTGTTGCCCGACTGGCCTTCGCCATGCCGCTCCGCTCCGGGATGCCGCGGCGTCATCCAGTCGGCATCTTCGCGAATGAAAAAAGTAATGGGCGCAACGCTGGTAGGAATCACCCGCCTCTGGCGCGGAGCTACTCCAGATTCAGAATCGCTCGCGCGGGTCGAGTTGGAATAGTCCAGCGTGGCCGGATGCGGCGACAATCTTCCCCACCCTACCGCCCCGGTCAGACAAAGCTGATCCAGCCATTTCGGATCGTAATCCGCAATGCGGCGAGCCAGGACCTGCCGCTCCCACGCATTTGCCGGAATCTCAAATCCTTGCAACTGCCGCAGAACTTCGAGCGTCCCGCGCTCGCCAGAAACCTGAGTCCCGGGAGCCAGGTGCTGCCAGCGTAGCAGCCACTGCATGAATTGAGCCGCAGTCACCGGCTCGATCTGCTTGCGCAAAGTCGCCACCGTCAGCCGATGGATACGCGCCAGCAGACGCCGCTCGCACCATTCGATCTCGTGCTCTTGCGTGGCGACGGCGGCGCCACTGAAGTTTCCGCGGAGTACAGTCCCGCTCGCTTCCATGCGAAGAAGCGCAGCTGATATGTCCGCTGCAGGCAAGCCCAAAGTCTGGCCAAGTTGCGTCGCGGTAGTCGGCCCGATGTGTGACATCCAGCCTGTAACCAGCGTCAACAAAGCGTCGTCGCGTGTAGGCGCGGTCGCTTCGACGTCGGCCAGTGCTGGCTCAAAGCGTGCCTCGGGAAACAGTGCGGCAAAAGTTTTTGCACGCTCGGCCGCAACCCAGTAGGCGCGGCCATTGAACAGCACCTTTGCCGCGCGGCCCTCCCCGATCAATCGCTCAAAATAAAAGTTCCACTGGCTGTTTCCGAAGTTAGGGGCAGTTTCCGGTAGAGCCACAAGTGAATGCAATGCGTCATGCAACTCATCGGCATCCCGCAGATCGGGCCATGCCTCTTCGCGCACCTGCTGAATTGCCGCTGGATCAAGTCCCCCGACTTCCTCCAGAACTGACTCGGGCAGCATCCGCCGCATCTGCACAGCCCGCGCCCGCCGCTCTTCGAGCGGAGCGTCGTCGAGAAACGCATACGGATTCGCATTCAGAATTTCGTGCGAAAATTGCGACGGGACCGGCGTATCGACCGCAAGACAGCGAATCCTTCCATCGGCCAGCCCACTTAACAAAGCTTTCAGCCCATCAATATCCATCGCTTCGGTGAGCACATCTTTCATCACCTCGCCCACCAGAGGATGATCCGGAATCTTGCGCTCGCCTTCGATATTTTCGAAGCATGCGGCCGCATCCGGAAAAACAGAAGCCAGTAGATCGTCGGAGCGCATGCGCTGGATCTGGGGCGGAACTTTCTTTCCGTTTTGAAAGCGCAATAGGGCCAGCGCGCGGTTCGCATCCCAGCGCCAGCGCGTAGCGAAGATTGGAGAATCGAGTGCAGCCTGTTCCAGAATCGGCTGGACCGTCGCGGCTTGGAGAAAATTAAAAACGTCTGCCAACGGAAAGCTGTGCTGTTCAGCCAGCGCGATATTCAATCCGTTATCAGTAGCAGCAGCTTGTAACTCAAAATTGAAGCCCACACAGAAGCGTTTGCGCAGAGCCAGTCCCCAAGCCTTGTTGATGCGTCCCCCAAAAGGCGCATGGATCACCAGCTGCATGCCGCCGCCTTCGTCGAAGAAGCGCTCGGCAATCACGGTCGTTTGCGTGGGAACGGCACCCAGCACGGCGCGGCCTTGTAAGACATATTCGATCGCCTGCTCGGAACCGGAATCATCGAGACCGCATTCATCTTTCAGCCAGCTGATCGCTTGCGCAACTTCCGGCTGAGTGGCAGAAAAGCCTACCGGCGAAGTGCGTGGCAGCATCTCACTGATCTTCTGTCGCAATGTTCCTACATGTTCGGAAAGTTCTTCCGTCCGTGCCGGAGCTTCGCCACGCCAGAACGGGACGCTGGGCGGCGCGCCATGCGCATCTTGCACCAGCACGCGGCCGGCGTTGGTTTCGATCCGTCGAATCATCCACGAAGTATTTCCCAGCAGCATGATGTCGCCGCGGTTGCTCTCCACGGCGAAGTCCTCATCCACCGTACCGACGACAAGACCATCGGGCTCCGCTACGACCGCGTAGAGCGAATTGTCGGGGATCGCTCCACCGCTGGTGATGGCCGCCAACCGGGCCCCACGCCGCGCCCGCAATTTGCCATTCACTCGATCACGATGCAGATAAGCGCCGTAACGCCCACGGCGTGCCGCAATGCCTTCAGCCAGCATTTCCAGAATCGAGTCGAAGGTCTCGCGCGCTAAATTGCGGTACGGATACGCGCGGCGCACCAGCGCGAACATCTGATCTTCGCCCCACTCTTCGGCCGAGCACGCCGCAACAATTTGCTGGGCCAGCACGTCCAGCGGCGACTCCGGAATCATCAGCTGATCCAGATCGCCTTGCCGAATCGCTCGCACCAAAGCCGCGCACTCCAGCAAATCATCGCGAGTCGTGGCAAAAAGACGTCCCTTGGGAACCGCGCCCCGCCAGTGACCGGAGCGACCCACGCGCTGCAACGTCACCGCAATCGCGCGCGGCGAATTGATCTGCACGACCAGATCTACCGTGCCCACGTCAATTCCCAACTCAAGTGACGCGGTGGCCACCAGAACCTTAATCTGGCCTTCTTTCAGCTTCTTTTCCGCAGCCAGGCGCAACTTGCGCGACAGGCTGCCGTGGTGCGCCGCAACATTCTCTTCGCCGATGCGCTCACCCAAATGATGCGCGACGCGCTCCGCCATGCGGCGCGTATTTACAAAAACCAGTGTCGAACGGTGCTGCTCCACGAGCGCCACGAGCCGGTTGTAGACCTCGTCCCACATTTCATTCGAAGCCACCGGCCCCAGTGGCATAGGTGGAACTTCCACTGCCATGTCGAGCTTGCGCCGGTGTCCGATGTTGACAATCACGGGATCAGGACGAGCACCAGTTAGAAAATGTGCGACCTGCTCAATCGGCTTCTGCGTAGCTGACAGACCTATTCGTACCGGCGGATTGTGAGTCAGAGCCTCCAGCCGTTCCAGCGAGAGCGTCAAATGCGCGCCGCGTTTGTCGTCCGCGACGGCGTGGATTTCGTCGACGATCACCGTCTCCACATCGCGCAGGATCGCTCGGCTCTTATCGGCAGTAAGCAGGATGTAAAGTGACTCAGGCGTGGTCACCAGAATGTGAGGCGGACGCTTCAGCATCGCGCGGCGCTCCGGCATCAGCGTGTCGCCGGTGCGGACCGCGGTGCGAATCTCCGGCATGAGCAAGCCGCGCTCGCCCGCCATAGCGAGAATTTCCCCCAACGGCACTTCCAGGTTTTTCTGGATATCGTTGCCCAACGCTTTTAGCGGGGAGACGTAGAGAACTTCTGTCCGATCCGCCAGATCTCCGGCAAGAGCTTTTCGTACCAGCCGGTCAATGCAGGCTAAGAACGCCGCCAGAGTTTTGCCCGATCCCGTGGGAGCTGAAATCAGCGTAGTGTGACCAGCAAGAATGTGCGGCCAGCCTTGCTCTTGAGGCTCGGTGGGAGTTGAAAACCGTTGAACAAACCACTCCGCCACCAGAGGATGGGCCCAGGCGAGCGAAGCAGGAAGGGACGACATCCAAATATTGTAGTCCGAAGACCTAGTTTCGTAAAATATTCGCTTCTAGCGTTTCGAAATTCTCAGGGGCGGACCGGGTCGCCTTTGAGTTCTTCACTGAATCTGAAATGCACACTGCACGCTAGCGCTGACCGTGATCTTCTGCGGCTGGGGTATTGGCATCGGAGGAGGCGGGGGCGCCGCTTTGTGGAACAATCCAGAGCTAGAGACTTCAGCAGTTGATGTCTCAACGAGTTGGGCGTAGTTTTGCATCTGGGCCACTCCAACCAATTGCCTGACATCCAGACTCATGTAGCGCAGAGCTCCAAGCTTCTGCCCTTTCTGCTCAAGGGCGATGGAGGCACGTCCTACGGCGCGTCGCATGGCGTCGGCGACCGCCTGCTTCTTGGCTGACTCCTCATCCGCCAGCGAGTAGGTGAGGGAACGAAAGTCGGCAACGTTGTCTTCGACAGAGCCATCAAGAATTGGGCCAATCCGCGAGAAATCCCGTATGTGTAGCACAACTTGCCCCTGCACGTAATAGGAACGAGCTCGTTTCTTACGGTCACCGGAATACTGCGGCGCAACCGTCAGCACGCCACTGTTGATGTCTTCTTTCTTCAGGCCGTTGGCGCCACCGAGATCGACAATATGTTGCACCGATTGTGTTGCGCCAGCGTAGGCCCGCTTGATATCGCTGTCCTGAGAGAAAATCTGAAAAGTCATCGTGGCAAGGTCCGGATCTGCCTCGTAGGTCCCATCGGCTTGTACAACCAGCGTATCGGCGATAAATTTTACTTCCGGGACTTGAGCAGCCACGAACGGAAAACTGAGGAAGATCAGACTTAGAAAGACGAAGCAGTTTTTCTTTGGCATCCCGGCCTCCAGCATTAATCAAGCCAAGACTCGCACAGGGCGGCGCCAAGGACAATTCACTACTTATGGTCAGGAAGCAACACTGGCGGTGAACAAAAAATGAAGTGGAGCACACGCAAAAAACCCACCGGATGCTTGCTTGGGGCGTGCTCGGGTCAGCATCCGATGGGCTACCGTTTCTCCTTACTCACCCTGTTGTTTTCAGGAGTATTTGAAATCATTAAACCGCAGAACTCGGAGAAGTTACGTCTAATTTTGTAAAACTTTGTAACTTTTGCAGAGACAACTGTGATTTATCAGCGAATCAATCGGGTAAATACTGTAGTCTTGCGATGAACTTCCTGTAGTTTCTTCCTGTAGTTTCAACCCTCGGAGCGTCCCGGTGACCGCCTCCCAGCGTTAATTTGTAACGACCGGCGTATTCGAGGCCATCAGTTCGGTGAAACGAGGATTCTTCCGAAGCTGTGCAAACTCCGCATCCTTGTACACATTTTTCAGATCCTTGTAGCCGGCCTCCATGGCCTTCCTCAGGTATTCGAGCGACTGATCGGAGAAGCCCATCTTGGCGTACAACTTCGCTACGGTGTAGTCGTATCGAGCGCGGTCCTCGGGACTCGGCAGTTGCGCTTGCACACCGTTTCGTGAGGTTCGTTCGAAGACATCGGGATCAAGTTCCAGTGCATGCTGGTAAGCAACTACCGCGGACTCGAAAGAACGTTTTGAAAAATAAGCTGCCCCGAGATTGTTGAAGAAGGAAGCTGAGCTGCTATCTACCGCGATCGCTTTCTCATACTGCTTGACTGCCGCTCCGTATCTCTTACTCTCGTAATAAATCACACCTAGATTGTTGTAAGCATCGGCGTAATGGCGGTCCATCCGGATGGCGAGCTCAAAAGATTTTCTCGCCTCCTTGAAGCGCTGCATCAGGAGTTCAGTGATGCCGATCTTGTTCATCAGTCGCGCATCGCCCGGCTGCTTGTTCAGTGCGGCGCGGTAATAATCAAGGGCATCAAGATACAGTTTGTCCCCGCGCAACCGATCCGCTTGCTGTTCGAGAGCCGCGCCGGTTGCATCGGCCGCGGGAGGATCGACCGCCCGCATCAGCGGTGGTGAAATCTGCACTTGTTCTGAATGGGAAACTTGTGCGAATGCGGCGGTTGAGAAAATCAGGAAAGCAACCAGGCAGGTCTTCCGGTAGGACATACACACCCCCAAAAGCGACCACTTCCCACGAGGCCATTTTCCCACAGTTTCCGAGGGGCGGCGAAGAATTTTATTTGACGGCGACCCGCGTCAGTGGGGCGGAGTTTGGCCGCTATCCGGAGGTTTGGACGCCGGCGCCGAAGACTTGTCATCCTTAAAAATGCCGGCGATCTTGCCGAAGAAGCCCTTCTTTTTCTTAGCCTCCTGGTCTTCCTGCCCATTTGCGCCCTGCGCCGGAGGCGGAGGCGGCAGTGCCTTCTCTCCTCCACCAAAGAAGCGGGAGAACAATCCCGCCACTCCACTCTGTTGATCGCAGGTCTCACGCGGCTCCGTACCAGCCACAAACGCTGCCACGTAATCGTCTGGACAGGTAGGTGTAGCCAGCCGGTTCGTGGCTTTGTCGAGTTGCACGTCCACTACGCCGGTGGGCTGGGAGAACGTTTTCATGTCGCTGTACTGCGGCAGCAGCGACGCCTTCTTCATGAACTCAGTCCAGATAGGTGCAGCCGTCATCGCGCCGCTCAGCCGCAAGTCGCTATAGTCGTCGTAGCCCACCCATACGATACATAACAAATTGGATGTGTATCCCGCGAACCAGCCATCGTGCGAACTGCCAGTCTTACCTGCAGCGGGCAGAGTGAAACCGCGTAAGCGAACCGCGGTATACCCCAGCCCATTATTGATGACACCCTCCATCATGTTCGTCATGATGTAGGCGATGCGAGGATCAAGCACCTGGCGCTGGTCAGTCTTGAAGTTTGCAATCACATCTCCCTTGGCGTTGCGCACCGAATTCACCAGCAATGGCGAGAGCCGCTCGCCGTTGTTCGCAAATGATGTGTAAGCACCAGCCATATCCAGAGGCGTGGCATCGTAGGAACCCAGGGCCATGGCCGGAGTCGGCTTTACCGAAACGATTCCAGCGGATCTCGCCAGGTCGGCAACCTTGTCATAGCCCACTTCTTCCGCCACTTTCACGGTGGCATTGTTCAGCGACATGGCTAGCGCATAACGCAGAGTTACGTCGCCGTGATATTCCTCTTTATAGTTGCGCGGCTCATAAATCTGATCGCCATAAGCGAAGCTGGAGGGCGCATCGGTCACGGTCGAGGCCGGCGTGATCACGGTCTGAGATCCGTCCAGCGCCGTGTTCATCGCAGCCGCATAAACAAATGGCTTGAAAATGGACCCGGTGGGCCGTTTGGAGAGCGCGTGGTTGAGCTGGCTGAAACCGTAATCCCGTCCACCGACTAAAGCCAGCACTGCTCCTGTGTGCGGATCGAGCACTACCAGCGCGACCTGGGCTTGCGGACCCGGCGCCACTGTTGTCTCAATCTTCTTGCCCACCTTCACCCGCTTGGTGCGCATCTTGGTCACCTGCTCGTCCACCAATCTGATTCCGGACTCAACCGCTTGCGCAGCTGCTTTCTGCAGGTCGGGATCGAGCGTGGTGTAGATGCGGTACGACTCATCGTTCAGATCATGCTCGCTGAATTTGTTGATCAGAGTGTCCCGTACCATATCGACGAAGTAGGGAGCGTCGCTGGCCTCCACGTTTGGTGGAGCGAGCTTCAACGGAGCGGCCTTGGCCTTCTCTGCCTGGTCGCGAGTAATGGCATGAGTGTCGACCATCGAATCCAGAACCAGATTGCGCCTCTCCAGCGCACGGTCCGGATGCCGGTACGGCGATAGCCGGCTGGGCCCCTGGATGATTCCCGCGAGCAGAGCCGCTTCCGGCAAGGTGATGTCCTTCAGGTCCTTATTAAAATAGGCCCGCGAAGCCTCAGCAAATCCGCTGATGGCGAACGAGCCGCGCTGTCCCAGGTTCACCCAGTTGCCATAGAACTCGAAAATCTGCTGCTTGCTGAACTTCTGTTCCAGCTCTTCGGCAATCAGCATTTCCGTCAATTTTCGGCGGACGGTTTTTTCCGGTGTCAGAAAAAATCCGCGCGAAAGCTGCATCGTAATGGTCGAACCGCCCTGCTCGTGGCGCTGCCGCATCAGATCGATCCACACCGCTTCGAACATGCGGGTAAAGTTCACGCCGCTGTGCTCGAAAAAACGCCGGTCTTCGATCGCCAACACGGCGTCCACCATCACCTTCGGGATGTCGTTATATTTCACCACCTGGCGTTTCGAACGCTGCTCGGAGTCGAACAAAGCTGTCACTAATTGCGGCTCCAGTTCGTAAGCGGAAAGGTCGCTGCCTTTGCTGGTGATGCGCTCCACTTGGCCATCTTGAATGGTGATGTGCGCCTCTTCCGGACTGTGGTAAGACTCCGGGCCGGGCGTGATCTCGATTCCTCCACTCACCAGACGAAAGCTGCCGAGCGGCGACTGGCCCTCTTTCTCGGAGTAACCAGCGCGCGACAGGGCTGCAGCAATTTCCTTGGCACTGGCTTTATCGCCATCGCGTACGACGCGAGGGATGGCATAAATTTTGGCTGAATTCGTGAAGACCGGCGTGCTGAATCGCTGTTGAATGATCCTGTCATACTTGATGTAGAAGTAAGAGAAAGACCCGCCCAGACCAACCGCCGCTACCAGAAATATGATGAGCGCGGCTCGAAGCACCGGGTCGCGGGGTAATCCGCGCCGTGCTTTATTGCCTTTGCCTTCGCCTTTCGGAATCTTAATTTTGATGGCCACTGTTTGATTCGAACGCCCGCCGGAAAAACTCCCTGCTAGTCAGACGGTGCGCCACGCAAAAAGGTTTGAACCGCCTGCGATTCCCTTTTGTCGGCTCGCGCCTGCCATTCTCGACAACTGCGCACTCTGGTGATCCAGTAGGTGTATTGTACCGCCGCTGCGATGAACAAAAAGAGACCCGCAGTTCATGCGGGTCTCCAAGCTGTCAACAACAATTAAGGCGGATTCCACGGCCTGACCGCCGAGCCACAGACTCAAGTTGCCTACTTCGGATCAGTCACCGCCCAGTATCCGGGGGTCGCCAACGGGGCAGGTGAAAGCGCCTCAGTAAGCGTACCTACGCCCGTGGCAGCATCGATCACTCCCAGTTGAGCCGAGTTGCTGCTATCGCCGTAAAAGAATAGATACGTTCCGTTCTGATCGAACTGACCCCACAGGGAGGCAGTAACCCCGCTGAAAGGCGAACCAGTAATTGCGGCAAGGGCCCCGGTGGTCGTATTTATCGCATAGCCTTCCACCGGATTGTAGCCGGTGCTGCTGTCGTTAACGCCAAAGGAGTAGACGAACTCTCCATTGCTCGCATCGGGCTGGACGGCGATATTAAAGGGCGCGTAGACAGTGGCGAAGGGTGAATTCGTCACCGGGGATATTGCGCCCGCATTCGCTCCGCTGGGCTCGATACTGAAAACATAGAGGTTCTTATCGTCGGCGCTGGCGCCAGAGGCTATCGTCTTGCCAGTTATTCCGATCAAGTAATTTCCGCTCGGTTCGCCCTGCACCGCCCACATGGGAAACGAGAATGGGCTCCCCACTACTGGCGCAAGGGTACCTGCGCTGCTGCCGGTCCCAATGCTATAAGCCGCTACGCTCAGGCCCTCGTGCAAGCCAATCGCGAACGTCGCATACAAATATTTACCCTGGCCATCGGTGGTCATGTTCCAGGGCTGGAATGTGCCCGTTGAGAACGGGGATCCCGGCACCGGTGTCAATGCTCCTGCACTGCCGATCTGATAGACCCATATTTCGGCGTTCCCGGCATCCCCGATAAATAGAAGCGTTCCTGCCGGATTGGTAATCATGTCGAGCTGATTGTATTCGCTGTCCCCGACGAATCCCAGGTAAGCGGCGGTGTAGGGGCTGCCGCTGACGGGTGTCAATGCACCGGAGGTGCTGTCGATCGACCAACCGTAGATCTGGCCCGTCGTGGGGAACGCGGCGTACACGAACTGTTCTTGTGCCACCACCACCCCTACGCTCGGATCAGTTACAGGAATGGTCGGAGCCTGGTAACCGGAAATCGCCCCAAACGTACCAGCCGTCGCATTCAGCTCATAACCATCGAAAGTACCCTTCTGGTCGACGGCATAAGCAAAGGCCGTGGGCGCGCTACCTCCGCCGCCTCCGCCGCCACCCCCGCCTCCGCTGCCGCCGGTGCCGCCGCCTCCCGTGCTGCTAATCCCCGATCCCGAAGGAGTGCACGACCCACCGAACGATACCTGGCAGGAGTAGCTACCTCCGCAATTGACCAGAAAGATTGTAGCCAGCGCTGTCAGAAAACTTAGTAGTAAGCGAACTCTTGTCGTCATGAACTGCCTCCGCCTGACCTTCACCGGTCTGCGTACTTCCTGGTTGCGAGTCGCAGCAAGCGATCGCGAATCTCGTCCGTTCCCGCCGGTCTCTCTCAGTGCTCTTACGCGTGCCGGCATTGCACAGCTAAATCGGCTCTACCGTGAGGGCGTGAAAAAACTCTTATTCCAATCGCGATAGTAAGTGGAGGGTAACGTGGTGGCAACGTTACGAATGTCACTGGCCTTCGAGAGAAGGCATATCGGATAAGGAAGGGATTTATGCAGGCCTGTGACTGTTGGAAACTTCGTCCTGGAAAGCTCAGCCCTTGATCTTCAGATCAGCACTCGTTCACTCGTTCCCAATTTTTCATTTTGCATCTCTGGCAGAGAAAACGAAATCGTACCAAATAGTTTCCCGAATGCGGACAGAGATTTCGCTTGAACTCCTCGTCCCGCTGGGCATTTCAGCGATTCGATTTTTATAAACTGGCGGCGTGCAGAGCTTGGCGAGCAACAGTACACGCATGTACTCGAAGACGAAATTCCATTTCTGCGACGCCCATCGACAACCTCGAGTGACCATCGGACGTGACCAATCGATTGCATAGTAACCACACATTTCTCTTGCCTCCAATATTAGAAGCTGACAACATTCGAATTGAAATTAGCGGAAAGTTTACGGAGGATTTTTCCTGTGAAACGAACCAATATTCTGGCCGCACTGCTGGTTGCCCTATCGCTCATCTCGACCGGATGCGGCACTTCGGATTACCTGCAGTCGGTTCAGCTCACCACTAACGGAGCAAACAGCGGCGGTTTTTTCAACCTGGTCGGCGCCGATGGTACGCTGCAGCTCGAGGCCTTCGCGATCTATCATAGCGGTAAAGCGGTCCCGATTACTGACTCTGTCACGTACACCGTTACCACGGTCGGCGTAGACTCCAACTTTCAAGAGCCGCTGCCAGCGTATGGTCCGACTACCGTTCCCATCAATTCGACCGGGCTGATGACGGCCGTCGAAGCCCTGTGTACATGGGAAGACGCGATCGTGACCACGGGCACAGGATCGACCGCGACGAGCGGTCCGGCCAACCCGCCGGTCTGGGTCTACACCGGGTATTACCAAGTTACCGCGACGTACCGCGGCATGATGTCCCAGCCGGTCGCGATCGGCGTGGGCTCTGCTACGGCCCCCAATTCTCCTACCGGTGGCTGCGGTCCGTCCTAGTCTTGACGGCTCCTTCTGCTCCCCCGGCAGACCACTCACAAGCCGAGGACGTGCCTGCGCCGCCCGGAGCGGTCGCACCAAATCCAATAGAAATACATAACGCCTCCCAATCTTCGAGGGCTTCCAAAGTTAACGTTCTGTTTCGTCCACCTGCGTCGCAAATAATCCTGAAACTTCCTGCGTGGTAATCACATGCGGCTTCGGCACATAACGGCGCATTGCTGCCGCTAGCCAAACTCAGCATCTCCTACCGAAGGACATCAAGTTAAATCCGCAGTCTTTGAAACAACCATGCTGCCGTATTTGCGACGGCCTTATGTACTTAGATTAAGATGCGTCGTCTATGCATCGATCCGCGAATCTTCGTCGACTGAGCGAGCCGCCAGGCACAAGGCTTGAAAAACACGAACGACGAGGGCGCGACCGGCGGCCCGTCGGATCCCAAATTAAGAAGGGGTCAGCATTCCTACTGCAGGAGAGGCAGGTTCTTAGAACCCTTTGTTTCCGCTGGTCGGATTGAAGTGCATATCGAAGGAATAACCGGGCAGGCTGATCGTGACCGTATAATCCGCCGCCACGTACACTGCGGAAAGACCGGGGGAATTAATACGCTGGACCGTGACCTGCTTCGGTTCGATCGGCAGATCGTGCTCCTTGGCCTTACGGATCACATCATTGCGAACATCCTCATCGGTCTTCTGCAGGTTAGCGCTGTCCATCATGGCAATGGTCTTCAGGTCGTCCGAAAAACTGTAGTTCGCCAGCATCGGCGGAGCTACCTGGAACAGGCCTACAACCACGGCTGCGATGGCGAGAAAACCCACACACGCTTTGATAATTCCCATAGTGAATTTGCGCCGCCAGCCAGGCGCAAACTTCAGCCTAGGCTCGCAGCACTCCTTGAAAATGTTCGACTAACGACGTGATCGTAACATCGCGTACCTCGTGAGTCGAGCGCAGAACCACCTCCACAGTACCTTCGGTAACCTTCTTTCCGACATTGATTCTGAAGGGAATGCCCACCAAGTCGGCGTCTTTGAACTTGACTCCCGCCCGCTCGTCCCGGTCATCGAGAATCACGTCAAAACCTGCGGTCTCCAGACGAGTGCCAATGTCAATCGCAGCCTTCAGCACATTTTCGTCCTTCACGTTGACGGGAGTAACTACAATCTCGAACGGTGCGATTGACGGCGGCAGCCAGAATCCATTTTCATCGTTGCTTTGCTCCACCGCCGCAGTCAAAATGCGCTCCATCCCGATGCCGTAGCATCCCATGATCGGCATAACTTCCTTGCCATTTTTGTCGAGCACTCGCGCACCCATCGACTCCGAATACCGGTAGCCGAGCTTAAAGATGTGCCCGATCTCGACTGCGGTATCAATGCGTAGTGGCTCGCCGCAGTTGGGACAGGGCTCACCGGCGGTGACCCTGCGAAGATCGACGTAGGCCGTTGGCTGGAAGGTTTCACCCGGAGTAAGGTTCTTGACGTGGTAGTTTTCTTTATTCGCGCCTCCGATCAAATTGGAGCGGCCTTCCAGGGCTTTATCTACGAGCAGCACGGGGCGGTCCCCATCCTTCTTCAAGTCCTTCGCCCACTTAATGCCCAATGGCCCCAAATATCCCGCAGGGGATTTGAATAGTGCCTTGATCTCGCTCTCCTCCATGGGACGGGTCGCGGTCGCCACCGTTCCGTTGAGCTTGGCTTCATTCAACTGATGATCGCCGCGCATGAGCACCACAATCGCTCGCGTCTTCGTTTTACCCGTCTTCTCATCTTTTTCTTCCGCCATCATCGCGAGCGTCTTGATCTTGTTCTTCGGCGAGACACCCAGGAAGCGCGCCACGTCTTCAATCGTCTTCTGTCCCGGAGTGTGTACCTCCAGCGGCTTGCCGTCCCCCTCGGGCGCGAGATCGGCGACGGCGTCAAGTTTCGACGTCGCCTTTTCCAGGTTCGCCGCGTAGTTGCAGCCATCGCAGCTCACAATGTGATCTTCTCCCGCTGGCGTACGCACCATGAATTCGTGCGATTCCTTCCCGCCCATCGCTCCCGAATCCGCCTCGACGACCATGTACTTCAATCCGCAGCGGTCAAAAATGCGGCAGTACGCGTCGTAATGTTTCTTGTAGGAAATATCCAAGCCGGCCGCGTCGATGTCGAATGAATACGAGTCCTTCATCATGAACTGGCGCACGCGAAGCAGCCCAGACCTTGGACGTGGCTCGTCGCGAAACTTCGGAGCGATCTGGTACCAGATCTGCGGCAACTGTTTGTAGCTGCGCAGTTCCTTGCGCGCGATGTCGGTCATCACTTCTTCTTCCGTCATGCCCAAGGCCATGTCGGCGCCCTTGCGGTCTTTCAGACGAAACAGGTTCTCACCCATCAAGGCCCAGCGCCCGCTCACCTCCCAAAGCTCACGCGGATGCAGCGCGGGCAGGAAAAACTCCTGCCCGATCTTGTCCATCTCCTGGCGCACGATGGCCATGATCTTGTTGAATGACCGGTTGCCGAGAAAAAGATACGAATAGATTCCCGCGGCCAGCTGTCGAATGTAGCCAGAGCGCACCAGAAATTTGTGGCTGGCGACCTCGGCATCAGCCGGAGCTTCGCGCAACGTAGGAATGAAGAGTTCTGACCATCGATGCATAGAGTTGTCTTGAAGTACCGAGTTGCGAGTACCGAGCAACAGGCGTTCTTTGATGCTTAATTGAATTGATTATTGTAAATGATTACGCGACGCGCACTCGGAGTGGCGGCAGCGGACGCGGGCAGTCGAGTTGACTTGGTACCGGGTACTCGCGACTCGGCACTACCCAGCCAACTGCCGCAAAATCTCTTTCCCCAGCTTCTGTGCCTCGCCGAAAAACTTCTGATACTCAACGAACAGGCGATTGAGTTCCAGCGACTTGTCGGCGGAAAGGTGCTTGCGCAGCATCATGTCGCGAACATGCACTGGGTTCGGGAGCGTGGCATCTTCTGTCAACTCTTCCAGCGCCGTCTTAGGATCGTAGTGATACATACCATCTCCTCATCGAATGATCACACTAGCTCGGTGCTCCACAGATCATGCAGGTGGACAATCCCCTCTAACTTCCCCTCTTTATCGAGCACCATGAGCGAGGTAATCTTCTTTTCTTCCATCAGAGCGAGTGCCGTCGCAGCAAACTCTCCAGCTCCAATTGTCCGCGGATTCTTGGTCATGCACTCGCCCGCCGTGAGATCGAGGACGTCTTTGCCCCTCGCTTCCAGCAATCGCCGCAAATCTCCATCGCTAATGACCCCCACCAGCTTGTCACCTTGCGCTACCGCCGTCACACCTAGCTTCTTCCGCGACATTTCGTAGATTACGTCCGGCATTTTCGTGTGCGGTGTAACGCAAGGCAGCGCGTCCCCTGAGTGCATCAAAGACTCGACCCGCGCAAGTCGCTTGCCCAGCTTGCCCCCGGGATGCAAGTTGGCAAAGTCTTCTTCTTTGAATCCACGTTTCTCGCTGAGCGCAACCGCGAGCGCGTCTCCCAGAGCCAGCATCGTAGTTGTCGACGCAGTCGGTGCCAGCCCGAGCGAGCAAGCTTCCTCGGCGACCGAGCAATCAAGCGCCACGTCTGCAGCCGCAGCCAGAGTCGAGACTCCTCCGGATTTATTACAAATCTCGTCTCCAGTCATCGCAATCAAAGGCACCTGCAGCCGCTTGATCGTCGCCAGCAGCGCGAGAATCTCTTCCGTCTCACCCGAAGCCGAGAGTGCCAGTACCGCGTCTCCGCGCACTACCATACCCAAATCCCCGTGCAATGCCTCTACCGGGTGGAGATACAACGCCGGCGTTCCCGTAGAGCTCAGCGTGGCAGCAATTTTGCGAGCGATGAGCCCGCTCTTCCCCATCCCGGTCACTACCACGCGACCGGCGCAGCAAAACATCAGGTCCACAGACTGCTGAAACGCCGCCGCCATCGGCCCGCCGATCCGGTCGGCTAGAGCGCGCAACGCCTCCGCCTCAATGCGCACGACATTCTCGCCAATATTCTTCATGCCATATTTGTCTTGCAATGAAAAGCCGAAGCAGGGATGTTAGCACGCCCATTGGCGCAGCACGGAAGCTAGAAATGGTCTTCGATGCCTTGCGGCCGCGCCGGCTTCTGTCCAAGCACGGCCAGCCCTCTGGCTTGAATTGCGCGGTCCCATGGTCCCGCCTGCCAGTTATCCCGTATTTTTTCCGGATGCTTCCAGGGCGGAATCGAAAGCATCAGGTTCTGTCCTGTTGAGTGGACGTAGGGCTCGTACATCGACCGCAGCCGATCCAGCTTCTGGCGAGCCTCATCGCTGGTCCGCAATTTCAATCCCGCGGCAGACAGCGCCTCCCGCAGCGAATCGTAGGTTTCGCTTGTCAATCGTTCCGGCGATTGCGGATCGTAGTGCGCATTCACCACCTGCGCCAGATCCACCGCCGCGTGGCGCGCCATGGCGAAGGTCAGTCTGGCTTGTCCCGGATGCACCCCTTCAATTCCGGTGAGCACCAGGGAAGTCACGTCGAGCATCGTCGTCAGTGCGCCCAGCCACGATTGGTTGCTATGCTGCGAGCGAAAAAAACTAAGCACCGGATAAGAAATATGACTCTCCAGCAGCTCTGCCGCCCACCGTTCCCAATCACGCAGCACCGCGTCCAGTACGGCCTGTTCAATCGCTGGATTATCCGAACTGCCCGCCAGCCGCACTAACAACTCGACTGCCGAGGGCGGCGATCCAGCCCGCGCATCCAGCATAGAAATTTGAATCTCGCGCCGGGAAAATGACGAGTACACAACAGGGATATATCCAATCACTAAGCCGAGAAATGCAAATCCCATGCCGGCTTCCAGCACGGACACTGCTCGGGCAGCCTCCGTCGTCGGCAAAATATCTCCGTAGCCCAGCGTAAAAAAAGTCTGTCCGCTCTGGTAGACGATCCTGCCAAACGTGATCGGCTCATTCCCCAACTGTTCGTGCCCGCCCAAGCCATATTGCACCAGAGCAAAACCAAAAATCAGCGTCGTAGCCCAGAATGCAAGCAGCAGAATTAACGACAGCGGGCCGAAGTATCCCAGAAAACTCTGCTGCCGCGAAGGCGTCTTGATGTGATCGGCAACCTTCTTCCACGGAATCCACGTGCGGCGGTAAAACCACGCCGTCAGCTTGAAGTGCCGCGTCACTCGGCGCGGCAGCACTACGGTCTCGAACGCATCCAGAAATACTACCCAGAGAATTACGAGACCGAAGATGATGGCGCTGATGTGGCCGTGAGAAGTCATGCCCGATTCCGAGTGCAATTTTGATGCGCTGGAAGGTTAACAGATTCGCGAGGATGTCACGAGATCGTACGAATGAACGCCTAGTCGAAGCCTACTTGCCCCTACTGGGATTTGGGTTGCGCCGGGGCGGCCTGCGCTGGCGTCGTAGTTCCCGGAGCCTTGGTCGCGGGCTTTTTCGGCGCTGGCTTTTTTTTGACGACCGGCTTCTTGGGAGGCTCGTTGTCATCGACGACAGTCTTCTTGGGCGGAGCCGCGGGAATCGCAGCCTGTGCCGTCTTCAGGTCGGCGCGCAAGCGCACGATTTCCTGTTCCTTCGACGCAGCCAGGTTGTTCATACGCTCGGCCAACTGTTTCCTCGTTCCTTCAAAGCCGTTTAGATCGTTTGATAATGATTGAAAATCATCTTTCGGCCCGAACGCTCCCACCGATTCCACCACTCCGCTCATTACGTCGTAGAGGGCATCGAGATTGCGGTAGAGTTTGAAGGTTGCCGGCATGTCCTCCGGCGAATTGCGCAACTGCCCAATCATCTCCGGCAGCGCACTCTGCAGGTTCCGCTGGATGGAGTCGACGTCGCCCAACGTCTGCTTCTTCGTCGAGCTGTCCGTCTTCCAGCGTTCAATTCGCAGTTTCGCAAGATCCACCTGCGTCGTCTTCGACGTCGCGTCAAGTTGCTCCAGCAACCCGTTCAGCTGCGTCACCGACGCATACGAGACCGGCCCGCCCTGCGCCGATGATGGCGTGCTTCCCTGCACCGAATATTGAGGGACGGGTTGAGCCGTGGCCTGCGTCACTGGAGGTTGACCGAAACCTGCCGTACTCCACAGCAGAAACAGCCCGAAAGTAGGAGAGAAGAGTTTGACGTTCATGGATTGTCGAAGCAGCGGCGCGACACGTGCATCAGAATATCGACAAGCCGAGGATACTACAAGCTGCGCACTCTATTGAACTTCCTCACCGGACCCGTCACCACCTACAATCTGCTTATGGAACGCAAAATCTTCTGGATCGTCTTCATGGTGCTTGGCCTGCTTGCAGACTTCCTGCTTCCGATCTGGTGGGGCCTTGCCGCAACCATTCCCATCGCGTTCATCGCATGGTGGGTCGCTTACCGCAGCGATTGGTTTTAAATCCAGAAATCTTCTTAGGTGCCCGTCTGCGTCATTGTGAAAGAGCCGCTTGCGGCCACGCAACTGCTGCCGCTGCCAGGGACCAGCGCCCAGTCGCCAATGATGGAGCCTCCGCTGAGGACGTAGTTATTGTTGGGATTCACCGTTCCTGTGACTGACGTACTAGTAAGGGTGATAACGTCGCCTTTTGGGGAGGGTATGGTAAAGGAAAATGTGCCAGTCACCTGGTCGGCTGAGTTGTAGGTCGTGCTCAGTGTTCCGGATGGGTTAATGGCATTCGAGGGAAGATTGCCGTAACAAGTATCCACATTGAGGAATTGAAAACTTGTTCCTCCAGATGAAAAGCTTAGTACCCCACCGCTGGAAACCGTGAACTGCGTGTTGAAGCTAAACCCCGAAGACGTGCCTGTCCCACCTGACATTACCGACTGCCATACGCTGCCGGACGGCGCCTCCACGGCGGTCGAATTGCCGCAACCGTTGATCATAACGGCGAGCAGCAGCACCAGCAGGATTGCAACTACCTTCATGAATTTTTCCTTGGGCCTTGGAGTTGTACGTAGAATTCTACCGCAAAAATACAGAGATGCACCTTGAGCGGTCAATGGATGTAAGCGCCGGCACTCGTGAGCCTTGGCTAACCGGCCTGCGGCTTCCAAACCTACGCAAATTCTACGGCCGCTCCGATCCTGCTTAATCCTCCCCTACGCTCCCCGCTTCCCTTTCAACTCCGCCAGAAGTTGTTCAATGCGATCTTCTTTCTCGAGCGCCGCTAACCGGTCTTCCATGTTGTCTCCGGCAATTTCTGCTTTGGCCTGACCCAGCGCCTCGGAGTGCGCCACTTTGCGCTTCATGCGGTCGAACGCTGCGGCCTTTGAGCCATCGCCTATCGCGAGGCGCGCGTCGCTAGCCTTGCCGACAGCGCGAGCGCGGCGATGCTGCGCGATCAGCAGATCGGCCTTGGCCTGCGCCTCGGTCAACTTCTGCTCGAGTTGCCGCAGCGCGGATTTCAGATTGTCCACCTGCGCCTTCTGGTCGGCCACTTGCTGCGTAAAGCTCTCGCTCATCTCGCGATAACTTTCCACTCTCTGCAGAGAGGCGCGCGCCAAGTCGTCCTGCTTCTTGTCGACGGACAACTCTGCCTTGCGCATCCACTCCGCCACTTTCTCTTCGTTTTCTTTCTGTTTTTTCTCCAGCAGGTGCTGGTCCGCGATCGCGATCGCGACCTGCGTCTTCACCTGCAGCAGTTGGTTCTGCATGTCAAGAATCACCTGCTTGATCATCTTCTCCGGCTCCTCGGCCTTATCGATCAGGTCATTGAGGTTGGCTCGGACCAATGTGGAAACACGCTCTAGTAATGCCATGGTGGGCTCCTTTTTCTTCAAGCTTCTAGCTCCTAGCTCCTAGCTCTTGATTTCGTTTTTCTGCTTCGCAGTGGGCGCATGTCGTACGTCGCAACGTGCTGCCGAGCGCCATTCCAATCGCTACCCCAAGCCCAAGCCAGATCGCGATGTGCCCGGCCATCACACCGAGAGTGGCGCCTAGCGCTGCGCCCAACGCGATTCCTAATCCCATTCCTTTCGATTTTCGGTTCATAATCTCAACTCCGATTTCTTCCGCCTCGACAGAGCAGGCTCCCGAGAGCCTGCCCTACACGAATCATTGAGACCCTTACTTGGTTACGTCAACTACCGGCGGTTTCGGTGTTTTGTCCCCGAGCTGACGCACTTTGCCCAGCAACTCCGAGAGCGGCATGCCCGAGAGCGTCTCGAACAACGCCGGCACCTGCGCCGCCATCTTGGCGATGTCGCCGGTAACTTTGTTCATTCCGGAGGCATCGCCATTGCCGGTAGAAACGATGGTGATCTTGTCGACGTTCGCCAGCGGACTGGCCAACGCCTTCACCACCTCCGGCATGCAGGTGAACAACCGGTCGATTACCGCGGCCTGGTTGTATTCCTGATACGCCTCGGCCTTCACGTTCATGGCCTTGGCCTCGGATTCACCCTTCTTGAAAATAATTTCCGCCTCGGCCTCGCCTTGCGCACGTATCGACGACGCATGCCCTTCGGCTTCCGCGATCAGGCGCTGCTTCTCAGCTGCCGCCAGCGTCTCGATCCGCTGACGCTCAATCTCGGCTCCCTTCAACACCGTCGCGATCAATTCTTTTTCGCGGCGATTGATTTCCGCCTCCTGTACTTTGACCTGCTGCTCTTTCTCGATCTGCTGCACCTTCACCTGCTCGGCGATCACCTGTTGTTGCATGATGTTGGTCTGGATGTCATACGCTTTGTCGGCCTGCGCCTGCTGGCGTTTGGTGACTTCCAGGAATTGCGCCTTCTTCACTTCCAGATCACGCTGCGATTCCGCCTGCTTGGCCAACGACAATGTTTCCGCCAGCACGCGTTCCTGATCCGCCTGCGCCTTAGCCACAGCCGATTCCCGCTGCGCCAATGCGCGTTTGATCGCCGTATCGCGGTCAGCTTCGGCGGTAGCAACGTCGGCGTCACGCTTGATGCGGGCTACGTCCGGTTTGCCCATGTTGGTGATGTATTCGTTTTTGTCGCGGACTTCCTTGATGGTGAACGAGATTACCTCGAGCC
The DNA here is from genome assembly GCA_963777005.1 of uncultured Acidobacteriaceae bacterium. Taxonomy (GTDB): domain Bacteria; phylum Acidobacteriota; class Terriglobia; order Terriglobales; family Acidobacteriaceae; genus Sulfotelmatobacter. The sequence goes on along the minus strand of CAVZPC010000002.1, from coordinate 306,837 downwards.
CCATCTTGTTCATATCCTCGGCGCAGGTGCCGCGCATGCGGTCGGAAACCATCTCCGGCTGCTTCACGATCTCCTCCACCGTGAGTTGCCCGATGATGCCGCGCAGATGGCCTTCCATCACCAGCCGGATCAGGGCTTCGCGCTCCTGATCGCTCTTGGTAAGGAATTGCTCGGCCGCTGTCAGCACAGATTCGCGATCCGATTTCACTTTGATCTGCGCGACAGCTTCCACCGTCACCGCGACGCCCTGTTTCGTGTAGAGATCCTGCTGCGGCGCCACATCGAACGACATCAGCTCCAGAGACAGGTCCTTGCACACCTGTACCATGGGAAGCACCAGCGTGCCGTGCCCCTGCACCACGCGCGTTCCGCCCAGGCCATACACGATGAGTGCCTCGTGCGGCCCCGCTTTGCGATATAACCTGGCCATTCCGCTCATCAGGAACAGAAGAGCCATCACTCCCAGCCCGGCGAAGATCCAAATCTCAACCATGCGTGACATCTCGAACATAACGCCTCCCTCCCAAACTTTTTTCGTTACGACTGTTGAAATCGCTTGATCACATTCAGGTCATGCACGATCCGCTGCGGATCGTTGTGTCCCAGGAAGACCTCTCCGTCATACATCTCGACGCGAACACCGGACTTTCCCCAAACGTAGGCTTTTCGATTCCCTCGCCCGCGAATTCCATATCCGCCTACTGGATTCCACGGTTGAATCTCGTAGTTCTTGATCTGCAATACAGGGATCGACTTCAAACGAAACCCCAGGGTTCGAACCTCGACTCCATGCCGGGTAAAGTAGTAGTGAAATCCATCCCAAGCCATGACATAAGCGGCAGCCGTAATGACTGCGCTCAAGCCAAGAGCCAGCCGCACCGTTGAGTTGGGAATCGCCAGCGCCAGCCCCGCCAGCAGGGCCGCGGCCCCAAGGAGAAACCCGCCCAATCTCTTGCCCGAATGCACTTCTTCCGCCAGCACTTCTGTGGTGGAGAATGCGCGGCCACGCTTTTCCCCAAGGGCAAGGATTACCATTACGGCTGCGCCGAGAACGCTCACGACCAAAATCGGCAGAATCACAATCGCAGTTCCGTTAAGGTTGTAATTCACCGTGGAGTTCAGGAGATAGACCAACGTCCAGGTTTCCGCATGAAGAAAAACGAGCAGCGCCCACGGCACCGTCCCCAGCTCATATTTCCGCTGGACGACCAACAGCGCGACAGAAAAAACGCCTGCCAAGAACGCCAGGAAGATCAGGTCGAAGTACAGCGACCCCTCGCGTGTCATCCATCCGTTGGCGCGGCCTGCAGCGTCAAAGTGGCTGGCCACACGCATCGGCAGGCGATCCCACACCTGCCAATAACGCACCGCGATTGCCACAGGTGCAAACCACAACAACGCCGCCAGTGTCTTGTACCACGTGCGCCTCATAGTTTTTGCTCCTTGTCGGCCGGAGCCGTATCTTCGCCCGACATCTCAGTCCACAGACGAACGTAAGCAATTCCCTTCTCGTAGCGAGTCACGACTACTTCTGTTCCCTTGCCGATTGCGCTGCGATCCTCGCTGCGCACGCCACACACGCGGCGTGTTCCCATTTGCGTGTAAATCATCTCTCCGGTTCCATCAGCGCGAATCGGGCTGGAGATTCGGCCGAGCACACCGACCATTTCGTAGTCGGCGGGATCCATATTCTCGTCCTCTGAAATCAGCACTCTGCTCAGAAACAGAAATACGATGCCCCCGCCCACCAGCCCGCTCGTGATGGAAGCCAGCAATCCAAAACCAACCCAAACTCCGGAGTAGCGCGTCAGCAAATATCCAGTCCCGCCAAACCAGGCCAGGAACGCCGTCAGCGTGACGAAGTTGAACGGCGAAACTCCACCGCTGTGGGCCGCAGTCTGGCTCCCTGCTTCATTGGTTCCGGCCGAAGCATGCCCGGCCGCAACTGGCGCGTGACCTGCCGCACCGGGAGGAAGGTGCGCTCCGCCCACGTGCCCGTGCAAATGCGGCAGATGCAATCGACCTGTGCGCGCCCCGCCGAACACGAACGAGAAGAAACTGAAGCAGAAGCCGACTGCGAAACAAATCAGATAAAAGTCCGCCCAGGTCATGGAATGGTTCATCGGATTCGCCTCCTTTCCGCACTGGCCGTGTGGCCTCGATTCTCGCGAGAAAGATTTTCGCGATAACTCTCCCGGCCCTGATCTTCGCCACAACGACGGCCGCCCACCATCAGTTCTGGCCGTAAGGCCTCAAGCAACCGCTCGGCAAGGCCGGGTGTATCCAGAATCGCGCCCAAGAGCAGCAGACAGCGCCGCGTGTCCTTTTCCCGTGCAGCCTTAATCAGCACCGCGCTCACTTCTGGATCGCTCACGAAGCGCTCCGAACCTTGCAGCAGCCAGACATCCAACTGGCCTTCTGTGGTGCGCAAATCCGAGGTCAGCTCCGTGTGATATCCCTCCGGGTCATCCACCAGGAAGCCGGGATGCACTTTGAAAAACTTTGCCAACAGCGCGCGAGATGACTGCGTCATGTGCCGTCGCCTCCCGCTTTCAATCTGCGACAAATAGGACTGGCTGATGCTTTTGCGCAGCTCTTGGCGAACCGCCTTCACAATCTCCTGCTGGGTCATTGGACGCCCCAAGCCGCGCAGCGAGCCTTCCACCTCTCGCAGGTAACGAATTTTCTCGCCGAGCTTCATATGTCAGATCGACATATTTATATTGCAATATGTAATATATGTCAAGAACAGGATTCACCTTCTTTTGAACGAGTTACGGACGCTTTAGTTTTGAGTCCAACGAATGGCCCGGCGCATGGAACTCAGACAGGGCATGATGAAAACCCGAACAAACTCTAAGGTCGAGTTTGGATTACTGATGAAAAAATGCGTGATTCGGACTGCCCTCGATATTCTTCCATTGAGGTCCGGGGCGAGCACAAGCCGCCAGATCAAAAGGAACTGCTCGCGAAGTAGTTTTGACGCCTCCGCCCGTGTTCGCGACCACTACGCTCGCACCCGCTTCAGCAAATTTTTCCAGCACATGAGCTTGAACCTCCGGCGGCTCGCTCCAAAAGAGACACGTGTCTTCGGTGTTGATCTCCGCCACAATGTCGAGCCGCGCCAGGTATGCCCAATAGGCATCGTTATCGAAGCCGATGGCTCCCACTTTTGTTCCGGGCTGCACTCCCATTCTGAGCAGTCCTTCGGCGGTCGCATATTCTGGGCTAGCGTCGCTCGGGAAATGCTCGGTGAACCCCCGGTACGTGAGGAAGAGCATGGCAGCGATCAAAGCGAGGGAGACCACAGCAGTGACCCCGCGGTAAAGGAAAGCAGTCGATTGTCGCAGCCGTATCCCGGCTAGAAACGACCCCCAAAGCAGCAACTGCCACGGAGGCAGAAAGCGACTCTGTATCAGGGTGAAGGAGAATGCCGCAAAGGCGGCGGCGCTAATCAGAATGAGATGTCGATAAACCGCGATCCCTTTCCAGGTTTTTTTTGGATCGGCGCCAATTAGAAATAGCAACATCCCGGCCACCCACGCCCTGGGGTATAACAATTCCGAACCGAGATCCAACATCACGTGAACCGCATGCCTGGCGACTCTGCCGAGGTTAAAGGCAGGCGACAATCCCTCATTCCAATAAGACGGATCAAACCACGGGGGATAACTCGCTCTGAGCGGCCCGTTGAACGCGTACACGGCGGGATGCTCATATAGTTTTCGTGTGGGATGCACCGGCGTACCTGTGCCGGCCGGTTTTCCTTGCCAATTTCGATAGGGAAGACCGTAGTTAAACCAGGCAAGATTCAGTTTTCCGGTATCTGAAAAAGTGAGGCGTCCCTTGGCGCGTGAGATCACTACAATCTCCGGCGCTGAGAGTGCGACAAAAGCGAGCGCGGCGAGCCCAAAGCACCAGGCCTTACGGCGAAAAGGTCGTCCGGAAACCACAATCATCATGCCGAGGAAAACGAACCCCATCGGAAATAGAATTGCCTTCATCAAATAACCGAGACCCAGACAGATTCCGAACCATAGATAAAGACGCGGCGCGGCGTCTGGCGTGGTTTCCATTCGAAGCAATAGGGCGGCTGCCAGCAGCGCGATCGCAGTGACGCACATGTCAGGATTAATCAATAGGATGAGTTCTCCTATCGTCATCCAAATAAACAGGGAGTAGCCCAATACCCACATTTGCCCGACCGGAATGGGCGCATTGGTCACGGCGGCCCGATCGGTAGTCACATCCCGGAAGCGCAACAGAGATGTCCAGAAAAACTCAAACGCTGCGATGCAAACCAGATAGGTCGGCAGAGCTAAGGCATGAGCAAGAGGAAATTCTTCGCGCAGCGACGGCTTGACCACCCACATGGCAGCCGCCAGCAACCAGGGATACAGTGCACTCCAGTAGGCGTTGGCCACCATCGGCCAGTCGTGGCGCAGGATGGCGCGAGCCAGTTCCATGTACGCTCTGGGATCTGGACCGATGGTATGGCGAGCGGCCACGATCCGCGCCAATGCCAGGCCGACGGCCAGAATGCGAAAAAACCGCCGCATCGACCTACATTGCGATTCAACTTCGCCGCAGTTCTCGATCGGCCGCGAATTATTTGTGAGGAAGCTCAACATCCCTTTGCCTTCCGTCATGTCTATCTGGAACGCAAATGTGACGGCCTTCGGCACAGAATCTGATACTGAGCTCCAAACGGAAAGCGCGCCAAACTGGCCTCAAGAAAACGCAACGCGCCCAGGAAGCGTGGAAAGAAAAAGCAGTAGTCCGTCCGCATAATTTCGAAGCCCTGTTGCCGCAGCAGCGCCTTCGCCTGCGGCGGCGGAATCATGATGGCATCGTGATCGAAGACGCATTGCGCCATCACGTACCGGGTGCCAGGATTCCACGGATTATTCTCCCAGAAGGAAAACATTCCGCCGGGACGCAAGCGAGTGTAGATATATTCGACGGCGGAACTTCGCAGGCTGACTGGTATATGGTGAAAGACCCCGTTGCAGTATGCCAAGTCGATCGACTCCAAGCAGGTATACTCTGAAAAAGTCAGAAACTGACAGGTCGTCGTTCCGTTCCGTTTTGCAGCCAATTCGATCGAGCGTGGCGAAATATCAACTCCTATAACGCTCTCGGCTCCGAAGGCGGTTTGCAATAAACCCGACGTGTCGCCGATGCCGCAGCCATAATCCAAAATATTGGACGGACTTTCTCCCAGCTTTGCAACGCAGCGCGCCAGCCACTGCACTCGGCGGCTGGCGAAATAATGTTTGTCTTCTCCGCTGACCGAGAGCGCTTCGTTCAACTCCGCATCGTAGCTGTCGGCGTGAAGATCGAACTCCGGGCTGCTCATCGATGCCGCAGTCCCAGAATGCTGAGGAAAAAACTCGAGAAGATGGTTTGCACGCCCAATATCAGACAGAGTACGGCCGGAATCACAAGGCGCAGCGTGTGCGAAATGTCGAGCGGCCCGAAATGCCGGACACCCCACATACGCAAGGCGTACGTAGAGATGGCCAAACCAACAATTGAAAGTGCGCCCCCCAACACGAGCCCGAGTTCGAGCGTGATGTAGCGGAACATCTTATCCAACTGCGGGTCGGGAGGCAATAGTCCCTCGGAGATCGCAAATATCTTGGTGAAACAAGCAAAGGCGATGGCCTGAAATCCCAACAGCACAAAGGCTGCCGCATACAAGAGCGTGTGGACGTCAAATGTGACGTTCCCCACAATCCTGGGAGCGGGCAGCAGCCACAGCCCGAGCGCCCCACCGACGAACATCAGCGCGAATCCTGGATACAGAAACAGCCAACGCGGGCTAAAGAGCAGCAGGAATCGCAGATGCCTCCATCCATCCCGCCATGTCCGCAGATGCGGACGCCGGCTTCGCCCGTCGGGAGAAAGCGTCGTTGGCACTTCCGCGATGGAGAACCCAAGCAGACTGGATTTGACCACAATCTCGCTGGCAAATTCCATTCCCGTGGTCTGCAGACCCATGCGATCAAACGCAGCTTTGGTGAAACCTCGCAGACCGCAATGAAAATCTCCCACGGGACTCTTGAACAGAAGCTTCCCTACCTGAGACAAAACCGGATTCCCCAGGTACCGGTGCAGGAACGGCATCGCGCCCGGTTTAATCTCGCCCTGGAAACGGTTGCCCATAACCAGGTCTGCACCCGCTCGCAGTCGTTCAACAAACCGTGGGATGTGTCCAAAATCGTAGCTGTCGTCGGCGTCTCCCATGACAACGTATTTGCCCCGCGCGGCTGCGATTCCTCCCATCAACGCGTTGCCATAACCCTTCGCTCGCACGTTTACGATCCTCGCGCCCAGCCGTTGCGCAATTTCAATGGAGCCGTCGGTGCTCCCGTTATCGGCGATCACCACCTCGCCGGCAATGTTCGCTTCCTGCAACGCGCGCCGAGCCTTGACAATGCAGATCTCCAGCGTCTCAGCCTCGTTCAGGCAGGGCATTACGACTGAGACTTCTATCGTCTCCGGTTCTTTCAGCGGAATGGCAACCGGCTGATAATTCGCTTCCGCTCTGGGGGCTACCACCAAGATGAACTCCTGCCAAATGTAAGTTCCCGAATCATAACTGGAAAGTTGAGACTTGCCGCGCTATTTCGCCAGAAAATGTGCGTAGTAATTCGTGGTCCCAATTTGCTGCCAGCCGGGGTCCACGCCGTTGGGCGGAGCCCAAACCACGACCACCTTCGCTCCCGAGCGTCTCAAACAATCGTAAGCCTGTTTCCTGCGTTCCCACGATTCGCTCCAGAACCGGGAATGCCCAGCCTCTGGAGAAAAAACTTCCGCTACAACCTTGAAGCGTCCCAAGCGTGCCCAGTAGTCGACCGTTCCATCGCCGATCGATGCCACTGGATCACCGGCACGCAACCCCATGCTTTGCAATCCCTCTGCCGCTCGTAGCTCGTCCTTCGGCATAGCGTCGCCGTAGACGGTATTGGCCATGTAAGCCGTTTCCGCCAAACGCGCTACCACTGAAAACAGGATAGTTGCGATCACTCCCGCCGCCACATATTTTGTCAGGGGCGCAGTCTGCGTGTTCCTTGGTAGGCGAATCCCGGCTAGAAGCGCAACGAACAACAACACGAAGAAGCCGCCAATATATCGCGACCTCACCAGCACCACCGAGTAGGCGCCAAGGCCAAGGCCAGCAGCAGCGATGAGTGGCCAGTTGGCAAGGATCGCTTTTCGAGTCGGCGCGCCACCCCAGAAAATAAAGATAAGGATTCCCGCAAGAAGTCCCAGCTGGCGATTCAGCATTTTTGTATAGTTCCGCGCGCTCTGCACCAGAACCCGAATCTGCGCCCGCAGCCGGAAGGTCCCGTGCGCTCCTTCATTCCAATACGAAGGATCGTACCAGGGAGGGTAGGTTCCACCGACCGGCTCCGCGAACTCAAAAACCGGAGGACGGTCCAGAAGTTGCCGGGTCGTGTGTTTCGGAGTCCCGCCCTCGGGTGGATCGCCTTGCCAGTGCTTCTGCGGGACATTGGGATTTACCATGCTTGCATAGGCCAGTTTTCCACTGTCCCCAAAAGTAAGCCGTCCCTTTTGTTTCGACAAAGCGGCAACATAAGGCAAGCTCACAACCGCGAACATCACACCGGCCAACAATGCGCCCAATACGCGACGCCGCGATATTCTGCCTGAGAACAGCAAGATCGCGAGCAAGCCGCATCCGATCGGGAACATCGCCGCTTTGCTCAAATATGCTGCCCCGCACAAACCTCCGAAGATAGCAAATTTCCCGTAAGACTCGTGATAGCGCAGATCGACAAGATAGCCTGCGATCAGGAACAGGAAGGCCGCCACCAGCAGATCCGGCGTAATGTCGCCGGCATCGATCAACACCAGCGAAGCCCAGAGAAAAATACCGTATCCGAGCCCGCAGAGAAGCGATTCGGGCAAGGGCCGGGAATCGTCCGCGCTCTCTGTATCGTTGTGCCGGAGCGCGCGCAGCACCGAATGAAGGAAGAACCGAAAAGAGAACAGCGCGCCGACGTAGATGATCAAATTTACGAAGTGGGCGGTGATGCACTCCCACCACATCGAAGGTTTCAGCACATATAAGGCGAGCCCCAGGAACCAGGTGTACATTGGGCTCCAATAGCCGCTGATCGCATTGGCCCAGTCGCGGCGGAAGTACGCGTCCCCGACGTCCAGATAGGACATCCCGTCCTGATTCATCGCGTATCGCACAACCCAGACCTGGATTGCGCCCAGTACAACAGAGAATACGAGGAGCGCGCGCTCGCTCAACAACCGGTCAGTCAATCCGCTTTCAGTCCGCACCAGTTCGTGATGGGAATCTGCAATCGACACACTTTGATCTGCGCGCATGAATCCTTTTTCTGAGCGCTCAGTTTCTCACAAAGCCCGGACGGAACGAAAGCGTGTGACCGCGTGAGTTTGTCAGGCGTAGCAACTCGTCGCCGACGACTAAAGCCCAGCTTCGATGCGAGAGCGCGGGTCGAGATAATCGCGTAGCGCATCGCCGATGAAGTTGAACGACAGCACAGCCAGCATCACGGCGAGCGCCGGGAAGAGCACGAGGTGTGGAGCATCAAACAAATGGGCGCGGCCGTCGTTGAGCATCGCTCCCCAACTGGCGGTGGGCGGGGGCACGCCGAGTCCCAGAAAACTCATGGTGGCTTCGGCGAGAATCGCGCCGGCCATGCCGATCGCGGCTTGCACGATGACCGGTTGAATAATGTTTGGCAGGATGTGGCGCACGATAATGCGCAAATCGCTCGCGCCGAGGGCGCGAGCCGCTTCGATGAATTCGCGCTCTCGCGCAGCCAGGACTTGTCCGCGCACCAAACGAGCGTAACCAACCCATCCGCCGAGCGACAACGCGAGAACCAGATTGAAGATGCCGGGACCCCGAAATGCGACGAACGCAATGGCCAGCAGAATTCCCGGGAACGACAGGAACGCATTCATGAGGACGACGTTGACGAAGCGGTCGATGCCTCCGCCGTAATAACCCGCAATGGAGCCGATGATGAGACCGAGGGCAAGCGAGGTGAGGACGACGCAACTTCCGACGAGCATGGAAATGCGCGCTCCAAAAATGATGCGGGAGAAGATATCGCGCCCGAGTTCGTCGGTGCCGAACCAGTGAGAGTGGGAGGGAGGGTCGAGTCGTGTGGGGAGATTGATAGCAGCAGGATCCTGCGGGGCGAGCCAAGGCGCGAAGAGAGCAAAGATTACGAAGATGATGACCAGCACCACGCCGGTCGCGGCCAGCGGATTATGGCGCGCATTTCCGGCAACCCGGCGACGTAACGAGATGGCAGCGCTGGACATAGCGAAATTAAATTAGCCTCGCAATCTTGAAGACTGTCACAAGTTGTGCTCCCATTAGGGTACAGGGGCGCACCGGCCGACCCACATGCGCCGAAACCTTCACCTTTAGCTTACATTCCTGAGGAGAAAAATTATGACGAAAGTCTCGTATATCCCGAAAGATTACAACACCGTCACACCCTACCTGGTCATAAAGGGGGCTGCCCACGCCATTGAGTATTACAAGAAAGTTTTCGGAGCGATCGAAACCGTTCGCATGAACGGCCCGGACGGCAAGGTCGGTCATGCCGAACTGAAGATTGGCAATTCACACATCATGCTGGCCGACGAGAATCCCAGCATGGGGGAGGGCCACACCAGCGCGACCACCGTTGGCGGGAGCCCGGTTAGCCTGTACGTATACCTTCCCGACGTCGACAGCGTAGTCAAGCGTGCAACGGACGATGGCGCGAAACTCCTGAAGCCGGTGCAGGATCAGTTCTATGGAGACCGTAATGGCTTCATTCGAGATCCGTTCGGACATCTGTGGGGCATTGCTACGCATGTAGAGGATGTGTCTCCGCAAGACATGCAAGAGCGGATGAAAAAGATGATGCACGCGGCGTAGTTTAGTCTGTGTGGGAGGCGGGGCGGCCATACCCCGCCTCTTCAGTCTTCACTGCCTGATCCTCGGGTTCGCCACGGAGTACAGCACATCTGTCAGGAAATTCACTGCTACGTAGGTCAATCCAATTGCCAGGATGCAGCCTTGAACCAGATAGTAATCGCGGTTCGAGATGGCCTGGATCGTCAGGCGTCCGATGCCGGGCCACGAGAAAATTGTTTCAGTCACGATGGCGCCGGCTAGCAGCGCGCCGAATTGCAGTCCCAGCACGGTGATGATGGGGATCATGGCGTTGCGCAGGGCATGACGATAGACCACCGTACGCTCGGGCAGGCCTTTGGCGCGAGCGGTGCGGATGTAGTCCTGGCTGAGCTCTTCCAGCATGGAGGTACGCACCATGCGGGTGAGGATGGCGGCGAGGGCTCCGCCCATCGTGATGGCGGGAAGAATGATGTTGGCGAAGGAGCCGGCGCCGGAGACGGGGAGCCACCCCAGCTTGATGGCGAAGAGAAGAATCAGGATGGGGCCGAGAGCGAAGTTGGGGAATGACAGTCCGAAGAGGCTAACGATGGAGAGCAGGCGGTCGTCCCAACGGTTGCGGCGCTGGGCGGAACGGACGCCGGCGGGAATGGAAAGAATAATGGCGACAAAGAGCGAGGCCAGCGTTAATTGCAGTGTGTAGGGATAACGCTGCGCGATGAGGCGGGTCACGCTTTGGTTGTAGCGGAACGAGGGGCCGAGGTCGCCGTGAAGGACACCTCTCCAGTAGTGGATGTACTGCTCGCCGAGTGGGGCGTCGAGGCCGTAGGCGTGGCGGGTGGCCTGGATATCGGCGGGCGGTGCGCCTTCGCCGAGCATTTGCTGGATCGGATCTCCGGGGACCAGGTGGATAAGCAGGAAGACGAGACTTACTACCAGCCAGATGACCGGGAGGGTGTAGAGGACGCGTTGGAGAAGGGCGCGGGGCATGGATCAGTTGCCAGTTTCCAGTGGCAAGTTGCCAGTTTTCGTGCTAGCGGGACAGTGATAGAAGCTCCCTGCGGAGCCAACAATGGCGCGGGAGTGCAAGGGGTCCTTCGACTTCGCACATGGCCCACTTCGCGAGCCACCTGCTCCGCTCAGGATGACAGGGGCTTGCATCTTCAATCTCCAGCCTGCTTGGCGGCTTCGGGTTTGTTTTCAGCATTGTCTATTTTTTCGATTTTCACTTTCGCGATGCGGTGACCTTCCATGGCTTCCACGGTGTAACGGTGGCCTTCGTAGTCGAAAGATTCGCCGAGGTACGGGATGCGCTGCAGGCGGGCCAGGACGAAGCCGGCGAGGGTTTCGAATCCGGCATCGCGGGGCAGCAGCAGGCCGTGCTGGGTTTCGAGGTCGAGAATATTCACAGAGCCTTCGAGGACCAGAACCGACTCGTCAGCTAATGCGGGCTCGGGCGGGGAGACATCGAATTCGTCTTCGATATCGCCGACGAGCTGTTCGAGGATGTCCTCGACGGTGATGACGCCAGCGGTGGAACCGTACTCGTCGACGACGACGGCGAGGTGACGGCGGCGCTCTTTGAATTCGTCCAGGAGTTCGGACAAGACCTTGGTTTCGGGAACGACGAGCACGTCGTGCATGATGTGGCCAATCTGCATGCGGGCGATGCGCGAGGCTACGGGTTGTCCAAGATTCACCAGCCGGAGGCGAACCCAGCGGACGAGTTCCTTGTAATAAAGAACGCCGACGATGTGCTCGGGACCGCGTTGTGGGTCGTAAACAGGTATACGCGAGTGCTGGCCTTCGACTACGCGATTGAGAGCTTCGTCGAGGATGAGATCGGAGGGCAGGGAAAAAATATCGGGACGCGCGACCATGACTTCGCGGACGGTGATGCTATCGAGTTCGATGGCGTTGTGGATCATTTCCTCTTGCGAGGCGGGAATCTGGCCAAACTGGCGGCTGGCAGTGACAATGAGCTTGAGTTCGTCGGGGGAGTGAACCGCGCCTCCACGGCGGGTTTCGCGAGCGCCGAAGAGCCGCAAGACCAAGCCACCGGAGCGGCGCATGAAAAACAGCAGAGGGCGAGTGATGGTGAGGAACGCTTCCATGGGAGCAGCCACGGCCAGCGCGATCTGCTCGGCACGCTGCAGGGCGAGAGTCTTGGGAACGAGTTCGCCGAGGAGGACGTGCAGGTAGGTGATCAGGCTGAAAGCGATGACGATGGCAATGCCGTGGGCATAGACGGCGGCGTGCGGGATCTGTTGGACAAAGCGAAGAGACCCGACCAGTTGTGCGACCATGGGCTCTCCGATCCAGCCCAGGGTCAGGCTGACCATGGTGATGCCGAGTTGGACGCCGTTGACGACTTCGTCGAGATTCTGATGCAGGCGTTGCACGATGCGGGCACCAATGCGGCCGGAGGAGATGAGCTGTTGAATTCTAGTGTCGCGAACGCTGACCAGCGAGAATTCCGCCGCCGCGAAAAACGCATTTGCAGCCACCAGGAGAAGGATCAGCAGCACGCGAAGCAGCACGAAGGCGATCATTTAGGCGCAATTCTGATGGGCAATTCTAGCATTCCAAGAGGACTAGAGGGCCCGCGAGCCCGTTGAGTTGACGGCTTGAGCTCTTCACCACATGGAGCACCCTTCGACTATGCTCAGGGCAGGTCCCGGAACACAGGGTAAACTTTTAGAGTCTCAAAGCTAACCTTTTTTCCACGAGGACGGTCTAACTATAGGGCGGCAAAGTCATTTGCTCCCGTCAGACCCTTCGGGTTCGTCTCAAAATCTCTGGAACAAAGGGACCACAGGCTGCGTACAAAGTAATGGGAGCGCGGGACGGCTCCATTTCCAGCTTCATATTCAGGAGGCGGTCGTGAACGGAAACGGAAATAATAAAAAGAAACGTCGCAGACTGTTTATTTATGGCGGCATTGGGCTGGGAATTGTGCTGCTGATCGCGATTGGCGTCTTCGCGGCCACGCGGGGCGGGACCAAGATTGACCCCACAAAGCTGGCAAAGGTAGAAAAAGGCGACCTCGCCAAGAGTGTGGTGGCGACCGGGAAGGTCACGCCCATCACCAAGGTTGAGGTGAAGTCGAAGGCCAGCGGAATCGTGAAGAAGTTGCTGGTCGACTACGGCGACCGAGTGAAGAAGGGACAGTTGCTGGCTCAACTCGACAAGGTGGAAATCGAGGCGCAGGTTGCGCAGTCGCGGGCGGCCTTGGATGCGGCCCAGGCCAACCTGACCAGTTCGCAGGCCGACTATGAGCGCGCCAAAGTCGATGCGGAAGGGCCGGACGTCCCGCTGCTGAAGCGCGCCTATGACCGCGCCGAAGGCATGGCGAAGGATGGCGTGGTTTCTGCTTCGGCGCTCGACGATGCCGAAAAGAATTATGAGATGTCGCTGAACAAGCAGAATGTCGCCAAGGCGCAGGTCACGGTGCTGAAGGCGAAGATTGCGCAATCCAAGGCGCAGGTGGCGCAGGATCAGGCGAATCTGACGCAACTGGAGGAGCAGCTCAGCTATACCGACATTGTTTCGCCGATCGATGGCATCGTGCTCTCCCGCGATGTGGAAATGGGAGATGCGGTCAGTTCGATCCTGGTGCTGGGCTCTTCGGCCACGCTCGTGATGACGCTGGGCGACACCAGCGAAGTTTACGTGAAGGGCAAAGTGGACGAGAGCGACATCGGCAAGGTGTATCTAGGGCAGCCGGCGCGGATCAAAGTGGAATCGTTCAAGGACAAGACTTTTACCGGCAAGGTAACCAAGATTTCTCCGATGGGCGTGGAAAAAGATAATGTGACCACTTTTGAAGTGCGAGTTTCGATCCAGAACCCGGGCGGCGAGTTGAAGGCTGAAATGACCGCCAACGCGGAGATCATCCTGGAAGAACACAAGAACGTGCTGCAGATTCCCGAGGGCGCGATTCTTTACGATAAGGATAAGAAGGCATCGGTAGAGATTCCTGATCCGAAGGGGAAAGACGGCAAGGATAAGGTTGCGGTGAACATCGGAATCTCGAATGGCGCGAAAACGGAAGTGCTCAGCGGGTTGAAAGAGGGAGATCAGGTTGTGCTGCAGTAGGGGCTTGCGGCTTCTGGAAAGTGGATGGCGGGGGCCCGCTGCTGACGGTGCGCACAGGTTCCGGCGACATTCATATTGAGTAGCAATAGTCAGTGACCAGTGGTCAGTGGCTAGTGACGGTCTAACCGAGCTGGCGATCGCTAGGCACCGATCACTGGACACTGACCACTTCTTCTTATTACCTCCGTGTCTTGACGACGAAACACAGAGCGGTTACTTTCGATTCTCTGGGGAGATTCTGTCTCCCGCTCGCGAGGTAAGCTTGGCGTATCGTCCCATCATCACTCTCACCACCGACTTCGGCACCAACGATCACTTTGTAGGCGTCATGAAGGGCGTCATTCTGGATATTGTGCCGGAGGCAGAGATTGTCGATATCTGCCATGCCGTGCAGGCCTTTGATGTGCTGGATGGAGCGCTTACGATTTCGCAGGCTTATTCCTACTTCCCGAGCCGAACCGTGCACGTGGTGGTGGTGGATCCGGGCGTAGGGACCGCGCGGCGGCCAATTCTAGCCTCGAGCGACAAACACCATTTCGTCGCGCCGGACAATGGTGTGCTTTCGCTGGTGTATGCGCGTGAGGAGCGAATGCACGTACGGCACATCACTTCGGAGCATTATTTTCTGCAGCCGGTGAGCAATACATTCCATGCGCGGGATATTTTTGCTCCCGTCGCCGCATACCTGGCCAAAGAAGTGGATACGCTGAAGTTTGGCGAAGAGGTTGAGGAGTACGTGCGTTTTGCGGCGCCTAAGCCGAAAGCCGTCGATGCCAACCGGTTGCGCGGAGTCATTTTGAAGGTCGACAAGTTTGGAAACCTTATCACCAACATCACGCCACAGGATGCTCCCATACTTTTCGGAGCCGAGGCCACGGGATTCAAGATCGTGGTGGGAAGCCGCGAGATTACTGAAATCCATAGTGCCTATGCTGAGGGTGCGCCGGGCGAGGTTTTCGGTGTTCTCGGCAGTATGGGGTTTCTGGAGATCGCCGCCAATCGCGCGGCCGCCGCTCAATTGACTGGGGCAAGCAAAGGAACCGATGTGAGCATCATCCTGGGCGAGACTGCCGCAGCCGGTAAGGGCGCCTAGAACAGTGATCGGTTGTCAGTGGGCAGTGGGCAGTGACCAGTGGTTAGTGTCCGGTCAAAACCAGTGCAATGATCACTAGCCACTGAATACTGGCCACTGCCTAGCTCTTCGGCTTTGGGTGAGCGTAGCGCTCCATTTCTCCCGTCCACTTCAAGAAGCGCCAGAGACTGGTGCGCTCCCGCCACATAAATTCCCAAAACTCCAGAAAACCGATCTGCGTCATCTTGACACCGCAGTAGGTCTCGATGCGCCATAAGAGATAGGGGCTGCGCCATGGAGCGAGACGGTGGCCCTTGGTGGCGTTCCAGAGAAAGCGGAGCGAATGGCGCATGGGAGCATGATAACCACAAAGGCTCGCCTCGACTATGCGCAGAGCAGGTTCGCCGCGGCATAAGTCTGGAGACTCGACCATGTTAGAATCTCGTCTCTGCCAGGAATTCCTGCAAATGTCTGACGCAAACACCCGCCAACAGGCCGAAGACCACTATTATGCCGCTCTCGATTTGATGGCGGATGGGAAGTTGGAAGAGGCCGTTGCCGCCTATCGCGAATCAATCGCCGTCGATCCCGCGTTCACCGAGGCCATGCACGGACTGGCGCGCGCGCTGCAGGATTTGCAGCGCTACGACGAGGCGATCGAAGTGGCGCAGAGGATCACCGAATTAGATCCGGATGATGTACTCGCCCATACCAGCTTGTCCGTGCTCTATCAGAAAAAAGGGATGATTCCCGAGGCTGAAGCTGAGGGAGCGAAGGCGCGTGTGTTGGGATGGAAGCAGCAGTTGAAGAAAGGCTAGCTGTCAGGAACGTCATTCGTTCGTAAGGAATGTCAGCTCCGCCTTGCAGGTCAAGCTGAAAGCTGAGAGCTACAGTTCGTATTTCTTCATCAAATGCCGGAACGAGCGATAGGAGATACCGAGCAAGTCGGCGGCTTTCGTCTGCACTCCGTTCGAGTGGTCGAGGGCACTTTGCAGCAGGTTGCGCTCGATGCCGGCGACGTAAACCTCCATGCCCACGCCTTGAGGCAGGACTGAGCCGGGCGCGATGTCGGACATGCCACCAGAGGCACCTGCCGCCGCGGCGCGGGCTTTGGGCCGTTCCGCGGGCAGTTCGATGTGCAACTCGTCGGTCATCTCAAGGGCGACGGCGCGTTCGATGGTGTTTTCGAGCTGGCGGACATTGCCGGGCCATTCGTAATCGCAAAGCGCGTCCAGCGAATCTTTGTGCAGGCGCAGGATACTTCGGTTGGCGGCAGCAGCGTATTTCTTCAAAAAGTGATTCGCCAATAGCGGAATATCCTCCCGGCGTTCACGCAGGTCAGGGACGCGGATGGGAATCACGCTGAGGCGGTAGTAAAGGTCCTCGCGGAAGAGATTTTCGGCGACTGCCTTGTCGAGATCGCGGTTGGTGGCGGCGATGACGCGCACGTCGATAGGAATCTCGCTGGTGCCGCCGACCGGGCGCACGCTGCGCTCCTGCAACACGCGCAGGAGTTTCACCTGCATGGCCAGCGTCATTTCACTGATTTCGTCGAGGAAGATCGTGCCGCCGCCGGCGACTTCGAACAGTCCGCGCTTGTTCTGGGTGGCTCCAGTGAAAGCTCCCTTCAAGTAGCCGAAGAGTTCGCTCTCCAAAAGAGTTTCTGGAAAAGCGCCGCAGTTTACCGATACGAACGGTTCGGTGGCGCGAGGCGAACAGATATGGACGGCACGCGCGACCAACTCTTTACCGGTACCGCTCTCGCCGTGGATCAGAACCGTGCTGGCCGTGGACGCGACAGTGCGCACGGTTTGCTTGAGCTTCTCCATGGCAGGGCTGGAGCCGATGATGTTATCGAGAGAATTATGCGAAGCAGCGTCGCGCCGCAGGGCGAAGTTCTGCTTGCTGAGAGTCAGCTTTTCCAGGACGCGGCTGATAGCCAGCCGGATTTCATCCACCAGGCCGGGACTCTTGCGAATGTAATCGGACGCTCCGCCGGCTTTTACCGCTTGCACTGCTGCTTCGTAATCATCCACAGCGGTGATAAGAATCACCGGGGAATCAGGAGAAACGCGATGAGCGTGGCGCAAGACTTCGATGCCATCGATATTCGGCATCTTGATATCGGTGATGATCAGATCGTAGAGATTGCCGTCGATCTTGTTCTTGGCGGCTTGGCCAGACTGCACGGTCTCGACGCGGTGTCCGTCACGCCGCAGGGCGATGTCAAGCATTTCGCAGATAGAGCGCTCATCGTCGCAAACCAGGATATTAGCCACGCGGCCTCCCTTCTCCAGCGGCAGCCGCCAAAGGCGTGGGTACGGGCATTTGCAAGGCAGACGCGGATGAGCTTCCTTCCCCACGTAATCCCGTAGATACACTTTCTGCGTCGAGGCGCCGCAGCCGCAAGACGAAGGTGGTGCCCTGATTAGGCTTCGAACGAGCCCAGACTTTGCCTTCGTGCGCCTGTACGATCTGGTAGACGACAGCCAGGCCAAGCCCCGTGCCGCCTTCGAAGTTGGACTGGAAGGGTTCGAAAATCTTCTCGGTCTGCTGCGGAGTCATTCCGGTGCCGGTGTCCGCAAAACTCACCTGCCAGTCGTCTCCCAGACGTTCGAGGGCGACGCGCAGTGTGCCGCCGTCGCGCATGGCCCGTACCGCGTTCTCGCCAAAATTCCAGAAAACCTGTTTGATCTTGTCGCCGTCGGCGAGGGTCCAGGCTTCGCGGACGGCGAATCGACTTTCAATCTCGATCCCGGTATTTTCCGCGGTCATCCGGTGCCGCATTAAAGTGAGCGTGTCTTCCAGCAAGGGCACGAGGTCGGCTTTTTCGAAGCGATACTGTTTGCCGCGGGAGTAGGCCAGAAAATCCGTGATGATGCCGTTGAGGCGCTGCGATTCGCGGGTAACGATGTCGAGGAGTTGACGATGCTCTTGATTCATGTCGGGTATGGCCGAGAGCATGCTGACCGAACCGGCGATGGAAGTAAGTGGATTACGGATCTCGTGGGCGATGGCCGCGGCGAGTCGCCCTACAGCCGCCAGCCGATCCTGCATGCGGACTTCGCGTTCCAGACGGCGGATCTCGGTAAGGTCATCCAACGCGTACACGTAGCCGAGCGTGCCGCCCTCCGGCACGTTCAGAGTTGCTACTCTTACGCGCAACGTTTTACGGAATCCGTTGGCCGCGTCGAATCGAACTTCCGCGTGCGCCTGCTGCGACTCGGCGTTGGGCAGCGGGTCCAGGAAAAGTTTGGCGACCGGTGTCCCGAGCAACTGGCCCGGCGCGCACTCCAGAAGCTTCTGCGCGGCGTTGTTCACCAGGGTGATGTGACCATCGAGGCCGGTTGTGATCAATCCACTGCTGACCGACTGAATAATGTTTTCATGGAGAATCTGAAGATTTTCCAGAGCGCCGCTCGCATCCTTCAACTGCACCCGCGCCTGGCGCAGTTTTGTGCTCAGAAGTCCGGCGAGGTAAGCGACTGCAAGGTAGGCGAACAGGTTCACGAAAATGATCGCCTGCAGCGCCTTCAATCCCGGATGCGTAGTGCAATACGACTTCACGACCCCGTAGTAGTTGAGCTCCAGCACCGTTCCATAAAGAATAAAAGCGAGTGCGGCAACCAGCTGCGCCCATATTCGCGGAAGCAGAATGCTGGCCACAATAATGACCAGGGGGTACAGGAAATTTAGCGAGCTGTCCCAACCTCCCGTCTGATGCACCACCAGGCTGACCATGACCAGGTCGGTCAAAACCTGCAGCGTGGCCTGTAACCGATGTTCCTCCCACAGGGATAGCAGCAGTGCGTAAAAGATGGAGAGGGCAAACCACAAAACCATGGTGCCGATGAAGAGCCGCAAGGGAAACGGTGCAGGGGCGAGATGCACGACGGCCAGCTGGATGGCAAGCAGAAAGGTAAGGATCAGGATCCGTACTTTGACCAGCCAGGCTAGCCAATTCCGCTCGTCGAACGTCGATTGCATTAAAGTCCCGATGATCCGAAAGAGGATCCGAAAAAAGATTCCGAAAGAACATCCGGCTCACGGTGGGCTGTGCCAAGACGAAGCTCGAAGCCCAACAATTAGCCGGCACGTTGAAGCTGGGAGGCCCGGTTCGAGCATGATTACGGCCTCCCGGATTTTTTCTAGCCCGCCAGCTTGGCGATCATGGCGAACAGCGGCATGTAGAGCGAGATCACGATGCCACCGATCGTGAAACCGAGAACACCGATGATAGCCGGCTCCAACATGGCCAGCATGTCTTTGGTCGCCGCGTCCACTTCCTCTTCGTAGAAGTCGGCAATCTTCTGCAACATGTTGTCCATGGCGCCGGTAGCTTCACCGACTCCGATCATCTGCGTAACCATGTTGGGAAACACACCGCACTCCCTGAGCGGATCCACGATGGTCCGGCCTTCCTCGATGGCTTTCCGGACCTTCATCAGTGCTTCTTCGAGAACGGCATTGCCGGAGGTCTTGGCGGTGATGGCCAAGCCTTCAAGAATCGGAACACCCGAGGTGATCAAAGTTCCCAACGTTCGGGTGAAGCGGCCGACCGCGATCTTGCGCAGAAGGGATCCGACAATCGGCATCGAAAGCAGCGCTTTGTCGAAGTAGTAGCGACCGCGCGGGTGCTTGCGGATCTGTTTCAGGCCGAAGACAATTCCGACCGCACCGGCAATAAAAACCCACCAGAAGCCCTGCACGAACGCGCTCAATCCCATCACGATACGAGTGGGGAGAGGAAGCGTAACACCCAGGCCGGCGAACAGATTGGAGAAGATAGGCACCACCCACTTGAGCAGCGCTCCGACGATCAGAGTTGCGATGCTGACGACTGCGACGGGATAAATCAATGCCGATTTCACGGCAGCTTTCAGACGCACAGCCTTTTCTACGTAGGTAGCCAGGCGCTGCAGAATGACATCTAAAATACCGCCGGTTTCACCCGCTTCAATCATATTCGTCGTGAGGTCGTCGAAGACGTTGGGATATTGCCGCATCGCATTGGCTAACGTGGCACCGCCTTCCACCGTCGTGCGCACGCCGGTCAACGTCTTTTGGAAAGACTGGCTCTCCTGATTGGCGGCCAGAATTTCCAGACACTGGACCAGGGGCAAGCCAGCATCGATCATGACCGAGAACTGACGGAAGAAGATTGCGATGTCCTTGACCTTGACCTTACCGGAACCGAAGGTGGGCATCGAAAATTCTTTGCCCTTTTCGCGGATTGCGCCCGGAGTAATCCGTTCGCGTCGCAATTGTTGTCCCAGCGCCTGTTTGTTGGGCGCGGTCCGTTCCCCGGAAACCTTCTGTCCGGAAGCATCCTTGCCGGAAAATGTGAAAACTGGCATGTTAACCTCTCCTCAACTCGTCGTCGCTGACTGCCAAACGTTCACTGCTTGAACACGCTGCGGCCTAGCAGGCCGTACGTCACTCTTCGTTAAATGCGCTCTAGCCTTTGGAATGAGCTCCTTTTGCCATTGGCGAGCCCGGCGTGGTTCCCCGGCTCAACAAACTCGCGCCGCGGTTGATCATTTCCTGCAGTTCTTCCTGATTGCTGGAGCGCGCCAGGGCAGTCTCCAGGGAGACTTGCTTCTGGAAATAGGCCGTGGCCAATGCTTGATTGAACGTCTGCATGCCGAACTTATCCTGGCCGGACTGCATCGCCGAATAGACCTGGTGAATCTTGTCTTCGCGAATGAGGTTGCGAACCGCGGGGTTCGGGATAAGGATTTCCATAATCATGGCGCGGCCCTTGCCATTCATGGTAGGCAAGAGGGTTTGGCACATGACACCTTCCAGCACCAGCGAAAGTTGAGCCCGAATCTGTGGTTGTTGGTGCGCTGGAAAGACGTCGATGATGCGGTTAATGGTGGACGTGGCCGAATTAGTGTGCAAGGTACCAAAGGTCAAGTGGCCAGTTTCGGCGATACGCAGTGCCGACTCGATGGTTTCCAGGTCACGCATTTCGCCGATCAGTACGACGTCTGGATCTTCACGAAGAGCGGCACGCAAGGCGTCAGTAAAGCTCTTAGTATCGGCGTGCAGCTCGCGCTGGTTGACCACACAGTTCTTGTTCATGTGCACGAACTCGATGGGATCTTCGATGGTAAGGATGTGATCGTGACGTTCGCTGTTAATCTTGTCGATCATCGCCGCCAGCGTGGTTGACTTACCGGAACCCGTTGGTCCCGTCACCAGTACCAAGCCGCGCGGTTTATCACAGAGTTTGCTGACCACCGGGGGCAGGCCGAGTTGATTGAAGGACTTGATCTCGAATGGAATCAGACGAAAGACAGCAGCGGTAGCGCCCCGCTGGTTGAAGACGTTGGCGCGGAATCGAGCCAGGCCCTTCAAGCCGAAAGAAAAATCGAGTTCCAAACTTTCTTCGAAGCGATGCTTCTGCGAGTCCGTCATGACGCTGTAGGCGAGTTGCTTGGTCTCGGCCGGCGTCATCTGTGGCAAATCGAGCGGCACCAGATGTCCATGTACACGGATCTGAGGCGGCGAATTGGTGGTGATGTGAAGATCGCTGCCATTCATCTCCAGCATTCTTTTGAGCAGATCGCTTAACGACAACCCCATATGTATTTCCTTCCTCTAGATCGCGGACCCAGCCAATCGCGAATGGTTGTAACCCAAATCAGTGAATCGTTTCGCGGGCGACTTCCTCGAGCGTGGTCATACCCGCCGCAACTTTGATTAACCCACTCCGACGCAGCGTGATCATCCCGCGTTCGATCGCCTTCTTTTTCAGTTCCACTGCCGATGCCCCCACCAGAACCAGTTCTCTGATCTCGTCATCGACTTCCATCACTTCATACAATCCGCAACGGCCCTTATAGCCAGTGTTGTTGCAAATGCCACAACCCTTGCCCTTTTGGATCTTGACGGTCTTCGCTTCCTCGGGGCCGTATCCTTCTTCGATCAGGGTCTGCACGGGAACATCCACGACCTCCGCGCAATCCTTGCAAATCCTACGGACCAGGCGCTGAGCGCAGATCAGGTGCACCGAGGTCGCAACCAGGAAGGGTTCAATGCCCATGTTCATGAGTCGCGTAATGGTTTCCGGAGCACCGTTCGTATGCAGAGTGGAGAGCACAAGGTGTCCAGTGAGGGCGGCTTTGATGGCGATTTCCGCGGTTTCGAAGTCACGAATTTCGCCGACCAGAATGATGTTGGGATCCTGCCGCAAGAAAGAGCGCAGCGCAGCCGCAAAATTCAACCCGATCTGTTCCTTCATCTGCACCTGGTTGACGCCGCCCAACTGGAACTCGACCGGATCTTCGGCCGTCATGATGTTCGTGTCCGGCTGGTTGAGGCGCGAGATGGACGAATACAAAGTGTTGGTTTTTCCCGAGCCCGTGGGGCCGGTGACCAGCACCATGCCGTAAGGCTTGAGAATGGCCTTTTCAAATTTGACCAAAGACTCGGGCTCGAAGCCCAGCTTGGTCATATCGAGGCGCAAGTTTTCTTTGTCGAGCAAGCGCAGCACGATCTTCTCGCCCCACAGCGTGGGCAATGTGCTGACGCGGAAGTCGAGCTGCTTCTTACGGCCGCCAATGTTCATTTTCAGCATGATGCGGCCGTCTTGCGGCAGGCGCTTTTCGCTGATGTCCAGCTTTGCCATGATCTTGAGGCGGGAAGTAATCGCGTCTTTCAGCTTGATCGGCGGCGACATGATCGATTGCAGCACGCCGTCAATACGGAAGCGCACGCGGAACTCTTTTTCGTACGGCTCGATGTGAATGTCGCTGGCGCCGCGCTTGACTGCGTCGGTGAGGACCAGATTCACCAGTTTGACTACAGGAGCCTCGTCGGCAGCCTTCTCCAGCTGCGAGAGCTCCATCTGCTGTTCTTCGGCTTGCAGTTCGACGTCGCTCTCGTTCAGTTCCTGCATCGACTGCATTACGGTTTCGAGGTCTTCTTCTTTTTCTTTAGGGCCGCCGTAGGATTTCTCGATGCCCGCGAGAATGGAACTTTCGGAAGCTACCACCGGCTCGATGTTGAAGCCAGTCATGAACTTGATATCGTCCATCGCAAAGACGTTGGTCGGGTCGACCATGGCGATGGTGAGCGAGGCGCCCACGCGACTCAGCGGAAGAATCTGGTAGCGCTTCGCGGTTTCGAAGGGAATCAGTTTGACGACAGCCGGATCGATTTCAAAATACGAGAGGTTGATGGCGGGGACGCCATACTGACGGGAGAGAAAGTTGGTAACGTCCTCGTCCGTGAGGAAGCCGAGCTTCACCAACGCAGAGCCCAAGCGACAATTCTGCTCCTTCTGGGCTTTAGTCGCTTGTTCCAACTGCTCTGGGGTAATGATCTTCTCTTTGACGAGAAGGTCACCCAGCCGTTGAGACATACGTCGATCTCCTATCCACCGAGTGGAACGATGCCTGGCAACATCACCGGCATTTCGCACGAAGCGCCGCTTATGCTAATGGGAGGAGAGCAGCGTCTTGGTGTTGACACAAATTGTCAACGCAAGTCGATTACCGTACCAGTTACCGTAGTACTTGGACCTGTCGCTGGATTTAAGCCGCAAGGAACGCCGTTACGAAACCCGCGCCAGATGGGCTTTTTTAGCGATCACTGAGGAGGGGCAGGCTGCGGTACATGCACTTCGGTAAGGACGATCAGGCGCCTGCGCGACCTCCGTGAGCCCGTTTATGGTTCGGGCAGACTTAACCATGAGGGAGACCACGTTTGCGAGTCGACGAAAACGAAAATCAGATTCGGAGCTACTACCGCGCATTGTTTCGCACCTGGGGGCCACAGAATTGGTGGCCGGCTCGCTCACCATTTGAAGTGATCGTGGGCGCATTTCTTACGCAGAATACGGCGTGGACGAACGTGGAGAAGGCTCTAGCGAATCTTCGAGCGGCCAGACTGCTTAGCGTAAAGGGCATCCGGGGTGTGCGGTTGGCTGAGCTTGAGCGCCTGATCCGGCCCTCGGGATATTTCCGTCAGAAGGCTATGCGGTTGAAAACTTTCGTTAATTTTCTCGATCAGCGCTACGGCGGATCGCTGACACGATTATTTTCTCGTCCCACCGCGGAAGTTCGAGAAGAACTCCTTCAGCTGAATGGCGTTGGACCGGAAACTGCCGATTCCATACTGCTTTATGCGGGGAATCACCCGGTATTTGTCGTGGACGCCTACACGCGACGGATTCTTGCGCGCCATGCGATTCTGCCTGAAGAAGCCGCTTATGAAGATGTCCGTGCGCTGTTTGAACAAAGCCTCGCGCCCTTGGCTGACTCCGCTGCCGACTCGGAAAATGTTCCGACTGGAACGTTAGCAGCCGGCTTTGGGGCGGCGCATGCTCCGTCGCGAATGAGTGCTGCCAAGCGGACGGCGCTAACGCAGGTTTATAACGAGATGCACGGCCTCATCGTGGGAGTAGGAAAGAACTACTGCAAAAAGTCACAGGCCCATTGTGACGGATGCCCTTTACAACCCTTCCTGCCTCGTCTCTAGTGGATCAGAAATCGAAACAACGAACGAAAAGACAATGAGAGTCTATCTTCCTGCGCTGGCAGCCCTAATGGCGTGCGCCATCCCGCCTCCGACGTACGGCCAAACGCTGCGTCAAGCGGCCGATAACGATGGAGTCCTTATCGGCACAGCCGTGCGCTCACCACAACTGTCTGAGCCTGCCTACGCCTCAACGTTGGCTCGGGAATTCAACATGGTCGAAGCAGAAGATGCGATGAAGTGGTGGGTATTGCGGCCGGATGCGGAAACGTTCGACTTCCGTCAAGCTGACGAACTGGTGCGCTTCGCCTTGGCTCACCAAATGAAAGTCCGCGGCCACTGCCTGGTCTGGGGACGCTACAACCCGGATTGGCTGACCCAGGGAAATTTCACCGCACCACAGTTGTCGCAGCTTCTCCACGAACACATCACTCGAGTGATGAAGCATTACGCGGGCCAGGTCTTCGCATGGGATGTGATCAACGAAGCTTTGGACGAGAACGGTAATGTGCGTGATTCTCTGTGGTACAACCAGCCCGGTCTAGGATTTTCCGGGCGAGGAACGGGCTACATCGAGCAAGTATTTCGCTGGGCCCACGAGGCAGATCCGAAGGCGCTGCTGTTCTATAACGAGGCCGAGGGCGAAGGCCTGAACCGGAAGTCGGACGCGATCTACGCCATGATCAAAGATTTCCGCCAGCGTGGTGTTCCCATCCACGGCGTTGGACTGCAGATGCATGTACCGTCACTGGATGCAGATTTTGCCGCAATCGCTGCAAATATCGCCCGCCTCACGGCGCTTGGCGTGCAGGTTCACATCACCGAGCTCGACGTTTCATTGCCGCTGGATTCCGTCGGCCACGTTCAAGCGGAAGATCTGACCCGTCAAGCCGGGATTTATCGACGGCATCGTCCGAGCATGCCTGAACAGTCCCGGCTGCACCGCGATCCAGACTTGGGGTTTCACCGACAAGTACTCGTGGATCGGCTCTCACTCGCACGGGGCACGCGGGCAGGCGCTGCCCTTCGATCGTGCCTACCAGCCAAAGGCAGCGTATCGGGCGGTGCTGGAGGAGATGCTGATGGGGCGGCCTCAGCTTCGCTAGCTTGCCAACTCCATTCCCGCTTGCACATGTTGCCCTTCGCGCATCCTCCATGCTTCTTCGCTATCCATCAGCATCTATAATGAAAACGCATGGGACAAAACGTTCCAAGCCGAGCTGAGAAGAACGCCAAACGCAAGCGGGCGATTGTCCTGCTGGCGATTGCGGTTTTTCTTTTGTTCGCCATCCTGGTTTCGCAAACCGCGTTCAACCAAACCATATTGCGCCCTGATACCAACCAGCAGGTTGTGGTTTTTTACGCGCTTTCACTGCTGATTTCTCTTCTGTTTGTCGCGCTCACCTTCGTGTTGGCGCGCAATCTGCTCAAGTTGTTTGCTGAACGCCGTTTGGGAGTGCTGGGATCAAAGTTCCGTACGCGCATGGTGGTGGGAGCTCTCCTGCTCTCCTTCGTTCCTGTCATGGTGATGTACTGGTTCGCTTACGGACTGATGAACCGCTCCATCGACAAGTGGTTCTCTACTCCGGTGGAAGAGGTTCGTGCCGATACGGATGCCATGGCCTCGCTTCTGGCCAACTACGCGGCCCAGAACGCGCGCTCGGAAGCGATGTCTCTGGCAGCAGCACCGGAAACCCAGAGGGCTTTCGAAGGTCATGGATTCGCGGCGGCCGTTGAGGAATTTCGCATTCATGAGCCCACTCTGCAGGGCGGATTTACCGTCGCCCTCCAGAATGGAGTCGCGGCGGCTAGCCTCGGTGTTCCCGCGCCCTGGGAAATCTTGAAGGAGAAGCTGCCACTCGCACAAGCGGCCGCTGGACAACCCGCCACTTTTACGTGGGGGCAAACCGAATACACCCTGGGCAGCGCGCCGGTGGGAAAGGATGGCTTGATCCTGGTGGCTATGCCGCTCCCGGCGGAGTTTTCGAAGACGGTGAAGCAGATTGAGGCCAGCCAACTGCGTTATCTTCAACTCAGTCGCGAGCGTAAGCATGTGCGCCAGACTTACATGGGGCTGCTCTTGCTGCTGACCATGATGGTGCTGTTTGTGACTACATGGCTGGCGCTGTTCCTCTCGAAACTGGTGACCCGTCCCCTGGCCGCGCTGGCCGAGGCCACGCAGGAGATTTCTCGCGGGCGTCTGGATTACCGCATCGACGTGAGTGCTGCCGATGAAATTGGAGATCTCGTCCGTTCGTTCAACCGCATGGCGGAAGAATTGGAGACCAGCCGGCGGCAGATTGAAGCTTCCAGCCGCGACGCAAGTGCTGCTAATGCTGAACTCGACCAGCGCCGCCGCCAGATGGAGACCATCCTTGAAAGCATTCCGACTGGAGTTCTGTCGCTCGATGCCAGCCGGATTGTCACCCACGCCAATCAAGCTTTGCAGCGCATTCTTCACCCAGAGGGATATGCGGAGGGGAGACACATCCTACGCGGGGCGCAGCTGGCGGATGTGTTTCCGGTGGAGGTGCTGCAGGATCTGGAACCGCTGCTCCGCCGCGCCGACCGCATGGGAATGACCACCAGCCAGATGGAGATGCCGCTGCAACGAACGCCTTTGAACGTAGCGGTGACGGTGGCAACTCTGCGCCATCAAGATGAGCAATCTGGATACGTGATCGTATTCGAAGATCTCTCGGATCTCTTGAAGGCTCAGAAACAGGCGGCGTGGCGCGAGGTTGCGCGACGGGTGGCGCATGAGATTAAGAATCCCCTGACGCCCATCGCGCTTATCTGCCGAGCGAATTCAGCGCCATTTGGAACGCGCAACGACTCCCGACAAGGCCTCGATGGAAATCGTCCGATCCTGTGCCGAAACCATTGCAGGCGCTGTGGAAACGGTTCGGCGATTGGTAGATGAGTTCTCCTCTTTGGCTCGCTTTCCGGCGTCCAACCCGCACCCGGCGGATATCAATGAAGTTGTTGAGAACGCTCTCTCCATGTTCAACGGAAGAATGGACGGGATCGATCTGCATAAATCTCTTGCTCACGATTTGCCCAAGGTTATGGCGGACGCGGAAGCCATCAAGCGAGCGATCGCCAACCTGGTGGACAACGCAGCCGAAGCGATGCAGGATTCTTTGGTGCGCGAGATCCAGATTTCCACCTCGCTGGTGGCCAGCCGCGACGCCGTCGAGATCACCGTCGCAGACACTGGCCACGGTGTGACCCGAGAGCTAAAGGAGAAACTCTTTCTTCCTTATTTCTCCACTCGGAAAAGGGGAACCGGACTTGGATTGGCGATCGTGAGTCGAGTGATCGAAGAGCACCATGGCTCGATTCGCGTTGAAGAGAACCAGCCGGTCGGAGCACGCTTCATCGTGGAACTGCCAGTTGTGCCAGAACCTGCCTTCGCCGCGCCAACAGCTCAGCATGCATAAAATTCTGGTAGTGGATGACGAAACCGGCATTCGCGAATCGCTGCAGGGAGTGCTGGCAGACGAAGGCTACGAAACCGCCTCGGTAGAGAGTGGTGAAGAGTGTCTCAGATTGTTGCGACGCGAGCACAGCTACGAAGTGGTTCTGCTGGATATATGGCTACCCGGAATCGATGGCCTGGAGACGCTGGAGAAAATCCGCGAACTCGATAACGCACCGGAAGTCATCATGATTTCCGGACACGGCACCATCGAAACCGCCGTGCGGGCCACCAAACTAGGCGCGTATGACTTCCTGGAAAAACCACTCTCGATCGACAAGACTCTCATCCTGGTCAAGAACGCAATCGAATCCAAGAAACTGCGGCACGAGAACGTCGATCTTGAAAACAATTGCACGCCAAGAGCGTGATCGTCGGCGACAGCATCCCCATGAAAGCGTTGCGCCAGCAGATTGGTTTGATGGCGCCCACGAACGGACGCGTTCTGATTTATGGTGAATCGGGAACCGGGAAAGAACTGGTGGCGCACGCTATCCACGCGCAAAGCCTGCGCAAGGACGAGACTTTCGTCGAAGTAAATTGCGCGGCGATTCCTGAGGATCTGATCGAGAGCGAACTCTTCGGGCATTACAAAGGATCATTCCCGGGAGCGGCCGTCGACAAGGAGGGGAAGTTTCAAAAGGCAAATGGCGGAACGCTGTTCCTTGATGAAGTCGGCGACATGAGCCTGAAGACGCAATCGAAGGTGCTGCGCACGCTGGACGAGCAACGGGTTGCCCCGCTGGGCAGCGACGAAACCATCACGGTGGACGCCCGCATCATCGCCTCGACCAACAAAGACCTGGAAGAAGAAATCTCCATCGGAAACTTTCGCGAGGATTTGTTCTATCGCTTGAACGTGATTCCGTTCTTCGTGCCTCCGCTGCGCGACCGGAAGGAAGATATTCCGTTGCTGGCGCGGCAGTTTCTGAAAGACCTGGCCGCAACTTATGGGCGGCGTCCACGCGAGATTACGGATGACGCCATCGAAGGGTTGATGCGCTATTCATGGCCAGGAAATGTCCGTGAACTGCGCAACGTCATCGAGCGCATCGTGATCATGAATCCGATGATCACGCGATTAGACCGCAAACATCTGCCTCCGCTGGTCTACCGCGATGGACACCGTCGCGCTGCGCGCAATGAGTTCTCTACACTGCACCAGGCTAGGGACGCCTACGAACGGGATTTTATTCTGAAGAAGCTTGATGAAAACCACGGAAACGTGACTCGGGCGGCGGAAGTGCTGGGCCTGGAGAGGAGCCATCTCTACCGCAAGATGAAAACGCTCGGTATCGTGGTGAACGAATAAAGTTTTGTGCGACCGGAGCTACCGCTTGACCATACGGATTTCGGTTCCGTTCTTTCTGAACTCCACCTTGTCCATGAGTTGGTTGATCAGAAAAATTCCCACGCCCGTGGTTGGAATAGACATTCTCGCCGACAGTGCAACTGGGAATGACTTCGGGCGTAAAACCGGTGCCCGGATCTCGCACGATGATCAGTATGCCCGCTTCGTCGTCGCTGCTGACCAGGCACTCCACGGTCTTCGTGGGATCTTCTTTTGCTCCGTGAATGACGGCGTTGGCCAGCGCTTCCTGAAGCGCCAATTCGATCGCGTCTTCTTTGCCGTCGATCCCATTCATCTGACGGACTACGGTCATTACTTCTTGTACGACCGGGTCGACGGCTTTGCGGTCAGCGGAGAGTGTAACCCGCAAAATCAAAGCCAACTTCTCAGGATCAAAGTCTTTTTCAGGGAGAGGTTGTTCGGAAGAATCCGACGATGGCATGTATTGGCTCGTTGTTATGATTCGGTTCGGCGCTGCTATTAATTGATTTTAGCTGTTAATACTCAGAACGACAAACCCAGCAGGCGAAGCTACACTTCGAAACAGGCGCGGCTAGCGCCAACCCGATCGACTTTATCGGTCATTGTTACTTGGTTACTTGTGTCTTCCGGCGATCAGAGCTTTGTCCGGAAGTCCGACCTGTCCATTGGTGAGATGCTCCAGTTGCCTCCGCCAGTCGAGTTCCTCGACAAAGCCACGCGATTCGCGCCAGTTGGGCTGCACCTTCACGTAGAGTTCCAGAAACACCTTTGTGCCCAACATGCGCTCGATTTGCAATCGCGCGGATGTGCCAATTCGTTTCAGCATCTCGCCCTTTTTGCCGATCAGAATTCCCTTCTGCCCTTCGCGTTCGCAATAGATGGTTGCGGAAATGCGGGTCAATCTGGCGCCTTCTTCGAAGCTGTCGACAATCACGGTGGTGGCGTAAGGAAGTTCTTCCTGGGTCTCGAGCAACACTCGCTCCCGAACAATCTCTCCGGCCATGAAGCGCGCGGGTTGGTCGGTGATTTGATCTTCGGGAAATAGCGGAGGGCCCGCGGGCAGCGCTGCGACAACCTGCTTCAACAATCTCTCAAGGCCATCCCTCTTTAACGCAGAGATAGGAATGATTTCATGAAAGGGATGGAGCTTCTTGTATTCCTCGATCAACGGCAGTAGTTTGCCCTTGCCGCCCTTCAACAAGTCAACCTTGTTAAGGATGAGGCAAACTTTTGCCGGCGAGTGTTTGAGCATTTGGATGGCGAACTCATCGCGCTGATCCAGCTTGCGCGTCGCATCCATGATCAGCAGAACAACGTCGCAGCCTTCCAAGGCTTCTCGCACCTCAACCATCATCTTGCGGCCGAGAGAGCTGTCAGGCTTGTGCACACCCGGAGTATCAATCAAAACGATTTGTGCGCCGGTCTGGCCTTTGCTCTTGGGAATGTTGACGATGCCCTGGATGCGGTTGCGGGTGGTCTGAGGCTTCGGCGAGATGATAGCGAGCTTTTCGCCCACGAGCGCGTTGAGCAGCGTGGACTTGCCGGCGTTCGGGCGGCCGAGGATGCAAACAAAACCTGAGCGGAAGGGCATAAGGATAAGCTTCTAGCTACTAGCTTCTAGCACAGAAAGTTCAGGATCACTTCCAGTATCCCACGAGTCAGCGGGTAAGCCGGATTATCTAAGTAAGAGTTGGGATTCGCTAGGAGCCAGTAGCTAGCAGCTAGAAGTGCCGCTATATCAGTTTCAACTGCCGCGGCTGCACGGTGGTAATTCTCACGCGTTCTACTCTGCGATCGGTCGATTCTAGAACCTCGAAGCGCAGGCCGTCATCGTCCACGGTTTCGCCCTTCTGCGGAATGTGTCCGGCCAGTTCGCTGACCAGGCCTGCGACTGTCGCCGATTCCCTTCCCTCCGGCTTCGTCCCGAAGAGTTCGGCAAGGCGGTCTACGTCCATACCGCCGGAAACGATGTACGAATCAGGATTTTCCTTAACGATTTCCGGCTTCTCGTGCTCGTCGCGGATTTCGCCGACGATCTCCTCCACCAGGTCTTCGATAGTAACCAGCCCCGCCACGCCGCCATATTCATCGACCACAATCGCCATACGAATGTTGTTTTTTTGCATTTCGCGGAGAAGGTCGCTGCCCAGTTTGCTTTCGGGCACAAAATAGACGTCGCGCCGCATTAGAGTTTCGAGAGTTTTGGAAGCTTCGCTATCCGGCACTTGCAACACATCCTGGGCGTAAACGATGCCTTTGATGTTGTGAATGCTTCCGTCGTATACGGGCACGCGGGAATAGTGCTTGGTGCGCAGCATTTCGATGAAGCGCTCGACCGTGGTTTCCATCGGTACGGCAAACATCTCCGGCCGCGGCTTCATGGCTTCTCGCACCGTCTTGCCGCTGAACTCGACCACGGATTGGATCAAGTCGCGGTCGCCTTCCTGAATGATGCCTTCTTCCTGCCCGGCTTCGATCAAGGCATCGACAGCCTCGGATGCGCTCTCCGGCTCCTCGCGCGTGTTTTCGCGGGTGAGCGATACCACGGATTGCAAGAAGCCCAGAACGATCGTTACCGGCAGCACCAGGTAGATCAGGATACGCATGAGCCATATCCAGCGAATGAGCCAGGCGCCATTGGTGCGCGAGAAAAACAGGAACGGCAGAAATTGATTGAAGACGATGACGATCACAATCAAGCTGATGGCGGCTTGAGCGATTTCGTACGCGCTCCAGCGCTGATCACTAAAAAGGGCGAAACCCACCAGCAGGGCGATAGTGGCGGTGGTCAACTGCTTGAGTACGGCCATGGAGAGCGATGCGCGCGAACGGCTTACGCCCAGGACGGGTTCAACCTTTTGTTCGAAGACGTCGATATTATCCTGAAACTCGCGCGAGAGGAATTTTCCGATTTCCTGGTAGACACGATCGACGTACGAGGCCAGCGCCAACAGCCCCAGCAGCGGGACAAGCGCAAGTGCAACGGCCCAATTCATAAAGTTCTATGCCGCGAGCGGGATGGGCGAGCACGAAGCGACTTGCCATCGGAAGGCTGGCCAGCAAGCGCTCCCGTCCTCTCGATTAGCCCCACGTCCAACTTCAGTCGCTGTCGCAATCGTGTCTCTTCGCTGGCCATCTCACCATTATCCTTCTCGTGATCGAATCCGGCTAGATGAAGAATACCGTGCAACACCAGAATCTTTATCTCTTCCGCCGCCGAGTGCCCGAGGCGACTGGCATTCTCCCGCGCAATGTCAGCGGAGATCGCAAGTTCGCCAGCAATGTTTTTTGCCCGACGCAGTCCCAGCTGCGGCGACGGGAATGACAATACGTCGGTAGCCTTGTCTTTCCCGCGAAATTGACGGTTGAGAGATCGCAATTCCTGGCTATTTGTCACCAATACATTCACGGTGTCGCGTAAGTGGACCGCTCGCCTCGCCCGCAGCACAAAGCGTTCGAGAGTTGACGGGCTCAGCCCCGTGATTTTTTTTCGAAGAATAACCAACTTTACCCTGCACGAATCCTATTCCCCCGAGGCTTCTCGGGTTCTGTCATTTATTTCCTTCGCCTCCGGATTCCTAACTTCGGAGTTTTTCAATCCTCCAGCCGCCGTCTCGGCGCTTTTCCCGCCAGACAATAAGAGCATCTGCTGCTCGGCGATATGGGTCTTGTGTTCGTCATAGGCGCGAATAATGCGCTGCACCAGGTGATGACGGACTACATCGGCTTCGTCGAAGTGAACGAAGGTTAAGCCCTCCACGCGCTTTAAAATGTCGATGGCTTCCAGCAGCCCGCTGCGGCGAGCGTTGGGCAAGTCGATCTGCGTGATATCCCCGGTAATCACCGCTTTGGAATTAAATCCCAGGCGGGTAACGAACATCTTCATCTGTTCCGAGGTGGTATTTTGCGCCTCGTCGAGAATCACAAAGGAATCGTTCAACGTACGCCCGCGCATGAATGCAATCGGCGCGATCTCGATCACATTCTTTTCCAGATATCGATCTACTTTCTCCGGCTCGAGCATGTCATAGAGCGCGTCATACAGAGGACGCAAGTAAGGATCGATCTTGTCCTGCAACGTGCCGGGCAAGAATCCCAGGCGCTCGCCAGCTTCCACCGCGGGACGCGCCAGAATGATGCGATTCACTCGCTTCGCGAGCAGCGCAGAGATGGCCATGGCGACGGCAAGGTAGGTCTTACCGGTGCCGGCAGGGCCGATGCCAAAAACCATATCGTGTTTTTCGATGGCCTCGACATAGCGGCGCTGATTCACGCTCTTGGGTTGCACCATGCGACGTCCTAGAGAGCGCTGCTTGCCGGCGTCGGCGAGCCCGCGCAAGGTCGCGGTCGGATCGGCCACCAATACGCGCAACATGCTGTTGAGATCGCCATTGTTGAAGGTATATCCGGAGCGCTGCAGGCCCTCGTAGTCTGCAAACACTTGCTCGGCCCGGGCCACCTCGCGAGCGGCACCCTCCAATTCAATGGCGTTCGACCGCAGGTCGATCGTAACGTTCAGGCCATCTTCCAGCACGCGCATGTTCTCGTCGCGGGTACCGAATAGCGTTTCGATGTTGGGAGTTATCCCGATACTTTTCTTCATTCAGTCTCTTTTTTGAACCATGTGAGGGCAGGATGGACCCCGAGGGGGATAGCAGCCGGGATTACCTCACGCGTTGAAATAATCACACCATTTGCAGACAAAACAGGATTGTGCTCAGAGACGGGACCAACCGGGATGCGCATGCCCACAGGGCAAGTCACTACCATTGCATAAAGCGTACCCCGGGCCGGGATGGGAGTCAATGGCTTCGCAAGTTACGCGTTTTCTTCCGCTGGGGATGCTGGAACCGCACGAGTTCCCGCCCAGTCGCGTAGAGCGGCGATCTCCTCTGATCGCGTCGTAGAGAGTGGCACCGTCTGGGCCAGCGCGTCCAGCAACAGTTGCGTGCTGAGCTGTTTTTTTTCGGAGAAGGCAACGTAAAGTGCCGTCTGCACGGCAGCGTTGATCTCCGCGCCGGAATATCCTTTTGCAGCCGCAGCAACCTGTTTCAGATCAAAGTCCGAGGGATTGCGTTTCCGCCGGTTCAACTGAATCGACAAAACTTGCTCGCGCTCTGCCTGATTGGGAAGATCGACGAAGAAAAGCTCATCGAATCGCCCCTTGCGAATAAGTTCCGGAGGTAGCGCGGTCACGTTGTTGCATGTGGCCGCTACAAATACCGGGGCCACGCGGTCTTGCATCCAGGATAGAAACGAAGCCAGCAGGCGCGAAGAAACTCCGGCGTCAGCCGAAGCGGAATCTGGCCCGCTGCCGGCAAACACCTTTTCCAATTCATCAATCCAGAGGACACATGGCGCAAGACCTTCCGCAACCTCGAACACCTTGCGAATTCGCTTCTCTGTTTCGCCGATGTATTTATCGTAGATGGCGGCGGTATCAAATTTCACCAGCGGAAGATTCCACTCTCCCGCCACGGCCCGGGCGCAGAGGGATTTCCCGCATCCCTGCACGCCTAGAATGATTACCCCGTGCGGTGGTTCCAGGCCGAAGGCGCGGGCCGAATCTTCCCACGCGCCACGCCGAAGAGCCAGCCAGCGTTTCAGGTTATCCATTCCACCAACGCTGGAAAATGCTTCACTCGCCTCCGTGAACTCCAACATCTCCGAGCGCCGGAGCAAAGACTTCTTGGTCTCGAGAACATCGCTCGCAATCTCCGGGCACAGGGCATAGCGCGCCACCAGGGTCTGAGAAAGAGCACGCTCGGCAGCCTCTTCGGTGAGCCCGCGCAGGCTTTCCACTACGGCGTCAAATCCCTTGGGATCCAACTTCCGCTGCAGAGTATGGGCTCTCGAGATTCTCACGACAACTTCATCAATGATCTGGCGCAGACGCCGGCGGTCAGGCAGCGGCAGTTCAAGAAATTCCACCAGTCCCCTCAACTCTGCAGGAATCTCGATTTTCGGCGAGGTGAGAATGATGGTGCGCCGATTCTCGGAAAATTTCTGCCCTACATCGCGCAGACGGCGAACCACTACTGGCTCATCCATATGGCGGTGCAGGTCCTTCAAAATAAACGCCGCACCGATGGAAATGCCTTCCAGGTTGGCAAGCATCTGGGCGGGCTCCTGACTGTTGTAGATGGCTTTGGAGTTGGCCAGCGCTTGCTGTGCGGCCGCACCATAAGGAGAAGTTGAGTCTGGCCCGTCGGCCACCAGTTCCCCAACGTCACTGGCGCAACGGACCAGGCCGCTCGCGATTGTCCACTCAAATGCGGCGAGGTTGAGGGCCGCACAAGCGGCGCGTACCAGGCGAACGGCGCGAACTTCCTCGATGGTTTCGATCGCTACGATGGGGGTCGAGGAATCAAGCAGAACTTTGAGACGAGCCAGCGGATCTGGAATCAGAGGCCATGCCATGTGTTTGACCAGTCAAGACTTGCTCCCCTATAATAGGGAATTCGGGACTCACCGAATATCTTGCTGGACACACGAAGGTAACGAACCAGACATGGCTAATCATTTTTCGGCGCTCAAGCGCGCCCGTCAGACCGAAAAGCGCACTGCCACCAATCGCGCCAACTCATCCCGCCTGCGCACCGCGTTGCGCACCCTGCGCGAGACCATCGAAAAGGGCGACAAGCAAGCCGCCGAACAGACCTACCGCCAGACCGTCTCCGCACTCGACAAGGCGATCCAGAAGGGCACGCTGCACAGCAATACGGCGGCACGTTACAAGTCGCGCCTGGGCGCTCGCGTCAATGCGATGAAGTAGCGGTTAGGTTCTCGTTTTTCGCGCTCAAACCGGACGCCGATTCTTACTCAATCCTGTCCCGCTTACTCAGATTATGTTTGAGACATAGAATCTGTATGTTCTTGGCGTCTTTGGAAGACCCGCCCTGCGAATATGGAATGATGTGATCAAAGTGGAGATTTTCCTTGCTCCCGCATTTGACGCAGCTTCCCTTGTCGCGTTTCCACACCTCGATCTTAACCGCCGCCGGTATCACCCTGTCGTGATCGATTTGGCCGATTGAAGGAGCTGACATCTCTGACAATTTATCGAGGATCTCTAATTTGAACTTAAACACCTGTCGTCGCCCTGACGTTTCCTGCCAAACATCGACCAATCTGAAGACCCCGTTGTAGGCCCAAATGCCTGCTCGAATTTTTTCGAAGACCTTTACTCTCTCCGCCTCGGCCCTACCCGCCTTGAATCGTCTGACGGCGTCGGCGAACAGACCATTCTGAGTGAGCCTGCCACTAGGTAGAAATTCGGGCTGGTCGACAGTCTTCGGATCGGGGCCGCCCTTAGTCAGTGGAACGTCGTGCCCTTCGTAGATGATTACTTTCCCGCCGTCTTCGACGCCATCTGCGTAGGGGGCGCCCGGGCGCAGGCTCATCAAAATTAGGCTTTCGCTGGGCGTGAGCCGAAAGTTCATTCCCCTCTGAAGGTTGACGCCGAAGTCGGCGCACATTTCTAGATAGGAAACAACGTCGCCTGCATTGATCATTGTTCAAAAAATGAAACCGATGTTCCATCCGCTGTCACACCGGCAATTGCTCCTGCATCCATCCCGGCGCTTCCAGCTTGGGCTCGGTGGTTAAATCCATTACCAGACGTTCCAACACCATGCGCTTGCTCACGGGATTCGAGCGCAGAGCGAGGTCAGCCTTGGCAACGAGGCGGATTGCACGCGTCAAGTCGCGACGGGATTTGTAACGACGGGCTTGCTTGATGATGTCGTCGGCTGCAAAGGGAGGGACGCGGAACCCCTGCCAGAGCGCGGCCCAGAGCATGCGCTGGTCACGAACGTTGCGTTCTAGAATCACCAGCATCTGGCGAAAAGTTTTGGCCAGCATGTAGATGTGGCCGATGGCCGCTTCTTCGCCGTCGCCGGAAGACAGCATCGCGTCCAACACTTCCAGTGCGCGAACGCGGTCCTTGGAAGAAATGGCGTCAGTCAACTCGTAGAGCGAACGCTGCTTGGCGGCTAGCACCATGGTCTCGACGTCGCCCAGAGTGATGCGATTGCGCGCGCCAACGTAGAGCATCAGCTTCTCGAGTTCGTTCGAGATCATCATCATGTCGCCGCCGAGGGCATCGACCAGCTCGCGGGCGCCGTCGGCGTCGATCTTTACGGTGCGGCTGGTGCAAAAGTCGGAGATCCAACGCACCGCCTCGCCCTCCTCCACGCGGGCCAGCTCAACGATGCCGCAGTACGGGCCCATGGTTTCGCGGATGCGCTGGTAGCGCTCCTTGTCCTGCATTTCCATGCGGCGAACATCGGCCGGGATGCTGATGTGATCGGCGACGAAAACCAGAAGGGCGTCAGGATTGGGATCCTTGCAGTAGTCCTCAATGGCGGCGAGTTTTTCCTCGTTCGAGCCGCGGCCGAAAAGATTCTTCACGCCGCGCACGAAAAATACCTGGAACGGTGCCATCAACGACGGCGTGCGGGCGCGATCGAGAACTTCGGCGAGATCATTTTCCGCGAGATCAAATTCGAACAGGCCGAAATCCCGCAGATCACGCGGAACCAGATGCTCGATAATCGCGTCGCGGAAGCGCTTGCGAAAGAAAGCCTCGTCGCCGACGAACACGTAGGCTGGACGCAGCTTGTGCGATTCAAGCTCGCTGACAAAACGATCTGCCTGGGCGAAAGCCCGCATCAAAAGTTCTCCTTGCGATAGCGACCGGCCGCGGCCAGTTCAAACTCTAGCATCTAGAAGCCCTCCAGAATGTTAGAGACCAGGGTTCGCGCGAAATCCTGGGAGAGCCTGCGGAACGCTGGCGAATTTTCTTCGAAAAAGCTAGCCAGATCCTGGGAAACTTCGTACTGCTCGCGAAACAGGTACGAAGGATTCTGATACAAGACTTTACCCTGCCGGTCGGTGAGAGAAACCCTCATGCTGACCACCACGAGAACGCTGGCGGCCTGTCCGGTTGCGGAATTGTACGTCAGCGGCGTCGAAGAGGTAGAAAGCACGGTGCCGCGCAGCGTGGCATCGGCGGCTTCGTTGGCATCGTTGAGGATGTGATAGTGCGTGCGAGTGGTGAATTCTCGCACTACGGATGCCGTCAGCATCTGTTCAATGCGGTAGGTCGTGGTCACGTTGACGAAAGCCGGGACGGCGATCGTCTTCACATTTTCCGGAAGCTGCGCGGCATGGCCAGCCGTATGGTAGCCGCAACCAGTTACTCCGGCGAGCAGCAGCAGCCACGCAGCACGGCGCCACTTCATTCTCATTGGATTTTTCCGACTGGCCGGGTTGCGATCATACTCTCGGCACACTCCACGGCGGTGATGGCCGCAACTCGCAGGTTGTCTGCCGCCGCCCACAGCCAGACTCCATTCGGCCGCGAAGATTCGGCCTTCAACGAAACCAGGATGTTGCCCTGGCCGGCGGTGTTCACGTTGCTCGGCTGCGAATCTTCTTCCACTCCTGCGACGGTGACGTGATCGCCAGAAAGAGCTTCGGATAATTTCACTGGATCCACGGACTGGGTCATCTCCAAGAAAATCGCGAGTCCATGGCCATGAAAAACCGGTGGCTGCACGGCCAGAAGCGCGGGCTGGGGTGCTTCCACTCCGGCAAGTTCTTGATAATGACGACGGACGCGTTGCTCCAGCGAATCCAGCGACAGCTTGGAATTCGGGCCGTAGCGGGCAACCATGTTGAAGGCCACTTGCGTATCGAAGACGTCCTTAGGCAAGGTCTGGAACGACAGAAGATTCACGGTTTGCTGGTGCAACTCGTCCATGCCCTTTTGTCCCTGCTCGGAGGCTGGCTCGAAAATTGTCGCCGCCACGCTACGAATCGCGCCAGTCTTGCTGGCCCGCAACAGCAGCAGAGCAAGCGCAATCGCTGCAGGATGAGCAACGACGCAGGGGCCGGGCTGGAGATCAGGCTGCCACATCTGTCCGCGCTCGCGCTCCACCCACAAAGAGCGTACCGTTGCACCAGGCTCGTCCTCCAAGGCTCCAGAAAGATCGATGATTGCGCTGCCGGCATCGCGGGCACGCTTCCAGTTCTGCCGAGTGCATCCGGCATCGGCGGCAAAGAAAGTGAAATCCATTTTGGTGAATTGTTCAGCGCGCACGCTCTGGATGAAGTTGATCTCATCCCCGGTTGCTTCGAGTTGTCCGATGGACTCGTCGTCATCGAGCAAGCGCACATCCACGGCAGGAAAGTTTCGCTCGTTGAGCATCTCGGCGACTTCCTTGCCCTTGAGCGTGGCCGCGCCCACGATAGCCGCGCGATAAAGTTGCCCGCGCACGGACGAAGAAGCGGCCGACGCAGCGATTTTGGACGGACTACTCATGAAGTCTGCGAAGCCTCCTTGTAGGTGGGTGGCGGAGGCTGGCTCCGGCGACGAAAGATCCACTGCAAGCGCCAGAACACCCCGGAGAACATATAGAGCAAGGCCACTGCGAATAGCACCGGCTTGGAGAAAAACCACACACCGGCGAACAGAGCGCCCAGTAAAATGATCAAGCGAAATGGCCGGCGAGAAGAAAAATCAATGTCTTTAAAACTATAGAATCGCCACGTGCTCACCATCAGATAACCCACGGCCGCAACCATGGCGAGCCAGGTGATCGCGGTGTACCAGGATTCGAGCGGAATGCCTCCCTGAAAATGGACGATGGCGGCAATCACGCCAGCGCCCGCTGGAATGGGCATGCCGACAAAATACTTCTTCCCGGGCCGGCCAGGATTGGAAGGCTGCGGATTGGTCGTGATGTTAAACCGAGCTAGACGGCTGGCTCCGGCCATCAGAAATAAAAAGCTGGCAATCGCCCCCAGTTGGGTGAGTTTAATGTTCCATTCGGTCAGCGCAACCGGCGGCATCAAGTGAAATCCCCACGTCCAGGCCAGCATCGCGGGAGCGACGCCAAAGGTGATCACATCGGCCAGCGAATCGAATTCCTTCCCGAAGTCGCTGCTGGTTCCGGTCATACGAGCGACGCGTCCATCGAGTCCATCGAACAAGACGGCGAAGCCGATTGCCTTGGCGGCATTATCCAAATGCCAGAAGTTCAGAGCGCTGGCGTGGACCACCTCGAGGATGGCGTAGAAGCCAGCCGCCATATTCCCCGTGGTGAAAATCGACGGGAGAATGTACATCCCCTTGCTCATCCGACGCGGACGACGCTTCTCCGAGGGCTGATCGGGGCGCTGGGTAAGGTCCATTATCGTGCCCCTTCCGCAGTCGAACCTTGCCCTGCCGTTGCCAGTTCGCCCTTCGGCTGCAGATACGCCAGAACACTTGCCCCGCCACGGACGCGGTCGCCCACCTTCACTTGGACGTTGGCAGTTAAGTTCAGGAGTACGTCTGTGCGCGAACCAAATTTGATCAGCCCCACGCGCTGGCCGCGCTCCAACCGATCACCCACTTTGGGATGGAAGACGATTCTTCGCGCCAGCAATCCCGCAATTTGCTTGAACACAACCGTCTGACCATTGCCTTCCACGCGAACAATATTCTGCTCGTTTTCCTCGGCGGAGACTGGATTCATGGCGTTCAGAAATTTTCCACGCTGATAACGCACCTCGCGGACTACGCCGGCGATCGGGGATCGATTTACGTGAACATCAAAAACACTTAAGAAGATGCTGATGCGGAGTTGTTTTTCGCCGCCGATCGTCACCGGTGAAACCTCTGTTACCTTCCCATCCGCAGGCGAAACGACCGTCTCTGCGGCATCGGGAATGGAACGCTCAGGATCACGAAAGAACCAAAGAAAAAACAGAGCCAGCAACAGCGGAACGATCGCCCAGGCTGGCCGCGCGAACCAGCCAACAAGAAGGCCTGCCACGATCAAGCCCAGCGCGTAAAAGTAGCCGTCACGGACCATAGGAGTAACGCAAAGAGAACAGGTTAATTATAGAGCAGAGGTGAACGACCGTAGCTCAGCTTCAGCCTAAGTGCAAATAAAGAAAGGCGCTGACCAGCGCCTTTGAGCAGATAGAAGTATCCTCTTGCGGCCATGGCCGCCGGTACAACGGCCAACAACTAAGCGACGTGAACTCCGTACTGCTGCCGATACTGCCGCTCAATCGTCTCCATCTGATCCTTGAGACGCAGCTTCAGCTTCTTCAGCCGGACTTCTTCCAGCTTTTCATCTTCGCTGAGGTAGCGCTTTTGGGTGAGTGAATCAAGACGAGTGGAATATTGCATGTGCTCCTGAGCCAGCTTGCGGAATTCATCATGGCTGGTCAGAAGAGCGTCCTTCGGAGTCAGCATCCAGCAGACCTCCAAACCGGGATTCTCCGCTAAAACTACCACAGCCCTAAAATCGGTTCAATGCCATATTCTTGGTGCAGTCTCGTTGTGAGAAACACCTAAAGGAATACGCCGCCGATACAATACTGCATCTTCCCGCGGGGCGCTATAGTAGCTTTTTCGCACGCCGGTTTCCTCAAAACCGAACTTGCTATAAAGGCTGCGAGCGGGCTGGTTCGATTCGCGGACTTCCAGAAATATCGCGCTGCCATTCCCTGCGTGAACAT
The DNA here is from genome assembly GCA_963777005.1 of uncultured Acidobacteriaceae bacterium. Taxonomy (GTDB): domain Bacteria; phylum Acidobacteriota; class Terriglobia; order Terriglobales; family Acidobacteriaceae; genus Sulfotelmatobacter. Next base: position 264,926 of record CAVZPC010000002.1, on the reverse strand, counting down.
ATTCGACCAAAGCACCTAGCAGTTGTGTAGCCACGCCGTGCCGCCGAGCAAGGGCAGAGACCGCTATGTTTTCCAGCTCCCACTCGTCGGCAATCCTATTCGCGATCAAAAACCCAAGAAGCGCTGGTGCCTCGCCTGGAATTGTTGCTTGCTCTTGGATTTCAGCTACCCATCCAACGCGTTCGGACAACGAATCACTGGTCGCTAAAGCGCTTTCATATTGTGCCTGAGACCAATGGCCAGCAGTTGGTACCTCCTGATCGAGAGCCATTATGGCGGGAATATCAGTCGGAAGTGCCAGCCGTACGCGCACGCTAGGAACCAAGTCTCTCGAGCATTTCGGCATCGGTGCGGCGGATATAGTTTGCCTCTAACTGCTCGGCCTGTACCGTCTCGCAGGACTGAATCTTGCTCCAACCTAAACGGGCAACCTCGGCGGCAGAGAGCTGAGGCAGAGTCCAGACCGATAACCCGGTTTCCCGAGCCGCCTCGGCGAGAACGGAATCCGGAGTCACGACCTTCCAGCCTCGTGCGCGGGCAAGAAATTCACTCCGGCTCAACATGTGCTCTTTCGGGGGTTGGCCCGCGCGAGCCGGAATTTCGTATTGGCCCACATACACATCGCTCCGGCCGGCATCGAGCGCAGCCATGATCTTCCCCTCGTGACCACTGGTAAACACGCACACTTCGAGCAACGACACAGCCGCGATCGGTTTGTTCAAAACCTCAGCCAGCGCTTTGACTGCGGCCAAACCGATGCGAAGCCCGGTGAACGATCCCGGCCCTGAGGCCACCACAAAAGCATTGATGTGACCCTTAGTGAGTCCGTGGCTGGAGAGCAGCGTTGCGATCTGCGGAACAAGCTGCGCGGAAAACGTGCCGCCGACGAGAGGCGCTGCGCCGATCACTTCCACGTCGTCCCGATCTGCAGAGCGCTCCCCTGCCCGCGCCAGCGCGATGCTGCCATGCTTACCGGAAGTATCGATAGCGAGAAGAAGCATTCAGCAATTAAAGTGATCTACCCGTCAAAATCCGCGAAGATCTGCGGAGATCTGTTTTTGACCTATCCCTCTACCAGTTCCAACAGCACGCCGCCTGTGCTCGCGGGATGCACGAAAACATAGCGGTGACCGCCGGCGCCCGTCTTGATCTCCTCCGAGACCAATCGCACTCCATCTTTCTTCAGGCGCTCGACAGATGCAGCCAAGTCTGGAACTCGCAGGCACACATGATGCAACCCTTCGCCACGCTTGGCGATGAACTTCGCGATCGTCGAATTCTCCGAGGTGGCCTCCAACAATTCCAGCCGGCTTTCGCCCAGCGGAACCATCACCAACCGCACCTGCTCCTGCTCCACAACTTCTTCTGGGGAGACACTCATACCCAGCTTTTCGTAGATCGACTTCGCCGCCGCCAGCGACTTGACGGCAACGCCGATGTGATCGAGTTGCGCCATCAGCGTTTCCCCACATTCCCGGCAATCTCCTCGACCAGCGTATAGGGATCGCGTTTATGCTCGGCCACTTCCGCTGCGAGCCGAGCCAGGTTTCCGTTCTCCAGTTGCGCCCTCGACTTCTCGAGCAGCGCATCGCGCAGCATTTCGATCAGGCGTTCCTGCCAGTTTTCTGCGCTCTTGGCCAGCGCAAGATTTTCCTTCTGCAAATACTTCTCATAGGCCGAAATCGCACCCGCCAGTTCCTCTACTCCAACGCCTTGGCTGGCGACGGTCTTGATGATCGGCGGCGTCCAGCGGTCATTGCGAGTTGCCAGTGATTGCAAGGTGCGGATTTCGCGCTCCACGTGCTCGGCGCCATCGCGGTCGCTTTTGTTGATCACGAAAATGTCGGCAATCTCCATGATGCCAGCCTTAATCGTTTGCACGTCATCGCCCATGCCCGGCACCAGGATCACAATCGTGACATCGGCCAGCCGCACGATGTCGACTTCATCCTGGCCGACGCCCACGGTCTCAATCATGATTAGGTCGCGCCCGGAGGCATCCAGCACCGTAGTTACGTCGGCTGTGGTTCGCGCCAGGCCGCCGAGCGAGCCGCGCGTCGCCATGCTGCGAATATAAATCCCCGGATCGGAAAAATGATCCTGCATGCGGATGCGGTCGCCGAGAATCGCTCCGCCAGTGTAGGGACTGGTCGGATCCACCGCTACAATCCCTACGGTGCGATTATGTTTGCGATACAGGCGAGCGAGTTGATCGACCAGCGTGCTCTTCCCCGCCCCCGGCGGGCCTGTCAGGCCAAGCACGCGCGCCTTGCCGCTGTGTGGAAACAATGCCTTCAGCAGATCGGACCAGCCCGGCGCACGGTTCTCCACGGTAGAAACGGCGCGAGCCAAGGCGCGCACGTCGCCGGAGCGAAGCTGCTCAATCCAAGGCTGAATGTCGAGGTTCAAACGATCAGTGTAAAGCAGCGAGCCCGGAAGAAGAAATCCGCTGAAGCGTTCAGTCTTTCAGCAACTGCCGTGCGATCACCAGGCGCTGAATTTCGCTGGTGCCCTCACCAATCGTGCAAAGTTTCACATCGCGGTAGTACTTCTCGGCGGGATAGTCCTTGATGAATCCGTATCCGCCGTGAATCTGCACGCCCTCGTTCGCGCACTTCACGGCAACTTCGCTCGCGTAGAGCTTCGCCATGGAGGACTCCAAGGTCGTCTTCATTCCGGCGTCCTTCATAGAGGCAGCGCGCATGGTGAGCAACCGGGCGGCATCAATCTCGGTAGCCATATCGGCCAGTTTCCACTGGATCGCCTGGAACTCGCCGATGGCTTTGCCAAATTGCTTGCGCTCCTTGGAATAGTTCAGCGCGGCCTCGTATGCGCCCTGCGCCATACCCAGCGACAGAGCCGCGATCGAGATTCGCCCGCCGTCGAGTACGCGCATCGCGTCGATAAAGCCGTCACCTTCTTTGCCCAGCAGATTTTCCGCCGGAATGACGCAGTCTTCGAAGATCATCTCGGCCGTATCGCTGGCCCGCAGGCCGAGTTTGTTTTCTTTTTTGCCGGGGCGAAATCCCTTGGTACCCTTTTCGACGATGAACGCGGAAAGTCCGTGCGTATTCGCGGCGCGGTCGGTCACAGCGATCACCACGATCACGTCGGCGTAGTGGCCGTTGGTGCAAAAGGTCTTTGTCCCGTTGAGCACCCAGTTGCTGCCCTTGTGCTTCGCAGTCATGCGGGCGCTGCCGGCGTCCGAGCCAGAAGAGGGTTCGGTTAATCCCCATGCGCCGATGGATTCGCCCGTAGCAAGTTTGCTGACGTATTTCTTTTTCTGCGTCTCGTCGCCGGCAAGAAAAATGTGATTGGAGCAGAGCGATGTGTGGGCGGCGACAATGATGCCTACCGAGCCATCCACACGCGACAACTCTTCGATGGCTATGACATATTCCACGTAGCCCATGCCGGCACCGGCGTACTCGGAGGGAAAAACTGTCCCCAACAATCCGAGCTTGCCCAATTCCTTCACGGTCGCCAGGGGAAACTCGCAAGCTTCGTCCCACTTCATGACGTTGGGCGCGATCTCGCGCTCGGCAAACTCGCGGACGCTCTTCTTTAAATGCTGCTGCTCGTCGTTCAGTTGAAAATCCAAAGATTCCTCCACCGGCTACATTAGAGCTTTGATTACACCACAGCGACAGATTGGGGAAAAGTTACCGCGGAGACGTAGAAGCGGAGTTGGCGCGGGCCCCGTCAATATTGACGAATAAGAGTATGACGGACTTCTGTCCAACCGACCGGATGGTATGGCCGAGATATTCCGTTTCTAGGAAATGATCCTTAGCGCTAAGAATCAACGAACTGATTCCTCCGCCAAAATGAATCGCTCGAAAACTTCGTTCGAGAGCAGTCTGCCGCGCGAGGTGAGAGAGGCGACATCCCCCTGAAGCCGCATTAGTCCATGGTCAACGAGCTCTGCGATCGTGATGCGTGCTCGCTCGATGGCGTCATCTCCGAATTTAGTCGAAAGTTCACGCAGGCTAACACCTCGCGTTAGTCGGAGGCCCAAGAAGAAACTCTCCTCCAGGGCCGCCGGGTGCGAGACAGCAGTTCGCTGCAAAGCTACGCTGCTTATGTACTGATCAAGAGAATCGGCCGGTGCGAATCGTACCGCGTCGATGTCGGGAGTGGCAGAAGTCAGCATCGAGTGCGCATCCATCCCAAAGCCGAAATAGGGCAGACGCTTCCAATACTTTAAATTGTGCCGCGACTCGAAATTTTCTCGAGCGAAATTGGAAATCTCGTATTGCGCGATACCAGCGGACTGCAAGCTCCCACAAGCTGCGAGATAGAAATCCGCCATAGACCCTTCATTGGGGACAAAGTGGGCATGATAGCGTGTGCCGCCGGCCAGTAATTCTCGGCCCAATCGCGAGTCCTCGTCGACCTCGAGCATATAGACGCTCACGTGCGGAGCGCCAGAGGCGATGGCTTCCGCCAGAGAAAATTCCCAACTTTCGGCCGTCTGATGCGGCAAGCCTGCGATCAGATCGATGTTGATATTGGTAATTCCCACGGCGCGCAATCGTGCAATATCCTGCAGCACGGTCTCGCGCTTGTGCAGACGACCGACCGCAGCGGCTTCCTGATCCACAAACGATTGCACTCCGAGACTCACGCGGTTGACGCTGCAGCGTAACAGAGTCTCCAGCATGGCGGGAGTCAGGGTGCCGGGAGCACACTCAACCGTAACTTCCGCATCGGGTCTTACTTCGAATTGCTGCTGCAGCGTCGCGAAAATCCGCTCCAGTTGCTCCGCCTCGAGCACCGTCGGAGTTCCTCCGCCCAGATAAATGGAATCTACGGAGCGGTCCAACTGCCCGCCCAATTCCGCCGCAGTGTGCGGGGCCTTCTGAATGTCAGTGCAAATGCGATCCACGTAGCGCTCAAACATGGCTCGCGAAAAGACGTCTGACGCGAAGTTACAATAGCTGCACTTCGTGCGGCAGAACGGGACCGAAACGTAAATTCCAAGCGGCATTCTTCACTTATTATCCCATCTGCTGCGCTCGCAAACGTTTTCCATCCTCTTTCCTGCCCGAGCCATCTATTTGAGGTACCCTGTTAGCAGCGCCATTGGCGGCGTTTCAGTGCGGATCGCCAATCAATAGATCGCCAATCCGCCGATTACGAGAACAACGGATCATAAAAACAGATGTCGCAGGAAGAAGAGGTATTAGGCAAAGCTTATGACAGCCGCCTGATGGCGCGGTTGCTGAAGTATCTGCGTCCCTACCGCTGGCAAGTTGCGATCGCTCTGATTTCGATCTTTCTGAAATCTTTCGCCGATGTGCTCGGTCCGTATCTCACTAAAGTGGCGATTGATCGCTATCTATCTCCGGCGAAGGGTTTATCGGCCGGCTTCTGGGGTTGGCTCAGCCCGCACGCGATCACTGGTATCGCGCAGATCGCATCGATTTACGTTGGCCTGCTGGTCTTCAGTTTTCTGCTCGAGTTCCTGCAAACTTACTTCATGCAGTGGACGGGCCAGAAAGTAATGTTTGATCTGCGCCGCCAGATCTTTCGCCATCTGCAGCGTCTGCACGTTGCCTTTTTCGACAAGAACCCGGTCGGCCGACTGGTGACACGCGTCACTACTGATGTGGATGCGTTGAATGAGATGTTCACTTCGGGTGTGGTGTCCATCTTCGAGGATATTTTTGTGCTCCTCGGAATCCTGGGTGTGATGCTGTGCATGAACTGGAAGCTGGCGCTCATCACTTTTGGAGTGCTTCCATTTATCGTTTATTCCACCAAGATTTTTCGCAACCGCGTTCGTGATTCCTACAGGCGTATTCGCGTAGCCATTGCGCGCATCAACTCCTATCTGCAAGAGCATGTCAGCGGCATGGTCGTGCTGCAGCTTTTCAATCGCGAGCGCAAGGCCTATAACCGCTTCTCGGAAATCAACCGCAACCACATGGACGCGTACAAGGACGCGATCATGGCTTACTCGGTTTACTACCCTGTGGTCGAGATTCTTTCTGCGATTGCGATTGCCTGCGTCATATGGTTCGGCGGCGGCGATGTGATGCGGAACATCCGGGCAAGCAGTGTGGCCGTGAGCTTCAATTGGAAAACGTTGATCGCGTTTCGCCTGGTGCCGACAGTCGCATCGCTAGGCGTGCTGGTCGCGTTTATCCAATATGCGCTGCGCTTCTTCCGTCCGATCATGGACTTCAGCGAAAAATACAACATCCTGCAATCGGCCATGGCGGCGAGTGAGCGCATCTTCAAGTTACTGGACACGCCGGTGCAGGTGGTTTCGCCTGCAGTAATCAAGCGTCCTGAGGGACCGGGCCGCATCGAGTTCGAGCACGTCTGGTTCGCCTATCGCGACACGCCAGAACAAAGCGTCAAGGACGGTGCAGCAGCTGATTGGGTTCTGCGCGACGTAAGCTTCGCCATCGCACCCGGCGAAACCGTGGCGATCGTCGGGCATACGGGCGCAGGGAAGACCACGCTCATTTCGCTGTTGCTGCGCTTTTACGATGTCCAGAAGGGCACGGTTCGAATCGATGGCGTGGACGTGAAGGATATGGACCTTGCCGACTTGCGTAGCCGCTTCGGCGTGGTGCTGCAAGATCCGTTTCTGTTCAGCGGCACGATCGGTGGAAATATCCGGCTCGGCACGCAGAGCATTCTGGATAAGGATGTCGAGAAAGCTGCGGAAGATGTGAACCTCACCGACTTCATCCGTGCCCTGCCCAAGGGCTTCGACGAAGAAGTTCGCGAACGCGGCTCCACTCTTTCGACTGGGCAGAAACAGCTCATTTCGTTCGCCCGCGCTCTGGCCCACGAACCTAAGATTCTGATTCTTGACGAAGCAACTTCCAGTGTGGACACCGAAACTGAATTTCGCGTGCGCGACGCGCTCAGCCGTATGGTTGAAGGGCGCACGTCGTTGATCATCGCCCATCGGCTTTCGACCGTGCAGCGCGCCGATAAGATCATCGTGATGCACAAAGGCCAGGTGCGCGAGATGGGCACTCACCAGCAACTATTGGCCCAGCGCGGGATTTACTTCAAGCTCTACCAGCTCCAGTACAAGGATCAGGAGATTGCAACGGGACCGGCAGTTACTGCTGGGGACGACTAAGTCTCGCTGTAGCCTTACAATGCTCTCTTGCGAATTCTGATCTCAGCGGGCGAAGCCTCGGGAGAGATGTACGGGGCGGAGCTTATTGAAGCCCTAAACCGGACTGCCGAGCTAAACCTCCCAGAGCCTCGCTCTGTTGGACAGCCGAGGGCGGCTGTCCCTACGCAAGCATCTCACCTTGAATTCTTCGGCGTCGGCGGAGAGCGCATGCGCGCCGCCGGGTGTGACACCGTTATTGACGCCAAGGATCTCGCCGTGGTCGGCATCACGGAAATTCTCAGCCGCCTGCCAAAGATCTACGGACTATACCGGCGTTTGATTGCTGAGGCCGAGAGGCGCAAGCCCGATCTCGCCATCGTCATTGACTCGCCGGCGTTCAACTGGCGCGTCGCACGGCAAATGAAGAAGCGCGGCATTCCCGTGGTCTATTACGTAGCGCCGCAGTTCTGGGCGTGGCGCCAGGGGCGGGTGCGTCTGCTGCGTAACTACATCGATAAGGCGCTGGTGATTTTTCCATTTGAAGAAAAGTTCTATTGCGAACGGGGAGTCGACGCAACGTTTGTCGGACATCCGCTGGCGGATTTGCCCCAGCCCGCAATCGAGCGCAGCGACTACGCCGGTCGCTTTCATCTTGATCCAGCAAAATATTGGATCACGCTGATGCCGGGCAGCCGAGTGAAGGAAGTGCGCATGAATCTGCCGACGATTATGGAAGCGGCGGCTCAGCTTGGTTCTGACTATGAATTTCTTTTGCCGGTCGCACCCACGCTCGATCGCTCTTTCCTCGAAAGTCTAATCGGCCGGCAGAAAATAACGCTCGTTCCTGAATCCTTACCAGCGCTGCGGCATTCGCGAGCCGGCATAGTGGCCAGCGGCACGGCGACGGTGGAAGCGGCCATGATGCGCACCCCGTTCGTCATGGTTTACTGCGTGTCGTCGCTCACTTATCTGCTGGGCAAGCCACGCATCAAGATTCCACGTTTTGCCATGGTGAACTTGATCGCCGGAAAGGAAATAGTCCCTGAATTGGTGCAGCACGATTTTACGGCCTCCAATGTAGCTGCTCGAGTGCAGGAAATCCTCCCGGACGGTCCGGCCCGCGAGCGCATGCTGGATGGCCTGAGTCAGGTAAAAGCCAAACTGCGGTCCCCGAAAGAAACCCTCAATGGCTCAACCGAGACCCCGGCGGATCGCGCGGCAGAGATTATCCTGGGCCTGCTGCGCCGGGTGTAAGAAAAACGACAATCGGATTTCCCCGAGTTTCACTGTGGGCAGTGAATGGCGCGAGGAACCTGGGGACTGCCGGGACGCAGAAATCAGGTTTCTCGCTGCGCTCGAAATGACAACGTAGGGGAACACCAAATGGCGGAGAGGGGTAAACCTTGTGCTCGCAGCATCTTTTAGAGGAGAATCTTCATCATAGGAAATGGTTAGGCCCATTTCCGGGAGACTCTCCTTAATGCAGATTCGGCTTCGGCGCACCCAGAGCGTCCTCGCGGGTTTCTCTGCCCTTTTGCTGTTGATTTTCATTGCGATTCCTTCCCGGGCTGCGGAGAAGGTCCGCCTGCGGGTGGACGATTACCAGATCGAGGCGGAGCTTACGCCCCACCTGCATCAGATTTCGGCGCGGGCCAAGGTCAAGTTCACCGCGCTCCAGGACCTAAATACGGCCATCTTCGAACTGCATAACGGGATGCGCGTCACCAAGGTTCTGGACGAGAACGAGCAGCCACTGTCGGCGGAGCGGGTCACCCAGGATTCCACGATTCGCGTGCCGCTACCGGCCGGCCTGGCCAAGGACGCTTCTACCACGCTCACCTTCGAATACGAGGGCGAGATCGAGAGCGCCGACGACAGCCCGGTGCCCGGGCTCAAACTCGCTTATATCGGCGACGACACCAGCTACCTGCTCTATGCCGGGCGCTGGTTCCCCGTGAGCGGTTACGGCCTCAACCGTTTCACTTCAACCATCAGCATCACCGTGCCGGCTCACATGCTGGTGATTGGAAGCGGCAAGGCGACGGTCACCGACAATCCGCCATCGAAGAAACCTAACAGCAATGGGCTGCCAACCAAGACATTTACCTTTGTCGATCCGAAACCGAGCTTTCCGGGCACAATCATTGCGGGGATCTTCCAGGAATACAAGAGCGACGAAGCCGGCATGGATCTGCACGTCTTTTTCAAGCCCGATCACTCGAAGCTGGCTCCCGAATACACCACGACTGCGGTGCAGGAGTTTACTTATTTCATCACCCTGTATGGCACGCCGTTATCCCAGAGGCTGAACGTCGTAGAGCTGCCGGCCGATACGGTGCCTTACGCTTGGGGGCCGGAAATTGCCGCTCTAGCTGGCCCCTCGATCACGGAAAAGACGAACTACCGTCTGCTGGCCAACGCCATTGCCCATCAATGGTGGGGAGTTTCGGTGAGTCCCGCATCGAAGGATGACTGGTGGCTTACCGACGGATTTTCTCGCTACTCCGAAGCCATGTACGTGGAGAACGCAGCCGGCGCCGCGGGGCTGGAAGAAGTGGTTAAAGATATGTCTGTGGGTGCGCTCGCGTATGACAATATACCGCTCTCGAGCGCCAGCAAGCTCGATCCGTTCTCCACCGAGTTTCAGTCGCTGGTAACCGATAAGGGAGCGATGATTCTGCACATGCTGCGATGGGTTTTGGGAGAGGACAAATATCTTAAGACCATGCGCGAGTTCGCCGAGATGTATTCGGGAAAATCGGCCAGCATGGACGACTTCAAGGCGATCGCCGAGAAATACTACGGCGAACAGCTGACATGGTTTTTCTCGCAGTGGCTCGACTCCACCGGCGCGCCTGAATTCAAGCTCAAGTACACCGTGTATCGCCTGGGCGGAAAACAAGCCACGTCTCCGCCACCCTCCAAGGGCAGCAAACCTCCAGGTTTCCGCGTTACCGGAGAGATTTCCCAAGATCTCGACCTCTTCCGTATGCCGGTCGATTTACGCATTGACACGGACGGTGAAACGGAAAACAAGAAACTCGAAGTGGTCGGCACTAGCTCTCCCTTTACGGTTGAAACCTTCGGACGTCCGCGGCGAATCGCAATCGATCCCGACCACCACGTGCTCACAAATTCTTCGGATGTGAAACTGCGAGCTTCCATCCTCCGTGGCCAGGCGTTGCAGCAGCAAGGCGATCTCTCTGGCGCGCTGGCCGAATTCAACAAGGCACTCGATCTCAACAAAAATAGCTCACTGGCGCACTATCGGGTTGCGGAGATTTTCTTCTTGCAGAGGAACTATCAATCGTCGGCGAATTCCTACCGCTCATCGATCAACGGGAACGGAGAACCGCGGTGGACAGAGGTTTGGAGCCATATCCAACTCGGCAAGATTTTTGACATCACCGGCCAGCGTGAGCGTGCCATTAACGAGTACCGGCAAGCCATTCAGACAAACGACGATACTTTCGGTGCTCTCGAAGAAGCACGCCGGTATCTTCAGAAGGCTTACGAACGGCCGAAAAACAAGGAATAACTGACCAGATGCGCGCCGTGTCTTAGCCGATCTTCGAGCCGGTACCCAGAGCTTTGAGCTTCTTCGCTCCGGAAAGTAATCGAGGACTCCGATTGATCGACCGGGAAGGGCCGAACGGCAGAACCTCACATTCCGCGGCCTCGATCCGATGGACCCTTTCGACGGGCACACTGGATTGGCGACCCTCCGCAAACCGCCGACGAATTTGCGGATATTCGAAGCGCACTCTGTGCAGCTCGTCGTTCTGAAGCGCATCCCATCGAAGGCGATCTGACAGCAGGCGGGCATGTATGGGCCGATCAGCACTGCCAGACAACCTCTGCAGTCGCTGGATGCGCCGTACCGCGCTGTCGACAACACGGGCGAACTCGTCCCCATCTTCGTCCGTCCGCCCCTGCTGCAGGCGCTGCCGGGTCTCCTGAACAGAAAACCAGGTACGATTTCGGTTGGATTCTTTCGGTGTGGCGAGCCTTAGCACTTCGCAAAGGTGAGCACTGACCGCAAGACGCTTTCCGGTCGATCCTGCAGAATTCTGTTTATAGTACGGTCCGGAGCGAAGATATTCCGTGAACGGAGTTTCTTCGATCCTCCCATGAACACCAGCCTCCTCGAAGGCTTCGAGTGCGGCTGCCTGAGCATGGGTGAGTCCCGGTTCCGCGCTGCCTTTGGGGAAAGTCCAGCGTTTGCTATTGCGCGTTTGGACCAGCAAGAACTCGATAGCACTGTTGCGCATCCGGTAGCACACCGCAGCGACTTGTTCGCAGTCTCGATTTTTGCGAAGTTTTGACAATCGCACCGACTTCGCCAGCGGCTTAGGCAGTATCCCATCTGCGCGAAGCGCCGGATCGATGACAGTCACGCGCGAATCTTGAATCTTCCGAACTGCTACTCTCATGGCAACAGAGTGCACGATGCCACGCGCCCCTGCCTAGATCACAGCTTGGTTCTCGCTGGCGATGGTTGAACGCATTTTGGGCTGAGACTCGCGCTGGAATCTTTCTGCATACTTGTGTGCCGAATCCGAGAAAAGACAGTATTAATCTTTCAAAGGACCGCATCGGCGGCCGCATCCGGCGCCAGGAGAATTGCTTGGAAAACATGTATTGTCTGCGCTGCAATCGCCCGATCGAAACCGGACAGAAATCCGTAGCCGTCTATTTGTTCGCGCAGACCGTAGGAATCAAGCCACGGCAAAAGTCGGCGGCACAACGAATCTGTTTTTGCCCGCAATGCTCGGTCTCCCTGGCCATGGGACCGCCACCGGAAGGCGCCCTGAATATGGCGGCATATGACATGATTCGGGAACTCGTGGCCTCCGATCCGGCTTTGAATCAGGCGGCATGGGAGACCCTGAGTGCGGTTTTGGGCTCGCTCCCGCCGACAGGCACGACGGGCCCTCGTCTTTCGCCAGCATTGGGAGGGTACTTTGAGTTCTGAGGGTTGGAGGCAGTGGATCATGGAATCGACAGCTGTGTATCGATCCAACGCCGAGCGGCCTCGACCGAGCTGAAAATCGAAATATTTTTCTGCGTCCGCAGAATTTTGTGCATGCGGGCGGCATGGTTCTGGACTGAATCTCGGGCGACGAACGCTCGTTTGGCCTGCACAGAGAAGGGGTCAATCTCATCCGCTAAACGGATGAACTCTTCGGCCTTGATATCCAGCTCTTCGACTTCGCTCATGTCTACAATCTCGGAAAAATCCGGGTCGAATAGAGGATTCGCACGGAGCGAAGCAGCATACCATGCAATGTCGGAGACCGTGACCTTGTTTCGAAACTTTACCGAGACCAGCCGCTTGTCGGTGTCCAATACGTAGTTCGCAGGTTCCGCCAATTCATGAGCTTGGGGTTGATGACGCATGGCATTCGGACTCAGGACGCTCCTCGGGACCGTGCCAACACCCTTATTGTTCCTTGCAAACCTTAGTCCCTCTTCCTGCCACATCGGCACAAAAATGGCCAGGCATCAGTCCAGCATTTTCAATAGCAATTCCTCCCGCGGCTAACCTTTTTCCGCCCTACCCGGTCTAAAGAACCAACGCCAGCAGGGAACTTCGCATGGCCCGGCTGCGTATCACTGATCAGATCGTTAGGCGGGATTGAGACCCCTCGCCTGAACGTTACCCGGGGCCCTCACGCTTCGCTAGAGGCGTGAGGGCACATACCTTCGTCTATGCGGATGCTTCTCGATATCGTCCGGCAGTCGCTCTCCACGCTGTGGGCGCACAAGTTGCGCTCCTTCCTGACCATGTTCGGAATTGCCTGGGGGGTGGGTTCGCTATTGCTATTGGTGGGCTTGGGAGAAGGCTTTCGCAGCGGCCAGGACAAGAATCTGGCCGAACTGGGTCAAGACATTATGTTCGTTTTCCCGGGCCGGATCCCGGCGGTGGCCGGGAGCTTCCAGTCAGGACAGCCCTACTACCTGACCTACGGCGACTACTTCGAGATCCGTGACCAGGCTCGGTTTCTGCGCGCCGTATCTCCCGTCCTGGAGCGCGACGACATCCGTGCGGTCAGCGATTACGGATCGACGAACGGGCAGGTTTTCGGCGTGGTTCCTGAGTACAGCGATATTCGCAACATGCCAATCGATCCCGGACGCTGGTTTAACACAGAGGACAATAAACAGCATCGTCGCGTGGCCGTGGTGGGATGGGAATTGCTGAAGAATATGTTCCCCGGCGAGCCGGCCGTTGGGAGCACGATTCTGCTCAACGACATCGATTTCAAAGTCATCGGCGTGGTCCCAAAGATCGGCAAGGAGGGCGAAAACGGAACCAACCATCGCATCTTTGTGCCCTTCGACACGATGCGAATGCTTTTTCCGCTGAAGGCGCAAAACTCGGAAAATGCAATCTCTTTCATTAATTACCGGCCAATCAAGAAAGAATTGCATGTCGAGGCCAAGAATGAAGTTCACGCTATCATCGCGCGGCGGCATCTTTTCGATCCCAGTCTCGACGACGCTTTCAATGACTGGGACACCATCGACGGTGCTATTCGCGTGGGAAAGATTTTTGACGCGATGGATTATTTTCTGGGCGTCGTGGGACTCGTTACTCTTGGCTTGGGCGCGATCGGCATCATCAACATCATGCTGGTCTCCGTCACCGAGAGAACGCGGGAGATTGGTCTGCGCAAGGCTCTGGGTGCCACACATCGCAACATCATGACGCAGTTCTTTGTCGAAGGTGCATTCCTCACCGTGTTCAGCGGCGGCATCGGGCTGGCCATCTCCGGAGCGTTTGTGGCTTTGCTGGCGCAGTTGCCATCGCCCGAAGGGTTCGATACGCCGCGCATTGTGCCTGCGTCCGCCGTGGTGGCGATTGTTTCGCTTTCTATTGCAGGCATTGTGTCTGGACTGTATCCCGCGCGTAAAGCCGCGTTACTGCCTCCCGTGGAAGCGCTGCGCCAAGAGTAAGAGAAATCTGGAGCAATCATGTTCGGCGAACTGGGCAAGCAAGCATTCAACGCGCTGAAACACAATCGCCGCCGCTCCGTGCTCACCATGCTCGGCATGGCTTGGGGCATCGCGACGGTTGTTCTGTTGCTTGCCTATGGCTCCGGATTCCAGGACGCTTTGATGATTGCCTTCCGCACGTTCGGCGGTAATCTAGTGGCGATTTTCCCGGGACGTACTTCAATTCAGGCGGGAGGTACGAAGGCGGGGATACAGGTGAGGCTTACGCGCGACGATCTCGACTTTATTCGCGCGGAATGTCCGATGCTTACCCGTATTTCGCCGGAAGTCGACAAGCAAAGCCTGGTCGCATTTGGCACTCGCAGCGCGAGCTATGGCGTGCATGGCGTCTATTCGACCTACGAGAAAATTCGAGCACTCGACGTGGGGGAAGGCACGTTCTTCGGAGAGCGTGAAGACTTCACGCACACCCGCGTAGCCGTCATCGGGTCCACGGTGAAGAAAAAACTCTTCTCCGGCCAGAACGCGCTGGGCGAGAGCATTCGCGTCGACGGCATCTCTTACAAGGTCGTCGCGATTCTTCGCCACACGATTTCCAATGGCGACGAAGACATGAACTCGTTGGTCTACGTGCCGTACAGCGCCATGAGCGACCTGAAGAACAGCTACTATCTCGACGGCATCATGATGGACTACGAGGGCGACCACAGCAAGATGGTGGCGGCCGTGCGCAGCTCCATGGCTTTTCATCACAACTTCAATCCCAAAGACGATCGCGCTATCTTCGTCTTCGACGCTGTGAAGGATCTCGCCGATCTCACCGTCATTACAGTCGGAATCAAGGTTCTGCTGGGCTTTATCGGGTTGCTGACACTCGGAATCGGTGGTGTTGGCCTGATGAACATCATGCTGGTGTCGGTAACGCAGCGTACTCGCGAGATTGGCGTTGAGAAGGCCCTAGGCGCGCATCGCTGGCACATTCTCTTCCAATTCCTCGCCGAGGCTCTGGTAATCACGGCCCTGGGCGGGCTTTTGGGCGTAGTCCTAGCGTATCTTGTATCGTGGTCGGTCGGTTCGCTGACTCTCTGGAGCGCATTCATCGAAGACGCCAGCGAAGGAGATATTCATCTGTACATTGATACGGCCACGCTGATCTGGTCAACCGTCATACTCAGTTTTGTTGGCATCATCAGTGGGATGTTGCCGGCTATCAAGGCCGCCAGGCTTGATCCGATTGAGGCGCTGCGCTACGAGTAGCCGGCCGGTTTTTTCCTAAGCGATACAATCTCCCCTATGCCCGAAACCGCCAACACCCGGCTCGATCAGGTTCTCGATCAACTGCGCTTGTACGAACATCCTCTTCTGGACTTTTCTGCACGCGCTAAGGGCGAAGGCGTGGAAGTGATCATCCGTTTCAAGGACGAATCTGTGCCCGTGCACACCTACTATTTTGATCTGCATCCTCGGGACCTCGATCACCCGCAGTTTGAATGGAACTTTCAGCGCCATCTCTATGACGCGCTGCACGATTATTTTGTCGAGATGTTTATCCGCACACCGCAGGACCGCGCCGAGCGGCGTCAAAGAGAATCGTGAATCCCCTACGCCAGAAGATTGAGCGGGAAATCCGCGACCGCGGTCCCCTTCCCTTCTCGCGCTATATGGAGCTTTGTCTTTACGATTCCGAGCTAGGTTACTATTCGCGGAATGCCCACCAGTTCGGCAAAGCTGGCGATTTTTACACGTCGAGCGATGTGCACGCGGTATTCGGCCGGTTGCTGGCCCGCCAGTTCGACGAGATGTGGCGTGCACTGGGCTCGCCGGAGAAAATCAGCTTGGTGGAACTTGGGCCCGGCCGCGGGCTGTTCGCGCACGACGTGTTGGGCTGGTCAGAAAAGAAATTCCCCGACTTCTTCCGCGCTCTGCATTATGAGTTGATCGAAAGTTCGCCGCCTCTGCGGGAGCGAATCCAGGAAACTCTAGGTCGCTACATCGAGTCTGGAAAAGCGGAGATAACGCTCGCTGTGCTCGACAGCAGCGCAGGAATCGAAGGCGTCGTCTTTGCCAACGAATTCTTTGACGCCCTTCCTGTCGAGATTCTCAGCGCCAAAGGTTCCCTGCGCGTGGACACGCGCGACGGGCGCTTCGTGGAAACCTGGGTGCAAGCTTCTGCAGAGGAACTGGAGTTTCTCGATCGCTATTCGGTCCATCCCGAAAAAGACGAGCGCGTCGAAGCGCCGCTCGCTGCGCAACAATGGCTCGAGCCTATTGCCGCCCATATGCGGCGCGGATTTGTTGTCGCCATCGACTACGGCTACACTCGCGACGAACTGCTAGCTGGACGCCATCGCGGAACGCTGAAGGCGATTCGTCAGCATTCCGTCAGCGCAAATCCCTATGAAGCTCCTGGCGAACAAGACATCACCGCCGATGTAAACTTCACCGCGCTTGCCGCCGCCGCTGAGAAACAAGGAATGCAGGCCCACAAGCTTGTCACTCAGTCGCAATTCTTGATGGGCATAGGAGAAGCTAACCAGTTTGCTGATGCCTTCGAAGAATGCCGCCTGCAGCAGGAGCGAGCGAAAGTCGCATTGCAACTCAAGCATCTGGTCACCCCCGCGGGCATGGGCGAAAGCTTTCATGTTCTCATTGCTGCGAAGGGAGTCGAGCGAGAGAAAATGGGTTCTTTATCAGGCTTGAGCTTTTGCCGCAGGCCAATGGCGAGCTGAAGGAGCTATCCTTTAACTTGTGCGAGCATGGCGTTCTTCGCTGGTGAGGAGTCGGCGGGCCTCGCCTCAGCGGCAGCAACTTCAGGATACTCATACACTCCGCGTCCCGACTTCCGCCCTAACCGTCCGGCCTTCACATACTGCACCAGCAGCGGCGCCGGACGATATTTTTCTCCCAAAGATTTATGCAGGTACTCAAGAATGTTCAACCGCGTATCGAGCCCCACTAGATCGACCAACTCGAAGGGGCCCATGGGATGGTTCAGTCCGAGCTTCAACGCCTTGTCGATGTCCGCTGCCGAGGCGATCCCTTCCTGCAGCATGTAGAACGCTTCATTGCCAATCATCGCGTTAATCCGGCTAGTGATGAAGCCCGGGGATTCCTTGATCACCACGACTTCCTTACTCATGCGCTTGCCAACTTCGACAACGGTGGCTAGCGTATCATCGTCAGTTTCCAAAGCCCGCACCACTTCTAGCAGCTTCATCTTGTGTACGGGATTGAAAAAGTGCATGCCCACGCACTTCTTCGCACGATAAGTTACGCTGGCAATTTCCGTGACACTAAGAGACGAGGTGTTCGAGGCAAGAATCGTGTTAGGACGGCAGATCTTGTCGAGAAGAGTGAAAATCTCGATCTTCGACTCCATCTCTTCCGGGACGGCTTCAATTACCAGATCGGCCTCGCGCGCAGCCTCATCCACCGAACCCGCATATTCCAGCCGCCGGAAGGCTGCATCGGCATCGGGTGACGACACTTTCCCGAGTTCAACCGCTTTATCGAGATTGGCGCGAATTTCACTCTCCGCTCGACGCAGCGCCGTCGGTAACAAGTCTTCCAGAATCGTGCGATAGCCGCCAATCGCGGCGGCGTGCGCGATGCCGCGGCCCATAATGCCGGCACCGATCACCGCGATCGTTTTCACGGTCGGCACTACTGCGCCACCACTCTTTCCTTTTCCAGGTCCTTGATGGCGTCATTCAACGCACCACCAGCCGTGCGCAAGCTGTCAGCCAGACGTTTGCGTTCCTCGGCGTTCATAGCGGGAATCGCAATACAAATACGGCGTAATGTGGTCGTGATGTCGTCTACGTAATTCATCGAGCGGATCAGTTCACCAGATGCAAGCATGAGGGCTCCCGTCTATTTGTGGGTTTCTTGATTGACTCTGAAAATTGCCCGCCCGCTCCTCTCGATCAAAACGTGGCGGACCAAACCTCTATTTTGGACGCGTCAGAGAATTTAGTAAAGGCAGAGAGCGCGCACAGTGTTCCGACTCTGGAATGCAGAATTCGCTGACTATCGATTTGTGTCTTCGTTTGTTCACATTGATTTAGCTTGCATAAGCTTATAATTCCTATCGATTCTTTAAATGGGCCTTCGATCTATGTCGCGAATCTAAGGATCATATGGCAGATAAACCCATTAAACGTTATATCTTCGCGAGCGATTTTGATCAGACACTCACTTTCAACGACTCCGGCTATGTGCTGGCGGAGCTGGTCGGCATTCCCACGGCAGAGTTCGAACGCAAAGCCAAAGGCATGGCCAAGATCAACCTGGTGCAGCAGGGAGCAGAACTCGCCTATCTCTTGCTGCACGATCCGGAGTTCAAAGCAAAGGTGCGGAAGGAGCATCTTCACGAAGTGGGGAAGCGCATCCGGCTGAAGGGCGACATCAAACTGCTTTATCAGATTCTCGAGACGGGTGTGGACGGACATGGCTTCGATTTCTACATCCTCTCCGCCGCCCCCGTCGAGGTAATCCACTCTGCACTCGAAGACATCGTTCCGAAAGATCACATTTTCGGCACGGAGTTCCGCTACAAGCCTTCCGGCGAGATCGACACGATTGTTCGCGCCACCGCGGGCTATGGCAAAGTTGCGGTGCTCAACCAATTGCTCGCCGAGCATGTCACCGGACCCGATCACGTCATTTACTCGGGAGATGGAAGCTCCGATATTCATGTAATGCTGCAACTGAATGCGCGGGATGGATTGACCATCGCGGTTTCGGAGTCACCCCACGTTTCACAGATTGCGAAGCGCACGGTGCTCAGCACCAGCGCATTAGCGGTACTAGCGCCGATTCTCGAAGAGATTGTGGGATGGGAGCATTCGCGCATCCGGAGCTTTTTCGAGACCAACGGTATGCTAATCCAGGAGTGGGAGCGCGTACGTACGGACTGGTTGACGATACGTCCGGCGGTTAGCGAAACCGCGGAACCGGTGAGCCTGACATGACGCCTTGTTTTCTGCGCGCCCAGTTAGCCCATGCTGCGCAATAAAAGCCTGATTCCGCTCTCTCATCAGCATCAACGAGCGTTGGCCTTATGCGTGCGCATCGATCGCGCACAGCCCATCCCTGATGCTGACTTGCCAGCTTGGCAGGCTGAGATCGAGCAGCATTTCGAGCAGGAAATCAGGGTCCATTTCGCAGCTGAAGAATCTGTGCTGTTCCCTATTGCACGCGGGTTTCCGGAGTTATCGCAGTTAGTGGGTGAGCTCGCCGCAGAGCACGCTTCGCTGCGGAAGTCTTTTTCGCAGGCGGATTCAGGCGGGATGTCTGCAGAAAACTTGCTGGCGTTTGCGCAACAGCTTTCCGCTCACATCCGCAAGGAAGAGCGTCAATTGTTCGAACGCTTGCAGCAGTTGATGAGCGCGGAGAAGCTTGCAGATCTCGGTATCCGTTTGGAGTCTGCTCTGAAGGAAACCGAACAATCTTGCGTCCTGCCTAGCGAGGTAACAAGGTTGAGAGCGAAACCGTAGACCGGGCTTTCAAGAATTACAAGTGTGTTGGCTCCTGAATCGCACCGCGCCTTCGTGCCCCATGTATCTTTCCAGCATGGCCGAGTCCGTTTTCCGCAGATCTACGACGACCAGACCATCGAGCACGTTGGAGAACTGCCGATCCACATTGAAGCCCAGCAGTTTGCCACCAATCTTCGCGTATTGGCGTAGCAAGATAGGTAACCCCTTCCCGTCGGCTTCGACATCGGTGATTGGCTGCGAAAGTTCTTCCAGATCGCGCAACGCGTGACACATGGCGCGGCAATCCCAAGTCCGCAATCCAGCGGGACGAAACGGTCGTCGTGGCTCAACCATTCCCGCCAACTCGTCCTCCTGCATGCGCATCTCGAAGAACCGGTAGATCATTTCGCGGGAGGCCTTACAGTAATCGTTGCTGATACTCACTGCGCCAAATAGCACCGCAGTATCTGCCTGCATCGCGAGCAGTCGCGCAATTCCCTTCCACAACAATAGCAATGGAGCATACTGGCGCTGGTATTCCGGTTTCACAAACGAACGCCCTAACTCGAGCGCTGGACCGATCTTCTCGAAAACGCGCTCGTCGAAGCGAAACAACGTACTGGTATAAAGACCGCTCACTCCGCGCTTCGCAAGAATCTCTCTGGTATTGCCGGCACGATAAGCACCCACAAGTTCCTGTTTCGTCTTATGCCACAGCAAAACGTGCCAGTAGTAGGCGTCGAAACGGTCGAGATCGCGGCTCTTGCCCGTGCCTTCACCGGCGCCACGAAATGTAACCTCGCGCAACCGTCCCACTTCCTCCAGT
Source organism: uncultured Acidobacteriaceae bacterium (assembly GCA_963777005.1). Taxonomy (GTDB): domain Bacteria; phylum Acidobacteriota; class Terriglobia; order Terriglobales; family Acidobacteriaceae; genus Sulfotelmatobacter. Next base: position 244,573 of record CAVZPC010000002.1, on the reverse strand, counting down.
ACTCGGGGAGTCTCATTGGCCTTCGCCAAATAGACAGCGAGTTCGGCGTTCTCCACCAGACAACGATCGCTTGCCAGGCTGTTTAGCTCTTGCGCCAGCACGTCGGCCGGCTCCGCGGGAGGCAGAGGTTCCTGCACCTTCGCTGAAATTTTAGAACGCACGGCCACTGACCACGATTTCTCAGCTCGGCTTCTGCGCGCCAGCAGATAAGTGCGCCAGCGGAGATATTCAGTGGCTTCCCGATCATCTGTAATGCCACACACGGATCCGGATGGAATCTCGCTGCCCACGCGGACCTCCACCGTGCGTCCTTCTTGATGGAGAAACTCCTGCAGCAGGAAGGCCGTTCTCAGCCCGGGGTGAATCATGCCCAAAAGGTGAAAGCCCACACTATTGCGTCCACAAAAATAAACCGGCAGAGCAGAGGCACCTGTGCGGCGAATCAAGCGCGCTGCTGTGTCGTTCCACACTGGGTCCGCGATTTCTGCCTGCGGAAATTGCCACTGCGAGACCTCGCCCGCCGGGAAGACGGCCAGCATTCCGCCACTGTGCAGCCATGCCAGCGCTTCCCGAACGGCGCGTCGATTCGTATCGATGGCGCTTCCTCTGACGGCACGGTCGCTCTGAAACGGATCCACGAAGATGCAGTGACGAGCCAGTTCGGGCACATCCCGCAGCAGGTAATTAGTTATCACCTTTACGTCCGGACGAACCCGCGTCAACAGCACCGCCAGCATCGCTCCATCGAGCATTCCGAAGGGATGATTGGCCACCACCACAACCGGGCCAGTGGCGGGGATTCGCGCCGTATCCGCCGCATTCACCTGCAACTCCACCCGCATCGCCGCCAGCAGACCTTCCAGCCCGAAGCCCTCAGGAGACCGCTGCACTTGGCGGTAAAGCTCCCGCACTTTGTCCACGGGAATGAACTTCTCTGCCAAGGGCGGAACGCCGGGAAAGCCGGCTACGTGGGACAACACTTCTGGCCACGATTCTTCCCCGTGCAGTTGGTTTGAGGGCATGTTAAAGAAATAGCCCAGGCACATTGCTGAGGGATGAAGAGGAAGTTAAAAGCTGATGAAATCTGGTGGGGATGAAACTCGAAAGTAACCAGGAGTAACCAAAGCAGTGTCTCGCGCTATGCCGATTGAGCACTAATCACTGATCACTGGCCATTGTTTCTTCAGGTCTCGAGTCGGAAACGAGTTTCGGCAAGCGCGTACAGTTTGCGCCAGACTAATCGATTGATCGTGACCACCGTCGCTGCCATCATCATGGTCGCGGCCAGCAACAGCTTGAAGTTACCGCTGTCGGTGGCCTGGCTGATGGTCGCACCCAGTCCGGTTGTGGTGTAAATCTGTCCTTTGAAATGGAAGTATTCGGCGACGATGCTGGCGTTCCAGGCTCCACCGGAAGCCGTCACAAGGCCAGTCACTAGATAAGGAAAAATTCCTGGCAGGATCAGTTTCTTCCAGCGCTCGAAGCCGCGCACGCGAAACACGGAACAGCATTCTTTCAGATCCGTCGGGATTGCCATCGCTCCGGCGATCACATTAAACAAAACGTACCACTGCGTGCCCAGCAGCAGAACTACGATCGAAGCCAGGCCGAGTCCACCGCCAATCCTGATGAGCACGAGCAGGATCACCGGCAACAGCGCGGTAGCCGGAACCGAAGCCGCAATCTGAGCTAACGGTTGCGCAATGCGCGCCAAACGGGGATTGAAGCCGATCGCCACTCCGGCAGGAATTGTCCACAACGCACCGATCAGCAAGGCGAGGTTCACTCGCAGAAACGTCGCACCTAAGCCTAACGCGGCTCCATGCAATTCGGATCTCTGTAAGCCTGTGAGCATGATTGCCACGCGCACCACGCCGTAGCCAATACCAACCAGCGCCAGCAACGCCAGTGCCCGCACCAGCCCCTCTCGCCACGGAACCACAGGTTGCTCCAAGGTTTCTTCGGTATGCTTCCGCGCAAAATGCAGAAGAAGACGCTCGCTAAGCGGCTGCAACGTCTTCTGCCGAAGCTTGGCAAGCCCGGTGGAATGCTCCACCAGGTTGAGAACCCAGGATCGCGGACTGTCGGTACTTTCCACCTGCTCAACTTTAAATTTCTCCGACCACGCGATGACCGGACGCCAGATAAATTGATCCAGCAATACAATCACCGCAATCATGGTGACCACTCCCCACAAGATCGAGGTCGTGTCCCCCGCGCTGGCTGCTGTTTGCAAGTAGGACCCCAAGCCAGGCAGACGAAAATCCCGCGGCCCGAGAACAAACATCTCGCAAACCATCAGCGCGAACCATCCACCCGCGACCGACATCATCGAGTTCCACACCAAGCCGATTGCCGAGTACGGCAATTCCATTTGCGTGAAACGCTGCCACCAACTGAAGCGGTAAATTGTCGCTGCTTCCCGCATTTCTTTCGGAATGCTTTTCAGCGAGGCATAAAAACTGAAGGCCATGTTCCAGACCTGGCCAGTGAAAATGAGGAGGATGGCGCCCAGTTCTACACCGAGCTGTCGCCCCGGAAAAAGCGCGACCATCGCCAACATAACTCCGGGTAGAAAGCTAAGGACGGGGATCGACTGCAGCACGTCCAGCAATGGGATCATGAAGCGCTCCGCGCGCGCGTTATATGCCGCTATGTAACCGTACACCAGCGTGAATAATAGGCTGAGCACGTACGCAATGGTGATGCGCAGCAGCGAATAACCAGCGTAGGCAGGCAATGCGCGCAGGCTGCGCGAAATTTCCACGGACGGAGTGAAGGGACCAAACCACGATCGTCCGACCGTGACCACGCCGTAGAACAGCGCAATCCCCGCCCCGAACATGATGAGATCGGGCAGGTGCGAGGTTTCGAGGCTGGGCAGCTGCGACCACAAGCGGTAGGCCGAGAATCCTCGGAAGCTGATGCTCTTTTTCATGTTCTGACTTTCTTTGACTGGAACTCTCGATCAGGATTTCGGCGTGGGAGCTGAATGCTGGTTCTCAACGTTTTGTTCTGCGCTTTCGCCGGAGGCCGCTTCGGTTTGTGTCAACCGGCCGCTTTCACGGTCATAATCGAAAATTTCCGCGTAACGGCCCCAGTTCATGGCCGTATCCAACTGGCGCTGCACTTCCTCTTCGGAAAAATGCTCGTCGAGAATATCGTGAAAAAATTCATCGGCAATCGAATGATCCGACTTCCGCTTCAGAATGCTGTCAATTTGCTTCAGGATGGTTACGTGTTCGAGAGCGGCCTCGCGGAACAAAACCTTTCGCCGCTGAATGTCAGCGTCGGCAAACGCGGCTCCCTGTGGAGAGAGTTGCACATCGCCCTCCTTCAACCAGGCGAAGCCAAGAAGAACACAGGCTTCCAGGATGGGCAACAAGTCCTCCACGTCCATCACCAGCTCTTCGCTCAGACGAAAGAGATCTTCACGGCCGCCACGATCATGCAACAATTCCAACAAGCCAGCAATTCCTCCCACGCGCGCGTGCGGCAAAATCTGGTACCTGCTCGTCCGAACCGGCGATTCCGTTTTCTTCAGACCACCCGGCGGGACAACAATTTCGCCAGTACTTTCCGGGTCGGGCAAAGAATGTTCGACATCCGGCTCGGTCATGATTTTGTAGATGTAATCCACCAGTTCCACGAAACGGCCGGACTTGCGGTCGCGGGGATGCGCAAGCTTCACATTAAAATCCGAGCGGATGCGAGCCGGGTTTCGGCCCAGCACTACGATGCGATCCGCCAGCATCACCGCTTCCTCAATGTTGTGGGTCACAATGAAGATGGCGCTGGTGGGCATCTTCTTGTTGAGCCAAAGTTCCAACAGCTCGCCGCGCAGATTTTCCGCCGTGAGCACGTCGAGCGCGGAGAATGGTTCGTCCATGAAGAGGACTTCCGGTTCAACCACGAGAGCACGGGCGAAACCGACGCGCTGCTTCATGCCTCCGGAAAGCTCCTTGGGATACGCCGTTTCGAAACCGTCAAGACCCACCGTATCCAGCGTGCGCAGCGCACGTTTGCGGCGTTCGACTGCTGCCACACCTCGTGCCTCCAGCGGAGCTTCCACGTTCTCGAGCACCGTGAGCCAGGGAAACAGGGCGAAGCTCTGGAAAACGATTGCCACATTCGGCGCTTGACCGTTCAAAGGCTTGCCGTGCCAGAACAACGCCCCCGAAGAAGGTTGCGAGAGCCCACTTAGGATGCGCAGCAAGGTGGATTTGCCGCATCCGGATGCGCCCAGCAGCGCAATGATCTTCCCCGGCTCAATCGCGAAGTCCGTAAGCCCAACCACCTGGATGCGCGTCCCGTCCGGTTGAGGGTAAGACTTCTCAATCGCCCGAGCTTCGATAATCGGTTCGCCGGCCAAGAAAACTCTCCGTAACCTCTATACACGATTCGTCGCGGGTCGCAAAGCCTCCCAGGCCCTGTAACACTCTATTCACAATCAACTATCGGCATTGATAGCTGAGCCGCCGTTTCAGGCCGCGAAGTTTTCGTCCTGGGGAATGGGAAACGGTTTAGGAAGCCGGTCCGTGACTTCTGCAAGATGGGCAAGTTTTGCGATCAATTCAGCCGTGAACTGGCCCGGAGCGAGACGCCACCTCCAGTTCCCGCCGTCCAGACTGGGAGTGTTCATGCGCGCATCGCTACCCAAACCGAGCACGTCTTGCAGGGGGACTAGAGCAAGATCGGCAACTGAGTTCTGCGCCGCGCGGATGAAGGCCCAATGAATTCCATCGTCGCAGCGTCCAAGGTAGGAATCCGCATTACGCCGCTCATGTTCGGCGGCGGAGGCCTGGTACCAGCCCACCGTCGTATCGTTATCGTGCGTTCCGGTGTAGATCACCTTGCCGGCAGCCCGATGCGGAAGGTAGATATGCGCGCCTTCGTCGCCAAATCCAAATTGCAGTACCGCCATTCCCGGGATTTGCAGCCTCTCGCGCAGGGCATGCACCGCTGGCGTAATGTAGCCCAAATCCTCCGCAAAGAACGGTAGACCGCCGAGAGCTTCGCGCAGTTTGTGAAACAGGTCGTCGCGCGGACCATCTACCCAGCGCCCGTTGATCGCCGTGGGATCGGCCGCCGGAATCTCCCAGAACTGGTCGAAGCCGCGAAAATGGTCGAGCCGGATGTAGTCGCAGTTTTGTGTCGCCCAACGCAGGCGTTGAATCCACCACTCATAGCCCCGCGCCTTCATCACATCCCAGCGGTAGAGGGGATTGCCCCAACGCTGTCCCGTCTTGCTGAAGAAGTCAGGTGGCACGCCCGAAACCACATCCGGCTCAAGATTCTCATTCAAGCGAAAAAGATCGCGGTGCATCCATACGTCGGCGCTGTCGTAATTCACAAAGATCGCCACGTCGCCAACGATACGAATCTTCCGCTCCGCGCAATAACGCCGCAACGCCTGCCATTGCTCGTGGAAGGCAAACTGTAACGCGCTCCGGATCTTAAGGTCATCCGCCAGTTCCTTACGAGCCTGTTCCATCGCGGCGGGTTCGCGACGTGCCAGCGCCACCGGCCAAGCGTTCCAGCTCGCCAGCTTGTGTTTGGAGCGCAGCGCATCGAAGAGGACAAAGTCATCGAGCCACCAAGCATGCTCGGAACAAAACCGTTCAAACCGTTCGCGTGCACTGGGCGGTGCCGAAGCTACGAAGCAGCGGCCGGCTTCAAACAGCAACGGTAACTTCTTGGCGAAAACCTGGTCATAGGCAACCGGACCAGAATCAGAGGCGAGGTTGGAGATCTTATCCGGATCGATCCAGCCACGACTGGCCAGACGTTCCAGGCTGATCAGCAGCGGGTTTCCGGCGAATGCAGAGGTGGAAGAATAAGGCGAATTTCCATATCCCAAAGGCCCCAGCGGCAGAACTTGCCAAAGTCCCTGACCAGCCGAAGTGAGCGAATCGGCAAACTGATAGGCAGCGGGACCGAAATCACCAATGCCGCCGCGCGAAGGTAACGACGTGGGATGCAACAAAATGCCTGCGGCGCGCGAAAATGGCATGCAACTCGATCACTTCCTCAGATTCCCGGTTCGCTGCCCGCACGGGTCAGCGTTTTCAACTCTTCCTGGTTGATTTTTATTTTGCCGGATTTCTCCATCTGGTCTCGCAGGTTGCTCACGAACAGTTGGAACAACTCGTTTTCCTTATTCTGCAACAGCGAATCACGAATCTGGTCGCGCTTGGCGGCGAAATCAGCCTCCGACGGGGCCTGCACTTCGTCCATGGAAATCACCACTCCGTTAGCTCCGCTGTTGATCGGCCCGCTAATGTCGCCCGCTTTCATGTTGAACGCAGCCGCAGCCTGCCCGGTCATCGACCCGATGTCCGGAACCTGGCCGTCGGGCGCGACGAATTCGCTCGTCTTCAGTTCAGCACCCAATTCTTTCGCCGCCTTCTTCAAGTCGTGCTCGCTTTTCGCGCGATCGGAGAGTTCCTGAGTCTTTTGTGACAACAGAATGCTCGAGCGCTCGTTCTTGAATTCCTCTTCCACCCGGCTGCGAATTTCATCAAACGTCGGCGTAGATTGCGGCTTGACCGCCAGCAGGTCAAACACGGCGAAGCCTTGCGATGTCGCAGCCATCTGCGGTGGGGACTTTTCCGCCGTGGTGAAAACCGCATCCATGAACTGCGGCGAGGGCCCTAATCCCGGCACCAGGTCCTTGCGGCCGAAAAAATCGGAAGTAACAACCTGTACTCCTTTGGCGGCCGCGGCAGCATCCAGTCCTTGCTTTTGAGCTTGCTGGAGCAAATCGTCTGCCATCTTCTGAGCGATCTGCTGCGCTTTTTGTTGTTTGAGAATTGGCTCGATCTGATCTTTCACTTCGTCGAGTGTCTTCATGTGTGCGTCTTGCCGATCGTCCACACGAACAATGTGAAACCCGTAGCTGCTCTTCACCAGATCGCTGATCTGCCCCTTGGGCAGCGAGAACGCGGCTTTCTCAAACTCCGGAACCGTGCGGCCCTTGCCAATCCATCCCAATGATCCCCCTTCCTTCGCGCTGCCCGGATCTTCGGAATATTTCTTGGCCAAGTCTTCAAACTTCGCTCCCGCCTTGATCTGCTTTAGGATGTCTTCTGCACGCTTCTGGGCCTCCGCCACACCCTTCTCATCCACTTTCCCGTCGGGTCCTGGCAACGGCGTCTTAATCAGAATGTGGCTGACCTTCGCCTGCTCGGGCACGCGATATTGATCGCGGTGCTGGTTGTAATAAGCCTGGAGGTCGTCGTGTGTGACCTGTACTCCGTTCTCGATTTTCGCAAAGTCGATCATGGCGTACTTCACCTTGCGCTTCTCCGGAATCGAATTCGCGTAATCTTTCAGGTGGCTGTCGTAGAAAGCTTTCAGCTCTTGCATGGTGGGATGCAGGCCCTTTTTGATGTCGTCCTGCTTCAGAACGGCGTACTCAAACTTCACCTTCGTATTCTGCTTGTCGAACTCCTGCCGGACGGCAGCGTCACTTACCGACGCGCTGCCGGTGATCAGGGCTTGCAACTTGCTGATCAGAATTTCTTTGCCCACAGAATCTTCAAACATCGGCGGAGTTAGATTGTGTTGCTGCAGCATGCCCTCGTATTCCGCCTGGCCGATGAAGGTTCCGCCAGGAAAGAAGATCTCTCCATAGCGTCCGTGCTGAAGTTCGTCCTTTATTTCCTGCGGAGTGGCTTTCAATCCAAGGTGCTGGGCCTCGGAAACCAGCGCTTGCTGGTCCACCAGTTGGTCGGCCGCGCGCTGCGCAAAAAAAGGCAGCAGGATCGCAGCATTCGCGCCCAGTTGCGCTCCTTGCTGTTGCAGCATTCCGCGAGCGGCCTCGCGCACTTGCTGGGTGGTAATATCCTGCCCATCTACTTTCGCGACAATACCCGCGCCCGGATTGCCGGACACGTCGGTGCCGATACCGGGTACGAATGCGATCACCATTGCCGCGCAAATCAGCAGCAGCAGGCCGCTGAGCACAATTTTCTTGAACGGTCCTTCAGTTTGCAAAAATCGAATCATCTTCTTGTCACTCCGGAGGTGTGCCGCAGAATTATTAATTATAAACTAAACAATCGGGCGCTACGGCTGCGCCGATTTGCTCTTGATGCGCTCTCGCCCTGCGATCTGGAGCCCGCCCCGACAAAAACATCTATTGAAACGTATCAATAGACGTGTTATCCATCTTGTTCGCGAATCGAAGTCCTAAAACCGAAGCCGTTCCACCGATCAGCGATCGGTGCTCTTAAGGAGAGCAAGATGATTTTCGGAAGAAGGTTCCTGACTTTTTTGTCCGCACGTTCCCTGGCAATTCTGTTAGCCGGTTCGCTTTTCTTCCTAGCCGTAGCGTCGGCCGCTTCCCAATCACTGGACAAGAATCCGCCGGCCCAGCACAGCGGTAAACTCGCGCTGCGCGACCATTGGGCTTTGCAATCCTCCGCCAAGATTGAGGCCAAGGGCGAACTCATCTCCACTCCCAATTTTGCCCCCAAGGGGTGGCATGACGTCAGCGTTCCCACCACGGTGGTCGCGGCGCTGGTGAAGGACAAGACGCTTCCTGACCCGTTCTTCGCTATGAACCTGCGCCAGTTTGCCGGAGTGACGTACCCGATCGGCGGAAATTTTTCCAACATTGCCATGCAGCCCGATAGCCCCTATGCAGTCTCCTGGTGGTATCGCAAGCAATTCAGCGTGCCTGCATCGTACGCTGGGAAAACTGTCTGGCTGAATTTCAAGGGCATCAACTACCGCGCCAATGTGTGGCTGAACGGAAAACAGATCGCCAACTCCAATGACATTGCCGGGGCATGGCGCACCTACGAATTCAACGTCACCGACCAAGTGAAACCCGGTGCGGAAAACGCACTCGCTGTCCAGGTCTTCGCACCGACCGAGAACGATCTGGCCATCACTTTTGTCGACTGGAACCCTGCGCCTCCCGACAAGAACATGGGCCTCTGGCGCGAAGTTTATCTCACCACCAGCGGACCCGTTGCTCTGCGCTATCCCACCGTCGTATCAAAGTTGAACCTGCCGGAAAACAATTCGGCTCGCCTGACCGTGACCGCGCAACTAAAGAACGGCACCGCCCATACGGCAAAGGGCAAGCTGAAAGGTCAGATCGAAAATGTCACCTTCGAACAGGAGGTCGAACTCGTCGCGAACGAAAACAAGAACGTCACTTTCACACCTGAGCAATTCCCTCAACTCGTCTTCTCGAATCCTCGCCTGTGGTGGCCGGCACAAATGGGTAAACCGAATCTCTATCTGTTGACCATGGAATTCGAAATCGATGGCGCCGCCAGCGATCGTTCGCAGACTGACTTCGGCATTCGCGAAGTCACGTCCGAGGTAAATGCAACCGGTGGGCGCGCCTTCCACATCAACGGCAAGAATATCTTGATCCGCGGCGGGGGCTGGACGCCAGACATGATGCTCCGCGAAGATTCCCAGCGGCTACACGATGAATTCCGCTACGTCCGCGACATGGGGCTGAATACAGTCCGCCTCGAAGGCAAGCTTGAAACCAAGGAGTTTTTCGACATCGCCGACCACGAAGGAATCCTGGTGATGGCAGGATGGTGCTGCTGCGACTTCTGGGAGCGCTGGCCTCGCTGGAGGCCCCAGGATTTTGAAATCGCGCAACAATCCCTGCGCGATCAGATTTATCGCCTGCGCAGCCATCCCAGCCTCGTCATGTGGCTGAATGGAAGCGACAACCCGCCTCCTCCCGACGTCGAGCAGATGTATCTGAATATCGAGAAGGAGCTTCTGTGGCCGAATCCCGTCGTCTCTTCGGCAACCGGAAAAGCCACAACCGTCACGGGGAACAGTGGCGTCAAAATGTCGGGTCCCTACGAGTACATAGCTCCGGGCTATTGGGAAGAGGATACTCCCGCAGGCCAGCCAAATCGCAAGCTATGCAATCCTGGCGGCTGCGGCGGAGCCTACGGCTTCAACACGGAAACCAGTATGGGACCGGCCGTTCCTCCCATCGAGAGCATTCGAGCCATGGTGGGTCAGGACCATCTGTGGCCGATCGACGACGTGTGGAACTATCACGCCGGCGGCGGTGAATTCAAAACCATCCAGGTATTCAGTACCGCGCTCGCCAATCGTTACGGTAAATCGGAAACGGTTGAAGACTTCGCTTTCAAGTCGCAACTTCAAACGTACGAAGGCGTGCGTGCGATGTATGAAGCCTATAGCCGCAACAAGTACGAATCGACAGGCGTGATCCAGTGGATGCTGAACAACGCCTGGCCTTCCATGATCTGGCATCTCTACGACTACTATCTTCGCCCCGCGGGCGGCTATTTCGGCGCCAAGCGCGCCATGGAAGCGCTTCATCCCGTCTACGGCTATGACGATCATTCTATCTGGATAGTCAGCAGCCAGTATGAAGACGCAAAGGCTCTGAAGCTTACGACGAAGATTTACAACCTCGACATGACCGAGAAGTTCTCCCATGAGGACAGTGTTGACGCGCCCGCCGACAGCACCGCCAAAATATTCACCTTCCCCGACGTGGCGGGGCTGAGCCCCGTGTACTTCGTCGTTTTGCGACTCACCGACTCGAATGGCAGACTCGCAGGCTCGAACTTCTACTGGCTCTCTACGAAACCTGAGACCCTCGACTGGGCCAAGTCGAACTGGTGGATGACTCCAACCGATTCCTACGCTGATTTTACCGCTCTCAAGCAACTTCCGAAGGTAAAGCTTAAAGTTACTGAGCGAACGGAGCGTGCGGGTGAAGAGTCCGTCACACACGTCACTCTGGAAAATCCCAGTAAGAGCCTCGCGTTTTTCGTGAGACTGAAAGTCAGGAAAGGCGCCAAAGGCGAGGAGATCTTGCCCGTCGTCTGGGAAGACAATTACATTTCTCTGCTCCCTGGAGAGAAACGGGAGTTAAGCGCGACCTACCGCTCAATGGAATTGGGCGCCGAAAAGCCCGTAGTAGAAGTCTACGGTTGGAACGCGGAATAAGGAGGAGTAGTTAGAGTTCTGGGAGCAACGCATTTCGGCATAGGCGTTAAGCGACGTGCTGCGAAACGGAAAGCACATTGCCGTCGGGATCTTTGAACCACGTCACTTTATCGCCCGTCGGCGCGGTCCATATCCCGAGATCGTCCTGCTCGATAAATCCGTACCTCTCGAAGTGGACTCCCTTCTCACGCAACTGGGCGACCATCTTTTCGATGTCCGTAACTTCCCAACCGAGAATCGTGAATTGCGCCGGCGTGAATTGCGGAGCTTGCGACACTCGCACCATAATTCCATTCGCGTCCAGCACCAGCGCAAAGCCGTCGTCTTTTACGAATCGAAGGCCCAGTACTCCTTCATAGAAGGCTCGCGATTTCGTCGCATCTTTCGTCGGAACAAAAGCAACAATGTTGTTCGAGCCGAGCATTCAGCCTCTCCTCCTCGCAAAACCCCGGGAATATATCATTCTTCTTCTGGCGGCAACTCGAAATCGATGAGGTTGCCCCGGAACCCTCTGGTTTTGATCGCTCCAAAAGCAATGCCGACGCCCATCCAGATTGCGCCCACAATCTTCGCGGGCCGGCTCAGGTTGAGCCAGAGCAGCAGACAGATGAAGAATCCAGCGAGCGGCGGGAAGAAATTCGTAATCTTCTTCTTGTCTTCCCGCACGAAGTAACGCATAAAGGCCGCAAGGTTCACGCCCATAAACGCTATCAGCGCGCCGAAATTCAACATCTCGGCACCTAGGCCGTAGCTGATGAGAAACGCGCCGACTAAAGCGATCACGCCCACGAAAATCACATTGTTGCGCGGCACGTGTCTCTTAGGATCAACCGCACCGAAGAAACTTTTGGGCAGAGCGTTACTGCGTCCCATGCCATAAAGCAGGCGAGCCGCGCCCAGTTGGGCGCCCATGCCGGAGCCGAAGTTCGCCACCAGAAGGGTAAATCCTAGGATGCCAAACAGCGGAGCCCATACCCGTCCAGCAACATAAGTGAACGCCGTATCGACGTTGGGAAATGGCTGCGTAGCAGGCCAGATAAGCTGTGCAGCATAAACTTCGACGGCGGAAAGAATCCCGATGACCAGACAAGTCAGCACAGTTGCCAGCAAAATATTGCGGCGTGGATTTTCGGCTTCCTCAGAGAGCGTCGAGATCCCATCAAAACCAATGTAGGTGAGCACCGCGATTGACGTGCCTCCCAGAACTGCTTTCGTATTCCACAAGTCGCGGTCGTAAAACGGACGTAGAAAGAAATCGGGATCACTGTGTGGATGTCCAAAAATATAATGTGCCGCAGCCAGGAAGAATAAAACGATTACTGCTCCCATCCCTGCCGCGAGTCCAGTATTTACACGCGCCGAAGTCTTCACTCCCTGGATGTTCAATCCGGTAAAGACCGCCGCAAAAAAGACGGCCCACGCCCAGTAAGGAAGGCTCTGCACAAGCGGCGTCCCGCGCGCAAAGTCGCGCGCGATCTGACTGCACCAGATGATGCAGATCATGGGATTGAGCATGTAATCCATCACCATGCTCCATCCTGTCACATAGCCGAGCGCGGGATTGATCTCCTGGCCCACATAAGTAAACGCCGAGCCTGCACTCGGATAGGCTCGCGCCATCTTGCCATAGCTGATCGCCGTGAACAGCATGGCGACCATCGCAATCAGAATGGTCGTGACCACATGCCCATGACCCCGGTCGCTGAGTACGCCGAACACTGACATGGGGGCGACCGGCTGGATTACGATGACGCCGTAAAGAATCAGATCCCAAAGCGTGAGCGTGCGGCGAAGGCGAGGTGCGGACGACACTGCAGGAGCCGAGGTAATTTCCATGAGTCCGCCTATTGGATTATGGGGAGGGCGGGAATGTCAATATTAAAACGTTTTTATATTACACAAACTACGCGATCTATTTCGAAGAACCATAATCGAACCAATATCCGCGCTGCTCGTTGCCTGACATGTGCCGTGTATTGTATTCGAGAAGGTAGTTCACGTGCGCATCATCAAGCGGGAACGACTTGCCCGGCTGATACGGATAATCGCCCATCCTTAAGAACGGCAGCGGCGCCACGAAATCTCCTTCGGCAGCGTAGAAATCCATATCCTTCTCATAGCCGTTGGCCGCGAAGAAATAATCGCGCACCCAGCCTTGGGGCAAAGCAGGCAGGCTCGATGCATCGAAGTCGAGCCGCACTTCATCGCCCGATCCAAAGACTACCAGTTTGTCGTCGAGCGCTGTCAGCAACGGCAACACATCGCCGTAGCGGGTATAAGTTCCGGCAGGGCGCGTGTACGGTCCGGTCGCGCTAACCTTTTCGTAGATGTACTGCACGTTCCCCGGCGGAGTGCCTTCGATCTTCAGCGGGAATCCGTGGAAACCCAGATCGGCGCGAACTAGCGGAACCGGCGTCAGTCGCGCGCTCCGCCGCTCGTTTCGAGAATCTTGAGGCGTTCGGCTCATCAGAATGCTGTCCCAATAAATCTGCAAATTGGTAGTGATGCGAATCTTCTGCGTACCCGACGGAAGCTTCGCCGTGAGATCGGCAGTCATAGTCCGCGGGCCGCCGGCCGGGAATCCCATATCGTCTTCTATGCGCACCCATTTCCCATTTTTCCCGAGCGCTTCCACAAAAGGAGAGATCGCCCGCACTCCGGCCTGCGACGCGGCATACATGCTGTTGGCTGAGAAGTATTCCACTTCGCCATGCAGCAGCAACCAAAGCGGTCCGCCCCGATAAGGCTCGCCCAGATCAAGTGCCAGACTGTGCGGCTTGGCAAAGCCCTGAAACTGCGTTAACTCAAAATCGCCGAAGTAGCGATGCGCCAGAAGATCAGGCAACACATTGTGGCCGTGCTCATCCCACGCACCCGCGGGCGGAAGCGCGTCTTGGCTCTTGCTCACCACCACCTTGAATTCCGGATACGGCGGATTCGACGCGAAATATTCGTTGGGATAGACATCTAAATCTGTCGGGTGATCAACCGCCAGCAATCGCGCCTGATCCAGATAGACAGCTTCCTCCAGCGGCTCCATGAATCGGAAGCTGAGCTTGCCATCTTTCTCTCGAATGGCATTGCGATCGATCTTGATGTATTCCACGGGCCGCGGAACGTCGCGCTGGCCGGGCCCAATCCAGTGTCCAACCACCCCCGCGCCCAGCATGTCGGCGACCAGTTCGTAGCGCTCGCCATTCCACACAAAGAGCGTGGGACAGGAACTCCCGCGGCGATCCATTTCAAGATAGTTCTGCTGCCTGTCGCCGGCAACGTGGATCTCATCTTGCAGGACGCCGGTGGGCCACGTCATGCGCACGATGTCGGCTTCTTGCGAGTCACCCAGCCCTACCACAATGTCGGTCGAGTTCTGTCCCAGGTACCCGTTTGAGCCGGCAATCTCGAACTTCTGCCGGTTGCCGCCCGCAAACACTTCCACCTTTGTGCCGATGGCGCTCTTGTTGTCGTTCAGTCCCTTGAGCGAAAGCCGCAGCCAGTGGTTCTTATTGCCGCCTTCATTGCGCAGCAGAACCGCAGGACCGTGATTCTGCGTGATCAGCAGATCGGTTGCGCCGTCGTTGTCGTAGTCTCCGGTGATGATGGCGCGCGGCTCTTTAAGCTGAATCTTGTCGAGGCCAACGTCAGCGGTGACGTCCTTGAAACCATCCGCTCCGAGATTACGGAACAGCCTGATCTCGCCTTTACCCTCTTTCGTCTCGCCGACCGCGACCAGATCGACCCAACCGTCGTTGTCGTAGTCGAAGGCGGCGACGCCGAAGCCGCGAACCCACCCGGTTTCGGGCAACGTTACTTGCTCAAAAGACTTGCCATGATTGTTGCGCCAGAGTGTAAGACCGGGTGCGTTCGTATGCGTAAAGGCGAGGTCCATCCAGCCGTCGTGGTCAAAGTCAAGAACAGCAACGCCAACCGCCGGGTTCGCGGGGGTGGGGTGGATCAGATCGTGACGAACAAATCGTCCTTCTCGCGGATTAGGAAAAAGCGTCGTTGAACTGGGCGAGCCTACGCCAATCCCACCGGCGGCCACAACGAGATCAACCGCCCGGTCATTGTTATAGTCTGTGCCGACAGCACCGTAACCGCCGTCGACTCCGTCGCTTAATCCCGTCTCGCGCGTAACGTTGTGAAGGTCCCATTCCCGTTATTACGCCACATCTCATTAGCCGAACCCGGGGACAGGCATACAACAGGCGAGCACGTCGTGAAGAGATCCAGGTCGCCATCGTGGTCATAGTCGATGAAAGTCAGCGCGCTCGCCCCTCTGCCGAACGAGCGCCCCGGGATCCCGCCTGTCGTATCGTTTGCTGAAAGACCCGCGGTCGCGGTGACATCCTTAAATGTACCGTTCTTTTGATTATGGAAGAGTCTCGGCTCCGCGTTGACTGTGACTGCGATGTCAGTAAAACCGTCATTATCGTAGTCCCCCGTCGTGCAGCCCCCTCCTCGCATCGTGGGACTCAACCCGGCTTGCCTGGTCACATCCTCAAACTTTCCGTTTCCTAGATTGTGGTAAAGCGACATGCCTCCTTGTACTCCGTTGTCAGACAGGAAGAGGTCGATCTTACCGTCGTTGTCATAGTCGAGGAAGCAGGCTCCCGCTTCTGCGGCATTCGTGGGATAACTAACAGATTTGGAGGTCAATCCCGCTTCGTTCGTCACATCCACAAACTGCACCTTGATCTGCGCTGGCGCTTTTAGAACCGCTAACGGCGATTCGACCGCGCGCGAGTACTGGCCTTGCTCGCCGTAAGCCAGGCTCATGGGCGCGCCGATTTTTTTCTGAGTGATGTACTGAAATTTCTTCAGGTGTTCGCGGGCGTGATCGATGTCGGTGGATTGCTGATACGCACGTGAGAGTCCGAACTCAGCGGAGGCGTGCAACGGGTTGAGTTGCAGCGCGTGCTGGAAAGCATCAATCGCTTGCGGGAACTGCTTGGCCTGTACGTACGCAGTGCCCAGGAAATACCAAGTGTCCGCGTCGTTCGGGTCGATTTCCACCACGTGGTGAAACGCCTCAATCGCGGCCTGCGCGTCACCCGTGTTTTTCGCCAGAAGGCCAAGGTTGTACCATGCGTTCGGATTCTCTGGATCCTGCTTGAGCGCGCCTTGCAGTGCGACCTTGGCTTCGTCAATCTTCTGCATGTTAAGCAGAGCGATGCCTTCATTCAACCGCGCCATGGCTAGCGTGGGATCGAGTTCGGCTGCCTGCTGGAAGGACTTCAATCCTTTCTCGAACAGCTGCTGGTTCATGTAGGCCGCGCCAAGATTGTTCAGACGCGCAGCCTCAATCGGATTTGCTTTTGACGGAGTCTGCGGAGCGGTCGCGAACAAGCAGAAGGCAGCTGCGAGTATCCCGGCGAAGGCAACTGAGATTCGGGAAGTCATCTGATTCAAGATTTAAACACAGAGAGCACAGAGACACACGTAAACATTATCGGGAGGGTTTCGCCGGAGAACCGTAGGCGCGCGCGCTCACAATGCCCTTCCCTTCCTGTACGGTTACAGTTTGTCCAGCGTTCACATTCGTGAGCTTGTCCACCTGGCCGCTGGGCCACTGAATTTCAATGTTGTCGGCTTTGGTTAGGGCTCCCAGGCCGAAGGTGAGCACGAGTTCGCTCTGCGAAAGATAACTCGATCCGGAGCGCAGCATCTTCCATTGCTTATCTTTACTATTGTTGTTGCCTGAACTTACGTGCACCACCGCGCCAATGCCGTCGCGATTCGATTTCGTCCCCACCAGTTTCAGGCGGAGACTGTGATTCGATCCGCCTTCGTTGTGTAACAAATATGCCGGGCCGGCGTTGGTCATAATCAGAATATCGAGAAAGCCGTCGTTGTCGATATCGCCGTACGCCGCGCCCCGAGCCACTCGCGGAGCAGAAAAGGCTGGTCCCATCTGTGCGGTCACTTCCTGAAACTTGCCTCCGCCCAGGTTGCGAAACAAGTGCGCAGGCTCGGCATAAGTCACCCGTTTCTGCACTCGCTCAATCGCGTCTTCGATGTGGCCGTCGGCAATGAAAATATCCGGCCAGCCATCGTTGTCGTAATCGAAGAAAAAACAACCGAATCCGAGCGTAACGAGCGTAGCTCGGCCTACTTCCGATTGCGGCGCTTCATCGACGAACAGGCCGTTGCCCTCGTTGTGATAGAGCGAAGCCATCTGATTTGCGAAATTGGTGATGATCACGCTGGCGTGACCGCTGCGGTCGTAGTCGGCGGCGTCGACGCCCATGCCAGCACGGGCTACGCCATCTTCGCTAAATCCGATTCCCGCCGTCACGCCGCTCTCCTCGAAGGTTCCGTTCTTCTTGTTCAAATAGAGCTTGTTCGGCTGCGTGTCGTTGGCGATGAGAATGTCAGGCCAGCCATCGGCGTTGCAATCCAGAATAGCAATGCCAAGGCTTTTCGACGTGGGATCGCCCAAGCCAGCCTTCTGCGTGGCATCTTCAAACTTTCCGTCACCGAGGTTGTGCCACAGACGAACTGACGTTCCTTTATACGACTCCGGCGTGCAATAGGATTTATGCGCGCCGTCCAGAGTGCAGTAGAGATCGGTCTGCTCGGACCACCGCACATAATTTGCCACTACAAGATCGAGTTTGCCGTCGCGATCGTAATCGACCCAAGCGGCGCTAGTCGAGAACTCGTTCGGCCCCAGCATCCCGGCAACCTTGGTGACGTCAGTGAAGGTGCCGTTGCCGTTGTTGTGGAAGAGATGGCTTTGTCCTAACGCGCTGATGAAAATATCGTCGAAGCCGTCGTTGTCATAGTCGCCGACGGCAACGCCAAATCCAAACATGGGCACGGCCAGACCAGCCTTCCGGGTTACGTCGGTAAACGTTCCGTCGTGGTTGTTGTGATATAGCTTTGGAGTTGTAAGGCCGCCGTGTGGGTGTCCCGGCCAGTCTTCGCCGTTTACGAGGAGAATGTCGGGATAACCGTCATTGTCGTAATCGATGAAAGCGCAGCCCGGGCCCATGGTTTCCGGCAGCCACTTTTTCCCAAACGCTCCGTTGTTGTGCGTGAAACGAATACCCGCTTGCGCCGTGACGTCGCGGAAGTTGATTTGCTGGGCCTGGCTCGTTCGCGGCGAGAAGAACAGTAACCACAGAGACGCAGACACGCAGAGAAGTCTGATAAATCCCACACAGAACTCGCGGTTCATCTGGACGCTCCACCAACAACAGCGGAAGACGTTACTTGCGCTTTGTGGGGCCGGACAGCAGAGACTGCCGTTCGATGGTTCGTTCTCACCACAGGAAGCGGCACAGAAACATGTTCGTGCACGGCCTGACGTTCATTGTTGTCTTCCGGATGCGACTGCCGATATGGGCCGGTGATCGCCTGCGACGATTCGTCGGCCTTGAATCGCAAGTAGCGCGCCTCATGTTCTTTCGCAAGCTTCTCGTTTCCCAACCCGTTGTAGCAAAGCATCAAGTTGTAATGCGCCTGCAGGTCTTCGGGATCTACGGCCAACACGGACTGCAAAGTCTTTACCGCTTCTTCATATTTGCGCTCAAGGAAAAGAACGCGCCCCAGATCGTTAAGCACGACGCGGTCTCGCGGATATTGGCCAAGAACTGTGCGCAAGCGAGCGACTGCGCCCTCGTAGTCGCCGTCAGATCGCAGCACTCGTGCATAGAAATAATTCGCCCGCGCC
The DNA here is from genome assembly GCA_963777005.1 of uncultured Acidobacteriaceae bacterium. GTDB lineage: Bacteria > Acidobacteriota > Terriglobia > Terriglobales > Acidobacteriaceae > Sulfotelmatobacter. Next base: position 225,921 of record CAVZPC010000002.1, on the reverse strand, counting down.
AGATTTGGAGAGAGCGCCAGGGCTTTCTCAAGTACGGTGCGGGCGCGCTCCATGTCACCTTCCTGCACGGCACAGCGGCCGATATTCACCCATCCATCGGGATTGCTTGGATCGGCTTCCGTTACTTTTTGGAACGCCGCCGCCGCGGCTTTCAGATCCCCCTGGAGAAACAGTCCGATTCCGTAGTCGTTCCAGCGTTGCCAGTCGTCTTTGCGAGTGATCGTCTGCGCACGAAACGCGGGAGCATTGTGGGAGACGACAGGCAGCGTCACTTCATTTTCCGCCACAGTGACAATCGGCAGGTCAGGAATCTTTTCTTCTTTGGCGGAAACTCCGCTCAGCGAAGCCGTGAACACCATCGGACGATCGTCGTAGTCGGGGGCAACCGAGTTCGGCGATGCCGGGTCGGGCTGTCCGGCAAACGCTTCATGCGTGACATACCACGAAAACTTCCGGTAGCAAAGACGCGCGTGCAAAGTGATTCTGTTGCCGGCATTTTCCGGAATCAACATGCGGTAATGCACCGTGTCGGCCGCGCCGGGCGGGATGAGCCGCACATAGACGGTCGCTCGCGTGGCCCAGGCGTTACGCTTGTTGATGGGGTTGCCGTGAGCGTCCATCTGCAACGAGCGATAGAAGTGCGCGCCTTTTTCGACCGGTCCTTTGCCGCCGTCCTCGACCATGCCGCTCCAGAAAATCGTCTGGCCCTTGTCGTCCGACGCCTTTCAGTTCCAGCCACGTGTCATAGGCATCGACAGTCCCGCCGGGGAAAAAATGTCCAATTTTTTTTGTACGAACGACCACATCCACGCGAACAGTATCGCCGCGACGCAGCGACGGCTGCACGCGGTTCAACGGAGCAGTGACCGGTGAAACCTCGCCACCCGCGCTGGGAGCAATTTTAGTTTCCGCTTCTTCGCCTACCGCAAATGTTGTAGCTAATTCCGATTGAGTTGTGGCGCCCGTTTTCAACGGCGCTTGCGCGGGCGACACAGCGAAAATATCTACCGTAAGCGCACCGCTCTTCAGAAACCCCTCGGTGAGTTTCAACTGCGCGGCATCCTCGTTCGCCGTAGGCACAGCCGTGTTCGCTCCGGGAAAACGATGCGAATGCACAAATCCGTTGACGTTGCCGGCATCCTTCGAAGCCTCCGCGGGCATATGGCAATCTGCGCACTGCTGCGGCTTGGGTGGATAGTAAAATGACCGCGCCCCTTGGCCGGAAACTCCACTGGCCTGCCAGTTGTCGTATTCATTGAAGCCGCGAAGCCATCGATACTGGTTCACGGGCACGTCAAGATGGACTTTGTGGCAGGTTGAGCAAAATTCTGCTGTCTGCGTTTTCATGAATGGCTTAAGAAACACACGGCGGTGCGGTTCGGGATTCAGCCGGATCACAAAATCGTGCAAGGCCCGCGCCACGGGATTTTGCGTGGCGGCGAGTTCGTGTAGCTTCGGATATTCGAGATAAAAATCTGCTTGGCCCATCGTGCTCTTCACGTTGGCGATGGAGTGGCACATCATGCAGCCCAAGCCAGCCTGTGATTCCGGACGATGTACGATTTGCTTGATCGGAGTATCCATCAAGCCGCTGTACAGCACCGCTGGATCGTGGCATCCGCCGCACCATTTCGAAGGTTTGGTGCCAACCGTGTCCTGCATATACTCGATCGCCTTGCGGTACCACTGGTTGTTGAATGAAGAGAAATGGTGGGCAGAACTGAACCACTGGTTGTAGATATCTTCGTGGCAGCGCTTGCAGGAATCGGATTCCATGAAGAACTTGCTGGGAATTTTCTGCTTGCCGTAAACCTGCGCAGAGCTTGGGAAGAACGGCCCCTCAGGCCCGTCGCCTTCGCCATTCATGCTGTCGGGTGGGATTGTAGGATTCTGAATGCGGGCACGCGTCTGCCAACTGCTGCGGATGTAATACGCTCCGTAACCAAGGGCTGCGAGCAGAAATAGACAAACCACCATACGCAGAGCCGCCGCGCCCGCACCTGACGCCAGTAGACGCCCCTGCCCCAGATAATCGGCAATCAGAAGGCCGACCCCGGCGAGCGAAATCAGGATGTGCAGATACAGCCACTTCCATTCCGTGCGCGGCGTGCCGGTCTTGATGAGAATGAGCCCAAGAACCGCTCCAGCCGCAACCAGGAACCAACCACTCCGCTGGGTAAGACTTTCATTGCGAAGCAGACGAAAAAGCGCAGGGATCAGCAGGATTGCTGCGACCACGCCTGCCAGCGCGTGCAGCAGCACTACAGCAGCATAAAAAAGATTCGGCTGCGGCAAGGCGTAGAGATACGCTGCCGAAATTACAAGAAATAAAAGTAGCCTGCGCAAGGCCCTGCCGACGAAACCTTCTGATAGGGAGTTTGCTCGCATCGGAAACAGTCAAGACGCTGCGGAGTTGGCCCACAGTGCGCAAAACCGCGTGCGAATCAAGGTACTCACAGGGGCTCTCGGATGGAATAGTGCAAAAATACTACCGACAGCTGAACGCACTCATGCAAGAGGTGGAACCCTCCACGCTCCACATTTGTTTTCGACGGCGGCGGCAACGGACAACGCCTGTTCTTCTTCCCACGGACGGCCAACGATCTGCACGCCGATGGGTAGGCCTTCAGGCGATTGACCGACCGGAACAACCACAGCGGGATTGCCCAGCAGGTTAAAGAATTCCGTATAGCTCCAGGCATCGAGATAGTCGACCGTTTTGTTTTCAATTACCCAGCTCCTCTCTCCGTGTCGAAAAGCCGGCACAGCCGCAACCGGGCATAGGAGCACGGGATACTGTTGCATCTGAGCGAAGAACTGCGCGCGAAGAGCATCACGGCGAATCCAGGCATCAAGCAGCGTGCGCCCCGTATGGGCCGGCTGGGCTGCGGACCATTCGAGAAACTGCTTCAAGATGGGACTGAGATCGGACTCGCGATTGCTGAACATCGGCCTTAGAAGCATGCCGCCCGCCACCACGAAATACTTCCACCACAGTTGCCGTGCCTCTTCGAGACCCTCCGGCTGAAATGCTTCTACTTGAAAACCGCTCCTACGCAAGGCTTCTGCCGCAGTGCGAACAGCTGCGCGGGTTTCTGTGGTCACTGGAGTGCGGCCGTCGTCCTCGAAATAACCGATTCGCAGTTTCCTGCTTTCCTCTTCGCTCGGCCATCGCAACGGCACCGGCGCGGCATTCGTGTCTCCCACGTCGGGGCCTCGCATGATCTCGAAAAGAATTTTCAAATCACCAATGTTGCGGGCCATAGGACCGACGACGCCAATGGATGCAAATGGGCCGGCAGACACGGGAAAATGTCCAGTCGCGGGAATGCGGCCCGGAGTGGGCTTCAATCCGCAGATGCCGCTGAAGTGAGCCGGCACGCGAATGGAGCCGCCGCCATCACTGCCCGCACCGCCGGCGGACATGCCTGCAGCAATCGCCGCCGCTTCGCCGCCACTGGAGCCACCGGGCGTGCGATCCAGGTCCCATGGGTTGTTGGTTCGGCCGTAAAGCAAATTGTCAGTCTCCCAGGCCATCAAGAGCTCAGGGGTGTTGGTTGTGCCCAGGATAATTGCGCCGGCATTCTTCAGGCGTGTAACTAGCGGAGCATCTTGCTGCGCAATAAATCCCGCGCGCAGGCGGGTCCCGGCCTCGCAGCGTAGGCCCTCCACGCAAAATGAACTCTTGATGGTGAGTGGAACGCCGTGCAGCGGACCAAGCGGCGCGCGGTTCGTCACGGCGGATTCGGTATCCCGGGCGGACTGTCGTGCCCGCTCCGCATCGACTTGCACAAAGGCGTTTAGTTTTGGTTGTAGTCTTTCGATCTGCGCCAGATGTGCGTTTACCAGCTCAACCGTAGAGATTTTCTTTTTGCGGATGAGCTCCGACATCGATAGGGCGGGAAGAAATGTCACGTCGCTCATGAAGTTTTCTTTCCCATGGCGCGATCGAGCATTCGTTTCTCATCGAGTCTAAGAGCACGGTGCTCGCCTTTCGCGAGATTCCCCAATTCCAGCGGCCCAATGGCGACGCGAATCAGGCGCAACACTTCTACCCCCACGCCTTGCAGCATGCGCCGAATGTGGCGATTCTTTCCCTCATCCAGAACAATTTCGAGCCAACAATTTTTCTGACCAGCGCGCAATCGGCGAGCCTGTTTCGCTCGCAGTACTTCAGCGTCTTTTGTTTTCACACCCCGAACCAGCGCGCGGATAAACTCGTCATCTGCAATAGCTCGCACTTGGACACGATAAGTCTTATCCAAATGCGTTTCGGGAGCGGTAATGCGCGCAGCCCACTCGGAATCATTAGTCAGGAGTAACAAACCTTCACTTGCCTTGTCCAAGCGACCGACCGGGGCAACCCACGGCAATCCTTCGTGCGACCGATTCGCGTCGCCACCGGGAGATGAGTTCAACGTCATGTACACAGTATCGCGTCCCTTCTCGTCTGACGCTGTTGTAACGACGCCACGTGGCTTGTTCATGATGAGATAGACTTTTTTCTGCGGCTCAATTAATTTTCCGTCCACCTTGATCTGATCTCGCCTGCCCGACACGGGCATCTCCGGATCACGCTGTATTTTCCCGGCAAGGGTCACGCGCCCGGAGCGAATCAACCCTGCCGCAGCCGAGCGCGAGCAATAACCAAGCTTTGACAAGGCCCGGGCCAATCCGATCTTCCTGGTAGATTCGTTTTCTTGCACCTGATCATGCTAACTGAGAAAGCGGAGAGCGACAGAGGGCTTCAGTTTTCGGTTTTGGCGCGCCACGAACATCGTTCACTTGGTACGATATGGTCGCAGTTCGGTTGCATATTCAAGGAGAGAACTTATGGCTCACCAACATCCTCCGCGCTTTCTGAAAATTGTGGACGACGCTAAGACGCGAGTTCGCGAAACCAATGTCGAAGACGTAAAAAGGAAGATCGATAGCGGTGAGAAATTTCTGCTGGTGGACGTGCGGGAAGAGAGCGAATTCGCCAAGGATCACCTGCCGGGCGCAATTCACCTGGGCAAAGGCATCATCGAGCGTGACATTGAGGCGCGGGTACCCGATCTCAGTGCGGAGATTGTGCTTTATTGCGGCGGCGGCTTCCGGTCGGCGCTGGTGGCCGACAACTTACAGAAGATGGGCTACACCAACGTTATTTCGATGGATGGTGGGATTCGCGACTGGCGCGGAAAAGGGTATCCGCTGGCCAAAGGGTAAATTCGGTTCTCAGTTCTCAGCTCTTGGCCATCATTCTTGGCGTATAGTACAAACCGGATCGCGAATGAGTCGCAGCACTGTTTGGTAGGCACTTTTCCGCCCACTTATGAATGGTCGCATCTTCTTCTGGTCGCTCACCTCAGCAATCGCGGGGTTTCTCTTCGGTTTCGACACAGTCGTCATCTCAGGCGCCGAAAAAACAATTCAGTCACTTTGGCAACTGAGTCCCGGATTGCACGGTATCGCCATGGCTTCGGCCCTTTACGGCACCGTGGTTGGGTCCCTGCTCGGTGGGTGGCCCGCCGACCGATTCGGGCGTAAAGCCACGCTCCTTTGGATCGGCGTTCTGTATTTTGTCGGCGCAGTGGGCTCAGCCTTGGCGCCAAACGTCATCATCTTCATCATTGCGCGCGTGATCGGCGGGTTGGGCATTGGCATCTCTACCGTCGTCGCCCCGATGTATATATCGGAGATCGCACCGCCGAAACATCGTGGACGACTTGCCGGTATGTTCCAGTTCAATATTGTTTTCGGAATCCTGATCGCTTATGTCTCGAACGCTCTGCTCGCGGGTATCGGAGCAAACGCGTGGCGCTGGATGCTCGGCGTGGCCGCATTTCCGTCGTTGATTTACGCTGTGTTCTGTTTTGGCCTTCCCGAAAGCCCACGTTGGCTGCTCAGCAGGAAGGGAGATCGCACAGCTGCGCTGCAGGTCCTGCAACGTATCGAACCTGAGGCTTCGAACGCCGAGATCGCCGCGGACGCAGACCAGATCCTGTCCGCGTCATCAGCAGAAGGATCTTCCGGACACTTCTGGACCAAACGCCTTCGCAAACCGATTCTTCTCGCCGTGCTGATTGCCTTCTTTAATCAACTCTCTGGAATCAATGCAATCTTGTATTTTGCACCGCGCATATTTGAGCTTACTGGCCTCGGCGCAAAAGCCGCTCTGTTGCAATCGATCGGTATTGGCGCCACTAATCTCATTTTTACTTTTGTCGGCCTCTGGCTAATCGACCGGCTAGGTCGCCGAACCCTTCTCTACATTGGCTCGTTCGGCTACATCGCTTCCCTCGGCCTGGCTGCCTGGGCATTCTTTACCAGTCATTTTTCGATCGTGCCGGCCTGCATTTTCGCTTTCATCGCAGCCCACGCGATCGGCCAGGGAACGGTCATCTGGGTACTCATTTCCGAGATATTCCCCAACCGTCATCGTGCGGAAGGCCAAACCCTAGGCAGCTTCACGCATTGGATCTTCGCGGCTTTGCTTACAACGTTTTTCCCGAAGATGGTCACAGCCTTTCCGCCGGGTTATGTTTTCTCTTTCTTTGCCGGGATGATGGTTCTCCAATTAGTTTGGGTGAAGACGATGGTCCCAGAGACGAAGGGTGTGCCCCTGGAACAAATCCAGAGACAGCTAGGAATCGAATAGTTTCACCGCTGCGGCAAATGTGGAAGCGCTATCTTCTGCTGGATTCCCGCGCCTTCAACAACGGTATAAATGAAATCGGAGGGAACGTCCCGCAGAACTTCGGTTTCGCCATTGGGCCAGCGAATGCTCACTTCATCTAACTTCTCGCTCGCGCCCAATCCAAAGTGCAAGCGCAAATCGTTCTGAGAGAGATAGCTGGCACCACCCCGCACTTCGCCGAACTGCACCAGCGCTCCGGCCTTCACGGTGACGCGCGCACCGATTGCGGCTTTGTTGCTTTTCATGCCGACCAGCTTGAAGAGCACGCGATGGTTCGCGTTGTCGTTATGATTCAGTAGCAGCGACGGGGGCTCGCCCACGTTGAGCACCACGATGTCAACGTTGCCATCATTGTTGATGTCGCCAAAAGCCGCGCCCCGCCTCGATTGTGGAGGCATGCTAGCCAGCACCCCGGAAACATCATCAAAGGTTCCGTCGCGATGATTGCGCAACAGCAACATCGGCTGCCGGTAGGGAGTGCCACCCGGAATCGTATCGACCTGCGGATAGACATGGCCACAATCTACGAACAGATCCGGCCAGCCGTCGTTATCCATGTCGAAGAAAGACGTGCCCCAACAGACAAACGGATACGTGGGACGCAAGAGCTTGGCTCGCACGCTGACATCCGCAAAGGAATCGTTCCCCTGATTGTGATACAGGGTTGTGCCCTGCTCGAAAAAATTTGTTACGATCATCGACAATCTGCCTTCGTGAAGATAATCGCCCCAGTCCACGCCCATGGAGCCTTGTTCCATGCCGTCGCCACTGAGCGCAACTCCGTCAAGCAGGCCAACATCCTCAAAGGTTCCGTCATGCTTGTTGTGATATAGGAAATTCGGGCCGGCATCGTTGGCGACATAAAGATCCGGCCAACCGTCGTTGTCATAGTCTCCCCAGGTCGCGCCCAGGCCGTAATAATGATGCGGGTCATCCACCCCAGCCTTCTTTGAGACTTCCTCGAAAGTGCCGTCGCCCTTGTTGTGAAAGAGTAAATCCGATTCGCCTGGCATTCCCCACGGTCCGCACTGCACCAGCACTCCCTTGAAGCGGCAGAAGCGGGGATCGTTACCGAACTGCGGTAAGTCGTTCATATCGAAGTGGACATAACGCGAGACAAAAAGATCCACGCGGCCATCCCGGTCGTAGTCGGCCCACGCGGCACCCGTGCTGAATCCTCCGGCGCCCACTCCAGCTTTTTCGGTCACGTCCTCAAACTTACAATTTCCAAGATTGTGATACAGTGCGTTGCCGCCATAGCCGGTCACGTAAATATCCTGCAAGCCGTCGTTGTCGTAGTCAGCCACAGCCACGCCCATGCCCCAACCCTTGTGCGTGAGGCCAGCGGATTTCGTAATATCGGTAAACTTGAGATCGTTGCTCTTGGGATCAGTGTCTTGATGATAAAGCGTGATCATCAGGTCACCGCCGCCCTCGCGATAGCGCTGAACCGTGGATCCGTTCACGGTGATGATGTCGAGTTTGCCGTCGTTGTCGCAGTCGATCAGACCTACGCCGCCGCTCATGGATTCGACGATGTATTTCTTGTCGGGGGAAGAAATGTGCGAGACCGTGAGCCCAGCCTTTTGCGCGACATCTTCAAACTCCGGAACACTTTGCGTGTTCTGCGGTGGCGCGGTCGTCGACGATGCGCTCGATGGATGAGGCGAGTGAGCGGCTTGTGCGAATAGCCAAGGAACCAGGAACAGTCCCGTCCACAAGAGGAGCAACGGTCGCATAGGCAGGAACAGCGATTATACAGCGCAGCTCGCTGCGCAATATACGATGGCGAAAGCGTGATGGAAAAGAGAAAACAGGAAAATCCTATTTTGAACGTTTGAGGTCGCCCATCTCGGGTAGACTAACAACACATTTCCAGTGGGAATCATGGGGAATCATCGCTTTCGAGATTGCGGGTTGGTCACGGCGTTTTTGCTGTGCGCCACGCTGGTGGCAATCTGCCAACTGCCGCCGCAAGTACACGCTGAGGCAGCTCCTTCTCCCAATCCAGCTGCGCTGCTGACGGTTGATCAGGTAGTCGAGAAACTGCAAGAGAGGAATGCGGAGCGCGCCGCGGCGCTGGATCAGTACAAGGCAACACGAATCTACCGCATGCAGTATCGCGGTTTTCCCGGCGCCCGAGATGCGGAGATGGTGGTCGACGTTGACTACCACGCTCCGAATTCTAAACAGTTTCACATCGTGTCGCAGACTGGCACTAAGTTCATCATCGACCACGTCTTCAAGAAACTCTTAGAAGGTGAGCAGGAAGCATCCAACGAGGAGAACCGCCGGCATACAGCGCTGAGCACGGAAAACTACGACTTCACGCTGGCTGGATACGAATCCACGCCCGATGGTCCGCAATATGTTCTCAACCTGCTCCCCAAGACCAAGAACAAGTTTCTCTATCGTGGACAAATATGGGTTGACGCGAAAGACTTCGCGATGGTGCGAATCAAAGGAGAGCCAGCGAAGAACCCTTCTTTCTGGATCAAGAAAACCGACATCGAACACAGGTATGTGAATGTGAATGACTTTTGGTTGCCCGCCGAGAACCATACCGAAAGCCTGATACGACTCGGCGGCGTGGCCACCCTCTCCATCCAATACAAAGACTACAAAATTACAAGGGCGACATCGCTCCGAAGTGCCAAGAGTGATGGCAAAGCCTCGAAATCATTCGGAACAGACGGCGTGCATTGACTCATTTAGCGTGAACTCGATCGCCGATTCGGTTTGAGTGAGCCGTGGTCCTGTAAGAGTCACTACACCGGCACACCTCCGCAGCCGCCGTCCGCGAATGCTGCATCAAGAAAATATAGCGTTTGCCCAGGCGCATTAAGGTTCAAGCACAAACGATCCCTTCACCCGAATGTCCCGCGATGAAGATCCGACTAGCACATCGAACTGGCCCGGCTCCGTCACCCAATCCTTCTTCGTAGTGCTGTAGAAAGCCATCGCGGAGCGATCCAGCGTAAAACTCACGGTCTTCGATTCTCCGGCCGCAAGCTCAACCCGGCGAAAGCCTTTCAGTTCCTGGACGGGGCGATCTACGCCCGCGTGTCCGTCGTGTACATAAAGTTCTACCACCTCGGCGCCCGCCCGGGATCCGCTGTTGCGGACTTGCAGGCTCACTTCTACCGGCTTCCCCGACGATGTTTCGGCCGGCGAAATTTTCAAATCGCTGTAATCGAACTTCGTGTAAGAAAGACCGTACCCAAAGGGAAATAGAGGCTCTACCTTTTTTGTATCGAAATATCGGTAGCCCACATAAATTCCTTCCGCGTACTCCACCTGCAGATTCTCGCCGGGATAGTGCCCATACGCCGGTGAATCCTTCCACTCCTTTACGAAAGAGACAGGGAGCTTTCCTGAAGGATCGGCATCGCCGAAGAGAACATCCGCAATCGCGTTCCCGCCTTCCTGTCCGCCATACCACATGTCAACAATGGCGGGAACCTGCGCAATCCATTTCGACATAATGACAGGCCCGCCTGCATTGATGATCACGACGGTATTCTTATTTGCCTTCGCCACGGCTGCGATCAGTTCATCCTGCCCGGCCGGTAGATCGAGCGACTTGATGTCGAAATCTTCTGACTCAAGTTTCGGATACCTGCCCACTACGATAATCGCAGCATCTACTTTCCCCGCGGCGCTGACGGCTTCTTTTCGAAGCTGCTCCCGAGTCTGCGGTATATCTTTGCTTGGATCCTCGCCCTCCATGCTTACGCCCAGTGCATAACTCACTTGCAGATTCTTACCCGCTCGATCCTGAATCCCTTTCAGCGGACTGATCGAATATTTGGGAGTCACTAGCGAACTGCCGCCACCGCCGGTTCTGGCTACCGCGGCATTGGGCCCGATCACGACGAGCGAGTGGACTTTCGACGGATTGATCGGCAGTAAATCGCCGGAGTTCTTCAGCAAAACGATGCTCTCGGTCGCGGCTTTGCGCGCCACGGCGCGCTGCTCAGGGGTATCGATCTCGCCAGTCGCGGCGTGCGGCTTGTCGAATTGCCCGCTGATGAACATCACGCGGAGCATGCGGCCGACGTTGTCATCAATTGTAGACGCGGATATCTTGCCAGCCGATATTTCCGGAAGCACTTTCTCCGGGACCAGCCAGCCGCCGCCGTTGCCGGCCTCCAAGGTCTTCGGTCGTTTCAACCATGCTTTCATGGGCTCGCCGCCGGGCATCTCCAAATCCATGCCGGCATTCACCGTAGCTACCGTGCTGTAGGTGCTGCCCCAATCAGAAACTACGAAGCCCTTGAAGTCCCATTCTTTTTGCAGCACGTCTTTCAGCAGGAACGGATTTTCAGCGCAGTACACTCCGTTGAGTTTGTTGTACGCCGACATCACCGACCAGACGCCAGCTTCCTCGACCGCAGCTTTGAACGCGGGGAAATAGATTTCGTGCAAAGTGCGCTCATCAATTACCGCATTGATTCGATGGCGCTCGAACTCCTGATTGTTCGCGTCAAAATGCTTGACCGTCGCAATCACGCCTTCGCTCTGAACTCCCTTGATGTAAGCCACTCCCAGGCGACTCGTGAGATAAGGATCTTCGCCGTAGCCCTCGAAATTCCTGCCCCACAGAGGAGTGCGATTAATGTTCACCGTTGGTCCCAGAATCATGTCGCGTCCAACCGCCTTCACTTCCTGCCCGATTGCCTGCCCTTCGGCTTGGACCAGTTCCGTATCCCAGGTGGCAGCCATGGCCACTCCTGCGGGAAAAGCAGTTGTCATGACTTTCGTCTTTGCGGTGGCCGCACTGGTCTCAGCCGAAGGTCCAGCCCACGAGCGAATACCTAATGGCCCATCCGCCATTTTTATCGAAGGGATACCCAGCCGCTCATTCGGAACGCTCTGCATCCAATCCGCGCCGCTCAACATCGCGACCTTTTCCTCGAGCGTCATGCGGCTCAGCAGGTCTTGCACGCGTTGCTCTACCCGCACCTTGGGATTCTTGTACGGCGGGAGATTGGAGCCGCTTTGGTTCTGGGCAATGCCCAATGCGGTCGCAAAGAGAATCCAAACCAGACAAAGGGAACGCCTCACGGTCCGAAGCACTGACATTTTTCTTCCTGACATGCGCATACGCCTCCCGAGAGCCACGTTCGGCCCGGACAATTCTATCTCTATTTTGATTTCAGGAGGATCGTCGGCTATCAATCGGGGTGATGAAGAACCTCGAAGTGTGTGACCGTCTTATCAAAATCGGTGAGAACCGCTTGTGCTTCCTGTTCCACAACGGCTTTCTCGGGCTTCACTCCGGCAAACTTGCGCACTGCCTCCATCGACTCCCAAAGCGTGAGCACAACAAGTTCAACTATGCCATCCACCGAGTGGCGGAGCAAGTATGCTCCGCGATGTCCTCCAATGGTTCGAAGCGTCGGGAAAACCTTCTCCGTGGCGTGCCGAATATATCTGTCTGACTTCTCGGGGGTCGACCGCGCCTTCCACATTCGCAAGATCATCCCACTATCTTGGGATGAGGAATCTCCGCTCGAGGCGTTCGAAGAATTACTTGGTGTGGCTTCTACGGCGCTTCCGCCATGTGGCCTGATGGGTTTTGCAGCGTCTTCTCCCGCGACTGTCTTCCACTCCCGCACATGCCACCGCTTCACCGCCCCGCTGGTCACATATGGATCTGCGCGGGCAAACTTCTCGGCCACTTCCGGCGAGTCACCTTTGAACAACAACACGGCACCGTCCACGGGATTGGCCAGCGCACCACCCAGCACGAGTTCACCTCGCGCGCTCGCCGCCCAGGCCTTTTCCAGATGCGCCTCCCGAAACTCCGTGCGCCTTGTAACGTAGTCTTCGCCAACTTCGTAAAAAAGAAGGTAATGCATTCCGGTCGTCCTTTTCGTTTCTGTCAGATGCTTTCGACCCAACCGTGCGGATCAGGTGCTCGGCCCGTCATCACGGCCAACAGTTTTTCCCGTACCGCAGCACCTACTCTTCGTTGTTCAACCGGGGGCAGTTCAAGAGTTCGATCCTTGTATCGAATTCGTCTCACATGCGTCACGGTCGCTGCCGTTCCAGTTCCAAAGCATTCTCGCAGTTCGCCCCGCCCGTAGCTTCGGACCAATTCATCGATGGATATACGATCCTCCTTTACGCGATATCCCAAATCGCGCAGCAGAGTGATCACGCTATCGCGAGTGATGCCGGGCAGAATCGTTCCACTCAGCGACGGGGTAACAATATCTTCGCCGACAACGAAAAACACATTCATTACGCCACATTCTTCCACGTGGAGGCGCTCTTGAGCATCCAGCCACATAACGGCGTTAAATCCCGCCTCGCGCGCTTCCTGATCCGCCAGCAGTGCGGCCGCATAATTCCCGGCTGGCTTTATGTCGCCGGTTCCTCCGGGAAACGCACGTGCATAGCGCTCGCTCACCAGTACATCTACTGGTGCTGAGAAATACGCGCCAAACGGAGAAGTCATAATGATGAACTGGTATCGATCCGCCGGCTTAACCCGAAGCGATGGATCGGTCGAAAACAACACTGGCCGAATGTAAAGTGCTCCGATTTCCGCCGAAGGAATCCATGCCTGGTCCAGGCGAACCAATTCCCGCAGGCCGTCCAGGAACAAGGATTCGGGCACGACTGGCATGGCCAGCCGCGTTGCCGACCTCTGGAATCGTCGCGCGTTTTCACGCGGCCGGAACAAGAGTAGACGACCGTCGGCCGCCTTATGCGCCTTCATGCCTTCGAAAACAGAAATTCCGTATTGCAGTGCACTAACACTCGGAGCGATGGGAATTGGACCGTAAGGGCGAATCAGCCCGTCACTCCAGCGACCGTCATGGAACTCCGCGGTGAACATGTGATCGCTAAAGACACTGCCAAATGCAACCGTCGGAAAATCGACCTCCTGCAACCGGGAGTTCGTCACGCGCTCAATACGAAACGGAACCGTCTCTATCTGATCGTTGCTATGCATTACGAATTCGCTCCTTTGTGAGGTCCATCGTCAGAACCGCGCCAACCTTCATATATCGTAGGGTGCCAAGTTTCAACCGTCAGTCGATCAGCAGCTATAAATGAATAAATAAAATCGGAACGGCGCGCAGGAGAATCCAATCCACCATGCGCGCTCGAAGGAGCTTACTTGGTTTCATTGTAATTGTTCAGTCCGTTCTTTTTTTGACCCATTTTCTTCTCTATCAAACCTGGACGTTCTCGCCCGCAGGAAACGATCCCGCCGGTGCACTCTGGATAAAACTGATCCTCGGCTTGTTGTCGGTAAGCTTTGTTGCCGCCTCGCTCCTCGCCTTTCGCTACACCAACCCCGCTGTGCGAGCGTTTTATAAGGCCGCGGCAGTTTGGCTGGGCCTGCTCAGCTTTTTCTTCGTGGCAGCGGTTTCTGCCTGGATTATTTTCGGCGTAACGCGGCTGGCTGGGTCAGGTGTGAACTTCCATCGGACCGTGGAATTGCTTTTCAGCGTTGCAGCGGTGGTTGGCGTGTACGGCGTCTTCAACGCAGGGTGTACGCGAATCACCCGAGCCACGGTGCGGCTCGCAAATCTGCCGGCGACATGGCGTGGGCGCAAGGCAGCGCTGATTAGTGATGTACACCTTGGACACGTACGAAACGGAAGTTTCCTGCGCCGCATGGTGGCAAAAATTCTCCGGGAAGAGCCGGATGCTATTTTTATCGCTGGGGATTTGTATGACGGCACGGCCATTGACGCGGGGCGAGCTGCCGAGCCGTTAAGCAAGCTCACGGCGCCGCACGGCGTATATTTTGTCGCGGGAAATCACGAACAGTTTGGAGATGACAGCAAATATCTGAACGCCATTGCCGCGGCCGGAGTGCGTGTGCTCAGCAATGAAAAAGTAGAAGTCGACGGGTTGCAGATTGTTGGCGTGCCCTACCGCAACGCGGTGCAGGACGAGCAGTTTGCGTCAGTGCTGCACGGTGTTCGTTTGGATCGCAACCGCGCAAGCATCTTGCTGACCCACGCCCCCGACAATCCGGGGATCGCGGAGGCCGCCGGTGTTTCTCTCCAACTATCCGGGCATACCCACCTCGGACAGTTCATCCCCTGGAGTTGGATGGCGCGTCGTATCTACCGGCAATTTGTGTATGGCTTGAGCCGGATCGGCAAGATGCAGGTTTTCACTTCAAGTGGCGCAGGAACCTGGGGACCACCCCTGCGGTTGGGGTCGAATCCCGAGATCGTGGTGCTTGAGTTCGAGTAGAGCAATCGAACTTTCAAGCCACCTTCACTTGGGCAGAAGTTCTGCTTTTTCCCTTAGCGTTCCAACCACGCGAGCAACCACCTCCAGTTTCCGCAGATCTTCGGGGGTAAAGTCCGGTCCTGCCGCCGCCGGCCGCGGAGCCTTGCGGGAGATTTGAATCACGCCAATTACCTCTCCATTGTTGTTCAGAACCGGCGCAGACATCAGCTTCTGGATGACTTGGTCGTCCAGCCCGGTGTCCCCCAGTTTGACCAACTCAAAAACGCTGAAGTGCTTCACTTGCGTGAAGCCATTAAAAAGCTCGGCCTGCTTGGTCCGCGCGGTACGGGCAGCTACGGCTGAACTGGAGAGAGGGATCGCCCCGGCCGTTCTCAACTCACAGGGATAAAGGAAGTTCAGCAGGCTACCGCTCAGCTCCAACAGTGCGACTTCCGTTTCCGTCACGCGGAAGATCTTGGCCACGCAGGCGCAAATCGAGTCCGGACTTCCGTCCGACGATTCCAGGGCCGCAAATTGGTCGATTCCATCCATCTTCCGGAAGCATGACCGAGAAGATCAGCAGCGGCAAGGTAACTAACGTGGCCCTCCTTTCTTATTTCATTTCAATAGGTTGGCAGAGAGTCGATGGTCCTGATGCGATTTCCGGGCGTAATTGATCGGGCCGAATGACCATCTGGTGCCCGGGCGAAGAGCGCCCTACGACGGTCATGTCCAACGTAACTTGGGACGGTCGGGACTAGTCTCTATCCTAGACGTTGGAAGATCGCGTCCGGCGGCGTGAGCTGGGCGAACATTTGCCGGGAGGACCATGTCTCCGCTTGTCCAGAGATCGCGTATCAACACCCAGCGTAGTGACGACAGTCAGCAACACTGGGGCATGCTTGTGTTCGAAAGCTTCTCGGCGGGGGCGATGGCTCTATTGGTTGGAATAGTGGCCGTGATGGCGGTGGTAGGAGTCTATGTAATCTTTGTTTGGCCTCTGACGTTTTGGGACCTCTCGAATACCGGACTGGAAAAATACGCAGCTTGGTCGAATGCAGCGCTGTGGTCCGTCTTCGCGGGAGGGACGCTAGTGGGATTCTGGGTTTTCAGCGGAGCAGCATTCAAGCGCAAGAAGCAGAGGAACGGGCGGAGCAATTCATAGTGCAGAACGTGTCACTTTCTCGGCTATCGACCAAACGAAGATCAGTGAACGAAGTTGATAGCCACCGCCGGAGTGATGGTGGCATTCGTGTTGTGGCTCGCGGGAATCACGCGGGTGCCGAGAAGCACGCCCAGCTTGGGTTTCCAACTGTATTCAATCGCCGGAGCAAAGCCGAACGCGTCGCTGGAACCGGAGTTGAGCTGGATGCTGGCTGGCACCGGATCCGAAATGTTATATCCAGTCGTGCGGGTATTCCAGCTGTGCTGGTAAGTGGCGTCAAGGGCTAGTACCCACCTCCGCGTCAAGCTGTACTCCCACGACGCATCCACATAGGACGATGGGCCGGGCTTGGCCTGACCGCGAAAGCCAGCTTCCGTGCCGTACACACTTACATCTTGCACGTTCACGCTTCGAGGAAGCGATTGCGTTACATTGAAGCGCATGCGCAGAATGCGCCGATTCGGCAGCCAGAAGTAAGTCTGCGTGTAGAGCGCCAACGTCGTGGTGTAGGCTCCGCTGCCTAAGCCGTCACTCGGCCGGTTGCCCAGCCGATCATACTTACCGGTCGGCAACGCCTCCTGCACAGTGACGGAAGACGTCGGCACCCAACTCCCTTCCTGAAATTTCGTGAGCCGGTACTGCGCTTGTATGGTGAGATCGCCCATCCCAACTCCAGAGCTGCTCGGACCGTTGCTTACCTGGTTGAAGCCCGCGGTGGGAATCACCCCTACTGTCAGTTTGTCTACGAGTCCATAGTTCACGTACGTCAGCGATCCGAATCCGTTCGAATGAGAGCCGACTACATCGTAGAGATAGGGCTCGATGAGGAAGTGTCCGCGCGGCAGAGTCGTTGCGTTGGGCGCCAACATGGGGCCAGTCCACCAGGCATTGTCCAGCGACTGCCGGACAGCAGGCGCGGGCAATGCCTCCTGTTGGGCCGGCGCACTCGCCCAGCCGACAAATAACCAAGCGGCTATCAGTGCCACAGAGCCGACACACCCCCGCATGATCTGGATCTCCTGCTGCTAATCGTTAGACGGATGGCTCGTTCCGCCGTTAAGTCGAGCATCGTAGTGCCGGACATAATCCGGAACGATCACGCCATCGATCAATCTGTCGTCCGGTATCGGCATCCCCGAGTTAATTTCAAGCGGTAACACCCCAGCCCATACCGGCAACTTGTAATCCTCCTCGTCGTCCAGCGGCGGTCCGCTGCGTATCTTCGAGGATGCCTCCTCGATTAAGAACTCCAGCACCGTTGTCGCTCTCAACTCCTTCTCGATGGGTGGACGGACATCTTTCCACCGGCCAGCGATAAGATGGTCGGAGATAACCCGCAAAGATTTCATCTTCTGCTCGGGATCTGCGATCTTCCTCGCAGTTCCAAAGACAACCACCGAGCGGTAGTTCATCGAATGATCGAAGGCGGATCGCGCCAGGACCAATCCATCCATCAACGTCACAGTTACACAGGCCGGGATGCCTGTTGCAAGCTCCCGAAGCGTGCGACCGGCGGCCGATCCATGCAAATAGAGTTTCTCTCCATCGCGGCCATACAGTGTCGGAATGACAAACGGCTGACCCTCCACACACGTGAGCGAGAAAACCCGCATCCAGTATCCGGTCAATCGTCTCCCGATCATGCGATCCTCGATCCGGGAGGCGCCGCAGTTCAGTGCGCTTTGTCAGATTCATCGCTCACCCGCGTTTGGTCTGTGATCCAGTTAACTTCCCATGTCTTGCCTCCATCGTCCGAGAAGGATTGTTCGAAGTGAGGCGTGTTTGTGTCGGTCTTCGACCAGATAAATCGCACCAGGATCGCTCTGCCATTAGGACCCGATGGCTCCGTATCGAAGAACTCACCGCGTCCATTCTTGAATTCGCCGATCGTGGCCGGACCAATGGTGCCGCTCTTGTTGGTCGCCCAATAGAGGCTCCACTGGTGAGTTTGCGGATCGTACAGACGCAAAGTCAGACCTTCAATATGGCCGCCACCCGGACTATCCGTTTCAAACTCCTCCAGCTGAGCGCGGCCATCCCACACTTTTCGGGTAACAGAAGTCCCATCAAATTCGATCCAGGTAGTGGAACCAGCTAGACGTTTCTCAAGACGCTTCAGGTGAATTTTCCAGGTGCCGATCTCGAAATCGAAATCATGTTGTCCATCCCGTTGCGAGGACGTTTGTTGAGAACCGGGCTTCGGGGCGTCCGAACTTTGCTGCGTCAGGGCCGGTAGCCGCAACATGACAACCAAGCTGCACACCATGAGCAAGGCTCGAATGCGTTTGATGTTCATCACTGCCTCCTTTCATTTCGTCTGAGTAATTCGCCTGAGCGTTCTGCTTCGTCGTAAATTTCAATCTGCAGGGTTACTTCGCAATTTTCCGCGTGAAATCGATCTCCCAGTGTTTGCTCCAGGTTTTGCCCCCATCCGTAGAGCGGTGACTTTCCCAGTGCGCGGTCCGATCCGTGATCTGGGACCATGTGAGCCGCGAGAGAACCTGTCGACCAGCCTCGTCCTCCCACTGGCCGTGAAGATCGATCGCGCCACCTTCAAATCGTCCGCGCCACACCTGGAAGCCGCCCGGCGCAGAGGTGTCCGTCCACGTATGCTCCCACTGGGACGTTTGCGGATTGAAGGCGCGGAGGCCGAGGCCTTTGATAATCATTCCCTGGTAGGGCCCCTCGAAGAATTCCAGCGAAACGCAGCCGTCCAGCACCTTCGTCACTGTCAGCGAGCCGGGGCCCTCGCCCCAGGATCCATCGGGCAGAGGAAAGCGGCAGATCGCATTCCACTCGCCTTCGAGAAAATCAAATTGCTTGGCGTCTGCGTTCGCTGTCGCCGAAATCACCGCGTTCATACCGCCCCCAATACTGACTTCATGTAAGAAAACTAGCCGGACAAGTGGTCGGTAACAATAGCCACTCTGAACTGTTACGATATAGCCACTTCGGAGCACCTCCAGATGAAACGAGTTCCTGCCAGCTTCCTTCCACCAATCTCCATCGATTCCCACAGCAAGAGTCCCCTCTATCGCCAGTTGTACGACTGGTTTCGCAGCAGCATCCTAGATGGCCAAATGCGGCCTGGACAGCGAGTGCCGTCGACCAGAAGCTTGGCCGCGGAGCTGAAGATTTCGCGTATCCCGGTATTGAATGCGTACGAGCAATTGCTGGCGGAAGGCTACTTCGAAACTTTCGTTGGAGCCGGTACCCGTGTGGCCCGATCCATTCCGGATGACGCGCTGAGGCCGCCGTCGGTGAAGGCGCGGAAGGAACTTTTTCAAAGCGCGCGCAGTACGGGTCCGCGGCGAATGTCACAGCGCGGGGTTGAGCTAACGAACGCTCCGGCGCAACCCTGGTTCGACGTGTCAGGTGCGTTTCGAGTAAGCCTGCCCGCCCTCGATCACTTTCCGATCGGCGTCTGGTCGAAGCTGGTGGCTCGGCATTCTCGAAATCCGCCAATCGGCATCATGGCCTATGGCAATGCCATGGGGTATGCGCCCTTCCGCGCAGCCATCGCGGAGTACCTGGGCGCAGTTCGCGGCGTACGCTGCGCGCCGTCGCAGATTCTGGTGACCACGGGCTCGCAGCAGGCTTTGCAACTCGCGGCCCAGGTTCTGTTGGATCCCAACGACCGGGTGTGGATGGAAGAGCCGGGCTATCTCGGCGCGCGCCAGGCTTTTGTAACGGCCAGAGCCCAATTGATTCCGGTTCCCGTTGATCACGACGGCATGAAGGTAACCGAGATCATCGGTCGAGGTCGCAGCGCGCGTGCCGCCTATGTCACGCCGTCGCACCAATATCCCATGGGAACAACGATGAGCGCCACACGCCGTATGCTCTTGCTCAATTGGGCCGCTCGCTCCGGCGCCTGGATCATCGAAGACGATTACGACAGCGAGTATCGATTCGGAAGCCGCCCGATCGCCTCGCTGCAAGGCCTGGACACAAATGCGAGAGTCATTTATATCGGGACTTTCAGCAAAGTCATGTTTCCCGCTTTGCGTCTAGGCTATATGGTTGTTCCCAAGGATTTACTCTCCGCTTTCTCCGCTGCACGGGATGCCGCCGATATTTTCTCATCAACTCTCTACCAGGCGGTTATGACCGATTTTATCCGCGAAGGACATTTCGCCCGCCATATACGTCGGATGCGAATGCTCTATATGGATCGGCGAAGGGCGCTGGTAAAAGCGATCCACACCCAGACGGGAGATCTTCTCGAAGTAATCGGCGATGCCGCGGGGATGCATCTGCTCGCACTGCTGCCGCCAGGAATTAACGACGTGGCAGTCTCGAGGCAAGCCGCCCAGCGACGTATTTCGGTCATGCCCTTGTCCAGTTGTTGCCTGAAACCTCCGACGCGAGGCGGCCTGATTCTTGGCTACGGCGGCGCAAACGCACAGCAGATTCACGAAGGCATGCGTAAACTCAGAATGATCGTGGAGAACCAGACCGCAGGGAACTAGCTTGACTCCGGATCCACTGGGCAGTGTACGTCCAGGGGATTGTCGAACCGTCTCAGCACGAGATTCGACAAGTGACGAAAACTTGCGACATTTTGTCGAAGCTTTCCCGCCCGCCATGACATCTGATGAAGCATATCCGCGAACCCGAGCCATTTCCTGGTTTTCGGCGGCAGCCATGGCTCATAGTTCGTCGTTATCTTGTGACAACCGAAGCAATCTATGAGTGCTTTGAATGTTTTCCCGATAACATCCGGAGAGGGACATACGCAACGCTATGAGGCGTTGCTGCGCGCGACTAACGCGATCGGCACCTGCAGTGATTGTGACGCTGCTGCCGATATGCTGGTGAAAGCCCTGCGCGGCGTCATCTCGTTTGACTACCTGCAACTTGTCGCATTCGAAAATGAGACTCGGACCATCGCGTGGCACTTGCTCTATTCTAATAACGCGAGACAGAGCGTGCCTGTGAAAGAGGTTCTCATCGAGGACACGCCCGTTGAGTGGGTACACGAGACTCAGCAGCCACTTGTGACCGCGGACTGGAACGAGGAGACCCGCTTTCAGAAACATGGCGAATGCCTGAGTGAACTAGGTATTGCAGCCACCTGTGTTCTCCCGCTCGCGAGAGGCGATCGCCGGCTCGGTGTGCTGAGCATCGGCAGCATACGTCCGTACACCTACCCCGACGACGAAGTCCGCTTCCTCTCTCTCGTCGCCGACCAGATTGCTCTCGCGATTGATGCTGCCGTCAACTTTTATCTGTCGCGGCAGGCGCAGGACCGGCTGAAGCTGATCCTGGATCTCACGAATCAAGTCGTTTCGAACTTAAATTTTCATGACCTATTACGAACGATTTCAGCAAGCGTTCGCCGGGTCATGCAGTGCGACGCCGCAGCCATTATGCTACCCGAGCCAGACGGAGCACATTTGCGAGTGCATGCTCTCGACTTCCCCGACAGCAAGGGATTGTTCACCGCAGAAGGTTTGATCCCTATCGAGGGAACAATGCCCGGCGAAACCTTCCGCAGCGGAAAACCCTGGATCCTGAACCGGCTTGACCCTGCCGAAGTTGCACCTGAGATATATGCCAAGGCGACCGGGGAAGGCATGAATTCGTTATGCGATGTAGCGCTCGTTAGCCGGGGTAGGTTGCTTGGCGTACTCGCCCTTGCGAACCGGCAGGAGAATGCCTTCGACCCTGACTCGGTGGCGTTCCTCTCTCAGGTCGCACAGCAGGTGGCGATCGGTGTGGAGAACGCTCTGGCATTCGGTGAAATCGCCGATCTCAAGGACAAGCTGACGCAGGAAAAGCTGTATCTGGAAGATGAACTCCGTGGCGATTTGGATTTTGAAGGAATTGTGGGGCAGAGTTCCGCGCTCCGCCATGTTCTGGATCTTGTCGAAACCGTGGCCCCCAGCGACTCGACCGTCCTCCTTCTGGGCGAGACCGGCACGGGAAAGGAATTGATCGCGCGCGCAATCCATGAACGCAGCCGGCGCAAGGATCGGACCTTTGTGAAGCTCAACTGCGCCGCAATTCCAACTGGACTGCTCGAGAGCGAACTATTTGGCCATGAACGAGGCGCATTTACAGGTGCGATCTCACAAAAAGTTGGCCGGCTCGAATTGGCCGACCAGGGCTCGCTCTTCCTAGACGAAGTCGGTGACATTCCCATCGAAATCCAGCCGAAATTGCTGCGAGCTTTGCAGGAACGTGAGTTCGAGCGGCTGGGGAGCACTCGAACCAAGAAGGTCGATGTGCGCCTGGTGGCGGCGACGAATCGTGATCTGGAAAAAATGATCGAGAATCGCGAGTTTCGTAGCGACTTGTACTACCGCCTGAACGTTTTTCCCATCCGCATTCCGCCTTTGCGCGAACGCCCCGAGGATATTCCTTTGCTGGTCCGCTACTTCACCCAGAAGTACGGCCGCCGCATGGAAAAGAAGATCGAATCGATTCCTGCCGCGGCTATGAAGAAACTCTCGAGTTGGCATTGGCCCGGGAACATTCGCGAGCTGGAAAATTTCATCGAGCGCTCGGTAATCCTTACCCACGGCACCGCCTTGCAGGCTCCGATCAGTGAACTGGGCAGCAACGGTGGCGCCACGCCGGTAATGGGAACACGGGAAGCCAGTGAGCGCGACGAGATCGTGCGCATCTTGAAGATCACCAAGGGACGAGTGGCGGGCGCTGACGGGGCCGCCGCGCGCATGGGCATCAAACGCACAACCCTGATTTCGCGCATGAAGAAGCTGGGGATCGACCCGCGAAGAGTGTCGTGAGTTCGACATTTGTCGAAAGTGCTTGCCATCACTACGGTACAACCAGCGAACAAGCGCTCCAGCGCTCCCCGTTCCGTTTGATTTCTGTGAGTAAATTTTCCTTTTAATCTTGGCCCTTGCCTTGCTCTAGAGCTTAGACATGATGGGATCATTTGCATTAGCGGGCCTCTGCGGAACTGCCGTGTTCTTCATGCTGGTATTTCTTGTCGCTCTTCTCAAAGAAGCAACCAGACCTCGCGTTCGGCCGATCGTCGCGCGCAAAGTAGCCGTCGCCACTCCGGTTTCCATTGACCAGGGTTCCGCGAAGTGGGAACAGGCGGCCTGAGCGCACAAAACGCCCGGTCGTGAATTCTCTATTAATGTAGGTTTCCAATCCGTCTTCAAATTCAGGTTTGGACGTCCGCATTTGTTCGCTTCCGCCTCGACAAATGTCGACATCGGCTTCGACACTTTTCGACATACTGCGCGACGGCTTCATTCCTATCAATGTTTTCAGCCATTTGCGCGCGTTGCCCTTTGGCCAGTGTCTTGCCCATGCCATTTGTCGCAGGAATCAAGATGTTCAAGATTTCCATCGTCGATAACCGATCGCAACGCAGGGTAGTGGTGGAAGGACGACTTATCGAGCCTTGGGTGGACGAGCTTCGTGCGACCTGGAAGATCGCTACCCGTGACCTCGAGGGGCGCAGACTGGTTATAGATGTAGGCAGCCTTACCGTTATCAGCCAAAAGGGGGAAGACGCGATTTTCGACCTGATGAAGGAGGGCGCAAAGTTTTCCTGTGGGGGTGTTCTCACTCGACACGTGCTCAAGCGACTCGCTCGAAGATGCCGGCACTAGGGCGGATTCTGCTCGAGCAGATTAACCCGAGATTTATCTGTCGATTTTCACCAAGCTCAAACGACTACGAGTAGAGGGAGACAAGATGCCAAGCGCCAAGCCAATCGTAAACCAGGAATCGACGCCCTATGCAACCAGTGCGAACTTCTGCCGAATTTTCGAAAAAGACATGAACGCCCTGTATTTGTTGTCCTTCCTGTTAACCGCAGATCGTGAGAAGGCCGAGCGGTGCTTCGTTTCCGGCCTGGAGGACTCCGTTGATGCAGGTCCGGTTTTCAAGGAATGGGCACGCTCCTGGGCTCGGCGGGCCATCATCCAGAACGCCGTCAGGCTCATCAACCCACAGCCTGCGGAAGGAAACGGCCGTTCGAGATCTTCGGCCCATCAAAGCGAGACGATCTGTATAGCGGAACGGCCAGAGATTGCCGCAGTTCTTGGACTGGCAGCATTCGAGCGCTTTGTGTACGTAATGTCGGTGCTCGAACGCTACTCCGATCAGGATTGTTCCGTTCTCCTGAACTGTTCGCGGAGGGATGTGGTCGCCGCGCGAACTCGCGCCTTCCAAAAGATTGGAAGGACGATGACGTTACACGGCCACAACCAACCGCTCGATGCGCACACAGAAAGGGAGGTAGCCCATGACCGCAGTAGTTCTGTACTTGAGCTGCTAATCGCTCCACCTTTGCCGACTTCGGCGTAAGTTAAGGAACCATCGTTTGCCATACCGTCCGTTCTTACCTTAGCCTGATAGTGCGCCAAATCAGGAGGACCCAGGTGCTCACATCGCCGCCGAAAGGGTTCGAGGAGAGTGCTTCCTCAGCCGCGGAATGGAGGCAAACCTTCCTGCCTTGGGTGGCAGCGGCACTCACCTTTGCCTGTTGCGCGATTGATCACGCTGCCGCCGCAACCTGCGAAAGTCTGGCGTCTCTCACTTTGCCGGAAACCTCAATTACTGCAGCCCAGTCAATACCCGCAGGCACTTATAAGGCGCCGAATGGTGAGGTCTTCACCAACATGCTGGCATTCTGCCGCGTTGCGGCCCGATTGAGGCCGACCAGCGATTCCGACATCAGAATAGAAGTATGGATGCCGGCCTCTGGCTGGAACGGGAGGTTCGAGGGCGTCGGAAACGGCGGCTTTGCAGGAGAAATCTCATACAGCGCGCTGGCATCCGGCGTCTCCTTTGGGTACGCCACTGCCAGTACCGATACTGGCCATGTCGGCTTCTCCACCGATGGATCGTTTGCCCTTGGGCACCCGCAGAAGATCATCGATTTCGGCTATCGCTCGATCCATCTGATGACGGTCGTCGGCAAGCAGGTTACTGCCGCGTTTTACGGCGAGAATCCGCAGCATGCGTACTTCACGGGCTGTTCAACCGGCGGACGACAGGCACTGATAGAAGCGCAGCGCTTCTCCAGCGATTATGACGGCATCGTTGCTGGCGATTCGGTTGCGTTCTACACTCACCATCATGTCGGCGGGAATCTGTGGGTCGTTCGGCAGATGTTCAACCACCGCGCAGGTACAGTTTTCAGTACTGAAGACACGCTCCTCGGCAACGCCGTCAATGCCGCGTGCGACGCCCTTGATGGCGTAGTGGACGGCGTCCTGAACGATCCTCGCCGCTGTCACTTTAATCCCCAGGCGCTACTGTGCCAGGGCTCCCAAACGCCTCCGAACTGCCTTACAGCAGAGCAGGTAGAAGCGGTCAAGAATCTCTGGACCGGTCCTGATCAGACGGTGCACCAGCCCGGCTATTACCCACCCTTTGAGCGGGGTGGCGAAGCCGATGGCTGGCCTTCCCATATTTCCCCTCCACCGCCGCCTGCGCCGCAAACCGACTCTCACGCGGCGATCGGCATTCCCTTCTTTAAGTACTTCGTCTTCGACGATCCGAGCTGGGACTTTCGAACCTTCAACTGGAACTCCGACCCAGCGCACGTCGACAACAAAGTGGTGGTCCCGGGTCAAACGTTGGCGTCGGTGCTGAACTCGATTAACCCTGATCTGGAGCCGTTCCGCGCGCGGGGAGGCAAGCTCATCCAATACCATGGATTTAGCGATCCCGAGGTACCGCCGCTCACCAGCGTCAACTATTTCGAGGAAGTCGTGAACTTTTCCGGCGGTTCGATGGAACAGACGCAGGCATCCTACCGCCTCTTCATGGTGCCTGGGATGAACCACTGCAGCGGTGGCCCCGGCGCAAATGTGTTCGACATGCTCACTCCGCTCGTTCAGTGGGTTGAGCAGGACCTTGCACCCGAGAGTGTCATCGCGACCCACTATGTCAACAACACGGTCGCGCAAGGTGTCGCGTTTACACGTCCTCTGTGCCCCTATCCTCAGGAGGCGGTGTACAAGGGCAGCGGCAACATCAACGATGCGGCCAACTTCGTCTGTAAGTAATCGTCATTGCGAAGGAAGATGGATGGCTTGTCGTCTGTTCGTCACCCAGCATTCATTCCCTAGCTGATAATCTTTCTCATGGGACTTGGCGACTCTCATCGACGATTGTGCTATCGATGTCTTGCGATTCTATTCCTGATCATTATCTCCGCCGTAACGTCCGCTCGCGCTCAAGACAACTATGAAATCCAGGTGTACGGATCCGACTTAGTCGATCCTGGACACACCATGTTTGAACTCCACAGCAATTTCACGATTGACGGATCGAAGACAACCGTGGACGGCCTCTACCCCACCAATCACGCCGAGCATGAGACGGTCGAGATCACACACGGTTTCAACGACTGGTTCGAATGCGGCTTTTACATTTTCACTTCCATCACCGAAGGCCAAAGCTGGCAGTGGGTTGGCGATCACATCCGGCCCCGCGTCGCCGTTCCGAAGAAGTGGCATTGGCCCGTAGGCGCCAGCATCTCCAACGAAATCGGCTACCAGCGGCGGCAATATTCCGTCGATACCTGGACGTGGGAAATTCGTCCCATCGTGGACCAAAAATTCGGCCGATGGTATTGGGCCCTGAATCCGACGCTGGACCGGTCTTTCCACGGCCCGAGCGTGAACCAGGGCGTCGTTTTTTCGCCAAACTTCAAATTCAGTTACGATTTCAATCCGAAAATTGCAGGCGGTCTGGAATATTACGGTTCCGTCGGCCCGGTAACGGGTTTCGATGCGGTTTCACAACAACAGCATCAAATCTTCCCCGCGATTGATTTGAACGTCTCGCCGCAATGGGAGATTAATTTCGGCCTCGGCGTTGGGGTTACGGGCGCCACAGACCATTTGATTGCTAAGATGATTTTGGGCTATCGCTTTAACTTCTGATCCGGAACAGGAGCGCGCGTGATAAAAGGTATCGTGATCGGTTTCATTCTGGCCATTGCGATTTCAGTAGCCGGCATTTTTTATTACTTCTCTTCCGGCATGGCGCCAGTAGCGACCGCTGACCCGCCAATGCCTTTTGAGAAGAAGCTGGCGAATATGGCCCTCGATGCTCATATCGAGAAGCAACACATTCCCCTGTCCCCTGTGTCCGCGGACGAACCCAATTTTCTCGCCGGGGCAAGCGTCTACAAACAGCACTGCGCCTTGTGTCACGGATTTCCAGGGCAACCACCCCTCGACTACGAGACCACGATGTTTCCGAAACCGCCGCAATTGTTCCGTGGCACAGGTGTGACCGATGACCCTGCATCAGAGACATACTGGAAGGCAGCTAACGGAATTCGTCTCTCGGGAATGCCGTCCTTCAAGACCAAGCTAACCGATACGCAGCTGTGGCAGGTCAGCCAGTTACTCGCGCATGCCAATGAAATTCCTGAATCAGTGAGGAAGCTTCTGGTTCCAGATTCGCCAGCGCCACCCGCGACAGATCCACCGCCTTCAGCATCCGGTCAAAAATCGGGCAAATGATGCCGGGCTAGAACCCGCAAGGGATCAGGGCTCTCCACCCTGCGATCAACCGGGCGAGCTGTCCTTAATCCTCGTCCAGATATTCGCCTGGAACGTCGTCCTCGGGCACCTCATGCGTGCGGACTTCTTTCTCGTCATCGTCCCCGGCGCTTTCCACCCCAGAGACGACATCAGCCTCGAACGCATTGCCCTCTTCGATTAACTCGTCCACGCTTTCGGAGTCGGCAGACTCGGTGTTGGAGAGTCCCTGCAAATCTCCAGATTGCCCGGCCGATCTCGATCTCATTTCCTGAAGTTCATATGGCTCCGGATCCGAACGCCGCCCTCTCGTCGCAACTCGTTTCTTTCGCGGACCGGCAGTCTTCGGGCTGACTGCCTTGCTGCGGACAGTCTTCGTTTTTCGCTCAGCTTTTTTCGAGGCGGACTTTTTCTTTACTAACTTCTTCTTCGCCGCCTTCTTCACCGCGCTCTTCTTTGGGACGGTTTTCTTAAGCTTTTTGTTCTTCTTCTTGGGTTTCTTGTTCGCCATAATCGCAGTCTAACATTGCTCTATCCTTGAGATTCACGCCGCCCCCTCTTAGATACATGCTGGAGAGAACAACCCTTGAGCGCCGTTTTTACGAACCTAGGTAGGCAGTGCACAAATTGATAGACAGCTCGAGGTAACTCTAGACCGGTGTCACCGACGGTGATCCTGCTATAGGAACCATGGCTCGAACCGTTGTGCCGGCTTTGCTCGAGACTATCTCCAGTCTGCCGCCAAGCTGTCGCATACGTTCGTTCATGCCACGCAATCCCACTCCCGGAGCGGCTATCCAATCTTTACCGGCCCGTTCCAGAAACTCTAAAGGGATACCCTTCCCCTTGTCTTCTATTACCAGAACACAGCGACCATCCTTCGCCAGCAGTTGAACGCTTGCCGTGCAACTTCCAGAGTGCCGGTGAACATTCGTGAGACTCTCCTGCAAAACGCGAAACAGCGCCAATTCAGCGTCGCGAGACAAACGGCCAAGACCACTCTGAACCTCAAAGGTTGTCTTGATTCCGCTGCGTTCAGAAAATCCCTCCAGATACCACGGTATCGCCGACTTTAATCCGATCTCTTCCAGCATGGGAGGGTACAACAGGTAGGAAACCGTCCGCACCTCCCTGATGCAGTCATCGGCCAAAGCGATACACTCCGCTAGGTCCCGAACCGCAGGATCAGCCTGCTCTTCTCCGAAGGGTTCCAACGACTGCAGCTTCATCTTCAACACCGCGAGATATTGTCCGAGACTATCATGAAGTTCGCGGCCAATCCGCCTTCGCTCCTCATCCTGAGTGCGGAGTAAATGAAGCGACAATTCTCGCAGAGACCGTTCCGAATCGTGCAGCTGCCGCTGCGCATCTCGCCTTTCGGCAACTTCTTTCTCCAAGGCCTGATGTGCGTGCATCCTCTCGGTAAAATCACGCGTTACCTTTGCGAAGCCCACCAGTTCACCTTGATCATTTCTTACGGCCGTGATGATTACATTTGCCCAAAATCTCGATCCATCCTTTCTTAGTCGCCAGCCTTCATCCTCGAATCGCGTCTCTTTCGCCGCGATCACCAGCTCCCATTGAGGCTTGCCATTTTGCACGTCCTCTTCGGGATAGAAGCATGAGAAATGCTTACCCAGGATTTCCGCCGTCTTGTATCCCTTGAGGCGCTCGGCTCCGATATTCCAACTGGTGATGATGCCCTCAGGGTTGAGCATGAAGATCGCATAGTCCTGTACAGCCTCGACGAGCAATCGGAATCGCTCTTCGCTTTGACGCAATGCCAGCTCTTTTTCAAGGACTCGGGTCTTCTGTTGCAGCTGCGCAATGCTGCGCAGGCGCTCTTCTTCGTTCCCCAAGCCTGTATAGCTCTCGCTGGGAACAACACCCGCATGTTCTTCGCAAATCTTTAAGAATGGCTCGATTTGCCCCTCATCGCTGAAACCCGAAACTGGGTAGGCGCAGAGCAAGGAGAAGCAGTGAGTCTTTGCCAACTCATTCCACAGTTGCTCCACGCGGATGGCCTCTTGTGGCTTTCCCTCAGCCCACAACAACGCGACGAGCTCCCCGAACGCGGCGATGCGGCACTCTTTGCCATCAACTCCACTTCGAGCTTGCGTCAACAGTCCACCAACAACTGTCTTGAAGCGTGTATCGTTAACCATGCCGTTTTCCATGAACCGCGACAGAGTTTGGGCGGCATCCAGCGTAATATACCGGCCTTGGCGGTTCGCTTTGGCCGTGTCCAGCCCCCGTGCCGTAAGCCGTTTTTCCAGCTCTCTTCGGTGGTACTCCGTGGCAATCACGATGGCCGCATCTCCTACTGCGAGTGCACCGGCGATAAATCGACTCAATACATCGATGAGGAAGCCATCATCCGTGTACAACTGAACTACATGTCCTTCATGATCGTGGCGCGGAGCGTAGGAAAAGGACGGGATCAGCGGAACGCTTGGATTGGATGTTGAACTAGCCATTTTGAGGTAAATTCCGTCAGGCCCTGAAAACCCATTAAATCATGACCTTTTCAGCCATCGAGGTCCATAGGGTGAACGCTGTAGCGTTGAAACTAAGATAGATCGGGCCGCCCGCGTCAGGATATCGACCGCCGTGACACGATTCTCAAAGCTCTAGTATAGTTTCTGGGCACGCGATGTATCTGATACTGCGCGCAACATCCTCCTTGACTCGAGCTAGCGAACAGTTCTGGAAATCGCGGCATCCTCGCGAATTCTACCCGATTGGTACATAATCCTTGATGTCTTACTTCGTTTGGCTCATCTCGATCGTTCTGCTGATCCTGGTGTTTGTCGCGCCCCGATTAGGAGACCGCTGGCTGGGACCGGTTGAAAACCTCGCCGCACGCCTGGCAGCGCGAAAAAGGACGACCCTCCTCGTTGTCGCTCTTGCAGCCATCCTTGGACGCCTCGCAGTTCTTTGGTTGTTTCCGGTGCCGATACCGGTGGTTCACGACGAATTCAGCTACTTGCTCGCCGCTGACACGTTCGCCCACGGCAAGCTTACGAATCCGCCACATCCCATGTGGGTCTTCTTCGATACCTTCCACGTCCTTCGGGCTCCGACCTATATGTCAATCTTCCCGCCCGCGCAAGGAGCAGTTCTCGCCCTCGGACAGCTGCTCGGCCATCCGTGGATCGGGGTCCTGCTCAGCATGGCGCTTATGTGTGCAGCGGTTACATGGATGCTGCAAGGATGGTTCCCGCCCGAATGGGCCTTGCTGGGCGGAGTGTTTGTGCTCTTGCGCTTTGGCCTCTTCACCTACTGGGTGAATAGCTACTGGGGTGGCGCGGTAGCGGGCATCGGCGGGGCCCTAGTCATAGGCGCCTTCCCACGAATCATTCATCACCAGCGCACCCAGGATTCTCTTCTGCTCGGAATTGGCGCCGCCGTGTTGGCAAATAGCCGCCCTCTTGAAGGCTTCATCTTCTGCCTCCCCGTGGCCATCGCTCTCGGCCTCTGGCTTTTTTCTAGGCGCAGTCCCGCCTTGCGGATCACCGGACCGCGCTTGCTGCTGCCTGTCCTGTGCGTTCTGGCGCTAACAGCCCTATTCATCCTTTATGACAACTGGCGGGTAACTGGGAGCGCTCTTCTCCTACCTCACGCGCTTTACATCAAGCAACAGTGTAACTGCCCGCTGTTTGCGTGGCAGAAACCGCATCCCCCCATGCAGTATCTCAACGCGCAATTCGATTACTACTACAATGTTGGCATACGCCAGCAATATGTTCCTACCTTTACTGGCTGGAAACATCGCTCGTGGGTGTGGGTCAGCGCGATGTGGCGTTTCTTTTTTGGCGGCATCCTTTCGATCTCATTCATAACGCTGCCCTGGGTGGTGAGGGACCGTCGCATGCGATTGTTGCTGGTGCAGTTTGCACTGAGCGCAGCCGGCTTGCTGACGGTGGTCTATCTTGAGGCCCACTACACCGCCCCCCTCGTCGCGACCGTGTTCGCGCTCTGGTTGCAATCGATGCGGCATCTGCGGCATTGGAAGGTTTTCGGCAGGCCTGTCGGCATCGGCCTATCGCGTCTGATCGTGCTGGCCACTTTAGTAAACATCCCGTTCTTCCTTGCACAACGCGCGCGAAACGCTCCCACGGACGCCGCGCCTTGGAGTGTCGCTCGCGCTGATATCGCCAAACAGCTCGACGCCAGGCCGGGCCTTCACTTGGTTATCGTCCGTTACTCGCCAGCCCGCACCATTGAGAATGAATGGGTATATAACGCGGCCGACATTGATCACTCGAAAGTCGTCTGGGCGCGCGAAATTCCTGGCCGGGATATCAAACCGCTTCTCGATTACTATCACGATCGAAGCGTCTGGCTGGTCGAGGCTGATGTTTCTCCTCCACGCCTCGAACCCTATCACGGCGAAACAGTGCGTCAGAGTTCCAACAGTTCTTTCGAGCAATCGACAAAACCCGCTCTCCCTTAAACAGCGGAATTCAATCTGGCCCCAGGAGGGTCCACCCTCTTCGACGCGCCAGAGCATCTCCAACTCAGTCTGCTCTCAGCCCGCCTACTTGGAACACTCGAAAGTCGTTGAAACCACCGACACCAACCCCCATTACTCGGACTTGGAAAATCGGAGAGCTAGCCCATCGCAAACCACTCGGCGCTCTTCAGCCACGCGAAGACAGCGCCAGCAATAAGACCATCCCCTGTTCCGTAGAGAGGCAACACACAGCCACAATTACAGCCACACCTTCGCCCGTCGTTTTGCGGTGCCACACCTGGGCCCAGTCCGAACAGAGCGGCCTGCCTCACCCGTGCGGCACGCCCTGGACGGTCCCTTACGAATCCCAGCCTCCACCAAGATTTCTGTAAATCTCAACAAGACTTACAAGTTCATTCAACTGCGCCTGCGCCAACCCCAGTTCTGCATCGAAGGCATTGGTTTCATTGGTCAGCACCTCCAGATAGTTGCTGGCGCCGCCACGGTAGCGCACTTCCGAAAGCTGCGCAGCATCCTGAGCCGCAAGCACCAACTCCTCCTGATGCTCCCGGAACTCGCGACTCTTTTGATAACCGACGAGTGAGTCGGAGACGCCGCGAAATGCCTGCTGGATTGTCTGCTGATAAGTCAGCACCAATTCCTGTTTGCGTGCCTCGGTCAAG
This sequence comes from uncultured Acidobacteriaceae bacterium, assembly GCA_963777005.1. Classification (GTDB taxonomy): domain Bacteria; phylum Acidobacteriota; class Terriglobia; order Terriglobales; family Acidobacteriaceae; genus Sulfotelmatobacter. The sequence continues at coordinate 193,235 of CAVZPC010000002.1, read as the reverse complement.
CGCACGCCGGACTTGATCCTGCCGCCCGCAAAGATGGGCTGTGCGAGCGATCCACCGAAGTTCCAGAAGCCAGCTGGGCCAGTAAACAGGCTAGTCAGCGCCGAGCTCAGGAACCCACTATCCGCAGTTAATGTTATTTGCGGGAAGTAAGCTGCCTTGGCGACCCCTATTTGGGCGTTGGCCGCTATCAACTGCGCTTCAGCCGCACGGATATCGGGCCGCCGCTCCAGCAGGCGGGAGGGTATTCCAGCCGGAACCTCCGGCAGGTGGGGCTGCTCCGTCAGCTTCATTCCACGTGCAATCGGACCGGGATTATTGCCCAGAAGCGTGCTGATGAAGTTCTCCTGCTTGCTGGATGCGCCGTTCCAGGTCGGGTATGCTCTCGGCTGCAACGGCGACCAGTTGTTCCGCCTGTCGCACGTCGAGCATGGTGCCGACGCCACCGTTTGCGAGTGTCTGAGTAAGTTGCAGCGACTCTTGGCGGGAAGCCAGGGTTCGGCGCGAGATTTCAAGCTGAAGGTCGTATGCACGAAGCTGAAAGTAGGCAGCCGCGACATTACTCACCAGTGTGTTGGTGACTGCACGGCGTGCCCACTCGGTTGCCAGCAGATTCGCGCGTGCTGCTTCGGTGGCGCGGCGGTACTTGCCCCAGAAATCGAGGTCCCACAACACGGAGGCGCCCACCTGGTTCGCACTCGTTTCGTACGGGAACGGCGCAACGATTTTTTGTTTTGGGACGCGCTGGTTGATAGCTGCAGCCCCAGCATCGAGCGTCGGCAACTGGTCAGCCCGTGTGATGCCCAACTGCGCTTGTGCTTCCAGGATTCGGCCGCCGCGATGCGAACGTCATAGTTTTGCTTCAGTGCGGTGCGAATCAGTTCCTGCAGTTGCGGATCCTGAAAAACATCCCACCATTTCTGATCACCAAACGACGGCTCTGAAGACTGCGACGCTTGCTGTGGCTCCGGCTGCGAAGTACTCGGCTGAGTCAGCGGCGGCGCTCCGCGGTAGGCATCTGGAACATCCACCTTCGGCCGCCGGTAGTTAGGTCCCACGGCGCACCCGCACGTGATGAGCATCATGAATAAGGTGACAATTGCTTTTTTCACGCTAGTCTGCCTCCATTGGATGAGGTTCGGGAACTTCTGCGGTTGCATGCGCTGTTCGTTTCCGAAGATTCGCCAGGCGTTCGACGAGCACATACAGCGCCGGGATAATGAAAATGGCAAGGCCGGTCGCGGCCAGCATTCCGCCAATTACGGTCGTACCCATGATTTGCCGGCCCACCGAACCTGCGCCGGTAGCGATGAACAAGGGCACGCAACCCAGAATGAAAGCGAACGACGTCATCAGAATCGGCCGTAACCGCAGTTTGGCTCCTTCCAGAGCGGCATCGACTAGTGGCTTGCCTTCTTCATATTTGCTCTTGGCGAATTCCACGATCAGAATTGCATTCTTGGCCGCCAGGCCGATCAACATCACCAGTCCAATCTGCGAATAGACATCGTTGTCGATTTGCACCATGAAGGCCGGGAAAATCATGCCGAGCACGGTACGCCGCAGCCACAACAACCCGAATGCGCCGAAAACCGCGACTGGCGTGCTCAGCAATACGCCAAACGGCAGCGACCAGCTTTCATAAAGTGCCGCCAGGATGAGAAACACGAACAGAAACGAGATGGCGAAGACGACCCACGCGGGCAGCCCCTCGCGCGCCTTCTGTTCTTGCCGGGACATCCCCATGTAATCGAAACCCATTTCCGGCGGCATGGTCTGGTGGAAGACCTCTTCCAACGCCGCGGTGGCCTGGTCTGAGCTGTAGCCCGGCGCCGCGCTGCCGATAATCTGCGCCGCTGAATATTCGTTGAAGCGCATCTTGAATTCCGGGCCGTAACGTGACTCGAATCTCGTCAGCGCTGACAATGGCACCATCTGCCCGCGGTTGTTGCGCACGTAGAACTGTCCTACGTTCTCCAGGCTGGCGCGATAGGGCGCGTCTGCCTCCACGTACACCTGCCATGTACGGCCGAATTGGTTGAAGTAATTGACGAACTGTCCGCCCATGAAAGTCTGCAGAGTGCTATATACGTCGCTGAGATTGACGCCCTGCTTTATTACCTTCTCCTTGTCCACATACACGAACTTTTGCGGCGTGCTGGGTATATAGGTGGTAGTCACCATGCCGATTTCGGGTCGTTTGCGAGCCGCCTCCAGGAACTTGTTCAGGTTGTTCACCAGAAATTCGGACTCGCTGTCCGGAGCGGTCTTCAAGAACGAACTGAAATCCGCCTGAGGTACCCACTCCCTGAATTGCCGGTGGGGAGAAAGCGAAGACCGTTCCTTGCGGAAGAGTAATGAGCTTCAGGTTCAATTTGGCCTTAATTACCTGAAACTGCTCCTCGATTTTCTTGCGGCTCTCCCATGGTTCCAGGGTCACCCAGAAGAACGCGTTATAGCTGGTGCGGGTCAGGCTGAGGAGACTGAATCCGGTAGTGTTGGCGCAGTATTTGACCCCTGGCGTGGATCGCACGACATCTTCCACCGCTCGGGCCGCTTCCGAGGTGGCCTGAATAGAAGAAGCTTCAGGCAACTGCATTTGGATGTACATGTAGCCCTGGTCCTCGTCGGGCAGGAAGCTTGACGGTAGCACCTTCGCACATAGGAAACCTGCCGCAGCGAAACCCGCGAGTGCTGCTACGGCCACGACGCTCTTTCGAATCAGGCCGCCGGACACTCGGAGGTAGAAATTCGCTGCCCTTGTTGAACACGCGATTGAACCAGCCGAAGAATCTCGCAAGCGGTCCGTGAGTCTCTTTCTTGGGCCGGAGCAACAATCCTCCCAGCGCCGGGCTTAACGTCAAGGCGTTGAAGGCTGAAATGATTACGGAGATCGCGATAGTTATCGCAAATTGCTGATACAGCCGGCCGGTGATCCCAGGGATGAACACCGTGGGCACGAACACTGCCGAAAGCACCAGTGCGATACCAACTACCGGGCCGGTCAGCTCCTCCATGGCCTTGCGAGCCGCATCTTTCGGAGCCAGACCTTCTTCAATGTGGCGTTGGATACCTTCGACTACGACGATGGCATCGTCCACCACGAGGCCAATCGCCAGCACTAATCCGAACAATGAAAGCGTATTGACGGAAAAGCCGAAAAACGGAAACACCGCGAACGTGGCCACCAGCGAGACAGGCACGGCCAGCATTGGAATCAAAGTGGCCCGCCAGTCTTGCAGGAAGAGGTAGACGACAAGGATCACCAGTACGAAGGCGATCACCAGGGTCATGACGATCTCCTGCATGCCGGCCCTTACGGCGTCGGTTGTGTCCAGCGTTATCGCGTAATCCACGTCCGCCGGGAACCTCTCCTTCATCTTCGCCATGAGCTTCCGAATACCCTTGGCCGCTTCCACAGCGTTGGAACCGGGCAACTGATAGATCCCAATATTCTCCCACGGGCTCACCATTGAGTCGAGCCTGCCAGCCATAGTCCTGCGAGCCCAAGTCCACCCGTGGCCACGTCCTCTCACGCGCACTACTCCACCGTCAGCCCCTTCGCGGACAATGATGTCGCCGAATTCTTCCGGCGTCGTAAGCCGGCCTTGAGCACGCACCGCGTATGTGAACTGCTGGCCTGCTACGCTCGGTTCACCTCCAACCTGACCGGCCGGATTCACCGTATTCTGCGCTTGCACTGCATTGACCACCTCGCTGACGGTGACCCCCAATTTCGCCAGTCGATCGGGTTTTACCCACAGGCGCATGGCGTACTGCCCGATACCATAGATCTGGGTCTGACCGACGCCGTAAGAGCGCGCGATCGGATCGTTCAGATTGATGTAGGCGTAGTTCGACAGGAACTTCGCATCGTGAGTGCCCTTTGGTGAATACAATCGCGATCAGCATCATCGGCGAGGTCAAGGACTTCTTCACGTCGATACCGATCTGGTTGACCTCGGGAGGAAGCTGACCATTCGCCAGTTGCTGGCGTGATTGGGTAAGGAGCAGGTCCATGTTCGGATCGGTTTTGAGATCAAAATCGACCAACAGAGCCGTACTCGAGTTGTTGGTCGAGTTCAGCGAGTACATGTAATCCATGTTGTCCACGCCATTGATCTGCTGCTCGATGGGCGTGGCTACGGCCTTCTCCATGGTCTCGGCATCGGCGCCCGGGTATAGAGCCCACACGCGTATTTCGGGGGGAGCAATATCCGGAAACTGCGCCACAGGAAGGTTGGTAATAGTGATCGCACCAACGATCACCATCAGGATCGAGATGACGATGGCGACGATCGGACGGTTAATGAAAAATCGGGACATGGCTCAGCGCTTCTCCAGCGAACAGTTTTTGGGGTTTGCCACGGTACTGCTAACTCTTAAACAGGTCGCACCTGACATTTATGCAGATTTGCTGCCAATAAAATTCTCCAGGTAAGCCATTGATAAGGCGGGAAGAACTACAATTTGGGCGCAGCTCCAGGCTGCCGCTGGGCGATCAATGCCCGAATGTGGGCACTGGAGGCGCGACGTGGTGCTAGGCTGCTGCCCGCAGAATACCGGCACAGACCATCTTCAACTCTCTGTAACTATCGATTGTTTTTGCAATAGCGACCGGCAAGGTACCGTGGGGCTTCTCCAGGGTGTTTTGCGGAGCTGTTCGCTGCTCAGGCCGAAGTTGCTCCAGCAGAGACGCCATCTCCTGCAGTCCGTTTTGCAGTGCGGCTCGAATCTCCTTCAGCTGCGCGGACTGGCGCTCCCCGTCGAGTTTCTGTGGCCAGGTCGGAAGGCCAAGAACGACGTCTGCTGCGCTGGTTACAGCATTCAGGATCTCGTCGCTCAATTTCATGTCGGCTGCGCGATCGGGGGGAAATTCAAACTTGACCACGTCTGCAAAAGTGCGCAAATTTACAACCACCGCTTCGATCTGTTTTCTCGTTGCAGAAATCTTCGCGTCCCTCGCGGCGTTCGGCTCGGACTCCAGTAACTCAACCAGGCCCGCCGCAGCACGAAGCAGGCGCGCGAGGAGCCGTCGCATCGTGTCCACACTGCGCTCGGGCCGGACCTGATGAAAGATGACGAACATCACGAGAAAGCCGATTCCGATGCCGAGGCACCGGTCTCTCGCGGGAGTCATCTGGTCCGGTGTACGAAGGCGTTCAAAAGCAATCAGGTTGAAGGCGTACGTGATCTGCAGACCGAGGTAGCCGAAGTATGAGCTGGTCCCAATCCATGCGCCGAGAAACGCCAGCACCGCGATGACCAGCAGGAAACCCTGCACTCCTTCAAGATTCGGGAATATGAATACCAGACAGCCGATGCCCAGAATCAGCCCCCCGATGGCCGAACCGATCAAGCGGAAGAGCAATTTGCGGTTGCTGGCTCCGGTGGTGCTCAGGCCGGTGAAATAGACCGTGAAATATATTGCCGTGGCGATGCCGGGCCATTTGACGCCGTTGTAAAACACATAGCAAAGCGTCGCACACACGCTCAGTTTGAGCGCATACATGAAATAGTCATAATTGCTGAACGCATCGGGGACAAGCAGCTGCTTGAAAGAGAACCCCCTGGAAGACGGAGCCTGCGGACTTTCTGCCGTCGGTGCGGCCGTACTCGACTCAGTGGAATCTCCCCAGTGACGCAAGGTGCGCTCGATGCGATCGAGTTCCTCGGGCAGCGGAGTTTCCGAATCACCCAGGATGTCCTTGACTTCCTCCGGGTGGCCTTCCCCGGCGGCCACGATGGCTCCGCTGATGCGCTGGAGGCGCGCCGGGTCCAAGGCCTCGAGGTCGTTGTGAACAGCAAAGCCAGCAGCGAGGACAACAAGCCGGTCCAGCATCAAAGTCACGGTTGTGAGCTTGCTCAGTTCCGCACGACTGCAAGTCTTGCGCTTCGATATGCGCTCGATGAGCACGTGCATCTGCCCCTCGCCAGTGACAGCGTAGCGCCGCACGGTCGCGGACTGTTTCTCAATCCGTTTAGCCTCCCCCTGGGTCGCGCACAACTGAAACAGCTGTTCCAGTGCGGCACATCTGGCCTTGATCTCGCGCTGCAGGGCAAGCAATGGATCGCTGCGGTTGAACAGGTAGTCCACGGCGGTCCCGCTAAGGGCGACAATCGCGAGGGTTCCCATAGGCCACAAAGAAAGCCGCAATATTCTTTCTGGCCGGATTTGGTTTTCCCAGAGGTTAATCGTCATGTACGCGAGGCAGCCGAAAGACAGCGGAGCCAGCGGAATCGTGGAAGCACGAAAGAAGAATGTAGCCAAAAATGTGGATACGGCAACACCCACCACCCTCGCCACCGGATGATTGCCGGTGGCAATCACCAGCAGCAGCGCGGACGCCGTCCCCAGAGTTGCGAAGGAAACACACGTGAAAAGATCTTTGAAGCAATGATACGGCGTATCGTGCGAGACCAGAAACAACATGAAAAGCGATGGCGCAATGAAGCCAACGGCGGGCTGTATGACCAGCAGCAGAAGGGTTGCCAGCGCTGAAGCCAAAGCGAAACGTAAAGTTCCCGACATCCGGCCAGGAACAGGCGCGATCTCCCGCCAAAAGCGATCCAGTTCCGAGACCTTTTCCGCGCTGAATAGCGACACGGCTCTTTATCTCACAATCGTCGTCGCAGTTTCGCCGATTCGAAACAGCGCGGGGTCGGGGTTTTGCACGCGAATACGCACGGGGAAGCGGGCGGCAATGTGCACCCAGTTCAAAGTGTGCTCAATGTCTGGGAGACCGTTACTGAGTCGCGTATCGTCGGGAGCCACACCAAAGCCAAGGCTCTCCACGATCCCGTCAAAACGTCGGGAGGGCTGGCTCATCACGTACACGTCAACATGCTTTCCCGGCCGAATGGGTTCCAACTCCGACTCGCGATAGTTGGAGATGACATACCATGTCCGATTGTCGATGAGGGTGAAGATGGGTATCCCCGGCTTGGCGTATTCTCCTTCCGAGATGTTGAGGTTGGTTACGTATCCGTCAAATGGTGCCCTGACCGTACAGCGCTCGAGATTGAGCTGGGCATCACTGACCTTCGCAGCCTTGGCCGGCCTCTGGGCTAACAAGCTGTCGAGAAGCTCCACCGCATGCCTGCTCTGCTCTAATCGGGCCTGCGAGGCAGCCACTGAGATCTTTGACTCATCGTGGGCAAATCGCGCCTGGCTCTCGTTGGCGAGAGCCTGCTGGAGCGCTGACTGCGCCTCCTCATAATTGCGATCGGCGATCCGCGACTTGGTGCGGCTTTCGTCCACCTGCTCCGGAGTTACATATTGCTTCTCGAGCAGAGGTTCAATACGCCTCAGGTTGCTGGCAGCCAGCGTCTTCTGGGCCTCGGCCGACTCGAGCGCTGCCTGCGCCCGCTGTACTGCCGCAACAGCGGCTTCCACGCTGCTCTCCCGAACCTTAGTTTGAGTCTGCGAGCTGCTCAATCCCGCGCGCGCTGCATCCACGGCACTGTTCTGGGCTGCGATTCTGCGCTGCGCGTCAACGATCTGGGCCTCCAGCAGCCGCTGATCAGCCAGCGCCTGACGCAGCACGTACTCATAAGAACGGGAATCGATAGCAAACAACAGATCGCCGTGATGGACGAATGCATTGTCTTTTACGGCCAGAGTTAGCAGGCGGCCGCTGACTTCAGGAGCGAACTGGATATAATTCGCGCGCACACTGGCATCGTCCGTGCGGGGATGCCTATTAAGATTCCAAAGCACTATCGCAACTATGATGATGGCAAATGCCAACGCTCCCAAACACGCCTGAATACCTGTGGATCGAATTAGTGACCAGGCATCATTCATATGCAACCTCGATCTACGAAAATACAAGCAGCCACAGTAAACAACTGATTCCCACTGCCATGCTTGGATAAAGGATTACTAATGGGCCGAGCTTTTGCTCCAGCTCGCGCTGTGCCAGCACTACACGTATGAAGCCGGTAATGATAAGACCGGCGATGATGCAAAACATCCATGCCGGAAAGAACGACCCGATTACCTCGACGGAGGGAGCTCGCGAACAGCTACTGCAGTCGATAACGGCCAAACAGAGCAACCAAGTTTTTCCGAGCTTGCGCACAACTGTCATCCTCCTCATTCTCTATTCTCAAGGTGTCTTGGAAACGGGTTGCGCCACCGGGGGCTGCTGACGCAACAGGCTTCCCGTGGCGTAGTCGAGATTGGTTGCATCGATCCGGACCGCGGACCGCGACTGCACAACCGCCAGTCGAGCCTGGGCAAGCTGATTCTCCGCCGTCACTAAATCAACCAAGTTCTTCACGCCGTACTTATAGGCATCAAGGGACGCATCATATGAGGTGCTTGCAGAAGTGAGCAGCGTTTCGGCCGCCTCGTGCTGACGAACCGCCGTTCGGAACTGCACAAACGCAACCCACACTTCACGGGCGATTGCGTCTTCCTTCTCACGTTTTTCATCCTGAGCTTCGCGGCGTTTCGAATCGGCAAGCTGAGATTCGTTTCGCCGAGCTCCGCCGTCGAAAATAGTCCAACCGACGGTCACGCCTACGCTCCACACAGTTTGGTTCGCATGGCCGAGCGGATTGGGACCGGCAACGTTTATAGTGGGCCAAAGTGCTTGTTGAGCCGCGGACGCGCCCAGATGAATCGTAGGCAGGTATTCGGATTTCGCAGCTTTAAATTGCGCATTCGCCGCCTGGAGTCTTTCCGAAATCGACTGTAAATCAGGTCGCTGCCGCATCGCTGCGCTCACCAGATTTGCGGTTGATTCGGCGACTTCGGTGGGTAGAGGCAATGTGCCCGGCTGTTCGACAAGTATGGCATCGGAAGGCTCGACCCCAATCGTCTCCCGCAGCACAACCCGGGCGGCGTCTACCGCGCCAATACTGGCTTGAAGATCGTAAGTGGCCTGTGCGTTAGCAGCTCTGGCGTTTAACACGTCAGGAAGAGTAGACCTGCCATTCGCGAGCTGAGCCTCGGCGGCCTCCTGCGTTGTCTGCGCTGTTTTGACAATCTGGGTTGATGCGGTGAGCCGCTCTTCCGCCGTAATGAGGTTGAAATAGGCAGTTACAACGCGAAATGCGACATCCTGATTAGTTCGCTGGAATGCGGCCGTGGCGGCTAAACGAAGGGCTTTACTGGCCTCCACTCGCGCACCGCGCCTTCCAAAGTCGTAGACGTTGTATTTCAGCTCCACACCGGACTCCAGAACCGGAGCCTCGATCAGGAAGTATCCCCGCGACGCACCGAGCGACGTGGGCCATGGTTCGATCACGCGCTGGTCTCCAGAAAGCACCAGAGCAGCTAAATGCGGAAAATAATCGCTCCGTGCGATTCCCAGCCCATCCGCCGCTTGCTTGGCTGCTTCCCATGCGATCCGTGTTCGCGGGTTATTCGTTTCCGCGATGTCTATCAGTTCTTCCAGACGATAAGGTTTGGCTGGATCAATTTCAGCTTTCGACATCGGCACGCTGCTTCGTGCCGTGCAGCGCGCTGCGACCTTCAGCGAAGTAATCGTCCCCTCGCACTGAGCCCTCGCTCGTTTGTCGGCTGCACATACCAGGACCAAGAAAATGTACGTCCAAGCAAGACCTGCTCGAACAGAGCAACATCTCACGCGCCCGGACATGACTCACCGTGCCTCCGCCTGAATTTTTGCTAGTTTGGGAACAACCGGCGTTCCGTCCTTCACTTTTTCCACTCCCTCCACAACGACTTGCTCATCTGCCTTCAATCCCTCGTCGATGACCCACATCGTCCCCACTTTCTCCCCCGCCTTGACGGGGCGAATGATTGCTTTGTGGTCGGCACTCACCAGTGCGACCTCGTAACCTCCCTGAAGTTCTTTGACCGCACCCTGTGGCACCAGCAGCGCACTTTTTTTGAAGCTCGTCTGGATGCGTACCCGCCCGTACTGGCCAGGACGCAGAATATTGCCGGGGTTAGGAAATGCCGCAACCATGCGGATCGTGCCGGTGTTGGTGTCCACTTGACGGTCCGTCAGCAGAACCTTGCCCTTGTGCGGATACACCGTGCCATCAGCCAGGATCAGCTCCGGTGAAGCGTCGAACAAATTCATCGGCTGGCCGCTGGAACTAAGGTGCGTCGCCCGTAGATATTCCTGTTCACTGACAGGGAAATAAACTTTGATCGGATCAACCTGCGAAACGGACGTGAGGTGGGACGGCGGACCCACCAGGTTTCCCATTTGGACTTCGGCGATTCCCGCCACACCATCTACCAGTGAAGTGACCTTGGTCCACCCGAGATCAAGTTGTGCCCGTTCCACCGCCGCCTTGCCCGATTCGACTGCGGCTTCGGCAGCAAGTTTCGCCTGGATCTCGTTATCCAACTTCTCCTTTGGGACAGCTTTCTGTGCCGCTAAAGGCGTATCGCGTTCCACATCGATCGTGCTCTTGCCGAGTTGCGCTTCTGCCTGGGCAAGTTCTCCCTTGGCACCGTCAAGAGCAGCCTGGAAGGGCCTCGGATCAATTTCGAATAGCACCTGACCTTTGCGGACAACCGAACCTTCTTTATAGTTTTGGCTGATGATGTATCCGGAAACGTGGGGCCGGATCTCGGCATTCACATAACCATCGAGCGTCGCCACCCATTCGCTGTGTACGGGAACGTCTTGCTGAACAGGAGCCGCAACCAGCACCTCCGTATCCGGCAGTTTGAATGCAGCGTTGGCTTTGCCACATCCAGTGAGTGAAAGGGTAAAGAGTATGGATATGACGACTGGCACGAGAAGCAAGAGTTGCTCGTGGCTCGATATGCCTTTGTTCTTACGTATGCGCGAATTCTTGATTGACCCGATGGCATTCATGTTTGTTGTTTCCCTCAGTAGGCTTTTCCAGGTATTACACTTCGGCAAAATGCGCGGAGCGACTACCGAAAGCCGTTACTCTTTCTGCAAAGTACAGGCGCTGGCAATCAAGTGCAGTCGCCTGCCGGAGCCTTATCGACTCGCAGACGGTCTTGTTACTCCGCAGATGGATAGGCATATCTGCTGCCATTCATTGGCTCCATTTAAATCATTGATACAACACGTGGAGCCGCGATTTTTGCGAGAAACTTCTTGCCTCATCGCGGTCACTGCCCGCATCTGGGCAGATGGTCGGCGCCACCTGGCGGTCACGCACTCCGAGAGTTTGAACGCCTCTTGTCCCGGCGACCGCTGGAGCAAACTGGCCCCGCAATCTGCGGGCGGTGGATGGAGCCGAGGCCGAAATAGATGATGAGATCAACCGAGCCGGTCTCTGTTTACAGCTGTGCGCTAACCGCTGACCGGGAGCCTGAAGTGCTGAAACCTAAATGTCCGCAGACGCCCTCACCTCAAGGACACCAGCGGTGCCTCGGCCGGCGAGAATGAAGGCGTCCGCGGACATCTTGGGCACGGGAGCTATTTGACTCTGAAGTGCCCTAACCCCGACCTCTCCTCTGCAATGCGCGATTCCTGCCTCGTTCAGGAATCGATCAGACTCCCGGGCTCTCTGCTACGGGAGCGTTCTCCACTTGCGCACGCGATTTAGGCTTGCGAACCAGAGGGAGGCGAAGCCGTTCGCAAACGTCCAGAGCGTACGAAGTCTCCGCAAGGAACACGGCTCCAAGTCTTTTGAGGAACGAAAGCACCTCTTCCCCTACGATGTCGACGTACGTTATTTCCGTCAGATCGACGACCAGCCTCATTTCGGTGTGGCAGCGTGTCACGAGCGTGCGAACGTGCTCCGCCCCCTCGCCAGTGAATCGGCCTTCAAGTCTAAAGATGAATGCATTAACTGAGTCGCGCATTTCAACGCGTAGCATCGTCGCACCTTTACTGTTCTGTTAGCCTAAACGGCTAGCAGATTAAGCATTGCAGCTGTTATGCCAAGCCAAGTCATTGACAGGACAGGGGTCCTTCGAGAAGAGGCCCGCCGGGGAACGGTCAGTGCCCCGCTGCGGGCGGATGCAACGGCCAGCAGAAAATCACAGTAGCTCGGCGCGCGCAACTAGTTCGATCCAGCTGAATAATCGGCGCGAGTGATCTTCAGCTTGTGCATCTTATGCTGGAGTGTAGTTCGTTTGAGTCCGAGGCGCTCCGCGGCTCCGCCTGCGCCGCCTATTTTTCCAGATGCATTTTTTAAGGCGTCGATGATTAAGTGGCGCTCCGCCTGCTGGAAGGTTGACGCTACTGGAACAACCGTGCGGCCGGCGATTCTCTTCAGCTCCGCGCGCGGGACATTCAATTCGTCCCCTTGCGTGAGAATTACACAGCGCTCAATGAAATTCTCGAGCTCGCGAATATTTCCTGGCCAATCCGTGCTCACCAGCGCTTCCATCGCCGGCTTCGGGACGGAGCGGATACGCTTTTGCATACGGCGGGAGAGGCGCAATACAAAATAGTGCACCAAAAGTGGAATATCCTCGCGCCTTTCGCGAAGCGGGGGGATTTCTACCGGGAACACGTTCAGCCTGTAAAAGAGATCTTCGCGAAACTGATTATTCCGGATCATCGCCTCCAAATCGCGATGCGTTGCCGCAACCAGACGCACATCGACATGAATGGTCTTGGTACTTCCCAGGCGTTCGAATTCGTGCTCCTGCAAGGCACGCAGGAGCTTGGGCTGTAACTCCAGACTGATGTCGCCGATCTCGTCCAGAAAGAGAGTGCCGTGATCTGCCAGTTCGAACCGGCCCCGCTTCTGCATAAGAGCCCCGGTGAAAGCACCCTTCTCGTGGCCAAATAGTTCGCTTTCGACCAGGCCGGAAGGGATCGCAGCGCAGTTCAGCCGTACAAATGTGCGTTCGCGCCGCGGGCTAAGATTATGAATCGCCCTGGCAACGAGTTCCTTGCCAGTTCCGGTCTCACCGCGCAATAACACCGCAGAACCGGTGGGAGCCACGATTGCCACCTGGTCCAGCGCCTTGCGCAGAGCGGGGCTCTTGCCGACTATATCTGCAAAGTTGTATTCCGCGTTGATTTCTGATTCGAGGTATAGACGTTCGTCTTCCAGACGAGCGGCTGAGGCATTCAATCGCCCATAGGCAAGGGCATTATCAAGTGCGAGCGAGATCTGAACGCTTATCTGCGACAACAAATCGAGGTCTTCTTGTCTGAAAGCGTCCGGTTTTCGGCTACCCATCGCCAGCACACCTAGTGGACCGAAGCCGGTAGCAAGCGAGGCGACCACCAGTGAGCTTATCGCTTCGGCTCTCAAGACGTCCGCTATACTGGCCGGAAGCTTCTTCATGTCTTCGGCCGTCCAGAACTCGGCACGTCGCGTACGCAGCTTCTCATAGGCTTCCCTGGTCAGTTCAGCTGTGGCATGTTCCGTCGCAAATCCCTTGCCGCCGGGAAAATCCAGCACGGCGTTTTGCAGCTGATTCGAGTCTTTCATCAGTAGCCAGAAAGCGGTGAAGTCACTGCTGAAATACGAACGGATCGATGCCGCTGCCGAGCGAAAGACATGGTTTATATCCAGGGTCGCGGCGACTTGATTATTGATTTCGAGCAGCAGGCGAAGGCGGTCGCGCTCGCCGGCGAGCTCGCGGTGATACTGTTCTGCTCGAGCTGTGGCAAAAGCGCTCTCGAGCGCAACAGCCACATGGGACGCAACAGATTCCATCAATTCCAAATCTTCAGGAGGGAATTCCCTACCCTCCGCCTTAGCGAACACCAATGCACCAAATCGCCTACGCGCGGTTGAGACTGGGAAGGCGTAGCCGTTGCGCGCCCCAACTTTTGGAGCCAGAGAAGCCAACTCCGAAATGTTCGACATCTCCTGAGCGATGTCGGCGAGATAGGCCGGTTGTTGCTGGTCAATGACCCGCTCGGCGATGGGACCAGCGTTTGGGATCTCCGTTCCGATTTCGATGGCGGGGGCCTCGGGAGTCCGGTCGAAGGCGAAGAGATGCAGCGTCTTTTTGTCATCATTCAACAGATAAAGGACGACCGAGTCGAAGGCAGCAATTTTCGAGAGAACGACGCGCAGACTCCGCAAAACCGTGTCCACCCTGGGCTGCTGTGCGATCAGGCTGGACACATCGAGTAAGGCTCTATATCTGCTGTCAATTGCCATATTGGTTCTTTGCCCCGCTCTGGCACGAGTGCAAGATCATTGGCGTACCCGTCCAATCAGGAAAGGGTATTCTCGACCAGCCATCATGAATTTGATTCCTCCTTAGCCTCGGTTTGAAGCGGCAGAGCACAGGCAGCGCGCCGCTACTTCCGGCGGCACAGGGTTGTAGAAGAACCCGGATGCCCACTCGAAACCTGTAATGCGAGTGATCTGCGGTAGAATCTCAACGTGCCAGTGGAAATCGTCCTCGATCGTATTCCAGTAACCCGATCTCGGTCGCAGGTACGGTCTGTCTTGAATCGATAGGTTGTAGGGCGGACTGCCCAGAGTCTGGTCTAGCTTTCGCAACGCATCCCCAAGAATTTGCGCCAAGCTCTCGGTTTCTCCGTCGCTTATGCGACTGAAGGCACTGCAATGCCTTTTGGGCATCACCAGAATTTCGAACGGGAACCGTGAGGCAAAGGGCGCAAACGTCACAAAATCCTCGTTCTCGCCAATCAATCGCTTCCCTTGCCTGATCTCCTGCTGGAGTACGTCGCAGTAGATACATCGTTCTTTCTGTGCGAAGTAGTCCTTGGCGATGTGAAGTTTGGTCTTAACCGCACGCGGAGTAATGGGTAGAGCGATCAGTTGGGAGATTGAATGCGTAATCGTGTGAGCACCGGCGCCCTCGCCCTGGTTCTTGAAAATCAACACGTGGCGCATGCGTTCGTCCCCTTGCAGGTCGAGGATGCGCGCCTTGTATGCTTGTATAACCTGAGAGAAGTGGTAAACATCGAGATCGTGAAGGCTGGCGTCGTGGCGAGGTGTTTCGGCGATAATCTCATGTGCACCGATGCCGTTCATCAGATCGTAGATGCCTTCTGCCTTTCTCCCCAACTCACCTTCAACGTGTAACCGCGGGCTCATGTTTGGCACAACACGCACGGACCAGCCTGGCTGGTTAGGACGGGAACCTGCCTTGCGAATTGCGAACACCTCGGGAGGAGTCGAGGCTTCGTTCGTTTCGCAAAAAGGGCAAAAGCCTGTTTCTCTGGCGGGCGGGTCGAAATGAAAGTCCGTGGGTCGCACCGTCATGGTTTCCGCCACGATTACCCATCGGCCACTTAGGATATCTTTTCGCATTTGAGACATGGAGCCTTCCCGAATTCCGCATTAACAGGCGGTCAGAAGGAACAGTAGTCAGCTTCAGGAGCGCCTAACCGCAGAGCCGCTAGTTCATGCGCGATGCTCCTGGTCCGCTCTCATAGTCGGGGAAGAGATCCCGGCCAACTGCATCGCCAGTTGTATTCGCGCGACCTGCTCCGACAGCTCTGCGTGTACACAGGACAGATCGACTGGTGCATGCAAATCACCAAAAGCAAGATCCCCAGTAAATGGCTCACCGAGAAGCAATTGTGCCGAAAGCTTTTCGACAAATCCTGCCCGCATTGGGGCACTGCCCAAAAAAAACATCGCCCATCTCGGCGGAACAAAACGTCTCCTCGCCGGCGAAACGCCGTTCTCCCTGTAAATCAGGATTGGCAAAGGAGCTGCAGTGTAGCGCCGGGTCTTGCGCACTATTCGCGAGAGTTGCACTGAATGGAGGGATCGTGAAAACGCAAAGTAGGGAAGGAATGAAACTGGAGATTAAGTACTGCGAGAACTGTGGGGTGCTCTGGATACGGGAAAGCGGCGAATCCGTTGTTTACTGTCGCACGTGCCGTGAAATCTGCAAGAGCCACAGTTGGAGCTGGCAAACGACCGTCAGTCCAGAGCGGCGCCGCCCGGTGCGTGCGCGTAGTGCGCGGATCCCTTCGTAGAACGACCTTCTCCCATCAACAAACATTGGACCCTCGTCAAAAGAATCGCCGCTACGATCTCCGCAGGTACATAATTCGCTTGTGGGGTCTGGATCACTATCCACTCTCGGTCCCTTTGTAGTTCCCTTGATGCTGGGCAACACGAGTCGATTGCGAATCCTATCGGCACTGAGATTGCTTACTTCGCGCGTTCGGACCGTGCACGATCTCTTCAATGAGTGACGACATGATCAAATTACTCTGTGCCTCCAACCTTGCTCCTTGAGAAACCATGCGGCTGAGCAGAGCCCGGCCACCCTCGTCGATAAAATCCACGTTACTGAGCTCAATGGAACACTGCCTCTCGAGACCTCCATCCATGGCGGATGTCCAGCAGTGCTCCAGTTCTCGAACCCAGTCGCCCTTCAGCTTGCCTTCCAGCCGAAACATCGTCCAGCCGTCGGTCTCCTCAGTTGTGATTCGCAGCATGATCCTCGATCCTTTCTGTGTATCCCTGTCGCAACTCAAATGCGGCCGTGACCATGGTCTCTACCTCGACCCGTGGAAGCTCGGCTCAGGCTCTGCTGCTGACAGTCGAAAAGGAAATCAAAAGCCACTCGGGCGCAGTCCCTAAAGCCTCCTGTCGGGAGTGACCGTAGCCCGATCCGGGGTTTGTCCCGAAGCATTTGTGTCACACCCTACGGATGCAGACCAGGTGCCAATCCGGTGGGTTGTAACCTGTTCCTTCATATGGGGTTGGCAAAACTCTATTCGATCTGCCGTTTAAATCTTGTGGGCACTGCCGCAATCCGGGCAGACGGCTTGATGCAACTGAACAGCCCTTGTAGCTGGAACAACATGAGTCGGTGGTACGCCGAGACTGGCTACAAAGATGCTTTGCGAACAATCGGAAATGAGAACACATGCGGGTGGCTTGAGACCGGAAACGTGTCGCAACTGGAGAGCGTGTCGCTAGCTTCAGAGATGCGAACTTTCAGAACAACCCATTAAGCCATCCGCATGGGCAGAACGAGTGAACGAATCGGGTTGTAGACAGACAGCCGCCCGTCTTTCAAGGAATGGTGGGTACCAGCACGAAGGTGGCTCGAGTCGCATCGGAAAAGGTATGCGATCGACACTCACATCCGGGGGAAACACCAGTAGAGCAGTAAAAATCACGGGCAGCGTTATCCGCGTTGTTTTTCGTTTTGCCGATAGTCGCAGCATTCCTTGCTCTGACAAATGAGATAGGAACCGATGCGATACCCTCCCTGTCCCGCCCGCCAGCGATACGATAAGCAACCCAAGACTGCCGGACCCGAGTGCAGTGGCCACGGCGAGACTCCAACAAGCTCATTGCCCGCGATCGGGCACTCGGTTCAAGGATGCTGCCAGAATACGGGCAGCGTTCGGCAACCATTCCCACTGCGTGTTGGAAACAGACAGGTTAGGAAAGCGAAGACGTGGTCGCGCGAATGCATCTTGGCGCTGTGGTAGGAGTGAAGGCTATGACGTACATACCAAATCACGTTGGAATGGTCAGCATCGAAGATGCGCGGCGCATTTTGCGCGCGATCTTCCCGAACTATCCCGAACTAAAACCTTGTAATCCCGCACCAGCGCTCGAACCGGTTGCACCATCAGCCGTGAAGATGCCGCTTTGAGGTTGCAGTTGCGCGACGGCGCTTAACGCGCGGCTCGCTTTGCTGCATGGCAAGAGCATGTGCCGGACCTGCTGATTCAGACTGAGAGTGAAAATGAATCAGGACCCATGTACTTCGAGTAGCTACTAGTAAATCTTCTCCGGGACGACAACTCCACATCCCTAGCGCAGCGGATTTTGGGAGATTGCCAGGCATCCATCACGCCAGGTTTATAAATGCCACAGGCTTTTTGTTGAAAGATGTATCAATCGCTGAAAAAATGTGAGCCACAACGCCGAAGTTGACTTGACTCCGGCATGAATTGAGCTAGACTCAGCATAAGTAACTCACACAATCACATATCAGACCGACTTCGAAGATTCGAAGTTCATTGCTTGTGGAGGTTGGTCATGGAAACGACGCTCCCCCTGTGTCCCATTCGTACCGAATGGAAAGCCTTGTACAAAACCGCTATTGTCGAGCACGACCGAAGCCTTCGTTCACAGAGGGTCGCCGAAGCCGAAAGAGCGGTTCTGGCGCGTGAACGAGAACTCTTCTATGGTGACAGTACCCTCGAAGAGAAGGAAGGTCTCGAAGACGCTCTCTATACCTTGCGTGCTCTAAAGAGCTCTTGGGAGCATTCCGAAGCCGCGTAACGATCGATTCAAGTGAGAGTCCAGCAGCGGGTATTGAGGCCTCAGCATAACGGCAACCCCATACCTGATATCTTTATTGATACGCGCGGGCACTGCAGCGTAGCACTCGGTTCGGTGGGAATTGACAGAATTACTTCCGGATTGCCGACTAGACGCGAGCCAACGGACAATTATTTCTAGCATCAAGCCTCGAACCAGATCGTGGGGTCGTTGAAATTTTATGAATCCGGCGGTATCCAGTTTTCGTCGAAAATCCCACCGTGAGCTTTTGATGCCCGCCGGTGTGCTGATATAGTACATACTTTGAATTTCTCTGGGGTTTGCCGATGAATGCGGATGCTAAGGGGCGGATGCTCGGTCTGGTCCTCCTGGGAATTATTGTTGTCTCCATTGGAGCGAATATCTTTTCGGGCATTACCCGTTCGCTAGTTAGCAAGCGGTGGCCCAGAACTACGGCGCAAATCCTCGTCTCCGCCGTATACCGGGACGGCGCGGACGTGTCGCCACGCTGGGCGCCTGAGGTTGTGTACCAGTACAAGATCGGTGCTAAGACGTTTACCTCTCGCAGAATACGGTTCCTGATGCCTCCGATGTACCAACCGGAGGAGGCGAGCGGAATCGCCGAGGCCTACAACTTGGGAAGTACAGTTCAGGTCGCCTACAACCCGGCAATCCCAAGCGAGAGTGTATTAGAACCGGGACTACCACCGGGCACATCAAAATATGTTCTGCTCATGCTGTTTCTCATGGCGGTGACGAGCTACATTTGTTATGAAATCCGTCATCCCGCGCGCCGGATTCTTCTGCGTTCACTACCTGACGATGTTTCTTGAGAACCCGCCCGGTGCGTATTCCTGAAAGACGTCAGTCTTCGTGCGAATCAACAGCTCCACCTCTACGCCCCGGCTCACGAATAACTCGGACTTCACTTGGCCGGCTAGGCTCCACGCGACCGCCGCCAGCGAGGCATCTGCGATCATCAGGTCCATTGATAGATGAGACGTCTCAAAAAACCGTGGCAGCTCGCGGAATTCGCTCTGTTCCAGGTCCAAACAGCCCAGCAAACCCGCCGCCTTGAATCGTTCAACCACAATGGCCTTCAACTGTTCGGGTGTCATCCCTCCCCCTCTGCCGTCGAACACATTTCATCGCGCAACGCCGGCCTGATCGCAATGTGAAGCCGCAAAATCGGCCCACATGCTTCGCACTTCGCCGGCATCGCTGCATTGCAGTGCCCGTTGACTGATCGGTATCACTTCCGAAAGACGCAGGCGGCGGACCCAAGCCTTAGTTTGTGGCACGAGAGTTGGAGCTACGCTTAAGCTGCGCACTCCAAGGCCCAAGAAGACTGCAGCAGCCGCAGGATCGGCGGCAGCCTCGCCGCAAATCGAGACATGGCGCGACAGGGTGCTGGCTCCGCGCACGACTCGATCGACCAGTTGCAGAACCGCCGGGTGCAGTGCATCCTGCAGATCAGAAAGCGAGGCATTGCCGCGCTCTGCAGCCAGCGTGTATTGCGTCAAATCATTGGTCCCAATGCTGAAAAAGTGGAGCTCACGGGCTAACGTTTCTGCCAGCAACGCCGCGCTTGGGACCTCAATCATGCACCCAAGCTTCACCGGCCAGGCATGGCTTGCTTCCCGCGCCGCCAGCTCAGCATGGACCGCCAAAACCAGGTTGCGTGCCTGCTCAATTTCCTTTACGGTCGAAACCATTGGGAACATGATCCACAGGTCACGTCCTTCTCCGGCCTGCAGAATTGCGCTCAGGTGCTGGCGGAAAAATGACGCATTGCGCAGGGTGAGACGCAAGCCCCGCACTCCGAGAAACGGGTTCGCCTCTGGTTCACACTTCAGCGCAGGCAAAGGTTTATCGCCGCCGACATCAAGGGTTCGAACGAGCGCCGGTCCCGCCACAGTGCCGAGCGCTTGCCGTATGGCACGGATCTGATCCTCCTCCGAAACCGCAGTCATCGACGAGAAAAGCAGCTCCGTGCGCAGCAGCCCGATCCCGTCCGCACAATAGCGGGCCGCAAGTTCGGCGTCGGCCACCGAAGAGACGTTGGCCATCAGATCGATAGGAACACCGTCCCGCGTGATCGCCGGTTCGGCAGTCGAACGCATGGCATGCTGTTCGAACTCCGCACGCTGTTGTTGACCTTTTCTCAGATGCTGAAGCACATCCTGTGGGGGATCAATCCAAACCTCGCCGCTGCTGCCGTCAATGGCCGCTAGCTTGGCGGTGTCGCTGGGAGTGATCCAATCCACACCGGTGACCATGGGAATGCCTGCAGAGCGCAGCAGGATGGCGGCGTGCGAAGTAGGGCTCCCTTCGCGGGTGATTACGCCCAGAACGTGAGAACCAGCACACAAGGCGGCCTCGCTCGGGAGCAATTCGTGAATGAACAGAATGCAAGGCTGCTTCGGAGAAGTGAAACTACGGGCCCCGGAACTCTGTATTTCTTTCAACACCATCTGCTTTACATCGCGAATGTCGGCGGCCCGCTCGCGCAGATAGCGGTCCTTCATGGCCTGGTACGACTCGACAACTTCGTCGCAAATGCGCGTCCATGCTGTAAATGCGCTTGCCTGACCACTGGCCACGAGTGCTTCCGACTTCTGCAGCAGTACGGGGTCATCCAGGACGGCGCGCTGCGCCGCTCGAATCGCATTCATTGCCTCGTTGCCCGGTGCTGGCTCGGCGAGTCGCGTCGTAGCTCGAGCGATGGCGTCGCGCAGCTTTCTGCATTCCTCTGGCGGGCTTTGGGGTGGCTCTGCAGAAGGCGTGAGCGTAGGCGGCTCGATGTACAGCAACGGTCCGATGGCTATGCCCGGGGAAGCTGCAACGCCCCTCTGCTGCTGCGCTGGTCTGGGGACCTGCCCGCCACCCTCACCGAAGCCGTCCTTTGCCAACCCGGCGATGGCAGCGAGAGCGTCTTCCCGCTCGCCGCCCCACGCCCTTATTCGGATCTGATCGCCTTTGCTAACCTGCAGCAATGCGATGCTCGTGATGCTGCGCGCTGACGCGGGCCCGGCTCCCGAACTCATGTTGGTAATTTCGATTTCGCCGGAGTATCTGCCTGCCAAGGTGACGAGTTCTGCAGCGGGCCTGGCGTGCAGCCCATGCTCGTTCGTTACGTTCAAGAGTATTTCGGAATATTCGGCGTCTTCAGGTTTGGCAATGGTATTCGGCGCAGATGACGATTGAACTGTTCCGACTTGTTCCCGCTTGGCTGCGAGCGCGCGATCGAGTTCTCCGATCACCTCATCCAAGGTCGAACCGGCATAAGCTTGCACACCGGCCACGACAGCGCCTTCCACGAAGGGCGCGGCCGATAGCCGGATACGCTTTTGGTCCTCAGGTTCCAGCAATTCCAGCGCAGCCTGTGCGCTAAGGACCGCGCTGCCCAAGTCCATCAAGACCAGGATGCCCTCGGGACTCCGCAACTCTCCCAGGATCTCCGCAACATGGACCGCATCCGTGCCGAGCTCGCTCCAGTTGTCGCCGATTCCGGCGGCAACGCCAATCTTAAGATCCGGGCCCGCCATTTGCAGCACGAGTTCGCGCGTTGCGGCGGCGAGCGCATAACTATGCGAAACCAGAACCAACGCAACCACGGCCTAGCCCCCAGCGCGATTCGAGTTGCAGACCGACGCCAGCGCTTGGAGCAGCAGTGCGCAGGACGTCGCCCCGGGATCCTGATGACCTATGCTTCGCTCGCCCAGGTAGCTTGCGCGGCCTTTGAGCGCCAGCATTGGAATGGTCGCCCTGGCCGCCTCCGCGGCTGCCTGCGCGACGTAGGTTGTCGCGGGCGCCAGGTCGCTATCCGGTATGGCCTCCCATGCTTTCAGCGCCGGAGCGAGACAGTCGACCATGGTTTTATCGCCGCTTTGTGCTTTTCCTCGACGCTGGATGTCGGCAAGTCCCTCCCGCAACGATTGCAGTAGCTCTCGTTGGTTGAGCGTCTGTTTCCCGGAAGTGGCGCGCGCCATGGCAAGAAAGAAGCCTCCGTAGAGCGGTCCTGCTGCCCCACCCACCGTGGAAAGAAGCGTCATTCCAACCAGTTTGAAAAGGGCCGAGACATCACTCACTTCGGTAGTTGCGAGTTTTTTCTCGACCGCGTTGAGCCCGCGAGTCATGTTGGCGCCGTGATCTCCGTCGCCGATTGCGGTATCCAGTTCGGTCAAGGTAACAGCATTCTCGGCAATAAGACGCGCGGCCTCGTCGATCCAAGACCGCGCGTCCTTAAGAGAAAACAGTTCCACGATATCCTTCGCCTAAATACCCCAACGCAGGGCGGGAGTATTGACGGGAGCGTCCCAAAACTCGCACAGACGATCGTTCATGCGAAGCAGCGTGATGGAGGTTCCCGCCATTTCAAGGCTGGTGATATAGCTGCCCACCAGATTGCGAACCACTTTCAGCCCATGAGCCTTGGCAATAGCGGCCGCTTTGCGGTAAATGATGTACAGCTCGATCAGCGGCGTACCCCCCATTCCGTTAACGAACATCAAGACCGCATCGCTTTTCTTGAAGGGCAGGTCGGTCAGGATCGGTTCCATCAGCTGTTCGGTGATCTCATCAGCCGTGGCCATCTTCACCCGGTGGCGTCCCGGTTCGCCGTGAATGCCGATGCCCAGTTCAATCTCATCCTCCGGCAATTCGAAGCTAGGCTTACCGGCATGAGGCACCGTGCAGGACGTCAGAGCCATTCCCATGCTTCTGCCGGAGCTGCGGATGAGATCTCCGAGCTTCTTGATCTCAGCCAGGCTAATGCGCTGCTCCGCCGCCGCTCCCAGAAGCTTTTCCATCAGAACGGTCAAACCCACACCACGACGGCCTGCCGTGTAGAGGCTGTTTTCGACGGCGACATCGTCGTCCGTCAAAACACTTTCGACTGCGATGCCCTCAGTCTGTAACATCTCTTTCGCCAGATCGAAGTTCATCACATCGCCCGTATAGTTTTTGACGATGTGCACAATTCCAGCCCCGCCATTTACCGCCTTGCTGGCTTCGAACATCTGGTCAGGAGTGGGGCTGGTGAATACTTGGCCGGGGCACGCCGCATCAAGCATTCCTTTGCCCACATAGCCACCATGCATCGGCTCATGACCACTGCCGCCGCCAGAAACTAGGCCGACCTTGCCCTTTATGGGGGCGTCTTTGCGCGCAATAAACACCGGATCGTAATTGATGCGGAGACGGTCGCCGTGCGCCGCCTCCATACCCTCAAGCTCCTCAAGCACCACGTCTTGAGGTGAGTTGATGAGCTTCTTCATAGCACCAACATGAACGAGTTCAGGCACGAGCTTACCTCCTTATTATATCGGCACGAGCAAAACTGAATACCGACTCATGGGATGATGATGCGGCGCTGGCGGCACTCTTTGTGACGCCAGCGCTCGAATAGCTTCACCGCATCAGACATGCAACGATAGAAAACAGAAAAAGGTTCTGTTTCTCAGCTTCTATTCCCAACCTAATACTTGAACAAATAAACACTGGCGGCACCAATAGCGCCGCCGATGAGCGGGCCGATGATCGGGATCAGCGCATAGCCAAAGTCCGACTTCCCCTTACCCGCGATGGGCAGAATGAGGTGCGCCATTCTGGGTCCAAAATCGCGCGCCGGGTTCATCGCGTAGCCGGTCGGTCCGCCCAAACACAGGCCAAGCACCCAGACCAGCATGCCCCAGAGATACGGCGCAAAGCCGGGTGGCAGCCCGGTGGGAGAGACCGCCGAGGCTCCAAAAGCGAAGCCTACGCCGACCAGCGTTGTAGTAGCGATGATTTCAGTCATGAGGTTGTCGGGGAGATTGCGAATCGCCGGGGCAGTACAGAAAATTCCCAGCTTCGCTCCCTGGTCCTCAGTAACTTCCCAATGTGGCAGATATGCCAGCCACACCAGGGTTGCACCCACAAACGCTCCCGCGAACTGGCATGCCCAAAAGGGAATGACGTTCGCCCAGTGGTGCGAGAGTAGGGCCACCGCCAAAGTGACCGCAGGATTGATGTGGGCTCCGGGGCTTCCGCAGGCGATTGCCGTGAAGATGCCCGCCGTCACCGCCAATCCCCACCCCGTGGTGATGACGATCCAGCCTGAACCCTCGCCTTTGGATTTCTTGAGGAGGACGTTTGCCACAACGCCATCGCCCAGCAGGATCAGCACCATCGTGCCCATGAATTCACCGAATAATGGTCCGTGCATATGATTAGTCTCCTCGTTGTTAATTTGCGCTGCCCACGAGTTCTTGTTCGTGGTCTTCGAGCTTGGTCGGTTCTTCGACCCAATCGAACGTCTTGGTGACGGCCTTCTTCCAAAGCTTGTACATGGATTCGCACTTTTTGAGATCCATGTTTGGCTTCCAGGTCTTGTCGACTGCCCAGTTGGCGCAAAGGTCATCGAGGTTTTTGTAGAAGCCAACCGCCAAGCCGGCCGCGTACGCAGCCCCCAATGCGGTGGTCTCCTTGATGAGTGGTCTCACTACAGGCTTATTGAGAATGTCGGCCTGGAACTGCATTAGCAGATTGTTTTCCACCATGCCGCCATCAGTGCGCAGCACATCCAGTTCGATGCCGGAATCCTTCTTCATCGCATCGACGACTTCCCGGGTCTGGAAGGCCGTGGCTTCCAGAACGGCGCGAGCGATGTGACCTTTGTTGACGTAGCGGGTCAGCCCGGCGATTACGCCCCGAGCAGTTGCCTTCCAGTAAGGGGCGAAAAGTCCGGAGAATGCGGGTACGAAATATACGCCGCCGTTGTCATCAACAGTCTTGGCAAGCGCTTCGATCTCCGAGCTCTTTTGAATGATGTTGAGGTTGTCACGCAGCCACTGCACCAGGGCACCGGTGATGGCGACGCTGCCCTCCAGCGCATACACGGCGGGCCCGTTGCCCAGCTTGTACGCCAGGGTGGTGAGTAAGCCGAACTCCGACTGCACTGGAGTAGTTCCCGTGTTGAGCAGCAGGAAGCAGCCCGTGCCGTAAGTGTTCTTCGCTTGGCCCGGCTTGAAGCAGGTCTGGCCCACCAGAGCAGCCTGTTGGTCGCCGAGGTCGCCGGCAACGGGGACGCCAGCCAGAGCAGTCGTCTTCGCGGTACCATACACTTCGCTGCTGGAACAAATCTTGGGCAGCATCGCGATCGGCACTCCGAAAACACCCGTGACCTCTTTGCTCCAGGCCAAGGTATCCAGATTCATTAACATCGTGCGGCTGGCATTGGTGACGTCGGTGACATGAATTCCGCCATCAACCCCACCGGTTAGCTTCCAGATGATGTAGGTGTCGATATTGCCGAAGATCACCTCGCCTTTCTCCGCCAGTTCGCGGACCCCAGGTACATTTTCCAGGATCCACTTAATCTTCAGCCCGCTGAAATAGGTGGCCAGGGGCAATCCGGTCTTGCGGCGGAACTGGTCCTGCCCACCCCGCCGAGTGTACTCGGCCACATAGTCACCTGTCCGTGTGTCCTGCCACACGATGGCGTTGTAAACGGGCTTGCCGGTTTTACGATTCCATACAACGGTGGTTTCGCGCTGATTGGTGATCCCTACGCCCGCAAGATCTTTGGCGGTCAGGTTCTTGGCTATAAGGGCCTCGGCGATGACCTCCTGGGTCCGGGTCCAGATTTCTTCCGGGTTGTGCTCGACCCATCCCGGCTTGGGATAGATCTGCTCGTGTTCCTTCTGGGCCGTGGTGATGATCCGTCCGGAACGGTCAAACACGATGAAGCGCGTGCTGGTGGTGCCTTGATCAATTGCTCCAATATAATTTGCCATTTATTTTCTCCGTAGAACCGTTGTCGCCAGTGGCATCGCCACTAGAAAGTTACCTTTGTCCTCAAACCGACTGCCACACCCGTTCCGTTCTTTGAAAGGCCACCCAGGTCCTGATAAATCTGCACGGTTGGCTGAATCAGCCAGTAGGGCGTGGCCTGGAACAGGTAGTTAAATTCGTAGGCTTTTTCCGAAGAATAGGGGGGAGAGAGCGGGTTCGCGGCTGCATAGGCTGTCGCGTACTTGTCGCTCACGTGAGTGTAGGAGAGTCCGAAATTAATCGAATCCTTGGGTCGCTGGGGAATCAGACCAGTGTACGCGGCTCCCGCAAGGATGTTCCTATTTACAAAGTTGTATGTTTGATTCGGCGACTCAGAGATGCCGAACAGGACGTCCAGGCCATTCCTTGAGCCGGCTTTTGGACGAAAGACCGCCTGCGTCCCCTGGAAATAGACAACGTAGTTGCCGGTGTCATTCCCCGGTTGATACAGGGGAATAGGGTTGAACGGATTGGTAAACTTACCACCGTTGTAGGTCGATCCGACTTCATACTGGCCAGGATAGTACTTTTCCTTAACAGGACCGCCCGGACCAGGCTGATCGATCCTGATGCCAACGGCGTCACTTAAGACACCCGAATCCTGCTTTATGAAATGGAAGCCGTTGTAATCGTCCTTATAGGGGTTCCGGTTGCCCGAGGTGTAAGCCACGTTGTAGTAAAAAAAGGAAGTAGGATTCACCAGCAACTGGACGCCAGGGCCGGAAGCAGGATCAAACGAAGCATAATCGTTGAAGCGGTTTTGGAAGCCATAGTCCAGTGGCTCCAACAGGTAATGAGCGCATTGTTGGCAAAGGCCATAGAAGTCCATGCTGGCGAACTGGCCAAAGCGGAGCGTAACTTTTCCGTTGTCCATGGCGTACGCCAGCCAATAGGAGTCGAGGATTTCTGTGCGCTGACTCACCAGGCCGCTAGGATTGGAAATGCTGCCCAGGTAGCTCGCGCCAAGGTTGGGGCCGCCTTGCCACAAGCCCGTTACGTGGAAGCTCAGGCCATTGAGTCCGGCCAGCTTGCCGAAATCAATGTCCATGGTCCCGCGGACACGGTTCCATCCGGCGCCACCTGTCTGGATGGCTGCCTCCTTAGCGTAAAGCATGTCGCTGATGTAGAAGAAATCGAACTTGACGCCCTTTTCTTCTTCCAACCTAGTCCGTGTGCCGCCCCAGTCACCCAACATATATTTCTGGTTATAGAGGGTAGAGAGATTGAAGCCCGTGTCTCCCTTTGCCGGTCCGGTACTCGAGGCCTGTCCGATTGCAATCGTCGGCATCCCAAGGACCACGACAGCGACGGCGACGAGCAAGAACTTGGAATGGTTTCGAATGTTCACAATGACCGCTCCTTTTCAAACAGACTTTTGAATCTCTGCCGTTACGTGGCAAAACAAAAGCCGCCCAAATAACAGTCAGTACAACGGATTCACAATCCGCTGTACTGTCTCTTATTTGGGCGGCTTCTCTTCGAATCTCTGCCGCGTAAGTTTGCACTCTATATTACTTCGTCAACACTGTCAGTGTTGTGTATCACGTCACCGTGTGATTCTACGGCAGCCAGAGTGCTGTGTTGCTCACCGTTACGGAAATAACCCCTTGCGCTCTCAGCTCTTCGATTTCCCGAAAGGTATTGATCAATCCACCGGCCATGACGGGTATGTCACGGGAGGGGTCACGGAGCTGTCGAACCAGGTGGGGAGCCACAACTGCGGGAAGAACTTCCACCGCGTCCTGCTGGGTGCGGTCAATCCAACGCAGCGCGGTTTGCAAGCCGGCCGAGTCCAGCAGAAATGTTCGGTCGATGGTAAACAGTCCGGAACTTCGCGCTGCACACAAAGGATCCTGATGAGTGGAGGCAATCCCGCCAATTCCGTGATGGGCTAAGTAGGCAACCGCAGTCGCGTCGCGTGTGAGTCCCTGCACCAGGTCGAGATTGACGAAGGCAATCTTGCCTGCATCCCTCACGACCTTGGTCATCTCAGGCAGGAGTTCAGGATCGCCACAGAGAAAGTAGACGATTTTCCCTTGGGCTCGCACCGCCTCCGCGAGGCTTTCCGGGGAACGCACTGCGGGAATGACTGGGGTGGCCTCCAGCAGCAAACGCAGTATTTGTCGTTGGTCGCGCAACTCCATCTTTCTAGCTGCGGGTGCTGTAGTCATACACCGAGGCGCTTGCTTTGGGATTACTTTCTTCTCTACTAATGGCGTCACGAAAGCGGTGCCTTGCTGCGTCACATGGCAAGCCAAAGTCATTCGATCAACATTGTGCCCTATTACTGTATTGCCAAGTGTGCTTTGCCTTTTCTGTGGCATAGACTTCCCCTCATGGCAGAACGACCGGGCTTTCCTAGCGCAATCCGTGTGCCAGTCCGAATCACGCTTCAAATTGCTGGTACGACTTACCTCGGAATACCTCTGACCGCGTCAGGGCTGCCCCTCGAAGGGCATATGACCAGATAGAGTCACTATTTGCCTCGTGATCAAGCTCCGATCCTTCACTTCTGAAGGAAGCGCGATTCGGTTCCGGACAGCCGACGCCGGATATTCTCGTGGTGCTTGACAAACGCAAGCGATAAAAGGACGCACAAGAATGGCATCAGCGATACAGCGTTTGGTTCCTTGATTAAGTACACAAGGGCCGGAAGAACAAAAGCGGCGGTGACGGAGGCTAAAGAGGAATAGCGAAAGTGCTCGAACACGGCTATGTAGATGGGGGATGCGGCCGTCGCCGTCGTGGGCAGAAGCGCCAGGCATGTTCCCGACAGTCTGATCAGAATCAGACCAGACGGGAGTGAGCCAAGCACGTAGGAGTGCGCACCGGGAATGACGCACGATTCGAGCATGTGAGTCTCTTACAATCCGGCGCAGTTACTATAATCCTGTTCGATGTCGGAGCGCTGTGACGGCAGTCACAGGCTTCAGAGCGAAGCCCTTGGCAAACAGGCTATGCGGCGTGAACCTTCGCTGTCGGCCGATCCTTGAGCATCGAGTGAAAAGTAGTTCGCCTTCGCGGACGGTAAAAATCTATTCCAGCTTCGGGGCAAACTCGTTGGCAAGAGAACTATTGGGCCAGCGCCCGATGCAGAATTTCTACCGGATGTAACGCCGCCACCGATGTTCCGTGCTCGATCTGCATACGGCAGGTTCCACATTCCGACACGGCACAATCAGGATTGTAGGCGCGGATGGCGCTGAAAAGATCTTCCCCGATGTCCATGGATAAGCGGTATTTCTCTTCCTTGAAGCCGAATGTCCCCGCCATGCCGCAACATTCGGCTCGCAGGTCCCTGACCTCGACTTGTGGGATTGAACGCAGAAGCTGGAGCCATGGCCGCCCGATGCCTTGCCCCTTCAAATGGCAGGGCGCATGGTACGCAAGTCTTACTTTCACGGGCTTGGGCTTCGCAACCGGCGCCTCCACGATCTCGAGCAGGAACTCACCCAGGTCATAAGTGTTTTCCGCGATGATCTGCGCCATCGTACCCAGATGTGGATCATCGCTCAGCAATCGCGGGTATTCGGCCTTGAGCATGTAGCTGCAACTGGTGCATGCGACGACGATACGCGCTCCATCTTGAACCGCCGGGAGCAAGCGCTCGACGTTGGTTCTTAAGGCGCGCAGAAGCTCGGAGCGAACTCCATTCGCCAGCGCCGGAATACCGCAGCAGGTTGTCGATGCAATTTCGACGGAACCATGCAACTGCAGAACATCGATTACGGTTTGCATCAAGTGGGGATCGTTGTAGCGAATGAAACATCCGGGAAAAAAGATAATCTTGTGTGGTGATGTTCCATTCCTCTTGATCGACATTCCTTGCCAACGGTACTCGGGGAATTTCCGTCCTGTTCCAATCTTGAGAGCTTTGGACATAAGCCAGCGATTCGGTTTGCTGCGCAACACGAAGTTCGAAAACCACGGTGCGACGGAACAGAGACGGCCCAGTAGATCGGGCCCCGCCAACAATCGATCGCGGAATCCCGCTCGGCCTCGCTTGGGCTGCTTCATCTTTGCGCGAGCGATCATTTCCACTGGGTTCACTTGATTGGGACAAATGATCTCGCAGTGGTTGCACAGCATGCAGTACTCAAGCCAGGAAGTGTCGCAAGCAATGCCTTCCTTGCGTATACGTTCCAGGTCAGGACCGAGCGCCTTGGGCCCGGGAAAGTTCGGCAATACTCGCATTACCGGACAGGCGCTATTGCAGTCCGTGCACTTCAGACAATAATCCAGCTTCCGATCATCTTCCCGCATGTTGAACTCCTAACTTCGCGGCGCGCTTGCCCGCGCGGAATGCGGTGACAATGGCAACGGCATTTTCGGTACGCGGATCCGAAAGCTGCAGAGCCCCGCCGCAGACAAACACATTGCTCTCCATCAATCCGCGAGTATCGAGCAGATGCGAAAACGCTCCCGTCGCCAGGACAATCGCATCGGCCCCCAGTCGCCTGGGCCGGCCCGGGGTGTCCAGCAGAACTCCGCGACAATGTTCGCCCTCCATGCACAACTCGCTCAGTGCGAAACCGGTGAGCAGTTCGACGCCCGTCCGGGTGAGGAAGTCTTCCAGTCGCTTGAGTAAACGCATGCCCAGGACAGACGGTGGCAAACTCGCTACTTCGCAGATCCGACAGCCAACATGTCCCCATATATCCCTGAGCTCCTCGGTCGTGGTGTTCACGCCGAGAATCCCCGGAATGATCAGCAGATCGGCGTTCGTGGCTACCGATGCGAGTGCCGTCACCACGGCGTCACGGAACCGCGGATTACGGTCGAACTGGGCGGCAAATTCAATCTCGAGGTGGGGCGCTTCGCCTTGCCATGAAATCTGGAGTTGACGCGCCGAATAGTTCGTCTGCCTGCCCTCGCCCCGCGCTTTCGACGTCAGCCGTTCGGCAATGAATCTCGCATCGAAATCGAAGAACGAAGGGAAGCCGACGACGTTCACATTTGTCAACCGTCGCGGGTCGAATTCGCCGAAATACAGAGGTACGAAGGTTGCATGGCGAACGGTCCCGAGAAGGGTGGGCACCGCAATCCTTTCGCCAACGCGGCCCCGATACTCGCATCCCGCAGTCGCCGCGGTAACAACGAAAAACTCGATTTCTCGGGCGAATCCCTCCTCGGGTTTCAGACGGGGATCCAGTTTTTCGAAATCAATGCAACCATCTGCGAACACAAACGTGCCCGGTCCTTTCGCCACCAGCCCAACGCGACAGCCCTCACTGGCCGCTGCGGCTGCTGCTACCGCTCCGGCCAGTCCCTCGCCAAGTACCAACACATCGAATTCTTTAGTCGCCACGACGATCACCTGTGCCTTCGTCCTGCAAGTTGTATTCAACACTGAACAACTCGTGGCTCAAGTTCAATTGCTCCGCCTGCTTGCCCGCTGGAGCCCACTCCTGCCCTTTCCACCGCTCCTGCAAATACGTTCGCAGGTAAGCCACGGCTTGCTCCGCCGTCCATTTCCCATCGCGGTAGCCGGCCAACATCGTTCGATAGCCGCAGAACGTACCTTGGCAGGTACCGAACCCCATGCGTGTGCGCCGGCCAACGTCTGTGAGGGTCTGCGCAGGGACAGGGGAACCTCTGAGCGCATATTCGATCTCGCCCCGGGTTACGAGTTCGCATTCACACACTACTTCCGCCAGCGCCGGCTCCTGTTTGATGGCTGCGATCAGTTCGGTCAGTTTGCTACCCATCCGCCGGTGCGCCTTCTCGGCGACTGCCGGGGGCAACTCGCTGAGCGCTTCGCGGAAGGCGGTATCGTCGGGATAGCTTCGCAACGGTACCTGGTCCGTGGAGCATTCCGCCTTCACTCCGAGTTTTTTGCAGACGAGGTCTGCCGTGACCTGCGCCATCAACCGGTAGGTTGTCAGTTTGCCGCCGACGATCGAGATAAACCCGGCGACGTGGTCGGTCGGCTCATGGTCAAGAAGCGCGAATCCGCGGCTGATCTCGCGCCCTCCAGCGCCTCCGGTGCTCTTGGGCGCGTACAGCGGTCGTGCGCCGGTGAATACGCGCAATACGCGCGCCTCGGCCAAGGCTGGAATCAGTTCGGCGCCGAGTTTGAGCAGCGCCTGGACTTCCTCCGGTGCTACCACGAGATTCTCCGGGCTGGGGACCGTGACCGAGCTCGTCCCCAGAATGCAGACCGGGCCCGAGGGGACCAGGATGTCCGCATCTCCCGGTTTTCTGCAGCGATTCACAACTCTGGTCACCAGCCGCTGGTTCATGATGAGCAGCGCGCCACGATCGCAGCGCACCGGCACATCCACTCCTGCCATGCCGGCAATCCGTTGCGCCCAACCGCCGGAGGCGTTAATCACTAATTCGCATCCGATCGAGTGCTGCTCTCCCGTCAGGCAGTCGCGATAGTCAACGCCCGTTACCGTACCGTTCTGCCGGCGGATCGCCGTCACCTCCGCATAGGTCCTAAATGCAGCACCGCGAGCCACCGCGGCCTCGACGTTCGCGGTCACAATCTGGAAAGGATCGATGTTCGCGTCGGGACAGGTGTAAGCCTCGACTATGTCGTACGGCAGATTGGGCTCGAGTGCGAGCGCTTCATCGCGTGAGAGATGCTCGGTTGGGATCCCCGCTTTTGCGCAGCCTTCCACCCATTTGCCGACGAACGAGGCATCGTCCTGCGGCAAATGGACGAACAGTCCTCCCGTCTCGTGCACACACGAGCTCGCGACCTTGCGAAGGATCGTGTTCTCCCGGATGCACTCATTGGCAGCATCGGGGTCCTTTACGGCGTAACGTGCTCCGCTGTGCAGAAGGCCGTGGCACCGGCCGGTCGCGCCGTTAGCCAAATCTGCTTTTTCGAGGAGAAGGGCCTGCACTCCGCGCAGCGTAAGGTCCCACAGTATGCCCGTGCCCGTGGCCCCTCCGCCGATGATCACAACCTGTGTTTTTTCCATTACCTGGACCCTCCACGCGTGATCCGTAAACTATTAGATCCATGTGGGACCGATTCCTTGAATTTTCGGAATGCTTGTGGAAGGAGGGGCAGCGCTCAGAACGGTACCGAAAGCACGATCAATCGGGAAACCGCGGAATCTGGCAGGTTTATCGAGGAGAATCCCGCTTGAGCTTGCATCAAGCAGTGAAACCTACGAGTGCCTGCCGGGATTCGGATCAAGAACGCCTCCCGGACCTAATCGGTCCAGATCTCGTTCTCTCCAACCACCAACAGTCACCGCTTGTGGTTTCTCAAGCTCTCTTCAGCAAGCGGAAGACATTTTTATTTTGCGCGCCCCACCATGTGAAGTCAAGCATCGAGTCATGAGGAACTCGAACGGACTTCAGCGGTCGGACTGAAAACCAAGTCGCGCAAATCAACCATTCGAAGCCAATGCATGCAAACAGGCTGCCATAAATGCAGGCAGATCGTCCGGCTTCCTGCTGCTCACGAAGTGGCGGTCAACGACCACTGGAGCATCTTCGAAGATCGCTCCGGCATTCACCAGATCATCCTTGATCCCCAAGCTGCCCGTAACGTGCACGCCACAATAGATACCGGCTGAGATGGGGATCCAGCCTCCGTGGCAGATGGCCGCGACCAGTTTGCCGCCATGACTGAACTGCGCGGTCAAGCACTTGACTTCCGCGATCCTGCGAAGCTTGTCGGGCGCCCAGCCTCCCGGACATACCAGTCCGACGAAGTCTCGCTCCCGCATTTCGAACACGGACGCGTCGCTTGTGCACGGGTACCCATGTTTTCCCGCGTATGTGTGACCGGCTTTCGGCCCCGCGACGATGACCCGGTACCCTGCTTCCTGCATCCGGTATTTCGGATACATCAGCTCCATGTCCTCGTAACCATCTTCGATCAGAATCAATACCGATTCCTCAGGAGGCATAGATCGCTCCGTCATGTCTTACGTTATTTGTGCCCAGCCGAAACATCGATTTCCGAATTCCGCTGCCGTGAGAGAATCACCGATCGCCGCGTTGTCGCCGAACTCCGGTCGATGGTCGACCAGAACGCTACAAAGTAATCAACCGCGGAGATAATCGAAACCGCAACCATGAACCAGATCGATACTCTCGCGATCAGATCGATATCCAACACGAATTGAAATCCACGATAACTCAAGTCAGCCTCCAACCAACGATGGTCAAGGATAGCCGCTATAGCGCTTACGACTTGGGCCACCATCTTCAGTTTGCCCAGTTCGCTCGCCTGGATCGCGAAACCCTCGGAACCTGCAATGCCGCGCAAGCCAGTGACAACGAACTCACGGGCCACGATGATCGCTACGACCCAACCTTTGACGATGTGCGGATTGAATTCGACCAGCACGATGAAAACCGATGCGACGAGCAATTTGTCGGCAAGCGGATCGAGGAGGATTCCTAAGGTCGTGACCTGCTGGCGTCCGCGGGCAAGTCGGCCGTCCACGGTATCAGTAATCGCCGCCAGAGCGAACACGAATGATGCAACCAGTTCCTTCTCTCCGTGCAGGCTGCTGAGATGGGTTGTCGAGAGCAGCCAGATCAACAACGGGATACTGACAATCCGAGACAGCGTGATGGCATTCGGCAGGTTCACGAAGTCGCTTCCTGCACAGGACTACGGTGGAGGAACTTTCCGCTTGATCTTCACTTCTGCCATAGCATTCTGTCAACCTCGAGCGGCAGAGCCTTCGGATGATAAGGCACAATACGCGGCGTGAAGTCTTTTGCAGGGCGCGCTGCTGGTATTACTGTCGAATAGGTGTACGCGAAGGCGGTACCCGGACGAAATGCCTTGCGAAGCATCTGCTGACGAACCGGAGCTTCGCCATCTCGAGTCTCTGCAAATAGCTCGACCCGAACGAAACTCGGATCGATCCCGGCAAGCGAGACTTCTACTTCGAATATCATTTCGTTGTCTTTTGTAATCACCTTCATTTGTCCGAATCGAACGTCCTTCCAGCGCCGGGCAATGTTCTGTTGCCATTCAAGGATGCTACTGCCGGCTTTCCCGTGGCTCTGAGCGCGAGCCGTATACGCAGCTGCGGCCGGAAGATAATGCTCTTCCGTGTATTGACGGACCGCGCGGTTGGCGGAAAAGGCCGGCGTGAGCATCGCCATACTTTCTCGGATGCGTGCGATCCAGGTAGCCGGCAGGCCGTTTTCTCCGCGGTCGTAAAACTCCGGCGCAACTTGGTATTCCAAGAGGTCGTACAGCGTTTCCGCATCGGCACGATCCGCCGCGGCGTCGTCAAAACGCTCGTTGCCGTTGCCGATGGCCCAGCCTGAGGCTGGCGTGTATGCTTCTGCCCACCATCCATCCAGCACGGAGAGGTTCAGGCCACCGTTCACCAGTACCTTCATTCCGCTGGTGCCGCAAGCCTCCCAGGGGCGCTTTGGCGTGTTGATCCAGACATCTACGCCGGCCAGCAGGTGCTGAGCCAGCAGCATATCGTAGTCACTCAGAAAGACGACATGCGACCGAACATCCGCTCTATGCGCAAACTCGATCCATTCCCGAACCAAAGCCCGTCCCGGCGTGTCTTGGGGATGAGCCTTCCCGGCTAGCACCAACTGAACGGGTCGCTGAGCATTCGTGAGGATCTTCGCCAAACGCTCGCGATCGTGCAGCAGAAGCGTGGGACGCTTGTAAGTGGCGAATCGGCGGGCCAACCCTAGCGTCAGCACATCGGGATCGAGAACGGAGCGAGCCTCCTGTAGCTTGAGAGGCGAAGCACCGTGACCAGCCTCCTGGCGTACCAGCCGATCGCGCGCATATTCCACCAGAGCGCTTCGCCCTAGATTGCGCATAGCCCAGAGCTGTTGGTCATCAACCGCACGAAACTTCTCTTCTGTATCACGCAGATCACCACGCCATACGCCCTTTCCACATAGTTCCGTCCAAAGCGTGTCCGCACCGGCAGAATCCCAGGTAGGCACGTGGATTCCATTCGTGACATGGCCAACAGGAACCTCCTCTGCCGGGAACCTGGGAAAGAGGACTTGAAAGAGATGACGGCTGACATCGGCATGAAGGCGGCTCACCGCATTCACCGCACCACTGCCCCGAATGGCGAGATAAGCCATGTTGAAGGGTTCGGAATAGTCGTCCGGATTGGCACGTCCCAGTGCAAGGAGTTCGTTCATTGTTATTCCAAGGCGTTCAGCCAGGAGTGCTGAATATTGGCAAACAAGTTCGGGGGCGAAGCGGTCAAACCCTGCACTCACCGCGGTGTGGGTGGTGAACACGTTGCCTGCCCTCGTCACAGCAAGGGCCTGTTGGAATGGCACGCCCGTCTCTTTCATGTAACTGTGTGCGCGCTCGAGTATCGCAAACGCTGCGTGTCCTTCGTTCAGGTGACACACCTCCGGTTTTATACCGAGTGCTTCCAGCAGCTTCCACCCTCCACCTCCGAGCAGCAATTCCTGCTTCAGCCGCAGCTCAGATCCACCGCCATATAATTCACTGGTGATGGCTCGATCGTGCGGGAGATTGGCGGGATCATTTGTATCAATCAAATAGAGCTTGGTTCGTCCGACTTGGACTTCCCAAGTGCGAATCCATATCTTGATGCCGGGCAGGCTTACCGGCAGTCTCAACCAACTCCCATCGGCGCCGCAAATCGGTCGAATGGGCAACTGTCCAGGCTCGTTCACTGGATACAACGCCTGTTGCTCACCTCGGGCGTCAATTTCTTGACGAAAATAGCCCTGTTGATACAAGAGGCCGACGGCGACAACGGGAACCCCGAGATCACTTGCGGCTTTGAGTTGGTCGCCGGCGACATTGCCTAGGCCACCGGAATAAATCGGCAATGCCTCGCTGAGCATGTACTCCATGCTGAAATACGCGATAGTGCGGAGAGGAGAATCCGGATGCGCCTTTTGAAACCAAGCAGGTTCGAGATTCTTGGCTTGGGCCTCAGCTAGTAGTTGTTCGAGGCGGCTACGCCGGGAGTCATTCAGGCTGTCGAGTTTCTCTTGCGAAACCGATTTCAGAACGAGCCACGGATTTTCGGTAACCTCCCAAAGTTCCGGGTCGAGTTCCTTCCAGATCTCATCCGTGGAATGATTCCAGGACCAATGCAGGTCGAGCGCCAATCGGGTAAGGGCATCTGAGCCTCTGAGCTCAGATGCCAGCACGGAATAAGTGAGATTTCCCATTCTTGTTCACCTCTGGCCAGCCGGCCACTTGCGATCCAGCCTTCCTGGGCAGGGCTGAATCGCGGCTTATCGGTCACGATGAACTCACGGGAAATCTCCCGAAATTGCAGACCGATGAATTAATCACGTGCAGCTAGCACGAGCAAACCTTCCGTAGCATTAGTTCCCACTGCTCGCATCACGTGGGCCGAAGTGCAACCTCGCATTCTTTAAGTTAATCTCGACCAGCGAACTCGACCCGGAAGCTTGCAATGTGACTATGCTGTCTTGCTCATTCTGCACCGCCTCAAGCGTTGCTGGGACCGTCGCAATCGTCTTGTCTCCACGTGAGAAATTGACCTGGACGTCAGGACCGGCTCCGCTCCAGTCAATGTTGTATTCGCCGGGCTGCAGTGTGACGCTGCCGACGATTGTGGGTTCAGCGATCTTGACTGTCTTTTTGCCCTTCGGCCATGCCATTGCCATTGATAAAGTGATGATGAGAAGCGCTGCTAAGATACTTATCGATCTAAATTTCATAACTTCCCCTTTCAAATCTCTTGCCGCACTCTGCTTGCCAATCGACTGCACGCATAAACTCCCAGATCTAATAGCGATTGGGGGCATGCCATTCAAAACAGACCTGCCCAGACATCGTCACTGCCCGCTGGAGGTCATGCCTTACCTTCAGCTCCCAGTTCGACAGATCTCGCGGCCACCATCGGCTCGGCGTCGCAACTCGCGTTGGATTTGCTCCAGTTCGGTGACCTCATTGGCGCTTAGTACGACTTGGCCCGCGAGGATCACGCAGATCATGTCAATCAGGGTGTCAGTAGGGATGTTCGCTAGTTGTCCAAGCATGTTGTACCTGCCTCAAAAGATTGAATACTCGCTTTTCGGATGTGCTTTGCAAATCGACTGCCAGAGTTGTGTGCCTGCAGCCGCCGGCAAAATCCAGGGTTCACATCATTTTCGGTGCGATACCGTGGTCAAGTTCCGCGTCGCCACCTCCACGCGCCTGAGTGATCGCGACAGCTCTGATCACAACTTCTCCGTAAGGACGCGAAGGCTGCTAGGGCCTTTTTTCGAGCAGACTCAATTGCAAGTCATGAAGCCACGTCATCGCCTTACAGTTGGCAGCGAGAACGGCGCAACGGGAAACATT
This sequence comes from uncultured Acidobacteriaceae bacterium, assembly GCA_963777005.1. Taxonomy (GTDB): domain Bacteria; phylum Acidobacteriota; class Terriglobia; order Terriglobales; family Acidobacteriaceae; genus Sulfotelmatobacter. The sequence continues at coordinate 155,020 of CAVZPC010000002.1, read as the reverse complement.
CAGACGGACCACGCAGTCCTGAATCGATGATCGGATTGCAACTCTTAGCACGAGCATGGCTCGGCTCAGCGGATCGAGTTGCGCGATCACGACAAACGGGTCGGCCTGAAGAATGACCTCTAGTTTTGATTTGCGCTCTTCGGCATCCCCTTGGGATAAGTGCTCGACATGCGTGCAGTGCCGACCTTCATACGCGCGCTCGCACCTCCGAATGGCCGCGGCGCTCCGTGATATCGCGTTGCTAATCGTCGCAGCCTTGGCCCATTCGAGTAGCCAATCACGGAAGGGACTGTGTCCATGGAGAGTCAGCTCACACGCATTGGCAACAGACTGATTCGCCGTCGCTTGGTCGCCAGTGATCAGTAGCGCGAGCTTGTTCAACACAGATCCTTCATCCTGGAAGCACGCTGCGACCTCGGCTACAGACGCATGATTTTGATCATCCATACTCATCAGGTCCGATTGAAACCTCGACATTGATCTGCTCCTTCTTGACACCCGTAGCCGATCCAGAACTTGTGCGGCAACGCCTAGCTAAAGATTTTTCACTGCTCTCAGCGAGTGCAAGTTTCGTGCCAAGCCCGTTGCGCTAAGTAATGGAGACAACTGTGCTCTTCACACACTGATTGCCTGTATGCGGGCATCGTCCGAATGCGAGCAGAAAACGAATCCCCCCGCCGCATCTGATGGGGTATTCCTGTCACGCACGCATTTCGCTGAGAAATTGAGGATGACTAGCTTCGCAGTTAACGAAAACTGGAAGAACCGGGCCGGAAGCTATCCGCGCCACCAAACCAAGACGGTCCTGTGCCGGGCATGCGCCCTGGGACCGTGGCGCCTTCTATTCTGGATTACTTGGCTTGCGCGTGAATCTACGCAGAAGGAATTCTTGGGCTAGGCTTGCGGCAGCCCGTTCAGCGGTATTGATTGCAAAATTCGTGAACACCAGTCCGGCTCCCCGATTCGACTTGGGATAGTAGGCGTTCGAGATTGCGGCCGATGCCAAATCGCCCCCCAAGGTGGAATAGTTGGGCTGCCAAGTTCCGTTGTCACCCCTGCAAACAAAGGGCTGGGATACGGCGTGCCGAATCCTGGACGCAGTCGTACCGGTTCCTTGGTAAAAGTAGCGAGGATCCTGGTGCAGCAGTGATGGAAGTATTGCACCACCAATCATAATGTCGGTGAAACCATCAGCGGCGTTGGCACCGAACCTTTTGCCGAACCCTTCGGCTCCCTGCCCGTAATTCGGGGTATCTCCGGCCTGCTGCGCGCCGGAAAGCAGGGCGATTCCAACGAAAGTAACCGGATTCACGGCGACTTTGAAGGCCAGTTGGAATTTCAGTTTCGCGGTCATGGGCGCAGGATCGGGATCATAGACGACGTAGTAGTTCGGGATGAAACCAAAAATGCGCTGCTGTTCCTCAATCTTGACCTGCTCGGTTGCGACTTCCACGGGATCGTACGTCACGGCGACAGTAGTGAGCTGCGTCGCAATCCGAAGTTGAATATCCGCCAAGAGCTTGAACTGACCTGGCTCAAGCACAAGAACTGGGGACTGCCAATCAGCGAATCCTTCTGCACTGATGCTGACGCGTGACGGGACGCCTGGCTTCACGTTGCGAAATTCAAAATATCCGTTGTCGTCGGTGACGACTCTTGGACCCTCGCTAATACCTGGGCCTTGAAGAATGACGTTGGCTTGGGGAACCGGGTCATGGTTCACATCCGTAACCGTGCCCACAATAGTTCCGGTTGGCAGCTCTGACACTTGAATTGCCTGTCCAAACGTCGCGGTGGACAGGACCAGGAGTGCGATATTCACCAAGAAGATGTGTGACCACAGTACGAATGGTGGGGATGATGGCTGGTTGCTGTCAGTGTATCGAAATGCGTTCATTGCGAGCACCTAATGAGAACAGTTTCTGCAAGCAGGATTTGCCAGCCTCCGCGGTGTTCTCCGCCACGGCTAGGGGCAAGTCTTCTGCCAACCTCAGTTCCGCGATGTCATTGAAAATCCTCCCTCTCAGGTGGCGAGTTAGCGCTGCGAGTGCCGTAATGCGGGCATTGTCCGGATCTGGGCAGATTTCTTGAGGCGATAATCTTTTGGGATGCACTCCCGCGCCGAATGCGGGTGCTATCGCTGATGAATGCCGTATTTGGCTAGAAGTGTCCTGATTTTGCTCAGCAGATCTGTCTCAGACACCTGGCCAATTGCACCATTCCAAGAGAGATTAACGCTCACCGAAACGGCCGAGCGATTGCCTAACACAGGTAAGCACAAGACCGAGTTCGAGTGAGAGTCGATGTTGTACATTAGGGATTTTTGATGAGGAGCGGATTCTTCAATGATGCTTTCCGCAATCCCAAGCAGTACAGCTCTTACACGGCGGCATATCCGACATGAAGGATCGACATGATTGAGGTCGGCTGGGTGCGAGCCGATCAGCTCCACTTCAAGACCGACCAACCGACGTTCACCTCCGGCCGCTTCAAACTGTGGCCACACCTGCCAGAAGACGCCGTATTCGCTGATAAGGGATCCCGCTGGCGAATTCAAAAGTGACGTTGCCATGACGACCTAGCCTTGTGACTGCATGTAACTTGCCAATCATCTTCTAGTCCGGGAACTCGGAGCCCCTAATTCACCAGACTTCGACTTCCTTCTGAATCCGGTGAGGGCGAGGTGAATTTCGGTGGAGCAGCACCGCTGCAAGAGTGCGAATGTCACGGTCGGGATCGTCCAGTGCCGCGAGCAGTTCCTGGTAGGCAACTAGGCTTCGCCTGGCGTGCCACTCTAGATGGCAAGCAAACAAATACAACTCGTCGCGGCTCCCGACGTTCCCTGACATTTCAGTCGGCCTGTTGGCCGAAGCCCTCGCGATGCACCCGACAGATCGCACGCGTAACCTTGGTCGCTCTCCTCAGCTCTACTCTTTATTGATTACTCCCGCAACCACAAGGCTAACCGCGTCGACCACCACCAGCAGGAAGACAAGGCCGATGAACATAAGCGCAGCGATGAGACTGTCACCGGCGCTTTCAGCGCCAACCAAAAGTTTGATCGGATAAATAAGTACGACGACATTCACGAGAGCTAGCACTGTGCAGAACTGCGTGCTTCGCATGGTTTTCTTCATTTCCATGACCGCGAACGAGGAACGAATATTGGGTTCCTCATTTGTATTCAGATCTCGTTGTCGAGAATTAACTCATTTACCAAAAACATACTCAGCCTGCAATTGGTATTGCTACATACCATATAAGCTAGCTCCGCCCGATCGCATAGCTCGAGATTGACGCAATGCGCAGTCCCACACGCCCAACAATGGAGCACGACTACTTCGCCGTTTACTCGAACCGCTTTCGCATATAGCTCAGTTTTCATCTTTACCTTCCTGGGGTTCTAGGTTCCTACGTGTTCACACGCGGCGCACGGCGCCACCTCGTACGCGGGTCACTTTCGTAAATGTCTCTCACAACGTCTTTTTTTTCCGATCTGCCGTTCATGCTCTGTTCTCAAGCGATGCGAAAACTGGCCAACACCGGAGCCATAGGAAGGCGCCTTTCGATGGACATGGTCGTCAGTGAATACTCATATCTCGCTCCACAGTCACAGCAGACCCGATAGGTGTGGCCGTCGAGCGTGAAAATGCGACTCAGATTGCTGTGATGACAACCAAACAAGAAATCGAGAAATGCTAATAGGATGTCCATAAGCCCTCCATACGCCGCTGCTAGTTGCCCAGCCGTATACGAGATCTGGGAGCGAGCAATAGCGAGCATGATCAATGTGCAGTTTGCCTGCCAATTCCGACTGCCCTTAAGTCCTCAGTCCTCCTGCAGTCCCGAAGCCGCACCCGTGCACTGTCTGACCTTTCGAGGGCACTGCCGCAATGTGGGCTTGGCCGATCGGCCAAATGGACGCCTATGTCGCCACAATGGGGTGGAAGTCTTGATAATTGCACGAACCAAGTTGATGACCGTGCTCGCTTCGGCTACGCCCGCTTAATTGCTGGCGATCGACTAAATATGTAATCCACAAAATCACGGAACGGCATTCCTCCATTCAGCGAATGGACGAAATGCCTTGCTAGTGTGGGACCAGGATTGGGACTTTGCTTATGAATTATGTGAACTCCTGACCAACTGGAGTCTGAGCCCACGCGGTGGCTAAATGACCGGGACCGGAAATGGCTGAAGGCAACAAACAGTGCCTTCGATAGGGAAGGCACAACATGCCTGATCTCAAGAACACAGCAATGGTTTCGATCGTCGCTCCCTTTCATAACGAGGAATCAAACGTCACTGCACTGTACGACCGATCGCCCGCTGTCATGGATGGTATGGATCGCGACTACCAGTTCGTATTCACGGATGACGGAAGCACCGACCTTACGTACAAATTGCTGAAGGAAGTCGCGATGATTGATCCTCGTGTGACAATCGTCCGGCCGGTCTGTGCTCAACCTCCACATCTGATCGTGGCCTTATCTGATCATGACCTTCCGTAGGCACTGCCGGAATGCGGGCGCGGAAACGCGATTTCACTCGTCCATGTCCATTCCCTACAAAGAGTTGGCGGAAATCTAGTTTGGCCAACGAAATGCCTTTGCAGGGATGTGGATAACGCGAGACCCGGCACGCGACGTTGGCTTAGTCCAGTGGCAGTTCAGGACCGGTAAAACGATGCTGCCTGGAGAGAGGTGACTCCGCAATGGCAACTTGTATCGACCATCTTTCAGACCTAGGGTTGCGAATTGATTCGCGGGTTGCGGCCTTGCCGGCGGAAGAGAAAAAACAGCTTCCCGTTCCTTCCAGCCGTCAAGCAACTGACGCCGGCGAGATATTTCACGACAGTCTAATTGAATCGGCCGGGAAGTTGCGGGCGCGCAATCCCTGGGCGGCAATTGGATCGCTGGCTTTCCAGGCGGTACTCCTGCTGGCGGTAGTTGTCATTCCGCTGTTTCACACCGATACGCTGCCCAAAAGAGAAATGCTAACGGTGTTATATTTACAGCCGCCGGCGGCCGCAGCTTCGAATGCCACGAGGCTTCAAGCTCCCACGCCCACGTACACCTCAACAGGCATCGGTATTCCCGCCCCAATTCGTAGGACGCAAGAAGTACCGCCTGCGGTCGGCACAACGGGTGGAGTAGTCGGAGGAGTCCCTGGCGGAGTAGTCGGCGGAGTTCCCGGTGGAACGCTTAGCGAAGTGCTGGGTAGCACGCGCAGTGCCCCCGTGCTTGCGAAAACGCTCGAGCCGACGCCGATTAAGAGAATCCGTGTCGCCTCCCGGGTCGCCGAGGCGAACCTGATCCACGACGTTTCCCCGCAGTATCCGCCGGAGGCGGGTCGGGCGCGGATTGAAGGGACGGTTGTGTTAATGGCCCTGATCGGCAAAGATGGTAGCGTGCAGGATGTACAAGTCGAGAGCGGGTTGCCCATACTCGCGGAAGCCGCTATGGATGCGGTGAAACAATGGCGCTACAAGCCGTACTTGATCAACGGAGAGCCGGTCGAAGTGGACTCCCGGATCACAATCAACTTCACCCTTTCCGCAAGCTAGGAATGTCGACGGTGCAAAACAACGCACCTACGACGGATGACCGGAGACTGGAGGATTCTTGAAATTAACATACGTCTTGCTGCTGATCTCCCTGGCTGGTGGATTACTCCCTCTTATACCTGCGTCCGCGCAGTCTAGTGAAGCGGAAAAAGCAAAAACCGGAAGCATTCTGGGGAAGGTCGTCGATACCAGCGACGATCCAATTCCCGGTGCCACAGTAGTTCTTCAAGGGCCTGCCGGTGATCGGCTCACAGTTGTAACAAAGGATGATGGAAGCTTTGCCTTCCACGGGGCCACATCGGGGCTTGCCTATCACGTCACCGTCACTGCGGAAGGATTTGCAGATTGGAGCTCGTCCGTTACAGTTGAACCCGGGCAAGAGAAAACTATAACCGACGTCAAACTTCGCATTTTGGCTGTGCAGCGGGCAGTTACCGTGAAGTACTCCTCGAAAGAGGTTGCTACCCAGCAGGTCAAAGCCGAGGAACAGCAGCGCATTTTTCGATTTATACCGAATATATATGTGGTTTATGACCCTCACCCCGAACCTCTTACGACGAAGATGAAGTTCCATCTCGCGTACAAAGGTCTCACCCATCCAACTTTCTTCGGTCTGGAGGCTGCATGGGCCGGCATCCAGCAGGCCGCGAACACCCCCGATTGGCCACAAAATGCAAAGGGATATGGCGAGCGGTTCGGTGCTAACCTCGCCAGCGGCGTCACCGAAGGCTTGTTTGCCAACGCTATTCTGCCCTCGCTCCTGCATCAGGACCCTCGCTATTTCTATCAGGGCACCGGAACAAAGGGGTCACGGGCTCGCCACGCCATCTTGGCTCCGTTTGTCTGTAAGGGAGACAACGGAGCATCGCAGCCGAATTATTCTCAGATGGGTGGCCTTTTGATTTCGGCTTCGCTTTCCAATGCATACTACCCAGAGTCGAATCGCGGTGCTGGGCTTGTAGCCAGAAATTTCGGGACCAACATGGGTATCCATGTTGCACTTGGTTTGGCCCAAGAGTTTCTTTTGAACAAAGTTACCAGCAAGCATAAGCACTAAGTTTCGAGTCCCCGCAAGTTGAATGGATACGCTTGGTCCCATTCCTGGGAACGCGCCCGCATTCGGTCCGATGTCCGCAGACGGGCACCCGTTTTGCCGGTGGTTGGCGCATATGTGGCTAACCCTACGTTTCTTCGACAACTAGCGGCACTCAGTCTGGCAATGAATTTGCAGTCAGGAAGAATGTGCTGATGCTCTCAATAATTCGTGGCGAACACCGGATTACCGTGAGACTAATTGGGAAACTCGTGGGTTCGTGCGCAGAAGACTTCAGATTCCTAACTTCACCGGGAACTGCGTTGGACGTGGATCTCGGTGGTCTAACTTTCGTTGATCGTGCTGGTGAGCTCTTGCTCGCCAGCTTGCGAGATATGGGCGCGACATTCCATGGGGAAGGATTGTTCGCACATCGCTTGCGCAGGAGACTTCTGTACAGAGCTGTCGACTTGAACTGATTTCACGTGGAAGGATGTGGGGCGGAAACAGATGTACTTGGGTTCTGTTCTCCGTAACCGCGGTAACGTCGGTACATCGTCCGCCCCGCCAAACTGATAGAAGGACGCGCCAGAACGCGAAGCGACGCCCACTGCTAAAGGGTTTACGCCGGCCTGTCGGAAGCGGTGACATGGGGCGATAATTGCGATGCGCGTGGTTGGGCTCTCCCCCATCGCGCCGAAAGGACACACGCATCGCACGCCCCTCCGACGGCTCTAAGCCGAAAGCGATTCTGCCCTAAAATCTGGAGGAGGCGTTCGTACGAAGATTCTCTATTTCAATCCCCAATCTGTCCATGGCAAGTACGTCGACATCATCCAACAGCGAGGGCACGATATGGCGAGAGCGAGCAGCGGCGCCGACGCCCTCGCCATGATGCGCACACAGATCTTTGATGTCCTCGTGATGGATTGTGCGCAAGGTACGCTGGACATTCAGAACTTCACGACCAAAGCGCAAGGCTTGCAACCGTCGCTAGCGGTGTTTCTCGCCGACGGGTGGGGTGATGAGCTTGCAACGGGCTTGGAAGAACTCGGGAATGTGCTTACGATGTTGGAAGATGATGAGCGTGTCAGGCTTGCGGTTGAGAGCCGGATCGCCTGATGCCAAACGATAGAAGTGGCTTGTGCGTGACAAATTTCCTATCGAGTTTCACAGAGAGGTTATCGATCTTCGGAAGCAAGAAAAAAAGTTAAAGAAGTTGCTCCCGATTCCTAGGCGGAAGCTAGCTCAGGAGGAGTCGGTCGAAAGCCTCCGCGACGTGCGCGGAGCGATAGCTCGTCTGGAGTCCAAGTTGCACACGAGGTCTTAACCTCGGGACATACGCGATGGGTCACGAAGCAGATGCTATTGCGGCGGACGGAATTTCTGTTGCTGGTGTCTCGCCGGAACCCGCAACGGATTGTGCTGCGAGCAGAAAATGGTCCCATCATTTTCGCCGCCCCGTGGAACGGCCGTTTACTGCGCAGGAACGCGATCACGTCACGATCCTGTTTGGCGGGCTCACCTGGAAGCACGAACGCTTCATTCAAGCCGCATTTCAAGCGTGCGGTTATCGTTTTCAGGCCCTTCCCAACCCCACTCTTACTAGCTACCACTTGGGACGAAGTTTCGGAAATCCCGGTCAATGCAATCCGGCTTACTTCACCGTCGGAAACCTCATTCAGTACCTGCGTGAATTGGAGACTCGCGGGCTCTCGAAACAAGAAATCATCGACACCTTCGTCTTCTTCACTGCCGGCTCATGCGGACCTTGCCGCTTTGGAATGTACGAATCGGAGTATCGCATGGAACTGGAGAATGCTGGCTTCGGCGGTTTCCGGGTTCTCTTGTTCTCGCAAAATGACGGGATCAAGGCCGAATCGGGCGAACCGGGGCTGAAATTCAGCGTGGATTTGGGAATGGGTGCGATGAATGCTCTGAACCTGGGCGACATCATCAACGAGATTACATACCACCTTCGTCCTTATGACGTTGTGCCAGGATCGACAGACGACGCAGTACATCGCATTGTGGACGAACTGTCTGAATTTCTGCGCGCTCGGCCCAAGTTCGAAATCCTTCAGCGTTCACCCGAGTGGTTTTCCACACGCCTGGCAAAGAAGAAAAAAGTGAAGGATGTTCTCAACACTCTGGGCAAAGTCCGGGAGCACCTCTACGGCAATCCATACGCTGACGTTCTTGCGCGATGCCGTGAGATCTTGGGTGCCGTCGAAGTAGACCGGCTTCGAGTGAAGCCGACTGTAAAAGTCATCGGAGAGTTTTGGGCCCAGCTCACCGAAGGGGACGGAAACTTCAATATGTTCTCGTTTCTGGAGAGCGAGGGCGCCCATGTCGTCGTGGACTCCATTGGCAATTGGGTCATGTATCTTCTGCACCAGGCCAAGGCCAATGCAAAGGAAAAAAGAAATGTAGACACCCCGTACCCCCACGCCGGACGGTGGGAAATCAATAAGAGGTTGCAGAACGAATTGTCCTTTCAGAAAAAGTGGATACCGCTGACGCTCGGCCAACGCATCTGGGCACGACAGTATCAACGCGTAGTCGAGGCTCTCGGGAATATCGCCTGGCCGCTTCCTTCACAAGCAGAGCTTGCCTCGCTGGCCCATCCCTTCTACCACACGCTTGCAAGGGGCGGAGAGGGGCACCTCGAGGTCGGGAAAAATGTCTACTACACCACCCACCGTCTTTGCCATATGGTGCTCGCGCTGAAACCCTTTGGATGCATGCCGTCTTCACAATCCGATGGTGTGCAAACCGCGGTTGTAAACCGGTTCCCCGAAATGATCTTCCTTCCTATCGAAACCGCAGGAGAGGGAGAGATCAATGCGCACAGCCGGGTTCAGATGGCGTTGGCGGAAGCCAAAATGAAAGCTCGTGACGAATTTGACCAGTGTTTGCAAGCGAGTGGCCGGCGCCTTGATGACATTCGGTCGTACGTCGAGGATCACCCGGAATTGCGCAGCCCTTTGTATGAGATTCCTCGTCAGGATGGCGTCGCCGGCGTGGCCGCCAACTTCGTTTTGCATGTCAGTGAGCGAATGAGGGGTCGAGCTAGAAAGTTCTCGATTGCGCTCGCAACAGAACCCTGAAGACTCAATTCTCGATCGGAATCGATGTCGGGTCGACGACGGTGAAGGGTATCGTCGTCGAGGGCGATACCGGGCAGATTGTCTGGCGCCATTATCAGCGCCACGACAGTCGGCAACCTGAAGTACTGCTCGAACTCCTTTGCCGGATGGACAGGGAGTCAGAGGTGAGCCCGAACAATTCCCGGATCTTCATCACCGGGTCTGGCGGGAACTCAGTCGCCAATCTCATCGGCGCAAAATTCGTGCAAGAGGTGAATGCTGTCGCACTGGCCGTTGAACGATTGCACCCCGAAGTTAATTCCGTTATCGAACTCGGAGGGCAAGACGCCAAGATCATCATCTTCAGGGACGACGCAAATAGCGGCCGCAAACGAAAAATCCCTACCATGAACGACAAATGTGCGGGAGGAACTGGGGCGGTCATAGACAAAATCGCCAGCAAGTTGAATATCACGCCCGGACAGCTCACGAACCAACCGTATTTCGGAATCCGGTTGCATCCGATCGCCGGCAAGTGCGGAGTCTTCGCGGAGACAGACATCAATAGCCTGCAAAAGCAGGGCGTTTCTGCGGATGAACTGTTGGCATCTCTGTTCGATGCCATCGTGCTGCAGAACCTGACTGTATTGACACGAGGAAATACGCTACGTCCCCAAGTTTTGCTGCTGGGTGGTCCGAACGTGTTGATCCGGGGAATGCGCGAAGCTTGGGAACACAATCTGGGACTGCTGTGGAAAGACCGCCAAATCGAGTTGCCGGCGGCAACTCGTCTCGAAGATTTGATCGAGGTTCCGGAAAACGCGTTGCACTACGCAGCTCTCGGAGCTATCGAGTTCGGAAAAATGGAGGAGGCGGCCAGCCGCTACATTGGAACTGTCTGCCTTGAACACTACGTGCGTGAGAGACGCCAGGAGGGCAAGAGCAGACGGGGTGAACCCGCTCTGATTTCTTCGCAGTTTGAACTCGGGGAATTTAGACGGAATTATTCTACGAAGCCGTTTGTAGCGGGGAATTTCACCGCCGGTTCCACGGTCCGCGCCTTCATCGGAATCGACGCTGGATCCACGTCCACGAAAGCTGTCCTTCTCTCTGAGTCCTCCGAGGTCTTGTGCAAGGCCTATCAGTTATCGCACGGAGACCCAATTCAGGATACGAAACAACTATTCGAGTCGTTGCGTCACCAGGTTGAATCGCAGAAAGCACAATTGGACGTGCTGGCTGTGGGAACAACCGGCTACGCGAAGAATATTCTGCACGACGCACTGTGTGCGGATGTCGCGCTCGTGGAAACCGTGGCCCACACACAATCCGCGCTGCATTACTACCGGGATCCGCATTGCATTGTGGATGTAGGCGGTCAGGACATCAAGATCATTGTCCTCCGTAATCGGCGTATTAAAGACTTTCGACTCAATACTCAGTGTTCGGCGGGCAATGGCTATTTTCTGCAATCGACGGCGCAGTCGTTTGGTGTGTCCATCGATCGCTATGCCGATGCGGCGTTTTCGGCTGACGCAATGCCAAAATTTGGTTATGGGTGCGCGGTCTTTCTGCAGTCTGACATCGTGAATTTCCAGCGCAGTGGCTGGAGCCCTGAAGAGATCCTCGCAGGGCTGGCGACCGTCCTGCCCAAGAATATCTTCTTATATGTGGCGAACGTGCCGAACGTCCAGAACCTGGGCACGCGGTTTGTCCTGCAGGGTGGAACTCAGAACAATCTGGCTGTTGTAAAAGCCGAAGTGGACTTTATTCGCAACAGTTTTGGGAACGGAGATGTTCAGCCCGAAATCGTTGTACACCCTCATTGTGGAGAGGCGGGTGCCATTGGGGCTGCGATGGAGGCGAAGCGCCTGCACGACCAAGGCCGGCGGACAAGCTTTATCGGTCTGGACGCAGTCCGCCATATTCGCTACCGCACTACCCGAAGCGAAGAAACACGCTGCAATTTCTGTAAGAACCGCTGTCTGCGTACATTTCTGTATATCCAGACGGATCGTCAAACGAACGAAAACATAAATACCGAAAGGCACAAACCTTCAATCTCGCGAGGCGAACGTCGTGTGATCATCGCCGGTTGCGAGAAGGGTTCCGTCGAAGGCCTGGATCGGATGCGCCAGATCAAGGCAGAGCTCGACGCCAACCTGGCTCGAACGCCGAACCTGGTGGATATTGCTTCTCGCGAAGTCTGGAGGTCGCGTCACCCCGTTCTTGTAAGCGATGCGATCCCAGTTTCAGGCTGGAGAAACTCTGCCAAACGACGCATCACCCTGATGAGGTCGCGTTCCAGCTTGCGGGTCGGCGTTCCCCGCGTGCTCAACATGTTCGTGTATGCTCCATTATTCAGCGGTTACCTGGAGAGCCTTGGTGTCTTGTCCGAGAATATCGTCTATTCGGACTTCACAACCAACGAGATGTATCGTGTTGGCTCCAGTCGTGGTTCGATCGACCCTTGTTTCCCCTCCAAGATTGCGATTTCACACTTCCATAACCTGATTTTGAGCAAGCATGCACGGCGGCCGCTTGACTGCATCTTCCTGCCCATGTTCGATGTGCTGTGCTCACCGCTGGTGCGCACCCGTGCCTGCAATGCCTGTCCAACTGCCGCAGTGACGCCAGAAACTGTGGAGGCGGCGTACACAAAAGAGTTCGATGTTTTTGCCGAAAATAAAATTCGGTATCTGCATCCGATTGTCAATCTTTCTCACAAGAAGCTTTTTGAGCAGCAGATGTTCGAATGCTGGAGTCAGGTCCTCGGACTGTCCGAGGAGGAAAATCATCGAGCGGTCGAAGCCGGGTACGAGGCGCTGGCGAGTTATGAACGTGACATCCGCCGCAAGGCCCGAGCAGCGCTCGACTCGCTGGAGCGCGAGCATCGTCTGGGAGTTGTGATGCTTGGCCGGCCTTATCACCACGACCCGGGACTAAACCACGGCATACTCGACGAATTCCAGAGGCTCGGATATCCAGTTTTCTCGCAGAATACGTTGCCCCTTGACGGGGACCTGTTGGACCGCCTTTTTGGAGATGAGGTGCGCGCCGGGATCATTACCCATCCACTAGATATTTCGGACGTGTGGAAAACCGCGACCGCCGCCAGCAGCAATCTGAAACTATGGGCGGCCAAGTTCACCGCGCGTCACCCGAACCTCGTAGCTGTCGAACTATCGAGTTTCAAGTGCGGCCACGACGCTCCCGTGTATTCCGTTGTCGAGCGGATTATCGAGCAGTCGGGAACACCCTACTTCTGTTTCAAAGATTTGGATGAGAACAAGCCAACTGCTTCGATAAAACTTCGCGTGGAGACAATTGATCATTTCCTGAAGTCCTATTGCGACCGGACGGAATTCAGTAATCAGGTCCCGCCGATGAAGTCAGTAAATATATTCCTGGGTTCAGGATCTGTTGATCCCGCTCAGTGTGCAGAATGCTGATGAACCCCGGGGAGCCATTGATGCCTAACGCACAGATGCTCGGGCCTTCACATTCGGCGAGCATTGGGTCGATCCGTCCCGCTGTTTGAATCGCTTCTTAAGAAACCGGATATCGATGTTCAAGATTCTTATTCTCGGCATTGCCATCGCCGGAGGCGGCGCAGTCGAGCGTACGTCACCCGCGCGCGGAAGATAAGTGGCGCTCGAATTGCAGTTACTGTCCGCAGAGGTTGCACGTGATGGCAATCACGCTGCTGCGTGCTTGGAGTGCTAGCGGACGATGAACAATGCCGATATCTTTTCGAATAGGGATCGGGAAAAAGAGCCGTGCCCTACCGCTCTGCCTAGCACCGTCGAGACAAATTAGTGACCTCGATTCTTGACGACAGGAGGAGCTCAAATGTCCGCTGGTCAAGCTGTCGCGCCCCGAGACAATCGTGAGAAACTGCTGGAACGCTCCATGTCGCGTCACCAGTATTCCGGCGACGCGCTCATTGAAGTGCTGCACACCGCTCAGGAGCTCTATGGATTTCTCTCGCGCCCGCTGCTCAAGACGATCGCGCACAAGCTGCGATTGCCTTCCAGTCGCGTGCTCGGCGTAGCCACCTTCTATCATTTCTTTTCGCTCAAGCCGAAGGGCGAACACACGTTTGTGGTCTGCTTGGGCACGGCTTGCTATGTCGCCGGCGGATTGAGCCTCATCGGAAAACTCGAGCGGCGCTGCGCCAAAGCCGGACAGACGACTCCCGATGGAAAAATCAGTGTCGAGACTGCACGCTGTATCGGCTCCTGCGGCCTGGCCCCCGCGGTCATCTATGACGGGAATGTCATGGCGCGCGTGACTTCCGATAGCCTCGATGCCGAACTCAACCAGATAGGAGTGCGATGACAATCGAAGAGCTATCCGAAACGCAGGCGCAGGAACTGGCCCGCCAGCAGTCGCTCGAGAACCGGATCCTCTGCTGTAGCGCCGCGGGCTGTATTTCCTGTGGAGCGGACAGCCTGCGACGCGCTCTTGATGCCGAGGTGCAGGCGCAAGGCAAAGCGGGCAAGGTCGAGATTTGCGGCACCGGTTGCATGGGGATGTGCGGACGCGGCCCGCTGGTACTAAGCTCCGCGGACCATCGTCTTTACGGCAACCTCACGGTTGCGGGTGCGTCTGCGCTTGTCAGCAACAACGTCCAGGACCGCGAAAGTCTGGCGGCGCGATCGATTGACATGGAAGCGCCCTATTTCTCCCGCCAACTCAAGATCGTGTTGGCCAACAGTGGCCGTGTGGATCCCGAAAAACTCACCGACTACATTGCCGTCGGAGGCTACCAGTCGCTGGCGAAAGTGCTCGAGGGGATGACCCCGCGCCAGGTGGTGGACGAAGTCAAGAAGAGCGGCCTCCGGGGCCGAGGTGGTGCGGGCTATCCCACCGGTCTGAAGTGGGAACTGGTGGCCAGACAAGTACCGACCACGAAGTACGTCATCTGCAACGCCGATGAGGGCGACCCTGGGGCGTTCATGGACCGGAGCGTTTTGGAGGGCGACCCGCATCGCGTGCTCGAGGGCATGGCCATCGCCGCCTATGCCGTGGGCGCGCAACAGGGATACATTTACGTGCGCGGGGAATACGGACTCGCCATCCAGCGCCTGCAAACCGCCATCAAGCAAGCTGAGCGCGAGCACATGCTGGGAAACCGCATTCTGGAGCAGGGATTCCAGTTTCGGGTGGACCTGCGCATCGGTGCCGGGGCATTCGTCTGCGGGGAAGAAACCGCGTTGATCGCTTCCGTCGAAGGCAAACGCGGACAGCCCCGGCAGCGCCCACCCTATCCGCCGGCTTCCGGGCTTTGGGGGGCGCCCACTCTGATCAACAACGTCGAAACCTTCGCCAATATTCCCACCATCATCGAGCGTGGCGGAGAATGGTTCGCGAGCATCGGCACCGCCAACAGCAAGGGGACCAAAGTCTTCGCTCTCGCTGGCAAGATCGCCAATCCTGGGTTGATCGAAGTCCCCATGGGCACCACTCTGCGCGAAATTCTCTTCAACATTGGGGGCGGTGTTCCCGGTCAAAAGCTGAAAGCGGCGCAAACCGGAGGGCCCTCTGGCGGCTGCATCCCGCAAGACCTTCTCGACACCCCCGTGGACTATGAATCGCTCGCCGCTATCGGTTCGATCATGGGCTCGGGCGGATTAATCGTGATGGATGAGACCTCCTGCATGGTGGATGTAGCGCGGTTTTTTATGGAGTTCTGCATGGATGAGTCATGCGGCAAATGCATTCCTTGCCGCGCAGGCACCCTTCAGATGCACAACATCCTCGAGCGCATTACGCAAGGGAAAGCCTCGGACGAAGATCTCGATATCCTGAAAGACCTTGCCACCCTGCTGCGGGAGACCAGCCTGTGCGGCCTCGGACAGACCGCTCCCAACCCGGTCCTCAGCACCCTGAAGTATTTCCCCGAAGAATATGAGGCGCACATTCACGAGCGGCGATGTCCGGCCGGCCACTGCCAGTTGACGCCCGTTGAGCTTGAGGTGACTGCATGAGCGTAAAGACTCTGGTCATAGACGGCAAGGCAGTCACCGGCATGGATGGTGAGACGATTTTCAAGGTGGCCTGGGACCACGACATTCACATCCCGCGTCTGTGCCATATCGGCGCCCTGAGCGAAGCCGGCGCCTGCCGACTATGCATGGTGGAAGTCGAGGGCCAGAAGAAGTTGCAAGCGGCGTGCTCTACCGTGGTGGAAGAGGGAATGGTGGTGCACACGGACACACCCAGACTGCGCTCGCACCGCAAAATGATCACGGAGCTGTTGCTGGCCGAGCGCAATCACGTTTGCGCCGTTTGCGTCGCCGATGGGGCCTGCGAGTTGCAGAATCTGGCCATCGCACTGGGCATTGGTCACATCCGCTACCGCTACTGCTTTCCCTCCCTGCCCGTGGATATCAGCCACGAATCATTCGGCCTGGACCACAATCGCTGTATCCTCTGCACCCGGTGCGTACGCGTGTGCGATGAGGTAGAGGGTGCGCATACCTGGGATGTAAGCGGCCGAGGCGCCCGCTCGCAAATTATTTCCGATCTGGGCGAGCCCTGGGGCGCCTCCGAGACTTGCACCAGCTGCGGCAAGTGCGTGCAGGTGTGCCCCACGGGTGCTTTATTCCACAAGGGCAAGACTATCGGGGAAATGCGTAAAGATCGCGGATTCCTCAAATACATTGTGAGGGCACGGCAAAAAAGATTATGGATCGGATAACCGAAAAACCGAGGTTAGCAACCGTATGGTTGGACGGCTGCTCGGGGTGCCATATGTCGCTGCTGGATATAGACGAAGCCATCATCTCCCTGGGCAGCAAGACTGACATCGTTTATGGCCCCCTAGTGGACGCACAAGAGTTCCCCGAGCATGTGGATATAACGTTGGTCGAAGGCGCGATCAGTTCGGAGGATGATCTGCACAGGCTGCGCACGATTCGCAAGAGGACGCGGGTACTGGTTTCACTTGGGGACTGCGCTGTCACCGGGAACGTACCCGCCATGCGCAACAACATTCCCGTGAGCCAGCTGCTGCGGAGTGTGTATGTGGACGGCGCCGATACGGAACAACTCATCCCCAACGACAGCCTGCCTGTGTTGCGCGAGCAGGTCCGACCGCTGCGCGAGTTCGTCAAAGTGGATTACTGGCTGCCAGGGTGCCCGCCGTCCGCCAACACCATTCTGGGATTCATAACCGACTTGCTGGAAGGGCGCGAGCCAGCCAGCCGGTGAAGTTGCAAAAGGAGTGTGTGTGACCAAGCGTATCACCATCGAACCGATCAGCCGCCTCGAAGGGCACGGAAAAATCTCCATTCACGTTGACGATCAGGGCCACGTGGCGAGCGCACAATTCCACGTAACCCAGATTCGCGGTTTCGAGAAGTTCACTGAAGGGCGCCCCTTCTGTGAAATGCCGGGCATCACGTCGCGCATTTGCGGGATCTGTCCCATTAGCCACTTGCTGGCGGCCTCGAAGGCCTGCGATGCGATCATGGCGGTAAGGATTCCACCCGCAGCTAGAAAGCTGCGCGGGCTGGTACACTGCGCGCAGATCGTGCAGTCCCATGCGCTCAGTTTCTTCTATTTGTCGGCTCCGGATCTGTTGCTGGGGATGGAATCGGATCCGGCCACTCGCAATATCATGGGAGTCATCGCCGCCCATCCGCAGTTGGCTCGTGATGGTATCGAGCTGCGCAAGTTCGCTCTGCGCGCGGTGGAGAGGCTGGCCCATGAACGCGTGCATCCGATTTGGATTGTGCCAGGTGGAGTGGCTGCGCCGCTGGAAACGCAGGCTCGCGACGAGATCCTTTCTGAATTGTCCTCGGCGAAAGCAATTGCCGAGCGAACCCTCCGTTTGTTCAAAGGATTGCTCGATAAGTACGAGAAAGAGATTGCCGTCTTTGGTTCTTTCCCCACCATGTATGCGGGAATGGTGGATGCGAAAGGAAGCCTGCAGCTTTACGAAGGCAATCTGCGTTTCCGCAGTGCCGGAGGCAGTATTGTCGAGGACCAGATTCCTGCTGAAGACTACGCCCAGTGGATCGGCGAGGCCAGCCTGCGCGAGTCATACCTCAAAGCCCCGTATTTCAAGCCCCAGGGCTTTCCCGGAGGGGTGTATCGCGTTGGCCCGCTGGGTCGGTTGAACGCGGCCTCTGGCTGCGGAACTCCCGTCGCCGACGCCGAGTTTCACGAGTTTCATCAGCGCTTTGGGACGGCGCACAGCGCCTTCCTCTACCACTATGCCCGGCTAATCGAAATTATCTACGCTCTGGAGCGCATGGACACGTTGCTCAATGATCCCCTGATTCAGGACAAGCACGTCCGGGCAACCGCCGGCGTGAACGCACTGGAAGGTGTGGGCATGATCGAAGCCCCTCGCGGAACTCTCATTCATCATTACAGGGTGAATGAGGAAGGCGCGATTACCTGGGCGAATCTGATCGTGGCCACCGGGCATAACAACCTGGCCATAGGCCGCAGCGTGCAACAGGTCGCGGAGCACTACCTGGACGGCACCAAACTCACGGAAGGTATGCTAAACCACGTTTCGGCCGTCGTGCGCGCTTATGATCCTTGCCTGAGCTGTTCCACGCACGCCGACGGCTCGCTGGCGATGACGATTCAGTTGGTCGATCCGCAAGGGAAACTGTTGGACGAAGTAGCCAATTGATTTCCGCGTGCCGCTGGCAGTCACCGTCACGACGAGAGGCAATTCGCTCGCAACGGTGTTGCTCATATTTGTGCCAGCTATTCGATATCGGATTGCATCATATTTTGCCGGCAAACCACACTGATCCTTATCTTTTTATCAGGTTGCAGATGATACGCTCGGCGACGACTATCATCCTGGATCATTCACCCTGGAACTGCATCCCGTTTTCAGCCATTGAGACAGCAGACCTGCGATGTAAACAGGACCGCGTTCCATGCGCCTTGTAGTAGGCTTGAGCATTCATCCTCGGTTAACGGAACCGAGATATTCCCTCCGATCTCGCCGGATCTGGCGGCGTTTCGGGCACATACTCGGAAAACGCGGCGCGGCTATCTCATCGCCGTGAGGCCAGGCGTTTTCGGCGTGCTCAGGTAACCAGTCACCTTGTTCTTGTCCACCGTAAAGATGACCACTTCATAGAGCTGCCGGTCGCGCCCCGTGTAAAACTGCAACGGTTCGGCCACGCCCCGATCCTTCTTTTCAATCACGCGGTCATCAGCGATGACGTTGAGTGTGAATTTGCCCTTCTTCGCGTCAGCCTTCCTCAACTGCAAGGAAACGGTTGAGAGCTGGGTTGGGTGCTCGCCTTTATACAAGCTGAACTCGTAGTAGTTGCGATCGCCGCGATGCTTGAGTTCTTCCAGCTCTTCGCGGGTGCGGGCAATCAAGCTGCCTTGTCCGGTCAGATCGCCGATTGCATGATCCAGTTTGACTTTGGTCGAGTCCAGGTCCGTACGGGTAGCGGCGATGTCGTTCTTTGCCCCGTTTAACTCGGTTCGCACACCAGCTACTTGAACAGAAACCTGATCAACTGCCTGGCTCTGCTGATTCTGTTGCTCCTGCAGCCGTCTCTCTACGGCTCTTTGGTTCTCGCGCAACTGGGCATTCGTGCCTGCGTATGACGCCTGCAACCCTCTCTCGGTGATCGCTAGCTGCTGCGACAAGGCTTGGTTGGACGCCTTCAGATCGTCTTGTGTCGCAGCTTGTCGCTGCTGCAGGTTTGCAATCGCCTCTTTCTCGGCTGTGGCGAGCGAAGCCAAGCTGCTGCGCGTATCAAAGATGAAATACAGCGACACTATCACATAACTTACTGCGACGATCAGCAGTGCATATCGTACGAACCTTTGTTTGTCAGTATCCATTTTCTCTGCGGGAATATGTTTTTCTACTTCAAGTGAATTCATTGCATTCCTCTCCGTCAGAGAAGGATGCACACCACGTACCAAATTTCTGCGGCCCTAAGTCGATAGCCGCCTGTAATAACGACTGTTTTCGCATGCCCCCATTTGGGCAGTGATCGTAAAAGGGCAGACGGCTGCAGCTTGAAGAGTCGCCCAACTGCACGCCATGGCAGCCCTTTGCCCGCTTCGTGGGTTTGGCAGCGAATGTGCAATCTGTGAATTCGCTGCCGTCGATTTGTCGCATTTACCACGCCTTCTTCGAGGAAACGCTATGTCCACAATCCCGAAGTTTCGCATTGATGTTAAAGTCCACAGTCTGTTAATGAATTCGGTGTCAGAAAGCCCTGAACGTCCAGTCGACAAGGGAATGAGTTTGCCGGAACCGATTTATCCCCGGTTCCCGGAGAAACTGTCCGATCCCGGACCTGAGACCCCTCCGGAACACCGCGACTGGACCCTGCCTCAGGCCTATCGCTCGATGAGGGGGTGGCTCTTCCCTTACGTGCGCTCCCGAGTACTGCCCGGAGAATTCCATCCGATCATTGCTTACCTGTTCGTGGAATATAAGTGCAACCTCGATTGCTGGTACTGCTGGGCATACAACAACAAGGTTAAGGGCATGACTGAGGACACAGCCCGGCGAGCGATTGATTGGCTGCACGATCGCGGATGCCGAGTGCTGGCGTTGATGGGAGGCGAACCGCTTCTGCGCCCGCAATTCGCACAAAAGGTTGTCTACTACGCGGCGAAGAAGGGATTCTGGATCTACATTGCCACCAACGCCCGGCTTCTAAGGCCCGACGTGGCCGATCGTTTGGCGGACGCTGGAACATCGGTTTTCAACGTGGCAGTCGATGCCTGGGACGTAAAACCGGGCCTCCCAAAGGCTCTGGTTCCGATCCAGCAGAATCTGGAACGCCTTATGCGAAAGCAATTCGTGTATGGCTACATGGTCTTCCTGAATATCAACATCTGCCGCAACAATACTGAAGATGTCCGTCAGCTGACCGAGTACGCGCACGCCCACCGGATTGCCACCGACTATCACATTAATGAAACGCCGATGCTTGAACAGGACGACCACTTCAAACATCTGTCCGATAACCCTACCTACATACATCCGGCAGACTGGCGTTGCACCGATGAACTGATTGATTGGCTGATTGAGAAGAACCAGGCCGGCTATCAGATGGTGAACTCCGTGAAACGGCTGCAAGAAATCAAAGCCTTCATGAGAATGGGGGGCAATGCCTCCGATTTGAAAACGTTTGGCTGGAACGGCGATGGCAATGGCAATGGGACGGCGAAGAAAATTGCGCAGATGCCAGGGATCGTGCAGAACTCCTCAGGCGATCTGCATTTCGCCGAGTGGAATTGCCGGGCGGGACAGAACAACGTTGTGGTACGCACGGACGGCACGGTCACCCCATGCTTCCCCATGTATGCTTCGCCATTTGACTGGGGCAACATCGATCGTCCGAAGTTCAGTGATGAACAGTTGGATGACATGAAGAAAACCTGTCAGCGGCATTGTTTTTCGACCTTGAATCACAACCTCGCGTATTGCTATGACGACTCGCGCGCGATCAAGTGGGTTTGGACGCAGCTCATCACGAATCGGCTGAAGGGTGGTGCTCGCAGTTTTGACGAGTGAGCTCATCGGCGAGCTCTCTTGAAGCTGAGCTTAGGTAGGCCCGCAATCACGAAATGCCGGTCTCGATATTGCTCTTGTTAGGCGTTTCCATTTCTCATGCGCGCACAATCACGGTGTTGCGTATCCATTGCACCGCACCAAGGTTGCCGAGGGTGAGTAGCCTACAGGGGAGAGTAACTAATGTGCCGGCGCGTTTGAACTACACTCGCTTGGATCCAGCGCTCCACGACCGAACAGGTCACCGCAGAGTTACCGCGCGGGGTCAACCTTGCGCTTCGCTTCCATTTGGTTCATCGCCGCCATCAAGAGGATTTCGGCGAGAGAGAAGCGATGAATCGTATTGTGCGTGATCTTGAACATAACCACCACATCCTGATGCACGCCATCGATAGTGCAAATTACCTGCCAACCCGAGTTCCTGCGAAGCACCTCACGTTATGAGGCTGTAACCAATTCGTGCCATGTCGCGCGCGCCCCGTTTCGGTCAATGCCCAAATATGGTCAGTCTCTAGAAGAAATACCTATCCCTATCTCATTGTTGAATAGCTGCTTGGAATGGGTCTGATTTGGAGGCCGGCTTGCGATTACCTAGTCGGAGCGGTTTCGTGCATTACCACTTTCACAAGGGCAAAAAGCCAGATGGAGCGAGCCGATTCCATGAATCGAGTCTGGAAGTCCTCCGCGGTTTGGCTGGTTCTAGCTGGAATATGCTTGCTTCGCTGCGTGCAAGGACTAGTCGGTAGCGGTGGATCTATGTGACCGGGGAAAAAAGCAGTTGATTTGGCGCGGAGACGCTAGCGATCCCATTCATCTCGAGAAAGACTCGGATAAGAATTACAAGAATCTAAAGGCGATAGCCAAGCTCAACAGATAGTGAGGGTGTGACCACCGAATGAAAAAACGCTGCTAGTAGCCTGAGATGACCCTGAGCAGGCCGACCGCAAGCAGCACCACCAGATACAGCGCTCCCATGATCGCACCGAGTCTCCAAAAATCCTTGTTTGGGATGTAGCCGCTGCTGTACCAGATTGGGGCCGGGCCACTCGCATAAGGATTGAGGACGCCCATCAAACCCAACGAGTAAACCAGAATCAGAGTGATGGCCTTTGCGGGAACGCCGGGTACGGACAAAACTGCCAGCAGAAATACTGGAAGCAATGCTGTTGTCTGCGCCGTAATGCTGGCAAATAGGTAGTGGATGATGAAGAAGACCGCCACGGCCGTGATCAACATCGGGATGAGCGGGATGCGGGTCATGTAAGCCGATGCGCGAGAGCCGAACCAGGTGAGAAAGCCAACATCGCTCAGACCTTCCGCCATGGCCACCAACGTGGCAAACCAGACTAGGACGCTCCAAGCTTGTTTGTTGGCAAGAATATCATTCCAGTTGACCACCCTCGCCAGCAGCATCACCGAGATGACTGCCAGAGCCACGGTAACAGGGCTCATCCAGCGGCTACTTCCGATCCAGCCCACGAGCGCTGCCAGGGCCAGCAAACCCATGGTCACCTCGCGGCGCGTGATTCGTCCCATGGTGATGAGTTCGTCGCCAGCCCAGCGCGCAACCTCATCCCCCCGTTTGATCTCCGGCGGATAAAGGTAATAGGCAAGCAGAGGTGTCGTCGCGAACAACAGAATCCCGACCGGCAGGAAGCCCAGTGCCCACATGCCCCACGAGATATCCACGTGGGCGACCTTGCGTGCAATTTCGACCGCCAGCAGGTTAGGCGCGAGCGCGGTCAAAAACATGGAACTGGTGACGCAGGTTGTGGCAAAGCCGGTCCACATCAGGTATCCGCCGATTTTTCGCGGGCTATTGTTGGGAAATGAACCGTAGAGCGGTGGAATGTTCTTTATGATGGGATACACCGTGCCTCCGCTGCGCGCGGTATTGGACGGCATCACGGGAGCGAGACATAGATCGGAGAGTGCTATCGCGTAACCAAGGCCGAGGGTCCGGCGCCCTAGAGCTTTGACCAGCCGCAGGGCGATCCGTCGGCCCAGCCCAGTCACTTCGTATCCCAGGGCAAACATGTTGGCCGCAAAAATGAGCCACACGGCATCGTTGGAGAATCCCGAGAGCGCCCATTTCGTGGCCTCGCCCGGTGTCTTCCCGACCCATAAGAACGCAGCGGCAACCGTAACACCGATGAAGCCGATGGCTGCTCCGGGCAGCGGTTCCGTTATCAAGGCAGCGATCACAGCGGCAAACAGCGCGAAATAATGCCAGGCCGTGACGCTCAGGCCGGACGGCGCTGGTATCAGAAAAAGAATAATGCCTAAGGCCAGCGGCCCAATCCACTTTCGGAGCTGTTTGGAAGTTGTGGGCGAAGTGCTGGCTGGAGTGAACAGTTTCGGCGGGGCAACGGTTGGCGGGGGCAAAGGCTGGCCTCCCTTGCGCGGAGAACTACCTTATCAGCATTGCATGAATGCTAATCGTTAGCGGTGATGAATAACCGTCTGCAATGTGACCAAAACCCTCGTGCAAACGCGAAGCGGCGCTGAAGACGATCGGTAAACGCGCCGAAAGTCTTGTCGAAAAGAAAAGTCATTCCCGGCCTGGATAAGCAGCCAATCGAATACCGCGTCTCACCGGGAGCAGTCCAGTCCTGGGCAGGTGGTTTGCGCCTATCCTTAATTATTAGTAACGGCCCTCGGCATTGTTAGTAACGGCCCTCGGCGGTGAGTTTCCCCGACCGACACACCGCGCCCCACAGGAAGAAAGACGTCATCACGAGAGTGACGGAATTCAGTGATGCGCTGGAATCGGCGGTGCCCGTTCAGGCTGGGTGTTTCGGAATCGTCACGCTCTGTTGCAGAATGAATTCCAGTAAGGTCTCGCTCGGGATCTTCACTTGGTCACCCTTGGTGATAATTTCCGAGCCAGCCCCCACTCCGGCCCCTGTTCCCGCCCCAATGGCCGCCCCTTTCCCGCCACCTGCAAGCGCACCAATGACGCTTCCAAGGGCGCCTCCCCCAATGGTCCTTTTCGCGGTACTCTCTCCTTTAGACTTGCCTGAGACTTCGTATTCTCCGGTGACTAACGGCAGAGTTTGGCCGTCGACGACGATTCCCGTCAGCTGGAGTTTAAGTTGCGACCTGCCCGCGAAAGTTCCGGTCTCTTTGGACTCATCCAGCCGGCCATAAACGTCTGCACCCTTCGGAACCACCATATTGCCGTCTACCCACAGAGGTTCTTCGAGCGAAGCCTGAAAACGATCTCCCACGCGATTCCTGGTGGAGTCAATGGAATCGATCATGCGAACCGAAATCCGTGTACCGGCAGGAATGGTCACCGAAGGCACAGGTTTCGCGACTTCATCTTCTTCTATCGCGGGAAGCGAACTCGGCTGCTTCGAGGGGACAGAGGGCGAGGTACCGGGCGCATCGGAATCGAATCGGAGCGAACGTATATCAGCGACATCATAGCTTTGCACGGCCGATCCTACCTGGAAGGTGATGCTGGTCTGGGTTCCACCCATGAAATTACCCTTGATCAGGCTTCCATTCTTCAATTCTAAAGAGTCCGCGTTGGCAGCTACCGCTGCCATACATAGGGCGATAATCACTCCACAAATCTGCTTGGCATCCATCACTAGTTCTCCTGCATATTCGTTGTGTTGCGTTGCCTTGAAGTCCGGACAGCTAGGCTTAACCAAACTCCATGGATTCTTCTCTACCCCTTCACCCGCTGTTTGATCGCAGGATTCAATGTTCCTACGATCGTTACTCGTTTATCTGCCGCGTCCCGGAGGGAAGTCCTTCAGCAGTTTCTGCGCTCCCTTATTGAGCCTTTCCTGGTTTTTCTCCTGTTTTTTGCTGGGTTCAATCGCATGTTGGGCAGCACCAATCCAAACGAGCTTCTTTACAGCAGGGTCATACATACCAACGACGAAAGTCCCGATGTAATTGCTTGCAGTAGTCGCCGAAAATGAATCGAGACCGCTCCCCCACGGGCCCCAGCCACCCCACCCGCCCATGCCGCTCGCGAAGCCATTTATCTGCTTCTCCCGATCGATCGCGAGCTGGTAGCCCAGGAGTAAATCAGCTTTACCGCCGTCCACCACTTTCGTGAAGCCCTTGGCGGCCATTTGTGAATCGATGGCCTGCTTGACCTGTGCGTCCAGGATCTGGTCGGGACGGCCACCCACCGCGGGCACGCCTTGTACGTCGTTGACCCATGCATAGGTATGGAATTTTGAAAAATCAGTTCCCGGCATGTAGTTGGTTCTCACGTCCTGCGCGTATGTCACGGAGCACGCGCCGAGCGCCAGGACCAATGCAGGACCAAACCTTGTGCGTCGGGGAAACATAATTGCCTTTGTAAATTTCATGGCCGTCTTCCTTATTTTTGTGTTGTGCCCGCGCTCACTCTTACGCTTTCTCTGGGATTGGACACGGACTTACACCCCAAATTTCGGTTGCGTATTCGGCGATCGTGCGATCGCTCGAAAATTTCCCCGAGGCCGCGACATTCAAAATAGCCTTGCGCGCCCACTCGTTAGGATCGGCATACAAGGCGCACAACCGCTCGTCTGCCTCGAGGTACGACTTCAGGTCCGCCAAGTGCATGTAATGGTCGCCCTGCGTGAGCAGCATGTCGCGCAAGGGGCTGAACACGCCAGGCTCATAACGGCTGAAATGGTCCGAGAAAATCAAGTCCAGGGCTTGACGCGTTTCGGGCTCGTGTTCGTAATGCCAGTGCGGGTTGTACCATTCCCGGCTGCCGATCACCTGGTCAGCGGTCAAACCGAAGAGGAAGAAGTTCTCCTCGCCCGCCTCTGCTGCCATTTCAATCGTCGCTCCGTCGCGTGTGCCGATTGTCAGTGCGCCGTTCATCATGAATTTCATGTTGCTTGTACCGCTGGCTTCATAGCCTGCCGTCGAGATCTGGTTGGAGACGTCACTGGCGGGAATGAGGTGCTCCGCAAGCGAGACACAGTAGTCAGGCAGAAATACCACCCTAAGGCGTTCGCGTACTGCAGGGTCACCGTCAATGGTCGCAGCCAGGTTGTTGATGAACTTGATGATCACCTTGGCGAGCCGGTAGGCAGGCGCGGCCTTGCCGGCAAAAAAGAACGTGCGTGGATGCAGGTTGAGCCCCGGGTCCTGGCGCAGCCGGTTGTAGAGCACAACGATCCGCAGCGCATTCAGGAATTGACGTTTGTACTCGTGGATGCGCTTGACCTGGCAATCGAAGATCGACTCCGGATCAACCGTCTGCCCTGTCGACCAGCGGAGCCAATCACAGAATTGTCCCTTGGCATTTCGCTTGGCTTTGTGGAAGTCTTCACGGAAGCCATTGTCCTGTGTGAACCCTTTGAGCTTGCTTAATTCGCGTAAATCACGGATCCAAGCATCTCCAATGGCATCGGTGATCAAGCCAGAAAGTCCGGGATTGCATAATTGCAACCAGCGCCGGGGAGTGACTCCGTTCGTCTTATTGTTGAAACGCTCGGGAAAGATTTCCGCCAGGTCTTTGAGTGTGGTCTCGCGCAACAGCTTGGAGTGAATCTCCGCTACCCCGTTGGTGCTGTGAGAACCTACGACCGCCAGATTCGCCATGCGGACCTTGCTCTCGGGGCCATCTTCGACGAGGCTCACGCGCTGAATGCGGTCTTTGTCGGCAGGAAACCGCCCGCGAACATCTCCTAGAAAACGGCGATTGATTTCGTAGATGATCTCCAACTGCCTGGGCAGCATGTCTTCAAACCACTTCACGGGCCATTTTTCAAGGGCTTCGGGCAACAAGGTGTGATTCGTGTATGCCAGCGTGTTCTGGGTGATATGCCAGGCTTCGTCCCATTCAAGATGCACTCGGTCAACAAGGAGTCGCATGAGCTCCGGAACTGCTAGAGCCGGATGCGTATCGTTCATCTGAATTGCTACCTTGTCTGCAAACAAGCGCCAATCCGAGTTGGTCCGTTGGAAGCGCCGCACTGCATCCGCCAGCGAACACGCCACAAGGAAGTACTCCTGCAGCAGGCGTAGCCCTCGCCCCATGACTTTTGAATCATCGGGATAAAGGACGCGGGTCAGGGTCTCGGCCCCAAGGGTCTGAGTAAATGCTTCTACGAAATCGCCGTGCGAGAACTCTTCAAACTTGAAGTAGTCGGGCGCTGCCGCCGCCCAGAGTCGAAGGGTGTTGATCGTGGTACCACCGTAGCCGATCACAGGACGGTCAAATGGGATGCCGATCAGAGTCGTTGGGCGCCCTGGAACCGGGCGCAGGGTTCCTCCGCTGAGCTCGAACGAGCATCCCACGCTGACTTCCACCTTTTCGTTCGGGCGGGCAATCTCCCATGGATCCGGAGAGCGGAGCCAGTTGTCCGGTGTTTCCTGTTGCCATCCGTGCTGGATGGATTGTTTGAAAATGCCGTATTCGTAGCGCAGCCCATAACCTATGGCGGGGAACTGCATGGTTGCAGCAGATTCAATGAAGCAGGCGGCCAAACGTCCAAGACCGCCGTTGCCCAGTCCCGCATCGGGCTCCTGCTCCAGGATCTCGATGAGGTTCAGTTTCTTGTCCTGTATAAACTGGTCTGTGAGCGGAGCCAGCAGCAGGTTCGTAACATTGTTTGCGAGCGAGCGGCCGATGAGGAATTCCATCGAGAGGTAGTAGAGCCGCTTGGGATTTTTTTGTTCATAGGTCTTTTCAGTGAGAAGCCATCGCTGCGATAGAACGTCTCGCACCGACCGCGCGAGAGCCTCGAACCTGTCGCGCGCCGTCGCGTCCGCCAGATTAACTCCGCTGTCAAACAGCAGGTGCCGCTCATAGAGCGCTTCGTCCGTTCCGGAGAATTGCACCGGACCACAGCCATACTTACTACTAAGACGTTTAGCTTCCTCTGGCGAGGCCGGCCGTTTGGCCGTTGCACTCGTGCTCATGTTTTAGACTCCTTTGGCGATTTCTCCGGATCAGGGAGTTACCCGATGTCCCATTTCAGTCGGCACTCTGACGCACGCTGCGAACTCACGGGCATGGTCGAGGGATAGCGATAGTAGGCATTCAGTCACTGCTTGCCATAAGGCCACTTCCAGCTGCTGATCTCAGGGCTGTCGATTCCGTGCTCGTAAGCATGACGGCGGCATACAATCTGGCAATCTCGGAATGCCTCTTTGGCATGCGCGCCGATTCGTTGCAGTTTCGGGACGCGGTCGATCGCGTCGATGGCGAGACTGAATCGGTCCGTCTGGTTGTTGATCGCCAGTTCCATTGGTGTATTGATGTTTCCCTTCTCCTTGTAACCCCGCACGTGCAGGTTTCGATGGTTCGTGCGGCGGTAGGCGAGACGGTGAATCAACCAGGGATAACCATGGAAGTTGAAGATGATCGGCTTGTCGACGGTGAAGAGAGAGTCGAAGTCCGCGTCGGTTAAGCCATGCGGATGTTCCGTGCTCGGCTGCAACTTGAATAGGTCAACGACATTGATGAATCTGATTGCGAGGTCCGGGAAGCGCTCCCTGAGCAGTGCGGTAGCAGCTAGAGCTTCCTGGGTAGGGATGTCGCCGGCCGCAGCAAAAACAACATCGGGTTCGTGTCCGTCATCATTGCTGGCCCAATTCCAGATACCAATGCCCTTAGTACAATGGGTAATCGCGGCATCAATGTCGAGGTACTGCAGATGCTTTTGTTTGTCCGAGACAATGACGTTGATATAGTTTTCGGATCGCAGGCAATGATCGGCTACGGAGAGCAGACAGTTCGCATCCGGTGGGAGATAGATGCGCGTGACCGCGGCACTTTTGTTGAGCACTACATCCAGAAACCCAGGATCCTGATGCGTAAAGCCATTGTGGTCCTGACGCCACACGGTTGAGGTAATTAAAAGGTTCAGCGATGCGATCTTACGGCGCCAAGATAAGTTGTTGCAGATGGACAACCACTTGGCATGCTGGTTGAACATGGAGTCAATGACGTGAACGAAGGCTTCGTAAGATGAAAGAAAGCCGTTGCGACCGGTAAGCAAGTAGCCCTCGAGCATGCCCTCCATCGTGTGCTCACTGAGCATTTCGACAACGCGACCGTCTGGAGCCAGTTCTGTTCCGTCACGGTCCTCGGGGAAATTTTCAGCAATCCAGAACTTCTTCGAGACCTCATAAATCGCGTCAAGCTTGTTGGACGTATTCTCGTCTGGCGCGAACACTCGAAAGCTGTCCATATTCGACTTCATGACATCGCGCAGAAAACGTCCCAGTGGCGGGACGTTCTCTACTTCAACATTTCCTGGGCGGTCGATCTTGACGGCGTAATCGCGGAACTCGGGCAACCGCGCTGTTTTCCTGAGCTCTGCATTCGCGTGCGGACTGGCGCTCATGCGGCGCTGCCCTTGCGGCGCAAATCCGGCGATCTCCGGTCGCACTCTCCCGTACTCATCAAAGAGGTCTTCCGGCTTGAACGATCGCAGCCAGGTCTCGAGTAGACGCAGATGGTCTGGGTTGGTTTTCACGTCGGTCAGGGGAACCTGATGCGAACGCCAGGAGCCTTCAAGCCGATGTCCGTCGACTTCCAACGGAGCGCCCCAGCCCTTTGGCGACCGCAACACCACCATCGGCCACCGCGGCCGGGTCGCAACGGCGCTCTTACGGCACTCTTTCTGATGCTCCTGAATCTCGGCAATGCAACGCTCCAGCGTCGCCGCCATTGCCTGATGCATGCTGTCGTGCTCGGATCCCTCCACGAAGTAGGGATTCCAGCCATACCCGCGTAACAAGTCTTCCAGTTCTTCGTGAGTGATCCGCGCCAGCAGGGTCGGGTTGTTGATCTTGTATCCGTTCAGGTGAAGTATGGGCAGAACCGCCCCATCGCGAATTGGGTTCAGAAATTTGCTGATGTGCCATGAGGTCGCGAGCGGTCCAGTTTCGGCTTCGCCGTCACCCACGACTGCCGCCACGATCAGATTGGGATTGTCAAACGCGGCTCCGCAAGCGTGCGAGAGGACATATCCAAGTTCGCCTCCTTCATGAATCGAACCCGGCGTTTCTGGAGTACAGTGGCTGCCGATACCGCCGGGGAATGAGAACTGCTTGAAGAACTCTCGCAGGCCTTTCTCATCCTGGCTTTTTTCCGGATAGATTTCGCTGTACCTGCCTTCCAGATATATAGGCGCTAAGACTCCCGGTGCGCCGTGCCCTGGGCCTGCAAGAAAAATCATCTCGAGGTCGTCTCTCTTTATGAGACGACTCAGATGGGCGTAGATGAAGGCGAGACCCGGGCTTGATCCCCAATGGCCGAGCAGCCGGCTCTTGATGTGTTCTGGTTTCAGGGGTTCCCGCAACAGGGGATTTGCCTGAAGGTAGATCATTCCCAGAGCCAGATACTTGCATGCTCGCCAATAAGCATCGATCTTAATCAGATCATCGGCGCCGAGTGGCGCACCTGCAACGGTTGACCGCGCTGTACCTTCGGCGCTCAGTGGTCTGGCTAATTCTTCAATTTCTGTTAGCGATGCCATTTTTCAAGTTCCTCATTCCGCGTTGTGCAACTCTGAGTTTTGGGCTTCATCGAACGCCCGCCTTTGTGGAGGTCAAACACTGATCCAAACAACTGACTGCACACCTTCCTTCAATTAACAGTTTGAAAGCTCCAGCATTGCTCGTCGCCTCTACATTGCAACTCGCGCTGAATCTGCTCAATTTCCGCAGCATCACTGGCGCTGATAGCGACTTCGCCGGCGAGGATGATGTACAGCATGTCAATGAGCGTGTCAGTCGGGATGTTCGTCAATTCTCCGAGCATGGCCAACCCCCTGGAGCGATTTGAAGGTCGCACCCTTATTCGCAATCCGGGTGCCAGAAGTGGCCAGTTGTAAGTGGATGAAAATACCTGTCTATCAACTGGATTGGAAGCTCCGACACAGACATCCAATGACCTGCCAAGGGCACTGACCGAATTGAGGCACCAAGCCGAAGTTAGTCCCAGCCGCTGGCCTTTACTCGAAGTGGCCAAAAGATCAATCTGCGATGGCCTTATTTACGGCTTTTCGGCAGGCGGTTGCTGAACCTGAATGGTGGGGATCCGATCCGACTTCGTCATATCCACCGAGACAATGCCAAAGCTGCCGTTCGAGTCGCGCGCGCGAATGGTTACCGTGGACTGTTCTCCCGAGGGTCCGGGGACCATCCTGCCATCGACGACTACAGACACGCGGAGACCCGCGCCGGGATCGCCCGGATTGGTTTGTTCGACTTGTTCTTCGGTTGCTCGCTCGCCAGTGGAACTCGAGCTCTCGATACTGGTTTTGCGCTCAACGAGGTGCAGGCTACCGTCCCGTGGGGTACCCGGGACATCGATGGAATAGGTTTCCACGACGCTGCGTTTTTCTCCGGAGGGGCTCTCGGACTCTTGGCTAACGACCTGAGAGACTTCGCCTAGCTTGCCTTCGGAGTCGAGCCGGGAAACGTGCTCCTCGGTGGTGCGGTTCGTCCCTTCTTGCCTGGTAGTGGCTTGGCGTACTTCGCTCACTTGCCACTTTCCGTTACCGTCCGGAAGCCATGTGGTTTTTTCCGTTTCCACCGTATCGTTCGCGGCTCGCTTGCGGAGTTCGTGCGTCTTGAAAGCTGGAGCTAAACCGCCGTTGATGTTTGTGACCATGACCGTCGTGTTCGTTTCTTCCAGATCCTTCCCGATCTTTTTCGTCTCCGCGATTTCGCGTTGTACTGCCTGAAGCCGTCCATTGACATCGGGGTTGTAGGTCACGCGCACTATAATCGAGTCCTCGCCGGGCAGGATGTGCTTCTCCTCTTCCGTTACCTGCACGAGGGTTTTCCTCCCATTTACATCCTGAGTTAAGGTGCGCATCGTGGTTCTCACGGTGGAAGCATCGACGGTCAGGGTTTCCGTTTCTATGTCCTGATAAGGTTCGAAATGTCCATCGGTTCCGCGGATCTCGACCGATCTCTTGTCCAACATCAGGTTGCCATTCTGGCTATGGCTTTCGCTGATGCGCGCGGGAAGACGTTCAGGAAGTAGATCGTCGCTCTTTAAGTCCGTTGTGGCTGTCCACGACGTGGTCGGCACCTCCGCCGTTTGGGAATCCGATGTCTGGGCAAATGCGCTCGCACAAAAACAATATGCGCCGATCACGACGAGTACCCAGCCGAGAGCAACAACACTTGAAGCGCGACAGCCGTCGGCGGGTGGAAGAGCAACCGATGCAGATCGTATATAAGTATTCGAGTCCGGCATGCCTATCGGTCTACCTCCCATCGCACTTGGGCTCGAAGATTTCCCTTTGTGTCGTCGACCAAAACCCAGTTCATACATACATGATTAAATTCGGTCACATACTCCTCGTGAATTGGGGGATAGGTGTCACAGCAAGCACCTTGCACGAGTGAGGCGCTGATCGGGGCTGCCTGCACAGTTAGCACCGGAGAGCACATGGTTGTTCCTCGTATCTCGGATCTGTCTATTGAGAGATTCGTCTTCTTTTCTTCGCCAATCGTCGAACCACGAGTCGGAAAAGCCGCGTTCATGTTTGGTCCTATCTCACACCCATGGAGATGGAAGTGAAGGATGCTTCAACTGCTGCCGTCCCCTGCGGCAGCTCGGGGCGATCTCGACGTCCTTGCAGGGTGGATCTAGATATCGCGAGCAAACATAGGAACCCGATCGCCTTCCAGAAGAGGGACCGCGCTCGCCGGCACAGTCCCAAGGTCAATCCTGCGGCGCCTGCAATACCGATTAGGCGAGCGAGAATCATATTTCCGCCCTCATAGGTCCCGAAGTTTCCTGGATTCAATGCGCCAAGGACATTGAGCAACTTCGTGAAGGCTTCGAGCACCAAGGCTCCAAGGACACCGGTTCTTGCACCCATGAAGTGCAGCAGAACATAGACTTCCAATACCGCCATGCCATGACAAGCCAAGTTGAGAGTCAAGCTGGCCCAGAAAGCTTTGGGCGCTTCGCGGTGAAAGCTGAAAAGATTGCCCTCGGCAGACTCGAACACTGACTGCTTGCCCTCCAGCCAATTCTTAAACCACGGCAAACGCCCAATCGATTTCGCAGCGCCGGACAACACCGGCCAACGTCTTTGAAAAGCCACTGCGGTTATTACAAGCAACACCACTAAGGAGCATGCAAACAGCGACGCGTACAATCGCCAGGTCGCAGAAAGCGATAGCAGGAAAACACCCGCAATAATTCCGGTCACGCTCACCAACGCTGCGGTCAGGATGTAGAGTCCACGATCAAGTGTGACCGACGAAACGCTATCGGCGACCGGCAACGCGGAACCCAACAAGTACACTCGCGCGGTCTCCCCGAGTACTTGACCAGGAAGACCGAAGCTTCCTATGGTTTCTGATACCAGCCGAAGACCGAACATCCGCGCAAATGAAACGTCCCGGATGTCGCACAGAAATGTCAGCCGCCACGCCAATGTCTTTGTGAGATGGGAGATCCCGGCCAAAACGACGATCAGACCCAGGCCCCATGCCATTGTCCTTAGCTGATTGGCCACTCTGGACGGTCCGGTTTCGCGTAGCAGGGAAACCAGCAAAGCGAGGCCCAGGAGAGCGACCGAGAGCCGAACAAGCTGCCGAAGTTGCACGTGAGGTTTACACATCGGTGATCTTCGAATGCGGTCAGTGGACAAACGTCTATCGACCGCGATGATCTTCGAAACTTGAATTCAAACTTACTTCGCAACAGAGTTAAAACGGCTTCTTCTGACTAGTGCCTACCTCTGCTGGTGAATTTGCTCAAGATAAACTCCTGGGCCAAACCACCAGCAACATGTAGGCCCATGCCAATCTCAAAATTCTTGAATACGTGTGCAGCATCACGATCGGAACTTGGATAGTAAGCCATCGAAACGGACGAGGCGATTAAACTGCCACCCCATGTGGAATAATTCGGCTGCCACGCTCCGTTGTCTCCCTTACAAATAAATGCAGCTAAGACAGCGTGGACCGCCCGGGACTTCTTTGTGCCGCTGCCCTGGTAAAAATAGCGTGGATCCTGATGCAGGAGCGATGGCAAAATAGCGTTACCTACTAAGTCTTCGGTAGTAGCGTCGGCGAGGCCCGCCCCCAACCGCTTGCCATATCCTTGGGCATCTTGGGGCCAATGAGGACTGCCAGCGGCCTGCTGGACTGCGGCCCACCCAGCCACACGGACGAAGAAAGCTGGCTGGGTGAGATCTTTGTAAGCTAGGTGGAACTTCATCTTCGTGCTTAAAGGCTCGGGATGAGGCTCGTAAGTCACATAAAGGTTCGGTATGAAACGGAAAATGCGCTGCTGTTCTTCAGCTTTGAGCTGCTGGGCAGCAACCTCCTTCGAGGAATAATTCACAGTAACCGCTCGCTGCACAGCCAAGATGCGTAGTTTGACCTCGGGAAGAGTCTTATCCTGGCCTGGTTCGACTGTGATGGAAGAACTCCAATCTGCAAAACCTTCAGCGGTGACGGCGATCTGATACGCGACTGGCGCCGGGGCTTCGTTAAATGCAAAGGTTCCATCGTCCTTTGTGACTGTCGTGAGACGATCGCCAGGCGGCCCTTGAAGGACTATTGTGGCGCCGGGAATCGGATCGCCGCTGGTGTCGACCACCGTACCCCCGATGCATCCTGTTTCTGCTTTAGTCGCTTCAAAAGACTGTGCGGATACCGCTACTGCAAAGCTCACTCCGCCCACAGCGATCATTAGCAACGCGTGTGTCAGTTTCAGGAACCTGTCCCAATACCTGTTGGGCAAGGCGTGTGGATTGTTCTTGATCATCGATATTCCTAGCTCGTGGAAAGGGTGAAGTTAATCGTGATCCGAGAGTCCACTTCCACCGGTTCTCCGTCGATCATGTAAGGCTTGTAACGCCATTGCTTCACGGCATCGATAGCAGCTTGCGCGAGCGTAGGTAAACCGCTCTCGACTCGCACATCCTTCACAGTGCCATCCTGGCCGATCACGGCCATCAGCACCACTGTCCCTTCAACCCGCGCCCGACCCGCCTCCGGCGGATACTGCGGCGGAACGTCGTGGATGAGGTTCGCCTGCGCTACGCGGGAGGCGATACGCATTCTCTTAACCGGCGTCGGCACAGGCGATTTCGCAAGAACTGGAACGCTTGGCGCGCTATTCAGCATTTCGCTAGACACTCCGCCAGGAACTCCGCCGACCACTCCACCGGGAACTCCCCCGGCCACTCCACCAGTTGCGCCGACCGGCGGTGGCGGCCCTTCTTGCGTCTTATGCACTGGTGCGGTAATACCAGTACTTGTCGGGGTATATGTGGATACGAGCTTAGGCGCTTGGAACTTCGCGGCATTGCCGCCCGCGGCCGGTGGCGGCTGTAGATACAACATCGTGAGCGTTTCCCGCTTGGGGAGTGGATCGGTGTGAAACAGCGGAATGACAATGAGCGCGAGCAGGAGGAGCGACAGGAACGCCAGCGATCCAGATGCCGCCCACGGATTGCGCGGGCGCGGCTCGATGAAGTAAAAAATGTCGCCGAGTTCTTGCTCGGAACGAACGGGAAGCTGTTTTTCCTCTTCCGTGGGCAATGCTGCAATGCGCGAATCCACTCGCAAGCCCGGTCTCTGAACGGTCGGGTATGCGATGCGATGAACTGGAGGATAGTCAAGAGTCGCCATAACCCACTTGTAAAGGCATTTTGCGGGCCAAGTAGAACTCGTTCTAGGACAGGAACATGGACGATTGAAATCGCATCTCCTGTGCCCAGATGAGGGCAGCTGCCTACAAAAGGTCAATCAGAAGCTATGGGCACAGAATGGTTGTGTCGCGGGTCTAAGGCGAAACATCAAAGGTCGACCGCCGCGGACCAGATTTCTTTCATCCTCGATCGGCGCGCTATTTCTTTCAATGGTGTTCGTGAAAAAGAAATGGCGTCGGCGCAGTCTTTGCGGGTTCTATACCCTGGGATCGCTAAAAGACCCCGTCTGCGCCGACGAAGGTAAAATTATACGAACGCCCGGCGGCTGCTTCATGCAAGCGGGGAGTGCCGCGGTGATCAGAAGGACCGCCAGGCCACAAATGCAGTACACATCGACGTTCTTTCTAAAACGCTTCGGCTGCTGTAGCTGCTGATGCTTCGCTGTGGGGCGAGGCTACTGTTGCGCCTCCAGCCTGCGTGATCTGGTAATCGCGATATTCAATGCTTAGAACCGCTGTGCCGAAAACGCGAACCTTGGTTTCGCTCTCGTTCGATTCCGGCAACCAGAAGTCACCGATTTTCTGGTAGCGACGTTTGAAGTCAGTTCTGACAGTCCACCAGGAAGGGTTGACAGCTGGCTCGCCTTCAACTCGCGTTATCGCGAAGTCTTTCGCATTCACCCAGATGTGGCCCCGAAACAGAAACTTGTTCTTGTTTCGCGGCTGTGCATCGAGAACGTAGAATTCCTCGCTGTCGGTCTTCTCGTAATCAGACACTTGAAATGTGTAGTTCTCGGGCGTGATGGCGGACCGCTGCTGATTCTCAACCCGCATTGACTCCTGTTCCGCCTCCAGGAGTTTCTTGAACACACGGTCCCGTACCGTGCCGGAGCCGCTCTCTGACACGATCGTGAACTCTTTTTTATTCGGTGCCTGATAGTCGGTCCGTACGACCATGTCGGCCTTCTTATGTGAGAGACAGTGGCACTCAAGGTGATAGCTGCGAACGCTGGAATAGCTTTCCAGTGCTTTGGCACGCACTTCGTTCATCTCCGCGACACGTCCCATCACTTCATCAGCGCTTAGAGGCGCAGATACATCTGCCTGCTGTGCAAGAGCTGGGAGGCCGATGATCAAAAAGGCGATTGCGCGCACAAACCAGCGCACATGAGAGTTCCTTGCGTGGTAAAGCGGAGTCATTGTATGAGTCTCCTGGTGAGATCTAAGAATTCAAACCTGCTCGTGCCGGTCGACGCGGTTTCTTGAGCATCGTTCTCAAGCCGAGTTGGTGCGCCCCCCAGCTGAGTTAGCGTGAACTCTTCCCTCCCGCTCTGGGGCCCTGGCACGGACGGGTCGAAGAGATAAATCGAGCTCGCCAAAACCGGTCCCACTCGAACGTCGCTGTGAGACATGCCAGAGCGTTTTAGAACATCGAAGTAGCGCTGGGTCTCAAAAAAACGGCGCGAGGGCTCGAGAATGACCAGATCTCCATTCCGAGGCGCATAATGGGCATCGTACAGCGGCACAATCTGGATGTCGGGGCGCCCGCAGGTCTTGAGGTAATAGGCCATGCTCATTGGTCTTGCTGTCGCCACCCTCGTCGCGAAGGGGGCCAAGGGACATACCTGCTGTGCGACCTCGCGTGTGTCGAACTCTGACACCTCATCAGGCGCAAAATAGCGTGTGACGTTCCGCGTGCCTCCGCCGATTGAATTCAAGTAGAAGGAGTAGTACGGCGCCCAAGCTTGTAGTTCAAGAAGAGGCCACCCAATCAAAATGACTGCGGCCGTTCCCACGAGGGCCGGGGACCAGGATTTTCCTTTCACACCTTTCCAGATCTCTTGTACCGCATATCCGCCGGCCAAATAAAGAAAAGGGAGCATGGGAAGTGAATAGCGAATCCACTTTGCTCCACTCAGAGATAGCCCGACGAACTGCAGCATTCCGAGCGACAGGAAAAAGCACGACGCGAGTGTCCGGCGATCGCGCAAGAGTAGCGCGCTGCCAATTACGACGGCCACCAGGATTGGAATTGGTGTCTTTACCAGCATCAGCCAGACATAGTAGAACCACGGAACTCCGGCAAGCAGGCGAGCGGGAAAGTTCATGTACAGTGTCCCGTCGAAATCGTAGCCGCTGTGCCGCACGCCATCATGATGGAGCCAATGCAGGATCGCATTGAAGTTGGCCGGAGAGAGAACCACCGGGTTGACCAGGATGAAGGCAACGAAGAGTACGAGGAAGAATCGTTTGTAGCTGAATCGTGATGGCTGTGCCGTAAGGCCAATTCTGCCCGCAAGGAGCCAGGTAAGCGCATTGAGGCCAAGAAGGTGAAGAATGTACTGCGAGGCCAAAGCCAGACCAAAACCGATGGCACTCAGGTCGTACCATCGCCGCGCGCTCTTCTCCGCATCCGCCTGTTGAGCGCGGCAGTAGAAGTAACAGGCCAGCAAGGTGAAGAAGGTGAGCGGCGTTTCCTCCTTCGTGAGTCGATTTAACGCGACAGGCAGTGGCGCAACCGCCCAGAAGAAGCTCGCTGCAAAAGATCCCACGAGGCCCATCATTCGGCGGCACAGGAGAAAGAGGATTGCAGCGGCGGCAGCGCCGAACAGCACGTTGGGCATACGAAGCCAGCCCTCCGGTTTCAACGAAGGCCAGCCATGCACCGTGGCCACCCGACTCCAGCGTTCCCCTGCAGTCAGGCTCGCCCAGGCAAGCACTTTTGGCAACATCGGATGCTCGCTATTGACCCCCGCAAAATGCCCGTGTCGATACTCTTGAACGGCCGCCCATTTCGCCGACTCGTCCTCGGATAGACTGTTGAAGTCAACCCGGTACAGACGAACTGCAAATGCCAGGACCGTCAGCAGAAGCGCGATGCCAACCTCCCGGTAATTCCCAAATCGACGATCTGGAATCTCGCTCAACACACTTGCTCCCGCTTCCGGCGCGAACGCGATTGGACGATTCCGTTCTCCATGGATTGAGCTTTAGCAACGATGTCGCTCAGCCTGGCATGGATTCCTAGTTCCGTTAACGCCTGTTCGACCGCAAGCACAGTGATTTTCGAGTCCACAGTCTCGCGAGAAACCGGTGCCGCAGAGGTCCCAATTGAGTAAACTCGTTTCGCGTTCCGCGCCCCTCGCCGTGTGCTCACGAATTCACCTCCGATGGGGTCGCAGCTTTCCGATTAGCTGGCTGACCGAGCACCTCGGAGACAGCGTAAGGCCTGCGCTCAGATCGATTGAAGTACTGCCACACCCCCAACTCACCCAGGAGTCCGAGCGCTATTAGCTGGAGCCCCACCAATATCAGGACAGCTGCAAACACCAGCAATAACCCGTGTTGCTGCAGAACATCGATTCCCGTAGCGACCTTCCAGATCAGGAGCCAGACTGCAATCGCCGAGCCTAACCCCATGTTGACCGCGCCCAGCCGGCCGAAGAAGTGAAGCGGGCGCGACATGTAGCGCAGAAGAAATCGGATCGTCATGAGGTCGAAAAATACCCGGAACGTACGAGAAATGTTGTAATGCGATTCACCGTGCTTCCGATGTTTGTTTTGAATGGGTATTTCACAGATCGAGGCTCCATAGAATGAAGCCAAAGCCGGGATGAACCGGTGCATTTCGCCATAGAGCGGCAATTGTCGTAGCAGGTCGCCCCGATACGCCTTGAACGTCGTCCCAAAGTCGTGAATGTTGACGCCGCTGAGCTTGGCCATCAGCCAATTGGCACAGCGGGAAGGAATCTTTCGGAGCAGCAGATTGTCGATGCGGTGGCTGCGCCACCCGCTCACGATGTCGTAGCCCTCTTCGATTTTTTCGAGGAAGGCAGGGATCTCCGCCGGATCATGCTGAAGATCGCCATCCATGGCAATCACGTAGTCGCCGCTGCTGCCGGCGATGCCGGCAGCAAGCGCTCCGGTCTGGCCAAAATTCCGCCGCAGCTTGACAACGGTCACGTGCGGATCAATTAGCGCGACTTCTTTCAGCAGCTTGTAAGTCAGATCCGTGCTGCCATCATCGACAAAGACGAACTGGTAACTGCGACCAAGCTCCTCCATGACGCCTTGCAGGCGTCCGTACATCTCGATGACGTTGGATTCTTCGTTATGAAACGGCACGACAATGGAAACGCTCGCGGCAGTCTTGAGATCAGGCATGCTGCACCTTCCGGAAGGCGCGATCCATCGCCTTCAGCCATTTCCGATCGTGCTCAGTTAGAAAGATGTGCGGATCGTCTTCCAGGGAATTGAGCAAATCGCAAATCTCATTCGCAAACTCCCAATTCTGATTCCAGACACCCAGGACATTCTGTCCGTCCCGCTGGATCGTAGGGACGCCATTCAAAGATTTTGTGCAGTACATCTCAACTCCTTCTTGCTCTTGTGCTTCAGCACGGCAGCGGCTTGCATAACATTTGGTACAGCCGGCTGTGTCATCGCACTTAGCTCGCCAAAGGCTTAACGCGGCAAATCACTGAATTGCAGGCATGTGGACGAGCATCGGGCCGGAGATCGGTGCCCACATTGTGGCAGTGCCCTTGAAAGGTCAGGACAGCCGACGGGCAGAATGCGGAATTGCACCAAGAACCAAGGACTTAGGGACAGGCCTGAAATGGTGGCTGGCCTGCATTGTCAGGGTTGAATCGAGTTCCGTCTTAAGGGAGTTGGACTTGTTCGTTGACCTTAGTTCATCTGCCGGAAACGGCGCCGTTCGACGCTCACAAGGGATCACGCGATCAAGAGACGCAAAAGTCGCAAAGGTACGTTATGGCAATCCTCCTAGCTATTCTTGATTTTCTGTCGAGGATCTCATGATTATCGAAATGAACGAAGACGACACTCGATTGCTGCATACGGTTCTTCTCGGACAAGCGCAGGAACACTTGAGCTATGCAGATACTTCCGAAGTAGCCGAGAGGCTATACAAACTGGCGACCAAATTCGAGCAGCCGGCCAGAGAACTACCAACGTAACGATTGCTGAGTACGAAATTGACGACCGACCAAGACAATGCTGCTATTAACGGTGACTTAATAAGATACCGCGCGCTCCTTAAGAGTTCTGGCACCATCGGAGCGCAGCCCACGGTCGACGCGGTTCTCCATAGCCTAGCTACCCTGTTGTCCAACGTAGTTTCATTCGACAATATCGCCCTGCTCTTGTTTGATCCTTCTGGCCGACGCCTGGCACTGCGCCCCTTCGAGCGCAGTCACGACGCTCCGGCAATCGAGCTGTGCACGGAAATCATGTGCGCGGGTACGGGTCTCGGACGTGCGCTTAAAGACCAGGTCCCGGTGTTTGTTCCCGACGTAAAGCAGGAGGTAGCGATCTATCCTGAACTCTCCTCCCGATTTGATCAAGCGGAGAGCGCATACATCTTTCCAATTTCAACCCCCCGAACAAAACTCGGGGCCTTGGTATTCGTCAGGCAACAGAGACTTGACTTTAGTCCCGCTGATGTCGAACTTATGCGTTCTATTGGCGGACATGTTGCCGTTGCCCTGGGGAACGCCCTTGCCATAACTTCGATGGAAGCATATCAGCGCGATCTGACGCGCGAGCGTGATCGTCTTAGTCTTCTTTTAGAGATTAACAACCATGTCGTGACGATTCTCGATATCAACGATCTCTTGCGGGCCACATCGGCATCAATCCGCAAGCACTTCGCAAATGATTTCACCAGCTTCATGCTGTTCGACGACGGTTGTGATCGTTTGAAGTTTGTAGTCCTGGATTTTCCTGCCAGCCACGGCTTCATGAGCGATATCCCGGTCGATGTCGCACAGGAAGACCTGGAACGGTTGCGGGCCCGCCAGCCGAGGGTGCTGACGTCTTCCGACAAGATGCCGCCGATGATTGCACAGATGCTCCGAGCGGAGTCCATCGCCTCAGTTACGGCACTGCCACTGGTTGTCGCGAGGGGGCCGATCGGGGCCATGGTGCTCGGGAGCCGGAAAGAGAATAGCTTCACCCAGGCAGACATGGATTTGCTCTTTCAGGTTAGCAGTCAGATTTCTCTGGCGATCGACAATGCACTGGCCTATGGCCGGCTCAGCGCATCGCGAGATCATGTGGAAGACCAACGACTATATCTGGAGTCGGAAATCAACTCCGAATACAACTTCGAGGATGTCGTCGGCAGAAGCTCGGCCTTCCAAAAGGTCCTCGAGCAAGTGGCCATCGTTGCGCCCACGGATTCAACGGTTTTGCTTCACGGAGAAGCTGGCACCGGCAAGG
This sequence comes from uncultured Acidobacteriaceae bacterium, assembly GCA_963777005.1. Taxonomy (GTDB): domain Bacteria; phylum Acidobacteriota; class Terriglobia; order Terriglobales; family Acidobacteriaceae; genus Sulfotelmatobacter. Next base: position 112,945 of record CAVZPC010000002.1, on the reverse strand, counting down.
AGCTCATTGCACGTGCCATTCACAATCTCAGTTCCAGGCGCCAGCGTATGTTTGTGAGACTAAACTGCGCGGCTATTCCCTCTGGGTTGCTGGAGAGTGAACTATTTGGCCATGAGAAGGGGGCCTTTACTGGCGCTCTCACGCAAAAAAAAGGCAGATTCGAACTCGCCAACAAAGGCTCGTTATTTCTGGACGAGATCGGCGACATCAGCCTCGAACTCCAGCCGAAATTGCTGCGTGCTGTGCAGAAGCGGGAATTCGAACGGCTGGGAAGCACCAGAACAACGCAGGTTGACCTACGTCTGATCGCCGCGTCCGAGCGGGATCTCCCGGAGATGATTCGACGGGGCAGTTTTCGCGAAGATCTCTTTTATCGACTCAGCGTTTTCCCGATCGAGATCCCGCCACTGCGGGAGCGGCTTGAGGATATTCCCCTGCTGGTCAGGTATTTCGTTTCGAAGCTATCCAGGAGAATGGGGAAGCACATCAAGTCTATCCCCAGGCAGACGATGGAGGTCCTGAGGAACTCTCCCTGGAAAGGCAACGTCAGGGAATTGGCGAACTTCATCGAGCGCGCGGTCATACTCTCGCAGGGTGAAGAACTGGAAGTGCCGATCGCCGAGCTTCAAGTCTCTTGTTGCCACAACGTTTACCCGGCCTCTACCTTCCATGAAGCCGAGCGGAGAGTCATCTTCGAGGCATTGAAGGCGGCGTCCGGGCAAATCTCCGGTAAGGGCGGAGCGGCCGAACGCCTGGGTCTTAAGCGTACGACCCTGCAGAACAAGATGAGACGGCTCGGGATCTGTAAGGGGGACTATCAGACGCACCATTGAGATAGTCTGTTTTGGAATTCCATTTTAACGAGCGACCGCTGAGCGGGGATGCCTGAGGCCACCCTCGGAATCCACCTTCCGCTGATTGCTAGAGGCAAGTGCACTCCGGACACATGGCATAAACCTACTCGCAATAATTCGCCTTCGAAATCCCCAGTCGGCGAATCTTGTTTTGTAGTGTCGTGCGCTTTAATCCGAGACGCTCGGCGGCTCCGCCCTTGCCTGCGATCCGTCCCGATGCGGCTCTCAAAGCGCCGATGATTACAGAGGACTCTGCCTGTCTAAACATACAGGCCGTTCCGAGAGCAACATTGGTCTCGGATGAGTTGGCAAGCTCGGTAAGCGGCACCTCTAACTCCTCACCACGTGTGAGGATAACAGCTCGTTCGATGAAGTTGGCCAATTCCCTAATATTGCCCTTCCATGGACAGTTCTTCAGCACCTCCATTGCGCGTTTGGGGATTGACTTTATCTGTCTCCGCATCCGCCCCGCTACCTTTGACACAAAGTAGCTCACCAGCAGTGGAATATCCTCGCGCCTTTCGCGCAGCGGCGGGATCTCGATGGGGAAGACGTTGAATCGGTAGAACAGATCCTCGCGGAATTTCTCCTCCCGAATCATGGCTCGGAGATCGCGGTGGGTGGCGGCAATCAGCCGCACGTTGACGTGGATCGTCTTCGAGCTTCCCAGCCGCTCGAACTCCTGCTCCTGGATTGCCCGCAACAGTTTCGGCTGGAGTTCCAGGCTGATGTCGCCGATCTCATCCAGAAACAGTGAACCTCCGTCGGCCAGCTCGAATCTGCCCTTCCTCTGCAATAACGCTCCCGTGAACGCACCCTTTTCGTGCCCAAACAGTTCGCTTTCGAGCAGTCCCGAGGGGATGGCAGCGCAGTTCATGCGCACATAGGGCCGTTCGCGTCTAGCGCTCAGTTTGTGTATCGCGCGCGCAATCAGCTCCTTCCCCGTTCCTGTCTCCCCATGCAGCAGGACCGTGGAATCGGTGGGTGCGACGATCGCAACTTGTTGCAGCACCGACTGAATGGCTGGGCTCTTGCCGACAATGTCTTCGAAGCAGTGCTCAGAGCTAATTTCTGTTTCCAGATGAAGCTGCTGGTCTTCGATCTCTCTCACGTTGGGAAAACCTGCTCCTGCCAGATTTTCGGGGTCTGCGAAAGCAACGGCCGCGCCCATAGTCTCCTCCTGTACCTTTTACACTTGTAGTGCTTTGCGAACTTCTGTGCGAAGAGCTTGAGTAGCCGAGAGATATCCTCTCTGCGCCGCAGTCTTAGAACGGACTTGGCCTTCGGCTGCTAGACGGGTGCTTTCCAGGTTCATAGCCGCCAGAACTAAAACTTCGGCAAAGGTGAAAGCATGGCAAGTTTCGGAAGTGATGCGAAACATGGTTAGTTGCTCCGATCTGCGCTGCTTCGGCCAATCGGTTCAAGACGTGGGCCGGGATGGCACGGTTGCAGGCTGGGATAGTTTGGAAAGATAAGCCGCAACAGTTTTTCAGAATCTTCCAGACGCATAAAGTCGTTTTGTGTGGGAATGTACGTCATATTTGCTCTCCCCGGGAACCTTGTTTACGGAATGAGTCTGCAACGACCTGCCTTAAGTCCACAACGGTAGATCGGGGGATCACGGTCTGGGTATATGGTGGGGGCTGCAGGTTGTACTGCAGGAGAGGAAAGCGTCAGTACCTTTGGGAGCCGGACGTTATCTAGCGTCCTGGGGCTTGGAGGTGCTTTCTTCCGTAGAGGCGGGCATCGAAGGACCAGATTCCGGGTCCGATCATCGCTACTGTGAGCCCCAGGCTGGCAAGCGTGATTACGGTCAGCGAGTTGCCGGAGGAGGCGAAGAATATCCAGGTCTCGACAAGGGCAATCGTAATTCCGGCCAGTGGCGTCCAAAGGCCAAGAAGCAGCAGTACACCCGCGACAGCCGCAATCAGATAAGGGATGCTGGGCGCCAACCTAGCGTTTTCAAGCAGATGCGAGGCCCCGAAATAGAGCAGAATCGTGCTGGTCAGCCCGCGCTGAAGCAAAAGACCAGCGCCAGGCCAGCCTTCGGCGAATGTGGAAAAGAGACGTTGCAGAGGTATTCTCCCATTACAAGTCTCATGCTAGTGATCTTGGAAAGACATCGAAAGGGTTAAAAGTAGGGTTTTCGAGTCTACCTTTTGGGCTCGCCTAGCTCGATGATCCCGCGCTGGAGGGCAATGGTAACGGCATGCGCCCGATCGTTGGCTCCCAGTTTGGAGAGTATGTTCGAGATGTGGTTCTTGACCGTTGTTTCTCCGATCGAGAGCTTGTCGGCGATTTGCTTATTGGCATTGCCCTCGCCAATTAAACGAACCACGTCAATTTCGCGCGAACTCAGCTGATCGTCGGCAGCGTGGTCGGCCAGCTCCGCCGCAATTTCAGGCGGAATTCGCTTGCGCCCGGCATGGACGGTGCGGATCGCCTCCAGCAGTTCTGTTCGGACGTTTCCTTTCAGCAGGTAGCCCCTTGCACCGGCCTTGATCGCATGTAGGACCTGAACATCGCCGGAATAGGTCGACAAGACCAGGATTTTGGCGTCGGGGAATTCCTGTCTAATCCGGCTGATGGCTTCAGTGCCATTCATATTCGGCATTTGGATATCCATCAGAGTGACATCCGGTTTGTGCCGTCGAAATTGTGCGATGGCCTCCTCACCGTCACAACTTTCTGCTACCAGTTCCATATCCTGCTGAGTTTTGATGAGGGCCGCGACCCCCTGACGCAAGAGGGGATGATCATCAACAGTCATGATCCGAATCGGACTAGGAGCGGTGCTCATAAATCCTCGTTTTTCGGAACAGCTTAAATCTACCCCTATCGCCGGATTTTTCATAGGCGATCGCGGCTGGAACTGTCAAGCGCACTTCTGTGCCGGCGCCGGCTTCGCTCCAGATATCCAATCGGGCTCCAATTCCTTCTGCCCGCTCGTAGGTGCCAGGCAGACCCCAATGTCCAGCGCGACCGCGATCTTTCAGCACTTTGGGATCGATCCCTCTTCCATCGTCTCGCACGATTAACAGAAAAGCATCATCATCGTAGCGTAGCTCGGCTTCAATGTTCCGGGCGCGGGCGTGCCGGTAAGCATTGCGCAGCAACTCGCGTGCGATTCGATAGACCTCTTCCCGGATCATCGCGCGCTTGGTTCGCCGCTCGCCCTCTACAATCACTCGCAAAGACGGGGCACTGTCGCCACCATTCCGTGAGGATGCCAGTTCGCTCCCCGTTGCTAGCAGCATCTGTTCGAGGTTGCTTTCCTCGGACGAGCCCGAACGTAGTTCCTGTATGGTACTACGACCCTCGGCGATTGCCTGATCTGCGGAAACCAGTGCGCTGTCTAGAGCGTCAGATGCTTCCTCAGGACGATCCGGAAGCTGATACCGAGCCGCCTGAAAGCGGAAAACCAAACCTTGAAAACTTTGCAATAGGGTGTCGTGCAGGTCCCGAGCAATCCGCGTACGCTCGCTTAGGCGCTCTTCCAGGCGCATGTTGAACTGATGCGCCAGTTGGCGGACGCGGAACTGGTAGCCGCACCAGAGCACTATCAGCATACTCGCCGCGCAAAGAGCGCGAAACCAATTCGTCTGGTAAAAGTGCGGCAGCAGCACAAAGTGCACGCTGGCCTCGTGCTCGCTCCAAATGCCAAAATTGTTTACCGCAAGCACGTGGAAGGAATAATCTTCGGGGCCCATGTTCGTGTAGTGTGCAGTACGGCGAGTGCCGGCGTTCACCCAGTCCTTCTCAAAGGGTTCGAGCCGGTATTTGAAATGAAGTTTCTCCGGAGCGGAGAAGCTCAGGGCTGTAAAGCGAAAATCGAATGTGTTGTTGCCGGGTGGTACGGAAGTGCGCTCGTTCCGAGCCAATGTGAATTTGTTGGCCCAAGCCTCCTCCAGCACCACGGGCGGAGGTAGGCTATTACCCGCAGTCGGGTCAATAGCCACCACGCCCCGCAGGGTGGGAAACCATATCCGTCCATCGCGAGTTATCCAGCCTCCCGGGCTCCCACCATTGGATTCGGTGCTTCTCATGCCTTCCGCAGCCCCGTAAGATACGGGTGAAAGGAACGAGATTTTCCCATCGGCAAAGTCATTCAGCTCCTTCAGGCTGAGCCGAAATACACACTGATTCGCACTGAACCAGAGATTGCCCTCGCCGTCCTCCAAAAGACCCAGCAGCAAGTTATCGGGCAGACCGTCTTCAGTGGTAATCGCCTTAAATCGGCCGTCCCGGAAACGGTTCAATCCGCCGCCGTACGTCGCAACCCAGAGAGTTCCGGTCGAATCCTGGTGGATGTCATATACGGAGTTACTCGACAATCCTTGCTTCCGGTCGTATGTCACAACTTTGCCGCCGCGCATGTACCTTAGCCCTTCGAGGCCGCCCAGCCATAGGCCACCGTCTCGATCTTTGACGATTGCGCGCACGTCGGAGATGCCGGGGACCTGCTCCAATTTATCCTCACGAAAGCGGTACAGGCCGCCGGGAGCACTCTCGGTGAGCCCGCCAACCCAGAGGGTGCCCTCGCGGTCCTGAAAAATGGTCTTCACGGCGGGGGCGCCGAAAGTGAAATGGTTGAACACACCCGATCGAAGGCGATACAGGCCTCCGTACCCGCCAAACCATAGGTCGCCATCGCGTGTCTGCGCAATGCTGAGAATGTCTCCCATGCGCGGCACCCGGTGAAACCGATGCCCATCGAACCAATAGAGTAAGTCGCCACCGAGCCAGATGCGGCCTTCCCGATCCTGAAACACGCTACTGAAGTTTGAGTCCGAGAGACCTTCGTCTTTTCCGTAAGCTGTCAAGGGGGCTCGCCGGAGACGAATCAGTCCTCTTCCAATGGTTCCAACCCATATGTTGCCTTCGCGGTCCCCGAGCAGGCTGCGTACTTTGAGCAATTCGCCGGCATTCGCAGGCAACGGTAGCGCTTCGGGAGGACTGAGTGTGCCATTTACAAGGCGGCTTAGGCCGGCTGGCGTGCGCAGCAGCAATTCCCCATCTGTATCCTCCGTCATGGCAAAGGAATACAAAAAAAGATCGCTCTTCAACTCGCGGTGCTTAACCGACGGCAGCGAAACATCCGAGAATACGCCCTGGTAATAGCGCACTAGACGGTACTGGTCACGCAAAGCAATCCAGACACTGCCGTCGCGAGCTTCGTGGACAAAAAAAACGTTCGGCTGGGTGGAATGCAGGGTCGCCATGGAGCCATCGGCGGCGAAACGTACAACATCTTGTCCGCAACGGAACCACATGCTTCCGTCCCGCGCCTGCAGAAAGAATTCTCGGACCGCTTTTCCGCGGTGAGTAGGATAGGCTTCCAGCCTGGCACCGGCAAAATGCGCTACATGCCCCTCTGCAGTGTTGATCCAGACCTGCCCTTCGGCATCGCCGCGGATCGAAGTGACCCACCTGTTTGGCAAGCCGTCGCGTTCGGTGTAGGTGGTGGCAACACCATCCTGCAGCCGGATGAGACCGCCATCCACAGTGCCGACCCACAACGCCCCGGGGCGACTTTCGTACAGTGAGACAATCTGATCGCTGCCGAAACCTGGCGTATTCGCCGAATCGAAAACCGTGAAGCGCTCGCCATCGAAGCGCGCGAGCCCCCCGAACGTGCCTATCCAGATATAGCCACGGTGATCCTGCAGCATCGCATTGACCGAGTTTTGCGGCAGACCCTCTTCCGTGTGCCAAACCTTTGTGACGTACTGCGGGGGTGTTGATTCTGCGTGCACAGGAGGGAGATTAGCAAGCGAAGGAACCGCGCTCGCCAGCAGGAACACGCAAGTGACACAAGACCGCATTGGGGATCGCGCTATGGTGCGAAACTGATTATCGCTAAGCAGAAGCGGTCGGCGAGAAGCCATTTTTTCGGCATCAGACACGATGGCTCCGATTCATGAGCAACTACTTTCGTTACCAGCGAATTTAGCACTCTCGTCGTTGTTTGTCAGGTGTGGTAGAACCGATCAACCCACTTGATAAATGATGTGCGAAATGCACGACTGCGTAGAAATCTTTGCGCAGAGCGGATTCTGAAAAGGGGCCGTCAGCCGCGTCGCCAAGTACCCTTTTCCCCTTGACAGCAGCACCCCAGCTTAGTAGCGTGACCTGTTGCAAGCTCTTAGACAACCTACATCAGTTCGTTGTCCCGGAAAAGGGAGGAGGTATGAAAGCAAAAACCACCTCCGGCCAGAAGCTTATTGTCTCCCTGCTGAGCGTATTCTTCCTCGTTGTTTTTGTCTCGATCGCTGCGCATAGCCAGAACTCGCAAGGAACGATTCTCGGACATGTGCAGGATTCTTCCGGAGCTGCCGTCGCTGGCGCGAACGTGACCGCCAAGAACGTCAATACCAACGTGACCAACCACTTCATTACCAACAGCGCCGGCGATTACGCATTCGTGAACATGATTCCGGGCGCGTATCAGGTGACGGTTGAGCGTGACCGTTTCAAGAAGGAGGTCAGCGGCAATTTGATTCTCGAAGTGGATCAGACTCTCCGTCAGGACTTCACACTGCAGGTCGGCACTATGAAGGAAACAATAATGGTTGTCGCCGACGCCCAAATGGTGCAAGCGGACAACACAACGACCGGCAACGTTCTGGATCAGAAGGCAATTGAGGAACTTCCTTCGAGCGGTCGCGATTTCAATAACCTCCTGGGCCTGGTCGCGGGTGCCGGCAACTTCACTGGCGGCGCGCAAAACAACGGATGGGTTAATCACGGACTGAACAACACCTTCACCGAGACCAGCCTGAACGGGAACCGTCCCGACTCCATCAGTTTTATGGTGGACGGTGTAACCGACACCGATAACATGTTTTCGAGCGCTGCGGCGATTCCTCCTGAGTCGGCGATCCAGGAGTTCAAGGTGCAGACTGGCCTGTATTCAGCCGAGTACGGACAAGGGGCTGGGCAGGTGAACGTGGCCATTAAATCGGGAACGAACGACTGGCACGGTCAGGGCTACGACTATATACAGAATGACATGTTTAGTCCTGACAACCCGCTTCAAGCCGAACAAAATTACGTGTGCCGTTTAGCATCACCAAATTCCCCGCAATGTAACGTTCCACTCAAGAACCCCCTGAAACAGAATCAGTTCGGCGGAACGTTGGGTGGTCCGGTTCGCATTCCCTGGCTTTACAACGGAAGGAACAAATCATTTTGGTTCTTCGCTTTCGACGGTGGCCGGCGACACACATCTCCCACTCAGAGCGCAATACAAGTTCCAACCGCCCAGGAACGCACGGGCAATTTCTCCGATTGGCCGTATCCACTCTACGATCCCACGACGACCGTGTGCACGAGTTCGGGTTGCGACGCCACCACCCGTACCGCGTTTACGGGCAACCAGATTCCATCCTCGGAAATCAATGCGACCGGACAGAAGCTGGTAAATTTGTACCCTCTGCCCAACATCAACTGCAGCATGCCGTGCAACAACTACGTTATGCCGCTACGGTTCACCATCACGACCGACAACGAGATCTTCCGCGTGGACCAGAATTTCGGCGACAAAGACCGTGTTTATTTTACCGGCGATCTGCGCAGCGACGACGAGCCTCGGCCCAGCATGCTTCCCTACTCTGGTTCCAGAAGGTCCACCAGCTCGCAACTTTTCGCCTTGAATTGGGAACGGACCGTTAACGCCTCCACCGTCAACACCGTACGAGTCGGCTATAACCACTTGTTCTTCCAGACTGTTCAACAGACGGCCTACGGGCCCAACATCCAGGCCCAACTCGGCTTTTCAAACACTCCTAGTGCTCCGGGGCTTTACGCGATTCCGACCATCAATCTCCACGATAGCTATAGCGGCATCGGCAACGGCCAATACGAAACTTCCACGAAGACCGGGACGTACCAGCTGGTGGACAATCTGAAAATGATTCGGGGCCAACACGCGATCACGGTTGGCGTTGATATTCGCCGCTTGCGAGAGTTCGAACAGGATAACTATCTGGGCAACGGCAGCCTAAGTTTCAACGGCGAGTACACCGCCAACTGCAATGCTGGCAGCACCGGTTGTTCGCCGGGAAGCGCCGGACTTGGCCTCGGCAATGGCGTGGCCGACATGCTGTTGAGCGATCCAAGTGGTCTTTCCGGGCCCTACCCGTTGGGCGTCGATTACTTTCATACGTTCGGTACGAACTGGAACTTCTTCGCGCAGGACGATATTCGCGTCAGTCCGCGCCTGACGGTTAACCTCGGGTTACGCTATGAACTGCCAGCCGCGTTTCATAGCATTGACAATAGCGGATGGGGCTTCGATCCCGCGAACGGAGGCAGCCTCGATTGGGTAAGCAAGAGCTTTGTGCAGGGCATCTACCAGCTGGCTGCGGGTCAAGGCCTCACCGTGACTCCTTCCTTTCTTAACTGCTGTATCCAGAACACTCTCGTTCCGCGCGACACGAAGGATTTCGCTCCGCGCATTGGCCTTTCCTGGAGACCGTTTGACACTGACCGCTTCGTGGTACGGGCTGGCTATGGAATCTTCTACGACATTTACATGCGCTATTACGACCAGGTGCAGAACTACGACGAGAACTCTCTTCAGACGATTCTGCCGGCGAGCTACCCAACAGCCAGCGGCAACGGACAGACCTATCCAGGACCAAAGCTCAATCAGTTGTGGTCAGGTCCGATTCAGGGCCTTGGAGGCGCGGGAGGAAGCGCGGGAACTGGAGCGTTTACGTTACCCAAGTGGGATAGCAATGACTTTCTCAACACCAGCTACATCTTGAATCAGGTGAACTGGCCCTGGAACCATAATCCTTATAATCAGCAATGGACGCTCGACTTTCAGTATGCCCTGCGACCAACTCTGTTGCTCGACGCTGGATACGTGGGATCGCATGGTCTTCGCCTGCCAACGTACTTCTTGTTCAACACTGCACCTCCGCCCCCAGTCCCTACTGATTCTTGTAATGGCGGCGGCAGCGCCCCGCTTGGTCCGTATCTCGACATCTCGCAGGTTCCAGCCGGATCTCCGTGTCTAACCGATCCCAACCTGTATGTGATCGATCAGCATGTACCCTACCCGAACCTTCCATCCGAAATGTATGCGAACGCGAACATCCTCGGGTCGAATTACAACTCCCTTCAAGTGCAGGTAAGGCAACGCTTCGATCACGGTCTCACCTACAACATTGCCTACACATGGTCGAAATCTTTGGATGAGATCTCCGGTATCAATCTGGTGAATGGAAACAATAACTTCATCCAGGATCCGCAGCACATTGCCGCCGACTATGGTCCGTCCAGCTTCGACCAGACTCACCGGTTGACCGCGAATGGAAGCTGGGAAATACCGGTGGGCAGAGGCAAACGCTGGTCGCTGGGATCCGCTAATTGGGTTCTGGGCGGCTGGAAGGCAAGCGGAATCTATACCATCACTTCAGGCCGCACGCTCACGCCGTATGGGTACAACGGTGCGAACCTAGATGAAATGGGCATATACAACGGCAGCAGCTACGATTCGCGCTACCGGCCGATGCAATCTGGAAATCCGAATAGCGGTTTCTACCGGAGCTTTACAGAATGGTTTAATCCCAATGTTTTTTCGCTAGCAGCCCCGGGCTTTTACGGCAACGCGGAGAAAGGCGGGTTGCGCGGACCGTACTATGAGGATCTCGACCTGAGTTTTGCCAAGGTCTTTCCCATCACGGAACGGCAGCATCTGCAGACAAGGTTCGAGATATTCAATGCCGGTTCCACTTGGCACCATGGTGCTTGGATGCCCTGCGCCAGCGTTCCGAACTGCGGCAACACGCCACTCGGATCCCTTGTTCCCACTCAGAATCCCGTCGTTGTTTCGCCATCCGAATGGGCGCGGGACAACCTGTGGCAGGGGCATACGATCCAATTGAGTGCCGTTTATTCCTTCTAACCGGGCCGCAGTTTTCGGTTGCAGACACACTCGCCGAAGTTCTCATTCTGGCGGCTATGGATGTGGAAAGCATGCTCCGATGCTCTGAGCAATCGGTTCCAGACTTGGCGCCCGATGGCACGGTTGCAGGCTAGGATAATTTGGGAAGATGGCACGTAACAGCTTTTCGGAATCTTCCAGACGCATGCAGCCGTTCTGTGTGGGAACGTACGTCATATTTCCTCTCAATCCGCAAAGCTGGATAGCAGCTAAGCTGATCTCTTCATCTGTTGGCAAAACTCGATGATTTTTCCGAGTTGCGGCGGAGCCACCGTCCGCAACGGTTTCCGAAAGTTCTTGGGTATGTAAAACTCAATTACTTTTGCCATAACAATCTCCTAGTTCCTATTGAATCTCCGTGCAACTGAGGTCTTGTTCATGCGGTGAGTGTGGAATAACCTGCGTCTGCTCACAAGGTCAGATCTGGTGATTGTGGTCTGGGAATATGCTCGGAGTTCCGGGTTGTACTTCCAGGAGAGGGGGGGTGCACACTTTTGGGGGATTGGACGTTATTCTTTTAGGGGGGCCTTAACGCTCAATTTCTTGACTATCTCAACGTGCTTTCGCCCGAAGAAGCGAGCATCCATCGACCAGGCACCCGGTCCTATCATCGCCAAACTGAGACCTAATCCGCAAACGATGATCGCAGTCCACGGATCAGCCGGGCCCAAGAAAACTAGCCATAGCTGTTTAGCTGCGACCAGAAGGCCTACATACGGAGTGCCCAGTCCTATTACAAGAAGGACCGACGCAATCAATTGCAATACGATCGTCGCGATATTAGGACTAGCGCTCGATTGTAGGAATGCCTCACGTAAGAGAATCGTAGCGATGAGGAATCTTTGGATAAGGAGACCGATGCCGGGCCACCCGGCCGCGAAGGTCGAGAATAAACGTTGCACAATCCAAGTTAAGGTATTCGCGATCAAGGCGCCACGGGCAAAAGGGGGAAGCAGGGCTCCCCCATTCAGGGGATTTGCAAGTCGATAATTCCGCGTCTTAACCCAAGGGTAACGGCGTGCGCCCGGTCGTTCGCACCAAGTTTGGAGAGTATGCTGGCCACGTGACTCTTGACGCTCGCCTCTCCAATGGAGAGTTGATCGGCAATCTGTTTGTTGGCATTGCCGGCCGCAATCAGGCGCAGCACATCAATCTCACGTGACGTTAGGCTCTCATCCGCCAGATGTTCCGCCACTTCTGCCGCGATCTCTGGAGGGATTCGCTTTTCTCCAGCGTAAACGGCACGAATAATTTCCGGAAGCTCTCGATGCACGTGTGCTTTCAACAGGTAGGCCCGAGCCCCCGCTCTTAGAGCACCGATCACCTGGGAGTCACCTGTGTATGTCGTCAGCACGATCACCCGAGCGTCAGGAAATTCGCTGCGAATGCGAGCGATTGCATCAATACCACTCAACCCCGGCATCTGTAAATCCATCAGGGTGACATCGGGGCGATGCATTCGGAATTTTTCGACAGCTTCCTCGCCATTCGACGCCTCTGCGATCAGCTTCATATCAGCTTCGGCGCTCAGCAGGGTCGCCACGCCCTCGCGCAGGAGGGCATGATCGTCGCATATCAGAATTCGGATCGTTCTAGTTGCGGTAGGCATAACCTTTTACCTTGCGAAGTATTCGGAATGGAAGACTATCACCAGACCCGTCGTAAGCGATCCCGGCGGGAACGGTTAGTTGGAATTCGGCACCTGCTCCGGCTTCGCTCCAAACCTCCAGCTTTGCTCCGATCCGCTCCGCGCGCTCTCGGACACCGCGCAACCCCCAATGGCCGCTGCCGTCTCCCTGCAATACCTTTAGGTCCACGCCCTTTCCATCATCACGAATACGCAGACGAAGCGTGTCGTCATCGTATCGAATCTCGGTTTCAATGCGATGGGCCTTCGCGTGCCGGAAGGCGTTTCGCAACAGTTCCAATGCGATTCGATAAGTCTCTTCCCGAATGACTGGCGTGAGCGTACGCCGCTCCCCCTCCACTGTAAGACCGAATGTAGGCACATCCTTATCCGCTTGCGATTGGGCCAACTCACTTCCCGCTCTGGTCAACAACTCCGGCAAAGCATTCTGGGCAACAACGTCGGAACGTATGTCGTGAATCGCATCACGGCTGTCAGCGATTGCCTGCTCGGTCCTGTCAAGCGTGACATCGAGGACCTGCATCGCGCGTTCCGAGCCAGCGGCAAAAAGGTTACGCGCCGCCTGATACTGAAACAGCAGCGCCTGCAGACTTTGGAGCAAAGTATCATGGAGCTCGCGGGCGATACGCGTTCGTTCACTCACCCGTGCTTCGATGGCGGTGTTAAATTCCCGCCGCAGCTGGCGAACACGCAACTGGTAGGCCGCCCACAGTAACACAAAAAACATAATCGCGCAGAGGGCGCGGAACCAGTTCGTCTGGTAATACGCCGGGGCGATGGAGAACTCCAGCGTATCGCCCTGCTCGTTCCAGACCCCGTCGCTATTGGATGCGATCACGCGGAAGGAATACTTCCCTGGAGGCAAATCCGTGTAGAACGCCTGCCGGCGCGTACCGGCCTCGTGCCAGCCACGGTCATAGCCGTCGAGGCGATAGCGAAATTTCACCTTCTGTGGAATCGAAAAGGTGGGTGAGGTGTAATCAATTTGCAAGTCCCTCGGATTTGGCGGGACCTTGAGGTTGGGCGTTGCTTCGAGCTCCCTTCTGTCCGCAACCAGCGATTCGATGTAGGCCTGCGCCGGGAGCGCTTTTTGCGAGAGCTTGGAGGGATCCACCATCTCGACCACAAATCCCGTCGCAAACCACACGCGCCCATCCGAAGAGTATGCCGCAGCATCGAAGGACGGCCCGCCTGCCGGCCGCGCTCCATCCAAGACATCGTAAACACGGGTCTGAACAACCGCTTCGGGGTTGGCCCGCCAACGCTCGAGCTCGGAATCTGGGACCTCCACGACGCCACAGCCAGTGTGCAGCCACAAGGAATCCTCTTTGTCCTCGATGAACGAAATTACCGAGTTGCAAGGCAGACCGTTCTTCGTCGTCATGCGGTGCACTTTGCCCTGTCGCCATTCGACAAGTCCGTTATTGGAACCGGCAAGAATGGAACCATCTGCCGTGGACATAATTTGGCGATTAGACGGATCGCCTCCCGGGTTTAGCGGAAACTTCGTTTCCAGAACGCCGTTCCGGAACAGTGCGATATCTCCTTTCTTGGTTGCTATCCAAATTCCCCCGTGCGGGTCCGAAGCGAGGCTGTGTCCAGGGGGGATTTGCGACGCAGGGAACTCTTCACGCACCTGGAAATCGCGGATGCGCACAAGCTTTCGCGGATTGCCTAGGCACTCTGCCCAAATGTCCCCATCATTGTCCTCAGTCATTCCAACCACCATTCCAAGCGGCTGGTGATTGGGTTCAGGGAGGCGACGGAATCGCCCATTCTTGAACAGATACAGTCCGTCATCCACCCCCACCCACATGTTTCCGGCGCGATCTTCAAGCAAGGAGGTGACTTGATGACCCGGAAGACCACTCCCTGTGCGAATGGACGAGACTTTCCCGTCCTTGATCTGATCAAGAGAGCCGGCGTTTGCGACCCAGATGGTGCCATCTTTGCTCGCCAGGACGCCGGCTGCCGCGTCTGTCCTCAAGCCTTCCCTTGCCGAGAAAGTGGTTATGCTCGGATCGCGGAAGCTATCGATTCCATTTGATGTTACAGCCCACACGATCCCTTCTCTGTCTTCAAAAAGATCAAGTACGGAATCGCTAGACAACCCATCCGTCTGCTGATAATGGTCCACATCCTTACCATGGATAAGAAAGATTCCTTTGCCGGCGGTACCTACCCAGAGATTGCCGTCACGGTCGGAGATTGTCGCGCTGACGACGAACTTACTCCCATCGAAGGTGGGGGTCACGAATGGTTTCACAGCGCTATCCCTCAGCTGAGCAAGGCCCAGGCCAGGTCCCTCTGCTTGTATGCCGACCCAGAGGGATCCATCTGGACCATGTGCCAGGCTTGCAATCCCGTTCTGTCCAGCGTTGGATTTTAGGGCTTCGATCCGGTACGTCTCCGAGGCGCCATCGTGCCAGTGAACAAGCGCCGTTTGCCCTCCTAGCCAAAAGCCTCCTTTTCCATCAGCCAGTAGAGAATCGATTGGGGAAATCGGGACTCCATCAGACTTTCCGAAACACTTGACGGCTCGCTCGGTAATACGGCAAAGCGGCGCGTCTGAGCCAGCCGCCCGCCCTCGCACGACCCACAAGGAGCCGTCAGCGTCCTCGCTGATCTGCTGAAACTGCTGAAGCCCATCCAAGTCGAAGTGAGAAGTGACCGCACCGCCCTTCAGGCGAACGACTTCACGCTCGCCCAGTGCCCATAGCCCACCAGCATGGTCTCCATAGACGTTCACAATCTTGTTGATCGTTTTACCGTTGGAGGACAAAGTCCGGGGAAGAAACCGAACACCGTCAAATCTGTACATGCCCTGGGAGTCAGATGAAAACCAAAGATAGCCATCCGAGGTTTGCGCAATCGCTTCGATACCCGCCGGCGCGGAACCGTCCTGGGTCCGCCAGGAGGTATGCATGTACTGGGTAAGGCGTTTGTTCGGATCGAGGGCGCGAACCGTGCCTGCCAGCAACAATACGCAGGCGAAACAGGAGCCCAACGTCGCCGCAATCACGCAGGGCCAGTTAAAGCGAAGCAGAAGTGGTTGGCGAGGAGCTATGTTTCCCATGTTGAAACCCGAATCGCGTGAGACAACAGTTCATTCTGCCGCGCTTATTCATGGTCTACATCAAGAAAAACCACCAAACTATGATACCGCTGACCGGGAGGGGTAATCCTTGAAAAGGAACGGGCTGCGAAGAAGATGGGTTTGTCCGCTCCGCTCCACGGGCAGTTAGGGGACCGCAATCTTGTCCCAACGGCAAGGCATTCTTGTAATCCGGGAAAAGTCTAACCAGCTCGGGCAGCGCGTCTGCGATCTTTTGTATTCGATTTCAAACAGTTTTCCAAGGCTTGCAGGGCATAGAGGGCAGTCTCGATAGCCTCCGTTTCACCGCCATAATTGGGAGAAGTTTCGAATAACTCTCGGGATCGAAAGACGAGCGCCCTGCGGGCTTCTTCAATACGCGATGGTATTTTCTCCGTGTCGGTCTCGAACAGCGCGGCTTTGTATAATCCAGGCCAATTCCGGAAGGTTTCGCCAGATTCGCTCATACTCACCTCCCTAAAAATTTACTAGCACAAAAGGTCAGCTGCAGTCAGTGACGAGAGACACAATTTGTGACTTGGCGCGCCTGCTCATATCAACTGCCCGACCGCACTACGGCCGCGTAAGGAAGATCGACATGCCAGTCTTGTAGTCGTACTGCGGCCGATAGCACTCGATATCGTACATCGATGCGATATCCACCTTGCGTGGCCCCAGCTTCGGATCGGGAAGCGGCGCCATCACGTACCGCCCTTCGTTGATCGCGGTCATCAAGCCAGACTTGCCTTCTTCCATCGCATCCATGGCCATCCCCGCAAACGTAAATGCCACGAGGCGATCGATGAAGTCCGGACTGCCCGAGCGCAGGTCATAAGTCAGGTCACTAATGACGCTTTCTTCGCCTGTTGCCCGCTTGATCTCCCCGCTTAAGTCTTCCGCAACGCTCATCTTTTTGCGATGGCCGAACGCATCAGCCTCGCCATATTCCTTCACCGTGTAGCCCTGCCATTCGGCGCCTTCGGAGAGAATTACCAGGGAATAATTGCTCGGATTCTTGCGCTTGTCGTCGATGAGCAATGCAATTAGGTGCTTGAGATCGACTTTGTGCTCGGGAATGCAGCACCGCAGTCCGGTCACGTACGCCGTATAGAGCGCCGTGTAGCCCGCATCGCGGCCAAAGACACGGAAGATCCCGATGTGTTCATGCGAGCCGACTGTAGTGCGCTGGCGTTCGATCGCGTCCATGGCGCGGGTGATCGCGGTTGCGAAACCGATGCAGTATTCTGTGTTGCGGACGTCGTTATCCATGGTCTTCGGCACCGCGATGACTTTAATGCCCTTGCGATCGAGTTCGGACGCATAGCTCAGTGTGTCATCACCGCCAATCGCGATCAGGTAATCAAGACCGAGCATGTCGAGGTTCTTCAACACTGCAGGTGTCACATCGAAAACCGTGCTGCTGGTGCCGTTCGTGGTTGATTCTTTGGCTTCGAACCGTTGCCCCTCCAGGACGGTGGGCAGCTTCTTCATCTTTGAAGGATTCGTGCGCGAGCTGTGCAGGAAGGTTCCGCCGGTGCGATCGATGGTGCGCGTGTTTTCGCGGTTCAGGGGCAGGATGTAATGTGCCTTACTCGCCGCATCATTCAGATCGACGTGGGTCAATCCTTCCCAGCCGCGGCGGATACCAATCACTTCGTATCCGAGCTCCGCCCCACGGTAGACCACCGATTTGATCGCGGTGTTCAATCCCGGGACGTCGCCACCTCCGGTGAGTATGCCAATACGCTTCTTTGACATGTATGACTCCTTATGCATCCATCCCATCTCAGCGATTCTTGTCTGGCAACAAGTTCTCACGGGAACCCATTTTGTTTACGTCGCACCAGGACAACAACGGATCGGGGAGCTACTTGGTATATCGCCCGCTGTAACGGCAAACCGTCCTCTGTGAAATCGAGGGGACTCGGCAAGTCAGTGTCTGCAATTCTTATCCAATCTTGAGGTGAACCTTCCTGGATCTGGAACCGCAGCGCTTCCCAATAAGCATTGATCATTACGTAGACATCGTCGTCGGCTTGTGACGCGCCATGCAGACAAAACGCCAGGCTCCGTGAATCTGCCGACAGATCGGCCGTAGGTCCAACACCGTACCAGGAAATGTCCTCACGCCAGAATCTGCTGCGACACAGGGAAGGATGAGACTTTCGGAACGCAATCATGCCTTTGAAGAAGCGGAATACGTCCTGATTCGCCTGGAGCTGGCTCCAATCCAGCCAGCTGATTTCGTTGTCCTGGTTGTAAGGATTGTTGTTCCCGAACTGTGTGTTCAGAAATTCGTCACCCGCCCGGAACATCGGGATGCCGTTCGAGAGCATGAGGAGGCAGAAGAAATTTTTGGCCTGTTTCCGGCGAAGTGCCCGGACCTCCGCTGGCGCGCTCTTGTCCCCTTCGTGTCCGCAATTCCAACTGTAATTCGCATCCATACCGTCTTGATTGTCATGACCGTTTTTCCAGTTGTGTTTCTGATTGTAAGAAACCAGATCGTAGAGCGTGAAGCCGTCGTGGCAATCGATATAGTTGACGGTCTGGAAGGCGTGATAGGCATGCTCGCGGCTGTCTGGAAACAAGTCATCGCTGCCGTAGATACGACGCATAAGGTCCGGTACCATCCCCGCGTCGCCCCTCACAAAACGGCGGACATCGTCGCGATAACGCGCGTTCCATTGCAGCCAGGTCGTTCCCGGAAATCCGCGACCCAGCTGATAACCGCCCACGTCCCAAGGCTCCGCGATCAACGCCAACCGGCCTAGCTCGGGGTCCGCGGCAATTTCACTGAATATCGGAGCATCTCCCCAATTCAGTGATCCGTCTGCGTTGCGGCTAAACACCGATGCCAGATCGAAGCGGAAACCATCGATGTGCATTTCGTTCTTCCAGTACCGCAGGCTGTCCATAACCATTTTGCGCACGTGAGGCTGGTTGAAATTCAGCGTGTTGCCGGTGCCCGAGTAATTGGCGTATGGACTCGCCGGGTCAGAGGACTGCATGTAATAGCCTGCGGCGTCGAAACCCTTGAAGCTGTAGGTAGGGCCGAGATGATCTCCCTCACAGGTATGGTTGTACACAACATCGAGCACGACAAAGATTCCGGCTTTGTGCAAAGCCTTGACCATATTCTTGAATTCAAGATGTTGCCCATCATCATCCACCGTCGATGCATACTGCGCATGAGGTGCGAAGAAGTTCAGAGGCATGTATCCCCAATAGTCACCCTCGTGAGGATCGCGCTGAAATATGGGCATCAGTTCGACAACGGTAATCCCCAGGTCCTTCAGATACGGGATCTTTTCGATCAATCCGGCATAGGTGCCGGCTCGCGAGGAATCCACACCGGAATTTGGATTCTTGGTGAATCCCTTGACGTGAAGTTCGTAGACGATCGCGTCCGATTCAGGCCCGGGCGAAACCTCTCCTGACCAATCGAAGGCGTGACGAGGTTCGAGCAATACTCCGAGCGGGGCCCTTTCATGATTGGGGCCTGGTTTCATAGCCAGCTTGCGATCAAATCCCGGCGGAAAAAAAACTCGTTTCGCATAAGGATCGAGAAGAACCTTTTCGTCGTCAAACCCATTGAGACCAGCAACCGCATGCCCTGTAACCGAGTAAGCGTAATAGCGGGCATCGCTTATTTTCTCTAGCGGGATCCTGCAGTGCCAAATCCGCCCTGACTTATTACGAAGAGGATCGAACTGATAGCTCACAATGGGATTCACTAAATCGTGAGGGGAATAGAGGAACAGCTTCACACTGTTCGCATGTTCGGCACACACCGCAAAATTGAAGGCCTGGTCTTCCTCGATCCAGGTAACCCCCAGCGGCAATGGAAGCCCCTCTGTGTGTGCCCACTTGAGGCGAATGTGGGCTGAACTTGATGTTTCGGACGGCGCTTGGGATAGGCATTCACTCAGTGCATTCATGACTCGAGATTTTTCGACATCATCGATTCCGTACGCATCAAACCTCTTCCGGTACTACGAACGGCGGACGACAAGCGCGATCCGGACCTTCAATAGCCTGCGCAGCGATTGCGCCAATTGCTATGGCCGCCATCAACAGCATCGTCCCGAGCGCCACCGGCTCATGCTTCATCATGTTGGACATCGACTAGTTCCTGGCTCAAACTCGGGCTCGAACTAGATCGTGTTTCATCGCTCAGGCGGTTCTGCCACGCTAGTTCCCTGCACGGTGTATTGTGCCTGGGTGAGCGGAGGCAGGGAGGCCTCGACCTGCATATCCATCATCAGATCGATGCGACGATCCAACTGAAAGAACTTCGTCACGGTGAGGGCCGGAAGCACCCTGTTGAACTTCTTGTAATACTTCTTCTTCAACTCAGCCAGACGAGATTCGCAGTCCAACATTTGGTCTGCCATTGCTTTGGCCTCGGCATCAGTCAGGTTCGGGTACTTCTGGGTGTACAGCTTTATGACGGCAGCGCGACCATCATCCAGCCTGGATCGCTCGTACTCGTATTGCTGATAGATCGGCCAGAATGCGGCGCCCTCTTTGTCGTTGAAATGCATTCCTGCTGTGACGAGGGCAGTCCTGTCTGCCTGCATATTGGCCCTCACCACTGCGATGGTGGAGTCGATGGTGAGGTCCTGATCTTGAGCACGGCCAAGAGGGCAAAATGCGAGCATCGCGAACGTAACCATGAGTAATGTAGAATTTTTCGTCATTGACTGAACTCCTAAGCCGCTTACTTCGTGTCATTCGTCGGCGCAGCGGCGCAGTGCGCTCGATACCTTCTTTGTGAACGGTTCCTCGAAAAGATGAGAAGCAGTTGCACGAGTTGATCTAGGCACGACGCTTGCCGAACTCACCTCAGAGTCAAACCATTTCTTATGTTGTGGTTCTGCAATAAACGCGGCAACTGACGACAATACTGTGCCCGGTAACGGGCACGCGGGACCTCATCTGGTCACGCCTGGGTCGATTGGAAGATCCGTTTGTTCCCGGGCATAAGAGTATTCGCGGAGCCCTATTCGCCGTGGGACGGCTCTACTGCCACATCTAGCTTCGCCGCCATTGTCCTCGGCGCCTTGGCCTTCTTCATAACGATCATGCACGTGGCTCCAACCCCCGCCCAGAAGACAGTGCGCGCACGTCGGCACAATGCGAGCGTCAACCCTGTGGTGCTCCCCACGCCGAACATCTTTGCAATGAGCATACTGCCCCCTTCGTAGGTCCCGAAGTTGCCCGGATTCAGCGCGCCGACGAGATTGATCACCTTGGTCAGGCTTTCCACGATGAACGCGCCGCCTACGGTGAACCCTGCTCCCATAAACCGCAGAATGATGTAGACCTCCAGGACCGCCAGCATGTGCCATAGGAGATTGAAGATCAATGTTGCCCAGAACGCGGCGGGCGCTTTGTCACGAAAGCTGAGGAGGTTGTCTTCCGCCGAGTCAACAATCGGCTGTTTATCACTGACCCAATTGTGCAGCCGCGGCAATCGGCCAATCGCCCGGGTCGCATTGCCCACCAATTGCCAGTGGTTTCTGAGAGCCACCACCGCCAAGATCACCACTGACACCAACGCGGCAATGAGTAGCGCTGCATACACTCGCCACCTAACAGACACAGGGCCAATCATTAGAACGGCTGAGATGCCCACGACCGTCACCACTAAGGCGCTGAAGGTATGCAGTCCGCCGTCAATCGCACCCGCCGATAATGCATTGGATAGGGGCACTGCGCGACCCAACAGCGATATGCGCGCCCCCTCGCCAACTACCTTTCCAGCGACACCAAATTGCCCCATCGCGTCCGAGATCAATTGCGCGACAAAGCTGCGAAACCACGAAAGTTGACTAATGTCGCAAGTAAACGCCTTTCTCCAGGCGCATGTCTTGATGAATTGAGAGAACCCTCCCAGAACGATGATCAGAGCCAGACCCCAGCCGACGGTCTGCAGTTGTTTCCACACGACGCCTGGCCCGCTTCGGAACACCAAATAGCTCAGCAGGCCAAGCCCAAGCAGAGCTGCCAAGAATCGGAGAGAGAGCCGAATGAGAGACTGTAGTGTTGCGCCCGTACCGCCTTGGCGCACCTGCTTGAGGATCCTTCTCCATCTCCTTGCCTTCTTCGGCTTGTGCGTCTGCTGGATCCCCATCAACGCACATTCAATAACTGAGTTGCCGGCTCCCATGTCGCTCTCCCCATTTCCAGCCGATTTACGTACCTGGACATTGAGGAAACAGCACATGGATTGCCAATCGAGATGTCTGCTTAAAGCGTTAATTCCGCTTATGTTCCAGGAGCCACTCGGATTCGGCGTGCCCTGCCTAGGGCAGCGCCTCCATGTGGGCATTGATGAAAGGAACCACGGCAACCACAATTCTGGTATCCACGAAAAATGCCGTGATTCTCCTTTGGCCCGATGAGTGCAGCCTGCAGAAGGTCCACGCCCCGAGTTCATACTGCACTAGAATCTGAGGTGAAAAGATGAAAGTCGGCATAGCCGCCGATCATGGCGGATACGAAATGAGACAAAAGATATACATCTTGCTCTGCGCAAGGGGCCACGAGGTTGTCGACTTCGGCAATCTGTCGTACGACAGGGACGACGACTATCCCGATTTTGCCATTCCGCTGGCCCGCGCAGTGGCAGAGGGAGTCGTTGAACGCGGTGTCCTGCTCTGTGGCAGTGGCATAGGGGCGTCCATCGCTGCCAATAAGATTGAAGGGGTACGCGCAGCAGTTTGTCACGATGACTTTTCAGCGCGCCAGGGCGTGGAGTATGACGATATGAACATCCTTTGCCTCGGCGGTTTGACGACAGGTGTTGCCGTTGCCTGGAACTGCGTGAAAAGCTTCCTTGAAGCAAAGTTCAGTGGAGCGGAACGGCACCGTCGTCGCCTCGCCAAAGTCCGTGCGATTCGAACCGATCCGACCGTTGTCTACGGCGTCGCGGCGGTTCCCATCGGGAGCGAAGCATCGGTGGAACGCCAAACAAGCGGCGTGGTAGAAGAATAGGAATGGTTTACCAAGGTCAATGGACGCCGAAAGTCCGCACCGAATTCTCTATTGGATTCAGGTGGCCATGAATCGAGCAGTCCTCTGGGACATGGACGGAACCCTCGTCGACTCTGCCGAATACCATTGGCAGGCTTGGCGCGACACGATGGCGCACGAGCGATCGCCCATCACTCACGAACAGTTCTTGGCCACCTTCGGGCAGCGTAATGACTCCATTCTCCGGCAATGGCTGGGCGAAAAGGCTACGCCCGAATTGATCCAGCGCCTCGGTGATGCCAAAGAAGCGCTCTATCGGCAACATGTTCGCGAGCACGGGATTGCGCCGCTCCCTGGAGCCTTCCAGTGGGCACAGCTGCTGCACCGACAAGGCTGGAGACAAGCGATTGCATCGGCGGCTCCTCGCGCCAATATAGAAACGATCCTCGATGTCTTACACGCTAGTGGGTACTTTCAAGCCATCGTGTCCGCTGACGATGTACACCGGGGTAAGCCTGACCCTGAAGTGTTCCTTACTGCCGCTACCGAATTGGGTGTCGCGCCCAAGTCTTGCATCGTTGTAGAAGACGCCGAGCATGGAATCGAGGCCGCACGCGCCGCCGGAATGAAAAGCATCGGCGTGAGTCAGAATGGCAAGCATTTGCCAGCAGATATTGTAGTGCGATCTCTCGACCTTCTGGACACGAACGCATTCGACAATTTGTTGCAGGCTCAGGACTGACCGAGAGCATCTTCGAGATCCAGCTTGCGGTCAAAGTATTCTTCTCCCATCTCGCCAGATCCACAAGAATTTCCTTTGGAGGAGGTTTCAACTCGCTGTCGGCGCGACTTTGCGCGGGAGTCGTGGCGTTTATGACGGGTGGGGCACGCCTAAGATAACTCGCACAGTGTCCCGGGCGATGAGGAGCTCCTCATCGGTCGGGATAGCATATGCGAGCAACGTGGAGTCTTCCGTCGATATCTTGCCTTCGCGACCAACCGTCTCCTGATTCTTCGCCGGGTCGAGGCAAAGTCCTGCCCATCCCATCCCCGCACAAATTCTTGCGCGAACGTCCGGCGAATTTTCACCGATGCCGCCCGTGAAAACAACTGCGTCAGCTCCACCCATCGCAGCCAGGTATGCGCCCATGTATTTCTTCGCCCGATAACAGAAGATTTCGATACCCAGACGGACCCGGCGGTCTTCATGCTCTTTCAACTCAGCCTGCAGTTCGCGCATGTCATTCGTGAGCCCAGAAATGCCGAGCAAGCCGGATTGCGTGTTGAGCAGCCTGTCCACTTCGAAGGCCGATAGCCCCTCTTTTCTGGCGATGGCGCTGACCACAGCGGGATCGACATCTCCTGAGCGCGTGCCCATGACCAGACCTTCCAGCGGCGTTAGACCCATCGATGTATCGATGGAACATCCAGCCTTTATTGCCGCTGCCGAGCAGCCGTTGCCCAAATGGAATGTGATGATATTGGTTTGTTCGCGCGTCAGTCCTCGCATGGCGCGATAGCGAAAAGCGACGTAGCGATGCGAGGTACCATGGAATCCGTACCGCCGGATGCGGTGCCGCCGGTAAAGATGATACGGAATGGCATACAGATAGGCCTGCTCGGGAATCGACTGATGAAAGGAAGTGTCGAACACCGCTACTTGGGGAACGTCTTTGCCGAATAATTCGCGGGCTGCCCGGATACCTTTGATGTTGTTTGGATTGTGAAGTGGGGCCAGATCGATGCAGTCCTCAAGTCCCTTCAAAACCGAGTCGTCAATCAGGGCAGAATCCTTGAACATCTCGCCCCCATGCACCACTCGGTGCCCTACCGCACTTATGTCAGCCGCACTCTTGATTTCAGAGATTCCTGATCGATCCGAAGCGATATAGCGAACCAGGTATTCGAGTGCCGCCGCCACATCTCGCAACGGCTCTGTGAGAGTCAGCCTTGGCTGGTTGCGGTGCTGGATACGGATGATCGCCTCTCCTCCGATGCCCTCAATATCGCCCCGGCAGATGCGGTCGTCTTTGTCTTGAGCGATCCGTTCAAGGTCGGTGGCGATCACCTGAAACTTCAGGGTGGAACTTCCCGAGTTTAGAACCATTACGTTCATTGCGCCTGCTGAGCCTGAAAGTGCGAATCCTATCCGACTTTGCCGTGTTTAAACAACACTACTCCGAATTGCTGCTTACTGGTCTAGCCGTGCAGATGGTTTGCCAATCCAATCGCCCGTGCAACCAAGCTATTTTCGGTACGTTCTCCGCTCTTCTCTCCTGGGGACATGCCCTGCCTCGGGCAGTGCCTCGATGCGGGCAGAAGCTCGAAGGACAAAGATCGCAGAGATTGTGGCGCTACACGGAGATGCTGTCAGCACGGTTTGGCAGATTGCATGCACACTGTAGAAAGTTCAGTGCGCACGCAAAGCCCGTCGGTGAAGTAGGGGTGCGCGGCACTTGATCCCAGCTCTCCCCAAGCAGTTACGGATCAAGTCACCCGCACCTCATCCGACGGACTTTTTAAATGGCAAGAGGGCGCTTGATTCAACATGTCACACATCGCAGCGGTCCTCAAGCCACGCTCGGTATAGATCACGACCGATTTCTCCGCGGCATCTGAGAAGGTGCTTTACCATTCGCATGGCATTGGCCCGATTTATGGCTCGAGGCTGCTGACAAACTGCAAGCCAACCTCGTTAATTATTATGGAGCTCGATCACTCGGCCTACGCCGGAGTGATCTCCCGCCTGGATCTGGCAACTACATATGAAGTGGTTTGCGGCGCTAATAGTCCCGTACTAACGGTTAGGTGTTCCTCAGGATATGACCTTCGACCGCGAGCGGCCGTAGTAACAGCTTCACCTTTGTGGGAGGCCGATGCGATCCGCATTCACGGGTTCGGAGCGAAGTGGTAGACGAGAGCGTGAGTCGCCGTCGACCAGATGAGTGACAGCCGCGAACAGAAGTCCAATGGATACTCCGGACATCAGCATGCCAACCATACTTTCGAGGGGGCCCAACAGGCGCCACTTCGACGGAAGAACCACATCCCCGCATCCAACGGTCGCGTAGCTGCTCGCCGAAAAGTAGAAAGCTGACTCCCAGGACGCAAAGCAAAGCCAGCGATAGCAACTCGCCCATAACAGAATAACGATTCCGTGCAGTACGATGACGGCTACAGTGGTTTGCATGACGAGCGCGGCACAGCGTAACACCCGCACTCTTTCACTCTCTCTTGGAATACTTCTTATCCAAAGGATGAGCGCAGCGGCGCCGCCACACTGCAGAGATAGTGTGATCGACAGGAGAAGAACGGCGGCACCAGCTTGTTGAAGCAAGGCCATTTTCGAGATCGCTCCTCGTAGTTAAAGGCTTCGCGGCACACTTGTTTCACTCATTTCCGAAGGGCATGCATAACAAGGTTGCAAGCGGCACCGTCGTGTTCTCTTCGGAAGCGATTCCCTTAACAGCGCACAATGTTGGCGCCGTGAATGCCTCTCATCGCGTTGCGGGTATCGACCACCAAGGATGCATGCTGCGCAATCCAGGCGTAATCGTAATCCGAATGGTCTGTGACGATCAGGACGCAGTCGTATTTGGCGACATCTTCCACGGGTACGCATTTCATCTGCAGATCGTAATGGCGCCCCTTGCCGATAAACGGAAAATAGGGATCGTTGTAGCTGACTTCAGCACCATCCTTCTGCAGCAGCTCGATAATGGTCAGAGCTGGGGACTCGCGCAGATCATCGATGTCTTTCTTGTAGGCCACACCCAGCACCAGCACTTTGGCACCGGTGAGAGCCTTCCTTTGTTGACTCAGAGCCCTGCTGACGGATGAGACCACGTGATAGGGCATGGCGCTGTTGATCTCTCCTGCCAGTTCGATGAAGCGCGTCTGGAAATCCCACGCCTTCGCCTTCCATGACAGATAATACGGATCGACGGGGATACAGTGTCCGCCGAGGCCAGGGCCAGGGTAGAAGGGTTGAAAGCCGAATGGTTTCGTGGAGGCAGCCTGGATGACTTCCCAAATATCCAATCCCATGCGTAATGACAAAAGCTTCAATTCATTGACCAGGGCGATGTTCACGCAACGGTAAATGTTTTCCAGCAGCTTGGTCATCTCGGCGACGGCCGGGGAGGACACCGGGACGACGCGGTTAAAGATTGTCCCGTACAGCGTCGCGGCCAGCTCTGAGGCCTGGGAGTTCAGGCCTCCTACGACTTTCGGGATGTCACGACGCGCGATGCTGTCATTGCCCGGGTCTTCCCGTTCCGGAGAAAAGGCGACCCAAAACTCATCCTTTCCGTTAGTCCTTGCATCGCGGCCGGCCTTCAGGCCGCAGCCGTTGCCTTCCTCCAAGATTGGAACCAGCACTTCCTCAGTGGTGCCGGGATAGGTCGTACTCTCAAGGACAACCAATTGGCCGGCACGCAAATGGGGTGCTATAGCCTTAGCGGTATTGGTGATAAAACTGAGGTCAGGCTCTCGATATTCGTCCAGAGGCGTGGGCACACAGATAATAATGGCGTCCATGTCTGTCAGGGTCGAAAAGTCCCCAGTCGCGCAGAAACCTCGCGAGCGTGCGCCCTGGATCTCGGTGGGTGGAATTCGATGGATGTAGGATCCACCCGAGGTTAGAGTTGCGACCTTATGCTGGTCGATGTCAAAACCCGTTACCCGAAACTTCGCTTCCGTGTAGAGCAAAGCAAGTGGCAGGCCCACATAACCGAGACCTATCACACCTACCCGCGCCTGGCGAGTTTCAATTCTGGTTTTCAGCTCTGAAAATAGACCGGCAGCGCTGGTGGAAGTAATCATGGTGAGCTCCTTATTAGTAATCGATATTCATGGCTAAGCAGCGTGATGGAAAGCTGGGCTTGTTGGGCAGACGACCCAACCGATAATGCAAAAAGAGAATTGTAAGCAGCCGTGCGAGATGGTTCGATTTCATCATTCTTTTACCCGGACTTCGGCTGGCCCTGACGGCACCTTGAACTCGAGCGAATCGTGTTATCGCTCGTGTTCACCAAGATTGCAGGTTCCGTACCAACCCGGACTTCCTTGCAAATTCTTGAATCAGAAGTGCGAGCATCCAAGAATGCTGAAGAATGCCCGTATCCGGTCGACGGACTCTGCCCTCATGCGGGCACTGGCCTTATCCCCGCATCTGTTGCGAAGATAAGTGGGACGGTCGGGCAGGACACCGGGGCATCGAAGGAATGTCGGAGCGAAATCGGCCACAAAGTCGGAGGTCGGGATCGCTAGGGTTCAGCAGGGGCGGCGAATGCCTCTCGGAAGCGGTGCAGGAGTGCCGTGAGGCTCGACAGTTCCTCTGAAGTAAAGGGCGCAAAGACTGCACGAAACTTAGCCAGGTTCAGCTGGTGCTGCTTTTTGATGACGGCCCCGCCTTTCGCCGTCAGTCGCGCGATCAGCTTGCGACGGTCCTCGCCGTCTACCTGCGATTTCACCAAACCATCGCGCTCGAGAGCTGCCATCAGCCCGGACACGGTTGCGCGCGTCACGCCCATGGCCGCCACGATCTGCTTGTGCGAGATGCCTTTCCCTTTCGTCGCCCACAGCGCCATCAGGATCTGGTAACGTGCGACCGATCCCACGGAACCGGCCATCCACTCGCTGATCGCGTTGTCAATGTGCTGCGCGGTCGCGCGCAGAGTGAACACCGTTCTCAGCCCCTGCAGCTCGGGTTCTGAGAGGTGCTGGCGAATCTTCTGCATGACCGCGGGCGGTGGTCCTGGAGGACGCTCGACCGGCTTTCGAACGCTCATGGCCTGTCTCCGGAATCAGTTTGGCACCTAACTATCTGAGACGTCAATACATTCCAGCTGGCTGCTCCTAACCCGCAAGCTGGCAAGTCCTGCCCACAAAAATTCCTGCGACTATCGTTAGGGACCTAACATCTATTTGTTCGGTGGCTAACCATTATGGCCCACTTAAAAGGAGAGTTTCCATGAACACCCAAATCACCGTCCATCCCAAACTGCAGCATTACGGACTTACCGCCGCAAATCTGGATGTCATGACCGACTGGTACCGCAAAGTGCTCGGCATGACCGTCAATCATCGTGCGGCGGTGCCGCCCGAGGCACAGGACCGCGCGCCGTTTTCGGCCTTTGCATTCCTCAGCAACGATCAACTGGATCACCGCCTCGTATTGTTTGAAGTGCGTGGGGCGTTCGTCGATCCCGACCGACGCCGCCACACCGGACTGCAGCATGTCGCTTTCGAATGTGCCACCTTGGATGACCTACTGGGCACGTATGTTCGGTTAAAGAATTTAGGCGTCTCGCCGCTGTGGGCGGCCGACCATGGCGTGGGAGTCTCGCTATATTACGAGGATCCCGAGCAGAACAGAGTCGAGATCAACGCCAGCAACTACAGCGATGCCTGGACCGCGACCGAGCACCTGAGAGTCTCGCGCGGAATGATGATGGCGCACGTGGACCCCGAACAGATGGTCGCGGCACGCCAGGCGGGCGCGTCGCCGTGGGAATTGCACGAGCGCGCCGTCGCCGGAGAGTTTTCTCCGGCCAAGCCGCACGATCCGAGCGCACGGCCATAAAACATCCTCACGATGGACCAACAGCGTCTGAATGCGCACGGGCAGTTCCGATCGCTTCCGGGACGTGTCCAGGGCGTCGCATTCCCTCCGTTTGTCTGCGAGTTCGTACACGAGAAACAGAGTTACCGGCGCTCTGAATACGGAGTGAAGAACGAAGGCGTCGCGATCGACGCCGAAGACACATGTCACTCGCGACGAACCGGCGAACAAGTAGAGCCGTTCGCGCATTCCGTCGCTCAACTACTGGACTTGGGTGCCGGTTTGGCGTGCTAATCATCGGCGGCGAGGACGATGGCCGTTTCCGTCTGAGTCACTCGATACGTGCGCGTTACGTTTTTGCGAGCCGACTAATGGGAGCTGAAGCCGTTCGCAAAC
This sequence comes from uncultured Acidobacteriaceae bacterium, assembly GCA_963777005.1. Classification (GTDB taxonomy): domain Bacteria; phylum Acidobacteriota; class Terriglobia; order Terriglobales; family Acidobacteriaceae; genus Sulfotelmatobacter. The sequence continues at coordinate 83,455 of CAVZPC010000002.1, read as the reverse complement.
GTCACGGGGATACGAAGTCTCGGCAACGAACTGGGCTCCCAGCCTCTTGACAAACAAAAGCACCTCTTCCCCGATGGCGTCGATAAACATCACGTCCGTAAGATCAACAACTAATTCCAGTTTGCCGTCGCAGCGCGTGACGAGCGCGCGGACCTCTTCAGCTCCCTTGCCGGTGAATCGGCCTTCCAGCCGGCAAGTCAAAGCATCGTCGGATTCTTGCGTTTGTACACGTAGCATTATGGGCCCCTCGTTGGCTACAGTCGTCTCTGCAGCTATTTTGCCAGGGACTCGTGGCGCAACTTATTGAGACTAAACAGTCTTTCGAGCGTATGCCGCCGTTAGGAGCGGGCAGTGCCAGCATGAGGGCAGCCTTTTGGTGCGGGCTAAGAATCAAGGCGGCGGAAGCCATCGCCCTGAGGAGTGGAAAAGAAGGCGAAAGCCGGATGGTCTGCTGTCAGGCCGAATAATCAGCGCGAGTGATACTTAGCCTGCGCATTTTGTTCTGCAGCGTGGTTCTCTTAAGCCCGAGCCGTTCTGCCGCTCCGCCATTGCCGGCTATTCTTCCGGACGCGCCCTTCAAAGCATCGAGGATTGCCTGCCGCTCTGCTTGCTCGAAGGTCGACGCGGCCGCATTGACAGTGCGGGCAGCGGATCTGTTCAGCTCTGCCCGTGGCACATTCAATTCGTCCCCTTGCGTGAGTATCACGCAGCGCTCAATGAAATTCTCCAGCTCGCGGATATTTCCTGGCCAATTGGCGTTGACCAGAGCCTCCATGGCGGGTCTCGGGACTGCCCGGATGCGCTTTTGCATACGGCGGGAGAGGCGCGACACAAAAAAGTGTATCAGGAGCGGAATGTCTTCGCGTCGTTCGCGCAGCGGCGGGATTTCGATCGGAAAGACTCTCAGCCTATAAAAAAGATCCTCGCGGAACTGATTATTGCGGATCATGCCTTCTAAGTCCCGATGGGTGGCCGCAATCAAACGAACATCGACCTTGATGGTCCTGGCACTCCCGAGACGCTCGAACTCCTGCTCCTGCAGGGCTCGCAACAGCTTGGGCTGCAAATCCATCGTAATGTCGCCGATCTCGTCGAGAAACAAACTTCCGTGATCCGCCAGCTCAAAGCGGCCCCGCTTCTGCATGAGAGCGCCCGTGAAGGCGCCTTTTTCGTGGCCGAAGAGTTCGCTTTCCACCAAGCCCGAAGGAATCGCCGCACAATTCAGACGAACAAATGTGCGCTGCCGCCGTGGACTGAGATTATGAAGTGCCCGGGCAACCAGTTCCTTTCCGGTACCGGTCTCACCATGTAGCAGCACCGTGGAACTGGTTGGCGCCACGATCGCGACTTGCTCCAACACCTTGCGGATTCCGGCGCTCTTGCCGACTATGTCTTCGAAGTTGTACTCAGATTCGATTTCCGATTCAAGATAAAGCCTCTGCTCTTCCAGATCGTCGCGCGACGCGCGGAGCCGTCCATAGGCTAGAGCATTCTCGAGTACCAAAGAGATCTGGGTGCCGATTTGAAACAGCAAGTCGCGGTCAGCCTCATTGAAGGCATTCGCCTTACGACCGCACATGGTCAGCAAACCTAAGGGGCCATCGGTGCCCAGCAGCGGCACAAGGGCCGCCGACAGGAGCGATTCAGATCGACACGCTTCACGGAGGGCCGGAGGTATGTCTGCTTCGAACGGTGAATAGAACTGCGGTATGCGGAGGCGAGACCATTCGCTCCATAGTTTCGTAGGCTCGACGACAACGACCTTGTCTAGAAAGCCTTTCCCAGCCGGGAAATCGAGGAACTTACGTTCCAAAAAATCTCTTTGCTTGCTAAAGAGCCATAAGGACGTGAGATCGTTGCCCAGGTGCTTGCGCATCGACCCTGCCACAGCCTGAAACAGTTCCTCCGCTTCCAGCTTGCTGACAATATGATTGTTGATCTCCAGCAACAAGCTGAGCCGATCTCGCTGCTTCAGGACCTCTCGGTGGTAAACCTCCACGGTATCTCGCGCCAGTGCGCACTCGAGGGCAACCGCAACGTGGGAAGCCAGAGAACGGAGCAGTTCGACATCTTCGGGGATGAATTCCTGTTCCTGCAGCCTTGTCGCTGAAAGAATTCCGTATCGTTTCTGAGAGGTGGAGACTGGAAACAAATAGCTCCTTCGCCCCACGGACTCGGGTGCAAGCGGAGCCAGCTCAGGATGCTTCGACATTTCCTCAGATACGTCGGGTAGGAAAACTGCCTGCTGTTCCTCAAGTACTCGCGCGACCGCGCTAATACGGAGGAGTTTTGTTCCAGTCTTGATCGCGGGCCCTTCCGCATCTTGGTCGAACTCGAACAGATACAGGCTGTCTTGGTCATCATCCAGGATGTAGAGGTGAACTCCATGAAGCCGACAACTGCTGGACAGAACGTCGCGCAGGCTGTGCAGAACGGCTTTGACGGTGGGCTGATCAGCCAGGGCGCTGGACGCACCCAGCAGCGTTCGATATCGATCTTGAGTGATGGTCATGGTACGTGAGCTCTCCGCAATTCTCGGCTTATAGATGCGACCAACTTCAGCGGCTCGGGTTTTCCTATCGTTCACTCCCCAGCGACGCTGGAACCGTAGATAGTAGCTTGTTGATGGCTAGTTCCATAGTCCGATTCATCTGGGACACGACTCCGGGTATATTTCGTTGGAATACGGGTACATTTTCGCTAACAGCATTGCTCCAGACTGTTGCACCGGTTGCGACGCGGGTGATTTGTGCAGAGATTGCAACCTCGACCTTGACCCCAGATTCGTAATCCACTTCCTCCAGCTTTTCCAACTTTCCACTGAAAACGTAGTTGATATCAGGACTCCCGTTATACATCGAAACTGCGGAGAACTGACCGCTGGCACGCAGATGATCGATGACTGCGCCGGTCACGAGCGTGCGCGGATCCGCCGCCCAGCGGTGGTATTCGTAGAAGCCGATTTGCTCGGGCGTGGTTCGATAGACAATGGGCCCCTGCCGCAGATACCCAGGCGATTGGAACTCTCGCACTGCGATTGAGGTTCGGACGTTTTCCGCAGCGGACGGATCGGGCGGAACCGGCAAATTGAGGGTGTAATATGCGGGATATCTTACTCTGCCGCATCCGGACAGAGCGGGTAACAGCGTCACAACCAACACAAGCGCCGTCGCGAGCTTTTTCATTGTCGAATCTCCTCTGACCGCCTTATTTCGGAACCTGCCGGTCCCCCGGCTGCGTGGTACGGATCAGGCTCCAAGGTCGCTGCTTCAGTGAATTCGTGAACTGGTTGAGGTTGTCAGTCGCCTCGCGTAAATTTTCTACTGTATCGTCAATCTTGTAGTCGTTAGCCCTCACGACGGTCTGCATGGACTGCAGCAGGCCTTTGGCCTGTTCCAGCGTTGTCTGTAATTCAGCCAGGTCTTTTCGCACGGGATCGCGCAAATCCGTCACCGTGCCGTTCACATTCTGAATGGTGTCGTCGGCATGCTCGCTGACCCGGCTCAACTGATCTGTAAGACGATCTATCTTTGGGCGCTCGTCGGCCACCAATCGATCAACGTTGTCCAGAATGGCTTGGACCTTTTTCTGATTCCGTGGCCCAGTCATCGTGTCCAGGTTCGCAATAAGATGGTTTACGTTCCCGCTGATACCATTGAGTTCCCCCTGTGCCTGCGTAATCAGCGTATTCGCGCTGTCCGCAACGGTTGCCAGTTTCCCGGCAATCTCATCCAGGCTGGCCGCTTCTTGCGAGGGGACGATTGAGCCGGGAGCAAGTCGCTTGGCATCAATAGCCCCGGTTGTGATCGACAGGGCCGCGCTGTTCATGACGCTGACGAAGCCCAGCTTGGCTACTGATTTCTCATTCAACGGAGTATCTTTCTTGACGTCCAGTAGAATTTCGATTCGGGTTGGATCCGCGCCCCAAGGTCGCACGGCGGTAACTTTGCCCACGTTCATGCCTCCGTACAGCACGGATGCTCCGGGCTCAAGACCTCCGGCATATCGCAAGTAAGTGCGATATTGCACGGTGCCGCCACTATACTGCGCGTTCAACAAGTAGATGATGGTGAACGCGAGTACAGCAAAACAGCCGAGGACAAAGGCACCGACTTTTGCTTCGGTGGTCATGGTTCCGCCTCCTGACTTTGCACATACCGCTCCAGATACGAAGCCAAGGCCGGCGTATGCACCGGGTTGGCCGGCACGCGGTTGAGAAACTGCCTCACGCGTGGGTGCTGGTTTGCGCGTAATTCGTCTTTTGTTCCCACCGCGAGGAGCTTTCCGTCGAACAGCATTGCAATCCGGTCGGCGATGCGGAAAGCGCTATCAAGCTCATGGGTGACAACAAGAGCCGTGATCTGAAACGTCTCCTTGAGAAACAAAATGAGTTCGTCCAACTCTGCCGCCACGATAGGATCAAGCCCTGCCGAAGGCTCATCCAGCACCAGGATTTCGGGATCCATCGCAAGCGCCCGCGCCACCGCCGCCCGCTTCTTCATGCCTCCTGAGAGCTCCTGCGGGAGCAGTTTGCCGAAATCTGCCAGTCCCACCACCGCCAACTTCAACCAGACGATCAGGTCGATGATTGAAGGGGCGAGCGCGGTGTGTTCCCGCAAAGTGAGGGCGACATTGTCTTCCAGCGATAGTGAATTGAACAAAGCGGCGCTCTGAAAGGCCACCCCGATCGAGCGCCGGACTTTGTTCAAATCCGCCTCCGAGCAGTGCGTGATGTCTGTGCCTTTGATCGAGACGCTGCCCGCCTTCGGACGCTCGAGACCAAGAATTTGCCGCAATAATGTGCTCTTTCCTGAACCGCTGCCCCCAAGCAGAACCGTGATCTGGCCTGGCTCGATGTCAAGGTTCAAACCATCGAGCACACGCCGGCCATCGTATTCGACTACCAAATCGCGCACGGAAATTGTGGACATTTAAGTTTTTCCCACGAAGTAAAAGATGGTCGTGAATATTGCATCCGCAATGATGACCAGAAAAGTTGACCGCACGACTGCCGTGGTTGTAGAGCGACCTACTGCGTCGGGGCCGCCGCGCACACGAAGCCCTTCCAGGCATCCCACGTGAGTAATAATGGTGGCGAATGCCAGGCTCTTGATCATCCCGGCGACTACATCACGCAGCTCAATCGAGGTCAGCACGTATCGGAAATAAAGCAGGAGTCCAAGGTGCGTGCTAAAGAACATGAATAGCCCCCCGGCGAGAATGCCGGAAAGGCCCGCGACGATACTGAGACAGGGGACGACCACGAGTGCCGCCAGATACTTTGGCGCTAACACGAACTCCACCGGTTCGAAGGCCATGACTTTAAGCGCATCGATTTCTTCTGTCACCTTCATGGTGCCGATCTCGGCGGCAAATGCAGACCCAGAGCGTCCGCTGACGGCGACTGCCGTCAGCAGCGGAGCTAGTTCGCGCGTGAAGCCGAGCGCGACCAAATCGATAACGTAGTGCAGAGCCCCGAACCGCCTCAGCTCAGATGCTCCTTGCATCGCCAGGATGAATCCGCTGCACATCGCCAGCAGAGCAACCATCGGCAGTGCTTCAACTCCGATGTCAAGCATTTGGTGAACAGCCTCGTGCCAACGATGTCGGTTTCCAATCAGGGGCAAAGCTTTCCGCATCGCACGCAAGGTAGCCCACAACTGAATGTTGAGGCTCCCGACGTAGTCAAGTTGATTAAGAGTCTCTCTCCCGGCACTCTCGAAAACGTTGGCCATCAGACCCCCTCGCACCAGAAGTGATTCATCTCTCACTACCCTCATTGAAGAGGGATAGAATGCCCGTCGCCTCAAACAGGTGACGTAAACGATCATGCAATCCTTGCAGCCTAAGCTCGGTTTTACAGTTTCGTGCGATCTTCAACGCTTCAATCAGAGTGGCAACGCCAGAACTGTCGAGATGGGTGACGCCGGACAAGTCAATGCTCACTGTCTTCGAATGCGGCGCGTGCAAAAGGCCGATAAGCTGTTCGCGCAGTGCTGGAGAGGACTCCATGTCGATGCGGCCCGTCAAAGACGCCAGAGCGCCATCTTTGGTTTCCACGATATCGATTCCCGGTCTATCAACGCTCTCTTTGCCATCGAGCAAGGGTAACGGCTCCTCCTCGGCGCTATCTCGCAGTCCTCATGACGGACAATCGCCAAGATCAACCCGAAAATGTTGTCGGCAAGAGCATGGCCATTGCCTGGCCAGTGATAATCACAGGAAACTCAAGTACTTGCGCAGCCGACGGGATAGTGAAGCGAACCCTGTGGACACTATCAGGGCAGTCGCGCCCAAATACGGGCAGATGAGGTTAGCTGTATTTGGATTTTGACCCTATTGGGTCATCGATCAGCTCGGATTGGTTGCTTCTCACGTCCCGAAGCTCTTACATTCTGGGCTCAGCGTAAGCAACGCGGTCTGCGCGAGCGATTGGACCTGCGGGTTAGCTCACGCGAAGAAGATTGTGTCAGACCGCTTCAGCGGGAGTATCGAATGGTTGTGCTAGCTGCGGCGTCCACGAGAACGAGATCCCGTGTGGAGTACTCCTCGCACTAACTTCTGCAATTTGGCCTTCGCCCGCGCCGTCTGCGCTTTCACAGTTCCGACGGGAACTCCCAGAACGCGAGCTGTTTCGCAGATCGAAAGATGATCCACAAACCGGAGGTGAAACGTTCTCCGGAGAGTCGGTGATAGTTGTGCTGCTGATTTCATTAACCTCGCATTCAGCGTAGACCTACGGCACTCATCTTCGGGATTGGGTCGATGGTCCACCAAAATATCGGAGAGCGGATACTCCTGCTCTTCTCCGATTCGTGAATCGAGGGATATGTGGATATAGCGTGACCGCTTGCGCAAATGCATTCTTGCGCAATTGATAACAATAGAGGTCAGCCAGGTCGAAAGTTGCGCGTCGCCTCTGAATTGGTTCAGGTGCTTGTAAGCTGCCAATAGCGCGTCCTGCACCGCATCCTCGGCATCAGCTTCGTTCCCCAAGAATCTATATGCGTATCGATAAAGAGACGGTAAGCAATGCGGCAGAACAGACGACATCTGGGCACGTGAACACGTCCCCGTTCTCAAGGCAACACCCTCACCGTGCTCAATCAATTTCTCCGGGGATGTCATGTTATATTCGCGACTCCTCTGTTGCCCGCGATACACCTGAAGTTCCGTGCGACCCGGGCCAGGTGGAATTTGATTTCATCTGGATGCAGAGACGGATCCCGGAAAAGGAACCACGAGAACCGTACGGGAGCTTGAAGTTTTCGGCGACTGCGTTCCTTCTTGGCTAGCTTCGTCGATGTCATGTCTTAAAACGTCATGAAGCGCGCCAAGCACCTGATACTGCATCATTGCCATTTGGTATATCTGCTGTAAAAGGTATTCGGCCTGTTCGCGCGTAATTTGATTTGCTTGTTGCGCCTGCACGATGACAGAGAAATCGGCCGATGTCTTGTCTGCCACCACGCTCATGGCGATTTCGTAGGATTTGAGAACGTCTTGTGGGCCCAAGGGCATCATGGGCTTGAGCGCAATCAAATCGGGTAGTACAGCGTTGGACTGAATGCTTGCATTCGCCAGAACGCTATCCAGTGGAGGGGCTTCTGCCTGGATGCTCCTTTTCTTCGGCTGGGCTCCGGCAGTGTGCCATAGTGTGGAAAGCATCACCATCGCAATAAGAATCTGTCGAGACTTCATCGGTGCTCCTCTTGCGGGCCGCGCATCGTAATGGACCCGGCTGCTGATCGAGTTGGTAAGCGGCGTTTCGTAACTTATCGTCCCTGTCAAATTGCTGCCAAAAAGAGCGGAGCGCTCGGTCCCCCTGCACTCGAATGCCTGCCGCGTACCAGCAAAGGTTATTTCGAGTCTTTGTGCTCTGCAGCCGGCCGCTGGCTTTCAATCGGCACTTGAAGAGACCGGCCTAATATGTCGTTGTAAGTAATTGTGTGCTGTCCCACCAGCACTAGCAGTTCGTGCCCTGTAGCGTACTTGGCGGGAATCTCGCCCAACGGTTGCGTGTACCGTACCACGTAAATTGTGTCGCCCACTTTGACGGAAACGTCATAGGTGGCGGGATCGGACGCAGCGTCTCCTGCACTCTGACGCGGCTTGACGTCAGTAATAAATCCTATTTGATACTTCGACGCGGACTGGCAAAGCGCCGGAAACGTAGCGAGACACAGGGTCAATACAGGTATTAGCCTTCGTAGCATCACTACTCCTATTGCTCCTTTTTTCTCGGCGGTCAAGCGTTCGCCAAGTCGGGAGCTAGCCCTTAACATCCGCATTAAAAAGCAATCGACATGCCAATCGCCGAAGCGCTTGTAGAGCCTTCACCGAGGCTGTCGTTTCATGTCTTTGCCGCGCGCCGTGTTGGGGAGTGGCGGCTCGATACTCAGGTGGCGACCACATCCGGGCATAGCTGCCTAGCGCAGGGCAACAGTTTTGACCTTCAATATGCGACTCACTCAGGGATAGCTTCGGTTATCGGCTCTTATTGGCAATTCGGCATTGGCATTGCGCGTGCACTCTCGTCTTGCAGCGAGGCGGCAGGCATTTGGTGGCCGAGACGGACTCCGCAGCCAACCAGTTCGGAGCGCATGTCACAGAGCGTAGAAAACCCCGCGCGGCACATTTCCGTTGTTTGTGGCCCCGGTATCTGCCCCTCGCGCATTTGTCGGATCTCTGGATAGGAGAGCGATTATGAGCACCTTTGACACACTGCCGGGCGAATCGAACGCGCAGATCATCTCGTCGATCATCAATCTGGTCTGCCCTCAATGCGGGGGGCCGATGTCGGAATTCCAATGTGACGGGAGATGCCGCAGAAACTGGCTCGCTGAATGGGAATGGGCAAATCACGCGACGAGAAGCTCTAAGTCCCGTGTTTCGGCCCATCGCGCCCGGTCGATGCGGTAACTGCCGAACACGTTCGCAATCCCGACTCGCTGGACCCTCGATCGCTGGAGGCTAGTTCATCCTTTATCTGCGTTCTACGGGATTGTTCGCCAGCATGCGGCGCTAAAGAAATGACACGGAAAGCTTTTCCGGCAAGAACTCGAAACATGCTAGTAGCCAGCTTATGGCCGTTTCTCGGCTGTAATACTTCCCAGTCTCAATTCTCAACGTGGTACTGAACTCGTACACCATCCGGGGCTCGATTGTAGGCACGCGGCTCGACTTGGAAGAGGCTTTGAGCTTTGCCGCTGAAGACAAGGTGAAGGCAATCATCGAGACGCAGCCGCTCGAATCGATCAACGAGGTTTTCCAGCGCCTCAAGACTGGGAAGGTCAACGGGCGAATCGTGCTCACGATCGGGGCGCAAGCGTTCCAGCAGTCATTCAAGGAATCGGCATGATACTACTCCAGCGCCGCGAGTTCCTCGGCGGTTAGACTATGTTGCTGCGGTTCCTGATGGAAACTAGCTTTCGGGTTTCAGACGTGGAAAGTCTTCTGGCCCGGTGGTGGATGGTTTGGAATGACTGCTGAAGAGGTCTTGAACGCATTCCTGCACGACGCTCCTTATCTGTTCCTGGGCGCGGCCTTTGCCGCTGTCGGCGCGGTGTCGGCTGCGTTCGCTGTTCTTCGCCGCAAGCGCGACTCGCTCCTTATCTGTTTCGCATTATTTGCCGCCCTATATGGCCTTCGGCTCTGGATTTCGTCACCCCTGCTTGCCATGACGGTTCCGGGGTCGGTCCTTTACGCCCGAGTTCGTGCGGGCTTTAACTACATCATCCTGATCCCCGCATTCTTATTTTTCATCTCGCTCGGTCTGCCAAGACGAATTGAGCGGGCAGTCGGGTATGCGATGGTTTGTTTAGGCTGCGTCCTGGTCTTGGCCACCTTCCTGTTCGGTGATTCGGCCATCTACGAGCGAACGAACAGCCTCGCGGTAATCAGCGCATCGACGTTTTTTCTCATTCGCTTCATGGCGCACAGTTCCGCCGAGAGTAAGAATCACGAGACCGCCGATTTTGCAGTGATTCGCTGGGGTTTGCTGATCTTCATTGCTTTCGTGGTTTGGCAAAACTTGATGGAATTCTTTCCCACTTCTCTGCCCCAATTCGAACCTTTCGGGTTCGCCGCATTTCTCGGCACCATGGGTTATGTTGCTGCGCGTAGCACCTTACGGCGGGATCAACAATTAAAGGATATCCAAAACGAACTGGAGGTCGCCCGTCGCATCCAGTTATCCATTCTGCCAAGCGAATTTCCCGTTTCCATGAGCTTCCAGGTAGCCGCCCGATATGTGCCCATGAGTTCTGTGGCAGGCGACCTTTACGACTTCATCATTGCCGATGACCACCAGGTCGGACTGCTCATTGCCGACGTGTCGGGACATGGTGTCCCCGCCGCCCTTATCGCATCGATGGTAAAGCTCGCGGCCGCTTCGCAACGAGCGGTTGCTGCTGATCCCTCGCGATTCTTGTCCGGCATGAATTCGGCTCTATTGGGAAACACACAGAATCAATTCGTTACCGCAGCGTATGTCCACCTGAACTCAGAATCGAGAGAACTGCGATACTCAGCCGCGGCGCATCCACCAATGTTGCTTGTGAGGGATGGAAGAGTTACACAAATTGAAGAGAATGGATTGATGCTCGCCGCCTTCGCTTTTGCGTCCTATTCGACTACCGTCCATAAGATCGAACCAGGCGATCGAATCGTGATGTACACGGACGGGATTGTGGAGGCCTCCAATGCTGCTGGAGATTTCTTCGGACAGGATACGCTGTGCAAACTTTTGACTGAGACCAGAGCGCTTTCACCTGCACTCGCGGCGGACTCCATTGTTTCTTCAGTTCGACGATGGTCGGGGAAACAGGACGACGACCTGACCGTTCTTATCTGCGACTACACTCCACGAATCGATGAGCGGGGTACCGCGCTTTGCTCTGGTTAACTAGCCGGTAGGCACGCGAGATCGGCTTGCCGGCGGTTCGATCGAACTACGGCCCCGGTCTGGCCGAGAGAACCACCCTCCGGCAACCTAGAAAAACCGCTGTGAGATGCGCACACGCTCCCTCCAGGGAGAAGAGGCGAACGATTGCTGCGCCGATGCCTCGTCCGAACCGGTGACGAGCACATGCTTAGCCAGAAATCCTCGCAAAGGTCCCCTTCGAATGCCGGTTTGGAACGCTGCTGCGTGCCGCCGATTTCGGTCATCACGCAGCAAGCGGTTGTTGGCTTGTTGTTTTTGGGAAGCGAGGCCGGTCAGTTGGCGAAGACAGTCCGGATCTCTTCTGCAACCGTCTGCAGATTCTCATCGAGGACAAAGTGCCCCGCGTCGAGCCAGACGAGCTTGGCCTTTGGCAGATCGCGCAGGTACGCCTCAGCCCCGGGCGGGACAAAGAAGGGATCCTTTTTACCCCAGACGATCAGCGTCTTGGGCTGGTGGGTACGAAAAGCCGCCTGCCAGCTCGAGTAGGATGCAACATTGGTTTTGTAGTTTTCCAGAAGATCGATCTGGTAGGTTTGCGTGCCGGGGCGGTCGAGAAATGCCTGATCGAGAACCCAGTGATCGGGGTTGATGTTCTCTTCCTTGCGAGCGCCGACCGTCCAGTGGAACTTGGTCGAGGCCGCACTCAGGAATTGCTTTGCGGGTTTTTCCGTCTCGGCGTTACGGCTTTCCCACAGGGGGACAAGCGCGCCCTTCGGCAGCTCGCCCACGCCCTCCAGGTACGCATTGGCGTTCTGGATGATGAAGCCTTTCACCTGTTCCGGCTTTTCGGCGAAGAGGCGGAAGCCCACGGGTCCGCCGTAATCCTGCATGTAAAGGATGTAGGACGTGAGATTGAGCTGATCGAGCAGCGCGCGCACATGGGCGGCGAGATTATCGAACGTATATTGGAACTCATCCCGGGAGAGGGCTTCGGAGTGACCAAAGCCGATGTAATCGGGAGCGATGAGATGGAACTTGTCGGCAAGCGCCGGGATGAGGTCGCGGAACATTTGGCTGCTAGTTGGAAGCCCATGCAACAAGACGATGGCCGGGGAAGCGGGATTGCCTGCCTCTCGATAAAAGACTTTGCGTCCGTTTACGATAGCTATCCTGTGGTGAGTCAGATGTGAATCGTTGTTCTGTGCCGCGGATGCCATGCGCCATCCCCTTGTTAGTATTCAAAGTAGGCGAACGCCCCAACAGCGACCGCCTTTGAACCCTTAGATACGGTAACACCTACAAAAGATACAATAAAGGTGTTAATATTTTATCGATGGGCGCGATGACGGATTCCTCACGAGAATGGATCGACGGGTTTCTGGTGGTCGGCAATCAACCGGCCCTGGACCTGCTGAACACTAGGCTCGTGGCGGACGGACAACAACAGGAAATGCTGACGGACACGTCCGCGCTCGTGCGTTGGCTGGTTCTCTCGGGTCTGGCGCCCATATCAGAGATAAAGGATGAACTCAAGGTATGGAGTGGCAAGCCGGACGGCAAGAAGATTTCTGCGTGAGCTTATGATTTTTCGTGAGTCGCTGCGTGAGGCCGTGCTGAGGTTGGAAGACGGCAAGCAGCCCAGTCCTGCCTTCCTTGCGGATTTGAATAAACGCCTTTTCGCGCATCCCCTACGCAGAGCAATTGCGGCGAAGAGCGGCAAGATGCAGAGCCGGCAGATTGGCGGTACATCCTTAGCCGACACTCTTTGGGCAGCTTTGCTGCAAGAAACGGAGAAGTTGTTGACGGACACGAAGCCGGGCAGAGTGCGGAAGTGTGAAAGCTGTATTGTGCAGTTTCTGGATGTGAGCAAGAAGAACGCTCGACGTTGGTGCAGTATGAGGCTGTGCGGGAACAGGATCAAAGTCGCTGCCTACCAGGATCGGCAGCGTAGAGGAGAGCATTGCCAATCGTCAATCGCACCGGTTGGACAATAAGAAGTCGCCCACCCATGATAACGGCATCAATCTGTGCTCTTTAGGATGGCGCCGAAAAGAAGACCCCTTCCCGCCATTCTCAAAAGCTTCGTGAAAATGCGACTTTCACCTACCTGGCCGTCTTTGCCGAGACAGTCACCACGGTGTAGTGCTCGATCCTGCTCAGGGTGAACTCGGCGACGGTACCGTGCAGTGAGAGGCCAGCGACCTGAGGCTGGGCCGCGTCCGGTGAAAGAACCTTCACTTCCCAGCCGCTCAGGTCCTTGGCTTCTCCCGGATCAACCAACCCGCTCAGCTCCAGCCTGACTTTCACGTTCTCTGCCGAAACCCGGTGATCGTAGTTGAGCAAGTGAAGAATAAAAGTTCGGCCGTCGAGTTTCCGAGTTAACTGGCCCAGCACGTAGCCCCGGGGCTCCAGGCTGAGGCGAGGTCCTCCGGCCGCGTCTTCGGCGCGCGCCGCAATCCCGGGCCTCGCTTTTCCGGCCTTGATGATGACACCCCCGCCGGCGGCGAACGCATTTAACCGGGCCTTTTGCTCGGCGCTGAACTTGGGCAGGTCAGCCGGCATCACCAACACCTTGAACCGGTCCAAGGGAACTCCTTTGTCCAAGTGCGCGAGCACTTTGGTCTCGAAGAAGATGCTCTGCTTGAGGAATTCGTCCGCCAACGGGTTGTGCGGCTCCGCGGAGAGCAAGGCGATCCGTGCCGCTGGCTCAGTTTGATGATACAGATTCTTGTTCTCGGCCAAGAAACCGTTGTATTGGGCGATGGCGTTCCATGCCTCCTGAGCCTCTGGCTCACCCTTGATCAGCCCATGGAGAAATCGGCCCTCGATGTTGCGCGAGGTGGCCGCGCCGAACGCGTAGGCCTCGGCGATGGAAAGCTTCTGCTCGGCCGGGCTGGGGATGCAGAACTCGCGCGGGCCGCAGTGGTAAAGGTCGTTCTCATACATCAGGGGCTGCCAAAGCTGCTTCTCTCCGCTCAGGAACTTGATTTTGCGCGCGTTGTCGACCAGCCAATGACCGTCCCACACTCCTGGAGTATCCTTGCCGTCTTCCTCCCAGATCACCTCGTTGATATCGTTCATTGCAAACCGGTCCGGCGGAATATGGACATTCGCATAGACCATGACCTTGGGCCGGCCGGTCTCCCGCGCCTTTCGCTCCGCCATACGCTGGGTATCGTCGAGCAACTGGGCCAGGCCGTCGTTGTACCCGATCATGTTGTCCCAGGCGATTGCGTCCACGCCCGCATCCACCGCCAACTCCGCCTTTTTCAAAAGATAGGCCCGCCAGCCGGGCTTGCGCGTGTCGGCCAGACGGCGGTCCCAGGAAATCTGCAGATCGGTTTTGGTCGGCCCGGCATAGAACAAGGGGATGTGGTGCATCCACAGGCCATATTTCTTGGTTTCCGGGTCGTCGCGGAAGGCGCTTTTGCGGAACATGTTGGAAGCCGACAGGTAGGCCGAGACGTGGATGCCATTCTCATGGCAGCGGGCGATCACCTTTTTCAGGTTCTCGCGGTTCTCTTCCTCATCCTTAAAGGACCAGCCGTTGCTCCAGGTGACCCAGATCCAGTTGAAGTCCGCCTGCTTGAGCAAGCCGAGCATTTGTTCGAACTCGCGGTCATAGATGTGGCTCAGCACTTCCTTCTCGTTGGAGCTGAACTTTTCGCCCCACCAGGTCCGCTCGGCCTTCCAACTCTCGATTTGTCCGCCGTCCAGCCGGATGAAACGAAAATTTCCCTGCTGCGCCCACGGCAGCACGTCTTCCGGTTTGGCGCGATACAGTTTCGGTACCGGCTGAAAAGGCTGTGCGGAGCAGAGCAGCAGGAACGCGGCGACGGAACCAATGACTGCAACGCTTCTTCGCATTCGGGCGCTCTGCATGGTTCTCTTCCTCTGAAACAACCAAGACCTCACGCAGGCTATTCCCGTTGAGGCGGCAGAGAGGTCCCGGAATCCTCTTCCGAATCGTGAATCCGGAGCGCGGATCAATTTACGCCGTAACAATGACGCCAGTGCACCGGTTTTTACTCGCACGGTGGTAGCTATGACGTACGGCGGAATCAAAATAAATGGCGTCCCCCTCTTCCAGACAGACCTGCTCGGAGCCGATGGTAAGTTCCAGCTTGCCGGAGATCAGATAAAGTAACTCGACACCTGGGTGCTGGTGAGGCCGGGACCTTTCGGCCGCGACGGGTTCGAATTCGGCGTAGAAAGCATTCAGCTTACGCTCGGTTGCCTTGAAGTCCAGGCTTTCGAAATTATATGCGATGCTGCCTCCTCCAGGGCTGTCAGGAAACCGCATGCGTTCTTTCTTGCGCGCGATCGCCACCACATGACGCTTGCGCTCGTCCGTGAAAAAATATTCCAATCCAACTCCAAAAACCAGTGCGATTCTCAGCAGAGTTGGGAGCGTCGGAAACAGCTTGCCGCGCTCCAGTTTTGAAAGCATTGCCGCCGAGAGGCCGGTATGCTTTCCCAATTCCACTAATCCCATACTCTTTCGCAGACGCAAGGTTCTAAGTTTTTCACCCAGGGCATAGGGTTTTAGGGCGTCCTCAATCGTCTTGTTGACCATTCCGCTCTCCTGTTTTCCTGCCAGTACAACCGAGCGTGGAAATTTTCACTGTTGCTCACATGAGTTGCAGTACTTTAGATGATTGTCGTGTTAAGAAAATAACTATTCTCTATAGTTAATACAGCAAAAGATTGCTTATTACAAGAAATCAAAGACAACAGCACGGGAGGAATAACAAAGTGAGAGCAGCAAGTTTTGTATTGATGTTAGGTGTTCTTGCGAGCACGTTGCCGGCGACGGCCGGCTCTGGAAAAGACATCGTCGATATTGCCGTATCCGACGGTAACTTTAAGACTCTGGTGGCGGCAATCCAAGCTGCCGGACTGGCGGAAACTCTAAAGGGTAAGGGTCCCTTTACCGTGTTTGCGCCAACCGACGAGGCCTTCAACAAATTGCCAGTAGGCACTGTTGAGACGCTTCTGAAACCGGAAAACAAAGAAAAGCTGAGGTCGATTCTTCTCTACCACGTCGTCGCGGGCGATGTCACTGCGGCGAAGGTAATGAAGATGTCATCGGCTAAGACCCTGGATGGCCAAGAGCTAAACTTTATGGTTAATGACGGGACCGTAATGGTCAACGACGCCAAGGTCATTAAGGCTGATGTGATGGCTTCCAACGGTGTGATCCACGTGATCGATACCGTGCTGATACCCAAAAACTAAATAACGGAGGAAAAATGAAAACCTTAGATGTAATCGCAGCTGTGCTTCTAGTGGTCGGCGGTCTCAATTGGGGTCTGGTGAGCGTCGCGCACTTCGACCTTGTCGCCGCCATTTTCGGAATGAAATTCGGCGAAACTTCAACTCTCACATCGATCGTCTACGGTCTCGTTGGACTTTCGGCGCTCTATCAGGCGGTATCGTTCAAGGGAATCCAGCACCGCTGGGGGCAGGCAGTGGCAGTTCGAGCCCGGTAGTACCGATCAGGGACAAAGCGGGGGAGAAGTTTCTTCTTCTCTCCCGTCCGATCCAAAACTTCTGTACGTTAACGCGAGGAGAAAATGAAATCTTTTACTTTGATTTGCTTTGCTACGCTAGCCCTTGCCGGGGGCGCCCTGGCGCAGAAAGATATGACCGACAAAAGCTCGGGCGCCGTGGATCAGCCCACCGGGTTACGAACTGTGGTTGGCTGTCTCTCTAAAACGGATAAAACTTATTTCATCACGGGCGGCGCGCCAGGTCCCAAGCAATTCCGTATCGTTTCTGGAGACGTGTCTTCCCTCAAAGGCAAAATTGGTCATACGATTGAAGTGGTCGGTGTTGTCAGCAAGAACGATGCCTTGGCCAATCAGAACGGAATTTACAACGAAGGAACCACCACTGGCGTAGGTTATCTCACCATCGATGTTCAGAAAATTAAGCAACTCTACGGGAACTGCAGTGGAGCAGGGAAAGAGTGGGCCGGCGACCACATGTAGCGCGCGTCGGAAGCTGGACGATAACAGGAAGAATCATCCCGAACCTTCGATCCTGGCAAACTATAGAGGGAGTGTGGAGTTGTGCAGAGCGATCCGCTGGTCTTGCTGACCGGGGCCACTGGGTACATCGGAGGGCGTCTTCTCAAGGCCCTCGAACACTCCAGTGTGCGAGTTCGTTGTTTGGCTCGACGCCCGGAATTTCTGCAGTCGCGGGTCGCCCCAGTCACGGAAGTTGTGAAGGGAGATTGCCGAGACGAAGCTTCACTGTTGCCGGCGTTGGCTGGAGTCCACACAGCGTATTATTTGGTCCACTCGATGGGCTCCTCAGGAAAATTTGAAGAGGAGGACCGCACAGCGGCGCATAATTTCGCCACAGCGTCGCACCAAGCGGGCGTACGCCGCATCATTTATTTGGGCGGGCTTGGCGCCGCGGAGCGACCATTGTCCGCCCATCTGCGTAGCCGTCAAGAAGTGGCAGATATTCTTCGTTCTTCTGAAGTTCCCACCATCGAATTTCGCGCTTCGATCGTAATCGGTTCCGGGAGTCTCTCGTTTGAAATGATTCGCGCCCTGGTTCAGCGCCTGCCTGTGATGATCTGTCCCCGCTGGGTAAACGTAAAAGCCCAGCCGATTGCAATCGAAGATGTGATTGCGTACTTAATGGCCGCACTCGAGTTACGGCAGGAACAGAGCTCTATATTCGAGATCGGTGGCTCCGATCAGGTCAGCTACGGTGAAATCATGCAGGAGTACGCACGACAATGCGGCCTTCGCCGATGGATGATCCCGGTTCCAGTCCTTACTCCCCGCCTTTCGAGTTTGTGGTTGGGCCTCGTTACCCCGATTTATGCCCGTGTGGGACGTAAGCTCGTCGACAGCATGCGCCATCCAACTTTAGTGAGGGACAAATCGGCGCTAACCGTGTTCAACGTCAAGCCGAAAGGTTTGAAAGAAGCGATCGAGAGAGGGCTTCGAAACGAGGACCGCGAGTTTGCGCTCACCCGCTGGTCCGATGCACTCTCTTCCAGCGGAAAGTCACAGTCTTGGGGTGGTGTGCAGTTGGGCACCAGGCTTGTCGACTCCAGGGCCGCACAAGTCTCGGTTTCGCCACATTTAGCTTTTGCTCCAGTCCAGAAGATCGGAGGTGCGAATGGCTGGTACTTTGCAAATATCCTTTGGTGGCTTCGGGGGTCTTTGGACCTCCTGGCAGGCGGGGTCGGACTGCGCCGGGGGCGACGCGATCCAGACACGCTGGCCGCGGGTGATGCCCTGGATTTCTGGCGAGTCGAGAGCTTTCAACCGGACCGTCTTCTGAATCTTGTCGCCGAAATGAAAGTTCCCGGCCGTGCGTGGCTTCAATTCGAGGTTGAACCAAATATCCGAGGCTCAGTGATCAGGCAGACCGCGATTTTCGATCCTGCCGGGTTGGGGGGACTTGTTTACTGGTACGCACTTTATCCCATTCATCGCTGGATTTTTAGAGGAATGCTCCAATCGATTGCCACTACCGCCGAGCGTTCGGGAAGAATTGCATCGCCCCGACTTTGAAGGCCATCCCCTTAGAGAGTCGCTGGTGTGTACCTCGAGTCGAACACGATACTGTCCAGAAGTCGGCTTCTGGGAGATCTAATACTCACCGGGCCGAATCTCGAAACATTTGTCCACAGTGCTAGCAAAACACTCGAAGTCGCCATCGCTCAGCGACTCCATTTTGGTGGCCGTGGATCGCATGCAGCGCAACTTTGAACCGATGCGAAGGCAGGTGGAGACCTGGCAGAGAGGAGTTGGCGCGAAGCTTCATTTCAGTAGTGGAGCGGGGCTAACCATGCGGATGGTCACCCGCCCGTCTTTGTCGTCAACGATCTTGTAATCGCTGGGAACCACGAACAGTGACGGGTCCGGCTCGGAAGTGTTGACGTTGGTGAATTGCGTCTCCAATTCTCCAGCCCAAGGGTCCTCGTGCTTGGTCATCACCGTCGCTTGCAGATCAGGGGAGTACCAGCGCTCCGAGGTGACGACAATCGGCTTGTCGTTTCCCATCTTTCCACTGGGAATGGTGGTGGATATGCGCGTGCCAGCGACATGGATGCCATTGATGGTCTGGTCACCGAGATTTTCGGTGGCCGGCGCTGGTTCGTTGGAATCGTGCCCTGCTTTTCTGTACATCATATTGGTGGAAAAAGTCTGTCCTGCGCCGCCATCTGTGTTTCGCATAATGAACACTTCTCCGCCTTTTGGCAGAGCTCTGTCAGGAGCTCTTCCTGGCGGCGGAAGAGTCATCTTATGGGCAACTTTGTTTTCGCTGTCGAGCATGTAGCGGACACCTGCGACCGGATCGAGAATCGTGATCAACTTGGGAGCCGAGGCCTGCGGAACGGCTCCGAGAAGGTTCAGGCTCGCCTCGCGGCGAGTGCGGCCTTCGCTATCACGGCAGATATTTGAATTTTCCGCGGTGTGAATGCGGTTGCCGTCGGCGAAGGTCTGGGTGTGCTCGGTGGTAATGGCGGCGCAGAACGGCGCGCCTTTGACGGGAGTAACATCCATGTTGTCTTCGAAGTGCATACCGAGCATGGCGGCTCTAGGGGGAGGCATCGTGGCAGATGCCGCGACGACGCTGGATTCCTGCTGTCCCTGCGCGACCACAATTGCGCCGAGCGCGAGGATTGCGATTGAGACGAGAGTGGCAACCTTCAGGCACTTCATAGGATTTCCTTTCCTCCTGCAAAACAGAGAGTTCTCATTGCACGACACGAATGCCGCGAGCGATCCCGTCTGCGCCAACCAGTACGTCCGCATAAATCGCCCCATCGGGTGACCCTGCAGCCGGCTCGTATGCGCGCCGAAGATGGCAATTGCACGCGGATCAGTTGCATGGCTCCACTGCAACTGAGCGCGTCACAGTACATCAAGCTGCGAAAATCTTCGAAGGATGGACTCTTCGTGGTCGCCAGTTGCGGAGCCCGGCGGGGCTGTCGGGAGGAACGCGGTCGTGTTTTCGGCGAGGAAGCAGCGTTTGTCCAAGAAAGGCCCTTTGCGCCTTTCTCGGAGGTACTCTGCTGCGCCATTGGCGGCGGCTGCACCAACTCTATCTTTAAGTTCGAAGTCTGCAATCTCCGCGCGGGATGAAGAAGAACGGTTGCTAGAGTCAGCAGTGCGGCTACTGCCGCGGTCCAGCAGACAACCGTGAATCTTCGTGTCCTCGATCGCATAAGTGGCCGATTGCTAGCGATCCATCGCCGGTAATTCGCGAGAACAGCGGCCTCGAGCGCCGCAGAAGGTTCTGGGGCTGACTCGCGAACGAGACGCAGACCGGCTCCGAGTTCGTGGCGCTCTTCGACGAAGGCGGTACATTCGGTACAGCGGGCGAGATGCTCAGCTTCGCCATGGAACTCGGCATCCATACTCAAGGGATCCTCAAAATACAGGCGAAGTTCGTGGCAGCTCATATGAGACATCCCTCCGGGCCAGCCGATCCGATCTCCGGTTGCGGGCTGCGGAGCGGCCTCAATTTGTCGGCTAAAAGAGCATGCGCTCGACTCAGGCGAGACCGGATTGTTCCCACTGCGCAACGCAGGCGGGAAGCGGCTTCGGCATACGAAAACTCACAGAGATCGCAGAGCACGACAACCTGACGATAGTGATCGGGCAGCGAAGCCACCGCGGCCTGCACGCGCCCGGCGACTTCAGTGCGGATCATTTGCGCGGGCAGCGCATCCGATTCGGAAATGAGTTTGCCAGACAGTGTCGCGAAGGCGGTATCTTCCGGGAGCGCCTCGTAGCGCCGCTCGCGGCGCTCGATTCTCCGCACAAAATTGCGAGCGATGCCAAAAGCGAAGGCGGCGAGATCGCCGCGATCCTGCCGGTAGTTGTGTGACTCTTTCAACAGAGTGATGAAAACCTCCTGCGTCACTTCCTCCGCGTTCACCTTCGAACTGGTCATATAGAACGCATAGCGAAAAATCCCGGCTCTCAGTCTTCCATACAGTAGCAAGAAGGCTTGTTCTTCTCCAGCTGCCGCGAGTCGCAACAGTTCAGCGCCGGAGCGGGTTGAGAGCTCTTGGGAGATTTCCATGTCTCTTCAGGTTCGATGCACTGACCTTCATATTGTTTTCGTTGCGAACCGGAGAATAGTTCCCGAAAGTTTGTGGAAAAATGAACTAGCCGCGATCCTGTCATTCGGAGCGAATGACGAGCAAACCGGAAGTTTATGTCTTAAGCCAGAATCCGAAAACGTTGTCCAGGAGTCGGCTTCGGGGAGATTGCCCTTGATCTCCTCCAAGCCCGTTTATCGATCCTGATCTGGCGAATCTCCGCCAAGCCGACTTCTGGCCCGCCTGCCTCTGCGTCGCTCAAGTTCCGTTTTGCCAGTCAACCGCCAGGTGGAGATGTCCAGAGGCTTTACGGGATAAGAGCCGCCAGTCTCAGCCTGCCGGCAAAAGCGGGATGGGTATATGATCAGTGCCGTTTTTGAACCAAGAAGGAGATTCCGGCTTAAGGGAGATCTCATGAAGATGCGCCTCAGCGTGTCGCCGTTATTTGTCGCGTTACTAGTCCTCTCGATGGGAGCCTGTAAGAAATCCCCTCCCACAACGACCGTCGCCGTGGGAGCCGATTGGACAATGTACGGAAGGACCAACGACGAGCAACGCTTCAGCCCTTTGAGCCAGATCAACGAGCAGAATATTGGCCAACTCGGGTTGCTCTGGGACCGCGAGCTCGGCACGACACGAGGCTTGGAAGCAACACCACTAGTCTCGAATGGCGTGATTTTTACCACCGGAGAGTGGAGCGTCGCGTACGCATTGGACGCAAAAACCGGTGCGATCCTTTGGACCTTCGATCCCCAGGTGCCTCGTGCACGCGCTCGCACCATCTGCTGCGACGTTGTCAATCGTGGAGTAGCCCTTTACAACGACAAGGTGTATCTCGGCACACTCGACGGGCGCCTAATTGCCCTGGATGCCAACTCCGGTAAACCCGTTTGGGAAGTCATCACCGTTGATCAATCCAAACCTTATGCGATTACTGGCGCTCCGAGAATCGCCAAAGGAAAAGTCCTCATCGGCAACGCGGGGTCAGAATTTGGTGTGCGCGGTTATATCTCGGCCTACGATGCCGAGACCGGCAAGCTCCTCTGGCGTACGTTTACCGTTCCCGGGGATCCTGGCAAAGGCTTCGAGTCCAAGGCCATGGAGGCCGCGGCGAAAACTTGGCACGGCCAGTGGTGGATTGCGGGGGGCGGAGGTACGCCGTGGGACTCCATTGTCTACGACCCTGACCTCGATTTGGTGTATACCGGCACCGGAAACGGAATCGCCTGGTTCCGCGATCTCCGCAGCCCCGGCGGTGGCGACAACTTGTACCTCGCTTCCATCCTGGCACTACGCGTGAGCGACGGCGAGCTGGTTTGGCACTATCAGGTTACGCCCGGAGATAATTGGGACTACGACGCCACACAACCTTTGATGCTCGCGGATTTGCCGATCGCAGGTGGTACGCGCAAGGTGATTATGCAGGCCTCGAAGAACGGATTCTTCTACGTGCTCGATCGCCAGACCGGCCAGTTCATCTCCGCAAAAGCCTTCATCAATGGCATCACCTGGGCCACGGGTATCAATCCTGAGACTGGGCGGCCAGAGGAATCGTTGAGTGCTCACAATGGCTGGCAGGCGGTACTTGTATCCCCATCGCCCGGTGGTGGACACAACTGGTACCCCATGGCGTTTCATCCCGCCACTGGCCTGGTCTACATTCCGGCGAGAGAAAACTCAGTCTTCCTCAGTGCTCCGGACAAGAACTGGAAGTCGAACCCGACACTTTGGAATCGTGGTGAGGATGCTGCCTACGATGGGCCAGTCACGCAAAAAGCACTCGCTTCTCCGCCCATGACCGGCCACCTAATCGCCTGGAATCCGGTCGAACAGCATGAAGCGTGGCGTGCCGATCTTCCACTGGTCGAAAGTGGCGGCGTATTGGCGACTGGGGGCAACCTCGTTTTTCAAGGCAGATCGGACGGAATCTTCTGCGCCTATCGTGCGACGGATGGCAAGAAGCTTTGGGAGTTCGACGCGGGGACAGGCATTATGGCTCCGCCCGTCACCTACCTTCGCGACGGAGTTCAGTACGTGACGTTGATGGTCGGCTGGGGAGGAGCCGCAGGACTAGTCAATCTCCCCGGCAGCGGCCCGGTGAAGCGGGGTTTTGGACGCGTACTGACTTTTTCTCTTGGCGCCAACGTAAAGCTGGAAGTTCCGTCGTTCGGACATACCCGGCCTCCGTCACCCGCGATCCACATGAACGCGGCCGCCGCTTCGATCCGGGAAGGCAGCGTTTTATTCCGGCGCTACTGCATCTACTGCCATGGAGTGGGCGCTGTCTCAGGCTCCAGCATTCCTGACCTGCGCTACGCCAGCGCAGAAACCCATCACCAGTTCCAAGACATCGTGCTGGGCGGCGTTCTCGAATACGGCGGCATGCCTTCGTTCAAAGACGCGCTGAAACCGGACCAGGTGCGGTCAATTCAAGCCTTTGTTTTGTCCCAGGCGGCGGCCGCGTCCAAGCCCGCACCCAGCAAAGCTCCTTGAAAGCGGCCCCTCCGGTCGGGTTATCGCGCCAGACAGCCAATTTCGCTTTAGTTACTTGCATCCCTAGATGCGGGTTTACAGCAACAATCAAGGTTGGGCAATCGGATCATGAGAGTGACCAGCTAGCGACTCCGGGTGGATGGTCTGCAACCCTTCCCTTATCCGATGATGGAAGGGTCGCCCGATTGCGGTGACTCGATCAACATTGCCAAAGCTCCACGAAGCGGCCTCACACACGGAGGGGGAACTTCTTTGCAGGTCCGAGCAGCTTCGGCAGCTGCCACGCTTATTTCAGCCTGCAGACAGCGCACTGATCGTAACGTAATATCCATCCGGATCCCGGAGCGAGAACTCGTTCGTTCGAGTGTTCGAGTTGAGGTGTGGTTCCTCTTCGAACCGGCTGACGAGAGAGCGTGCCCTTTGAAGTGCCAGGTCGAAATCATCGACGCGGAAGAACAACAGGAGGCCATTGCCGGGTTTCCCCTGGTCGGGGCTCATCAATGACGGATGGTCGTGGGTGCCCCATTTATGGAGGCAGAGCAAGACAGTTCCATCCAAATCCAGGATTTGCCCAAAGTAGTCATGGGCAGGAAAGCTAACCGGCTGACCGAATAGCGCCTGATACCATTTGAAGCTGCGTGGGACATCGCTTACCCCAATGATGGTCCATGTGCGCTTCATCAATCCCCCCTGCGGCTTAGTTCTTGCCTAGTATATCCGGCGAACTGCAGCACCGTTCTATGCCTACGGCGGGGCGTCAGGTTATCGTTTCGTCGGCAAGACGCTTCCTTATCCCTTGGTTAGGTAAGAGTAGCTCGTCAACCCGCCAACTATAAAAGGCGCAATAACGTCATCTGCACTTAATTGCGATCGATCGTGCGTCTGCGAGCTCCTACGGGGATGCAGTCATCACCACTGCCGGGCACCGGCAACCCGGACGTGAAGGCTCTTGTTTATATCGCGGCAATGGCGCCTGACGAAGGTGAGACTGTCGGCGAACTCCTCAATCGCGCTGCACCTCACGCGAGAGCCCCTGCTCTTATTCCCGACGAAGACGGGTTTATCTGGATGTCACTGCAGGGTTTCACCGATGCGGTCGCTCACGAGAGTTCCCTCGATGCCGCGCAGCGTGCTTCGATCACTCATGGCTTATCGCCATCCGTGGGGGGGCGACCTTCTAATCCCGTCTTGGCGAGTACCCGCCTAACACACGTCGGACGATGTTTCGAAATCCTGGGATGCGAGGCCTCTGCCTTGTCCCGACGGAGGACTGGTCACTGTGCTCACATTGGGTCGATGGATTCAATCGATTATTTGGTCGATCATGGACACAAGGTTTGGAAAGGTTCAATTTGCCCGAAAATGAGTTTCGCGAGTTCACGACGATCTTGCAACCTCGGGTCGGTTGCCATCTATCTCATCGCCCTTGGCTTTACACGGTGGGTGTCGTCGCCTTGATGTTCTCCACTTGCCCAAGGTGATTCAGGTCATGCCCAGCGTACAGCCTTACCATATCAGCGATCGATTCTTTGCCCCGCTCTTGATGCATGCCATAGTTCTCCCAAAGTTCCGCAGGCAGCGCTTTGAGCAGCGCCAAGTTATGGGTACGCAATACCCGAAAGAATTCCAGGGACTCTTTAGCATCGCGGTGGGCATAGTCAAACGTCTCCGCCCAGATATCCTGGTCGTATGCCTGGATCACAGCGCCATTGTTGCCCAAGATATGACGCAGGCGCCAAGCGACCACAACTTCGACGTCCGCGAAGTGAGCCAGCAGTTCGCTGATCGACCACTTGCCGGGCACCGGCTTTCGCGTGAGTTGTTTCCGGCTCAACCCTCGAATGAGCTCTGCAAGTTTTTTCGGTGTCTCGCGTTGCACCTTCAGAGGGTCTTTGCCCTCGACATGGCTCAGAAGGCGCCGAGTATATTGTTGCGGAGTCTCCTGCACGTTCGCTCCTTTCAATTTGAGTCTGTGGTGCCGGGATGCAACCATTTATTCCAAATCGAACCCCTCCCACTTCCACCCCGCGATGCCCCCCAGCATCTTCTTCACTTTTCGATTGAGGCGCGCGAGGCGGACTGCCGATTTATCCGCTCCATTGCAATGGGGTCCGGTGCAGTACACCACGAAGGCCACGCCGGCAGGGAATGCGGCCAGGTTGCGCTCGACGATTCGGCCGTGGGGCAGGTTGACGGCTCCGGGGACGTGGCCGACGGCATAAGCTTCCGGGCTGCGGACATCCAGGATAACGTAATCGGGCTTGCCGAACTTCAGGTCCTCGTGGACATCCCAGCAGTCGGTTTCGCATTCGAGCAGCTTTTCGAAGTGTTCGAGGGCGGTCATAGGATTAATTTCGCGCGACCGGGTGGCCGGGGTCGAGAGGCAGAAATGCCAATATGCGCTAAAATCCTGCCATGGCGCTCCGCGATCCGCGCAAGCTTGCCGCCATGGCATATGACGGCATGGGCACATTCGAGCTGGGAATCGTTTCCGAAGTGTTCGGGCTCTCCCGGCCGGAGCTGAACGTCCCCTGGTATGAGTTCCGCGTATTCTCCCTGGACCGCGCACCGCTGCGAGGCACCGGCGGGATTCGTGTCCAGGCGCCGTATGGGATGGGCGTGCTCGGAAGCGCTGGGACCATCATTATTCCCGGCTGGCACGTCGACGAAGCTCCGCCCGAGGCGCTGCTCCGCCGACTGCGGGCCGCGCACGCGGCTGGGGCGAGGCTGGTTTCGATTTGCTCCGGCGTCTTCGTGCTCGCGGCCACAGGGCTGCTCGATGGCAAGCGGGCCACCACGCATTGGCGGTATGCGGAACGGTTGGCCGCGCGTTATCCCCGCATTCAGATGGAAGCGGACCGCCTCTATGTGGATGAGGGCAGCATTCTCACTTCGGCGGGCAGTGCGGCGGGGATCGACCTGTGTCTGCACATCGTGCGGCGGGACTATGGGGCGGAAGTGGCGAACTCCGTGGCGCGGCGCCTGGTCATGCCGCCGCATCGGGATGGCGGGCAGGCTCAATTCGTGGCCGAGCCGCTGCGGGACCGGCGCGAGGAGGGCCTGGCGCCCGTGCTGGCATGGGCGCAAGCGAACCTGGCGCGGAGGCTGCGGGTGGACGATCTGGCGCGGCGGGCCGCGATGTCGCCGCGAACCTTCGCGCGCCAGTTCGTGCGGCAGAATGGCACGACGCCGCACCAGTGGTTGATGCATCAGCGCGTGTTGGCGGCCCAGCGCCGGCTGGAGAAGACGGCGGAGAGTATCGACCAGGTCGCGGGGGCAGTGGGTCTGGAATCGGCAGCCACGTTGCGGCTTCACTTCGCGCGCGCCTTGGGGATTTCTCCGACGGCGTACCGGCGGCGCTTTTCCACGGCATTGACTGGGCGGATTGAGACCGAGAGGAGGCCAATTTGACCACCGAGGAACTTCGAGCCGAAGTATGAGGAGTTTCGGTCGCGGTCGATCTGGAGCGTTTCGAATGATTTCACGTCAGCATTCAAACAGCTGGATGCCATTCCTCAATTCAAGGCTACCGCGAAGTCAGGAGAGTTCTTGGAAACAAGATTCTTGCAGCCGTTCTAGTCGCACGCCGCCCTGTTTGCCTCAGCGTCTCGTCATTGATCGGCTGAATCAGCAGAAGTACGTGACGTAACAATCAGTCCCACAGCCACAAAAACAGCCACAGTTACAAGAAAGTAACCAGACGGATGGATCGGCAAGTGGTTGAAAAGGAGTGGTGAGCGCGGAAGGAATCGAACCTTCAACCTACTGATTAAGAGTCAGTTGCTCTGCCAATTGAGCTACGCGCCCTACGTTGAAAATCTTCCGGCGGGGCAATTTGTGATTGTAGCATCTCCGGGTTACATCGCGAGTCTCATCGCTGCAAATTAGGAGAGATGAAAATGCAGATCCCGCTCACAATTCACGCGAGTAGTTGGCGGCATCGTTTCGCCACGGGAGGTTCATGCAACTCTAAGGGTTCGTCGCAGAACTCAAGATAGTTTCGCAGACGCAGCACCTGCTAAGAGCGCTGCCGCACTTCTGCCGCTAAGCCTCGTGAACCTTCGCTGACCACCGGACGACGCGGCGGCAAGGATTCCGGCTCCATCGCCTGGCGCCTCTCCACCGTGCCAATCACCGGAGCATCTTCCATCCCATCGGCGTAAGCCATCGAGACGAACCTTTGTTCGGAACATAGGCGGTCAATCAGGCGCTGCTGCCAGGAACTCAGTACGGCATGAGGAAGAATCGGAAAGTGACGGAACATCCAAAGAAAATATGCACGTTGAACAAAAGAAGGCATTAAGTATCGCGGCCCGATGGGGGTTTGCACTTGCACCACACCATCTGCCAATTTATCAATCCACATGAGTTGGGCCCACCTAACTACTGAGTTTGGCCAGAGCAATTCTAGGGCCGCTATTATTGCACCAAGGTCGGTGCCAAAGAAAGCATTTTCTCGAACTTTTTTGGAAAACTCCCCGCCCCGAGTCTTCAGACTCCAGGCCAGCGGTAAATTTTTCGGGAAGACGGTCGCCGTTATAGGAAGGGAAAAGCTACCTCAGATCGGAGATCTCCGGCAGCACGTCCATGCGCTGAACCTCCGCGGCAACTCCAAACTCCTTGCCGGAGCCACGTTCCACACGCAACACGCGGGCGTGGCAGCATACCCAGCACTTCTCCCCAGCTGTCAATTCCGGAGGAAGCATCAGAACCAATTCGACGTCAGAGCCTTCCTCCAGAGCAGTCTTTGTATAGAGGAATACGCCATTCCTGCTCACATCTCGAGTCTCGGCGGCCAGTTCCTCCGCCGCCCCCGCGCCTCGAACACGGACGGGGACTTGGGCAACGACCCTTTGGCGCGAACGTCGATCAGTCTTAGAGTTCATTCATCTTCCGGAAGCCATCAAAGGCGAACGCCAGCAGAAAGGTTCTTGCCTTCCCGCTGGCGCTCGTCAGTATAGACCAAAGTCAGGTCGAGGATTAAGAGATTGCTCACATTTCCGGTCGCCGCAAGCGTGCTGCAGGTACCACCAAGGCTTGTTCCATTGTGGGAACATTGGTGCCTCGCAGCTTAGCCTCGGCCTCGGCCAGCTTGTCCGACTGGTTGGTCTGATAGTAGGCCTGCACCAGCAATTCCATGGTAAAGGGATTGTTCTGGTCTTCTTCCAGATAAGTGATAGCTTCTTCGAACTTCTTCTGATCCATCAGCAAGGTTCCAGCTGCCCCGTTGTAGGATCCCTGGATCACGCGATTACGGCTGCCCGAGGCCATTGCTTCAAGCTGCTTCAAGGATTTGTCCGCCAGAGCCGCATCGCCGGCATGGGCGGCGCGCACTGTGCGGTTGCGCAGGATTCGAGAAAGCTCGTCACTTTTGTCAGACTGGGAAATCGTGCTGCGGTGTCCCAGCGCATCCTCGGCACTCTGCAGATATTTCAGAGCGGCGTGATCGTCTGCCTGGTACTCGGCCATATGCCGGTAGGCCTGCGCTTCCTGCAAGTCCTGCTCCTTCGCATGAGCGGTCTCGGCAACCTCCAGGAACCATTTGTCCGCATCC
This sequence comes from uncultured Acidobacteriaceae bacterium, assembly GCA_963777005.1. Lineage (GTDB taxonomy): Bacteria > Acidobacteriota > Terriglobia > Terriglobales > Acidobacteriaceae > Sulfotelmatobacter. Next base: position 54,439 of record CAVZPC010000002.1, on the reverse strand, counting down.
GCGAACTTGCCATCACGCACCCAGGTCATCGCTTTTTGCATGCTGTAGGTCAACCGGTCGGCCTCATTGTGGGCAAACCGAATCGCCTTGTCATACTCAATCCGAGCCTGCTCCTGATTTCCCATCAGCGCGTAGGTGTCGCCTAGTCCAACTTGCGAGGTAACAAAATCAGGATCGATCTTCAACGCGGCGCGGTAGTGCTGCAATGATCCCTCAAAATTTCCCGCCATGCGCAGCAGCTCGCCATAGGAGTCCTGCGGATTTGGCTCGTTGGGCAACAGAGCAACATAGCGATCCATAGCGGCGAACGCCTTGGCGAACTCACGGTTGCGGGCCTCCGCATAGGCCAGGTCGTTGAGCGCAGCGGGAAAGTTCTTGTCGAGAGCCAGCGCCTTTTCCATCATCTTCTCCGATTGCTCGGCGCCTTCCTCCCCCATCAGCCAGTTACCCGCCAGGTACAGCAGATGCTTGTCCTTGGGATACATCTCGATCAGATCGTTCATGGCGGAAATGCCGCCGATAAAGTCGCCTTCCTGCACTTTGACGATCCAGGCAATCATCAGTTGTTCGCCGGGTGTCAGCTTGGGCGCCAGGGCCTTGGCTTTTTCGCGGGCGACGCTCACTTCTTTAGGATCGCTGCTGTTGAAAGCAATCCAGGCCCAGGCCACGGCCAGGTTGGGATCTGCCTTCACTGCCGCGCGCCAATCGTCGTTGCAGCGCTCCAGATAAAGGTTCTCGTAATCCTGCATTCCCTTCTGGTAAAGCGCACGCGCCTCCACAGACGATGTCGTTACCGGCACCGTCGAGGTATTACTCTGCTTCAGGTGGTGGGCATACAGCGGCGCGGCAAAGCACACGCCAAGAATGAGGACGGCGCAGATAGAGCGACGCATTCGAAGTCTCCACAACAGACGCTTTGGGGGAAGAATTATGAGAGCAGCGTAACATTCGAGTAACCGCCTGCCCTAGTGACGGAAGGCCTACGACGGCCGGGGATCGCAGCCCGCGAATCCGTAGACCGCTGTAGTGTTGACAGTTGCCTAGAAGAGAAAAAGCCCCTGTCGCAAGCGGCAGGGGCGATTGGATCCGGAGTTGCGAACTAGAACTTCAAAATCGCTGCGAACTGAACGCCCCTCGGTCCGCCGCCTCCGAGGAATGGGTTGCCGATACCTACGTCACCGGTTGCGGTAATTGGGTAGTACGAACCAGGCGCATAGCCATTGCCGGCATTCGGCGCACCGATATCGGCAATGAAATTGGGCAGGAACGGATTGACGAAGTTCGGATGGTTGAGCAGGTTAAAGAACTCCGCCCGAAGCGTCATAGTGACATGCTCGGCGAGCGAAGTGTCCTTGAAAACGGAGAAGTTGAACTCCTTGAAGCTGGGGCCGTGTAGAGAGTTGCGTCCCTCGCTGCCGAAGTGGCGTGTGCCGGGGATGCAGTTGGTTTCGTCCGCGGACCCGTCATTGTTGGGGTTTCCAAAGGTGCACGGAGCAGCGAATGCCGACAGGTTTATGTATTCAGCCGGATTGCTGGAATTGTATTGCGGAGTAGCAATCTCGTCAGGCCGGTCAAAGCCTTCGCCCGAGCCAGAGTAGTCTCCTTCAAACTCGTAGTTGAGGTGCCACGGTTGACCATCCTGCAGGTTGAGGATGCCGTCCAGACCCCAGCCGTTCTTCAGCCTCTGCATCGAGCCGCCCGTCTTGGGGAATTGGTAAACGAAGTTCCAGGTGAAGCGGCGGCGAATGTCATAGCTGGAATTTCCCCTGTCTCCTGCGGGGTTCGTGCTGTTCGTGGGCTGCGACTCGTTGGGTTCGAAATCCTCAGAGTCGCTAGCATCGTCGATGGCATGCGACCAGACGAAGTTAGCTTGTGAAGTCAAACCGTGCCAGCCGCTGGTGCGAAGGCTGGCCTGCAGCGAATGGTAACTTGAGTTGGCCGACGATCTTTCCTCATTGAGGTAGAAGAAATTCGGCGCCGCCGTGCGCGGCACACCGTAACTGTTGATGCAATCGCAACCCAGATCGGCGGCGGTGATCTGCGCCTGGCTGGGCTGATTGATATCCAGGAACTGGAACAGCTTGATGCCGACCGACCCGACATAGCCAAGCTGCAGTACGGTTTTGCTGCCTATCTGCTGTTGGAAGTTCAGGTTGAAGTTCTGAACGTATGGCGTGCGTAGCTTCGGATCGGCGAAGAAGAAATTTCCCTCGGGGGCGAATCCCGAATAGATCGGAACGCCCGGCGTGATCACGTTGGCGGCGGCGCTACCCTCGCCCAGCGCATTCGATCCAAGGCCGGGATAGGCGGGTCCCGGACAGAAGATACAATTCCAGGGCAGGTGGCCCAGGAACATGTCCTGGGCAAACGCATCGTAGAACAAACCCCATCCGGCACGAACCACAGTCTGTCCCTTGCCCGTCACGTCATAAGCTCCGGCCACGCGGGGAGCGAAGTTGTTCAGGTCCTTGCCATACAACTGGCTGGTGGGGACGTTGTTCCCCCCGTTCGAGAAATCAACCGTGTAGAACTGCCCACTCTTTCCTCCCACCACTCCGAAGTAGTCCCATCGCATTCCGTAGTTCAAGGTTAACCGGGGAGTGGCGCGGAAGCTGTCCTGAATAAACAAGCCATGGCTGTTCTGGTAGGTATGTCTCTCGGTATCGCCCTGTATCTGGCTTCCGCCGTCGTCGGGAATACCCTCCAGAAAAGTGGTCAGGCTCGAAAAATCGAGCGTTCCGCGAAAATCGTGATCGAATACCTGCGCGATAGTAGTGCGCCGGAATTCGTAGCCGAACTTCACGTCGTGTTTTCCGGATTTCCACGAATAGTTGTCGATGAAATGCCAGTTGGCGTCAACCCGATTTTTCGCCAGGGAATCAGTAGCGCCGATCTGCGAGAAGCTGCCCACATTGGTCGAAGGTAGACCGCCGTTGTAGGTGCTGGTGACGCCCGTATCCATACCAATGGAGTTCGGGATGAAATTCTGGTCCTGCGCGAAAAATCCTTCGGCGAACCGGTTCCATCCCAGACGGGCTTCGTTCACCTGGTCTGCGTTGACCACCTTCACATAGGAAAGCGAGATCAGTTGCACGCGTGTCGGGGTTACAGTGTCGAATCCCGGCAACAGACCGCCAGCGAGTTGGGCAAACGGGAAGGCCTGCGAGCTGTCGCCGATGTAGTAGCGGCCAGCCACCATGTTATTCGAATTGAAATTGTGGTCGATCTTGGCGATTGCGCTATCCACGCGGTTGTAAAAGCTCGTGGACGTGGAAACATTGTTGGTGAGAGTCCCAGTGGCGGGATTGGTGCAACCATTCACGTCGCTGTATGCGCCGGCAATATTAGGCACCGGGTACGGGTTGCGAGCCAGCAGAGCGGTAATCACCGGATCCACGGTCCCACCGCCCGCTTTGATGCTGGCCTCGGTCGCAGCGATGACCGCCGGGGAAGGGACGCATGTGGTTCCAGCCTGCGCACCATTTTCGCGCTGGCCTTCATAATCGAGGTAGAAGAAAGTCTTGTCCTTCACGATGGGCCCGCCCAGAGAGCCTCCAAATTGATTGTTATTGAAAGGGCCCTTGGGATTGGGATCGAAGTTAAAGTAGTTGCGGGCGCCGAGTTTCCCCGTGCGAAAGTATTCCAGCAGCGAACCGTGCAACTGATTTGTGCCGCTCTTGGTCACAATGTCGATGACCGCTCCGCTATTGCGGCCGTATTCCGCCTCATAGTTCGAAATAACTTTGAGTTCAGCCACGGCGTCGAGCGGTAGAATGGTAGCCGGATCGCCGAATACTCCGGCCTCGTTGATGGCGGGATCGTTGCGGAAGCCATCATTCATATCGGTGCCGTCGAGCAGGAAGTTGTTGGAACGGCCTCGCGAGCCGTTCATCGAAAAAACTCCGTAAGAACCAGGAGAGTCCGTGATCTGGTCTGGAGATCCGGCGATGCCGGGGTTGAGATAGATCAGCTTCTGGTAGTCGCGCCCGTTAACTGGGAGGGCCTCAATTGTCTGCGCGGTAAGAGTGCCGCCAAGCTCGGCAGAGGTCGTCTCCACCTGCGGCAAGAGGTCGCCTGAAACTTCCACCTTGGTCGAGACCTGTCCCGTCTTCATTGCCGCATCGATGCGGCGCTCCCCGGCCACATCCACCGTCACACCGGTCGTCACATAAGTCTGAAAGCCGGTCAACGTGACCGTCACCGTGTAGGTGCCGATGGGCAACTCCGGCAGTGAGTAACTCCCGTCCGCGCTGGTCTCGGTGGTGCGCTCCAATCCTGTCGCCACATTCTTCACCGTCACCTTGGCGCCCGATACAACTGCGCCGGACGCGTCCGTTACGGTGCCAAGAATCGTGCCGCGGAAGGTCTGCGCCGACAGGCTGACTGCGGCCAACAGCACCAGCACCAGGGTGATGCGCGCTCTCATAAAGTCTCCTTGAAGTGGATCGTGTCGGGGAGTGGTGTTTGGTGCGGCGGGTCAAGCTCTCAGGCCGCTAATTACAGGCCTGCAATTCCTTGCATACGAATAAGATACAGCGCCCCAGCCGCATCCAGAACATTATCGAAAGCTTATCCCGGTAGTCAACCGTTCAGTTACGATCCGACCGATAGATTTTACGAATAAGGTACTCCATAGGACCTTCGACTCGGAGGAGTTATTTTGGGGGAGGACTTTAGTCTAGAAGGTGATCGTTACTCCGCCCCGCACAGCACGGGCGGATTGCACGAAATAAACCGTTTGACCGTCCTGGCCCATGACCGGCACATAGCCCTGCGCCAGCAGGTTCCGCAGGTCAATCACCGCTTCCATGTGCGCCGGGAGGAAACCCATGGTTGGGATTGGTTGCCGCACAAAGAGGTTCAGAAACGCGTCACTCTGTCCGGGCGAGGCGTTGAACATATCTACCGGCGTCAGCGCTGAACCATTCACCCAGCGGTAAGAGGCGATCCATCGCGTATGGGTGCGCGGAATGCTGCCGCTGAACTTCGCGGCTACAGCCTGACGGCGCTGTGTGCTGATAAACTGCCCGGCGTTCTGAATCTCAACATCCGGCTTGGCGAGATCCAGCACATCGCCGCACGCATAATCCAGCGTAGCGCTGAGGTCTGCATAAAGCTTGCGCTCGAGTACCAGGCGCAGGCCGTGGGTGGCCAGCGTGCCGCCAGCGTAAGTAAAGGTATCCGAATAAGAATCGGGCAACAGGAAGCCGCCAGCTGCAGTCACCTCACCGGTTCCCAGCAGCGCAGTATTTTCCACGCGATCGCTGAAAACCGCCAACTGCATGTTGTTCCGGCCGATCCGCCGCGAAACATTTAATTCCTGATGGTGAGCGCTTTCAAGCTGCTGCGAAAAGTTGGAGACGCTGATCCGCGGGTCGCTCTGGTTCAACCCTCCATTCAAGTCTGCTGGCTCCGAATCAAAAGCCTTATCATCCCGCAGAGTGGGCAGCGACGTCGCATAAGAGTATCCAACCACTGTATTCGGTGAGACGTGCAGATCCAGGGAGCCATAAGGCCGGAATGCGGTTACACGCCCCAGAAATTGGATGGTCTGCAGTTCGCTGCCGAACTTTAACTCCACCACATCGCCAAGCGAGAGATCATCTGCGCCCGAAAGCGCCAATGACTGCAGCGACGCGTCATGCAGATTTGGATCCGAGGGCGCGAAACGACGAATCGCAACCCCCATGGAAGGTCCGGAACCGTCGGGTAACTGGTGCGAGTACGTTGCCCGCAAAACCGAGTCGGGAAGCCCGTCTCCATAGCCGACGTTTCCGCTCAGCCCGACACGATCCGTCGAAAAAACGGACCGCTCTACGGAGAACCCGGTGTTCATGTCTGATCCGCTGCCATAACCGCCAGCCGCCGAGCCCGCCAGGAACGAGAGGCTGCCTGTAAGGTTTCGATCCGATTTATCGGCGCTCAAAGTTGGATCGTCAAACACCCGCAACACGGGACGATTCGCCACCGAACGCAGCGTCCACTTCCAATCGTCATCATCGGCTGTGCCGCGCAGCGGGCCCACGCGCATGGCATTCAGCAGCGTGTTCAGGGTGATGTTCAGGTGAGTGCTGGTGCCGGGATGCAATCCGACTTTGTCGCGCCAGGCCGGCAAGAAGGACGCCGCCGAAACTTTAACCGTATATAGGCCGGGGACCAGATCGCTTGCGTAGTAGAATCCGGCGCCGTCGGTGAACACGGTCCATGTGCGCGCCGCCGTCCCGACAATCTCAACCACCGCGCCCATCTGGGGAATCCCAGAGGCATCGCGCACGTACCCGGAGATCGCCCCTGGCCGCTCCGCGGCCCATGCAGGAAGCGACAACGCTATGATCACCGCCCAAGTTCCGAGCTGGCGAAGCTTCACTCCTACCCCCGGGAAATCAAACAGGCAGTTACTCTACAGCAAACGTCGCTGAGGGATCAACAACCTGTTTGGAGATGTTGTCGTTCACTTTGATTTCGATCCGGTACACACCCGGCTGCAGGTTTGCCGAGGCAATCGATTTTTGCAACGTCACCTGGTCGCCGACATTTCCCATCGTGTCGGTGGACTCGGTTTTCTGAACCACGGGTTTGTTAGTCGCAATGTTGACGATGTCAAACTCAAAAGTGGCCGAGGGTTTGTGCGTCTTCTCGTCCACGCCCAAATTGTAGACCTGCATCCAGAAATTTACCTTCTGATCGCGACTTCGCTTGAACAGCGCAGGCTTGCCATCCGCCGGAGCCACGCGCGGGCGAACCTTGGTTACACCGATCACAAAACTTCCCGTACTCACATCTTTGGTGGGCACCGGTTCCATCTGGTCGGCAACGATCAGAGACGACGTCGAGAGTTTATCGTCCGAATACTCCGGTACCACAATGCCGCGGCTCCACAGTCCTTTGCGATCGCCATTCACATCTTTCACCGCCACCTCGATCTTGTAACGTCCGGGCCGCAGCGGAAGCGCCTTCCAATACACCGAGGAATTCTCCGCGGTGCGTGGCAGCAACTCCGCCGGAACATCTACCTGCGCGGTATCTTCGAAAGTCTGTACCACGCGGCCAGTCAACGTGGTCACGCGGCCGAAGATGTTCACTGTACCGCGCTGCACCCCATCCTTATTGGCAAAGGTGATATCGCGGTACTTCATCTGGATGGTGACCGGCACCAGCACCGTATCGCCCGTCACCTTCACATAATCGGTGCGCACGTCGAACGGCATCAGGTTCGTGATCAGCTTGGTATTAACAATTTCTTCCAGATCCTTAAACTTGACCGGTGGGGGAGCCTGCAATTTTGAGAACTGTTCCAGCCGGTCGAACTCCTTGGTCTGCAGATCTGAACTCATCGGTCCGGCTCCAAGTTGCTCCATACCCCCAGTGAACCTGGACGTCTTACTCGCCATTCCCATCTGCTCGTAGAGAGTCAAGCCGGCGTTCGGCGTGTACTTGAGAGCATCTTTTTCAGAGCGGTCGATCGTCATGTGGTAGTCGCCGCACATGCAGGTATCGACGAATTCGATGATTACTTCCTGACCTATACCTTCAAGGTAACGGTAACGCCAGTCTTCAAAGGGGAACGTGGAGGTCTCGCCGCCGCCTTCTTCTATGGGACGCTCATATGATCCGCCTGAGGGGTGCGAATCAATTTCATCTGCTGGACCGTACATGATATAGATACGGCCGCGATCCGTCTTCCAGCCGGGAATGCCGGCGGCAAAGTGCTCGTTGGCATAGGCTATGCGCCGGTAGTGCTCTTCCTTGTACTCGTTCTCTTCCGTGTCGGGAGTCGGGTCGCGGCGCTGCCAGAAAGCTTCAATGAAATTATCGCGCTCTTCATCGTTGGAAAGCTGCTTGAACGCGGCCCGTTCCTGGTCGGTAATAATCCAGACCACATCCTCGTTCAGCCACTTCTTGTAAGTCTTGCTAAGCTCGATGTTCAGGGCTCTTTTCTGCGCTTTCTTCTGTTTGTCATTCGGCCTGCGCTTCAGGGGATCGGCATCGTCAGCAGGTTGGGCTTGCGGGTCGGTCGCCGCTACCGGGGCTGATTGCGTCCCCGCTGGCGGCTGGCTGGGAGTGGCCGGCTTGTCGCTTTGCGCTCTGGCCGGGCCGGCAAGGCCTGCGGCTACGAATAAAATGACAAGAGACGAGAGATAACGGGAACGAACCCGAACCATGAGAGGGACTCCTGCGACGGCAAAGCTTTCGTCCAGTATTCTAGGCTCCCAATCGAGCGAATGCAAGGTTAAGTCACAGTAAAAGAAAGGCCTGCCGACCCTAACTAACTTCTGTTGGACGCGGCCACGGTCGCTCCGAGTTGCCTGTGCAAACCAGAAGCTGCCCAACATGTAGGCCCCAAACGGGCCAGGATTGAAACTACGACCCTGGCCGAGAGCAGGCTATAATTGCTGGTTCCGGGTCCGATATCCTCGGCTCTTGGACTTCCCAGGCAGGTCTTGTTAGCGCGTCTCGATGGAACTTTCCTGTTGGCAGGATCGTATCAAAAGACGTGTCCGTCAGACCGGTGTCCCCGGACTGGCCAATATCTGAAGATCGAACTGCAGGCCCGCAGGGTAATAAACGCCAAGCCCCAGGACAGGTGACGGAGACAATGAAAACCTGGAAGAAAATTGCGATTGGCGTCGGCATAGTAGTGGTGTTAGCCGCCATCGTCGGCTTCACCGTGTATCAGAGCGGCAAGAATGTGGTCACGGTGCAGACGGGAAAAGTTCAGCGCCAGGATTTGGCGTCGGTGGTGAGCGCCTCCGGGGAGATTAAGCCGAAAACCTACGTCAACATTGGCGCCAATGCTTATGGAAAGATCACCCACCTGTACGTAAAGGAAGGGGATCATGTAAAGAAGGGGCAATTGCTGGCACAACTGGAAAACGTTCAGTCCACGGCGGATGTCAGCGCCAACCAGGCTTCGGTGCAGGCCGCGGAAACGGACGCCATTGCCGCCGACGCGGCACTCAAGACCTCTGACGCCGATCTGCAGCGCGCTCAAGCCGACTACGCGCGCAATAAGCTCGACTGGGATCGCGCGCAAAATCTCTATAACGATGGACTGATCTCGAAATCCGATTTCGATAGCCGCCAGAACGCCTGGGCCACAGCCGATGCCGGCCTGGTACAAGCCAAAGCGCGCGTCGCCCAGGCCAAGGCTCAGAAAGACTCCGCCGACCGCCATGTCGCGCAGGCGCGCGCCAATCTCACCCGTGTCGCCGATGTGTTGCAGAAAACTACCTATTCCGCACCCTATGACGGAGTCGTTACCAACTTGCCCGTCCGTGAAGGCGAGTCGGTGGTCATCGGCATTCAAAATGCTCTCGGCAGCACACTGCTCACGCTGGCCGACATGTCCGTCATTACCGCCGAAGTGAAGGTGGATGAGACCGACATCGTCAACGTTCACCTGGGCCAGCCCGCCGAAGTAACCATCGATGCCATTCCCCGAAAAATTTTCCACGGAACGGTTTCCGAAATTGGCGACAACGCCATCGTGCGCTCCACTGGAGTAGCAACTTCGCAGCAGGCGACTGCCAGCGAAGAAGCTAAAGATTTCAAGGTAGTCGTCACGGTCACCGACCCTCCGCCCGATCTCCGCCCCGGCCTTTCGACCACCGCGAAGATCACAACCGCCGCGCGCAGCGCAGTCCTCTCAATTCCAATCCAAGCCCTTTCCGTTCGCACCAAGGCCCAGTTGGAACAAGAAAAATCAACCCCCGGTTCTGTACATGCCGCCGCACCTGCACCTAAGGAAAACGCATCCAAGAGCACTAGCGATAGTAGTAAAGATCAGCAGCAGGACGTGCAAGGCGTCTTCGTGATTCGCAATAAGAAAGCGGAATTCGTGCCCGTCACTACCGGAATCACGGGTACCACCGACATCGAAGTGGTCAATGGCCTGCGCGAAGGGGACGAAGTGATTACCGGCAGTTACAAGGTTTTGCGCACAGTGCGTTCTGGAAGTAGCGTCAAAATCGATAACTCGGTTCCGAAGAAGGAAGAAGAATCGTCATGACGTTCACCCGCTTCATCCGTCCAACGGAGAAGCCGGTCTCGAAGCAGGGGTCTCGAATCACAGTCTTGAGCGCAAGTTTCACGGTCACATAGCAGACGGAGCCCACGGAATCGAATTCAAACACGGAGAACTCAGTGGCACCGGAGCAGGAGAAAAATATGGCTACCGCCGAAGTCCTTAGCATGCCGTCCGCCGCCGTCAGCGCACCTCCGCAGTCCTGCATGATCGCGGCCGTGGATCTCTGGAAGACCTATGACATGGGCTCCGAGCAGCAGGTGCACGCTCTTCGTGGCGTCAACTTGCGGATCGAGCGTGGTGAATATGTCGCCATCATGGGACCCTCCGGCTCCGGCAAATCCACGCTGATGAACCTGATCGGCTGCCTCGACACGCCCACCAAAGGCGAGTACTGGCTGAACAGCCAACTGGTCAGCGAGCTCGACGACGATGAACTGGCCCGCATCCGCAACAAGGAAATCGGTTTCGTCTTTCAGACCTTTAACCTGCTGGCCCGTGCGACGGCTCTCCACAATGTTGAACTGCCGCTCATCTATGCAGGCGTTTCCACCGACGAACGCATCGAACGCGCCAAAGCAGCGCTAACCGCCGTCGGCATGGGCTCGCGCATGACTCACAAGCCGAACGAACTCTCCGGCGGGCAGCGCCAGCGCGTGGCCGTCGCTCGAGCCTTGGTCAACAAGCCTTCCATCATTCTGGCCGACGAACCCACCGGCAATCTCGATTCGCAAACTGGAAACGAAATCATGGCTTTATTCGACCGCCTGCACCAGGAAGGAAACACCATTGTGCTGGTCACCCACGAGCACGACATCGCCGAATACGCGCACCGCGTGGTCAACATCAAAGACGGCGTCGTCGAACGCGATGAGCGCAAAAGATAAAGTCGTCGAAGTCAAACTTAGGCGCATGAGCAGAAACTCGCGGCGAAACTAACCCCATCTGGCCGGCGATTTTTCTAAACCAGATTTTTCTGCAACAGGAATCGCCATCTGCTCCGCTCCTTTTGCCGACGCCAGAGCCACTTGGTCGCGCCCACCGCGTTTAGCCTCATACAGGGCGGCATCGGCAGCAGCCATCAACTCCTTGGGCGACCTCCCGTGTTCGGGAAATGCCGCCACGCCGACCGAAAATGTGACCATGCCCAGCGACTTTCCCTGATACAGGATGTTCAGTTCCCTCATTTTGGAGCGCAATCGCTCCGCCCGGGTATGCATCCCCTCGATCCCGGCGGTGGGCAGGATCACCACAAATTCTTCTCCGCCATAGCGGCAAACGAAGTCCTCCGCTCGGACATTTTTCAACAGGTAGGACGCAGTCTCGCGCAATACCGCGTCCCCCGCGTCGTGGCCGTGAGTGTCGTTGAAGCGCTTGAAATGATCCAGATCGAGCATCAGCACACCGAGAGATTGTCCGGCACGCCCCGCACGCCTTACCTCGCGATCCAATACTTCCTCCAGGTATCGCCGGTTGTAAAGCCCGGTCAGGGCATCCCGAACCGATTGCGTATGCAACGCTTCCCGGAGCCTTATATTGGCGATCGAGAGTCCCACTTGCCCCGCAAAGGTTGTCTTGAACGAGACCTCTGCTGAATTCAGCTGTGGCACTTCATCCGTCGCCTGAAGATGCAGGATGCCTAGAGTCTCGCCCTGCGCCAAAATCGGAATGCACAGGTAAGTGTGTTGCACACCGGTCGCGTGAGCACAAGGCGCGGTCGTATCGCCGGCCACCACCAGATGCGGGTGTCCCGTGCGGAGCGCCCAGCAATCCACGGGTTCAAACTCCTTCGCAGGAAGTTGGCAGTCGGCCCATGATCCGATCACCTCCGCCTGGCTGCGTCCGCCATTCAGCAGAGCCACTGCCCCACGGGCAGTGGGAAATATCTTGGGTGCAAATCCCAGGGCAGCCGCGAATACTTCTTCCCGGCTGATGCAACTCTGCAACAGTTCTCCCATCTTCGCCAGCATCGTCGCCCGTTCCGACCGTTTTTCCAACTCTTTCATCATGCGTGCGTTCTGCTCATCCAGCGCGGTGCGTGCGAAATCTCTCTCCAGCATTTCCTCCTGCAATCGGGTGTTGGCATCTGCCAGTTGCGTGGTTCGTTCCAGAATCTGCTCTTCCAGAATCTGCTGATTCTGTTTCTGATTCTCAATGTCGGTACAGGTTCCGAACCATTTGATGATCTCGCCGTTTGGATTGCGGATGGGATTCGCTCGCCCCAGAAACCATCGGTAGTTCCCGTCTTTGCCGCGCAGGCGATATTCCACGTCGTAGGGCTCGCCCACCCGCAGCGCGTTCTGCCACTTTGAAAAACAGTCGTCTACGTCGTCCGGATGGACCACTTCCTTCCACCCGCTCCCTCGCATCTGCTCGAGTGTCAGCCCGGTGTAATCGAAGCATCTCCGGTTGAAGTAGTCGTCCTCACCATTGGGATCGGCAGTCCATATAATTTCCGGGACCGCCTCCGCCATCGTGTGGAAATACAATTCGCGTTCGCGGGAGGTGTTGAGATCGAATCTGTGTAACACAACGAACCGGTCGAAGGATGACAAAGCGATCGCGACGCCGAGTATGACGAGCGCGCACCCGGTGATAACCACCTCACCTAGAGCGGAAATGTTGATGGTCCTGCTCAAGCTTGGCGCAACGCCGGAAGCGTAAAACTTCGCTGCCCACATCCCGGTATAGTGCGTCAGCGGAATGGCGCTACCCATCACCAGCGCACTGATGATTTTCTGCCAACTCGTTCGTTTCTCATCCCGTGCTCGAAAAGAAAGCTGCAAGGCCACGTAAGAAGCCGCGATGGCCAGCATGATCGACAGGACCAGCAGCCGGATGTCATAAACAATCGCGGCCGAACAGCGCATGGCAGCCATGCCGATGTAGTGCATAGCCGCAATTCCACTGCCCATCATCATGCTGCCGCTGATCCCTTGCCATAAGCTCATGCTCGGCTGGCTGACTACGAGGAGAGCCACGGCCGAAGCCGCAATCGCAGCCAATAGCGAAAGGATCACCGTCGGGAGATGATAAGAAACCGGCATCGGCATGGTTAGGGCGAGCATGCCCACATAGTGCATCGCCCATATCCCCAGCCCCATTGCGGTCGCACCACAACTTAGCCAGACGGCACGAACGCGGCCATGCGCCGACGTCACTCGCCCCGCCAGGTCCAGTGCGGCATACGACGCAACCATGGCCAACAGAATGGAAAGCGCTACCAATCCGTAGTCGTAACTGCCGCTCATTGCAGGGAAGGAATTCATCTTGTTGATCAAGGGTTATCCGCCGCGCCTGGCGCGGTCGTTGTTACCTCCACGGTCCGGTCCGGACTTCGCCGGCGCAGAGCCTCTACGCTGTACATCGGCGGCATTCAGGACTTCCGCGTTAGAAATCGTTAATTCGTGCGCGGCCAGGGATCGGCGATTTCCACAGGAAAATAAGAAGGGCCTCCGGCAGGAGGCCCTTATCGTTATGAAGATCGTGAATTAAACAGCCTGTCTGAACTGCCCCGACACTTTACCGCGCCGCAGCCGTATCCGCAGGCCGCAAGGGACCTGCCAGAAAGAAGTTGTGATCATAAAGATTGCGGTACATGTGGCCCGCAATTTCAGCTGCCTTGGGACCAAACGTCGGCCGCCCACCTTGCAAAAACACCACTACGACGATGCGGCCGCTGCTGGTATTCGCGTAGGAGGCGAACCAGCCAAAGCGTGTGCCATCGTGCGAGCAGGTTCCGGTCTTGCCCAGAATCTCTTCCTCGTTGAAGTTGAGCCCTAACCGGCGAGCCGTACCGTACTGCACCGCCCCGGCCATGCCATCTGAAATTTCTGGAATCGCCGGCGCAATATCCAGCTGCCGCTTGATGCGCGGCTGAAAATTTGTGATCTCTTCCGGCGTCGTCGGATGCTGCAGGTAATAGAGCGTCCCGCCGTTCGCGATGGCGGAAACCATGGCTCCCAGTTGCAGCGGGGTCATCGAAATTCCCTCGCCGAAGGAACACATTTTGCCCACACCGCCCAGTTTCTCCGGGATCACTTCATCCGGATACGTGCCTAACTGTTCCCCTGGAATGTCATAACCAGCCAACTCGCCCAAGCCGTACTGATGAGCATAGTAGGCGACCTTTTCGAATCCCAGCTTGCGGCCCACCGCCTCGAAATAGGCGTTGTTGGAGTGCGCCAGCGCCTCGGTCAGATTCATTCGATAGTGGCCGCCGAGAGAGACCTCGGTTTCCTTCGAGATCAGTCCTTCACTCAGCGCGGCCAGCGCCACCGAAAGCTTGATGGTCGAGCAGGGTTGCGCACCGCTCGAGAGCGCCAGCTTCTGATTCACCATGGCGAGCACCCGGCCGCTGGTCGGCTCAATCGCCACCACGGTGCCGTTCATGTTGCCAAGCGCATCGATTGCCGCCTGGCGCACCACCGGATCTTCCCCGTCCGTAATGTCGCCGCCGGTAATCCCGTCAGCGAAAGAACTCATGTAAAAGCGCTCGTGATAAGTGTGTCGCCGCGCCCCGGTCGAGCTTCTGGTAGTTGAGGTTCCGCGGGTCGAGGTCCGCGTCAAGCTCGCGCTATGGCTGCTCGCGCTTCGGCTGCGCGCCAGATGCCGCATGCGCCGCCTTGTCCGCTGGCTCTCGCTCACTTTTCGCGTGGCTTTGGGCTTGCTGTTCAGCGGGTGCGGGTTGACGTGCGCCGCCCACATCCCCGGCGCCAGAACTAGACCCCCCACCACCACCATCAGACGAAGATAGCGCGTTCCCAACTTAGACATCTTGTGATCGTCCCTCTGTTCCCCGGAATTCTCTGCTTACTACGATGCACGAAGCCTGCCAGTTACCCTTGTCGCCGGTAACTTCTCCCAACTTATCGATACTACGAGAGTTAGCGGATTTCAGGCAATAACAAAGTTTTGCTTGAGCCGAATCATTATTTGGATATAAGTTGTGATGGAACAAGTACTTAAACGGGAATTACTTCGGTACCGCTGCCTCGGTAACGTATTACCTCATTACTGAAAAGGTACGGCCGAATGGGCAAACTTTTTCCTCGCCCACCGCCGCGTCCTCACATCACTTCGCCGCGCTTGCGCAGAAAGGCCGGAACATCCAGATCCTCCTGCTCAAAGTTCGCCACCATCGCGTTCCGCATGCTGTCGAGCGAGATCACTTCGGCGGCCGCGTGACCCATTGCGACCGGACTCGGCTCGGCCATTCTGTGTTCTTCCATCACCGGTTCCGGGAATGAATCGGGCTCTGCCGGTCCAACGGGATCCGGAAAATCCATGGCGTTATCGTGCGACGTCGCAAACGAGTGATGAACCTCCACCGGCCGCTGTTGCGACCGGGGAATCTCGCGAAACCCCGTGGCGATCACCGTGATCTTCACCGCATCCTTCATCTTTTCATCCAGCACCGCGCCAAAAATAATATTCGCGTCCTCATGCGCCGCGCTCTGAATGATGGTGCAAGCCTGCTGCACCTCGGCCAGCTTCAGCGAGGCTGATCCCGTGATGTTGATCAGAATGCCGCGTGCTCCGTCGATCGCGCCCGCCTCGAGCAGCGGCGAGGCAATCGCCCGCTGCGCCGCTTCGATCGTCCGCATCTGCCCGCTCGCCGTCGCCGTCCCCATCACCGCATATCCCATGCGTGCCATGATGGTCTTCACGTCGGCGAAGTCGCGATTGATGATGCCCGGGATCGTAATGATGTCGGAAATTCCCTGCACGCCCTGCCGCAAAATGTCGTCGGCGATGCGGAAAGATTCAAAGAACCCCGCATTCTCCGCCACCGCCAGCAACTTCTCATTCGGAATCACGATCGTCGTATCCACCGATTCCATCAGTTCAGCGATGCCCTTCTCCGCCTGCGTCATGCGCCGCTTCCCTTCAAACGAAAACGGCTTGGTCACCACGGCCACGGTCAGCGCTCCCATCTCGCTCGCCAGCGACGCAATAATCGGCGCCGCGCCCGTGCCCGTTCCGCCGCCCAGGCCGGTGGTCACGAAGACCATGTCGGCGCCCTCGAGCGCTTCGATAATTTTGTCCGAGTCCTCCAGCGCCGCCTTGCGCCCCACTTCCGGATTCGCTCCCGCGCCCAGCCCATTCGTCAGCTTCACGCCCAACTGCAGCTTCACCGGCGCATGCGACATGCGCAGCGCCTGCAAATCCGTGTTGGCCGCGATGAACTCGATGCCTTCCACTCCGGCATCGATCATGCGGTTCACCGCATTGCCGCCGCCGCCGCCCACGCCAATCACCTTGATCTTGGCGTCGTTAAGAGGTTCTTCGTTGAAGCTGATGCGAATGCTCGAATCGTTTGTCATAATTCTCCACCGTGAGCTGATTTTCTTCCGCTAGTTCCCTTTTTCTACCGCTTGTCATTCCGAGCTGACCTGAGTCGGCGAGGAAGCTGCTTTCCTGCTTTCGCTACTTCATCCCACCAACATCGCCTTCAATCTCGATCCCCACCGATCCCCCTGAACCCCACGCGCCACCCGCGCCCGCTGCCCGTAATTCACCATGCCCAGCAACGTGGCATACTCCGGTTCGGCCAATGTAGCGGGCATTTTCGCCAGAGGCGTCGGCCACGAGAGCCTTACCGGACGCCGCAGCACCGACTCCGCCACATCAAAAATCCCCGGCAGCCGCGACCCTCCACCGCATAACACGATGCCCGCCAGGCACGCGTCGAACATGCCGCTCTGCCGCAAAGTGTCTCGCATCATCTCAAACAGTTCACGCGCTCGCGGCTCCAGAATTTCCGCCACCAGCCGCTGCGGCAACAACCGCGAAGGCCGGTCGCCCACCGACGGCACTTCCACTTCGTTCCCTTCCGGGATCAGCGTGACAATCGCATTCCCGTACACTTTCTTGATCTTTTCCGCCTCCGCCAGCGGCGTGCACATGCCCATCGACAAGTCGCTGGTGAAGTGATCGCCGCCCACCGGAATCACTCCCGTATAAGCAACCGCGCTTTGCAGAAAAACAACCAGCTCTGTCGATCCCGCGCCAATATCGGCCAAGCACACGCCCAACTCCCGCTCATCGGCGCGCAGCACCGAATCAGCACCCGCCAGCGGTTCAAACACTGTGTCATCCACGTGGACACCGGCGCGGTTCACCGCCGTAATCACGTTCTGCACCGCGCTCGCCGCCGCCGTCACCAGATGCACTCGCACCTCCAGCCGCGCCGCCATCATGCCCAGCGGATCGTGCACCCCGGCCTGATCGTCCAGAATGAATTCCTGCGGCAGCAGATGCAGCACCTCGCGATCTGCCGGCAGCGGGATCGCCCGCGCCCGCTCCACAGCCTGCTTGATCTCATCGCGCCCAATCTCCCGCGGACGCGTCCCCAGGCTAATGCCGCCATGGCTGTTCACTCCGCGCACGTGCGCTCCGCCGATGCCAACAATCGCGTGCTCTACAGCCGCACCGGCCACATCCTCTGCCGCTTCCGCGGCTTTCTGAATCGCCGCAACCGCCTTGTCCAGCTCTACGATCACGCCCTTGCGCGAGCCTCGCGACTCCGCCACGCCGTGCCCGCGATAGCGCAGGCCGCCATCGGTGACCTCTACCATCAGCGCGCACGTCTTCGCGCTACCCACATCAATCGCCGTCAGAACATTTCCTTGCTGCTTCGCCATCTCTGAATGAGTCCCCGATAAAATTCATCGCACGTTATGAACTTGAAATCTCAATCGCTCGGCTCCTGGGTCGCCTGAGTCTTGGCAATCGCCGGACTCGGCTTTTGTCCACCCATATGAATCGGAGCCTTTGCCGCCGCATCCGCACTCCGCGCCACAAGCTTCTTGTGCTCGGCCGCCCGGCGCTTGGCCGCAACCATCGCAGCCCGCTTCCTGGCAGCTTCAGACGCTGCGGTTTTCTCAGCTGGAAGCGTCCTCTTCTCTGCCGCGGAACTGGCCGACTTCACCGAGACTTTGCTCACCTTTGGCTTGCCCGGCCTTTTCATTCCGCTCGCAGCCGACTTCGGATCGAGTTTCCTCGGCGTCAATTCGAACGCCGGCTTCGGCACCGGACGATCATTCGGCCCCACCCGGGTGAGCAAAGCCGCCGGTCTCACTCCCGCCGCGGCCGCCGCCTTTGCCATCGTCGGAGTCGACGGCCTCCGCTTCGCAGTCTGCTCAATATCCGGATTGACGATGATCTGGTTGTCGTAGCGCAGATCCACCGACTCCAGCCTCTGGAATTGCTGCCGCCAACCCTGGGCGTGGCTCACATAAATCTTGTAGCGCCGCAGATAATCCGACGATCCCAAATGCACCAGCACATCGCCCGCCGGATCATTCACCCGCACCTTCACATCTTCCAGGTCGGAAAGATCCACTTCACTCAGATCTTGCGAGTAGCGCGCCCCGCCCGAATCCAGCTCGCGCACCATCTCGCTGTAAGCCTTCATCCGCGGCGCTCGCGTCGAGAGCGGCTCGCCGGGATTCATTCCCAGAATCACCGGGAACGAATACTTGTGTTTCGGGGGCAACTCCATCAGCGTGCCGCCCGCGTCGATCAATGACATCCGCGGCCCCACGCGCGCAAACGCCACCGGCGTTCGCTCCTGAATCTCCACCTTCAGCCGGTTGGGAACAAAGCGCATCACGCTGGCCGATTCCACCCACGGAATCTGCTCCAGTTGCGCCTTCTGCTGCGCCAGCGGAACGAAAAAAATGTTGCGCCCAATGTCGGCGCCCATCACTTCCATGATTTGCGCCTTGGTCACGTTCTGCATGCCCGTGACTTCAATGTTGTCGCTCGAGTCCACCCGGAAGCGCCACGAGTGCTCGCCATAGTGATACAGCGCGGCCGCACCTAATCCTGCTACGCACGCCACAGCCGCAGCCACCACGGCCCACAACAACCGGTTTGCAGTTTTTTTCGGAAGTGAACTTCTGCGGGCGGAGACGCGCTTTTGCCCCCGTAGAAATGGCGATTCCTCATCCACATCCAGGTCGACCAGGCGCGCGTCGTCCATCTCCAGATCATGCCCGTGCAGATCATGGAGACCCGGGCGCGCAGCTCCAGCGCTGGGTGGGTACAACTCTTCCTGCAAGATGGTCGGTCCTGATTTCCGTGCCATCAGTTCAGGTCAGTTGTCGCTGTGGAATCGCTGAGCCTTCAAACTATAACTTTATTTCGCGATTTGAGACAGACAAAATATTGCATTTTTGCACAGCCAGGAATCGCATTGGGCATCATGGCGGAAAAGCTCATGTAGCGACAGCCGCCCTCGGCTGTCCGGCCCAGCCTTTGTGGAACTGGCGAAGCTCAGCCGCGGCCTACTAAGAATCTTATCCACAAAACAAAACGCGGACGCGGCTGGTATTCCGCGTCCGCCCTTTTTCAGGAGGAAAACTATTCTTCGCTTCCCAGACTCACCGTATCCACATGCACCCCCGGAACCGAAATCTCCACCCGCGGAATGCTTACATGCACCCGCGGACAAGCCAACGGATTGAACGTCGCCGGCATCACGCGCATCCGCGCAGCCCGCGCCTCAACCCGCGCCCGATTCGCCTCCCACCGGGCCATTTGCGCCTCTTCCCGGGCGGCCATCGCCTCCAGCCGCGCCATATCACTCTGGCTTCGGACAAAGCCGGTCCGGGCAAGTCGGGTCTGCAGACGCGCCACCTCAGTCGCCCACCGGCACGATGCAGTTTCATCCTGCGCCCTCACCGCCTCGGTTTTCGCCATGAACCAGTCCGCCCGCCCAGCGGCCAGCGCCAATACCCCTCCGGTCTTCGCGCTAATGTCGCCCATCACCTGACTCACCGCTCGTCGAGCCCAGGCCGCGCCGCCATCCTGATAAATCCCGTTCAACCCCAGCGCCAGCACCCCAGCCACCAGCCATCCCCATGCCTGTGTATTTTTCATGGCTTCAACCCCTTATGGCAAATTGGACGGGCCCCAACAGAATCCGTTAGCAGTAGAAGATACGAGCGGGGCCGAGGATTGGTTCCCTAACCCTCCCGCTCCTTCAACTTCTCCACAATCATCGGCCCCAGCTGCGAAACGCTGCCCGCTCCCAGCGTGAGAATCATGTCTCCATCCTCCGCAGCGGCCGTCGCCGCACTCACCGCATCCGCGAACGAACTCACATATTCCGCGTTTCGTCCACCTTTCTCGCGGATCGCCCGCGCCAGCGCTTCCCCGCTGACGCCCTCGATCGGCTTCTCGCTCGCCGCATAAATATCGAGCACAAACAGCGAATCCGCATCCCCAAACGCCGCTGTGAACTCCTCCATCAGGTCGCGCGTGCGCGTATACCGGTGCGGCTGGAAGACGACATGAACCTTGCGAAAACCGCACTGTCGCGCCGCCGCCAGCGTCGCTTTGATCTCCGTAGGATGATGTCCGTAATCGTCAATCACGCTCACGCCCGCCATGCGCCCGCGCAACTGGAAGCGCCGGTCGACTCCCCGGAACTGATCGAGCCCAGCCCGAATCGCCGCCGTCTGTATATCCAGCCCCACTCCCACCGCAATCGCCGCCGTCGCATTCAGAATGTTGTGCACTCCCGGCACATGCAGCGTGAACTCACCCAAGTCTTCTCCGCCATACCGAACCTGAAAACTACTGAGCGGGTGCCCCACCCTTGTCGCGTTCTGTGCGACGGGGTGGGGTTTTTGACTTTCACTTGTCTTGCGAATCTTGATCCAGAAGTCCGATCCGCGCTTCGTCCCATACGTCACCGTGCGCCGCCGCACCTCCGGCAGCAATCGCCGCAGCAGCGGATCGTCATTACAAGCCACCACCATCCCATAGAAGGGCACGCGGTCCATGAATTCCAGAAAAGTTTTTTTCACATCCCGCATGTTGCGGTAACAATCCATGTGCTCGCGATCGATGTTGGTCACCACCGAGAGAATTGGAGACAATTTCAGAAACGACCGGTCACTCTCATCCGCCTCCGCCACCAGATACTGCGACTTCCCCAGCCGTGCATTCGATCCCATCGCATCCACGCGCCCGCCCACCACCACTGTAGGATCAAGCCCGCCTCCCGCCAGCACCGCAGCCACCATCGAAGTCGTCGTCGTCTTGCCGTGCATCCCCGCGATGGCGATCCCATACTTCAACCGCATCAACTCCGCCAGCATCTCCGCCCGCTGAATCACGGGCACATGCAGTTTGTGCGCTTCGACGACCTCAGGATTCTCCGCCGCAATCGCCGAACTCGTCACCACCACTTCTGCTCCCGCAATATTTTCCGCGCGATGTCCCTCAAACACAGCGGCGCCAAGTCCCGCCAGCCGCTCGGTCACTCCGGAATGCTTCAGATCCGATCCCGAAACCTTGTATCCGAGATTCAGCAGCACCTCGGCAATCCCGCTCATGCCGATCCCACCAATCCCCACAAAATGAATCTGCTGAATCTTGGCAAACATTTCAGTGAACCGTACGCTCCTGTCATCCTGCGCGGAGTAGGTGCTTCGCGAATGCGAAGCACTCACGCAGTCGAAGGATCCCTTTCACTCAGGCGTGGCCGTGGACTCGTAAACGCGTTTTCTTTGCCAATACAATCAATCGCCTCCATGTAAATCCGTGCGAATCCGCGGCTAATGTTTTTCACTCCCACTGCGAGTTATGCCTCTCCAGCCACCAACATGCGGGATTCCCCTGCTGTGGGAAGATCGACCGGCTGCACTGCTGCTGAATCGTGCCCACCAGGTCATACTCGGTTTTGCTTCCCTTCAGCGACGTAGCCAGAAACTGATGAACTTCCACTGTGCCGAACGCCGTGCCCCGCGCCACGCGCGACCGCCATACCAGCCAGTCGCCCGCGTACAGCATTCCAAACAGAACGAGCAGCACGATGGCGACCGCACCCAATCGGCGTCCCCAGATTCGGTTCATGCCCTTCGTCCCATTTCTGTCATCCTGAGCGGAGTAAGTGCTTCGCAAACGCGAAGCACTTGCGCAGTCGAAGGATCTCTGTCAGCTCGGCGCCACCAAAAACTCATTCAGCCGTTTCCCTCTAAGAATCCTCTGCATCCATCCCCGCCACTCTCGCCGCCATCGCCGCAATATCCCGCGCCGCATACGGATGTGCCAAACTTCTCGCCGCCTCGCTCATCACCCGCAGCCGTCGAGCGTCTCCCAGCAATGCCGCAATCGTCTCCGCCAGCCAGACTCCCTCCAGCTTCGACTCCTCCACCACTACCGCCGCTCCCGACCGCGCCAGCGCCTCCGCGTTCACCCGCTGATGATCGTCCGCCGCTCGCGGGAACGGCACAAAAATCGCTGGCTTTCCCGCCGCCGCAATTTCTGCCACTGTGCTCGCGCCCGACCGGCACACCACCAGATCCGCCCGCGCAAATGCTCCCGGCATGTCTTCAATAAACTTAAAAACTTCGGCTGATCCACCTAAACGACCATACGCCGCTAGCGCGTCATTATAGTCACGCTCCCCCGTCTGATGAATGATGTGAATCCCCGGCGCCTGCCGCCGCAACTCCAGCAAGCATCGAATCATCGCTTCATTGATCGCATGCGCTCCCTGGCTTCCCCCAAACACCAGCAAAGTTGGCGTTCCTCCGTGCTTTTTATCCGCTAGAACCGGAATCTCAAAAAATGCCCGTCTCACCGGCACGCCCGTCACTTCCGCGTGACGAAAATATTTCGCCGTCTCTTCAAAATGCACCGCCGCTCCGGAAACAAACCGCGCCACCACGCGATTGGCAAATCCCGGTACCACATTCGGCTCGAACGCCAGCGTCGGAATGTGTTTCACCAGCGCCGCCATCATCGCCGGACCCGACGCGTATCCGCCCACGCCAATCACCACATCGGGCGCGAATTCATTCAGCATTCTCCCCGCATCCCAGACCGCGCGCGGCAAATCGAACGCCGTCTTCGCCCGCGTCATCAGGCTCACATTCTTCAGCGCTCCCACTCGCACCAGCTGCAGCGGATATCCCGCCGCCGGAACCAGACGGTTCTCGATCCCGCGTGCCGTCCCGATAAACAGCACCTCAGCCTGATAATTTTTATTGAGTTCGTTGGCGATAGCCAGCGCCGGAATCACATGCCCGCCCGTCCCGCCGCCTGCCAGAATGGCCCGCATGAGGTGACTATAAACCAGTGCCACGGATCAACACGGATTCGCAAAGACGAAAGAGTCGCACGGATAAAAGAAGACGCGACGAAATATCCGTGAAGATCCGCGCAAATCCGTGGCCATCTTAAGTTATTTCTGGAACTTCGTCGGCAGCGGATTACCCGCCCGCTCCGTATCCCACAAAATCGAGAGCACCCACCAGCGCGTTCCGTCGTTCAGCAACTGAATGCTGTTAATCCCACGCTCGAAAGGCTTGTCAGTCAAACTGCGATGCGATTCGTAGCTGCTGAACACTTGCGTAACATTTCCGAAGCTCTCAGGCCGGTTCACGATCGCTTTTTCGTAAAACGGTTCCTTGGCGAAGACCTCGCCGGCATCGCGAACAAATTCGTCGACATTCCATGTCAGAATCACCTTCGACCCGTCGGGCCCCGTACTGACCTGGGTGAAACGCGTCTGCGGTAGAAACAACGAGCGAAAGCGCTTCCAGTCGCGCCCGCCCGCCGGCCCGGAAATCACGTCATAAATCGCCGACAAAATTGCATCCATCGACTTCACGTCTTCCGGCTTCGCCGCCGGAACCTTTGCCGCAAGCTCTGCCGCACTGAACATCGGCACCTGCGGCGGTAGCTGGACGCTCTGACGCTCCTCCGTCTTCTGCGCCATCGCCATCGTCCCCAGAACGCAGCCCAGCACCGAGACAAGAAATAAATGTTTCAACCGTCCTCCTTATGCTTCTATCCGCTCAGATCCGTGAAATCCGTGGCAATTTCTTATTCCGCCTGCTTCGTAATATTCAGCAGCACGCCCACGCACGCGAGCGTCACAAACAGCGACGATCCTCCATACGACACCAGCGGCAGCGGAATCCCCTTCGTCGGCATCATGCCCAGCACCACGCTGATGTTGATGAACGCCTGCAGCACCACCATGCTCGTAATTCCCACCGCCAGGTATCGCCCGAACACATCCTCCGTCCGCCACGAGGCCCGCATCCCGCGCCACAGAAAAATGGCAAACAGCGTCACCACAAACATCGCGCCCACCAGCCCCAACTCTTCCGCGGTCACGGCAAAAATAAAATCCGTGTGCGGCTCGGGAAGATAAAACAGTTTCTGCTTCCCCTCCATCAACCCGGTTCCAGTCACTCCGCCCGTGCCCACCGCAATCAACGATTGAATCAGGTGGAAGCCGGCCTTCTGCCGCTCCGCATAAGGATTCATAAACGCCAGGATGCGATCGCGCCGGAAGCTCACATGAAAAATCAGAAAATAAAGCGGCACCAGCGACGCCGCAAAGGCATATCCGAAATACCGCAACCGCATCCCCGCCACATACAGAATGCAGGCCGCGATCCCGGCGCACGCGATCGCCGTCCCCAGATCCGGCTGCAACACGATCAACCCCAGCAGCACCACGACAGGCGCCGTCGCAGGCACGAGCGTGTTGCGCCAATCATCCATGGTCTTGGCGCGGCCCTCCAGAAAATAGGCGAGAAACAAAATCAGCACCGGCTTGGCCAGTTCCGACGGCTGAAACGAAAATCCTCCGGCATGAATCCAGCGATGCGTGTTATGCGATCGATCCAGAAAAAACACCAAGATCAGCAGCAGCGTGGTCACCCCCATCACCGAAAACACCAGCGCCGGATGCTTGTAGCGCCGGTAGTCCACCCGCATCGTCACCACCATCGCCACCAATCCCGCCGCCGCCCAGATCAACTGCTTCAGCAAGAAGGCATACGGAGACCCAAACCGCTCCCGTGCCATCACCGCCGACGCCGAAAACACCATCACCAGCCCCACAAACACCAATAGCATGGTGACGGTAAACAGCCAGCGATCCACACTCACCCGCTTTGCCATGGAAACTCATTTCACCACGGAGTCACAGAGACACGGAGAAGGAATCTCTAATTGCTGAATTTAGATTGTTGATTGTCTTGGTTCCGGTCGGATCTTAAGACCGCATTGTCATCGGACCAGCATTGTCATCCTGAGCGGAGCGAATGTTTCGCGAACGCGAAGCATTTGCGAAGTCGAAGGATCCCTTGCACTACTACGCGAGCAGCGGCCCCCAACAGAGTTCCTATCACTGCGGTCTTACGCTCTGCCCGCCAGCGCGTAAATGCACTCACCCCAGCCCCCGCACAATCTCCTTGAAGACCTTGCCCCGATGCTCGTAGCTCTTAAACTGATCAAAGCTCGCGCACGCCGGAGCTAGCAACACGACGTCCCCCGGCTGCGCCGCAGCATTCGCCTTGCGCAGCGCATTCTCCAAGGTCTCGGCATGCACCACTTCGACGTCTTTAATCTGCGACTCAATCTTCGCCGCCGCCGCTCCAATCGTGTACACACGCTTCACCCGCTGCCGCAGCAGATCGTTGAGCACGGAGTAGTCGCTGCCCTTGTCCTTGCCACCGAGAATCAGGTGTATATTGGCCGGAAACGACTCCAGCGCCTTGATGGTCGCATCCACATTCGTGGCCTTCGAGTCGTTGTAATAATCCACTCCGCGGATCGTCGCCACATACTCCAGCCTGTGTTCCACCGCCTTGAAGTCACGCACTGCCTGCCGGATCTTCTCCGGCGCGCATCCCATCAGCGCGCTCGCGCACACCGCCGCTAAGACGTTTTCCAGATTGTGCGCGCCCTTCAGCGGAATCTCCGCGACCTCCATGATCTCGCGTTGCCCTCGCTCATCGCGGAACAAAATACTCCCGTCCCGCACCCACGCGCCCTGCTTCACTTCCTTCTGCCGGCTGAACCAGAAGACCTGCGCCCGCGTCCGCTCCGCCATCGCCACGCAAGTGGGATCGTCCTCATTCAGCACCGCGAAGTCGTCGCCCCGCTGGTTCTCAAAGATCCGCTCCTTCGCAGCCACGTAAACTTCCAGCGTCCGGTGCCGATCCAGATGATCCGGCGTCACATTCAACACCACCGCGATCTTCGGACGGAACGTCTGAATCGTCTCCAGCTGAAAACTCGATACCTCCAGCACAATCACCGTCTCGCGCTTCGCCTGCTCCGCCAGCGAAATCGCAGGCGTGCCAATGTTCCCGCCCACCAGCGTCGAGAGCCCGCCCGCCGTCAGAATCTCGCCGGTCAATGTTGTCGTCGTCGTCTTCCCGTTGGATCCAGTAATCGCCACAATCGGCCCCGGCAAGAACTGCGCCGCCAACTCAATCTCACCGATCACGGACTCGCCGAGCGACCGCGCCTGCAACAGCGGCGCCGCATCCACCGGAACTCCCGGACTCACCACAATCAAATCCTGCCCGCGAAACGTACGCTCCCCGTGCCCGCCAGTTTCAACCGTAATCCCGTGATCGAGCAGCACCGGAATCTCGTTGTGCAGCTCATCCCCACTCTTCGTGTCAGACACGGCAACCCGCGCCCCGTGCGCCTTTAGAAACAGCGCCGAAGCCACCCCGGACTTTCCCAGGCCAACCACCAGCACGCGTTTATCTTTGAGTTCCATCGTTAAAAAGTCGTCAGTGGCTAGCGGCCAGTGACAGCAAAAACAAATAGCAGACCGAGGATTTGCCCTGGCCACCGATCACTGACCACTGGCCACCTGCTTTCTTACCTCAGCTTCAGTGTCGTCAACGCGAACAGCGCGAACACCAGCGACGCAATCCAGAACCTCACAATAATTTTCGACTCCGACCATCCCATCAACTCAAAATGATGGTGAATCGGCGCCATCTTGAAAATCCGCTTCTTCCGCAGCTTATACGATCCCACCTGCAGAATCACCGACATCGCCTCGATCACAAACACTCCGCCAATAAATGGCAGCAGCAGTTCCTGCTTGATGATTACTGCGACCGTCCCAATCGCCCCGCCCAGCGCCAGCGATCCCACATCGCCCATGAACACTTCCGCTGGATGCGCGTTGTACCACAAAAACCCGATCGATGATCCCACCATCGCTCCGCAATAAATCGTCAGCTCGCCGACCTGCGGCATTTTCGGAATTTCCAGATAAGTTGCGAACGTCGCGTGCCCGCTCACATACGTGAGCACCGTCAGCGCCCCCGCAGCAATCACCGTGCATCCAATCGCCAGCCCATCCAGCCCGTCGGTAAGATTCACCGCGTTGCTCGATCCCACGATGACCAGCGCCACGAACGCGATGAACGGCAAAAATGCCAGCGGCCACAAATGCGGATACCGTTCCAGGTTCTGCATCACCAGGTC
The DNA here is from genome assembly GCA_963777005.1 of uncultured Acidobacteriaceae bacterium. Lineage (GTDB taxonomy): Bacteria > Acidobacteriota > Terriglobia > Terriglobales > Acidobacteriaceae > Sulfotelmatobacter. The sequence continues at coordinate 27,138 of CAVZPC010000002.1, read as the reverse complement.
GGGATGAAACTGCTTAAAGAACGGTACGATCAGCTTGGTCGAATACATCCCGTAGGTCTGCATCGCAATCAGCATCACCGCGATGACGACGCTGGTGGCAATCTGCAGGCCCAGCTTGGCTTTTCCAGTCAACCCTAAATTCCGGCGATGCGCAACCTTGGTGTAATCGTCCGTGAATCCAATCGCGGCAAATGCGCACGTGGCGAAGACCGCAATCCACACGAAGCGGTTGCTCAGGTCCGCCCACAGCAGCGTCGGCACCACAATCGCAATCGCAATCAGCAGTCCGCCCATGGTCGGCGTTCCCGCTTTTTTCTGATGCGCCTTCGGACCTTCTTCGCGAATGTATTGTCCAATCTGGAATTCGCGCAGCCGGTTGATTACCAGCGGACCCACAATGAGTGCGGTAAACAATGCGGTAAGACTGGCAAACGCAGTGCGGAAGGTCAGATAGCGGAAGATGCGGAAGGGCGGAAAATAATGTTGCAACTTCACGAACAGCAGCCAGTAGAACAATCAGCCTCCGTCCCGCTTTTGCTATGCGAGCGTTGTGATGAGGGTTTTCAGCCGCTTTGGCGAAAAGTAATTGATCGCGCTAACCACGAACTTCTTCCCCCGCCCCTGCCGGTTATAGCATGGGATATCACCATATATCTCCTTGAACGTCGAAAGAAGGCCCCGCTCAAGGACTTCCCACATGCGAACGTGCTGCTTGCCACGAAAAGTAATCGGATGAACATCGATCCGCCTCACGCCCCTGAGCTTGCCAAAAGCTTTGAGAGATTTCGAAGCCGCGGACGATGCCGGTCGCCGCGTTCCTTTCCTAGTTTCACCTATGTAGACGATCCGGGATCTCTTGCGCCCATACCTCTGCGGCTTATCAGCACGAAGGATGTACACCATTCGGCGTGACCAATAGCGGCTATTGAAAACGGACATTGCCGCATTTGCTTGGTCGAATCTCACTCTCGTCTTCCTCCCAGTCATTCAGGACCTCCGGTTGCGGGACACTTCGAAAGCGTCCAGCGCTTTCTCCAGCTTCACGCCTCGCGAAGCCTTCAACAAAATCAGGTCTCCATCGCGCGCCTCGCGCGCTAGCCACTCGCCGGCTTCTTCCGACGACGCCACAAACTCTGCGCGAATTCCCTTTGCGGCCTCAACCATACTCTGCGCCAGCCCACGCACGCCCACCAGCACATCAATCTTTTTCTCGGCAATATGCTTTCCTGCCTGCCGGTGCAATTCCGCGCCGCTCGGACCAAGTTCGAGCATTTCGCCCGCCACTACGATGCGCCGCTTCGCCGCCATCGCGCCCAGCGCATCCACCATCGCTTCCAGCGCCTTCGGATTCGAATTGTAACAATCGTTGATCACCGTGATGTTACCCAGTTGGAGAACCTGCCCGCGCTTATCCGCCGGCTCCAGTGTCGACAGCGCCGTGATTGCCTCCGATGGTTTCAGCCCGCGCTCCAGTCCCACAGCCACGGCTGCCAGCGCATTCCGCACATTGTGCTCGCCCACCAGCGCCAACTGCGCACGTTCGCGCACGCCTCCAACCACCACGTCGAACTCCGTGCCCTCAGTTCCCTTCGACAGAATCTTTTCCGCGCGCACATCAGCCGTGGCCCGCATGCCATACATCACAACTTTTCCCTTGAAGCCGCGCCCAAACTGGGAGACATACTCATCGTCGGCATTCAACACCGCCGTTCCGTTTGCCGGCAGCGACTCAATCAGCTCATATTTCGCTCGCGCAATCCCCGCCACAGAATCAAAAAACTCCAGATGCACCGCCGCCACGTTCGTCACCACGCCAATCTCCGGCTGCGCGATCTTCGCCAGCGCGCGGATTTCCCCCGCATGCGACATCCCCATCTCGATCACGGCCACGTCATACTCTGGCTCCAATTTCAGCAGCATCAGCGGCAAGCCAAAATGATTGTTGAAGTTCCCTTCCGACTTCAGCACCCGAAAGCGCGCGCTCAGCACATGCGCGATCGCTTCCTTCGTGGTCGTCTTCCCCGCCGAACCGGTAACCGCGATCAGTGGCTTTCCCCACAACTTTCGCACCGCCGTCGCCAGAGTCTGCAACGCGACCAGCGTGTCTTCCACCGCCAGCAACTGTGTCTTGCTCGCATACCGCCCTACCTGATCCTTGCGCACCACCGCCGCAGCCGCGCCGTTTTCCAGAGCCTGCTCCACATAGTCGTGCCCGTCCAGCCGTTCGCCCTTCACCGCAAAGAAAAGCTGGCCCGCTCCCACCGTCCGCGAGTCGATCGAGTAACCACGCACGGTTTCTTCCGCCGCAAACTCCCCCGCAGCGGAAACAAACTCTGCAACTTTGCCGAGCGCGAGTTTCATCCCTTAGCCCCAGCCTGGGCGGACTTGCACTCGTATCCCGCGGCCCGTAGCGCCTCGCGCGCCACTTCCAGGTCATCAAATGGAGCCGCGCCCTCCCGCGTGACCTGCACCTTCTCGTGCCCTTTTCCCGCCAGCAGCACAATGTCCCCGGGCCGCGCCTCGCGAATCGCCAGCGCAATCGCCTTCCGCCGGTCCGCCTCCACGCTGTATTTCACGCCAGTTTTCTGCAGCCCCACCACCGCATCGTTGATAATCGCCAGCGGATCCTCACTCCTCGGATTGTCCGACGTCAGCACTACGAAATCGCTTCCCCGCCCCGCCGCCTCACCCATCATTGGACGCTTCTTCCGGTCCCGATCGCCGCCGCACCCAAACACCGTCAACACTCTTCCTTTCGCCCCCGCGCCAGAAACCAACTCCCGCGCCAGCGCCGTCAGATTCCGCAACGCATCGTCGGTGTGCGCATAATCCACCACCACGGTGAACGGCTGGCCGCAGTCCACTCGCTCGAACCTTCCCGGAACGCACGCCAGCTTGTCGACCCCGTTAGCGATTGCGTCCGCCTTACATCCGCGTGCGTAGCAAGCTCCCGCCGCAGCCAGAATGTTGTACACATTCACGCGCCCAATCAGCGACGAGAACACCGGAATCTTTCCCTCCGGCGTTGCCAGATCGAAGCGCGTCCCGCGCGTCGTGATCTCCACATGTTCCGCATACAGATCCCCGCGCTCCCATCCATACTTCAGCACCACGGAGCTCTTCTTCCGGCTGAACTCAGCCAATTTCGCGCCGTACTCATCATCTACATTCGTCACCACTGCGCGCGGCGCATCCGTGCCGCAACCCTCAAACAGCACCCGCTTCGCTGCAAAGTACTCTTCCATCGTCTTGTGATAATCCAGATGGTCGCGCGTCAGATTCGTAAATACAGCCACATCAAACGGCACACCAAACACCCGCTCCTGCGCCAGCGCATGCGACGAAACTTCCATCACCGCCTCGGTCGCCCCGTTCCCCAGCGCCTCATTGAAAATGCGATTCAGCTCCAGCGCCTCCGGCGTGGTATGCGGTGCCGGCAGCACTATCCCGGCCACGTGATATTCAATCGTCCCGATCAGCGCGCTCTTTCGCCCCGCCGCCGTCAGAATCGCTTCCACCAGGAACGCCGTCGTGCTCTTCCCATTCGTCCCCGTGATTCCTGTGATTGCAATCCTCTCCGCCGGCCGTTTGTAAAAATTCGCGCTGATTCGCGCCAGGGCCCGCCGTCCGTGCGGAACCAACGCCCAGCCCACATTCGGACGTGGCTTCTCCGCCGCCGAATCCGTCACCACGGCTACAGCTCCCGCTTGAATTGCCTGATCGATATACCGGTTCCCGTCGCTGGATTCCCCGTGCATGGCCACGAACACGCATCCCGGCTTTACCCGCCGCGAGTCATATTCCACACCCGTCACGCCCGGATCCCCGCTTTGCGCGAGGACTTCCGCTCCATCCAGCACCCGTTGGAAGGTCATTGCTGAGAATTATAGGGCACGCAGAGAGCGGGATAACCTCGGAAGATACGGTGCATTTTCCGTAAGCGATCGGGAAAGGCACGACTTCTAGCCTGCCCTGAGCGAAGCCGAAGGGTGCCGTAAGCCAGCTGAACTGAATGCGGCTTCAGCCGCTGCGGTAAGCCCTTACCCCGGCGCCGCCGGTTACCAATGGCACGTTTCCACTTGCTCCCGCCAGCGCTACATTACCGGTATGAGCGCCGGAACCAGCCACGGCAAATATCATTGTGGACAGTGTGAATTGCCGGAAGACCAGTGCATCTGCGATAAGTTCTGCTGCCTCTGTCAGTCGCAGCTCGACATTCGCATCTGCACGGATGGCCTGATGTATTGTGACGCCTGCCGCCACGCCTGCGATTACAAAACTTCCGACGAGCACTAGACCACTACCGCTTCCCGGTACTCGCCAAACACCCGCCGCATTGCGTCGGAAATTTCACCCACCGTTGCATAAGCTTCCACCGCTTCGAGAATCCGCGGCATAACATTCGCGCCCGATCGCGCCGCATCCTCCACGCTCTGCAGCGCGGCCTTCCATGGCCCTGCATCGCGCCGCGCCCGCAACGATCGCACGCGTTCAATCTGCTTCGGCTCCAGCGCCGGATCGATCTTCTGAATCGGAATCGGCTTCTCCTCCTCCACTTCAAACCGGTTCACTCCCACGACAATCGCTTCGTCGCGATCCACCGCCTGCTGATATTCGTAGGCCGCGTTCTGGATCTCCTGCTGCACAAATCCGCGCTCAATCGCCTTGAGCATTCCGCCCATCACTTCAATTTTCCCTAAGTACTCCGCCGCCCGCTTCTCAATCTCATTGGTCAGCGCCTCGATGTAATACGATCCCGCCAGCGGATCGATAGTCTGCGCCGCGCCCGATTCGTAGGCAATCACCTGCTGCGTGCGCAGCGCAATTCTTGCCGCCTGCTCCGTCGGCAACGCCAGCGCCTCGTCATAAGAATTCGTATGCAGTGATTGCGTCCCGCCCATCACCGCCGCCAGCCCTTGAATCGCCGTACGCACAATATTATTTTCCGGCTGCTGCGCCGTCAGCGTCGATCCCGCCGTCTGGGTGTGAAAGCGCAGCATCCACGACCGCGGATTCTTCGCCTTGAAGTGCTCCCGCATAATACGCGCCCACATCCTGCGCGCCGCGCGAAACTTCGCCACTTCTTCCAGAAAATTGCTGTGGGCATTAAAGAAGAAGGAAAGCCGCGGCGCGAACTTATCCACATCGAGCCCAGCCTTGATTGCCGCCTCCACATACGCCATGCCATTGCCCAGCGTGAAGGCCACTTCCTGCACCGCTGTCGATCCCGCTTCGCGCATGTGATAGCCTGAAATCGAAATCGTATTCCACTCCGGAACGTTCTCCTTCGCCCAGGCAAACATGTCGGTAATCACCCGCATCGCCTGATGCGGTGGATAAATATACGTCCCGCGCGCGATGTACTCCTTCAGCACATCATTCTGCACCGTGCCCGAAAGTTGCCGTATGTCCGCGCCTTGCCGCCGCGCCACGGCCACATACAACGCTAATAGAATCGACGCCGTCGCATTGATGGTCATCGATGTTGAAATCTTGGTCAGCTCGATCCCCGCGAACAGTCGCTCCATATCTTCGATGGAATCGATCGCCACACCCACCTTGCCCACCTCGCCCGCAGCCAGCGCGTGGTCCGAATCCATCCCAATCTGCGTCGGCAAATCGAACGCCACCGAAAGCCCCGTCGTTCCGTTGGCCAGCAAATATTTGTAGCGCTTGTTTGATTCCTCGGCGTCACCCATACCAGCGTATTGCCGCATGGTCCACAACCGCCCGCGGTACATCGTCGCCTGCACTCCGCGCGTGAACGGATACTCCCCCGGGTACCCAACCTCGCTCTCGTAGTCCGCGCCCTTCAGATCCGCCGGCGTATACAGCGGGTTCACCACAATGTGCGAGGATGTCTCGACCTCCGCTGCAGGCTTCCGATCCGCTACCTTCACTCTCTCAGCCATCATGAACAACTCTTTCTAACCCCGCCGTTCCCCCAGAAAAAGATCTTTGTCATTCCGAAGCGCGTAGCGCAGAGGAATCTGCCGTCCCTTACAGCGCCACAAACCTCACCGTGCGCCGCTTTTTCCCTTTTTCTTCACTCTCCAGAACGAACTCAGTCCAAACCAAGCGAAGACCACTGTGCAACAAATTGCCAGCGCCATCCGTCCCGGCCCTGCCTGTCCCGCATGATATCTTCCGTACTCCCGCACCGAACCAGCGCCGAGGCTTAGCGCCAGGATCAGAAAAATAACCCCCGTAACCTCCAGCCACAACTGGTGCAAGACGCGGCCGAAGGCCCGGCCGGTAGTCGCCAAGGCGCCCGTGGCCGCTCTCACGGTCCGGCTGCGCTTGGCTTGCTGCGTTGCCACCCGCGCCACCACTCCTAACCTCCGTGCGGTAGAAACCTTACTCACCGCTCGATTTTAACAGCCTCTGGCGCTACAATGACCCAAACCTTTGGCCGCGATCGAACCGTTGCGCGGCTCCAGGCATCTAAATCTTAGTTAAGGTTTTTTCACCGTACGGCGATCGGGGGACCACTTGGACCAGCAACTGAAAGACTTAATGAAGGAACTCGGCGAAGCCATCAACGAATCTCTCTCCGATTCTGAACAGATTGCCGAAGTAGTCTCTCGCATCAAAGAGGGCGGCTACGACATTTTTCTGGTCCTTGAAGCCACCATTGGTGTCAGCAAGCAGGGCGAAAAGTCTTCCGACAAAACTTCTCTCGTCACCACTCTCTCCACCAACCCCGAGTTCAAGATCAACGACCAGGATCTCAAGTTCCTGAAGCAGCTTCGCATCAAAATCGAGGACGAAAAGTAGCCAGTTCGCAGCGTTTATCTCAGTTTCTTGGTTTCCCCATAGACCGCCGAAACTTCTGCCGAACCCGCCGGGTTCCATTGATCTATGAAACCTCCTCTTCTTCCCTGGAAGATCGTTTCGCTGACTCTCGCCCTGATTTTCTTGCCCGCGCTGGCGGCCGCTTCCTCTTCGTCACCAGCCGGGCCGCTCGTCGTCGACGCCAACAGCCACGTCGTCGTCCTGGAATATGAAGCCTGGTTCGGCCCCAACGCGGTCACGTTTCAAGGCAGTTCTGCGATGCCGCTCCTGCAGTCAGCTGACATGCAGCCCGTGGGCGGCGGTTACGACAGTGCCGATCCTGCCCTCATCGCACAGCACGTCGCCTGGATGGAGCGCATGGGCATCGACGCCGTCACCATCGATCTGACCAACAACGTCAGTTGCATTTTCAATAGCGAATGGTTCATCAAGAAATATGTTCCGAACTGCACGCCTTCATTCCGCGTCAATAACCAAAACATCCGCAACAACACCGGCAATCTTTATCCTGCATGGTCCGACCTTGGAACTTCACCGAAGCTGATCCCACTCCTCGGCGGAATCGACGAGAATGTATTGTTCAAGGATCTTGATGGCAAGACCGCCTTCGAAAAGGAAATCGATTACTTTGGCGTGCGCATCCGCAAGTATCCCAACCTCAACGTGATCTACCAGGATAAGCCTCTCATGCTGATTTACCTGGGCGCCGCGCAGGATCCCAACCAGTCAGACCATCCCTTGTGGTTTCAAATCCGGGAGTTCCTCGAAAAGCATCCCGAGATCGCGTCCCAATACACCTTCAGAATGATCGCCGGATACCTCGACAGCCAGCCCGGCCTGTGGGCCACGCAGGGCACACCCAATGGCCCCATCGAGATCAACCCGGTCTACGGCTTCTGGAGTGTCGTCGATCGACTCAATCCAACCTGCACCGTGGCCCCATTCTGCGCCTACTACCCCACCTACAACGAAGTCGTCACCAGCAACGGCCCCCGAGTGGAAAATTTCACCGCGTCCATCGCCACTGCCGGTCAGAGCGGCTGGGGTTGCCCCAACTCTGACGCCCCGCCCTATTGTCCCGACGACGCGCTGCGCTTCGGAAAAGATCGCGCCTACGTCACCTTCGACGCTTTCATGACCTACGCCCGCCAACTGGATCCCATCTTCCTGATCGTCGACCAGTTCAACGAATTCACTCCGCCCGACGAAGGATGGAACGCCAATACCAACGACGATATCGAGCCCGCCAATCTCTGGGGCTTCGGCGCCCTCGACGCTGTGAAAAAACAGATCGCCACCTACCGTCAGAATCCCTGAGAGAAGTCGACCGAACTCCCCTGATTCCCAAACAGGACACCCGGGCAGCGCCACGGACCTCCGATTCAGCGCCAACCCCATGGCCCTGTGCTACCATCTACTGTTTTCTGTGGCAGCGGAAAACCGAACTCAGTCCGTTCGAAAGTCAGTAACAGTCCGATGAAAGACACTCTCGGAGTCCTTCTTGCCGGCGGCGCTGGAGAGCGCCTGTACCCTCTCACCCGCGACCGCGCCAAGCCCGCCGTCACCTTCGGCGGAATGTATCGCATCATCGATATCACTCTTTCCAACTGTCTCAACTCCGATCTTCGCCGCGTCTACATCCTCACCCAGTACAAAGCCCTCTCGCTCAATCGTCACATCCGCGAAGGCTGGAACATTCTGGGCCGCGAGGTTGGCGAGTTCGTAGAAGTGTTGCCCCCCATGAAACGCGTCAGCGATCAGTGGTATCAAGGCACCGCCGACGCGGTCTATCAGAACATTTACTCCATCGGCTCCGAGCAGCCCAAGTACGTCCTCATCCTTGGCGGCGATCACATCTACAAAATGGATTACGGCAAGATGATGAAGCAGCACGAGGATTCTGCGGCCGATGTCACCCTGGCTACCATCCAGATTGATCTCGCGGAGACCGCCCGCTTCGGCGTGGTCGATGTCGATAAGGACGGCCGCGTCAACGGCTTCGAAGAGAAGCCCGCTACCACGAAGCTGCGTTCTCACCTGAATCCGGAAAAAGCCGCCGGCTCCATGGGCGTCTATCTTTTCAATGCCGATGTCCTCATCCCGGCCTTGCTGAAAGATTCCGAAGATCCCAATTCCAGTCACGATTTCGGCAAAGACATTCTCCCCAAGATGGTGGATGACTATCGCGTCTTCGCCTACGACTTCATCGACGAAAATAAGAAAGAAGCCCTCTATTGGCGCGACGTAGGTACCCTCGAGTCCTACTACGAAGCCAATATGGATATCGTTTCCGTGTCGCCGATTTTCAACCTATACGATCAGGAGTGGCCCATCCGCACCCATCAGCGCCAGTATCCCCCGGCAAAATTCGTCTTCGCCGAAAAAGATCGTATGGGCACCGCGCTCGATTCCATCGTTTCAAACGGCTGCATCGTCTCTGGCGGGATGGTCAAGAATTCGGTGCTCTCTCCCGACGTGCGCATCAACTCTTACTCCGAGGTTGATTCCTCCATCCTCTTCTCGCACGTCGCCGTCGGACGCCATTGCCGCGTCCGCCGCTGCATCATCGACCGCAACGTCCATCTGCCGGAAGGCACCACCATTGGCTACGACACTGAGGCCGACCGCTCCCGCTACTTCGTCACCGATAGCGGCATCACCGTTGTCACCCGCGACTACTCCCTCTTCGAAAATCCCGTAACCGTCGACTACTTCACCAGCGAGTAGCCTTGTGCCGGTAGTTTCGCGCCTAACGTTCCATCCGGAACATTTCAAAATGGCAGAATTTCATGCCGATCTTCCCGCTACATGGGACGTTGGCGTGGGGCACGCCCTCACAACCGCTCAATGAGCGTAATTAAAGATTTAACGCCCGTCAGCCGCGGAAGGTGAGCGTGCGGCGCTGAGGAGAATCGGCCGATTGACCATTTATGAACTTCGGGGAGCGGATGGTAAGGCACAAACCCGCCACCGGAAGGCGGAGTCTGTGGCGAACGTTCTCGCGATGCTTTTGGCGTAGGTCCTCTCGGCGTCTGCGGAGAAGGAGGTCTCTCGATGATCGACAGGAGAATACGAATGATCAGGAATGGCCAAAACACTGGCACAATCCAAACAATGAAAGCGCCAGGCGGGCCGTCGCCGGGGTGATCCGCGAAGTCCGACTCGATGCTGCTCATCCGTCGGTAGTCCATAAAGACTTGCCCCGGCGCGTAAAGCATATTCCTTGGCTGCGAGGATTTCAAAGTTATTCTCGGAAGGCTAAGTTTAGACTTTGGGAATTTCGGGCCAGCAGTAGGACTGTCGAGAACGGGCGACAACGCTCATTGAGATTCGGCCATCCGGCGTCATCGTAGTTTGTCGCCAATTACCCCAGTGAATTCCGGACTGACATGATGACGTGATGATCGAGAAGGATGACGGTCGACTATTTCACCAGCGAGTAAGCCCTCGTTTACCCCTGGCGTGCCTCGCTCGCTCCCGCCCGGTGCGTAATATCCGTGTCGCGCATAAACACGAAGTTTGTGCCCTGACTTCTGCGCCGCCAGTGCAATCGACCGGTAGCTGCCATCCGCCTCAAAATTCGCCGGCTTGTAGGAAATTAGATACCGGCTGCGGATCACCTCTTGCAGATCGGAAAGTCGACGATCCAGGTTTCCTAAAGAGCCCGGGAAGAATGAAGCGCCCCCGGTGCGCTCCGCCAGAGCCTTCATCTCGCGGTCGGCCAAAAATTCACTCGGATCTTCCGCCGTGACCTCTCGCGTGCTCACGGTATAGATAGTTACTTCTCCGCGTTCGGCACTTTCGATTGCGTCTTTCAATGTCGCGCTGCTGGAATTGTCTTCGCCGTCGCTGATCACCACCAGAATCCTGGCAACGGGCTGTTCCTCCGTTAAACTGGCAAGCTTCTCCGAGGCAAACTTCACCGCATCCCAAAGCGCAGTTCCACCTCCGGGAGCGAGTTGATCGATACCTTGGGAAATCCTTGCGCTGTCACTGCTGAAATCCTTGACCAGCAGCACAGCGTTCGAAAAGCCCACGAGGAAAGCCTGGTCGTTCTTATCCTTCAGAGACTGTCTTAAGAAAGACCCAGCCACCTTTTGCTCGAAGGCAAATCGTGCCGTAATCGAGTTGCTGGTATCGATCACCAACCCCAGCCGCAGCGGCAGCTGCGACTCGTTGCGAAATTTGGTAATCGTCGCCGGTGGCCTGCCCGCGTCTCGAATTACGACGTCTTGTCGGCTGAGATCCGTAACCGACTTCCCATGATCCGTAGCCGCAAAAAATACCGCAACCTCATTCACCGTACTGCGCAATGTATAGGGAGAAATATTCAATGCGGAATGCCCATTTCCAGACAACGACGCACCCCGCCCGTTGCCCTCACCGGTTGGCACAGAAGCGCTCGCCTCCGGGCAGGTATCACAAACGGATTCCACCTCTGCCAGCTGTTTCTGCTCTTCCATTTGCTGCAACACTCTTCGGGCTGCACTCGGAAGGCCCGTCGTGGCATTCGCATCGAGCGGCGCGGCACTGAAAGCAATCTCCACCGGCGGTCGCGGGTGCTCCTGCCACTCTTTGATCTGCTCCATCACCTGTCGAGCCTCCTCGGCCGACGGAGATTGCGGCGCCTCGTCCACAAAAAGCTGCAACTCATTGCGGGTTTCCTGCAGATTGTCCTGTCCCTGCCAGGCGGCTGCGGCAAAGTAGTGCACGATGGCCGCGTTCTCATGCTTGCGGCTGTGAATCTGGTGAGCCGTTGCAATCGTCGCCCCGTAGTCATGATTCAGAAGCTGCGCGTAGCTCAACGCGGTCAGTAAATTCAAATCGAGCGGCGCCAGCCCGGACGCCTTCTGAATCGACTCCTGTGCCCGCGAAAAATTATTGCGCGCCAGCTGAGCCCAGCCTAGATTCAGATAGGAGTACGGCAAGTGGTCATCCAGGGCGACCGCCTGCGAAAATTCGCTTTCTGCCTGCTCGCTCCGTCCCATGTACAGGTACGCCGACCCCAACCCGTTGTGCGCCGCCACAAAGCTGGGATAAATTGAAATCGCTTTCTTCAGATGTTCAGCCGCATCGCCGAAATTCTTTCGTATGAGAAGTTGATTGCCTTTCGCAAACTCACGCCGCGCCGCACCCGGCGCTTTAAGATCTAATTTTGAAACCGGACCAGAAAGACTTTCGAGCGAGGGTTGATGGCTGTTGCGGTCCTCGATCTCCATCACCATATCCAGCCGCGATAAGTCGAATCCGCCCATGGCCAGCGGCGCCGGACGCAGCCCCTGCTGCGCACTCCCGCGCACCACCGTAAACAAGGCGAGGCAAGCGGATAGTGCCGCAAGACAGACTCGACATCGTTTTGCTTTGCTCTGAAAACCCATAGAAGGAACTGCCCCACCGCAACTGGCGCAAAATTATATCTCAGTTTCGGATCCTCTCGACCCGCCTGCGTTGTCGCTAACCCTGCTTCGAATGTAGCTTTGGGCGCCATATGCGAGCCCTGCTGCGCACAATCTCCCCACTGTTACAATGCCCTGTTTCAAACAACTTACATCGGCATCGTTGGGTTGCCGAACTTACGGCTCTACATCCGCGTACTGTCTTGTAGGGGAGCTGTTGACCGAGAGCAGCAGGCTCCTCACCGAGCCTTGGGCCCGGTCGGAATACTAAAGATTTTGCTGAGAGCTGAAGGCTGATCGCTGATAGCTGTTTCTCCGGGGGAGTTCCATTTGGAGGATGTCCAGGTAGTCGCGATGCTGGTCCGCCGCTGTGTAGCTGGCGACGCCGCTGCCTGGGAAGAAATCGTTCGCACCTACAACCGTCGTATCTACAACATCTGCTACCGCTTCGCCGGATCGGCCGATGACGCCGAAGACCTCGCCCAGGAAGTTTTCATCAAGATGTACCGCACTCTTTCAAGCTACGATAGTTCGAAAGGCGCCTTCGTCACGTGGGTCACGACCATCACCCGCAACCTGCTGGTCGATCATTTCCGCAAAACCAAGCAGGACCGCATCACCGACTCGCTTGACGCCACATCCTCCGCTCACGAGGATGCGCAGCCGCTCAGTGAGCAAATTCAGGACCAATCTGCTCCTCCCGACCAGCACGTACGCAGCCGGGAGGTCGGCGAAACCGTTCACGCGGCCCTCGGCAAACTCTCGCCCGAGCTCCGTGAAGCTGTGATTCTAAGGGACTTACAGGATTTTGATTATCGCGAAATCGCTACCGTTCTGAAGGTTCCGGAGGGAACTGTGAAAAGTCGAATAAATCGTGGGCGAGCGGAACTTGCGCGCCTTCTACAACGTACCTATAGGCAGGTGATGTGATGCCAGACCCTACCAGTAACGGAATGCAGTGTCAGGAGTTTGACGGCCTGCTCACGGACGCGCTCGATGGCGTTCTGACTGGCCTTCAACTCGACCGCTTCCAGGCCCACGCGCAGACTTGTTCCGCCTGCGGGCCGCTGTTCGCCGAAGTTCAGGCGGGCCGCAACTGGCTGAAGGATCTCACGGAGGTGGAGCCTCCAGTCAGTCTGGTTACGAATATTCTGGCATCCACAACGGGCGTTGACACCCAACGCCTGCGGGTGAACGTATCTGCGCCGCAGCCTCGTGCTACATGGATCGAGAAGGCGCAGGCGTGGGCCTTTGAGGCGATGCAACCCATCTGGGCCACGGTCCGGCAGCCCCGGTTCGCCATGTCCTTCGGCATGGCATTCTTCTCGCTGTCGGTGGCCTTGAGCGTACTCGGCGTAAAGCCCGCCGACCTTCGCCAGGTGAGTTTGCGTCCCGCCGCCATTCGCCACACGTACTACAATACGCAAGCCCGCGTAGTGCGGTATTACGAAAATATCCGGTTCGTGTATGAGGTGGAATCGCGCGTGCGCGAACTCAAGCGCAACGTCACGCCCGCCGAACCTGCGCCGGAAAAGAAAGATCACAAGAACGACACAACGCAACAGCCCGAACAGAAGCAGGAGCGCAATTACAGTCAGACCGAAAATCATCTCGTTCTGGCCTGCGCTCCTCTGGGTCCATCTGTCGTCGATCCGTCAAATCCGGATCTGCCTGTAGTGTCGGTGACCACGTACAGGAGGTTCGTATGAACTGCGCCACGCACAACGATACGGCCGCAGTCGCGTTTTGCCGCACCTGCGGCAAGCCGCTCTGCGCCAACTGCACCCGCGACGTCCGCGGAGTCGTCTACTGCGAGCCATGTCTCGCGGCCCGTCTGGAAAGTACAGCCCCGGCGGCCGGATTCGTCCCTCCGCAGCCTGCCTATCCGCCAGTCGGCACACCGCCAGCACCACGATCCTCGGGCTCAGGTCCAAATCCGGCAGTCGCCGGCATCCTCGCCGGATTCTTTCCCTTCGGCGTCGGCGCCGTCTATTGCTCGCAATACGCCAAGGGACTGGCTCACCTGCTCATCTTCGGCTTGCTTATCTTCGCCTCGGATCATGCCGGAAGTTGGGATGCCCTGTTCGGCATCAGCATCGCGTTTTTCTACGTCTACCAGATCATTGACGCCGTGCGCACCGCCCGTGCCCTTCAGGAAGGCCAGCCTGCGCCAGATCCGTTTGGCCTCGCGCAAGCCTTCAGCATGGGAGACAAAACTGAGACCAAGAACATTCCCACGGTCGCGATCATCCTGATCGGACTCGGCGTGCTCTTCCTGCTGCACACCATGAATATCTGGGAGTTCGGCATGGACCGCCTGTGGCCGCTCATCCTCATCGGACTCGGAGGATGGATGTTCGCCCGGCAGTGGGGCTTGGTCGCGACTCACCGCATGGGCTGTCAGTGCGATCGCTGCCGTATGCGCAAGATCATGGGCCCAGCCATGCTGCTGACCTTCGGCACGCTGTTCCTGCTCCAAAGTCTCCATGTCGCCAGCTTCGAACGCACCTGGCCCGCAATCCTGTTGGTGATCGGCGTCGTCAAACTGCTGCAGAGCAATGCTTCCTCGGCAGGACACATCGATCGTCTGACGCCGCCACCAGTCGCGCCGCCAGCACCGCCACCATCTTCCGATCCGGGTGCAACCCCCTCCGGGGAGGCGCGCCATGTCTAGCCCTGTGCAGACTCCAGTTCAGGCTCCACTCCCCCCGCGGCGTCCCCGCCGCTCGATCGCCGGACCATTCGTCCTGATCGTCCTGGGAATTATTTTCCTCCTGGGCAATCTCCACATGCTGTCGTGGGCGCGCCTGGGAACCTGGTTCGCTCACTACTGGCCGGTGTTGCTGATTCTTTGGGGTGTGATCAAGCTGATCGAGCATCAGCAAGCCCAGCGCGACGGATTGCCTTCCCGCGGCATCGGCGTGGGCGGAGTTTTTCTCGTCATCTGCATCGTCGTCTGCGGCCTCATCGCGACTCAGGCCTCGCGCTTCAACTGGGGCGAAATCCGCGACAACATGAACATCGACGACGGCGATCTGGATAACATCTTCGGCGAAACCTACAACTTCGACGACCACCTCGAACAGGATATTCCTCCCACTGTCACCAGTCTGCGCGTCAACGACGATCACGGCGCGGTGCACGTCAGCATCGCCAACGACAACAAAATCACCGTCGTGGTCCGCAAGCGCATCGGCGCCGAAAGCCAGAGTGACGCCGACAAATATAACCTTCAGACCAAGCCCGAAATCGCCGTGGCCGGCAATGCCATGGTTCTCGATGCCAGGACTCAGGCCGCCGGCGATCACTCCGTGCAAACCGATCTCGATATCTCGATCCCCCGCAAAATGGAACTGCACATCACCGGGCGCCACGGCGATGTCTCCGTCACCGGTCGCGACGGCGAGGTGGAAATCGCCAACCAGCACGGCGAGACCTCCGTAGAAGACGTCAACGGCAACGTGAAACTCAATCTGGAAAGAAGCTCCGCCAAGGTCGAACAGATCACCGGCGACGTCCATATCGATGGCCGCCTGAACGAAGTCTCCGTCACCGACGTGAAAGGCTCCGCTCAACTCGACGGCGAATTTCAGGAAAGCGTCAAGCTCGCCCGCATCAGCAAGACCGTAGCCTTCAAGTCTTCCCGCACGGATATGGAATTCTCCCAGCTCGATGGCGAACTCGATCTCGACTCCGATGACCTGCACGCCGATAAGATCGCCGGCCCCGTCCACTTGACCACTCGCTCCAAACAGATCCGTCTGGAAGACGTATCCGGCGACGTCCGCCTGCAGGATTCCAACGGCGGCATTGACGTATCCATGCGTTCGCTGGGAAACGTGCAGATCGACAGCCGCAACGGCGATGTCCAGTTAAGCGTGCCCGACAAAGCCGGTTTCCGCGTGGATGCGCGGACTCGCGACGGCGAGATTCAATCAGATTTTCCGGAGTTGAAAATCGAGAATGGCGACCATGAAGGCACGGCCACCGGCAGCGTGGGAAGTGGAACCTCTCACATCGTAATCAACAACGAGCACGACGGCATCGAGATTCGCAAAGTCTCCGCAACCGCTCCGCCCGCGACTCCCGCCACTCCCTCAACCCCGGCGAAGCCCGCCAAGTCCCTGCCCGCCCCCAAAGCGAAAGTCGAGCCGACCGACAATTGAATTACGAAGATGCTCATGTAGGGACAGCCGCCCGCGGCTGTCCACCGATGTAGCCCAGTACTGGGTTAGTAGACAATACCTCACCCTCCCAATTTCTTCATCGCCAGCTCTTCCACCCGCGCCAGCACCTCATCCTCATTCAATTTCGTCGAATCAATCACCACCGCATCCGTCGCCGCGACTAGCGGCGATGCCGCGCGAGTCCGGTCACGGTGATCGCGCTCGCGCAAATCCGCCGCCACATTCGCCGCCACCACGCCTTTGATCTTCTGCTGCTCCATCCGCCGCTGCTCGCGCACCACCGGATCAGCATCCAGAAAAATTTTCAAATCCGCGTCCGGAAAAACTTTCGTCCCAATATCGCGCCCTTCCATCACCACGCCCCCGCCCTCGCCCATCTCCCGCTGCCTCGCCACCATCCACTCCCTCACCCCCGGATGCACCGACACCCGCGACGCCGCCTCCGTCACATCCCGCTCCCGAATCCGCGCCGAAACGTCATGCCCATTCAGCAACGTCCGGTTCCCGTCCCGCGTCGGCTCCAGCTGTATGCGCGACTCGTGTGCCAGTTTGACCAGCGCACCTTCATCGTCGAACGACGTATCCTGTTCAATGGCTTTCAGCGCCAGCGCCCGGTACATCGCTCCGCTCTCCAGGTTCACATACCCCAGCTTGCGCGCCAGCCGCGACGCGATCGTGCTCTTGCCCGCGCCCGCCGGCCCGTCAATGGCAATGATGAGTTTGCGTGAGGATTGTTCGTCGAGAGGATTCTCAGTCATTTCGCGACTAGATTGTACACGTCGAACTCCCAGGTTTTCCGCCTTCTTCGGCAACAGCTGGAATTCCTGCGCTCGCTGTAATCGGAGGAAGTCGTTGTAATCGCAACAAAGGATTCGTATCAGGGTATGCCCTCATGCATACCATCGGCGCTGCACTGTAAATCAGTCTTCAGGCACTGGATCCGCCGACATCCTGTGTCTCTTGGAGTGGCTAAGCCTTGAGA
This sequence comes from uncultured Acidobacteriaceae bacterium, assembly GCA_963777005.1. GTDB lineage: Bacteria > Acidobacteriota > Terriglobia > Terriglobales > Acidobacteriaceae > Sulfotelmatobacter. Next base: position 9,778 of record CAVZPC010000002.1, on the reverse strand, counting down.
CCCGCTGATATAGTTTTCGCGAATAATAGATCACGCCGACATGCGCGACAAACGCTCCAATGCCGATGAGGCTGATGCCGAGAATGAAGCCGATGACGTGGGAATCAGGCGATCCCCACACATGTACTTCCGCCCTTCTGACACTAATCATGCGCGCAATAACAAAGACGCCGCCGAAGACCCATGCAGCGCCGATTATTATCGCGCCGAGGCGACCAGGCGTTGTCGTATTCTTAATTTGGCCATAGGAGTAGTAGCCAATACCGCGCTTTTCCTGATTCATGCCGCCACCAGGCTCCATCTACCTGCGAAGCGCCGCAACATCAGCGCACATCTCCCGATCTTGCTTTCACCTTCGGAACGGGCGATGGATGCGCTGCCGCCGCTTCCTTCTCCGGCGTAATCTGCACCATCGATCTTCCACTCACATGCAGAAAGCTTAACTCCCGCGCCGCCAGCAGCGCGTTCACCGCCTCTTTCACCCGCGACCGCGCCACAAATCTTCCGAAGAAAGCTTCCAGCTCCGTCTGCTCAGCCGCCACCACGCAATCCAGATATTTCGAGAGCAGCGCCGAGAGCGCCTGCTGCACCGACAATCCCGCGCCCTCGCGCACCGCATCCGGCGCCCACCGATACAGCACATCCCAGAACGAGCCTTCATTCGCCTTGTAGTCCACGCGCGTGATCCGCAACTTCGCCAGCAACTCACCCAAAGCCTTGTCGAGCACCGCCAGCGAAACACTGCCGCCCAGCGCCTCCTGCAGTTTGTGCTTTGAGATCGGCCCATCCCTCCGGACCAACTCGAACGCATCGCACGCCAGCTGTGAGTAACCCGAGCGCGGCCCCGCCTTCGGCGCCAGCTTGGGATTGCGCTCACCCACGAGCGCATAAAAATAAGGAAACACCGAAGCCGCCACCAGGAACGCGTTATTCTCTTCAAACAAATTGGCCTCGTACGCCGACCGCTCCCGCAGCAGCCGCACCATCAGCTCCGTCGCCTCCGCTGCCCGCGGATCAGAAAACGCATGCTGCCACGTCGGCAACCGATTGTCCGATCCCACAAACGCCCCAATAAACGTAGGCACCGGCATCGCCGGCCGCACCGGATACATCAGGCAAAATCCCACGCCCTCCACAAACGCGCGCGCCTGTTCGATCGTCCGGATGGCCTTCCCATCCAGCCGCCACTTCTCGCGCCGCAGTTGCTGTAGCTCCTGTTCAGTCATAAAAAGTTTGGGAAGGGCACGACTTTAGTCGTGCCGCCCCAGCAGAACTAAAGACGGGGCTTTAGCCCCTGAGGTTTCGCCGGAAGCCGCCTCTCAAATTCTCTTGAACGCCTTCTGAATATCCTTTACAGAATACCGCAGCACCACCGGCCTGCCATGCGGGCACGACATCGGATGATCCGTTTTCGCCAGCTCCGCCAGCAGCCACTCCATCTTATTTTGTTCCAGCGGCATGTTCACCTTGATCGCCGCATGGCACGCAATCGACGCCGCAATCCGTCCGCGAATCTTCTCCAGATTCAGCGACTGCTCTTCCCGCGAAATCTGGTCCAGCAACTCATGCAGCATCTTCTCTACCGCCGCCGAATCCACTCCCGCGGGCGCAACTTTTACCGCGACACTGCGCGCCCCAAACGGCTCCGCCTCGAATCCATTGTGCTGCAGCTCATCGGCAATTTCGGCAAACACCGCCTGCTGCGCCGGAGAAAGCTCCAGCACAATCGGCATCAGCAACCGCTGGCTCTCCACTTTCTGCGCCGCGCGCTGCTTCAGCACTCGCTCAAACAGCACCCGCTCGTGCGCCACATGCTGATCCACAATCCACAATCCATCTTCATTCACCGCGAGGATGAACGAATTGCGAATCTGTCCCAATGGCCGCAGCGTCGCCAGCGCAGCCAGTGTCGGCTCCTCTTCTCGCACGTCGAGTTCAGGAGCACAACCGTTATCCGGAATCTCCTGAGCGAACTGACTCTCCAGTCCTCGCGCCACCGGAATCGCGGCATTCGCCTCCACCGCAATCCCGCCCTCGAACTGAAACCGCGCCGAAACCGGAGGAGCCACCGGCGCCTGCAATGCAAATCCAGCCCCGCCCGCCGGCTCGAAAAATGCTCGGCCTCCTGACTCAGCAACAATGTCGGAAACCGGCTCCCACTCTCGCGCGCCCGGCGTCAGTCCCGAACTCGCCGTCGCGTGCGCATGAATCTCCGTCGTGAACTGCGGCGCCGGACGCGCCTTCATCAGCGCCGCCCGCACCGTATCCCGCACAAAATCATGTAGCACCGTCGACTGCCGAAACCTCACCTCCGTCTTCGAGGGATGCACATTCACATCCACCTCGCCCGCCGGCAACTCCAGAAACAGCAGCACCACCGGATACACCGTCGGCGGAATAATATTTCGATAAGCCTCCGTCAGCCCGTGCTGCACCAGCCGGTCGCGAATCAGCCGCCCGTTCACGAACACATAAATTGAGTTGCGATTCAGCTTCTGAATCTCCGGCTTCGACACAAATCCATGCAACCGCATTTCGCCGGGCTCCACCGACCGAACGCCTTCGTCGTCCTCCTCCACTTCCTGTCTTCTCCACGGCGGAGGCTGCGGCAATCCCACGCGCTCCAGCGGTTGCACCGCCGCTACCGCAATCAATTGATCCAGCGTTTCCTTACCGAACACCTGATACACGCGCTCGCTGTATCCCGCCACCGGAGGCGCCACCAGCATGGCGTTCGTCGCCGAATGCAATTCAAAATGTTTTTCCGGATGCGCCAATGCATAATGCGTGACCAGGGAAGCAATGTGCGACAGCTCCGTCGACTCCGCCTTCAAAAATTTCTTCCGCGCCGGAGTATTAAAGAACAAATCCCGCACCGTGATCGACGTCCCCTGCGGCAGCCCCGCCTCTTCCACCCGCGCCATCTTCCCGCCATTGATCTCGATAATTGTTCCCGAACTAGGTGCCGGTGGCCCACTCAAGCCCTCCTTTGGCTTGAGTGGGGATTTCTCTGTCCCAGATTCCAACCCATCTACCTCTCCCGCGCACGTCTCCAGCCTTAACCGCGACACCGAAGCAATCGAAGGCAGCGCCTCCCCGCGAAATCCCAGCGTGGCCACGCTCAGCAAATCCTCCGCATCCCTGATTTTCGACGTCGCATGCCGCTCAAACGCCAGCATGGCGTCATCCCGCACCATGCCGCATCCGTTGTCCGTAATCTGAATCAGCTTCTTCCCGCCCGCCTCCACGCTGATCTTGATCCGCGTCGCGCCCGCGTCCAGCGCGTTCTCCAGCAACTCCTTCACCACCGACGCAGGCCTCTCCACCACCTCGCCCGCGGCGATTTTGTTGGCAACCTGCTCGGAAAGTAAGTGAATGCGCCCCATCAGAATTTCTCAGCTCCGCTTCCCGCCTCCCGACCAGCCCGGGAAGGGACGACTTCTAGCCCGCCATGAGCGAAACCGAAGGCTGCCGCCCGCACCCTATAAACTTCCTGCTTCAGCCGCTTCCCGCCTCCCGATCAGCCCGGGAAGGGACGACTTCTAGCCCGCCATGAGCGAAGCCGAAGGCTGCCGCCCGCTGCCTATAAACTTCCTGCTTCAGCCGCTTCCCGCCCCTCGATCAGCCCGGGAAGGGCACGACTTCTAGCCTGCCCTGAGCGAAGCCGAAGGGTGCCGCTCCGCAGCGATAAACTCTCGGCTTTAGCCGCTGAGGGATAGGCCAGTTTCGCAGATGACACGACAGATGGCAAAGATGTGTGCGCAGAGAAGCATGAAGCCCGGCTGCTGGTACTATTTATTCTTGTCTCCTGATGCCGATCTGGTTGAAGGAACGACTGGTTGAATGGACGATTGCATGATTCGGTCCTTTAAAGGCCTGCAGCCGACAATTCCCGCGAGCTGCTACGTCGACGACTCGGCGCAGATCATCGGCGATGTCGTTCTCGGCGAGCATGCGTCTGTTTGGATGAACGCGGTCCTGCGCGGCGACGTCTATGCCATTCGCATCGGCGCTCATTCGAACATTCAGGATTGCAGCGTCTTGCACGGCATGAAAAACGTTTACGGCGTTACCGTCGGCGAGTTTGTCACCGTAGGCCATTCCGTAACTTTGCACGGCTGCGTCATCGAAGATCGCTGCCTGATCGGTATGGGCTCCGTCATTCTGAACGGCGCGAAAATCGGCGCGGGATCGATCATCGCAGCCGGTACCCTGATTCCCGAGCGCACCGTGGTCGAGCCCGGATCGCTGTGGATGGGCTCTCCCGGAAAATTCCGCCGCAAACTGGAAGAGGGCGAAGACGAGACGATCATGCGCTATGCCGCCAATTATCTGGGCTACAAAGAGGATTACTTGCGCGAGCGCTAAGACAGCAAGTTTTGCTGCCCTGTCATCCTGAGCGGAGCAAACCGATTCGGATTTATGAAGCGGTTTGCGAAGTCGGAGCATCCCTGTCGCCCACTGTGCTTTTTGTTATCAACACTGAGAACCGAGAACTGAGAACTTCATACGAGACCTTCATAAATGATCAAAGCTGTCCGAGGAACCCGAGACCTTCTGCCGCCCGACACCGCGCTATGGAACTTCGTCGAGTCTGTCGCCCGCGACGTCTTCCGCGCCTACAACTTCCAGGAAATTCGCACTCCGATTTTCGAGTCGACCGAACTTTTTGCCCGTGGCGTAGGCGAAGAAACCGACATCGTTGCGAAGGAAATGTTCACCTGGGAAGACCGCGGCCGCGCCGAAAGCGACAAGGGACAATCCCTCACCCTGCGCCCCGAAGCCACCGCTGGCATCGTCCGCGCCTACATCGAACACAAGCTCTGGGATCGCGGTCTGAACAAGCTCTACTGCATGGGTCCCATGTTTCGCCGCGAACGTCCGCAGAAGGGCCGCTATCGTCAGTTTTATCAAATTGACGCCGAGGTCATCGGTCCCGCATCTGCCGGCAGCGACTCTCCCGCGCGCGACGCCGAAGTTCTCGAGATGCTGGCCACGCTCCTCGATCGTCTCGGAATCAGGGGCTGGACTCTCGAGTTGAACTCCGTCGGCTGCGCCAACGATCGCACCGCCTTCAATGATGCGCTGCGCAAGGCTTTAGAGCCGGTCGTGGGAAAGATGTGCGTCGATTGCCAGCGCCGCGCCGTCACCAATCCCCTGCGCGTCTTCGATTGCAAAGTTCCGGAGGATCAGCCCATCATCGATACCCTCCCACGCATCAGCCAGTTTCTCGATGAACCGTGCCGTGCACATTTTGACGCGGTAAAGAAAATTTTAACCGCCGTCGGCGTCCCCTTCACTTTGAACGACCGCCTGGTGCGCGGCCTCGATTACTACACCCGCACCGCATTCGAATTCACTCACGGAGCCCTCGGCGCGCAGAATGCAATCCTCGGCGGCGGCCGCTACGATGGGCTTTCCGAAGCCCTCGGTGGCCCCGCGGCTCCCGGCATCGGTTTCGCCATCGGCGAAGACCGCCTCGTCATGTCGCTGCAGGAATCCTCGCCGGCAGAAAGTGTACTCAAGAGGCCAGAGCGTCTACATCGCTCCGCTCGGCGCCGGCATGAACCCCGAAGCCGCCCGCTTGGCGCGTGAATTACGTCGTCACGAGATCGTCGCCGACCTGGGAGACGAAAACTTTCGCCTGAAAAAATCCTTTGAAGCCGCCACCAAGGCGGGAGCAAAATACATCCTGATCGTTGGCGAAAATGAAGTGCAGGCCAACACATTCGCATTAAAGAATCTGGCAACCGGCGAGCAGATTTCCGTTCCGCGCGCCGACCTGCCGCAGAAGATCCGCGACTAATCATGGGACAAACCCGTTCCATGCTCGACGATGCCGCCCGGCGTTTCATCGAAGCGCAGCATATATTTTTCGTCGCCTCGGCCCCGCTCGATCCCGCCGGCCACGTGAACCTCTCCCCGAAAGGTCTCGACACATTTCGCATTCTCAGCCCCACCACGGTCGCTTACCTCGATTTCAACGGCAGCGGCGTCGAGACCATCGCCCACCTGAAAGAGAACGAAAGGATCGTTCTCATGTTCTGCGCCTTCCAGGGTCCGCCTAATATTTTCCGCCTCTACGGCCAAGGCCGCGTAGTCGAGCCGCGCGAAGAAGAATTCGCCGCGCTCGCAGAAAACTTTCCTGCCCATCAGAACGCCGCGATCCATCATCGTCGTTGAACTGACCCGCGTCACCGACTCGTGCGGCTACGGCGTCCCGCTTTTCAAGTATGATGGCGAGCGCGAACAGCTCAACGCCTGGGCCCGCAAGCAGGGACCGGAAGGCCTGAAAGCTTATCGTGAACGGAAGAACCAGCGCAGCATCGATGGGCTGCCCGGAATCTCCATTTAGAACCTGATAGCAGTCGATCGAAGGGGGTCGTATGAAATCTTCCTGGCTTTGCTCTGCCTTTCTATTTTGCTTAATCGCCGCTACCCAGCTCATCGCGCAGACTCCAGCCGCCACCAAAGCTCCCAGCGCGCTGGAGCAAACCGCAATCGCCAACGAGAAAACTCTGATCGAGGCCAAGAAAAAAGACGATGGCGCCTTCTTCAAGCGCACCTTAAGCCAGGACTTTTCGCTGGTCGGGGTCGATGGCAAACTGCTCGAAGGCCAGGAAGCAGTCGACAATCTGGGCGACTCCGGCCTAGTGGAACTCACTCCCTACGACATCAAAGTAGTAGCCCTTGGCGACGACGGCGCCATCGTCACCTACGACGCGCATCGTTCGCGAGGCCCCCGAAGAGGATCAGGGCCCTCCGCCGCGCTATCAGCATTTCAGTTCGGTGTGGGTGAAGCACGGAGATCAGTGGAAGCTGAAATTTCATCAGGCCACCGCCGCGCATTGGGGCGACTGGTAGACGAATCGACAGAAGCCGCGCTTGCTTAAGCCGCGCAGTCCATACCGGCACTTTCGATTTCCCATTGACCTTTCCCCTGCTAACGGTAGAATGTCGCTGCCGTCGAACCGATATGTGCGAACGCACTCAGGAGGCACCCATGAAAACCCTCGGAATCATTCTCACGGCAGTCTTGATGTCAGCAGCGGCGTCAGCCCAAACCCCGCCTCCCAAGCCCGGCCCCGAACTCAAGAAGCTCGACATGTTTGTGGGCACGTGGAGCTCTCGACGGCACCATGAAGCCGGGCATGATGGGCCCCGGCGGCTCCATGACCGAAAACGAAAAATGCGAGTGGATGGAGGGCGGCTTCTACGTCATCTGCCACTCCGATTACAAGAGCTCGATGGGCAACGGCGTGGGCCTGTCCGTGCTGGGATACTCCACCGACGACAAAGCCTACACCTACCGCGAGTTCAACAGCTTCGGCGAATTTGACGACTCCCGGGGCACGGTCGATGGCGATACCTGGACGTGGACCAGCGACGAAAAGATGGAAGGCATGACCATGAAAGGCCGCTTCATCATGAAGATCACCTCGCCCACGGCCTACAACTTCACGTTCGATATGTCACAAGACGGAACCAAGTGGTCGACCGTGATGGACGGAAAAGCCAGCAAGAAATAAATCGCGCACATCGCTAATCCCGTAAAGGGCCCGAGGCGATATTCATTGGCCCTGGATGCCATGTCCCCCTCCCCCACCGTTTATAATCGTAGGTTCAGCATTCATCCGCATTTCTCACTGTAAGGACACACTTTGCTCGACTTCCTAGGCGATCTTCGACGAACTCATATGTGCGGAGCACTCCGCGCTCTCCGACTCCGGCAAAAAAGCCGTTCTCATGGGCTGGGTCAACCGCCGCCGCGACCACGGCAACCTGCTTTTCATCGACCTGCGCGACCGCACCGGCATCACCCAGGTGGTCTTCAACGCCGAGCGCGACGCCGCCATCCACGAAAAATCCGCGGCTCTGCGCAACGAATACGTCATCGCCGTCACCGGCACGGTCAAGCTGCGCGACCCCAACACCGTCAACCGCAATATGCCGACCGGCGAAGTGGAACTGGTCGCCGAAGAGTTGCGCATCCTCAATGAATCGAAGCTGCCGCCATTCCTGCCCAGCGACACCGCGCTCACCAACGAAGAAACGCGCCTGAAATATCGCTATATCGATCTTCGCCGCGACGTCATGCAGTTCAACATCGAGACGCGCCACAAGGTCGCGAAAGCCATCCGTGACTATCTTTCCGCGCAAGGGTTTTTCGAAATCGAAACCCCGTTCATGACCCGCTCCACGCCCGAAGGCGCGCGCGATTATCTCGTCCCCAGCCGCGTGCAGCCGGGCACGTTCTACGCCCTGCCGCAATCGCCGCAGCTTTTCAAGCAGATCCTCATGATCTCCGGCTTCGACAAATATTTTCAGATCGTCCGCTGCTTCCGCGACGAAGATCTCCGCGCCGATCGCCAGCCCGAGTTCACCCAGATCGATCTGGAAATGTCCTATCCCCAGCCCGAACGCGTCTGGGAAGTGGTCGAAGGATTTCTCACCGCCGCCTTCCGCGCCGCCGGATCCGAAATCAAAACTCCGTTCCCGCGCATGGATTACGACGAAGCCATTCGCCTCTACGGCATCGACAAGCCCGATCTCCGCCTGCCCGCCTTCACCGACGTTCGCGAATGTTTCACGCCCGCAAACTTGCAGGAACTGGCCGATCAACCCGAATCTGCCGCTGATCGCCATCCGCACGCCCAAAGTCGGCGAACTCTCGCGCAAAGAGCGCGACGATATCAAACCAATGTTTCACTCCAAAGGCGGCGCAAAGATTTTCGAAGATTTCAAACGCATCGCCAACAAATATCCTGAGGCCGCCGCCGCAGATCACCAAGAAAACCGGCACGTGGAAGGCGATCTCATCGTCCTGGTCGCCGGCTCCGCGCAATCCGGCCCGCAAACCGCCATGCCCGCGCATCGCAAAGTCACGCCGCAGGAGCTCGCCATCTACGCTTCCGCCGGCCTGCTGCGCCTTGCATTGGCGCAGAAGTACGCCGACCGTCACGGCATTTTCAAAAAGACCGGCGACCCCGCTCAGGACTTCCGTTTCCTCTGGGTTACAAACTTCCCCATGTTCGAGTGGGACGAGGGCGACAAGCAGTGGATGGCGGCGCATCATCCCTTCACTTCGCCGCATGAAGAAGATATGAAGTTGCTCGAATCCGGCGTCGAGTCCGTGAATGATCCGCAATCGCCACTCAGCGCCGTCCGCGCGCTCGCCTACGACGTTGTCCTGAACGGCACCGAGCTCGGCTCCGGCTCGATTCGTATTCACCGCCAGGACGTGCAAAGCCGAATCTTCCGCGCCCTCGGCATGACCGAAGACGAAGCCCGTGCCCGCTTCGGATTCTTCCTCGAAGCCCTCGAGTACGGCACGCCCCCGCACGGCGGAATCGCCCTCGGCCTCGACCGTATTGTGATGATCATCGCCGGCGCCGAAAGCCTGCGCGAAGTGATTCCCTTCCCCAAAACCGCCCGCGCCGTCGACCTGATGGTCGACGCACCCACTCCCGTCAGCGATGCGCAATTACGCGACCTGGGCATCTCCATAAGAAAAGCGAAGAGCTGATCACTCTTCGCGGGAAGTATCGAAGTAAAGTTAGATTTCTGTTATTGCGCTGGCGGAACAACCGCAGGCGTCAGGCTAGCTTTCATCGCCGCGCCGGACAATTCATCTCCGCGAAAATATTTGTCCTTCGCCGCCTTCATCTCCGGCATTGCCACATACGGCTTGCTGTAGTCGTTGGCCGCGTTCCAGAACAAGAATCCGATACCGCCTTTTTCCTTTGCGGTAGCAACCTGCACCTTGATGTATTCCGGC
>CAVZPC010000001.1:0-73044 GCA_963777005.1 uncultured Acidobacteriaceae bacterium | reverse complement strand
TGTGAGTCTCGAACTTCCGCAGCAGAACCCAAGCGGACTTCGCAACCGCCTCGATGGCATCAGTTCGCTTGCGCAGAATCCCGCATTCTAAGACTCCCTGCAGGACATAGGCGATAAAGTGCAGATAGTTGGGATGGCCTCGCAGGTTGATACCATCGACCCAGCCGCTCGCTCGGAAGTGTGACAATACCCAATCCAGATTTCTTTCTGCCGCAATGCCGAATTGATGATCCGCGGCTTGCTCGGACAACTCCGCGAGAGCCCACGCTACCATGCTGTAATAGGTGTGCGACGCGTCCTGATAGGCGCCCGGGCCAGACCACGATCCATCCGGCTGTTGCATATGGACGAGCCATTCTCCGGCAGCGAGAGCCGCTTTCAATATTTCCGGACGATTCGTCTCTGCATGAGCACGAACCAATCCCTGCAAGATCTGCCCTGTATTGAACACCGAGGCTTGCTGCGCACTTCCGTGCAGTCCGCCGGGAAACGCACCGGTTGGCATTTGCAGCGAGAGCAGCCACCGTGTTGCCGCTTCTGCCGACGTAACGGCGCTGCGCTCGCCGGTCATGCGCGCAAAATCGTAGAGCGTTGGAATGATGTAACCAGTGACCTCAGGGTAGGACTCCGAATATCCGCTGAGCAGGCTGTAATAAGCCGCGATGCCCCCATCGGGGCGCTGAGCATCGCGAATCCAGCGAAGCAATAGGTTCAGAGTTTCCGTACTGGACCGCTTGGTCATCGTGTACGAGTACAGATGCTTTTGCTCGAATGTCACTCTGATTTTGTCGGATACAAGTTTTTGTATCAGCGGAACTACGCGCTGCGGCCCGCGCAGCAAGCCCGCTGCTTCGTTCAGCGCCTTTGCGATTTGGCCGATCGTGGCGTTGGTACCGTCGACCTTGCCGAGGGAGTCGATCATCTCCGAACACTTCCCAGTATCTCGCGATCGTCAGGCAGATTCATGCGGTCGCAACCTCCCGTGTTTGAGAGAACTCTTCCGCTCTTTGCTCTGCTCCGGCATCCAGGAAGATTCTCATCCAGTTCTCCAGAGTCAGGAATTGCCAGATTTGCATCGACCAATCCTCGGCGCCGCTTCGGTGTTCCTCCACAAAACGGCGAACCGCTTCGGGCCGAAACAAACCGCGCTTGAGGATATTGGTTTCAGAGAGAAGGTCGTCGACCATCTCCCGCAAATCGTTCGCCAGCCAGTAGTCCACCGGTGCTGCGAAACCTGCTTTCGGCTGCCGCAACACTTCGGCCGGTAGAACATCGCGCATCGCACAGCGGAAAATGTGTTTCGTCGTGGGCCGGAATAATCCTTTGAGCTTGAGATCCGGCGGAATATTCCAGGCAGAGAACTCGGCAAGCTCACGATCGAGAAATGGCACGCGCACTTCAACTGATGACGCCATACTCATCTTGTCGTTGTAATTCAGGTTCAAACTCACCATGAAGATCTTGGTGTCGAGATAAAGCATCTGATTCAAGAAGTCAGCGTCGTGCACGGCCTCGAAACTGCGACGGTGGCGAACGGCCGGGTCGGAAGCGCGAAGCTGATCCTGAACCTCTGCCGTGTACAAACTCATTTTCTGTTCTGCGTCGAGATAAGTGCAGTTGCGAATGAAACGGTCTTCGGGATTCGAGCGATGCGCTGCGAGCCATCTTCTTGGCCAGGCGCACCCTCCCCTTCATCGCGGTGCCCCGCATGCTGGGCAACACATCCAGGCTGGCCTCCAGTCCGCTGCGAAGAAGACCGGGCATTCTGTGATACGCGCTCGCCCAGCGATGCGCGGCGTGTTTGCGATATCCAGCAAACAGTTCGTCTCCACCAATACCCGAAAGCAGCACAGTAGCCTGTTCGCGCGCCTCGCGGCAGACCAGATATGCGGTAATGATTGCCGGGTCAGCGGTGGGCTCGTCCATATGCCAGGTGAGGCGAGGTAACAGACCGGCCACATCCGGCTCAACCACGATCTGCTGATTCTCGCAGCCCAACTGCCGCGCCAGCCGAGCCGGCACATCAGGATCATCCAGCGTGGTTTCTCCAACCCTGTATTTGCGCGGGAAGGTAATCGTATAAGTGCGAACGGGCTGTTTCGTCGAGCGGCACATCATCGCCACGATACTGGAAGAATCCAAACCTGCGCTGAGAAACGCACCAATGGGAACATCGCTCACCATTTGAGCTTCCACCGACTGACGAAAACGCTCGCGAACCTCGTCAGCCAAGTCGGCTTCGGAACGTGAGTAGTGCGTACCAGCTGGTGGAAAACTCAAATCCCAATACTGTCGAATCTTCAATTCGCCGTCGCGAAATGTTGCGCAATGGCCAGCGGGAAGCTTATAAATCCCCTGGAACATCGTCTTAGGATCCGGAACCCACAGAAAAGTCAGATACTGATGCAGCGATTCCAGATCGAGCTTGGCATCCATTTGCGGCGCTTGAAGGATGGCTTTCACTTCCGACGCAAAAGCCAACTTGTTCCCGTGGTGAGCGTAGTAAAGGGCTTCACTCCGAAATGATCGCGCGCTAAAAACAGCTCGGGCTTGCCCGAACGCAGATCACAGATGGCGAAGGCAAACATCCCTTTAAGTTTTAGAACGCAATCTGCGCCTTCTTGTTCGTAAAGGTGGAGTACAACTTCCGTATCGGTTTTGGAGGAAAAGCGATGGCCTTTGCTTTGCAGCTCGCGGCGCAGTTCGGCGAAATTGTAGATTTCGCCGTTGTAAGTAATCCAGATTGTGCGGCCTTCATTACACATCGGCATGTGACCATCCGCCGATAGATCGAGAATCGCCAAGCGGCGGCTGCCGAGACCAACGTAAGAGCCATCGGGAAATCTTCTCTCCCACAGACCGGAATCATCGGGACCGCGGTGTGCCAAGACCTGCGTCATCCGCCCGAGTACTTCCCTGTCCCCACAGTTCGCGAGTCCGGCAATCCCACACATTTTTGAACTGGCCCTTCGTCCCTTAAACTTCAGTTCTCTTACGCTTCAGTTCGTAGATCTTGGCCTTGGTATGAAACATCTGAACCGCTTGAAATCCGCAATAAATCAGCCCGGGCACCCCATCCAGAAACCCGAAGCGCAAGACATAACGATACAGGAAAAGCAGCACCGGAGAACCCGGCACAGCAAAGAGTTTGCGCTTCAGCCAACGCCGGCGCTGAGCCTGCGTGCCGAAGAGCGAAGGCGGCAAATCCTTGTCGTCTCCACTCTGCAGCAGCACCCGCGACTCCCAGTTGGAATACTCATCATGCTTCTGGATATAACGCGAGAGCGATTCCACGTTGTGATGAATCAGCGGATGCCCTAATCTTACCGTCGCACCTTCAACGACGACATGTTCATGCACTTCCATATCCGCCATCGAGGCATCCTGATCTCTAAGGCGGCATTCAAAACGTCCCTTGCCTCGGCGAAACAGTGCAAGCTTCCACAAACTGACATCGCCGTAGCGCAAAGCACGCCCGAGAAACCATGTGCGAAGCCGGATGAAGCAGCCATTGATAGCTGGATTCTGAATGGTTGAACGAATTTCTTCCGCGAGTTCGGATGTCAGCACCTCGTCGGCATCGAGCAACAGAATCCATTCGTTCGCAATCGGCAACTGGTCCATGGACCATTGCCGCTTCTTGGGCCATCCCCCTTGATAGTGAAACTGCACGACCTGCGCGCCGTAGGACCGTGCAATCTCCACCGTATCATCGGAACTTTGCGAGTCGATTACGTATACTTCGGCAACATCCCTGAGCGCCTCCAGGCAGCGAGGAAGATTCTTCGCCTCATTCCGAGCCGCAATAATCACGCTCACGGGGATCCTGCCCGTGGAGTGCGGATTAGCCAGCCTCCGTATTTCTTCCACCTTTTCCATTTCGCTATCGCTTAGCTCGAAAGATTCTGCTGGCACCAGTTCTGCAAAATGTACAGAGACCAAGGGCGAGACCAAGAAGTCCGACCGTTAAGAAAATCTTCCCACACCTTATACGCCGCCGTTTTGTTGATCAGCGAGCCTAGGGCGTCGTCTCCAATCTTGCGCAACGATTCTTCCACCACTGGACGCAACGCATCCCGCAGCCAGTGTTCGAAGGGCAGAGTAAAGCCTCGTTTCGGTCGATGCACAATCTGATCCGGAAGTGCGCCCTTGAGCGCTCGGACCAACAACGGCTTCGGCGTTCGCGAGTCCAGCTTCCACGATCCCGGCAGGGCTAGAACGCGTCGCGCCAGTTTATGGTCAATCAAGGGTACGCGCACCTCCAAACCGTGCGCCATGCTCATGACGTCGGAGTCCCTCAACAGTGTGTTGAGCATATAACACCGTGTCTCGAGATAGGAAACGCGATTGATTGGGTCGAGGCTCTGGGCGCGGGTTAGATTCTCGATCAAGGGTTTTTCCGAGCATGCGAAAGCGACAGATCCGGCTTTTCCCTCGACCGATAGTACCAATTCGTTTAATTGGTCCGGCGGGAACAGCATGCGCGACAGAAAATAAGGATGATTGATTGTCGTGCCATTGCGAGCAAGGACCGCCAACTTACGATTCTGATCGGTAGCCGGCGCGAGTGCCGCAAAGATACCTGCCAGCGGGCTTCGGACTACTCCCGGCATCCGTTGCCATATATAGGCAAATCCCTCCATCCGAGGCACGTCACGGAAACTCGAATACCCAGCGAATATCTCGTCACCACCCAAACCAGACAAAGCAACTTTCACACCGGCTGCGCGCGCTTTCTCCGAAACAAAATATGTATTGATCCCGTCGACAGTGGGTAGGTCCATCGCGTGTATAGCGGGATCGATCGCGGCAAATAGGTCTGCCTGAGAAACCATGATTTCGTGATGATCGGTACGGAATTGATGCGCGACCGCACGCGAATATTCAGCCTCAGAGTAATCCGCTTCTCGAAATATGATAGAAAATGTGCTCGGCTTTACACCGTTTTGATTCAAAATGCCGACCAAAGCACTGGAATCGATCCCGCCAGAGAGGAAGACTCCCACCGGCACATCACTTACCAGTTGCATGCGAACTGACTCATCGAGCATTTCCGCGACCCGCGTTTCGAGTTTGCAACGACGCTGCGAGTTGCCGCCGTGGCTATAACCGGCGGATTGAGCAATTTCTGAGTCAACCAGATCCCAGTATTGTGTCTGGTTCACGCGTCCGTTGTCCCAAGTGAGATGGTGGCCCGCTGGAAGTGCACGTACACCATCGATCAAGGTGTTGGGGTCGTAGACGGATCCGA
Organism: uncultured Acidobacteriaceae bacterium; assembly: GCA_963777005.1. Classification (GTDB taxonomy): domain Bacteria; phylum Acidobacteriota; class Terriglobia; order Terriglobales; family Acidobacteriaceae; genus Sulfotelmatobacter. Next base: position 67,793 of record CAVZPC010000001.1, on the reverse strand, counting down.
ACATCAGGTAGTTCAACAAGCCTGCGGGATCAATACGCCGCGGCACAAGACCGGTTCCAAGCAACGTCCGGACCTCGGAGGAAAACAGGAAATACTGATCCGACTGGTAGTAATAGAGCGGCTTGATTCCCATGGGATCACGAGCTGCGAACAGGTGGTGCTGCTGCGCATCCCAGATCGCAAAGGCAAACATGCCGCGAAATTCATCAAGGCACTTTTGTCCCCAGTGCGCATAGGCTTTAAGAACTACCTCAGTGTCAGAATGACTGCGGAAATGCTGACCAGCTTGCTCCAACTTTTCGCGCACCTCGCGAAAGTTGTAGACCTCTCCGTTGTAGACGATCCAATTGCCGGTTGCGGGATCGTGCATGGGCTGGTGCCCTAGAGGCGACAGGTCCAGGATTGCAAGGCGTCTGTTTCCTAGGCCGACTACGACATCCCCCAAAGCAGAATCGTGCAGGGTGACTGTGCCTCCGTCATCCGGCCCCCGATGAGTGAGCGATCGAGTGGCGCGCTTCAGCACTTCGGCGTCCACCCGCGCGTTAAGGCCAATGATGCCGACGATTCCACACATCCGCAGCGTCGCTCCTTGGGTGTTTGGATCATCTTACGTGAAACATCAGTGATCTCTAGCCACAAGGCGCCTAGCCAGCACCAGTAGTGCTTCCACGTGATTATCCCAACTGAAACTAAGCGATCGCATCAGCCCCGCTTTCTGCATCGAAGTTCTCTGTTTGCCGGATTCGATGACTTGCAGAATGCGTTCTGCCAGTGCTTCGGGAGAAAAGCGGGGGAAGTATAAAGCAGTATCTCCGCAAATCTCCCGATGCACGGGCAGATCTGAGGCAATCACGGGAAGTCCGCTAGCCATCGCCTCAACCAGCGGGTGAGCGAAAGTTTCGGCATAAGCAGGAGTGGCATAGATATCGCAACGCTGGTAAAGGTGGTGCAGAGCCGCATAGGGCACCGTGCCCAGCTCGACCACTTCCTTACCGAGGTCGAGCAGCCGGACCAAGTCTGCTGCAATTTCTGCCTGATAACTTCCGGGATTTTCCTTCGAGGCCAGTTTGCAAGTGAGGACCAGGCGGACCGGCTGCGGACGTAGCTTCGCTTTTAGAATTCCGACCGCGCGAATAAGAGTTTCAAAATTCCGATAGTAATTGTAGTGGCTCACGAACAAGATGCGGACAGCGCCTTCCAGGGCGTCGACCCGCGATTGCACCGCTCGCGGCAGTGGGAACCCCGCACAGAAAAAAGTATCTCGATCGAAGCCATGGTGAATAGACACTACATCCTTCCCAGTCCACTGCCGCAAGTCACCAGCAAACGCTTCGCTGGGTGCGACCGTGCAATCCGCGTGATGCACCGACCATCGAGCAAGCCCGCCTTTTACTTTGGTGTCGATCCACAAACGATAGTCTCCTCTCTGTCGGATATCGCGCAGAAAATCTGCTGACGTATACAAAGCATTCCGGCTGAGGAGAATCTGTGGTACGGGCGAGCGGAAGAGCGCAAAATTTCCCGTAGATAGCAACACGTCTGCTCCGGAGCGACGTATGTGGCGGGGCAAATCGCGCTGTTCATACCAGAATCTTCTGGCAGAGCCACCGTCGTACGAATCATTCAGAACCGTGACCCGAGTTGATTCCACCATCTCGCCGCGCAGCATCTCGCCAACCAGTAATGTTGTTCTTACATTGTCCCGATTCGCCAGGCGCGGCAATACATTGCGGACGTAGGTGAGGCCTCCACCTGCACTGGCTGAGAGCGCGTTGATGAATAGATGAATCATTCTCGGACCCGGACAGGGGCAACGGCAATTGCGACTAGACATTTTCAGCGGACGAGATTCGCAGCATATTGCGAAGCAGTCTTCGCCGATTGCTCCACCATAGGTCGACCAGGCCAGACCAAGAAAATCGCATCTCCGGCGTAGAGTATCGCGCTTCGATCTCCCTTCGCCAGAGCAACGATGGATGATCATATCGGCTATCGACAACTCCAGCGCATGGCGAGAAGCAGTACCGATGATAGCGTCGTATCATTGCCCAGGCTTTTGGATCCACCGCACTCCACTCGAAGGTCCAGGCGAACGCATCGACAGGTTTCTTTGTCCACGAGGCAAGCTTGCGAGCGCTCTCCCCGATCTCCAGTTCCAAAGTCTCGGGCGAGAGTCCGATCAACCGCTCATGCGTAAGCGTGTGGTTTCCGATCGCATGCCCTCGATCGGCTAACTCCGCAATCTGGGCAGGATTCATCGGCTTCCAGTCCTCCCATTTTTCATCGCCGGGTTTCGAGTCGGGATTAATCCTCGTACGGTAAAAGGAGAGAGCCTGGTCGGTCGTCGCGGATTCCGCGAAGGCAGGCACAACGAAAAATACACCGCGCCCTCCGAAAGACTCAAGCAGCGGAGCCGCGACCGCGTAATTGCTCTCTCTTCCGTCGTCAAATGTAAACAGGATTGGGGGCTTGGCGCTCGCCATGTCGTCTCGACGATGTTCCCAAAGTTTGGCGAAGCCCTCCAGATTCGTGATCGTAAAGTATTGGGACGCCGATCGAAGTTGATCGCGAAACTGCGCTTCTAAAGAGATCGGCGTTTCGTGCATCGCGACTACGAGTCCGTACGGTCGGCGTTTGAGCCTCTGGAGATACAAAGCCAACGCATCCGCACGCACCAGGCTGGCCGCCTGAATGAGAAATGCACGAGCTTGGCTTCTGAGGTTCATTTCGACGCAATCTAAATCAGCCCGTCGCCGTCTGCCGGCACAGGGTACCAATCGTGAGTTGGCAACAGCCCAGCCTTGTCCAGAAACCAACCGGTTGGAGCGTCGAATGAACGCCGCTGAAAACCTCGTTCGCAAAAATATTTTTGCTGGCTCAAATTTTGGCTGCGCAAGACGATCGTATCGACCGTTTTCCGATAGCGATCGATGAGGGCTCCGACAATCCGCAGATACTCGTCGGCCGGAACTTCGGGATAAACATCGAGCAGGTTGAGAGTCTTGATCTGGTCGCGATATCCTCGGATCCGTTGATTCACGGTCACAAGCACCTGCCGGTCCGGCTTGCGGCTGCGAAAAGCGAACGCCGCCACGCTTGCGTCTTGGCCGGAGAAATAACGCCAGCGGATGTAAGCTGAATCGCGCATCGCAGTCAGCTTCGCGCAAGAATCTTGAACAACAACGTCGTTTACCTGCTCTGCAGAGGTAAGAAGTTCGAGCGCGTTGGAGATACTGCCATCGATTTTCAGTGGCCGCAACAGCGCTACCAAGTTAGAGATAGAAGTAGCCGCCAGGCGCGCGAGCAATGGATTGGAATACCGCCGATGAACGAACTCCTCAACAAGAGGCGGCCAGTGAAGCACACCGAAAAACTCAGCGTCGGAATGTGGGATGGGACTCGCTCCCGCTACCTTCCACAGAGCAGCGGCGTCCGCGTTGGCCGAAGTCCCGAAAAGAGGCCACTGTTTTGCCAGCCGAGAATACTGCAAGAAAATGCGCCCTCCATGACCGCGATATTGGTCGTCGACATAGAACGAACTGGAGCCCATCAAACGTATCTTCCGGCTCTCGCAACAAAAATCTTGCGGACTGCACAAGATGCATCCCACGAGTTGGTCCGCCGAGCGCAGGCCGAAGCCCAGCGGATCTTGGGGCTGGCGTGCCGGATTTTCCAGCAAGAACCAGCGGAAATGTCCTTCCACTGCATCCACGGTCCGGCCTGACTGAGCCGCAACAAAACGGGCTAGCTCGGCAAGATCTTTCTCAGAAAGAGTAAAGAGGTCCGCGCGTGTCGCTCGCAAGATGGGAGTTCCAGCCGTCATCGAGCAGCATCCTGGTAAATATTTATCAGCCTCCGAGCCTGATGAGACAAGGTCAGTGAGTCGAGGACTGTTCGCCGCGCGGCTTCGCCAATTCGTGCCCGCAGTTCAGAGTTTCCCAGCAAGACTTGCAGACCTTGCACGAGTTCCTCCAGGCCATCGACCGGAATCAACCATCCGTTAATGCCGTGACGAATGATCTCGTCGATGCCCTGTCCCCAGCATCCGATTGCTGGCTTACCACACGCCATCGCTTCCAGATAAACACATCCGAGCCCTTCGTAGCGGCTAGGCAAAACAAAAACTGTGCATTCTTGCATGGCTTTCGCCACTTCCGCGCGGCTTCGGCGTCCCAGAAAATGAATGCGATCGCTGATGCCCAGGTCTCCTGCCAGACTGGCAAAACGATCTCGATCGGCGCCTTCTCCGACCATGTGACACTGCAAGTCGGGATGCAAATCCTTCACTCGGCTAAAGGCTCTCAGCAAGAGTTCATGGCCTTTCCCGGCCAGCAGATTTCCGACGATTAAGATCGAAGCTGATCCCTGCCGAACTGGGCCCGGCACAAAGAGATCGGGATTGGTCCCGTTGTAGATTACTTCAGCAGCAACCGGCTTGCCGATCCCCTCCGCCAACAAACCTCGCACTTTCTCACTAATGCAGATGGTCTTGTGAGCGCTCGTGTAGACGAGCAGTGAAGTTTTCCGGCGCCAACGCGCGGCGATCCCATTTTCAAAGCAGCGATTGAATACGTCCAGGCCATGAATCGTTACTACAAACGGAATGCCCAAGTGACGCGAGAGAAACGCAGCGGCATGGCCGCATGGCAATGCCGCATGCGCATGGATTACGCTCACGGGTCTACGCTGATGAAGCTGCCGAACTCTGCTCAGAAGGACTCCCCCTAGAAACTTCCCTGCGCTCGATAGCCCGAAGTTTCCCGGAACCTGTGGATACCGAATCCATTCAGCAGGAGAGGAGTGGCTCGATTTCCGAGTGGGATGATAAATCGAGTCGACCGCGAACACGGAAGAAGCTACGCCGTAGTCCTGAAGCTGGCGGAGGGCCTCCGCCACAAAGCAGCCGCTCACTTCGTCGCCATCGGAGGGATAAAAGGGCGTGAGCGTCAGAACGTGCAGCTTTGACGGTGAACTTTTCTCCACTATTTTTCCGTTGCGATCCGAGGCCAGATGCGCAATGTCTGAAGTTACCTGCTCTCACTGGTCTCTGTCGAGCGCTCCAGAATCAGTTCCGCGAGGCCGGCGATCGTTACGAAGCGCGAATCCTGCAGATCGCGATCGGAAAACTGCATGCCAAATTGCTGCTCGATTTCCGTGACGAACTCCACCACCTCCATCGAGGTAAGCCATCCCGCCTCGAAGTAGTCCTTGTCCAGAGCCGTTTGGCTTGCTTGCGCACCGATCTTTCCCCGGCTCACAAACCAGTGCTTGAGCCATTCCTGAATCGTTTCTCTCACCCACTACCTTTCGATGGCCACGCAGCGTGCGGGCGAACCGTCGCAGCCTTTCAACTTCAGAGGCATCACGATGAGTTCCACCTCCGACGCAGTCAGGGATTTCAGGTTGGTAAGATACTCCACAAGCACCACTCCGGCGCCCAAAAGAATTTTGTGATTGGGAGAGTCTTTCGAAGTCCCACGCGAATGGGCTGGATTATCCGGCGATGGCGTATCCATGGCGACGAGCCGCACACCATTTTCCACGAGCCATTGCGCGGCGTTCTCCGAAAGAAATGGATATTCGTTATAGAACTTCATATTGCCAAAATATTCCGACCATCCAGTCCGAAAAATCAAGCGGGCTGGCATCTTGTCCCCCAGTTTTTTCTTAAGATCAGCAACGTCGATCGACTGCAACGCCGGACAACCAGTGAAATCGACCACCGTGGCCGGCCCGATGAGCACATCCAGAGGCACTTCGTCGATCGTCCTGCCATTTGGTATGAAATGCCGGGGGGCATCCGCATGAGTGCCGATATGCGTACCCAATACAATCTTCCGTGTCTCCCGGCCTTCGATCCCGTGTCGACCAAGAATTGTGATCTCGACCACGGGATGCCAGTGCGTGGGAAAGGTCATCATGCCTTCTTCAATGGGCAAGGAAAGATCAATAATTTTCATATGTGATTTTCAGCGCAGGCCTTCAAGTGTAGATCATCAGTGCATTACGGCAGCGCTCTCAGCCGAAGACTTGCGGCGCATCGGCGTCGAGCCCACCTGCAGCTTTTCTGCAACCAGTTCGCGGATGCGAGCCTTCTGTATCTTGCCGTTCGAAGTTCGAGGCAATTCGTCAATCGCAACGTATCGGGCAGGTTGCTGATGCTGCGCCAGATTACCTCTTGCATGAGCGACCACCGACTCCAGGACGGAATCCAGTTCAATGCCATCGTCGAGCTTCAGAACCGCGACGATGTCTTCGCCGTAGAGCTCATGCGGAATGCTTACGGCAGCCGCTTCTGAAATGCCGCTAACCTGCATGAGCACTTCTTCGATGGCCGCAGGACTGATGTTTACGCCTCCGCGGATGATAACGTCTTTCTTCCGGCCGGTGATGGAGAGCGAATTCCCAGCATCAAGACGGCCTACATCGCCTGTCGAAAACCACTGTGCAGCATCTGCTTCCAACAAGCGGCCGTCGGCATCCAGGTAACCAGCCATTAGATCAGGAGTTAGAATCTGCACCTCTCCTTCAATGCCTTGAGCAACCTCTTCTCCTGCGTCGTCGGCGATTCGTAGGGTTACTCCAGGAAGGGCTTCGCCAACGTAGCCCGGGCCGCCATGCGCAACTGCGGAGCGGCCTGTAACGAAGAGGGTCTCCGAGAGACCGTAATTCTCAACCAGACTAACACCATATCGCGATTCAAACTCATCCTTAACCTTTAAGGCAAGTGGCGCGAAACCGACAAAAACGTGGCGAATGGAAGCGCGGCAGAACTCCTCGCCGGTACGGCCCCGGTCCATCCTCAGCATGATCGACAACACGGTGGGAGCCATCCACAACGTATTCGCGTTGTGGGCCTTTGCCTTCTCCCAGAAATGCAGGCTCGACCGCGCATCGAATACGTGATCCACCACAACGCTCGCCCCGCACAGGAATGGCAGAATGAGAAGGTTGTAGAAACCACCCATGTATGCCATCGAAAGCGTCAAATAAAAACGGGAGTCCTGGTCGATACCTTGCACTGCAGCAAATGCCGTGGCGTTGCGAAACATTCGTCCAAGCTTGTGCGCCAGTCCCTTGGGCTTCGCCGAAGTGCCCGACGTATACATAATCACAATCAGGTCATCGGCATCTGCTGTTTCCAGAGGGACGAAATCTGCTTGCTTCCGAGAGGTCGCCAATCCTGATCTTGTCCGAGGCGATCGAGTTCTCGATTGCTTCGTCCGCGGTGAGCAACCCCACCACATTTGTGTGGAATTCTCTGATGGATTCTGTACTCGAAGCGCTTGCGACGACCAGCACAGGCTTGGAACTGGTTAAGATGAATTCCGATTCGTTCTTACTTAGCGCCGGGTTGACGGGGACGATGACAGCACCGAGATAAATACAGGCAAAATATAGAATCGCCAGTTCGCAACAATTCGGGAGCATCACCCCAATGCGATCTCCCTTGCGTACTCCGCGCGCGCGAAGCTCCTGCGCCATAGCGCAGGCCTGCCGATGAAACTCGCCGTAGGTAATTTCTTGCGCAGTGTTCGCATCGACCAGGAACACTTCGCGCTCGCGGCGAGCCACGATTTCCGTAATCGTCTTGCAAATTGTCATTGCACGGCCAAAGGAACTGGGTTGTGCCGCCTTCATGAGATTTGAGATGGCTACCCATCGATCCATCTGGCCACGATAGGCGTGGTTCGGATCGAGGCGCAAAATGGTTCGGCCGGGCACATCAAGTTCGAAACGGGGGAAGTGTCCGGAGGTAATCACAATTCCTTCCGGCAACAAAAGCTGATTGATCGAAGCGGAATCGACATAGCTCGGCGGACAAAGCAGCAGCGCAACCCCAATCCCTAAATCAAAATGCATGCGGTCGGAAAAGTCCGCCATCTGCCAGCAATTCTCTGGAACCGCCTGCGGGAGTTCGCCGTGCACGACGACGTTTTTGAAGGTCTCGCAACTATGTTGCAAGAGCCTGCCTTCCGGACTCCCGTAGATCATCAGACAGAAGTCGCCATAACGATGCGCCGCAGTCATAATGACATCTTCCACGTACCTTGCAGAAAAGCCGCTTCGAACGCACGGGTAAAATTCTCTCCCCGCCTACCATCTCAATCAACGATGTGGGCCACTCAGCGGCCCACGCGCCTCCATCCCTGTCATCCAGGAATAGCGGCACGCTACCGCCCGTCATCTTCAGCACCTGCTCCAACATTTCAAACGAACCGTAAACAACCCTGCCGAGCACAACCGGACCTTCTGCGAGCACAAGGTCCGCCAAAACCAGATCCGGCGAAGGTGACTCCGAGGCCACGAGCTCCAGCACGGGACGGGCGCGGCGCTTGGCGCACGTGACGATCATTCCATCCACCAGTGATTGCACGGCCGAGAGCGAACTGCTGATGCTGTTGGCCGAGATGCCGGGCACGGAGAACGAAGTGAGTATTTCCCGTGTCTTTGCTCCGGTCGTTTTCGGCAAGCTGCCGGCCACGCGGTCCAACTTGTCTTCACTCAGATTGACCGGATCGAGTTTGCCCATAGCGACGACGAGCCGTCGCAGTTCGACTCCATGCTTGCGCGCCGCCGCCGCGACTTTGGGCAGGAAAGACGAATGAAACTGACTGCATCCCATCGCCACCGACATCATGTCGTAAAGTTGCATTTGCGACATCAATGGGCCCATAAATTCTTCCGCAGCGTCCATTACATCAAAGAGATCGATTCCGGTTTTAATGCCAAGATTATCGAAAACGGCCACGGCGATCTCGGTAGGAACGTTGCCGGCGCTGCGCCCTAATCCGTAAAGGGTTGTATCGATGAACGTCGCTCCACATCGAACCGCTTCCACGGCGTTGGCTACTGCGAACTGCAAATTACTGTGTCCGTGGAATCCCAGTTCGCACTCAGAGCGTTCACGCGCCGCGCTGAGATACTTGTGTACGTCTTCGGGGAACATGCTGCCGGCCGAGTCGACGCAATAGACGACATCCGCTCCAGCAGCCGCGCCCGCTCTCGCCTTTTCGCCGAACGCTTCGGCAGAGATGCCATATGTCTTCATGAAATTGAGACAAACCTTGAGCCCCAACTCTGTGGCGAGGGTCAAGTAAGGGAAGGCGTCTTCGATTTCCGGAGCGTTGTAGCCGATGCGAACAAAATCGAGACCCGCCGACCGCGCGGACCTTAACTGATCAACGGTACCGATTCCAGGAATGAAGAAGCATCCGATCAGCGCGTTGGGGGCGGCACGCTTCGCCGCTTCAATCAGCCTTTCATCCGACGCCGGCATCGCACCTTTACCGGCTTTCGCTGCCCCTAGTCCTATGCCGTGACCCACTTCGATCCATCGAAATCCTAGCCGTCCCAGAACGCTTGCGAGAACTGCAGTGTCATTTTCGGTGAACTTGAAGTCGATCGCGTAGCTTCCATCGCGCAGCGTACACTCCAGAATCTCCACTCGCCGTCCGGAAAGGCTTTGCGGCGTCTTTTCGTCTCTAGTTTCTGCCGAATGCGCCATCCTAATTCTCCGAGACCCTGCAAGGACATCGAGCGTTCATGGAAGTGATGGAGCCAGTATATTACCAGTTCTGACTCTGAGGGTAGCGACTCAACGGAACGTCCTTCACTGCTGCGGCGCGCGCGCGAATCGGACGGCTCGCACCATTCCTTCGGCCCATGCGGCGGGCGAATACGCGTCAATTTGTTCCCGGCTTCTGCGTCCCATTTCCACCCGCAGTCCGGAATTCGTTGCCAACTTCTCCATGGCGAGGGCAAGTTGGGACACGTCACCTGGAGAAATGACAAATCCGTTCCAGTCATTCGAAACCAAATCCAACGCACATCCTGCGACATTTGTAGCAATGACTGGCAAGCCGCAGGCCATCGCCTCGTTCACCACGAGTCCCCAAGGATCGCTACGAGTCGGGAAAATTAATCCATCCGCCAAGGCGTAGATCGCCGGGAGTTCTTCCCGATGCATAAAACCGAGAAATTGGACGGTCCCGGGATCGATCTTCGAAGCTCGTTCCATTAACTCGTCACGGTCCGAACCGTCTCCTACAAACACTAAGCCAACTTTGCCACGGAGCTCAGCTTTGAGCTGGGAATAAGCATCGAGCAAGTCGAAGACTCCCTTCGCCTTCACTAAGCGGCCCACGTAGAGAAAATATCGTTCGGGAAGATGGTGACGGGACCGCACCTGTGACTCATCCCGACGCGCCACTTCGGCAAATTTTGAGAACAGCGATGTGTCGACGGCGTTGGGAGCGGTAAAGATTCGCTGCTCGCCGATCCCAAGATCCTTCAGGTAGTTCAAAGAAGACGCTCCCGGAACAACGAATCCTGTACACAGCTGTAAGAACCGTGTCTTCATGAATTCCACGACACGATAGCGCTGCCGTAGATCGAAAGCGGTACTCTCCGACCAAAGCACCAAGGGCACGCGATGAGTCCTCGCCCAATAAGCGGCCGCCCATGAGGCCAGATAGTTGTATCCCCCGCATAGGACAACATCGGGCTTAACGCGGTTCAGTGCCGAACGGACTCCCCAATTCACCAAGACATTGTATCGACCGAACCGTTGCCGCCAGGAGGGAAGCACTTCGTAGTCGAATCTGATTTCATCTTTGTAAACCCGCCACTGCCGCAGCGTCGGATCATTCTCGGATAAGAAGACTACGTGCAGGTTGATTTCTGGCCTTCGTGCCAACGCATTAAAAATAGGAATCCGGTACGGCGCAATGATCTCGGTAACGATTACTATCTTCTGGATCACGTACAAGACTCCCGACAAAGTTTGAGGATGCGCCTTCCTTCGGGACGCGGAGGTTGACTATCAGGCCGCGGAGCGAAGACTCTCATGCGCACGGTGACTCGCTTTAACTTGAAGCAGAAAGCCATACTACACGTAGGCGATTTGCGAAGCACTCCGGCATGCAAAACATCCAGCAAAGAATGTGAGGGAACGGCCGCCCAGCAAACGCTGTGAGTCGCGCCTGCTAGACTTTAGGCGATATGGCCCTAAAAGATCTTGCGAGACAGGTGATCCCTTACGGCATCTGCGAGTATTCCGTTCGCCGCCACGAGTATATGCGCCTCGGATTCGACGCATACAGGGCCAGTCGGGTCGCCTTTTCTTCCCGCCAATACGGCGATCTCCTCGAGGCGCGGTTTAACCTTTTACCTCCGTCCATCCTCTCCAGATTGGCAACCTGTGTTGATGCCGGCGCCCACGCAGGGAAATGGACGCAAACACTTCTCGATCTCTTCCATCCCCAGCGGGTTATTGCTGTGGAATGCGATCCGCGGATGGTGGGTCCTCTGAAAGCGAGATTCAACGGTTGCGGACGTGTCAGTATCATCGATGCCGCCCTTGCGGAAGGCGAGGGTGCGACAAATTTTTACCAACTCCGGCATCCCGCCGGCTCTTCCCTCTTAAAGCCTCGAGACGAGATCAAGAAAGAACTTTTGTCCACCTCCTGGGATTTGGTTGGAACGGTAGATGTCCGAAAGATTGGCTATGACCAACTGGTCGCCGGCGAAGAAGAAATATCCATCTTGAAAATCGACATCCAAGGCGCGGAGATGGCGGTGCTGACGAGCTCTCGGGAAGGCCTACAAAAAACGAAGTCCATCATCATGGAGGTGACGTTCGTCTCCCACTACGAAGACGACTCCGGCTTCCCAGAGCTCCACCAGCTTATGCGGCGCCAAGGGTTTGGACTTTATCGTCTTTCTGCGCCCTACGAGCGAGGCGGCAGAGTGCTGTACTCGGACGCAGTTTACGTCCGCGAAGAGATTCTTCGCGACCTCGCTCCAGCAAGATAGCTGAACGAAAAAGATCTGGCGACACTATGAGCTGGATACCTCGCCTTGAGCCACTTGATTCAGCAGCATCATCCACGCCCCCGCCGTCGAGCGCCAATCGAACATCGTCCGGCAACGCTCATATCCTGCCGCTCCCAGCTCTTTGCGGTATTGCGGCCGGGACAGAAGCTCTGAGATTGCGCCTGAAAACTCCTGCGTATTCTCCGGATCCACCAATCGGCCCGCGTCACCGAGGACTTCGGGAATTCCCCCGCGATTTGCGCCCACCACTGGTGTGGCGCACGCCATCGCCTCCGCGTTCACTAGCCCAAACGGTTCCTGGAAGATAGAAGGACAGGCAAATACCGTAGCCTTCTGGAACCACAGCGGGAGGTCTTTATCATGATCCAGATAGCCCGTGAAGTGGATCCTGGCGTGTTTCTTTTCCTCAAGAAAGCGTGCCAGCTCGCGCACCGACCGAATGTAGGGAGTTTGCCGATGCGTTCCGAAACCAGTCGTCCCCCCAATTACCAGTTTCGCATCCGGATGCTCTCCAAGCACTAAGTCATAAGCCTGCAGCAGTTGCAAAACTCCTTTTTGCGGATCGAAGCGGCCCACAAAAAAAATCGTCTTCGGTTCGCGAATTTCTTCCTGCCGATAGAACACTTGGAGGTTCGCGCCGTTGAAGATTACCTGAGATTTGGCATTCAAAAGAGTTGATTTCGAGGCGAAAGTGCTCCGCAAGTAATTGCTACAGATCACAAGAGCGTCCAGACTTGAAGCCAACTCGTCCAGAGCTGAGCTGGACCAATGTCCGATGTGATCATTGTGCAGATGAAGTATCACCTTTCCCTGATAGCCCATTCTTCGCAGTGCTGATACCCACTGTGGACGGTTGTGGATGTGAACCACGTCGAACTTCCGCAGCCTACCGATCAGAGCCCGCAACCACAGAGCCTCTTCATGGCGGCGAACCAGTGGAATTTTCCCGACGATCGTGCAAGCTTGGCTGACTTTGCTGCTTGCATGCGAAAGCGGATATAAGTCTTCCTCCCGCGTGGGAAAACCGAAGACGGTGACCGGCACACGGTCTTTCAATAGGCTATAAACCTCGTAGGTCCACCGCGCAACGGCACCGCCAAAGTAAGAGCTGAACTGTTCTCTCCCGGAAAGCAGCACTGCCACTGACGGATGTGTACCCGGAGTCGCTGTCACTTTCCTTCCCCGAATTGTTCGAGCAGCATCTTTCTACCCAGCAAACCCGCCGTGATGGCGTACACAGCTGCGCCGGCGCCAACCACCAGCAAGGGCCGGGACGTTGAAGCGTTTACGATCCGGACTGCCCCGACCATTAGCACTGAGGAGAAGGCAGCTATCGCGATGAATGGATTTCTCCAGAGATCCCGGAGGTCCCGAGGAATCAACAAATAGGCAGTAATACCGACCGCGAGTTCTCCTAGAACAAAAGCCACGCAAGCTCCGGGCAAAGCAAAAACTCGAACGAGTATCACTGAGAGTGATACGGCAACGAGAGCGCCAACGCTGGCCGAAGCCAAGCAGGCACGATGACGTCCTAGGGCGTAAAGAACAGTTCCTGACAAGAGCGAAGCGATTGGAGCCGCAAGCAAGAAGGGGGTCATCCAGCGGACCGGAGCGACCGCGTTCGCGTAACTTGCGCCCAGGACCCACGGCACCACCAATTGTGCGGTGACCAGAGCGCCAAACGTGAGCGGAATGCAGATAGCGGCCAGGGCCGAGACCGCAGCGCGCAGCAGACGCCTCAGCCCGGCGGGAGACTGGGCGGAGAGCGCCATTCGAGGCATGAGCACACTGAATCCAATGGTGGCGAAGTTGCGCAGTATATCCACAAAACGTACCGCAGCAGCGTAAAGCCCAAGAGCGTAATCGCCCAGGAACCAGCGTACGACGATATGTCCGGTGCGGTGATAAATCGTGCCCATCATCGAGGTCGCCGCGTAGTGAAAGCTCGGAATCAGGATCGCTCGCCACCGCCTCGGCGCAAGCACCATCGGTGGCCGGAACCCGTTGTGCCACAGCACCAGCCACCCCGCGAGATTTGCGATCAGAGCAGAACCGAGGATACTTCCGGGAACCCAAATAATGTCTTTCGGACTGTGCACGAGCAGCAGAACTCCAGCGGCATACAACGCTTGCTGGATTAAGGTAAGCAACGATCGAACGTGGAATAGCTCCAGCGAAGTCAACAAGAAATCCGATCCCGCCAATCCCACGCACAGGACGCCCACACCGTACCAATGCAGCAAGGAACGAACCTCGGTGCGTCGTTCAAAACCAGCAACGGCTAATAACAGCACGACAGCAACGGAGATGCTCAACACACGCAGGACTAGAAAATCAGGGATGAGTTCGGCGGCAGCGTGACGGCGAGCCGCAATCTGCTGCGTGGCATAGACTGTGAGCCCCGGGTTTGCCACAACTTCAAAAAACGCGCTCAGCGCCACCACGTAGCTCCAGAGCCCGTAGGCTTCCACGCCCAGGCGTCGCACCAGGATTGGGAACGTGATCGATGTGATCACCAGGCCCAGTACGCGCGCCGTTCCCACGGACACAAAAAAACCGCCGTAGCGCACCAGGGCGCTCGATCGTTTCACAGCTGAGTCACCATGCGGAAGGAAGACACCGATTAAGATACTCTCTGTTGGGAGTAGCGCTGACGCCTGGCCACTCCTTCTTCAAAGACAGAAGCCCACTGCACGGCAATCTTTTCCCAGTCAAACTGATTGGCATGGCCGATCGCAGCAGCGGCAAAGGATCGTCGCAATGCGGCGTCGCCCGCAAGCCGATCGAGGCTCTCGGCCAGTTCAGCATCCGACCGAACCACGAAACCTGTCTTGCCATTGACTACATAATCTGAACGGTAGACACCCATCGCAATGCAAGCGAGTCCGCAAGCGCTCGCTTGCAACAAGACCTGCGGATTTCCCTCCAGCACACTGGGGAAAAAAAAGACATCCGCCTTTCGCATTTCATGGCCCAGATCTTCCGAAGTTAGATGTCCGAGAAAAGCAACGTTCCGACACCCAAGTTGCTGCGCGAGATCGCGACACTGTTTCTCTGTTTCGCCTTTGCCGGCCAAACGAAACTGCAAATCAGGAAGTCGGGCAGCCTGCTGAATCACTATTTCGACGCGCTTGCGCGTTTGAAATGATCCCGCATAGAGAACGACCGGCGCGGTACCTTCCGGCCTCTCCGTCGGTGGGAAGTAACAACGTCGGTCGATACCGTCGTAGATCGGGGAAGCGGTCACTCCGAACATTTGGCGAATCGTCTCCGATACATACTGGGAGTTGCCAAATACCATGTCGCCCTCCACGATGGACCGCCCGATCATTCCACGCCCAGTGTTTGCGTTCATCGCCATCACGATGTAGGTGATAAGAGCGGTCCTCAGGCCGAGAAACTTGCGCAGATCGAAGAAGATGCGATCCAGCGGACCGGTGCGCGGGAAAAAATAAATATCCGGAGGAGGGAACAAACAGTGGCGCGCCAGGCGCAAGGTGTTCCCGTGCTTCGTCCATGCGACCAGGCGCGTGTTACTCCGGGCGCTGAGGCGCGGGTCGGGAGTGTTCCCATCACAAAGCATGGTCACGTGAAACTGATCTTCTGGCAGGCGAGCAACAATCTCTTTCACGGTGAGATTCTGAGCATTCGTGTTCATCGCATCGGCATCCGAAGGCGTGAACACTCTGATGGGAGCGGTGCGGCGAGTCATCGTGGGTTTGCAGCATAGTCTAACTGCTTTTTCGTTCCGCGTCTGCAAACGGAACTCGCCCGAGTCGTTATGAAGCGTCGCGGAGTCCACCCAGGATTTTGCGGACTGCCGATTCAAGCTTGGGCGATCGCTTTAGGGCACTGGCCGCCTTATACCTCAACATTTCACGAAGATGTCGACCCCACGATCCGGTTAAGGTGACGTGCAGTGTCTGGCGCGTGCTGTTGCCGAATCGTTCCTTATAGCCTTCCGCGCCCAGGCCTAGATCCACCCTCTGCATTCCATCCATGTCGCAAGCTTCGATCACTATTCTCGAAAGCAGGCAGTGGCCGGGAGAATTCTCTTCTTGACTGCTGTCGAAAGTCGGCTGGTACCAAAACCAGCTTCCGTGGAATTGAAATCCATAGTTCCACGCGACCGGACGGTCCTGAATCTTGAGCAGGCTTAGGGTAACCACACCGCGGCCATCGAATCGCTGGGCGAGTTCTTCCAGAAAGAACCTCCGCTCCGGCGCAGCCAGACTGCTGACGCGTCGAGTGTGCAAGAAGCGCGCCACATGGGCGTCGGCAAATATAGGCAGAGCCGGCTGGATCTCCTCCCAGGATTGCAGATGAGCAAATGTCACCTGACCTTTCTTCTCCATTTCGCGCAGATAGCGGCGAAGCTTCTTCTTCCCCACCAGACTGGCCTTCAGTTGCTCACGCTGCTCAACGCTGCCCAACTCCACCTGAGCACACAAATAAGCGGGCCGCATATGGATGTGAAAGCCGTACTCGCCAGCTGTGTCTCGCAGGGCGTCGGGCGTTCCAGAGTCGGCGGGGAGATTTGCCAGCGAAATCGAAGCCGCGTCCGTCTTTCGCAACGCGGAAAAAACAGCATCGATGAACTCGGCTCGCAGTTCCGGCGGCGTCAGAAAATCGCAATAGTCTGCTGTATTGGCGGCTAAAAATCTGATTTCCTTCTCGCGCGGGTCGGTGGCCAGCGATGCCACGCCAACCAGTTCGTCTGCCTCGTAGCCCAAGAGAAGCAGCGGCTTGAGCGAAGCCTGGTAAGCGGACTGCACCGCGAGCGCCCACTCGCAGGTATAAAACACCTCAGGCCGCTCCGTCTTTAGCGCAAGAGAATTCCACTGACGATGAAGCTCAGGGTTCCCAGGAATTTCCCGGTGCAGGATAATGCGCAAGACTTACTTCTCTCCCGTCGCTTTGGACTTGGAGAAGTTCAAAGCCAGACAAACTGATCAGAAAATCTGAGGCCTTTATGATCGGACCACAAACTCCCAGCGCAGAGGAGTGCCACGCTTGATGCCCTGGGCGGCCTTCCTGCCCAACACTTCCTCGAGATGGCGCGGATGCAGGCCGTTCCCAGGCCGAATCGAGCGCACATTGGCCTCGGTGAAGGCCTCGCCCTCCTTGACATCCTTCACGACAAACAGTGACCGGCGAAACGCCCGGCTCGCTTCTTCTTTGCGGCTCAACCCAAAGTGCACTTCGCCGAGAGCCATCTCGGTGGTGCGCACCGCCTCGACCATCGCTTTGAATTCGTCGGGCTCCAGGGAAAAGGCACTATCCGGCCCTGGTACCGAGCGTGACAGCGTCAGATGCTTTTCGACGATGCATGCCCCCAGGGCAACCGCAGCCACAGGCACCGCAATTCCCATCGTGTGGTCTGATAACCCGACGGGCACGTCGAATCGTCGCGCCATCTCCGGGATCGTCCGCAAATTCATCTCCTGTGGAGGCGCTGGATAGGCGCTTGTACATTTCAGCAGTGCGATTTGGGTCCCACCCACTCGGCGAGCGGCTTGAACCGCCTCTTCGATCTCCTCTGTCGTCGCCATGCCAGTGGACATGATCAGCGGCTTGCCGGTGCGTGCCATTTTTTGAATCAGCGGAATATCCACGAGTTCGCACGAGGCCACTTTGTGCGCCGGCACGTTCATCTTCTCGAGGAAGTCCACAGCCGTCGAATCGAAGGCGCTGGAAAAACAGTCCATCCCCAAGTCCTCCGCTATCTTCTTGAGCCCGGGCTGCCACTCCCACGGCATGCACGCTTCGGCATAAAGATCGTGAAGCGTCCGCCCATCCCAAAGCGTGCCGCCGCTCACCCGGAATTCCTCCCGCTCGCTGACGATGGTAATAGTGTCCGGCGTGTAGGTCTGCAGTTTCACCGCGTCCGCACCCGCCTCTTTGGCGGCATGAAGAATGCGGACAGCCTGGTCGTATTCCCCGTTATGGTTGGCGGAAAGCTCCGCCACGATGTAAGTGGGGTATCCCGCACCAATCGAGTGATTGCAGATCTTGAGAGAGGTCATCATACGCCTGCCGCCTCTTGCTTCTGGCAAAGGCTCACTTCTATCGGTCGCAGCGCGGGTTTCCGTCCGCTTCGCAGTATTTCCAAGGAACGGCCCCCTTCATTCAATATCAGATCAATTGCCGACGCGTGCGTCCAAAAAGGAGGAAACAGCTGGTTATATCGCGGGTGATCGTAGTGCTGGAAGGCCACTTCGATTCCGACCGCGGAAAATTGAGGAATGCCCTCCAACAGATAGCCCGCTGCACCCAGCGAAGACAGGTACGAATCTGCACCTGAGGCGCGGCAGAGATTCAAAAGCAGTTCGGAGCGGCAGCCTTCCTGTTGAATTTCGGATGCCCGGAGCAATCTTGTTGTAACTCCCAGCTGCCCGCACAACCACTGGATCAGACGAACATTGAGATCGGCCAACCGCGAGCCAACAACGCACGTATCGAGAATCTGGGCGAGTTCCGGAAAATATCGCGCAAAGAAAGGAGCTCGCCGGTAACGCCTTTCGATCGAGCGCAGGTGCTTCCGGACAAAATTTCGGCCTTCGATTTCGACGTCTAGAATTTTTTGCTCGAAGCGCCCCTTCACCGACACAGGAACAGTAAGAAAAGACAAACCCCCAGGAATCTTAATGCGATTCCTTTGCTGCCACGATCTCTTCTCAAACTGCACCGTGTCCAGGAACACAAAGGTGTCCGCCTGATCGACCAAATCCAGATACCCGAGCCACGGAAGATAAGTAGGTTGAGAGATAGCAACCCTCATGTTCTGTTCTTCCTTAGGACCAAACGCTCAGCATCGCGAAAACTAGCGAGTCCCATAGCTCGGCCACTCTGCAATCTTTTTCTCCAATTTGCGGGATGTCTCTGCATACCCGATTTCGTCATGCGAAGGCGTTTCTCTCGAGAATAAAATGGACGCCCTCCTGCCCCTCGATTAATTTCGTGGGCAACCGGCGAAAGCCCACCGCAGCGAACAGTTTCAGCGACGGCGTATTCGTCGGCTTGACATAAGCTTCAATGTACTCGACCTCAGAGTCGTGGAAGAGTTTTTCGACCGCCGCAGTTAGCACCCTTTGACCCAGTCCACCTCCCCGAAAAAGCACGCCAAGGCTGATCGACAACACTGCCCGCTTCCCCTCGATTTGGTAGCGCACCTGGCCCATAGGCAATCCCAAACCATTAGTCGCTGTGTAGAGAATCGCGTTGGGATCCTCCATCTTCGCCCGAAACCATTTGGTGTGCTGCTCCCATGAGATCGTTTCATTGTGGAACGAAACGGCTCGGGCCTCGGGATCGCTCGCCCATTCCCAGAATACTTCGCGATCCGACTCCACGGTACGACGTAACTCCAAGTCGGACAGAAACGCAACGACTCGCTCTGCGCCGCGGCCGTCGACCAAGTCCCGCCCCTTTGCCGACTGGCTCTTCCTCGTTTCACTCGAGCTGAGCAGTTGCCTCAGCTTTTCAGCGATCGTGGACGCAGTCACGTCCGCCCCTCTTCCCAAATTCCATGCAACCCCCATTTCTCCTCCTGCCGCGGCGATTCCCTCCTGATTCTCCGCGAGAACCAGAAGAATGCCGGGCAGCCCCAGAAAGCACATCTCCCAAAATGTTGTGCCAGCTCCTGTGACGGCAACATCCGCCCACGCCATTAGATCGGGAACGCAGGCCGCATCAGTAATCAGGCGCATCCACTCGTGCTCGATCAAAGCCTCTAACGATCGGACATGGGGATTGCTGCCGCCGACCAGAATCACTGTCTCCAGGCCGGAAAGCTTCCTGATCGCTTCGATCACTTTTGCGGTTAAATTATCCGGGTCGCTGCCTCCCATCGTGACTAGAATCTTCCGCCCGACGGCAGGAATCTCGCGCTGCCAGTTGCGCCAGGGACGAAACTCCCGTCGGAGCATGGCGTAACGTGGCCCCAACAGTAACTGCGTGGAAGAATTACGATTGGAATAGAGATTTCGATTGGCCTGCACGTTCGGGTTCAGCACAAGGTCGGCGCAGTAAGGATATGAGTGCACATAGTCGTCGATAAAGAGCAATTTAAATCCAGCCGCCTTGATCGCCTGCTGGTAAGCCACGCCAAACTGGTAGCCGTCCACAATGATCCAATTCGCATTCTTGCTGCGCGCAAGTCGCAGTGTCTCTTGCGAATCTTCCGCCGTTCCAGCGCCGGCCACGAGATGCTCGATTTCAATTCCTTCCTCTTTTAACCGCCCCTCGATGGCAGGTGTAGAGCCCGCCATGGCAAAAACACACCGCCCCCCCAGTTCTGCCATGCCTGAGCTAGTGCGAGACATCGCATCACGTGCCCGGTGCCCATGGCGACGGTGGCATCCGCCCTGATTAGAATCAAGCTTGTGCACCCTGTCGTTCGGCGCTCAACGTGTCACCGTTGTGTAGGGTGGGCGAGCCGCGGCTAGCAGTTCCCGCAAGCGCCCCGGCGCTGCCGGCTGCCAGCAATTCTTGCGTACGTCTCGACTTACCGGATTCGCCCGCAGATATTCCGGAATCTTCTCGATATCACTCGGTCTGTCCAATCCGATACTCACGCCAAATCGAATGAACTGCTCCACATACCCATAAGGCCAAGATTCCAACCACTTGCACAGAAAACATGGAACCCCACGGATTGCGCATTCCAAGGCTACCGTGGAAAGTATTGTGATTCCAAACCACGCCCCGTCCAGAAGATCTTCCATGAGCGGACCACTCACTATGCGCATGATGCTTTTTTGCTCGGCGGAAAGCACTCGGGCCAGCATGTCGGTCCGTTCGCGTCGACTTTCGCCGGGATGCAATTTCACAATCAGCTCGCGCCCGTTGGCGAGAGCCACGTTTGCCAGAGCAGGCACTACGTCACGATAGACCTCTTCCGCCCGGCCACCCCCTGCCTCGAAAACCTCCGACAAGAACAGCAGGTGCGGCTGGGAGCCATCGCGCTTTCCCACCCTGAATTCATTCCAATTCGCGGGCGGCACCGGCGCGGCAATTTCAACCCTGTCGGCGGGCACCCCGCACTTTCGCACCAGGTAATCTTCCTCCATCCTCCCTTTCACCCACACAACATCGCCATAGCTGCGTTTGAAAACGTAGCGTCCATCCAGGGCTCCGTGATGGCAGGCGATATTCGGCAAGCCCCGGGCTTGTGCCAACAGCATCGGCATACGCGTGTAGGGGTTGCTGTCATCGGAACACAGCACGGCCTCCACCGGTTCGCTCTCGAGAACATTTCGCCAGGCGTCACGCACCTCCAATCCACGACGAATCCACCGTGTAAAATTTTGTAGATATCCCACGCGGTTAAGAATGTCGAACTCCGTCGTTCCTGTTAACTCGGTCAGTAGACATCGCCAACGCCTTTCCATCTCGATGTTTTCAGGAGTTCGGTCGCGCACTTCAGCATAGGAAGAAAGCCACGCGGCCTTCACATTCCGCGGAAGATTTTGCACCCAACCACTCCGCCGAGTAGTGACCAGCAGAAAGTTCTCTTCCGGAAAGGTGTTCGCATAGGCGATCCCGGTGCGTGAAACATTTACATAAGCAGTAGGGAGCAACACCGCTGGTTGCCGGAAAGACCGGCGCTTCCGCGCGAAACGCCCGCGAAGCTGATACCCGGCATCGTACTTGTCCCAAAAAATATCGACCATCTGACGCGCGGAAAGTTTTCTGGAAACGCGTGCGTAGTGCGCCAGCCCTGACTCACGGGATCCCCGGGATGAGAACACTCTCACCTGCTTCGACCGCAGCGATTGTAAAAGACTGGTATGAAGACCAGGGCGCGAAACATGAACTTCATCTCCGGCACTGACCGTCTGAGCAAAGCGCTGCATCAGCATCAGTGCCTCCACTTCGCCATGCAGGAGTATCGACATGATTTCCCACCAGTCGAGCCCATACTCGTCGAGCATCCGCCCGGATCCGAGGGCCAACAGATGGCGGACTCGCCGGAAATCATCGAAGCCGTTCCACAGCGAACCGAGTGGCGTAACCGGACATTGAAATCGACGGGTCCAGCGCGCGTAGCTATTCACTCCTCCCAGCCCTAGATCGACAATGTGATCCCAGGAAAGGTTCGCCCAAGGACCCTTTTCCGGATCGTCTTCGGAATGTATGAGTAAGATCTTCATACTGCTGAGGTGGTGAGCGATGAAGCGACTGGAGACACGTGGCTTAACTCTACCGCTTCAAGATCGTCTCACAAAGCTTCAGGTCGAATTCCACGGCCACATGTACGGAACGCTCCAGCGGCGTTTCGATCACACCCAGCTTCTCACCAAAGAAATGGCCAGTCGACGCCAGCGCACTCAGAGTAGCAATCTTGATGGAACCGTTCGGCCGGAAAACGGGAGGCAGCAGAGGGCGCTCCTTCAAGTACTGCGCTCCAAAAAACATTTTCCAATAAGCCCCTTCACCCGGCACAACCGCCCAGTGAAAATCATGCGGATCGACCGACGTGACGCTGACCACAAAATCGAATTTCCCCTCGCAAAACTTCCCTACCGCATCCCGGATGTCCTGCGCACTGCGCAGCGGAGAACTTGGCTGCAAACAGAGCAGCGAGTCAATCTGGCCATGTGACGGCACGCGCGCCGCGATGTATTGACAAGGGATGTGCGATGCCACCAGGTCTCCGCAAAGATCTACCGGAACAAGCTGCGGAACGATCGCGCCAAAGCGCGTGGCAGTCTCCGCGATTTGCGCGTCTTCCGTGCAAACGTAAACCTGCTCGAATAGGCCGCTTTCCAGAGCAGCCTCAATCGAATAGGCAATCATGGGCCTGCCCCCAAGTTCGCGCACATTCTTGCGGAGCAGTCGCTTGCTGCCTCCACGCGCCGGAATCGTACAGATCATGTTCTTTCGTGAGACTGTCATCGGACCAGATAGCTTCTCTTCAAGGGCACCTCGAGTGGCGAGCGCCCGTCACGCGCCGTTAACCCGAGCACCAACAACTCAGACAATCGCAGATCTTCCTCGTCGTCAATGTCCACGCCGCGGTTCGCATCAATTTCGGCGAGATGAAACGGAGAGCCGTAAAACGTGTTCTGCGCCAGCAAGTCGGCGCAACGTGCCCACCAGACCGCCCCAGTTGGACAAAATGTGCGTGCGCAATCTTGGCTTCGTCCTACGAACTCCGTGCCCAACGCCCATCGACCACGTCCCTCCGCATCGGCCAGCATTGCCCACTCAGGGTAGACGCAGCGGTAGGTCACAACTGAGATTTGGAATGCGCGGTTTCCTTCTTGAAACAGTCTGCCGTGCTCGATAACGTCGGGGCTCGTCACCAGCGGACAGTTGGGAAAAATCTGACATAAGTAATCGGGGCGGAGGCCACCCTCAGCCAAGGTTCGCAGTACGTGCGTGACAGCGTCAATGGACTTGGCGGTATCCGTTGCCAGTTCCGCTGGCCGCTGAATAAATTCAGCGCCGTACCACTCTGCCACACGGCCAATTTCCAGATTGTCAGAGGAGACGATTACTTTCTCAAACAAACCGCTATTTACGGCAGCGGATACGCCATATGCCATCATGGGATGACCGAAAAAAGAACTGAGGTTTTTCCCGGGCAGGCGCTTTGAACCTCCGCGCGCTGGGATAATTGCCACCGGCCTGGCAGGACTACTCAAAGAACACCCACTTCTTTTCCTTCGCAGAGGCGCGCGCAGCGAGAGCAATGCGTAGGGTGAGAATCGCATCCTCCAGAGTGAACCGAGGACGCGTTCCACTGCGCGCGCATTCCATAAGGTGCGCCAGTTCCGCCACATACCCCGCATTTATTTCAAAGTCGAATTTAATGACTTGCGCATCTTGGCCGGGCCGCACAATCTGTACCGAATTACCGAGCAGGTCCCATTG
This sequence comes from uncultured Acidobacteriaceae bacterium, assembly GCA_963777005.1. Lineage (GTDB taxonomy): Bacteria > Acidobacteriota > Terriglobia > Terriglobales > Acidobacteriaceae > Sulfotelmatobacter. The sequence goes on along the minus strand of CAVZPC010000001.1, from coordinate 44,075 downwards.
CACTTTGCCTTCGGATCCCACCAGCGAACAATATCGGGAATAAGAGCGCTGAATAAAATCAAGATGCACGTCGGTGCGGCTGCCGTCTGGAAAGCGGAGAAGAACGGTTGCACAATCCTCCACGTTTACGTCCAGCTCACTCACGTGACCCGCCATGCACGCCACCTCCCGCGGGGCGCCGAAGAACCACGTCACATAATCAATTTCGTGGGAGCCGTCGAGCAGGATGCCGCCTCCGAGTTCGCGGCGCGCAGTGTAACTCTGGCGGTAGTCCTGCCAGGGACGCCAGTCGGGCAAGTAGCTTCCTGCTTCCACATGCGCCCACAGAATTTTCCCAACCGCCCCGGCATCCACCAACTCCTTCAATTTTTGTATCGCTGGATGGAAGCGCAGGTTGTAACCCACCTGGACCGTAGCCTCGCGGGTCGCCGCTTCGGCTTGTAGCGCTTCCACTCCGTCCATACGATCGGAAAGAGGTTTTTCGATAAAGACGTGCGCATCCGCACGCAGCGCTTGAATTGCCTGCGCCACATGGTGCACGGGGGGAGAACAGACTAGAACCGCGTCCGGCCGGAATTTATCCAGGCCAACCTCAATTGTGGGGAAGCATTCGACCTGAAACTCCGACGCAACGTATTCCAGCCTTTCGGGATGGGGATCACATGCGGCCAACTTAGTCAGCCCCAGTTTCTTCAAGTTTGAGATGTGACGGCGCCCAATCGAACCTGCACCTACGACTAGAGCGGATTTTATTTCGGGATTGGCCAAGGCTCTATTTCGCGAAGTGGTGAATCACTTTCTGCACGGAGCGGACGACATCATCCACATCGTCATCGGTCATCCCGTGAAACATAGGAAGACTGATCAGACGCGCGTATGCATCCTCAGCGATCGGATAAGCTCCTGCGGCGTATCCAAAGCGATCACGGTAGTAGGGATGGAGGTGCACGGGAATATAGTGGACGTTCACTCCGATATTCTCCGCGCGCAGGGCGCGAAAAATCTGGCCGCGATCAGCAGTCAGCTTCTCCGGATTGACGCGAATCGGATAGAGATGCCAGGCCGGGATTACGTCCGCTCGGACCGTCGGAACCTTCACTCCTTCAAGATCGCCAAACGCGGCGGTGTAGCGAGCGGCAATCTCGCGGCGATGCGCCAAATTTTCGTCAAGCTTCCTCAGTTGAGACAGACCCAGCGCGCAGGCGATATCGGTGAGCCGGTAGTTGAAACCGAGAAGCACCATCTCGTAGTGCCACTGTCCGGCGCTCTGGCGCTGGCGGGCGTCGCTGGATATCCCGTGATTCCGAAATCGCTGCAGCGTTTCGGCAACGTCCGCCCGGTCGGTGGTCACCATGCCGCCTTCCCCGGTGGCGAGGTGCTTGACGGGATGAAAACTGAAGACGGTCATGTCAGCGATGCTGCCGGCGCGGCGTCGCTTGTATTCCGCACCTAGTGCGTGGCTGGCGTCTTCGATCACGATGCACCCGTTGCCAGCGGCAATTTCATGGATCGCATCCAAATCTGCTGGATGCCCGGCATAATCCACAGGAAGCACAGCCTTCGTCCTGGCGGTGATTCGCTCTGCAACTTGCGCGGGATCCAAATTAAGCGTGTCGGGGCTCACATCAGCAAAAACCGGAGTCGCGCCCTGATAGAGGACGCAGTTTGCGGTTGCCGCAAAAGTCATGGGCGAGGTAATGGCTTCATCGCCCGGCTTAAGCCCCGCCGCGAACGCTGTTCCGTGCAGTGCCGCAGTGCCGGAACTAAAGCTCACCGCGTGCCTTGCGCCAACCCAAGCGGCAAAGGCCTCTTCGAATTCCGCCACCTTGGGGCCTGTCGTCAGCCAATCGGAGCGCAAAACGCTCACCACGGCCTGAATATCTTCCTCGCCAATGGCCTGATGTCCGTAAGGAAGCAAGGTCTTCCGCACGGGAGTTCCTCCGTCGACGGCGAGCACTTCGCGGGTCATGGGCAGAACAGGCATGGCGCTGTTTTATTCCGGCTTCTCGGTGTCACGGTCCGCTTCGAAAGCCGGCTCACCCTGTTGATTCGTCACAGGCACCTACACCGCCACCGGGGACTTCCTTACAATTCCAGGTTCAATCAATTCCTGGAGTTCTTCGTTGGTGAGCCAGCGTTCATTGCTGTCGCTGGTGTAGCGAAAACCTTGCGGCACGCCCCTTGCGTGGACCCAGTTTGCTCTTTGCCACCAGGGATGCGTGGGCTGGATCACATACATGTCATCCAATTCCACCGTGTTGCGCGCCTCATCCTCTGAGAGCAACACTTCGTGCAGTTTTTCCCCGGGCCGAATGCCAATGCACTCCACCGCACATCCCGGAGCAACGGCCTCGGCGAGGTCGACGAGTCGCATGCTAGGAATTTTAGGTACGAAAATTTCTCCGCCGTGCATTTGCTCGATGGCACGCACGACAAAGCGCACTCCCTGCTCCAAAGTCAGCCAGAAGCGTGTCATACGAGGGTCGGTGATTGTAATCTTGCCGCGCTTTGCGTTGCTCCTGGAAAACGGGAATCACGCTACCCCGGCTTCCAACCACGTTCCCATACCTGGCGCAACTGAAGCGCGTTTCCTGCGCGCCGGCATAGGCGTTCGCCTGCACAAATACTTTTTCGGCGCACAGCTTTGTGGCACCGTAAAGATTGACCGGGTTCACGGCTTTATCCGTGCTGAGGGCCAGCACTCGCCGGACGCCCTTGTCGATGGCCGCATCGATTACGTTACGGCCCCCCATGATGTTGGTTTGAATGGCTTCGAACGGATTGTATTCGCAAGCCGGAACCTGCTTCAGCGCGGCCGCGTGAACCACCACCGTGATGCCCGAGAAAGCGCGCTGCAACCGGCCCGGATCGCGTACGTCTCCGATAAAGTAGCGCAGGCTGCTGTGATCGAGGCCGGAGGCCCGCATATCATGCTGCTTCAACTCGTCGCGGCTGAAGATCACCAGACGCTTGGGATGGTATTCCCCCAGCATGATCTCGACGAACTTCTTGCCGAACGAACCCGTGCCGCCAGTAATCAGGACTTCCTGTTCCGACCAATTCATCAATCCTGCCTCAGCCATTGTCTCTGCCTGCGTGGTACAGCGCATTCCCTCGTTTACAAAACCCGAACCAGCGCTGATTCGCCAGTCGGTTCCGATGATTGCAAGGTAGTATAGCGGAGTTTTCGTCCGTCGGCGTGAACTGAGCCTTGTTGCACCAGAAGCGCTGCCTCTGAATTCATAAATTGTTTTCGACGAAAGCAATGCTAGAATATCGGCGAAACCATACATCCGATTGTGAGAGAAATTCGCGGGCGATGAGCCAGCCATCGAGTCGCCAGCTTTCTTGGGTGCGGGCGAATTCCAGCCCGTTCACCGGGAGAAGCTTTTAGAGATCTGTTGAGGAGAATGCATGGATTCCGGACCGCTGGTACCCAATACCCCGACCATTCGTGAAATGCAGCCGCTAGCCGTAGACTTGGGGAAAGCGACCGGCCCGCGCATTTATCCCGAACTTCTCTCTCAGGAATCCGCTCTCGGCGAATATGTTCGGGTTCTGGTAAAGCGGAAGTGGACCGTTCTTACTTGTCTGGTCACGATCTTCTCCCTCGTCGCCATCGCCAGCCTCAAGATGACTCCGGTCTATGAAGCTAGCGGCAGTATCGCCATCAACAAGCCCGATTCCGGACTCGTCAACTTCAACAACTCCCCGACCTTTAACGTCGACTATTACGATCCGACCGAAATGGAAACGGAAGTAAAAATCCTGCAGAGTGATCTCTTGGCCCTGCAGGTCGTGAAAGAACTGGCGCTGGACCGCCGACCGGAGTTTGGCGGCAAAACGGCGCCCCTTCCTTCGTCACTCGATCTGGCGCCCGATCCACTCCAAGCCGATACCGGACGCACAACTGCCCTGCTCTCTTCCTTTCGAGGCAGTCTGAAGGTCGCACTCGCGCCCAACACCCACATTATCGAGGTGCACTACCGCAGTCCGGACAAGGAGCTCGGCCGCGAACGTAGTCAACACCCTGATGACCACCTACACGGAGAACAATTTCAAGTCCCGCTTCGACTCCACCATGCAAGCCTCGGACTGGCTCTCCAAGCAACTGGTGGACCTGCAGATGAAGGTGGAAACCTCCCAGGAAAAACTGGTTCACTACCAGAAAGAGCATGAAATTCTGGGCATCGACGATAAGCAAAACATTACTACCGCGAAGCTGGACGAATTGAATAAAGCCTTGACCACGGCGGAATCCGAGCGCATGGACAAGGAGTCCATATACCGCCTGGTGCAGGCGGGAGATGCGGAGACTATCGCTTCCGCAGCCGACGTTTTGGATGCCGCTGGAGCCGGGTCCACGTCCCAGTCTGGTTTGCTGGAGAGCCTCCGCGCCAAAAAGGCCGACCTTAAAATTCAGGCCGCCGAACTGAACACACAGTTCGGGCCGTCTTATCCGAAGCTCGCACAGATCAACAACCAATTGAAGGAAATCGACGCACAACTTCTGGCGGAAACCCGGAAGATCGCGGGCAAGATCAAAGGTCAATATATGGCAGCCTTGCAGCGGGAAAACATGCTGCACGATGCCCTCGAAAAGCAGAAGCAGGAAGCCAACAAGCTCAACGAGAGCGCCATCGAGTACAGTCTGCTTAAGCGCGATCTCGACACCAACCGGCAGCTCTATGAAGGCTTGCTGGAGAAGTTGAAAGAGGCTGGAGTTTCGGCTGGACTGCGTTCCAACAATTTTCGAATCGTTGATGTTGCCCGCGTGCCCACGGGCCCTATCGAACCGAATATCCCGCGCAATCTTTCTTTCGCGTTCATGCTCGGTCTAACCTCCGGCGTAGGACTCGCTTTCTTGTTGGAGGGCCTAGACAATACCGTGCGGACTACCGAACAGGCGCAAATGATTTCTGGCCTGCCGCCGCTGGGTATGATTCCCCTCGGGTCCAGAATGGCGCGCGAAGGGGCAAATTCAAAGCGTCTGGTTATCGCTACCTCCAAGGAGGCGGTGGAACTAATCACGCAGGTGAGGCCGCAATCGCAGATGGCGGAATCCTATCGCGCTCTTCGAACCTCTCTTTTGCTTTCCAACCTGGGTGCACCCCCCAAAGTCATTATGGTCACCAGCGCGCTCCCGCAGGAAGGCAAGACCACGACCAGCATCAATTGCGCGGTGGTCCTGGCGCAGAAAGGCATTCGCGTACTTCTGATCGACGCTGATCTTCGCCGGCCCAGCATCCACAAGACCTTGGGCATGGGTCCTCGTAGTGGTCTCAGCAACGTACTCACCGGCAGCGCCACGTTGGAACAGGCGATCACGCGGTCTACGGTTCTGCCCAACTTGAGCATTCTTCCGGCTGGCACTCCGCCGCCCAATCCTGCTGAACTGTTAGCGTCCACGAATATGCGCGACGTTTTGGAGCAGCTGCGCGGCCAGTACGATCACATCGTGGTGGACACTCCGCCTACCTTGTCGGTAACCGACGCCGTCGTCCTGTCGCCACGGGCCGATGCCATCGTACTCGTCATCCGCTCGGGGCAGACCACAAAGCAGGCGCTGCGACGCTCGCGCGATATTCTGATGCAGGTGAATGCAAAGGTGTCCGGCGTGCTGCTGAACGCCGTCGACCTGAGTTCCCCCGATTATTACTATTACTACGAATATCAGGGTAAATACGCGCGCTACTATCGCGACGAACGATCGCACGACGACGAAGAAGATGGGGACGGTGAGGAGACTCCCGAAGCATCACCGAATAGCGCGTAACAACGCAGTCGCTTTTCTAATTGGAACTCTACGGACGACATGGAAATACCCCTCAATTCTGCATTGCGGAAGAGACTCGCCATTGGCGGAGCCGTTGGCGCTGTGTCTGATTTATCTCTTTCTGGCGGGACGACTGTTTGTCGCATCGTTGTTTGGCGAGAAGAGCAGACTTCGCGAGCCTGCAGCGGGCGGTTCTTTTCGATCCGTGGAACGCAGACTACCGCAATCATCTTGGTCGCTATTATTCGCTGGTGGCTCGAGATCCGGGCGCGGCTGTCGAGCCCTTCAGTGCGGCCGCCGCACTCGATCCTCATTCGGCGCGTTATTGGTTCGACCTGGCTTCGGCTTACCAGGTGCTGGGAGACATTTCGAACCAGACGCATGGCACTGGAACATGCAATTGAAGCGGACCCCACCACTCCCGACGTCGCTTGGGAAGCGGCCAACTTCTACCTGGTCCAAGGGGAAGACGCCAAGGCGCTCCGCGAGTTCCGCGTGGTTCTGCAGAATGAGCCAACGCTGGCCAATCCGGCGATTCAATTGTGCTGGCGAATCAACCCGGATGTCGATGCGCTCCTGCGCGATGTCGTTCCCGCCCGCTCCGAAGCCTACCTTGCGTTTCTCGAGCTACTGATGCAGAAAGAGGAAACCGCCGGCACAGCCAAGGTGTGGGCGGCTATGATGGCAACGCCGCAAACCTTCGAACTCCGCTACGCCAACCAGTACATTCAATATCTCCTGAACCACAAGGACGTGGATCAGGCGCGTCTGGTGTGGCAGCAAGCCGCGCCTCGCTTCGGTTTGGCCGCGTATGTGCCTTCAGGCCGCAATCTCGTGGTCAACGGGGATTTCAGCCTGGATGTTCTGAACGGCGGCTTCGATTGGCAGTACGACAAGCAGCAGAGCGTCACTCTCACGCTCGATCCCAGCGATTTTCACGGCGGCCACCGTTCTCTGTTGATCAGTTTCGATGGCCCGGCTGTAACCGACGCAGGGATTCGCCAATTCATCGCGGTCCAGCCCAACACCCTCTATGAGTTTTCTGCGTACTACAAGAACGGAGACTTCGAGGGCGCCGGTGGTCCGCACTTTACAATTCAGGATGTATACACTCGAGACGTCTTGTATGACAGCGACGAATTGAAAGAAGCCGGGTTCTGGAAATCCGCCACCGGAGAATTCACCACCGGGGCAGATACCAAGCTGGTAATACTGCACGTTCGACGCTTGCCGGAAGGTAGTCCGATCCGTGGTAAGCTCTGGGTCGACGATTTTCGCCTTGTGCCTAAACGGCAGTAATTCACCGAACTCGCAGCATTCGTTCCCATGAGCACGCCCAACATTGTCGAAATCCATCGCCGTGAGCTCTCGGCAAAAGCCGAGAAGATACTGTTGTACGGCATCTTTGGTCTGCTCTTGTTTGGGCCGCTCGCCTTTGGCGCAGTAGAGCCCTGGTCGATCTTCGTGGTCGAGGCCGGATGCTTGGCTCTGTTTCTTTTCTGGATGAGTAAACAGGTCTTCGACGGCAAAATGAAGGTCCGATGGAATCCCCTGTTTCTTCCCATGGGGACGTTTGGCTTTCTCATCGTTGCGCAACTCGTTTTCGGCGGCACGGCGTATCGGCACGATACGGTGTCGCTCGCGCTGCAGTATTTCAGTTATGCGATGCTTTGCTTCCTCGCCGGACAAACTTTGGTTCGTGGCGCCCAGGCGCGCAGTCTGGCATTGATCTTTTCGGTTTACGGAGCCGCGGTCGCCGGCTTCGCATTGCTCCAGGGAATCTCCTCGAATGGCAAGCTCTACTGGTTACGTCAGCCGCGAATGGGTGGCTGGATTTATGGTCCGTACGTGAATCACAACCACTACGCCGGTCTGATGGAGATGCTGGTGCCAATTCCTCTGGTCGTTTCCCTTACGCGACTCGCACCTCCCAAAGTCCGGGCCGTGGCAGCAGCAGCAGCAGCAGTCATGGTGGGAACGATTTTTCTCTCCGGATCACGCGGAGGCATGCTGGCGATCTTTGCCGAGATTGTCATCCTGGCGACCTTGCTGGTTAAACAGAAGCGTGGACTGCGCACCGCGGTCGGAATCGGCGTCTTCCTCGTAATCGTCGTGGGACTGCTGGTCTGGATTGGGGGGGCCGAACTGAGCCAGAGAATTGCAACCGCTGGCCCAGGACACTCCGAGCTTTCCAGTGATATTCGCGCCTATATTAACCGCGATGGCCTTCGTATGTTTCTGAAGAAGCCGATCCTGGGATGGGGCTTGGGAACTTTCCCGGTCGTGTATCCGCAATTCCGCACTTTTTACACGAACTTCTTCGTCAACGAAGCGCACAATGATTACCTGCAACTCCTCGTGGAAATGGGCCTGCTCGGCTTTGCGACGATGGTATGGTTTGTGGTGACGCTCTACACCAGGGCGATCAAGAAAATCAGGAATTGGCCGAGTGAGATCAGCGGTGCGGTCACTCTGGCATGTATGCTTGGGCTAAGCGGCATTTTGGTGCATAGTGCGGTTGACTTCAACTTGCAAATCCCCGCTAATGCCGCTCTATTTTATGTGCTGTGCACGATCGCGGCTTCGGAACCCTTCGCGAAACCTGCCCGCAAACGCCGCGTCGCACACAGTAAGCCTCCCGAAGAAGTGCTGAACTCGGAAGAGTCTCTGCCCCAGTCCGCCACGAATTTCTGAAAGCCACTTCCCTTCAAAAATGTTCGGGCCCTCCGGCGACACCGGACGGCCCGAAACGCTGCACTCTCGAAATCGAGCTTCAACCTACTGCGGCGTAGAGGGACTCACTGGGTTGTCATTCCTAGTGAGGATCCAAATGGCGACACCACCAACGACCGCGCCACCCACAGCGATGGCAGCAGTAGAGCTCAGTGCTCCACCACCAGCCGCCGGCGCCGCACCGGTGGCGCGCTTTTTATTTTTCTTCTTGTTGTCGGATTTATCGCTTTGGTCTGCAGGAGGCTGTGATTGCTCATCCCTCGTGGTCTCCTGCCCCTGCGCCAGCGTCACGGTCCCGCTGTCATCGGTTACAGTCAGATCACCCTTGCGGGCTGCGATCCTTACCGTGCCGTCCGTGTCAGTCACATTGAATTCGGTCCATGTGCTGGAAGCTGGCGCCACTCGCACATCTCCGGCTGTAGTGGCTACAGACTTCGACGTGGCAACGGCAACCGCGCCATGTTCTACTTTCAAGGAAGCGCCCTCAAATTGCACCAAGGAATCGCCTAGAACAGTGATGCTGGAACCCGGGGCGTTGATATTGGCGCCAGAATCGGACCGCGTCTGCACCAGATCACCGGTAAAGATCGCCGAGGACGAAGGAACGTGAGCACCGTTCAACCAGGCAACTCCGTGGGTATAAAGCATAGCGGCGCCAGAATCGGCGGCAAATAGTGAAGCAGGAAAAGCTAGCAGTAGCACGCAACTTACCATCCTGCGGAAAGCAGCCATGCCCATCCCACGCTCCGTTATTAACTAATTTGGTGACTGTTAACGCATCGTATCCTCCAGAGTTCTTGCCAGTCAATGGCTTTTGTGCACAGAAATCGGCTTAGCAGTGGAAAACTTTTTGGGCAGATCCCTTTCTGCTGTGTCACCGCCACTGATCAATTACCTTCCACCAGATCAGCCGAAGCCATTCATCCACAAACGTCTTAGCCCATTGTCGATGAGTCCACCATCGGCTTCCAAATGCTTCGCCGTTCCGCGCCGCAGCTACGGAGTATTTATATTCGGGGATTTCCCGCCGAAAAACCTCCAGAGCCCGGCGTGTGTGAAAATCAGACGTTACGATCAGAACACTCTTGGCCCCTTCGCGTCGCAGGCATTTCTCGGCGTCTTTGGATTCGTCTTTGGTGGAGAGCCCGTCGATCGGGCAAATGCTGACCAAAGCCGCCTGCGGCAAATCCTCGATGTACTTCTGTGCCAGCTCAATCTGGGTGAACTCGTAGAGCTTCGCGTTCGTCGGCACATCGAGTACGATGCGCTGTCCATCTCCCCGGGCGAGAAGCTCCAGAGCGCGCCGTGGACGGTTGTCCGTTTCGCCGGCGAGCACCAGGATCACATCGGACGAATGAGGGGCGTCCACGATCAAAAAATCGCCGGCTTTCGCAGCCAGGCCCACCGATAAGGCCGCGAGCAGCACAAAAGCCGCGAACCACCCGGATTTGCTTGCACCCGGTCTCTTCATGAGTTCCCAACTCTGCACCGAAAACTCGAATTCAGCAGCCATTCGGGGCGGTTCATCGCCGCATTCCAGCGCAACAGCGTGCTAGAATCGGAACGAAATTCCCAACTCGAAAGATCGTTCACAGAGATCCCTTTCATACCAATGACTAATCAATCTGCCGCAAACCGCACCGTAGAATCAACGAAGAATAAGATCAAGCAGCGCCAGGCACGCGTCGGAATCATCGGCTTGGGGTACGTGGGACTCCCACTTGCTCTGCTGTTTACCGAACAAAAATTCTCCGTCACTGGCTTCGACATCGATCAGCGCAAGGTCGACACGCTCGCGCAGGGTGGATCCTACATCTATCGCATCAGCGCGGAAGAAATTAAGGCGGCCAAAGCGCAGGGTTTCTCCGCTACCTCCGACTACGCGCGGCTGGAGGAGATGGATGCCGTCATCATCTGCGTTCCCACTCCGCTCAATCAATACCATGAACCCGACCTCAGCTACATCACCGACACAACGCATGCCATCGCTCCTCATCTGCAGCCCGGGCAGTTGGTAGTCCTCGAGAGCACAACCTACCCGGGGACGACGGAAGAAGTGATGGTGCCTATTCTCGAGCACGAAAACAAGCTCGGGTTGAAGGCAGCCCGAGGTGTTTCCGACGCACAAAAGGAATTCTTCGTGGCCTTCTCGCCAGAGCGTGAAGATCCCGGCAACACCACGGTTGCTCGACGCGACATTCCCAAGGTGGTGGGCGGAGTCAATCCCCAAGCCTCCGAGTTGGCAGGCGCTTTGTATGGATCCATTTTCCAGCGCACCGTTCCGGTTTCATCTCCCGCCGCGGCCGAAATGACGAAGCTTCTGGAAAATATCTATCGCTGCGTTAACATCGCGCTGGTCAACGAGCTGAAGATGCTCTGCCTCCGCATGAATCTGGACATCTGGGAGGTGATCGAAGCCGCTTCCACCAAGCCGTTCGGCTTTCATCCCTTCTACCCCGGACCGGGCTTGGGCGGACATTGCATCCCCGTCGATCCTTTCTACCTCTCGTGGAAGGCCAAGGAATGGGACTTCCGCACCCGCTTCATCGAGTTGGCAGGAGAGATCAATACCAACATGCCATACCATGTGCTGGCGTCGATCGGTGGAGCGCTCAACGGTCACAAGAAGTCCTTGAACGGATCACGCGTCCTGATTCTCGGCGTCGCCTACAAAAAAGATATCGACGATCTGCGGGAGTCTCCCGCGCTCACCATCATCGAACTGTTACAAAAAGAAGGAGCCCAGGTCGGCTATCACGATCCTTACTTCCCTTTCATCGGCAAAGGACGAAAGTACGATTTGCAGATGAAGCGATCGGAGTTGGAAAAGCTGGGCCAATACGACTGCGTCGTCATTATCACCGACCACTCCGACTACGATTACCGGCGCATCGTCGGCGAATCCCAGTTAGTGGTCGACACTCGTAATGCAACCAAGGGTATCGACAGCCCGAAGGTTGTGCGCTGCTGAGTGGCGCTAGAGTCCAATGGCTCCTCCCCGAAGGGAGGAAGAAAACATCTCCTTTAGAGTGTAAAATTTCTTCTTGGCACTTGTCGGGTTGGGATAATCCTTGGGTGCGCCAACGCAAGTAATTGAAGTAGCACTACTTGTGCTCTTGAATTTGCACGAGCAAAAACGGCCTTTGCCGTGCATAATTTTTCTGCGGGGTAGTCAATTTGGCAGTCTGATCTCTGGCTTTCCAGAGGTTGCATTCTTCGAACGATCGAAACTTTCAAGCCCGCAGGGGTGTTTCAAGCTAGGTCGAGTAAAGCGGTCATGGGATATTCTGCATCTCAAGCAACTCTCTTCTCACTGCTCCCGAAGACGAGAACTCCGTGGACAGAATTCGCTTTCAGCACTGGGACGCAAGCCTGCCTGATCGCTTTTCTATTGTGGCTGCGTCTGCTCCACCCCGCGATTCTGGCCGCTCCTGAACACACTTTTCGATCGATTCAACTGGTGAGTACTCCAGTCCCGGTCGATCATCGGCCCCAACCCTTGCGGCCATTGCCAACACCTGTCTTCGTTGCGAAGTTTGATCCGCCGGCCAACGCTCTGCGCGTGCCTCCTCCGCGGCCTAGAGCGGTGAAGGTCGAAGACGCTTCCGCTCCTAATGTCAGCATCGCGGCCAGGAAATTGGACCCGCTGCCCGTCAACTCAGCGCCGGTGATTCCCAGGGTTATTCGCACCAATGTTTTTTCCGGCGGCAGTTCAGTGGCGCCCACGCTCGTGCGTGCTCCCTCACAGGTACAAACCGGGGGCTTCGGCGATCCCAACGGAATTCCAGCCAAGCCCAACTCGGGAAAGGCCGTAAACATCGCCGCGGTGGGATCCTTTGATCTGCCATCGGGCGGCGGCTATGGCAATGGGACCGGCGGAAGTAAGGGAATTCCCGGCGTGGTTGCGAGTGCCGGTTTTGGTGGAGGGACGGCGACTAATGTCCCGCCTCGGAACTCGACTCAGCAGGCCGCGATCCTGCCAAGTGGGTTTGGAGATGCCGATGTACCGGCTCCGGCCACCGTGCGTTCTCATCAGGCAGAGTCAGGGGCTACCCCGTTACTGCCAGCTGAAATCATCTCCAAACCTACACCGGTCTATACTCAAGAGGCCCGCAATCTTCGGATTGAAGGCGAGGTCCTGTTGGAGGTGGTTCTGGAGGCGTCGGGGAGCCTGCGGGTAGTGCGCGTGGTGCGCGGCCTAGGGCACGGTCTCGATGACAACGCGGTCAAGGCAGCCGAGCGGATTCGCTTTAAGCCAGCGATGAAGAATGGGCAACCAGCCGATTCTACCGTCGTCTTGCACATTATCTTTCAGTTGGCATAACTTGCTCCTCCGAAGGTTTTTATGCGTATTTTGCAGGTAGGTTTCCTTTTATTCGGGTTGATCCTGGTGTCTTGTCTCGCGGCGCTTTCGCAGAACTCGACGTCTCGCGCATTTCAAGCTACGGCGAACGACGCACCTGGAAAGAATAATGAAGAAGTGCTTTCCCCACCCCCTCCCGCTTCTTTCAATGACGTGATGGACCGCGTGATCCAGAAAGAACATCTTTTTCTGGCACAAATGCGCCACATGCGGCCCATGGTCGAGACTTATCTGCAGGACCTCAAGACCGATAGCGAGGGCAAGGCCGTCCCCACCAAGGACCAATATTTTCTCGGGCGTCTGGATATGAGCGAAGGCCCCGAAGACACTTCATTCGTGGGTCAACCGGGTTTTGGACATCGCATGGTCAATCATCTGACCAGTCTCTATTCAATGCACTTCCTTCCTCTCGGTTTTGCCCAGATGGTTGTGCTCGATACCGATTTCCAAAAGAAGTATTACGACTTCACTTTTGTGCGCCGCGAATTTCTGGGAGAAGTGCGCTGCCTGGTGATCGATGTACAACCCAAGGAGAATGCTCCCCCAGGCCGCTTCCAAGGACGCATCTGGGTTGAAGACCAGGACTACAACATTGTTCGGTTTAATGGGACTTACTTCCCTCATCCGAGAACTAGCTACTACCTGCACTTCGACAGCTGGCGCCTTAACATGCGCCCCGGGGCGTGGGTACCAGCGTACATTTACAGCGAAGAATCCGACATGAAGACGGCTTTTGGCAAGACTCTGCGCTTCCGGGCGCAGACCCGTCTGTGGGGATATGACCTGAAAGGTCTGAACAAGAACGAAGAGTTCACCCAGATTCTGGTTGACTCTCCGCAGTCGGTAAGGGATCAGAGCGATGCCGCAGCGGATGCGAGCCCGGTAGTCGCCGAGCGTATGTGGCAGCGGCAAGCCGAGGACAATGCGGTGGAACGTCTTCAGAAAATCGGGTTGCTCGCGCCTCCCGGCGACGTGGATAAGATCCTCCTAACCGTGGTTAACAACTTGATGGTAACGAATAACATCGACTTGCAATCGGATATTCGCTGCCGCGTTCTGCTCACTTCTCCCTTGGAGTCCTTCACCATTGGTCACACGATCGTCGTAAGCCGTGGTTTGCTGGACGTGCTCCCCGACGAGGCCTCGCTGGCCATGGTCCTGGCCCACGAACTCAGTCACATTGTTCTGGGACATACGCTCGATACCAAGCTGGCTTTCAACGACCGCATGTTTTTCCCCGATGAAGAATCGTTCCAGCGCATGGATTTCAAACGGCGCTCGGCTGACGAAGATGCCGCGGACACCAAGGCTTTGGAGTTGCTGAAGAATTCTCCTTACAAGGACAAGCTGGGAAGTGCGGGGCTATTTTTGAAGGCGCTTCAAGAGAGCGCTCCTGAATTACCCAACCTGATTCGCCCGCACCTGGGCAACAGCATGGCGGGCAACAAGAGCGTTCGGATGTCGGCGTTGTTGGCTTCCGCGCCGGAGTTGGATCCGCAACGTACCGACCAGATCGCGGCACTTCCTTTGGGTGGACGCATCAAACTGGATCCGTGGACAGATCAGGTGGAGTTGGCGAAAGCCAAGCCGGTTGCTTTGACCTCAGCTCGTGAGAAGATGCCCTTCGAGATCACGCCTTTCTTCCCGTACCTCACCCGGTACCCAACTCCCGGGAGCGATAAGGTTGCGCTTACGGCACCGGTATCGAAGTAAGCAGCAGAGTGCGCTTACGTAGTTGTCTGGAAGTCGCGGCAAGAAGACTTTGGACTATTGGATGGAGCTGCCAACATTCGAGAACACGTTGTTGGCATTCGAGCCAATCAGACGAATCGTACCAACAACGATCACCAGAATTACTGCCAGCATGACTGCATATTCCGCTATATCCTGCCCACTCTCATCTGTAGCCAGGTTTTGCCAAACGCTCTTAAGCATTTTTGCCACGGGCTCCGTCTCCTTGAAAGAGTATTTCGTATCAATCCCATCCTGACTAACTGGGAACATTAATCCGCCAAATCCTGCGACCGGATCAGTTAAAGTCCCGAGGCTGGTCTTTTCGAAATGATAGGTCCAAGGATCAACGCCGCCAATGGCCCACAAGTGCCATCCCTAACAGACTCAATAGAATCTCCTAAGTGCCAATTACACAATGCTTTTCAAAGGAAGTGACTGATTCACCGCAAATAACGCTAGCTCCAGCCGGGTGGATACTCCTAGTTTGTCGAAAATGTTGCTCAAATGGTGTTTGACCGTGTCTTCACTGATCTTGAAGTATTCCGCAATCTCTTTGTTCGAATATCCAGCCACAACCGCCGATACAATCTCCAACTCGCGAGGGGTTAGACCAAACTTCTTCTGGCGAGCTTCGTCGCTGGACGATTGCACCAGCGTTCGCAAGTACTGCACCAGGTTCGAGACGCTCTCCCGTCCCACCCAGTATTCACCCGCCATAACCGTCTGTATGGCCTTCAGCAATAGTTGCGTAGCGGAATCCTTGAGGACCACGCCGCGTGCGCCCAGCTGCAGAGCCTCGACGATCTGACTTTTTTCCGCTGCTGCCGTGAGAAGAATCACGCGCACGGGAGTGGAGTTGGCCCCCGAACCCAAGTCGCGCAAGGCTTCGAGTCCCGGATGCTTGGGCATGGCAAGATCCAGCAGCAGGATGTCGGGCTTTAGCTGCCGCGCTAATTTCACGGCTTCAGCGCCATCTGAAGCCTCCCCCAATACTTTTAGATTGGGCTCTGCTTCCAGCAGCCGGCGCAGACCATCGCGAAATATCGGGTGGTCATCGGCAATCACAATGCGAATGGACTGTTGCTTCTTAAAGTTCATCGGAAACTTCTCCACCCTTCGGAACTTTGATTTCCAGACGTGTTCCTAGACCGGGATTTGATTCTACAGTGAGAGCACCGCCAATTAAACGCACCCGTTCCTTGATGATCATCGGACCCTTCCCCAGCTGATCCAGTTCGTCTGCCGTAAGCGAGCCCGAGAAAGGGAAGCCTCGACCGTCATCTTCCATCGTCAGGCTCCACTGCGTGGAATTCGATCCCAGCCGCACCAGAGCATGACGCGCCCGGCTGTGCTTGCGAATATTGACCAATCCCTCCTGCACAATCCGTAATAGTTCCCGGCATATCTTGTCTGGCATCTCCAGTTTCTCAATGTCAGTGACAAAACGCGCGGAGATTCCCGTCTCTCTTTCAAACCGCTCGACCGCGTCTGTGATGACGCTCAAGAGCCTTCGCGAATCTACATCGATCGACTTCATCTGCTGCATCAGTTCGCGCAGCTTCAGAACTTCCTCACGCAGAAGTCCCTGGATGCGGCCTAACTCGCCGCCAACCACTTCCGGAGTCGTCTCCGCCTGACGCTTCAGAACATCGACCTGCATCTCTACCGCGATCAGCGACTGCACCGCCCCATCGTGCAACTCTCGAGCAAAGCGAGCGCGCTCCGCCGCCCCCGCCCTGCGGCGCAGCCGGTGCAGTAAGTAAACGTTGTACACCGCCGGCCCGACCTGGCGGAGCAAATCCAGCAGAAACCGCAGCTCTTCCTGCGTGTCCCCTTTCCATGACGGTTCAAATACGAAGACTCGTCCGCGCCATTCGGCCCCGAAGAGAAAAGAAATCGTAATCAGATATTGGAAGGGTTGGCGCTGCTTGAGTTGGGCCAGAGGCTCAGTTCGCGGCGATGGCACGGGGCTGCCCTCACTATCCAATGCAATCACAGACCAGCGCTCTCCTTCATTCGCTGCATAACAGACCTCACCTGGGAAATCCTCTAGATAAATCTTGGCCTCGCGAGGACCCGCATCCAACCACTTGAAATCGGGAGCCTCTCCATTGCAATTGTCCAATGCGCCCAGGAATCTTCTCTGGCTGTGAATCTCCTGTGCCGCAATCACCAACAGCTTCGCGCCGTACATGCTGACAATTTCACGACCAATCTGCTGCAAAGTCCCGGTCAACCCGGCGTCCACGCGCACTTGTGCCAGCATACGGGTTACTCCAGCCTTCTCCGCGCGCAGGTGCTTCTGTTGCTCCGCCAGGTAGCCCAGCAGCAATCCCATCACCAGCAGATACACCGAGAGCATGAACAGCCGCTTCGGCTCGAACTCCGTTGTGTTCATCCGGAGGCCGGAAAAGATATGCCAGTGCAAACTCGCACCGTGGGTCGCCAGCACATGGAACAGCACAAAGCTCTCGGCCCACAGCAAGACCACTTCGGCTGCGGCCGTGGCCAGCGTCTCCCACAAGCCCCAGCGGTAAGCCGCAGCAGTCAGAACAAAAACAAAAAACAGGATGAAGGGGCTTCTCGGTCCGTCTCCAAATACCGAGATGAAGGCCGGCCACACGATGTCGGCCGCGTGCACCAGAAGTCGAAAGGATGCGGTCGACTCTTTTCGTCTACGCAGCAGCATCAGTACCAGGATGCTGTTTCCCATGTAAAACCCCAGCAACCCGTAGGCCGCGGGAGAATTACCCAGCTGCGTGGGGTCCATTCGGATCGCAACCAACGCCGAAACCGCCAGGAATACACGCGCGGTCGCTAGCCATCGCTCCGTCCGGCGAACCTCGCTGGGGTCGGCTGGAGCCGTTTGTTTGCCAAGAAATCTGTGATTACCTTCAGTGCGCAATCGAGTCACTTCCGCGAGAGTGCCGATCTAAATGGAATTGTCTCGCATACTATTGATAAGAAAGATCAAGAGCAAGCAAAACTTTATGTGGGTCATGGCTCAGCCACTCTCGTTTTTGAATTCTGGCACGTCCACTTGTCCCTAAGACATTACTTCAGTAACTAAGGCTTGCTTTAATCCCAATTTAAAATGCCATCGAGGATTGTCTTTCTGCGCGCATCTTCCAAGCTTTGGACTGCAGCCGTAGCAGCCTGCGTGGCCACTCTGATCCTGGGTGCGCTCTTCCTGCCTCGTTCGTTTGCCCTGGGCGCAATCAGCGATTGGATTCAGTGCATCCTGCTTTTGTCCGGAGCACTCTCTCTTATCCCGAACGCCATACGCTCCCGGGGACGTTTGCGCCTCTTTTGGGCGCTGCTGGCTACCGGCGTGGCCTTCTGGTTCTCCTACCAGGCCATGTGGACCTACTACGAAGTGTGGCTGCATCAGGATGTGCCCGACCTGTGTGCCGGCGACATCGTGCTTTTCCTTCACATCGTACCCATGATGGCCGCACTCGCTCTGCGCCCACACGCTCCGCAGGATGACTATTCCCCGCGTCTACGCCGCCTCGATTTCGCCTTGATGATGTTCTGGTGGATGTATCTTTACGTCTTCGCAGTGATGGCCTGGCAGTATGTTGTCGCCAATGTTACTGCTTATGACAATGATCTCAATTTGCTGTACCTGATTGAGAAACTGGCATTCCTCAGCGCGTTGCTTGTGGCCTGGATCAAGAGCAAAGGCCGATGGAAAACTCTTTACGCCAATCTATTCGGCGCCAGCATTGTCTACGCCGCCAGTTCCTATCTCGCCAACTGGGCGCTCAGCCGGCAGAGTTACTACAGCGGAAGCCTCTACGACATTCCCCTGGCTGTGTCCATGGCGTGGATCACCGGAATCGGCCTGTGGTTACCCGGTGACGAACCTCAACCCGATTCCCGCTCCAGTTCTCCATCTCACGGCATCTGGTTGGCGAGACTCGGCATGATCGCGGTGTTTTCTCTTCCCCTGTTTGCCGCCTGGGCTTTACTGGAACCCGGAATCCCTCCGCGCATCCGCTCCTTCCGCCTGATGCTCACGCTGGCGGCGGCGCTTTTTATGGGCATTATGGTTTTCGCGCGTCAGCGCTTGCTCGATCGCGAATTACACCGCCTGCTCAAACAATGGCGTGAGTCCTTTGCCAATCTGAAGCGATTGCAGGCCCAGATCACGGAATCTGAAAAACTGGCCTCGATCGGGCAACTGGTAGGTGGGGCGGCCCACGAATTGAACAACCCTATCGCCGCCATGCTGGGTTACTCCGATCTGCTGCTGAATACTTCTCTGAATCCTGACCAGCAGGAACTGGCTGCAAAAATCGGTCAGCATGTTCGCCGTACCAGATCCCTGGTAGCCAGCTTGCTCAGCTTTGCCAAGCAAGGTCCGGCGGCAATGGCTCCCGTAGATCTCAGGACAATTTTGCGAACCGCCGTCAAACTCTCGGAGCCCATGTGCCAGGCTCTCAAAATCGAAGTGGTCATGGAGTTGCCTGCGGAATTGCCCGCCGTGCTGGCAGACTCCAGTCAGTTGCTCCAGGTATGCGTGCAAATCCTGAACAACGCGCTGCATGCAGCGGACCAGTTTGGCTGCCGCGTACTAACCCTTGCCGCGAGGCACAAAGAGGGCATCGTTACCATCGATCTCTTCGACGCTGGGCTTCGTCCCGAACCGAGTGCGGGCTTAGGGCAGATAGTCGAAAACGACACTTCGCCCCAGATTCTATCGGGGATGGGACTGAGTGCCTGTCAAGGCATCCTGCAGCAGCATCGCGGAAAAATTTCCTGGAGACACGGCCAGGAGACCGGCGTCCTCATCCGTGTCGAACTCCCGGTCATCCCTCCGGCGCTGGAGAAATCCCCTGCAGCTGGGGTTCCTGTGATGTGGCAACCTCAACCGTTCGCTTAAGTTGTCCGCAAGCGGCGTAGATATCCCGGCCCCGCGGACGTCTTACGAACGCTGGAATGCCCCCCTCCCGCAAAGTCTTTTGAAACGCGGCCACTCGCTCTTCGCCCGGAGTGATGAACTCGATTCCTGGCCCCGGATTCAGGGCTATCAGATTTACTTTGCACCGCAGCCCGCGCACCAGCTCGGCAACTTCCTTCGCATTTTCGAGAAAATCGTTCACGCCTCCGAGTAGTACGTATTCGAAGGTGATCCACTCCCTGGTTCGCAATGGAAAATCCCTCGCCGCCGCCATCAGCATCTCCAGATTCCACTTCTTGTTCAGCGGCATCAGTTGCGTGCGTAGTGCATCATTCGAAGCATTCAGTGAAATTGCCAGCTTGGGCCGGATCGGCTCCGCGCCAAAGTCGTGGATACGAGGCACAATCCCCGCCGTTGATACGGTCATGCGGCGCTCCGCAATCCCGACGCACTCAACCAGCAGCCGCGACGCCTTCATGAAATTTTCGTAATTCAGAAACGGCTCGCCCATACCCATAAAAACCAGATTGATGCGATCCTCAGGCGGCGAAACCTGCTGATCCTTAAGCACTGTGCAAACCTGCCCCACAATCTCTCCCGCAGTGAGGTTACGCTTCACTCCGAGCAGCGCCGTCAAACAGAACTGGCAGTCGACGGCGCACCCAACCTGGCTTGATATGCAAATTGTCGAACGCTCGAAGGCGCGGGCGGTAGTTTTCTCTGCAGCACCGTCTGCTTCGGCCATCTGCCCCGCTGCGCTCCCGTCACCGGCTTCCCCCCCGTCGCCCTCCGGCATCCAAACCGTTTCCACGCTCTGCCCGTCAGCGAAGGCAATCAGATACCGCACCGTACCATCCTGAGAGACAAATTTATTCTCGATGCGCGGCGCTCCGACCGTGACCCCGTGTTGCTCCAGCTGTTCGCGAAGCTCCCGCGGCAGTGTGGAAATCTCCGCCAGCGTCTCCACTCGCTCTCGGTATACCGCCTGCATGATCTGCTTCGCACGATAGCCGGGCTCACCCGCCTCGCTCACCAGAGCGGCCAACTCCTCGCGGTCCATGCCGAGCAGCGACGATGTCATCGATCGTGCCATTTTTCTAAGAAACTCACCCTCCCACCGAGATCAAAACGGATTTATCAACTTATTGATTCTAAAGGGATAATCGTCTTATTCTCGCACGCCCCGCCGTACCCTGCCAGATGTGTAAGAATAGTAGCGTACCTTCTGTGGTGGTTCCACGATCTAACTTAGCAGCGTCCGACCCAAGATATTGACATGGTAAAAGAAGTTCGCAATATTCGTCGTCAGGTATTACCCCACGGCCTCACTGTGATCACCGAGCAGATGGAGCACATCCGCTCGGCTTCTATTGGCATTTGGCTCGAAACCGGCTCGCGTGACGAAACTCCGCAGGCCAACGGCATCTCTCATTTTATCGAGCACATGGTCTTCAAAGGGACCAAACACCGCACCGCCGAAGAAATCGCCCGTCAAGTCGATTCCATCGGCGGCAACATGGACGCCTTCACCTCCAAAGAGTGCATCTGCTTCAACGTCAAGGTGCTCGACGAAAACGTTCCCGTCGCGCTTGAGATTCTTACCGACCTGGTCCTGCATCCCACCTTCACTGCCGAGGACATCGCTCGCGAGCGGGGCGTGATTCTCGAAGAGATTAAGATGGACGAAGACAATCCCGACTACCTCGTCCACGAGATTTTCACCCAGAATTTCTGGAAGGATCATCCTCTCGGCAAACCCATCCTGGGCACAAAAGAAACGGTGAAGAAATTCGAGCGCGCGGCTGTGCTTGAAACCTACACGCACCGCTTCGCGCCCGGCAACATCATCGTGGCCGCCGCAGGACACCTCAATCACGATCATTTCGTTGACCTCGTGATCAAGCACTTCGAGCACCTTAAGCCTGCCCAAAACGGCTTCCATTCGGCCGAACCCAAAATCGTTCCGCGGATCGTACTGCGGAACAAGAAGGCGCTCGAACAGGTGCAACTTTGCATCGGCGTTCCTTCGCATCCCATCGCTCACGAAAAGCGCCATGCCGGCTACATTCTCAACACACTCCTCGGCGGAGGCATGAGTTCCCGCCTGTTCCAGAATATCCGCGAGCGTCAGGGCTTGGCCTATTCGATTTACAGCGACCTCAACCCTTATCGCGATACCGGATGCCTCGCCGTCTACGCCGGAACATCATTGGCCTCGGCGGCGAAAGTAGTTAAGTCGGTGGTCAACGAATTCCGTGATCTTAAGAATAGGCCTGTACCGGAAGAAGAGTTGCGCCGCTCCAAGGATCAGCTCAAAGGCAGCCTGATGCTGTCGCTCGAATCGAGCACCGCCCGCATGTCCAACCTGGCCCGCCAGGAAATGTATTTCGATCACTTCCAGGATCTCGATGAGCTCATCGAGAAAATCGAGGCCGTCACCGTCGAAGACCTGCAGGCTCTCGCCCAGGAGTTCTTCAAGACCGAATCCATCGCTGTGACCGCTCTTGGCAACTTAAACGGACTGAAGATCTCCCGCGATCAGCTAGCCTGCTGAAGTTAGCGCCGCGTCAAGCCCCAAACCCGCTGGGATTCACTCCCTGTGTTCAATTGCTCCGTCGCGGCAGATTTTGCGTTCCACCCTGTAACTTCCTAGCCTGCCGCACATCCCATCTCAGCCCGCAGGTGCAGACCTGCCGGACGACCTAACTCGATACTCACCTCAAGGAGAAAATTATGAAGAAGTTTTTCGGCAGTTTCGCTCTGGCGTGCATTTTGATGGCTTCGATGTCGGCCTTCGCTCAGGACTCGATGAAACAAAACAGCGCCCAACAAGACACCATGAAAAAAGACGATTCGATGAAAAACGATTCCATGAAGAAGGACGACACCAAGAAGACCAAGAAAGCCAAGGCGAAGAAAGACACGATGAAGAAGGACGACAGCATGAAGAAAGACGACAATATGAAGCACGATGACAGTATGAAAAACGACCAGATGAAGCAGAACTAGTCGTCCGGAATACTGGCGCGGGCCGCCAGGCCCGCGCTAAGCTTTCTCGCTAGTGTCCCGCCGTACTCAGCACTTCCTCATGCCCTTCTTCCGCTTCGGCGTTGTCATCATCCGCACCCGGCCGCTCCGTTAACCCCGTTTTCAGATATTGCCGCAGGCATCGCGAACACGGCACATATCCATCCTGCATCGCCTGCTTCGCGGTAATGGTTCGTTCCGTAGCTTTGTCATGGATAAACGGACATCCCGCCACGTGGAAAACTTTCGATCCGTCCGAGACCACAACCAGCATATCCGGAGGAATATCGTGCCCTGGCTCCGCCAGGATCGATTTCGCGGGATTCTTGAAGGTAAACTGATCCATCAACGCCAACGCCCCGGTAAACAGAGCGACCGCCGCCACCGGGACCAGCCACGCCGACCAACTCGACCATCCACTTCCCTTCGCCGAATTTTTCGCCAGCCGCTTTTCTAATCGACGGCTGAAACCTGCAGGCACCTCCAGCATGCGTTCATCACCATACAACTGGACCACGTTCCGCGTACCTGCCAACACCGAAGCGCAACGCTTGCACTTCCCAAAATGTTCATCCATCGAAGTGCGCAGCGTTGCATCCACATCTCCGTCGATGTAATTCGAAATCTCGCGCCACACCTGTTCGCAGTTCAACATTTTCTGGTTCACTACCATGGCTTGGTCCCCTTCTCGAATGGCAGCCGGCTGAACCAGCCCTGCTCCCATCCGGCGGCCAGCAGATCGCGCAGCATCAGCCGCGCCCGCAATAGCCGCGTCTTCACCGAGGCCACCGAAATTCCCAGTGCCTCCGCCGTCTCCTGAATGTTCAGGTGTTCCATATCGCGCAGCATGAAGACTTCGCGATACTTTCGATCCAGCGTGGCCAGCGCCTCCGCCAGCCGCTGCCGCACTTCCTTGCGTTCCAGTGCTTCTGATGGAATCTCGCGCCAGTCGGCGAAATCCCGGGGCGTATAGTCATTCTCTTCACTGTCGCGGCGATCGTCGATGCCTTCCATGGGCACAGTTCTCTCCCTTCGCCGGCGCATCAGAGCTTGGTTTACCGTGATCTGTATGAGCCAGGTGCTGAAGCGAGCCTCGGCGCGGAATTGCCGGATGTTCGCCAACGCCTTGAGCATCGCCTCCTGCGCTGCATCCTCTGCGTCGTGCTCGTTACGCAAGATGGCAAGCGCCGCGGCATACACCCGCCGTTCATAAGGCCGAACTAGCTCATAGAACAATTCATGCTGCCCGCGCTGTACGCTCAAAATAAGATCCTGCTCGCGCATGCCGCCTGCCTGCCCCGGATTGTTCAAGGCCATCTTTGCTTCGGACATCTGGCTCAGAATCCTCACGCGTTGGTCTTAGGTTGCAGGTCTTACCCCTCAGTACTCGGGATCTTTTTTCCAGCCGGTCAGCATGGAGAGAAAATTATTCCAGCCATGAAGAATCACCATCACCAGATGCCCCAGCACAAAAAACAAAATCGCCCACATCACGGCGAAGTGCCAGATCCGCGCATAGTGAAAACCTCCCATCACCCGTGCCAGCCAGGAGAACTGAATCGGCTTCCATACAACAAAACCGGTCAGCACCGAAAGAACGCCCAGCCCGATCGCACTGGTGTAAGCCTGCTTCTGTAGCGGGTTGTAGGCTTCGCGAACCGGCGGCTTCGGTCCAAAAAAGAAATAGTGCTTCACCATCGGCCACACCCCGGGAATGTCACGCGGAACGAACAACACTTGCCGATAGTTCCCGCTGAAAATCTGATAGCCGAGATAAAGAACACCGGTACCGAGGTAGATCCACATAAAGGTGAGGTGCCACTGCAAAGCTCCTCCCAGCCATCCGCCAATGGCGAACGCCTTCGGCCAGTGCAGCAAATCCTTCTGCGGAATCTTGGCTCCGAAACTGGGAAAGGCGCGGAAAATCTGCAGTCCGCTGCCTACCATCACAAAAAGCGCGACCGTATTGATCCAATGGCAAAGACGCACAATGAACGGATGCTCGTAAACGGCGTGCGCCACCACGATGGGCTCTTCGTCTTTTCCTCTTGATTGAATAACTTCGATCGCACTACCGCTCATTGGACCCCCGATGTACACGCTTGAATCCGGCATGCATGCCGCGCTACAAACCGTAAAACCACGAATAGCCCTGGTCTTCCCAGTATCCAACTCGATCTAGCACGTGCGTGACTTTCAAATCGGTTAAATATTTGGCCTGCTTATAGCCGACCTTGGTGGGAATGCTAAGACGCAGCGGCGCTCCGTGCTCGCGCGTGAGCGGCTGCTCGTACATCTCATAACAAAGCAGAGTCTGGGGATGCAGCGCCGTCGCCATGTCAAGCGACTCGTAATAATCATCGGCGCAGTTGACCGTGATGTAGCGCGCGGTAGGATCAGCGCCGATCAGCTGCAGGAAATCCGAGAGCCGGGCGCCGCCAAATCGTCCAATCACGTCCCAGCCTTCCACACAGACGTGACGTGTGTTCTGGCGATAGCGGGGCAGGGCCTGCACCTGCGCCAGCGTGTATTCTCCGGGCTTCTGTACCGCTCCGCTGACGGTCAACGTCCAGTTCTCGAAGATCACGCCAGGATCATCGACGTCATAGCCATTGATGGGGAACTTCGTGAAAGGAGTGAGGTCGGAATTGTCGAAGGTGGTCGCGAGATGGCCGGAGCGGAACATCCGGGCCGAAGCCCAATCGCTGAAACCCAAGCCCTTCTTCAGCAAACCCTCCCGGAACTTCGGGATAGCGAAAGCTCCCAGCGCAAGCACGGGCGTGAGCTTGAGTAATTCGCGGCGGCTCACTTGCCGGAACTTTTTTTCGTCCATTTTGCGATCGTTGTCCTTCATACGTTGACCTGCAAGAATTTTCCTCAGTCCCAACCATGGGATTCGTGAGACGCGTGAAAGTTTCGCCCTGACTCAGTTTGAGAATGATAACGCGACCGGCCCAATCGAGTCGTACCTTTTACTAGCCTTTGGAGCGTTTTCGAGGCATACTAGCGGAAGATTAACCTCCCCAAGGTCGGCCCCGGTTCGCCAGTCCAGAGCCGGCGGCGCGGAGTTTCAAACCCAGGTTCCCGCATGTCCATGCTGAAGACAATCGTGCCGAAAACCGACCGCACTCTGGTACCAAGGAGGCGAAGAATCGGGAAGGAAGATTACCGGCAGCGTGAATTGATGGTGGGCTCGTTGTGTCTGCTTCTGTTGGCCCTCGGCATCGTCCTGTGGCATGATCGCGATTTCTGGTTCCCCGACTCTCCGGACGCGGAGTTTGATCAGCCGGTCGAAAGTTCACCGGTAGCGAGTACAGCTCCCACCCAGGCGCCCACGGTGGGCGCCAAGCTAGCGCCAGCGGCCAAACCACATCACAAAACTCGGCGGGCCAGGCTGAAGACTAACTTCGCAAGTCTGGCCGCGGCTCCCACCTTGGAAACTGCGCCGCCGCCCGTGGCGATAACCAGCCGCACCGTGCTGCCTCCGCTAGAAGTGGAAGTAGTAGCGGGCGACTCGCATCATGTACTCCGGCCCGGCAGCAATTCTGTGCATGTGGATTTGCAGCCAGGCGATGCTCCGCAGCCCGCTCCTGAAACGAGCGCCCCGGCCGATGCCGAGACTGCAGCCAGCGTCACCAGCAACGCTTCGGAACGCGTGCAGATGTCCGCCAACGCGTCCGCGATCGTGACCAGCCCGGTGAAGCCCAGCTATCCGCTGCTGGCGCGGCAGATGAAGGTACAGGGTTCTGTAATTCTGCGGGCGCTGATTGGCAGGGACGGAATCATCCAGAACCT
The DNA here is from genome assembly GCA_963777005.1 of uncultured Acidobacteriaceae bacterium. Classification (GTDB taxonomy): domain Bacteria; phylum Acidobacteriota; class Terriglobia; order Terriglobales; family Acidobacteriaceae; genus Sulfotelmatobacter. Next base: position 17,741 of record CAVZPC010000001.1, on the reverse strand, counting down.
GCGGGTGGTGAGTGGGCCGCACATCCTCGCCTCAGCGGCCCAGGACGCCGTCCGGCAATGGCATTTCAAGCCCCACGTTGAGGGCAGCGAAGCCGTCGAAACCGAGGCCAAGATCACGGTCAACTTCACGATTTCAACCAATTGATCTCGCTCTGCGTTTCGCCGCGCTAGGTCTTAAGCTTCGGGTCTTAGGCCTGACACCCAACACAGTACCTTTGATTCGTCTGCCAAAAATACGAACGCCCCGATCTTTTTGCAAGATCAGGGCGTCCGGGCAGCCCTCCCCCAGAACTGCTCACCCGTGAAACTATACTTTCCGCGAAATTGTGAAAATGGCACTCAAGTGCCATCCCCCCCGGCTCCATGCGCTACCTCTGTGACTCTCCTGGATCTGCCGCGTTTTAGCCGGTCCTCCGACGCTACTCCCGGCGGTGCTGACCTTAAGTTAGGGCGCTTCTTCGCCGATGGACACACTAGCCAACAGCGTCGGCTATGGGTCCTATGCCACGGTTTAAAGATCCCAAGATTTATCGCGACATCCTCGACGGGCTGCAAATCGGGGTCAGTGTTCTCGATCTGGACCGGAAGATTGTCTTCTGGAGCGACGGAGCCGAGCACATCACAGGCTACGCGCGGATCGATGTTCTCGGGCACTCCTGCGCGGAGAACATTCTTCTCCATTGCAACGAAAAAAGCTGCGAAATGTGCACCGGACGATGTCCTCTGGCTGCCGCATTCCACGATGCCGTCCCCGTGGAAGCGATGAGCTTTATCCACCACCGATCCGGGCACTGGGCCCCAGTGCACACCTGGGCAATTCCACTGCGGGATGAGCATGGCTCGATCATCGGCATCATCCAGACTTTTGAAAGCGAGTTTGCGGGAAACGGCCCCAGCCCGAACGACCGGAGCCTGAAAGAGCGCGGCTGCCTGGATCGCGCGACCGATTTGCCCAATCACGCTGTGATGCAATCACGCCTGCGGGAAATGCTCGGGACGTTCGCGGAACTCCGAATTCCCCTAGGTGTCGTTTGTCTCGAGGTCCATGAACTCACCCAGTTCCGCGCCCGCTACGGACAGGAAGCGGCTGCCTCCATATTGCGGGTATTGGCTCGCACCCTGAGGAACTCGATTTGGCCGACGGACTATGTCGGACGCTGGACTGAGGACCGGTTTCTGGTGATCTTGAGTGGCTGCTCGGAAGATGCACTGCGAGCGGTGAGCGAACGCATGTTGAGGATGACCACCAGTGCCACAATCGAGTGGTGGGGAGAGGAATTATCCGTGGCGATTTTGATCGCGAGCGCAGCGGCTGTGGCAGGCGATACGGTCGAATCGTTGTTGCTGCGAGCCGAAGAAGCGCTCAACGGAAAGCTCATCGCGCCGGGCAATCAACGCATCGCGGCAGCCGATCCGTCGTCGAGGAGTTGAGTCTCACGAGTGAACCATGTTTGCGATTATTGGCATTGTCGTGGTTTTCGGCTGCGTGGTGGGCGGCTATCTGATGGAGCACGGCAACCTCCGCGTGCTGATTCAACCTGCCGAGCTCCTTACCATCGGCGGAGCCGCGATTGGCACCGTTCTCATCGCCAATCCACTTCATATCCTAAAGCAGATTGCCGCAGGAATCGGTGGCGTCTTTGGTGGCTCCAAATACACCAAACAGGCCTACATCGATTCCCTGAAGATGATGTACGAATTGCTGAACAAAGCTCGGAAGGACGGGTTGATGGCTTTGGAAAACGATGTCGAAGAGCCAGACAAAAGTCCCATCTTCTCCAAGGGTCCTGCGGTTCTCAAAAACCATCACACCCGCGACTTCGTCTGTGATTCCTTGCGCATGGCCATCACCGGTGTGGACGCTTTCGATCTTGACCAGGTGCTGGACCTGGATCTCGACGTTCACCACCATGATGGCGAGCAGCCCACGTCGGCTCTCACCAGCGTCGCTGATTCCCTGCCCGGTCTCGGCATTGTGGCTGCCGTTCTCGGTATCGTTATCACCATGAGTGCGATGGGCGGCCCTCCGGAAGAGATCGGGAAAAAGGTAGCGGCGGCACTGGTCGGCACCTTTCTCGGAATTTTGCTTTGTTACGGCCTCGTTGGACCCATCGCTGCCAACATGGTCAAGATTACAGGTGACGAGCATGCCTATCTCTACGTCTTGCGAGTCCTGATCGTTTCTTTTCTGAAAGGCACCGCGCCCATCATGGCCGTAGAAGTGGCCAGGCGCGCCGTGCCGGGTCATGTGCGGCCTTCCTTCAGAGAAGTGGAAGCGGCATGCCGCAACCGGGCGGTGACCGACGATGCTGCTGCGGCTACTCCTGACGCTGCGGCCGCATCCGGATAATCGCACGGTAGAATCTTTATGGACAAGACACGTCCCATCATCATCTTGAAGAAAAAAGGCGGGCATGGCGGCCATCATGGCGGAGCCTGGAAAGTCGCCTACGCCGATTTCGTCACTGCGATGATGTCTCTGTTCATCGTCTTGTGGCTGCTCAGTTCCAGCAAGAAAGTGCAGGAGGCCGTGGGCGGCTACTTCAAAGATCCGACGGGCACCTCCGCGAAGATGGGGTCAAGCTTGGCCGGCTCCGGCGAGAATTTCAAACTCACCAGAGACAATATGCCGAAGCTAAAGGATCAGCTGGAACAAAAGATCCGGCAAATGGATGACTTCGCCAAACTCCAAAGTCACGTCGAGATGACCGTCACCAGCGAGGGCCTTCGCATTGAACTCATGGAATCTATTTCCGGAACGTTCTTCGACAGCGGACGTCCCGAACTCAACGCCGACGGCCGCGATTTGCTGATCCGGCTGGCGCAGGAGCTGGGCAAGCTTCCCAACAAGATTTCCATCGAGGGCCACACTGACTCCAAGCCCTATGCCGCAACCGGAAACTACAGCAACTGGGAGCTCTCGAGCGACCGTGCCAACGCTGCGCGTCGCCTGATGCAAGCTAACGGAGTGGGAGCGGAACAGGTCACCCAGGTCCGCGGCTTTGCCGATCAACGTCTTCGCAAGCCTGAGGATCCCTTCGACCCTTCGAACCGCCGCATTTCGCTGATCGTGCAATACATCTTGAAAAACAACGACGAAGAAGATGCCAAGCCCTCCGCCGGAAGCGAACCCAAAAAATCAGAGGAAAACAACTCTGCCGCGTCGCAGTCGAATCAGACCAAGCAAGAATGATTGCTCTCCTGGGTCTTGAACTAACTTTACAAGCTCTCCGCGCTCCTGCAACTCGCCCTGTATAATCGCCGCTTTGATCTTCCCTTAGGAGCTCTTTCATGAAGAAGTTCGCTCGTCTGGTGTGCCTTCTGTTCGTGATGGCGCCGGTTGTCGCTTTGTGGTCGCAGGACAGAGACAAAGAAAAAGTCGATCTGGAGACCATTACCCGTATCCGCTACGAAGGCTTCCACAATTCCAAGGTCATGGACTACGCCACGGGATTGATGGACTCGATCGGCGAGCGACTCACCGGTTCCCCGAACATGAAGCGCGCCAACGAGTGGACGCGCGACCAGCTCACGGCGATGGGTCTCTCCAACGCCCATCTCGAACCCTGGGGACCGTTTGGCCGCGGCTGGGCCAACCAGTACGTTAACGTGCGCATGACCTCGCCCGACGTCGTTACCCTGCTCGCCTATCCGAAAGCATGGACTCCTGGCACCAACGGCGTGGTCCAAGGCAAATGCGTCCGCGTCATCATTGACGGCCAGAAAGACTTCGACAAATACAAAGGGAAGCTCGCCGGAATGATTGTGATCTTGGGGCCGGATGTGGATGTAAAGCCCATCACCGAAGCTCCCTACAAACGCTTGAGTGATGACGACCTTGCCAAGCTGGCTGACTACCAGATTCAGGGCGAGCATCCCGCCTTCCGCTTCGCCGATTTCGTGAAACGTCAGCAATTCATCAAGGACCTGAACCAATTCTTCGCCGACGAAAAAGTTCTGGCGGTCATTGATCACAGCCGCATGACCTCGGGCGGTGGCACCGTGTTTGTCCAGTCCGGGGGATCCTACAAGACGGGCGAGACCACCACTGTTCCTCAGCTCACTATGGCGCTCGAGCACTGGACGCGCATCGCGCGGCTGCTGCAGCAAAAGAAAGATGTCTCGCTGGAACTGAATGTCACGAACACTTTCTACGACGATGATCCTATGCAATACGACACCATCGCTGAAATTCCCGGCAGCGATAAGAAAGATGAACTCGTGATGCTGGGCGCACACCTCGATTCCTGGCACGCAGGCACCGGAGCCACGGACAACGGAGCCGGAACCATCGTCATGATGGAAGCGGTTCGGATTCTGAAAGCGCTCGACATCAAGCCCCGTCGCACCATTCGCATCGGCCTTTGGAGTGGAGAAGAACAAGGACTTCTTGGCTCCCAGGGCTATGTGCAAAATCATTTCGGCGCCCGTCCGCCCATGGACGATCCCGGCATGAAAGGCATGCCGACTCTTCTCCGCCGCGAGGCTGGAGACGTTACGGTGAAGCCCGAACAGGCAAAGGTCTCTGTCTATTTCAACGTCGATAACGGCAGCGGAAAAATTCGCGGCGTGCACCTGCAGGAGAACGAAGCCGTCGCTCCCATCTTCGAAGCTTGGATGAAGCCCTTCAACGACCTCGGCATGACCACACTCACCATGCGTGACACCGGAGGCACCGACCATCTTTCCTTCGATGCCGTCGGCATTCCGGGATTCCAGTTCATCCAGGATCCCATCGAATACGAAACCCGCACGCATCATTCGAATATGGATGTCTACGATCGCCTGCAACCAGAGGACCTCAAGCAGATTGCCGTGATCGTCGCCGGCTTCGTCTACGACGCCGCCATGCGGGACCAGATGCTTCCGCGCAAGCCCATCGAAAAAGGCGTGCCCCGCGAGCCGGAGAAAAATTAGCCACTCAACCCTGCGCCCAAAGTCAACTGCACAGGAGGGTGTAGTAGTTACGCGACGAATAAAATAGGGCTGTGCTCCAATTTGGGACACTCCATCCTCTTGTTTCGTCAAAACCAAAAAAAGTTGCCGCGCTGGCCCCTGCGCGGGACTAGAATTATGTGTTCCTGACAATTATGTTCGTTGCGTCGAAAATCTTGCCTTCATACGACCAAACCGCCGGGCCGATCTTCCCGGAATCTGGAAAGCGAGTATGCCCTCATATGTATCGAAGCCAGCGCCCCCCAATCAGGACAAACGCTGGAAGCTGGTGGACGCGACCATGCGCCGCCAGGGTCAGCAGTCCCGTGGCCTGATTGAAACTCTGCACACCGTGCAGGAAGCGTTCGGATATCTGGATGTCCCTGCCCTGCGTTACGTCGCCATGTCGTTGCGTGTGCCCTTAAGCCGGGCCTACGGCGTAGCCACTTTCTACCATTTCTTTACTCTGAAGCCGGCCGGCGAACATACCTGCGTCATTTGTATGGGGACGGCGTGCTATATCAAGGGCGCGCCTCAGTTACTGCGTGCGGTCGAGCACGATTTGGGAATCGTTGCTGGTGAGACCACGCCCGACAAGAAGGTCTCGCTTTTGACGGCGCGCTGCCTCGGATCCTGCGGGCTGGCCCCAGCCGTGGTCTATGACCAGGAAGTCGCCGGGAAGGTCGGTGTGCCCGGCTTGCAACAGCGGCTGAAGCAGTGGACGCGTCCATGATGACGATTACTAGGAACGTGACTGTGGAAGAACATGACTCCTGAAGAACTCGATCAGATCGCCGAAACCGAACGCGCCGCGCAAAGCCAGTTTCCACAACAGGTGCGGGTATGTGTCGCGGCCGGCTGTATCTCCTGCCAAAGTCAGAGCGTGAAAGACGCGCTCGATCAGGAAGTCGAACGGCGGGGCACCAAGCAGCAGTGCCGGGTGAAGGGCGTAGGTTGCATGGGGCTGTGCGCGGAAGGTCCGCTAGTTTCAACCAGCAGCGGAGTCCTCTACCAGCATGTGGCGGCCGGTGACGCTGCTGCGGTTCTCGACAGCCTGGAAGGGTCGCCAGTAGCCAACTTGGTTTGTCCCACGAATGTCCCCTTCTTCCAGCGGCAGAAGAAAATTGTGCTGGAGAACTGCGGCGTGATCGATCCTGAGCGGATCGAAGACTATATCGCCGTCGAAGGTTACACCGCGCTGATCAAGGCCGTCACGGAAATGTCGCCCCGCGAAGTCATCGAGCAAGTGACCAAGAGCGGCCTGCGCGGCCGTGGCGGCGCGGGCTATCCTACCGGGCTGAAGTGGAGCACGGTTGCGAAATCCGTGGGCACGCAGAAATACGTGGTCTGCAACGCCGACGAAGGCGATCCCGGCGCTTTCATGGATCGCAGCGTGCTCGAGAGCGATCCCCATCGTGTTCTTGAAGGCATGCTGATTGCTGCCTACGCTGTGGGTGCGTCCGAAGGTTACATCTACGTGCGCGCTGAATATCCATTGGCCATCAAACGGCTGCGCAACGCCATTCGGCAAGCCGAGCGCGCCGGCTTGCTCGGCGCAAACATTTGTGGCACGCGCTTCAGTTTGCGTCTGGACTTGCGGCTGGGCGCAGGTGCATTCGTCTGTGGAGAAGAGACCGCTCTGATCGCGTCGGTGGAAGGAAAGCGCGGAACCCCCCGGCCGCGCCCTCCCTATCCCGCAATGGAAGGCCTATTCGGTCAGCCTACGCTTATCAACAACGTAGAAACCTACGCGAACATCGCTCCGATTATTCGCAATGGCGGAGAGTGGTACGCGGGGATCGGCACCGAGAAAAGTAAGGGAACAAAAGTCTTCGCGCTGGCGGGAAGTGTGCAGAACACGGGCTTGGTGGAAGTCCCCATGGGAATCAGCCTGCGCGAGATGGTCTTTGAAATTGGCGGCGGGATTCCGGAAGGACGCAAGTTCAAAGCCGTGCAGACGGGCGGTCCCTCCGGCGGCTGCTTGCCTGAATCCTGCCTCGACATGCCCGTCGATTATGAATCGCTGGTGCGCGCCGGTTCGATCATGGGCTCGGGCGGAATGATCGTCATGGACGAAAGTTCCTGCATGGTGGACGTCGCCAAGTATTTCATGGATTTCTGCATGACCGAATCCTGCGGCAAGTGTATTCCCTGCCGGGTCGGCACTTACCAGATGCACCGAATTCTTACCTCCATCAGTACCATGAGCGCGACCCCGCAGGATATGGCCATGCTCGAGCAACTCTGCGACCTGCTGAAACACACCAGCCTGTGCGGTCTGGGACAGTCGGCGCCCAACCCGGTGGTGAGCACGCTGCGTTCGTTTGGCGAGGAGTATCGCGCGCACATCGATGACCATAAATGTCCCGCCGGCGTCTGCGGCCGTTCCGAGAATGGAGATCAGCCATGAGCCCGACCACGAGCGTCAAGACGCTTAAGATCGATGGCCGGGACCTAAGCGGCCGCCAGGACGAGAGCATCATGGACGTGGCCCGGCAGAACGGAATTTTTGTCCCTCGCCTCTGTGAGATGGATGGTCTCTCGGACGTTGGCGCTTGCCGGATGTGTCTGGTGGAAGTGAAGGGACAGAATCGTTTGCTTCCGGCCTGTGTTACCGCGGTCGAAGAAGGAATGGAAGTGACCACCAACTCCGAGCGCCTGCAAAAATACCGCAAGATGATCCTGGAGTTGCTTTTCTCCGAGCGCAATCACATTTGCTCGGTCTGCGTCTCCAATGGCCACTGCGAAATGCAAATGCTGTCGCAGAGGCTGGAAATCACGCATGTCCAATTCCCCTACCGCTATCCGAAAATGGAGGTCGATGCCTCACACGAGCGCTTCGTCATCGATCATAACCGCTGCATTCTGTGCACCCGCTGCGTGCGGGTTTGCGATGAAATCGAAGGCGCGCATACCTGGGACATCACGGGCCGCGGCATTGACGCCAAAGTCATCACCGATTTGAACGAACCGTGGGGCCTGTCGGAAACCTGCACCAGTTGCGGTAAGTGCGTGCACGTCTGTCCCACCGGGGCACTCTTTGAGAAAGGCCGCTCGGTGGCCGAGATGCTCAAGCGGCGCCAGTTTCTGCCTTATCTCACGCTGATGCGGGAAGAAAACGAATGAGTGGTTGGAATGGATAAAAAGCGACTGGCAACGGTTTGGTTGGACGGCTGCTCCGGCTGCCACATGTCTTTCCTCGACATGGACGAACGCCTGCTTGCCTTGGCCAGCCTGGTCGACTTGGTTTACAGCCCTCTGGTCGATGCAAAAGAATTTCCCGAGAACGTCGACCTCACGCTGGTGGAAGGCGCCGTGAGCAGCGAAGAAGATCTGCACAAGATTCAGCTCGTGCGGCAGCGCACCAAGACCTTGGTTTCCCTCGGCGATTGCGCCGTCACCGCCAACGTTCCCGGCATGAGAAATTCTTTTGGCGTGAAGGCGGTGTATGACCGCGCCTACCGGGAGAACGTAACTTTCGACCCTGGGATTCCAAACCAGGTGGTGCCGGCGTTGCTACCTTACTCGCGGCCGATTCATGAAATCGTGGCAGTCGATGTCTTCGTTCCCGGCTGTCCTCCCTCTGCCGACACAATTTTTTACGTGCTCACGGAGTTGCTGGAAGGCCGGCAGCCCGACGTGAGCCTGAAAACGCGCTTTGGATCATAACCAGTTTTAGGAGTGCAGGGAGTTTAGTACGTCAAGAGTCCAAGATTGTGGGTGAAGCTGTGAAGCAGGGCAAGACCATTATTATCGACCCCGTGACCCGAATCGAGGGTCATTCCAAAATTACTCTGCACCTCGATGAAGACGGAGCCGTCGAGGAGGCTCGCTTTCACGTCACCCAATTCCGCGGCTTCGAAAAATTTTGCGAAGGCCGTCCGTTCTACGAGATGCCTTCCCTGATGGCGCGCATCTGCGGGATCTGCCCCGTCAGCCACCTCATCGCATCGGCTAAAGCATGCGATGCACTGCTCGCGGTCACCATCCCGCCCACCGCTGAAAAACTTCGCCGCATCTTCGGACTGGCCCAAGTCGTGCAATCCCATGCGCTGAGCCTATTCCATCTTTCCTCTCCCGACCTGTTACTCGGCATGGACGCTGACCCCGCGAAAAGCAATCTATTTGGTGTGGCCGAGGAGAATCCGGAGCTGGCCCGCGACGGAATCCGGCTGCGGCAATTTGGACAGGAGATCATCGAGCGGCTGGGCGGAAAGCGCATCCATCCTGCGTGGATCGTTCCCGGGGGGGTCAGCGAGCCATTGAGCGAGGTGAACCGCGACGCCATCCTCTCCGCCATCCCGGACGCGCTCCGCATCGTCGAGCGCACCCTGGAATTGTTCAAGGGGAGAATGGAAAACTTCCGCGAAGAAATCGCCGCCTTCGGCAACTTCCCCACGATGTTCATGGGCATCGTCAAGCAGGATAACGGCCTCACCTTTTACGACGGAAAGCTCCGCATCATCGATGCCTCCGGCAAGGTCGTGGCCGACGCTCTCGATCCCAAGCGCTATTTCGACTACATCGGCGAGAAGGTCGAACCCTGGAGCTATCTGAAGTCAACCTACTACAAGCCTGTAGGATTTCCCGATGGCATCTACCGCGTCGGGCCGCTGGCACGATTAAATGTGGCCGACCGCTGTGGCACGCCGCGCGCCGATCAGGAACTGGCCGAGTTCCACGAACTGCAGCGCACCGCGGTGCTGAGTTCATTTCACTACCACCACGCCCGGCTGGTTGAGATGCTCTATTGCGTGGAGCGCATGGAGCAGGTGCTGAACGATTCCGAAATCCTTTCCCAGCGCGTGCGCGCGGTGGCTCGGCCCAATGCGCTCGAAGGAGTGGGAGCCTGCGAAGCTCCGCGCGGAACGCTCTTCCACCATTATAAGATTGACGAGCAGGGTTTGATTCGCTGGTGCAATTTGGTCATCGCCACCGGACACAACAATCTCGCCATGAACCGCAGCATTCTGCAGGTAGCCAAGCATTTCGTCCGCGGCAACCACCTGACTCCTGGAATGCTGAATCGCGTGGAGGCGGTGATTCGCACCTACGATCCCTGCCTTAGCTGCTCCACCCATGCGTTGGGCCAGATGGCGCTGCGCATCGAACTGCTCAGCCCCAGCGGCGAACTATTGGACCAGGTCGAGCGGGCGGGATAACCGAGATCAGGTAACGAGCGGCTGAATTTGCCGGCCAAAATGCCACGGGTGCTCATTGTCGCGTACGGCAATCCGCTGCGCAGCGACGACGGCGCGGGCTGGGTTGTCGCCGACGAATTGCACCGCAGATTGGCGTCCCCAGAAGTAGAGGTCGTGCGGCTTCAACAACTCCTGCCCGAAGTTGCGGAATCCGTCAGCCGCGCCGAGACTGTAATTTTTGTAGACGCAAGCCGGGACGGTGACCCCGGCGACATCCGCTGCCAGCCCGTCGCTGCGCCCTTGGCGAAAGTGCAATTCTCCCATCAACTCTCTCCCGCCGAAGTTCTTGGCCTGGCCTGCCAGCTCTATGGCACCACGCCGCAATCCTTCTGCGTAACTGTTGCGGGAGAATCCTTTGAGCACGGCGAAGGATTATCGCAGAGAGTGGCTGCTCGCCTGCCGCTCCTGGTCGCAGAGGTTGAACAATTGACGAAGCAGATCCTGTCCGCGTCAGATACCTCATCGCTTGCTTCTCAGGAAGAAGACGAAGCCGCATCCTGAAAGAGAGCGGCTGCCATTTATTTCGCTTCAATGCTGCGCAGTCATCTTGTTTGCAGTTTGCTGAAAATAGCTCACTGTGCGGCGGGCTCCCTCGCTCAGCGCAATCTGCGGCGTCCACCCCAGTATCCGTTCCGCCTTGCGCACATCCAGGTAGATCCTTTCAATCTCGCCCGGCCGTCTCGCCACGTACTTTGCCCTTAGATCGCTCTTGCCAAGTCGATCGCGGATCACATCGAAAACCTGTTGGTCACTCGTTTCCAACCCGCTGGCAATGTTAAATATCTCGCCATCTCCCCGCTCGAGGGCCGCAACATTGGCGCGTACCACGTCTTCGATGAAAATGTAGTCTCGCGTCTTGCTACCGTCTCCATAAATTACGGGCTGAATTCCCGCCAACATCTGCTCGCAAAAAATCGCAAATACGCCCGCTTCTCCATGGGAGCTCTGTCGCGGTCCGTAGACATTTCCGTAGCGTAGAACGACGTAGTTGAGCCCGTACAAAAAACGGTAAGTAAAGAGATAGTGCTCCACCGTATGCTTGCTGATCCCGTACGGAGTAATCGGGTTGATGGGGTCGTCTTCCAGAACCGGAAGTCGCTTCGGCTCACCGTATGCCGCGCCGCCGGTAGAAATGTAGATCACTCGCTTACAACCCCGGGCGACCGCCGCCTGCAGTATGTTGAGCGACCCAAGAATATTCACCGAGGCATCGAAGAGCGGCTCGCGAACGCCGCGGCGCACATCCATTTGCGCGGCGTGATGGTTGACGGCCTCCGGTCGTTCCGTTTCGAAAACGGAATTCACAAACTCCGCGTCCTGTACGTCGCCCAGATAAAAACGGGCCTTGGGATTGAGATTGTCCCGCGACCCACGGGACAGATCGTCGATAATCGCCACGTCATGCCCGGCAGCGATATACCCATCCGCAACATGAGAGCAAATAAACCCAGCCCCGCCAGTTACCAGTATGCGCACAAAAAATTCCGATCCTTTCAGATATGACAGGCCGATGAGTACCTTCGAGCCGGAGATGACTCGCCGAGTCTTACAATGATGGGCAGGTCAACCCTGTCGACCACCACGCGATCCAATATACCATCTCGATTCGCTGATTGCGGTCGCAGCGGTTCCACAACAATGGCAAGGGCTCAACAATAGCTCGCCTGCGAGCGCGACAATCCTGGCAATAACGCGCGAAAACAAGGAAGACTCTGTTTCACTTATCGCGGGAATGATGAAGTTAGCACCCGTTTTCGCCTCGAAAACATCGGTGGCTCTTTCTCGCGCTCGGGGCTACAATTGCTAGTTTTCTAGAGCCTCCTCCATTCCACGACCGTGCAACAAGTTTCACAGGCAAGTCGGGACCTAACGGCTCCCTTCTAAGGAGTACTTACCATGAAGACTTCGTTTCATTACAGAGAACTGTCAGGACCAGGTGGAGTTACGGTCGAAAAGTGGTTGAATCGTTCCTCAGGAGGTGCGATTTGGGCCGCAATAGCAATAAATTAAGCTTATGCTACGCTGCGAGGTCCGCTGGCCCCAGCTTGCTCGGTTTCGCGGCTGTTTCCTCCCTTTTCTTATTAATGCTGGGCTGCGGCGGAGGCAGCAGTTCCACCGGGCCGGTCAATCAGACTACGCCCCCAGCCAACTTAGCTTATCCGCAGCCGACAATCACCGCTACGGTCGGCGTTGCCATTTCGCCGGATACTCCTAAAGTAACCGGGACGGTAAGCTCGTATGCGGTCAGTCCCGCGCTGCCGGCGGGACTCAGTCTAAGCACCTCCAGCGGAGTCATCTCGGGCACACCCACGGCGACATCGGGAGGCACCACCTACAACATCACAGCATCGAACGCGGGGGGCTCGACAGCGGCAACCGTTCAAATCACTGTCAATCCAGCAGTTCCATCGAATCTGGTTTATCCGCAGACTTCACTCACTCTCGAAGCTGCCCAGCCGTTCCCCAGCGACATTCCGACCGTGTCAGGCACAGTAACGTCCTATAGCATCTCTCCCTCACTTCCGACCGGGCTCAGCCTCGACGCCCATACGGGGGCGATTTACGGTGTCGCCTCGGCTGCGTCTGCCAGCAATAGGTACACGGTGACAGCATCGAACGCCGTCGGAAACACCACCGCTAACGTCACATTGACCGTGAATCCTGCGCTCATTACGCTGCTAGATCTCGGATCTGCAAAGCAGATCTACACGATTTTCGCTGTCGGCTCCAACGTGCTGGCACAGGATTGGTCCGGGCACTGGACACTCATCGATTACAGTTCCGGCACTGAGCTTGCCACCGGCGAGCAAGGCACTTTCTCGATTAATAATGCTCAGCCTTTTCCTTGGCCGATTTACATGGCTGGTTCCATATTGGCCGTCGGAGTAGCCAACGGAGTAGAGGTCCGTTCCGCTGCGACTGGGAGTCTGCAGACAATCATCGCATCGCCGATGATCGACCAACCGTCAGGTACATGGTGGCGGCTGGCCTCGGACGGAAGTTATATTTGCGCCGGATCGAGTGCAGGTTTGACGGCATGGTCTACGTCCGGAACTGTTCTTTTTTCACTCACCGGAAACTACTCGGCAGCAAATGTCTTTGCAGCCCCCGGGCAAATTCAGATTGCGCTGGGACCCTCTGGTGCCAACGTGATTCAGACGGTGCTGACGGCGAGCGGATCGTCCTCCGTTGGGCCGGCGTTTTCCGGCAACTTCAGCACATGGTCTTTGGATGGAACCTTCTTCCTGACGAGCCTCTCAAACAATGTTTGGACTTACGGTGCGGCCAGTTCTCAGACGGGCTTTCTGACCTCTTCGTCTGCCTTCAACTCATTGGGCGGTGAGGGAGGCTGGATGTGGACGATCTCCAACGGTACGAACGGTACAAATCCGGCGGTGACGATTTATGCCGTGGGAAGCACCACGGTCGCTGCCGCTTATCCGATTGGTACAGATGATTCGGTGATCCCCTACGGAGACACCATTGGCCTGCTTACGTTCGGCGCGCCGACCGTAACCGTCATCGACCTCTCCGGAAGCAACCCTGTCGCCAAAACGCCATACACCGTGCCCACGGCTTACAACTATGCTTATTCGGCGTTTTCTCCTGCGCAGTGGATTACGGGAAATGTGCATGGATCGGTGTTCGACGGCGCAAGCTTGAACTTAACCCCACGGTTCCTCACCCAGGGAACCGCCTTCGATATAGCCGGGAGCAGCAGTATCGCATCGGTCGCGGTGGCTGACGGAACAATTTACATCTTCGATCCGGCAAATACGACACCGCAAGAGACCATTGCATTTTCCAGCAGCGAGGTGCAGCTATCGACTGACGGCACGGTCTTGGCCGCTGCGGCAAACAGCATAGATGCCCAGTACGAACCCAACGAAACTCTAAATATCTATGCGCTGCCCGCAGGTACAGTTACTAACACCTGGCCTTACCAATCTGGTGGGACGTACCTTTTCGGCTTTTCCCTGGCCACAGGAGGATCAAACATCGGGCAGATGACGGGAACCTATAATGGTTTTACTTGGCAGTACGCCAGCGAAGTGACCGCGATCACCGGTGGCCCCGTGATTTGGTCGGGTAATTCCTCGGTCACGGTCCCGCCGTTGCTTTCGCCGGACGGAACTCTCATTGCCGCGGTCGGCGGGGGTCGAGCACCGTCCACGGCTACTACCATTTACCAGAACGGAACGGCGGTTACGGCAGTCTCAGGCTTTGCCGTGGGGTGGATCGATGATTCGGACCTTTTGGTGGACCTCTACACCCTTCAAAATGGCGTCAGTGCCTATAGCGGCTCTGCCATCTATTCTCCGACCGGCACACTTATTGCGTCTCCGCCACTTCCAGAGATCATGAATTTTCAGACAGTGGGATCTGGGCTGATCTACACACCCGATTCGAACACGATTTACTCCACGAATACCGGTAGCGCCACATGGACAAGCACGTACTCATACGGAGGCGTGGGCGCTACTGCGGACGGGGATGTCGTGTTTCTCTCCGGTGCGCGTGTTGTGGTACAGAGCCAATAGTGGCGCGCTGGCAGGACTGCTGTTGGCCGGCAAGCGGCGCCGGCCCCTTTGATCCGCGGCCACCATTGTTCTGGCGCTCATTGCACTGGCAGGTTGCGGCTCATCGTCGACATCGCATTCTACCAGTTCCAAAGGAACGCCCGCCGGAACTTATACAGCTGCGATCCCCGCGACATCCGGGAGCCTGAGCCACCAGACCAGCCCGATTGTCATCGTTCAGTAGCAAGAGAAAAACGAGGGAGGATGAAGTTTTTATCTCTAGTAACAGTTTGAGTTCGTTCTGAAAATTCGCAAATACGCAAGAACCTGTGGCGCACTCGAGGAGAGGTATCTTAACGGTCGTCAGCGGCGACCCGCTCTCAATCTTCGTCCCGGAAACTTAGTCCCGGAGTCGGGGCGATAAGTTCGCCTCCAGCATCCGCATCAGCAGCGTTAGGTCGGGTCAGCTGATTTGCCTAGCTGAAGCGCGAGTTGCATCAACCTGGGAATATTCTGTGCCCTCGCGTAAACTGCTATTTCATTACATTCGGTTAACGGTCATCATTCAGTATGACCAAGTCACTCCGGGGTAAAGGCTAGGCACGCGATAAGCACGATAGGCAGTTTCAGTCACCGGGCTTATGCCGAGTTGCCAAACCACTTTGGGATTCGGGGTCTGGGTCACCTCCTGCACCCGCGAAGCATCGATGCCGTCCGGAGGTGGCAGTCCGGCATTAAGGTCAAACTCGACATTTCCGTTCTCCAATTGATTGATACTTCCGCCCCAAACGCCGAAGTACCCCGGCAAATCATCCCACACTAGATTTGCCACCATAGCGCTCTCGTCGATTTGAAAAACAGTAGCTCGCGAATAGCAGCCAGTGTAGGGGGGAGCAGAGCCACAGGTGGTGCCGCCCAAGTCCAAGCGATCGTCGCCATTGTCCCAAATCGCAACCGTGGTTGCCGTACCTTGCTGGCTGATGATTGACGGGAAATGCTGATACCAGAACCACACACTGGGGTCCTGGCTTGCCACTCCCTGTTCATTCAACGCGAAGTCACCCTCATAGCCAAGCTTCCACAGCACATTTCCGGAACCAGCCCCGTTGTTGTAGTCAATCTTAAGAATCCAAGACTGGCTGCGCATCGATACAAGCACATTACCGTCGTTGGGGGAGTAAACGAGCGCATTGCTGTGGGTCCAGTCGGGCAAGCCATTCGGGTGTCGGTTCACGCTAAGGTAGTCCCAGCTGTTCCAGCCCCAGACGGGATTCCAATTCTGGTCCAGATCAACGATGGCATCTCCATTGACCGAAGTTGCCCCGGAATACCCTTCAGGGCTATCTATCGTCCGCGTCACGTCCACGAGTGCAAGAATATGACCATTGTTCAGCGGGAGCACGTCATGATGAAAAAATGCCGGCACAAAATCGTACCCCGCACTTTGCAACTTCTGTTGGAGTGTAACAATATCCAATTCTCGAATTGTATTTCCGGCCAAATCGATTTCGCGAAGACGGGAATCACCTGAAGGAAAATTGATATTTAAGATCATGTGTCCGTTGGGGAGCAGCTTGAACGGGAACGGATAGTTCCCTGCTCCGACGTTGTAGTACCAGATGGGATAGGCGTCACGATCGGTGAAGAAAGCCGGCGTGCTCGGGACGGTTATGTCAATCGATTCGATCCCGGGATTCTCAGGCGAACTCGACGAGGGGGTTGGGCGAGTTACGGTGAGCGTCGGAAAAGGCAGTGGAGGCAGCGGTCCCGTCGTGAAAGTGACATCCCCGCTGCTGAATGTGTTAGTGCTGCCCGTGCATTGAGCTCGCGCCACCGCGCGCATGTGGTAGGTGGTTGCCGCTCTCATACCTGCCACTAGGACGGTGGTCGTCTGAGAAGTACCGGAGGCGGGATACCATGCTGTATTCCTTCCGTACGTCGTATCGGGACCGAACTCTACCATCACTTGGCCCGGACATCCCAATGCCGTCGTCATCGTGTACTGTGCGACCAAGGGATTCTGCGTGGCTGCCACTGCCATAGCCCCAAATCCAGGCGGATCGTTAAAATGCCCGCCTCCGCAGCCAAATGTGAAAGCGCATAGGGCAAATGTGGCAAATAGCAGGCATGGCTGCAGCGGAACCGGTGGTTTCATTTTTGGTTGTCTCCTCGGTGCGAAAAGGGTTACCGGCAGCCAGAAGCTGCAAGCCTGCGATTCAGGGCAGACCTTCTCTGTGCGCGGAATGATAACTCAAAGGCGACAAATGACAACTGAAATTCTTAAAACGTGGCTGACGTTTGTTTACAAATGGGGCGCTGCGTCTTCTCCGGAGATGGGACGAAGCGCTTTGGTTCGCAATCGCTCGGCGGATCGGAGTCCTTTCTGGCCACGGGGCCTAGCGAAAGCAAGCAGCGATCGAGTATGCGCATTCCTGCCAACGCTTGGAGAGATCATCGGAGTGGTTCGAACACCAAGGTTGTAAACCTCCACATCAGCGTGCAAGTCGTTGAGCAATCGCCCTTATTATCTCTCGAACGGTGGGAGCTAACTTCGAAAACGATTCCGTCTTCACCAAAGTGTGCGCAGCAGACGAATCACACTACCTCAAAGTTCGACGCATGGGATTTCGCTGTATTCGCACACAGTCCACGCTCGCTGCTAACGCCGTCGCGTCCGCCAGCTATTCCCGTGGTGCCATGCACTGGTAGAATTACGAAGGTTTGAACCTATTTCCCCGAGTGCTGTAGGATTCCTCAATCCATCATGCAAAAGTTACTGCTTGCAGTATTTTTCGTTTTCTCTTTCTCTGTTGGGTTGTGTTTTTCGCAATCTCTCGATGATCCCTTTGGTCAGGGCCTATCCCAGAGTAACTCTCAGGGGCAGGGCACAACTGTGGATTGCACTGATCCCACAATGGCGCAAAGTGTCCAATGCAGCGGCGCTGCGCAGGGTCAGAGATCCAATATCCAAGCACGCGATAATTCGTCCTCGTCCACGCGTAATCCGGTATTGACAAGCCCTTACGGTTTCAGTCCGGATCAGTACACCCCAAGCAGGCCTCCGCTCAATCCCTCACAAATCTGG